>NZ_CP020562.1:0-1386154 GCF_002082565.1 Halomonas sp. GT
GTGTCACTCGCGCTTTGGCAACAGTGCCTGGACTACCTGCAGGACGAACTGAATTCCCAGCAGTTCAATACCTGGATACGTCCGCTGCAGGCAGAAGAAGGAGAGACCAATGAGCTGCGCTTGTTGGCGCCGAATCGCTTTGTGCGCGACTGGGTGAGTGATAAGTACTCAAAGCGTATCAGTGAGCTGATGCGCGAACTTGCGCCATCCAAGCCTCCCAAAGTCAGCTTGACAGTAGGTAGCCGCCGTGTCGCAGCACCTGCTCCGCAGCCGAGAGATTTAGGTAACCCGGTCTCAGCATCCCCTTCAAGGCAAGCATCGCCTGCGGTTCATACACCGCCAAGGGGAGACCTTGCTGATGAGCGAGAAATTGATCAACTGCGAGAAGAGTCACCGAGTAGGCGAGTAAATGAGCGCCAAGTACAGGTTGAAGGCAGCCTAAAACACGGTAGTGGGCTGAATCCTAATTTTACCTTTGATACTTTTGTTGAGGGTAAATCGAACCAGCTGGCTCGCGCTGCATCTCGTCAGGTATCCGAAAACCCTGGTGGCGCCTATAACCCGCTATTTTTATATGGTGGCGTTGGTTTAGGTAAAACACACTTGATGCACGCTGTTGGTAACGCTCTGGCTGGCCGCCGTGAAAATGCCCGTGTGGTGTATCTACACTCGGAGCGTTTTGTCGCAGATATGGTGAAAGCACTACAGTTAAATGCGATTAACGACTTCAAACGTTTTTATCGCAGCGTTGATGCATTACTTATTGATGATATTCAATTTTTTGCTGGTAAAGAGCGTTCCCAGGAAGAGTTTTTCCACACCTTTAATGCGTTGTTAGAGGGTGGCCAGCAAATGATTCTTACCTCTGACCGCTATCCAAAAGAAATTAGCGGTGTAGAGGAGCGTTTGAAATCACGCTTTGGCTGGGGTTTGACAGTGGCGATTGAGCCACCGGAGTTGGAAACCCGTGTAGCGATTTTGATGAAAAAGGCAGATCAGGCGAAAGTTGATCTCCCACACGACGCTGCCTTCTTTATTGCTCAGAAGATTCGCTCGAACGTCCGCGAGCTTGAGGGTGCGCTGAAAAAGGTTATTGCAGACTCGCATTTCATGGGTAAAACCATTACTCAGGACTTTATTCGTGAATCGCTTAAAGACCTATTGGCGTTACAAGATAAGCAGGTAGGGGTTGATAATATTCAGCGGACGGTTGCTGAATATTACAAAATTAAAGTTGCTGATCTGCTTTCTAAACGCCGCTCTCGTTCCGTTGCGCGGCCAAGGCAAGTGGCTATGGCGCTAGCAAAAGAGCTGACGAATCATAGTTTGCCGGAAATAGGCGATGCCTTTGGTGGTCGTGATCACACAACCGTGTTACACGCATGCCGTAAGGTAAAAGCACTGCAAGAAGAAAATGCGGATATTCGTGAAGATTATAAGAATCTTCTTCGCCTGCTAACTAGTTAACCGTTATCGTTTGGGCCTGCACTGTGGGCCTTTCAGGATAGAAACCGGAGTACCGATGAAATTTACTATTTCCCGAGAGGCGTTGCTTCGCCCGCTGACTCTGGTGGCGGGCGTAGTTGAACGGCGCCAAACGCTACCAGTACTTTCTAATGTACTGATCCAAGTAGAAGGGGATCAGGTAGCATTAACCGGTACCGACCTAGAAGTGGAACTAGTAGGCCGTACCGTGGCGAGTCAAGTTGATCAAGAGGGCGCCGCCACGGTTCCTGCTCGTAAGCTGATGGATATCTGTAAATCGTTGCCCGATCAATCTGAGATTCAACTGGCGGTGGAAGAGGGGCGTGCCGTTCTTCGCAGTGGTCGTTCACGCTTTACGCTATCGACGCTACCCGTTGCAGAATTTCCGAATATTGAAGACGCTGATGGTAGTCAGGAACTTAGTGTACCTCGGGGAACATTGAAGCACCTGATTGAGTCAACGTCGTTTGCAATGGCTCAGCAGGATGTTCGTTACTACCTAAATGGCATGCTGCTCGAAATTCAAAGCAACTTATTGCGCACCGTTGCGACGGATGGACACCGTTTAGCCATGTGCTCACGGCCTATCGATATTGTTGTTGATCAAGCACAAAAGCTAATCGTGCCGCGCAAAGGTATCCTAGAGCTTTCTCGCTTGTTGGATGATAGTGATGAGCCGGTAAGCCTTACCCTGGGCTCAACCCATGTTCGCGCTCATACAGGTGACTTTACGTTTACCTCAAAACTTATTGACGGCAAGTTCCCTGACTACGAGCGTGTAGTGCCTCGCAATGGCGATAAAGTATTAATCGCTGAGCGTGCTGAATTACGTCAGGTGCTTTCACGTACAGCTATCCTCTCAAATGAGAAATATCGCGGTGTACGGCTGTACCTTGAGGAAAACAATCTTAAAGTAATGGCCAACAATCCTGAACAGGAAGAAGCCGAAGAGAATGTGGCCGTTGAATATAATGGTGGAGCCATGGAAGTTGGCTTTAACGTAGGCTACTTGGTAGATGTACTATCGGTTCTGGACGAGGACCGAGTGCAAATGACGCTAGCAGATCCCAATAGTAGTGCGCTGTTAGAAGAGCCCGGCGGCGGCGATGCGCTTTACGTTGTTATGCCGATGCGATTATAGCCGCAATAGGTAGCTAATGAGGGCGGCGCTTCTGATGGCAGAAGCGCCGTTTTCGCGTTTACAAGGAAGGTTTCATGGTCTTATTTATCGGCAATCGTTAATGAGTGTGACTCGATTAAATCTTCAGGGATTGCGTAATTTAGCGCCAGTTGATATGTGTCCTTCACCCCGTATTAATTTGATATATGGCGTTAATGGCAGTGGAAAAACCAGCCTGCTAGAAGGTCTTCATATCCTAGGGATGGGGCGCTCTTTTAGGACTCGTCAGCTGAAGCATGCTATACAGGCTGAGGCGCCCTATATGACACTCTACGGCCGCTTGGCAGGCGACCCTGAGGTTGCGCTTGGCGTAAGGAGAATGCGCGCACAGCGTGAGCTAGAGCTCCGCTTACGTGGTGAAAAAGGTGTTCGCTTAGCAGAGCTAGTTGAAGCCATGCCGTTGCAGTTAATAAACCCAGATGCCTTTCGCCTTCTTGAAGGGTCGCCCGCTGGGCGAAGGGAGTTTCTAGACTGGGGTGTGTTTCACGTGAAACACTCTTTTCTCGACGCATGGAAGCGAACGCGTCGCGCTGTGAAACATCGGAATGCGCTCCTTAGGCGTGGTAGAATAGTGCCAAGCGAAATAGCGGTGTGGGAGCAAGAGTTGGCGCTCTGGGGGGAACAGATGGATACGCTAAGGCAAGCATGGTTCAGTGATTTCTTGCCAGTGTTCGATCAAACCCTAAAAGAGCTGATCTCTCTACCTGATTTAACGCTGCTTTATGCAAGAGGCTGGGATAAGCAGCGCGCACTTGCGGATGTTTTGCAGGATAGCCGCCAAGCGGATCAGCAAATGGGCTTTACCCAGCAGGGGCCCCAGCGTGCGGATATACGAATCAGATTGAACAAGCAGCCTGCTGTTGAAGTCCTTTCCAGAGGCCAGCAAAAGCTGGTAGTTAGTGCGCTGAAGCTTGCCCAGGGGCGGCTTCTGGAAAGTACAACGCAACGACATTGCATCTATTTAATCGACGATTTGCCAGCGGAGCTGGATAGCAGGCACCGAGCTCGGTTTTGCAATTTACTTGAAAAGATGCAGTGCCAGGCATTTATTACTAGCGTCGAACCCTCCGCGCTTCGTGGTATATGGGAACCCTCAACAGATGTCGGGATGTTTCACGTGAAACACTCAGATCGAGGGTTAAGCCAATTACTGCCGGACGGGTAGGCGACACGGAACGAGACAGACTTCACGACGGAGTGGTCAATGAGCGAGCAGGCTTACGATTCATCAAGCATTAAGGTGCTCAAAGGGCTAGACGCAGTGCGCAAGCGCCCAGGCATGTATATCGGCGATACCGACGACGGCACCGGGCTGCACCACATGGTTTTCGAGCTGGTGGATAACTCCATCGATGAAGCTCTGGCGGGTCACTGTAGTGAAATTCGTGTGGTTATTCACCCGGATGAATCAATAACGGTGAGTGATAATGGCCGTGGTGTTCCTACCGAGTTACATGAAGGCGAAGGCGTCTCAGCAGCAGAAGTTATCATGACAGTACTGCACGCTGGCGGTAAATTCGATGATAATTCATACAAAGTGTCAGGCGGTCTACACGGTGTAGGGGTGTCGGTTGTTAACGCGCTGTCAGAAGAACTGCGGCTAACCATCTGGCGTCAAGGGGAAGTGTTTGAGCAGGTTTATCATCACGGTGTACCACAGGCGCCATTAGGTGTAGTAGGTAAAACGGAAAAAAGTGGCACCCGTGTGCACTTCCGTCCGTCACCGAATACTTTTGCGAATATTGAGTTCCACTACGATATTCTCGCTAAACGCCTGCGTGAACTCTCATTCTTGAATTCAGGCGTTGCTATCCGTTTAATGGATGAGCGTAGCGGAAAAGAGGAGCTGTTTCATTATGAAGGTGGTTTGAAAGCATTTGTTGATCACCTGAATAAAAATAAAACAGTTCTGAACCCCGTCTTTCATTTCAATGCAGTGCGAGAAGATGGCGTCGAAGTAGAAGTGGCAATGCAGTGGAGCGAGGCCTTCACGGAAAACATTTTTTGCTACACCAATAATATTCCTCAACGAGATGGTGGAACCCACTTAGCGGGTTTTCGTGCCGCGCTTACACGAACGCTTAACCACTATATCGAAGCTCAGGGGCTGCTGAAAAAATCGAAGGTCAATACGTCGGGTGATGATGCTCGTGAAGGCTTGACCGCGATTATCTCTGTTAAAGTTCCTGATCCTAAATTCTCGTCTCAAACCAAAGACAAGCTGGTTTCCAGTGAAGTTAAAACGGCGGTTGAGCAGGAAATGGGGCGGCTGTTTGCTGATTACCTGATCGAGAAACCTAACGAAGCTAAGTCGATCGTTAATAAGATGTTAGATGCTGCTCGAGCGCGAGAAGCCGCTCGTAAAGCACGGGATATGACTCGCCGTAAGGGCGCGCTCGATATTGCGGGGCTACCTGGAAAGCTTGCTGACTGCCAAGAGAAAGATCCAAGCCAATCAGAACTTTATCTGGTGGAGGGTGACTCTGCTGGTGGCAGCGCTAAACAGGGACGTGACCGTCGTACCCAGGCAATTTTACCGCTGAAAGGTAAGATACTAAACGTTGAGAAAGCGCGCTTCGATAAGATGCTGTCATCTGCTGAAGTCGGCACGCTGATTACAGCGCTAGGCTGTGGTATCGGTCGCGAAGAGTTTAACCCCGATAAGCTACGTTATCATTCAGTCATTATTATGACCGATGCCGACGTTGACGGTTCGCACATCCGTACGTTGCTGCTAACGTTCTTTTTCCGTCAGATGCCTGAATTGATTGAGCGTGGTCACATCTTTATTGCTCAGCCCCCCCTTTATAAAATTAAGCGGGGTAAGCAAGAGCTGTACCTGAAAGATGAACAGGCAATGACCGACTACCTGACCACCACTGCATTGGATGGGGCTGGGTTATATGTCAATGCTGATGCACCTGGCATCGCTGGTTCTCAACTAGAAGCATTGGTTACTCAGTACCGAAATGTGATGAAGCGGATTGATCGCCTTGCACGTGTCTATCCCATTGCAGTACTCAAACAGGCTGTGCATGCAACGGCGCTTCAGGGTGAGGTAAGTCTTAAAGACCGCATCACCATGGAAAATTGGATTGCTGAGCTACAGAAAGCTATGGATGACATGGTAGCTTATGAGGGCGGACCGCGTTACCAGTTCTATCTTCATGAAGATAGCGAGCGCGGCTTACACTTGCCAGCAGTGTCTTTGATTGCCCACGGCGTTACGACTGAGTATGTGTGGGGACTGGACTTCTTTGAGAGCACTGATTATCGAGCCATTACGGGCCTTGGTGAGACGTTAAACGGGTTGCTTGAAGAAGGTGCTTATATTGCCCGTGGCGAGCGCCAGAAGCCAGTTACGCACTTCTCCGAAGTGTTGGCGTGGTTGATGCAAGAGGGGCAGCGTGGGCTCTCATTCCAGCGCTATAAAGGCCTGGGGGAAATGAACCCTGATCAGCTGTGGGAAACCACTATGGATCCCGACAGCCGTCGTATGCTGCGAGTAACCATTGAAGATGCGGTTGCAGCCGATATGATGTTCAACACGTTGATGGGGGATGAAGTGGAGCCTCGTCGTGAATTTATTGAGACGAATGCCCTAGTTGCTAATCTAGATGTCTGATAGGTGTGTCGGCATATGTTTCACGTGAAACAGTTCAGTTCAGCATAGTCATTAGTTCTAGGCTCTAAATAAACGCATCGTTAGATGAAAACCAAAACGCCGCGCCTAAAAAAATGGGAGAGCGGCGTTTTTTTATGAGGTTAAAACTAGTTAGAGAAGCCGGGGTGAAACCGGAAAGCTGAAGCCTTGTGTTACTGCTGTTGGCATAGCCAGTCTGCAAACGCGGCTAAATCTGGATAAACAAGTGTGTTATCAAGGTTAGTGTGGCTTGCTAGCGTTTTCTCCCCTTTGCCTGTTCTGACCAGCACGGTACGGCATCCTACTGATTCGCCAGCGCTTAGATCCCGCAGGCTGTCGCCGACCATCCAACTGCCGATAAGGCTCTCCATACCTAATTGCTGCTGAATTTGCAAAAGCAATCCGGGCATTGGTTTTCGACAAGAGCATTGATCATCTGGGCCGTGAGGGCAGTAAGCAATATGCGCAATACATCCCCCTTTCGCCTCAACCAGTGCTATTAAGCGATCATGCATTGAATGGAGCGTTGCCTCATCGTAATAGCCCCGTGCAATACCCGACTGATTGGTAGCTATTGCCACGGTGTACCCTGCCTTGTTTAGTTGTGCAATAGCATCGATCGCTGAAGGGTAGGGGACCCACTCTTCTAGTGATTTAATATAAGCATCAGAATCGTGATTGATGACACCGTCACGATCAAGAATGACTAGGCAGGAGGCTGCAGGGAGCTTTGATGAGTCTGAAATAAGGGACATAGCGTCCTTCTATTGGCTACGTAGCTGTTGGTCTAAAGTGGACAGTGCATGAAGGGTAGCTGCAATTTTCTTCCCATCACTACCTAAAAAATGAAAGGGGATGCGGCCTAAACGCTTAAATCGTGAGAGCGTGCCAATGAAGCGTTCCTGAACTTCTGGTTGCGACTGCCTTAATCCATTGAGTAGTGCTGGCGTTAAACGTTCCATATGAGGGGCACGAGAACTTAGTTTGCCATAGAGAGAGAAAATAAAGCAGTGCCAGTCCCGGACCATGCAGTTCGTCAGCTCATGATAGGTACCAGGATCGGTCTCAAAATCGATAAAGACAATACCCTCTTTATTGACCAATATATTTCGTGCAAAGGCTTCACTTAAGTAACACTGCTTTGCGTGAACATCATTCAGCGCCTGAGTGCTCATCTGTAGGTAATGATCAATCTCATTGACACTTTTAGCAGACAGTAATTTATCCAGCAGCGTTTGCGAAGGCTCCTCTGCATCGCTTACATCCGCAAGAAGTAGTGCTTGGGGAGATTCGGCTAATATAATCGGGACTGCTATTCCTGCCTTAGAAAGGGATTTAATTCGAGCTGCTTCTAGAGCAACGCTTTTCTCTCCCCCTAAGTTAGGAACGGGTTTAAGTGCTTCAATACTCAGCCACTTAGCTAATAGGGTAAGCGGTAGGTAGGCCAGGCGTGAATTTCGTTTCGTCGCCTTTTTTAGCCATACTCGTTTTGTATTAAGCATATAAGGCGCAATGTTTGCCTGTTGTTGAGGAAGAGTATCAAGCAAGAATAAGTCGTACATAGGCCGGTTCCATGGCGATTAAAGCAGTTATGACCATGGCCTTTTACAAGGAAATGGCGCTGCGATTAAGCTCTAATTTTACCTTGGTGTTTCACGTGAAACAAATAGTCGGCATAACCCTGAGTTTAGTCTGAGGGGAGGAGGCGAGACAAATGTGATAAGCGAAAAAAGCCCGGCTTGAGTGAAGCCGGGTCTTCTGTTGTTATTTGGGTGAACCGATAACGGTACAGGGGCTTATTGCGGCAGCTGGGAAATATCCGCCACTTCAAGGAACAGCGCTTGCAGGCTGGCAAGCAGCGCCAAGCGGTTTTGGCGGACAGCGTCGTCATCGGCCATGACCATTACCTGATCGAAGAAAGCATCGACAGGTTCACGTAACGTTGCCAGTGCATCCAGTGCTTGCTGGTAGTCGCCGGCTGAAAATAACGGAGCTACTTGCTGTTGGCTGGCCGTTACTGCATTGAATAGCGTCTTCTCAGCTTCTTCCTGAAGCAGGCTCTGATCAACCTGGGTACTACCGTTGTGTTCCTGCTTGCTCAGAATATTAGAAACCCGCTTGTTCGCGGCAGCTAAAGCAGCGGCTTCTTCCCGCTGAGCAAAGGCCTTAACGGCACGTAAGCGACGAGCAAAATCCAGCGGTTTGGTTACTGGGCGAGCGCGTACCGCCAAGTACATTTCAGCACTAATACCTTCTTCTTGGCCCCAGGCGCGGAAGCGGTCCAGCATGTAGGTCAATACATCTTCCACCAAGCCTTCCGCCTTAGGCAGGTCTTGGTGCTGTTCTGCAGCTACGCTGAGTAGCTCGCGAAGATCTAAATTAAGCTGACCTTTGACCAGAATGTTTAATACACCAATAGAGGCACGGCGTAGGGCAAACGGATCCTTTGCGCCGGTTGGGCGCTGGCCAATACCAAAGATGCCAACAAGGGTATCTAGACGGTCGGCTAACGCCAGCGCTTGGCCTGCAAGGCTTTGTGGAATGTCGTCACTGGCAAAGCGGGGTAGATACTGCTCTTCTAGTGCCTGAGCAACCTCAGCGGGCTCACCATCCTGTTCTGCATAATAGCGGCCCATAATGCCCTGAAGCTCTGGGAATTCGAGTACCATCTCGGTGACCAAGTCGCACTTGGAAAGTGCCACTGCACGCTGGGCATGGTTCACATCTGCATTAATGTGCTCAGCAATATAAGTGGCTATCGCCGTGCTGCGACGTGCCTTGTCAGCCAACGTACCTAACTGTTGCTGGAATACCACGCTTTCCAGCTGTGGGATGCGAGAGGCCAGGGTTTGCTTGCGATCCATATCGTAGAAGAAAGCAGCATCCGCTAAGCGCGGGCGGATCACCTTCTCGTTGCCGGAAATCACTTGCTGAGGGTCGGCGCTGTCAATGTTAGAAATGGTAATAAACAGCGGCTTTAGCTTGCCTTGGTCATCCAGCAAGTGGAAATATTTTTGGTTGGCCTTCATTGAGGAGATGAGACACTCCGCAGGCACTTCCAGAAAGCGCTCATCGAAGCTGCCGGTTAATGCGACCGGCCACTCGACTAATCCGCTGACTTCAACCAACAACGCTTCGTCGATAACGGCATTGGCTTCTTGAACTTCGGCTTCAGCTAATACCTGTTCACGGATGCGTTCGCGGCGCCGCTGGCGATCAGCTAGTACGTAGGCATTTTCTAGTGCAGCTAGATAATCATCGGCATGCTCAAGCTGTATGGCATCTGGCGCATGGAAGCGGTGGCCAAAGGTGGTACGGCTAGCCTGAAGGCCAAGCGCTTCTGCGGCAATGACGTCGCAGCCATAAAGGGCAACTAGCCAGTGAACCGGACGGGAGAATTCAACGCGTGACGAACCCCAGCGCATATTCTTAGGTACCGGTAGCGACTGTAGTGTTTTGCGAACCATCTCTGGCAGTAGCGCCTGTACAGTCTCGCCTTGCTGCTGTTCGCGGAAACCAAGCCAAGTACCTTTATCGGTTTCTAGGTGAACCAACTCATCAACGCTGACGCCGCAAGAACGCGCGAAGCCTTCGGCTGCTTTGGTGGGCATGCCATCCTTGTATGCAGCGGCTAGGGCAGGACCTCGGCGCTCAACTTCACGGTCAGGCTGCTTGTCTGCAAGCCCAGTAACCTGCACGGCTAAACGTCGCGGGGTCGCGTAAGCGGCGATGCTTTGGAAAGGAATCTCGGCTTCTTGCAGGCCTTTTTCGATGCCCGCAGCAAACGCATCAGAGAGTGCGTCCAGCGCGGTTGGGGGAAGCTCTTCTGCGCCCAGTTCTAATAAAAGCGTATCAACGGCCATTATGCGTCTCCCTGATCGGCGAGTGGTTCTTGTAACAGTTCGCGGCGCAGGGCTTCGGGCGCCATCGGGAATCCTTCTGCTTTACGAGACTCAAAATAGGCAGTAGCGACATCGCGTGCCATGGTACGAACGCGCAGAATAAAGCGCTGGCGTTCGGTCACGGAAATCGCATGACGAGCATCTAACAGGTTAAATGTATGGGACGCTTTCAGAACCTGCTCGTAGGCAGGCAGCGGCAGATTGGCTATCAGGAGCTTGCTGCACTCTTTTTCTTGGTGATCAAAGGCGGCGAATAGCTGATCAACATCAGCATGCTCAAAGTTATACGCCGACTGCTCACGTTCATTTTGAAGATAAACATCGCCGTAGCTGACCTTGCTGCCGTCAGGTGCAATGGCCCACACTAAGTCATACACGCTATCGACGTTTTGCAGGTACATGGCGATACGCTCAAGCCCATAGGTGAGCTCGCCAGTTACGGGATAGCATTCAATGCCGCCTGCTTGCTGGAAATAAGTAAACTGAGTGACTTCCATGCCGTTGAGCCACACTTCCCAACCAAGGCCCCAGGCGCCTAGAGTAGGGGATTCCCAGTTGTCTTCCACGAAGCGCACGTCATGAATGAGAGGATCGAGTCCCAGGCGCTTTAATGAGCCTAAATAGAGGTCCTGCAGATTGCTGGGCGATGGCTTCATTACCACCTGAAACTGGTAATAATGCTGTAGGCGGTTAGGGTTTTCGCCGTAGCGGCCGTCTGTTGGACGACGGGAAGGCTGTACATAGGCAGCATTCCAGGTTTCTGGACCAATTGCTCGTAGGAAGGTGGCAGGGTGGAAGGTGCCCGCGCCGACTTCCATATCGAGAGGTTGGAGAATGACACAGCCTTGTTCTGCCCAGTATTGCTGCAGAGTAAGGATCAAGCCTTGAAAGGTCGACACATCAGATGTCGATTGGTTTGTCGAGACACTCATCGCGGAAAGCACCGTTGGCCATGAATTCATAAGCCGTCAAGTATACAATCACAGAGAGATGGGTTATAGGCACGTTAGCCAACAGAGCTGCTTTTGATAAGGAGAACGAGATGATCGTTGTAACTGGCGGGGCTGGTTTTATCGGTGCCAATATTGTCAAAGCGCTGAACGCTCGTGGCCGTGATGATGTGATGGTGGTTGATGACTTACGCGATGGTACCAAGTTCGTCAATTTAGCCGACTGCACGTTGGCTGATTATCTGGATAAAGATGATTTTCTAGCGCGGATTAAAGCTGCGTTGCGCGGTGAGTCTGTCGATTTGCCGACCATTGATGCTATTTTCCATGAAGGTGCATGCTCCGATACAACGGAGTGGGATGGGCACTACATGATGGAGAACAACTTCGAGTACTCAAAAGTACTGCTTAACTACTGTGAAGCGTTAGGCATTCCTTTTTTATACGCGTCATCGGCGGCTACTTACGGCGGCAGTGAGGTATTTAAAGAAGCGCCTGAGCATGAAAAACCGCTCAACGTCTATGGCTACTCTAAGCTGTTGTTTGATCAGCATGTGCGTTCACGCTGGGATGAGTTGACGACACAAGTGGTTGGCTTTCGCTATTTCAATGTTTATGGTCCTCGTGAGCAGCATAAGGGCAAGATGGCGAGTGTGGCCTACCATAATCATTTACAAATTCGAAATGGGGAAACATTAAAACTTTTTGGGGCTTACGGCGGCTATGAGGCCGGAATGCAGAGTCGTGATTTTGTTTTCGTTGGGGATGTGGTCGACGTCAATCTGTGGTTTTTAGATAATCCTCATGCGTCCGGTATTTTTAATTTGGGCACTGGACGGGCAGAGCCATTCAAAGCCATTGGCGAGGCTGTAATCGGCTTTTATGGTCAGGGTGAAATTGACTACATTCCATTTCCTGAAGAACTAAAAGGGCGTTATCAAAGCTATACCCGAGCCGATATCAGCAACCTGCGCGCCTCAGGGTGTGATGTTGAGTTTAAAACAGTTGCCCAAGGCGTAAATGCATATTTGGAGTGGCTGAATGGCTAATTCTGCCAAACGAATGTTAGTAGTTGGCCCTTCCTGGGTAGGTGATATGGTGATGGCACAAAGCCTGTTCATCACCCTTAAAGCCCGCAATCCAGGTGCAACCCTGGGGGTAGTAGCCCCTGCGTGGTCAAAGCCTATTCTTGAGCGTATGCCTGAGGTAGACGAGGTGCTTCCATTGGCAGTGGGGCATGGTGAATTTGGCCTTGCCAGCCGCCGTGAGCTGGCTGCCCGTTTACGAGGACGCTTTGATCGTGCCATTGTTCTGCCGCGCTCATGGAAAGCGGCGCTGGTGCCCTTTATGGCGCGTATTCCCGAGCGTATCGGTTTTTTGGGTGAACACCGCTACGGCTTATTGAAAGAGCGCCGCAAGCTGGATAAGCAGGTGTTGGATCAAACGGTTAAGCGGTTTGTTTCTCTGGGCCTGCCGCTGGAAGAAGCCATAAAAGGCGAATTTGAGATTCCGACGCCGCGTTTAACGATTGATCGAAATAACTTGGTCAATTTACGCCTTACTCACGCGCTATCGTCGCGTCCAGCTATTGGAATGATGCCAGGAGCGGAGTACGGGCCAGCTAAGCAGTGGCCGTTAGGCTATTTCCATGCGTTAGCAGTGCGACTGGTTAAGGATGGATTTGAGGTGCGTGTGTTTGGCGGGCCGAAAGATCATGCCGCTGGAGATAGCATTGTGAAAGGGTTGCCCCACGCGCATAACTTATGCGGCAAAACCCAATTGTCGGATGCGGTAGATCTATTGGCAGACTGCCGCCAGGTGGTCACCAACGATTCAGGCTTAATGCACGTTGCCGCTGCGGTAGGCGTGCGTATTCACGCTCTATACGGTTCTTCATCACCTGCTTACACACCGCCCCTAACCGATAATGCTGTCATTCACTATCTAGCGCTTTCCTGCTCACCTTGCTTTAAGCGTACTTGCCCACTGGGGCACACCAACTGTCTGAATGACTTAGGCGTAGAGCAAGTGTATCGAGCGATGAGGGTCGATAGTCAGCGCGCTAATAACGTTAGCGCATAATTTCGACTTCATCGGCCTGATCAGCAGGGGTTTCTATGACTTGTTGTTCGGTGCTTTCTTGTGGTTCGCGCCGTTGAGGGGTCAGTCCTTCCCAAAGGCGATGCTGTAACGCTGTCTCTTCCCGTAGGCGCTCGTTAAGCACCTCAAGCCCATGCGTTTCAACCAGCGTTGGTTGACTGCTAAGCAGAGATGCCCCAAGTCCTGCACGGTTATCGTTAAGCGGCAGGCCCATGGCGTCCAAAATAGTGGGGAATACGTCTAACATTGTCGCCCCCCGATGTACTGTCAGCGGTGAGATACCTTCGCCCAACATGATCAGCGTATTCTCTCGATCAAGCGTTGTTAGTTGATCCCAAACCGACACACGCATCGTAAGATGATCACTGAGCACGACAACCAATGTGTTTTCGAGGAGGCCTTCTTGTTCAAGACGCTCAATAAGATCGCGCGCCTGGCTAGCCGAGCATTTCACTGAATATAAGATATCTTGGCCGTCGAATTCCCCCTGGCGGTCTAGGCACGTTTGGGAGGGAAAACCGCTAGGGGCGTGTCCGGCAATGCTTAGATTAACCACTGCCCAAGGGCCGTCATCCTCTTCATTCAAACGACGAATTTCATTCACAGTAAAATCGTAAAGAGTGTCGTCATAGAGCCCCCAGCTATTTATGTACTCTGGGTCATCGAGCTCCGCTGAAAGCTCCTCTTTTCCCTTTACCGTATTAAACTGATGGCCGCGATAGAAAAGCCCTTTACCAGCAAACTGAGCACTAGCTCCACCCAGATAGCTAAGTCGATAACCTTGAGCTGCGAGCACATCGCCTAGGCAATCGACGCCGGGGACTACTTTGGAGAGCGGGTCGAACTGACTGTCATGCAAAAGTCCCGCAGGCATCAGTGGTACGCCACATTGGCTAGCAATCATGCCGGCCATGGTCCAGCCAGTGTTTTCCATTTGCTGGATACCTTCGAAGACCAGCCCTCGTTCGCCTAGCGCGGTTAAGTCAGCGTAAGCATCACCAAATAGTTCATTGCTATACGTACGCTCAATGCTTTCCAGATACATCACCAGAAGGTTAGGCGCATTGGTTTGATCTTCCGTGGGCGGCGGCACGTAACGGCGATCTAACCAAGCACCATCGTCCGTTACGATGGCCGCGCTGCGCTGACCTAAGCCGTATAGCATTGGGTTTGCTGCTAACAAGAGAAGTGCAGCAAAGCGTTCAGCTATCCGCCATCGCTGATCATGCCGCGTAATCCAGGTAACCGATGCCAGCACTGCGAGCACGCTAATTGTGTAAATAACGGCAGTGATCATTTTTCCAGCACCACCATGTTCGGCCATGCCCGCTTGAAGGTGGAAAAACACTGCGCCTAAATCGACATTGCCAAAGCTGTCAGCTAAGTAGATATAAATGCCTAACAAGCTGATAGGTACCAGCGACCAAGGCCACACTGGGCGGTAGCGAGCGTTTAGCGGTGCTCCCCAGCGTAGCTTGATGCCAAAGCCAATCCACACGGTGGCTGTAAAAAATAGCGTCCACCAAGGCAGCCGAGTCAGCACAGTGATGGCGTAGCCAATACATAAACCGATGACAGTCACTGCTATTTTTCGGATAACGCTAGGGTCCATATATAACCTATGTTTTCAGTCGAGCCGTGGCTGGCAAGCAGATATGACATATGTCAGTTAGCCACGCGAATTATCAGAAGACGCTTTCGAAGTCGCATGTAAAGGCGGGGCTGCTGCGTAGCGATAATTGCCTGCATAAACCTCTTGAGCACATTTAGTAAATTGCGATTTTGCTTGCTGCCATTTTCGATGAGTATAAAAACCTGATAATCGCTTACTTTTTAATAAAAGGTATGTCTTGAAGTTTAGTTTTTTAGGTGAAAAGCCATCCACCATAATGAGTTTATACTCATTATGATTACCATTTAAAATGAAATTATCAATATTGAAGTCAGACGCTGGGATGCCCGAATTGAAAAAGCTTCTGATAATATCCTCGACCAATATCAAGGCTTTATCAACCGTAAGTTCTTTTCTGAACAAGAGCTTTCGCAGCGTTAACGACTTACCTTTATCGTCGAAGATCTTATCTACTACTAATCCCGGTCCCCTGTTGGTAGTAACCCAGGTGTGACAGAAGCTTATGTGACTACTTTTGCACATTTTTTTTATTTTCTGAGACACATACCACTCAGACAGACTTTGCCGATGACCTTTTTTCCAATGATTTGAATCTCGTGAAATTTTAATTAACTTAGAAGGGTGTTCTTTATAGAGATAACAAATACGATTGCTGCCATAGGATAAAATGTCATCGTCATGCAAGATGATTTGCTCACTATTATTAATTTCTTTAGCGATCTTTTTATATGAAAAATACATGGATCATCCTTGATCTTTGTTTAAAAGAATTGCGAAAGTAAAGTTTTGAGCGCCTTATACTGATATTCATAAGTGAATTGGCTAGCTCTGTTCGCAACCTGATTTGATAGCAAGTCATTGTTTTGCATCAATATTTTTTCGGAGGCCTGAGCCCATTGGCAAGCGTCATAGCCGGACACAATGAGCTGTTTATAGTCCCCTTCCAATATTTCTCCAGCACCGACACGCTCAGATATTAGAGGCAGTGTAGAACAAGCCATTGCTTCTAACACCACGCAGCCAAATTCCTCGATATGTGCGGGTAACATAAATAAATCTAACGCAGCATAATATTGCTCTACGTTGGGAACCGTTTTTTTCCAAATAAAATGGTGTCCGATATTAAGTTTTTCAGCTTTTTCTTTGTAGGCGGCCGTGTTTCCCTGGCCAATTACCAGGAATCGATAATTTAAAGTGGCTTTTTTTACGAGACAGTCAGCAATATCAATAAATAAAGATAAATTTCTCTTTTTGAAATCTCCAGAGGTTACTAGGCCTATCAGTTTTTCTTGTTTTTTAATGCCGAGCTCATCTCGGCGAGCCTCTCTATAATTAATTTTAACGGAAGCGTTAAATTGCTTAGGATTATACCCAGGATAAGAAACTTCAATTTTATCCTCAGGTAGGTTGTATCGACTACTTAAATCATTTGCCATCAATCGAGAGTTGGCAACCACTTTTTTAAAGGCTCCTTGCGACATAATCTTTCGATGCATTTTCGAGACATCGCTTTGGAGATCAGCAGCTTCCGGATAGATAAGCCCTTGGGCAAGGTCGACGCAGTTATGCATAAAAACGATATCGGCATTGTCTGAATCGCCGTGGCTGATAACGAGGTCAGGCTTATGGCGTAGGCGCCAGGCATTGGCACGAGCACTAAACCAGCGCCGACGTACTAATCCTTTGAAAGGAAAGGTAGATATCTTATGTAATGTGCCTCCGGTGGAGTGGATATTGGCAGCATCCGCTTTTTCACACAAGACGGTGACGTTATAGCCCATCGCGCTCAAAATCGAGATTTGTTGCAATGCAATTCTTGCAGCACCTGTCATTTTGTTAAGTTTACGTATCGCAACAACAGCGGTGGGTGCTTTCTGCATTGTCAAACCTATAGAAGTCTAAAATTTAGCGATTGGTCTTTAAATAGTTTTTCATGTACTTCCAAAAGACACCGTTAGCATTGGATACTGCAATGACGAGACCTCTCCAACCATCTAAACATCCGCGCTGTAATAAATAGGTGCGAATGAAGGCAAATAGCGCTTTTATAAAAACAATGGGCACCGGATATGCTTTCAGCTTTCCTGAGTCAGCCCGAATAGTCGAATAACGGTTAACTTTTTCTAAAAGCTGGGATAAGTCTGTGACTGCCGTATGCGTAATGGTGCCTGTTAAACGCTGCACACGGCTATGTTGGCTAAGTGCAATTGACTCATGAACCATGGCATCGTTGAAATTATGGCATTGGCGGTTAAATAAGCGAATCAGCCAGTCATTACCCCATCCGGAATGGCGCACAGGGCGGCCCATCATCCAATTTTCGCGCAACACCTGGCCAAGGTCGTTTGGCAAGGCCTTGTCTACCCAGGCAAGAATAGCTTCTACCAGTATCGGAGATAGGGCCTCATCCGCATCTAACGACACAATCCAGTCATGTTTTGCTAGCGAAACAGCGTGACGTTTGGTTGGGCCAAAACCTAGGAACTCACCTTCATATGACGTTACGTTTGGATAGTCTGCCGCGATTTTTAGCGTATCGTCGCTTGAGCCGTTATCGTAAATAACAACATCATCAAAATCCTGAACAGAGTCCAGGGTTTGTCGCAGTGTGGCGGCAGCATTTCGAGTGATGATAACAACGCTTACGCTAGCGGGTATGGGCATGACTGTCCTGTTAGTATGAGCGACGGGTGCTATTATATCTGCTTTTATACCCAAAATATTCAAGTGAGGCGCTTTTGCAAATTATTCACGTTAATCTGGCTAAGGGTTTTCGAGGAGGAGAGCGCCAAACGGTATTATTAATACAAGCCCTCGCTAAACGTCCGGATGTAAAACAGCAAACCCTGGTTTGTCAGCCCTTGTCGCCTCTGCGCGACGAGTTAGCTGATACAGCTAATGTGCGGTTTGTTAATGCATCGTCTCAGTTGGCGGGGCACTGGCTTGCTGGAAAAGCGGATATTGTTCATGCTCACGAGGCAAAGGCTGTTCATTGGGCTTGGCTGCACAAAAAGCTGTTTCAGACGCCTTATATTCTTACCCGCCGTGTCGATACGCCTATCAAAAGGAAGTGGAGCAACGTAGTTTTTTATCGTAATGCCCACCGTTGTGTCGCCATTTCCAGTGTAATAGCTAATGAAATTGGCTCACTGAGCTCCCGGCCAATACCTTTAATCCCCAGCGCCTTTTCTCCCTCGACGCCTGATCTAATGATTGCTAAAACGTTGCGCCATACTTATAGCGGGCGTTTTATTGTGGGCCATGTGGGGGCACTGGTAGATCGTCACAAAGGACAGCGTGTACTACTAGAGGCAGCTCGGCAGCTAGAGCAGACGCATCCTGAAATACTCTTTCTCTTTTTTGGCCGTGGGGAAGATGCCTCGTTACTTCATAAAGAGAGTGCCGAATTAGGTAACGTTGTTTGGATGGGCTTTAAACCCGATATTAACAACTATATGCCTGCTTTTGATCTCTTTGCATTCCCTTCCCGTAATGAAGGCTTGGGGTCAGTACTGCTGGATGTGATGAATGCAAATGTGCCGGTTATTGCCAGCGAGGTGGGAGGAATCCCGGATATCGTCAAGCATCTCGAAACTGGTTTTTTGGTTCCACCCAACAATGCCAAGAGGTTAGCCGAAGGCATTGTGGCACTTAGGCACGATGATTCGTTAAGAAATAGGTTAGTGACGACAGCGCGTTCCACGCTTAACAACTACTCTTCTGAGGCGATGGCAAGTGCTTACTTGGCGTTATACCGTACTTTGTAGTGCGCCAACGTTTTCAGAAACGTGCTCTTAAACGTTCTTTTTATGCGTCGTACCCTTGGCGTATAGCATGCAGATTCGCATGTTGAGTGAATTTGTTAATCGAGCGTTCAAGGCGGGCTAGGTTATCTTCCTGCCACTTGCCTGGTGGCCGCAAGCGGCAGCGATCCAGGTCAATCAACCAGGGCTCACCATGATGATCAATCAAGATATTGCGCGCATTAAGATCAACATGATCAAGGCCTGCTTGATGGAAGCAATTGATCATTGTGCCAACGCGCTGAAGCAAAGCGTCATCTGCTTTCCCTGCTGCCAATAAGCTAGCAAGCGCCTGAGCGCCTGGAATCCTGACAGTTATGAGCGCGGCTTCATACGTAAGGCCATAACGAATAATGCAGCAGGCAACGGGGCGCGGCACGGGCAGCCCCTGGTCATACAGCGTAGCGGTTAAGCGCAGCTCGCGAAACGCACGGGTGCGCTCTTCACCCAGCCACAGGTAGCGTTTCTTACTCAGCTTGGCAATGAGTCCACCGCGGCGATAAGGCCGCAATACCCACTGTTCTGAATCACTGGCCTTTAAGAAAAAACTGCTTCCCCTTCCTGGTGCTTCCCCAACGATTAAATTACGCTCACGCCAATAGGCCTGATGGAATAGATCGGGATGAAGTGGGTGTGACTGCCCTTGAGACTGTTGTTGTGATTGATGTTGAGATCCAGCTTGCGATCGTTGTTGCGACAGTTGGTGTGACGTGGCAGCGTCACTTAAACTGTCTACATCATGTAAAATCAGCCAATTTCTTTGCCGGAGTGCCGCTAAGCGCATGAAGCCCTCTCTGCCTGCTCAACCTAACCATATTGCTATTTTGCGCCTCTCCGCGTTGGGAGATGTGTGCAATCTTGTGCCCACGGTGCGTGCTTTGCAGCGCCAATGGCCGCACGCTCGCATTACCTGGATAATCGGCAAGGGGGAGCACAGTTTACTGTCGGGGCTTTCTGGGGTCGAGTTTGTTGTTTATGACAAGTCCACCGGTCTTGCGGGCATGCGTACCCTGTGGAAAGAGCTTTCCGACACTCGCTTTGATGTACTGCTACATATGCAGCAGGCGATACGCGCTAGCGTGCTTTCGCTTGGCCTCAAGGCCAATGTACGGGTGGGCTATGATAAGTCGCGTGCTAAAGACGCCCAGCATTGGTTTACTCAGCATCAGCTTGCGCCGCATCCTAACGCCCATGTGTTGGAGTCGTTTATGGATTTCGCTCGCTTGCTCGGCGTAGAAGATGATCGATTGGAATGGAATCTGGCTGTACCACCGCTGGCTTATGAGGAAGCTCGTGGGGTCAGCGGCGAGGCGCCGTATCTCGTTATCAACCCTTGCAGCAACGCACGGTTGCGCAATTTTCGTAACTGGTCAGTGGAAGGCTATGCCAGCGTGATTGAACATGCTTGGGTACACCATGGTCTGAAGAGCGTGCTGACCGGAGGTGGTAGTTCTTTAGAGCGAGAAATCGGCGATCAAATTGAGGCGTTATGTCAACCGGATAGCGTTATTAATGCTATTGGCGGTACGTCGCTTAAAGGGGTACTGGCGCTGATTGATAATGCTCGTGCGGTTATTGCCCCCGATACGGGGCCAGCGCATATGGGGAATGCCATGGGTACGCCTACGCTTGGCCTCTACGCGACCACCAATCCCCAGCGTGCAGCGCCTTATTGTTGGCGGGATTTTGCGGTCAATGCCTACCCAGAAGCGGTTCGCACGTATCTGAATAAATCCGTCGATGAGGTTAGCTGGGGGCAGCGAGTACGCCATGCCGATGCCATGGATTTGATCAAGGCCGACGACGTGATTGCTAAGTTAGATGCGCTGCTGGCGTATACCGCAGTGCCGCCAACAACAGGACCTTCGGATGAGAGTTGATTTAACCGCCCTGGAACATGCCCGCGTACTGGTGGTGGGGGATGTGATGCTCGACCGCTATTGGCATGGTGGCACGTCGCGTATTTCACCCGAAGCGCCGGTGCCGGTGGTGCGTGTAGAAGATGCTGATGACCGCCCCGGTGGCGCGGCGAACGTGGCGCTGAATGTGGCCTCTCTCGGTGGCCAGGCTGCACTGGCCGGTGTGGTGGGAGAGGATGAAAATGCTGAACTGCTGACATTGCGTTTGGCGGCTTCGAATGTAAGTACTTACTTTCAGCGAAGCTCAGAGATACCTACGATTACCAAGCTGCGTGTGATGAGCCGTAATCAGCAGCTTCTGCGGCTGGACTTTGAACAGCGCCTCGATAGCGTCGATACCACAGCACTGCTGGAGCAGGTCGAAAAAGCGCTGCCTGATTGCGATGTGATGATTCTTTCCGACTACGGTAAAGGAACCCTTAATCAGGTCGAGACGCTGGTTCAGATGGCGCGTGCTTTTGGCAAGCGAGTGCTGGTCGACCCAAAGGGCCAAGATTTTAGTAAGTACCGTGGGGCGAGTTTGATTACGCCTAACTTAACCGAGTTTGAAGCGGTTGTTGGCCACTGCGCCAATGACGATGTTCTGGCTCAGCGCGGAGAAGCGTTGCGCGCCGAGCTTGAGTTAGAAGCGCTACTGATCACTCGCAGCGAAAAAGGTATGACCCTCATTCGTGAAGGTCACGCACCGCTCCATTTGCCCACCCGAGCCCAGGAAGTGTTCGACGTAACCGGCGCCGGCGATACCGTGATTGGCTTGATGGGGCTAGCGCTCGCATCAGGCCATGCATTACCAGAAGCGATGATGCTGGCCAACTTGGGGGCCGGCTTGGTGGTGGCCAAGCCGGGAACAGCGACGCTTTCGATAGCCGAGCTATACACCGCGTTACATGGCGACAAACTGGCTGAGTTTGGGGTGATTGACCAAGTCCCGCTGGTCGATGCCGTGCGTGCTGCCCAGCTGCGCGGCGAGCGCGTGGTGATGACCAATGGCTGCTTTGATATTCTCCATGCAGGGCACGTGGCCTACTTAGAACAAGCCAAACGCCTGGGGGATCGTCTTATCGTTGCGGTGAATGACGATGCCTCTATTGGGCGTTTGAAAGGCCCTAAACGGCCAATCAATCCGCTTAACCGACGTATGCAAGTGTTAGCTGGATTAGGCGCTGTCGATTGGGTCGTGCCATTTAGTGACGATACTCCCCAAGCGCTAATTGAAGCCGTTTTGCCGGATATTTTGGTAAAAGGCGGCGATTACCGCCCTGAAGATATTGCCGGTGGCGGAGCTGTTATCGCCAACGGCGGCGACGTAAAAGTACTGGGCTTTGAAGATGGCGTATCGACCAGCGCAATGATTAGCTCCATTCTGGATCGTGAGGGGTGATGGCGTCGCCAATTTGGCCTCGGCTGACTTATTCAGCGGTGCTTTATATGTTATCTCCGCTGATTGGGTGGCGCATCTGGCGTGAGCAAGTACTTACGTACTCACGCTTACAGCGACTTGGTATACGTTTGGGTACACTTCCCCCTGCGCCGCGAATTTGGTTGCACTGTGCTTCGGTGGGGGAAGTGCGCGCTGCCCGCCCCCTAATAGAGGGCTTGCTGGCGCGTTACCCTCAGTACAGCCTGTTGCTGACCACCATGACCGCGACGGGTGCTCAGCAGGTTCAAGCACTCATCGGTGAGCAAACCGCGCCGGATCAAGTAAGGCTTGCTCACCGCTTCCTCCCTTTAGATTTTCCAGGTGCGGCCAAGCGCTTTATTACCCGCGTGCAGCCCACTCTTGCCATTCTGTTTGAAACCGAACTGTGGCCCAACCTTCTGCACGCTTGTCACCAACAAGCAGTACCTGTCGCCGTAGTGAACGGGCGGCTATCGCCACGAGCCTTTGCACGCTATCAGCGCTTGCGTTCGTTAATGGCGAGTGCATTAGCTAATGTCACATGGTTGGCTGCTAAATCTGTACAAGATGCCGAGCGCTTTCAGGCACTAGGTTGCCGCGCAGAAGTAACCCGTGTCGTTGGTTCGTTAAAATTTGAGGTGCCATCTCAAGAAAAGGCTTTAAGAGAGAGTGAGCACTTACTTCAAGCCTGGAGCGCACGCCCAGTATGGGTGGCGGGTTCCACCCGGGATGGGGAAGAAGCACTACTCTTGGAGGCTCACCGTCAGCTATTGAAGCGCTTTCCAACAGCGCTACTGGTATTGGTGCCGCGACACCCGCAGCGTTTTGACGAGGTGGCCAAGCTGTGTGCCCAGGGCGGCTGGGAACTAAGTCGTCGAAGCCAGCAGCAGGCCGTGACGCCACAAACGCAGATTTACCTGGGGGATACGCTAGGTGAGCTGGCAGCGCTGTATGCAGCAGGGCATGTGGCCTATGTTGGCGGTAGTTTAGTGCCGTTGGGCGGCCACAATGTACTGGAGCCTGCGGCGTTGGGTAAGCCCGTGCTTTGCGGACCTTCACTTGAGAACTTTAGCGATGTGGCTGAGCCACTGTTAGCGGTAGGCGCGTTAAGCGTGGTGGATACCCCTGATGCCTTAGCCGACGCGCTGGCCGAGCGGCTGGCAGCGCCATTATTTGCTCTGCAAATTGGGAAGGCCGGGCAAGGGGTGGTTGAAGCCCATAGAGGCGCGCTGACGCGAACTCTCGATGGGCTTAGCCAGTGGCTAACGTAACGTGGTTCGTTCCACGCCGTCCGTCTTACCTAGCAGCAGTACATCGGCACCGCGCTGGGCGAATAAACCGTTAGTGACGACGCCAACAATGGCATTAATGCGTGCTTCCATGGACGCTGGGTCATCGATCATAAAGTCAAAACAGTCGATAATTTGATTGCCATTATCGGTGACGACACCTTGCCGATAGACGGGGTCAGCGCCTAATTTGACCAGCTCCCGAGCGACGTAGGAGCGTGCCATCGGAATAACTTCTACCGGTAGTGGGAAGTTGCCAAGTTGGCTAACGTATTTCGATCCATCGGCAATGCAAATAAATCGCTTGGCGCAGGCGGCGACGATTTTTTCCCGGGTCAGTGCTGCGCCACCTCCTTTTATCATTTGTAAGTTAGCATTTACTTCGTCTGCACCGTCGATGTAAAAAGGTACATCGCCAACATTGTTGAGTTCGAATATCTCGATACCTAGTGTTTGTAGGCGTTTAGCACTAGCTTCAGAGCTGGCAACGGCACCTTTGAAACGATCTCTTAGCGGGCCTAAACGATCAATAAACAGGTTCGCTGTTGAGCCTGTGCCAATACCGAGCACAGTGTCTTTTTCGAGATGAGGCTCAATCTCTTTAATCGCAGCGTCCGCTACGGCCGCTTTCAATTCATCTTGGGTCATCATATTTTCCTGCGTCAGGGTTAGGCAGTGCTCCCTAGTATAACGGCCTTAGCGTCCACTGCCGATGGAAACGCCGCTAGACGACGCTAGGCGTAATCTGCTACCAATAAAGGCTTTGCTCTCACCCGTCAGGGTCACGTTATTTTTTTGGGATTTCCGCATGCTCGAAGCAACCGTCAAAAAGATCCTCCAAGCCCGCGTTTATGAAGCCGCTTGTGAGACCCCTATTTCACCTGCACCCTTTTTGTCGCGTCGTTTCAACAACCAAATTTTGATTAAGCGCGAAGATCTTCAGCCAGTGTTTTCTTTCAAGATTCGTGGTGCTTACAACAAAATGGCCCAGCTAACTGAAGAGCAGAAGGCCAAGGGCGTGATTGCAGCATCAGCGGGGAATCATGCCCAAGGGTTGGCTATGGCAGCCAAGCTGATGGGTGTGAAAGCAGTTATTGTGATGCCGCGTATTACGCCCGATATCAAGGTTCAGGCAGTACGTGCCCGCGGTGCGAAGGTTATTTTGAAAGGTGATGCATTTGCTGCTGCTGCCGAGCATGCCCAAGAGTTGATTAAAGAGCATGGCTATACCTATATTCCGCCATTTGATGATATTGATGTGGTCGCAGGACAGGGGACTATCGGGGTAGAAATTCTGCGCCAACACAGTGGCCGTTTAGACGCTATTTTTATTCCTGTCGGCGGCGGCGGCTTAATTGCTGGCGTCGCAGCGTATGTGAAATATCTGCGCCCGGATATCAAAATCATCGCCGTAGAAGCCGAAGACAGCGCCTGTTTAAAAGCAGCACTAGAAGCCGGGGAGCGGGTCGTGCTGGATCAAGTTGGCGTGTTTGCGGAGGGGGTAGCCGTTGCGCAAATCGGTGAAGTGCCCTTTTCTTTAGTGCGCGACTTAATCGATGAGGTTATTACGGTGAATACCGATGAGATGTGCGCTGCGGTGAAGGATATCTTTGAAGATACCCGCGCTGTCGCAGAAACGTCTGGGGCGCTTTCGCTGGCTGGCCTAAAGAAATATGTGCAGCAAACCGGTGCCGAAGGCGAGACGCTGATATGTATTAACTCTGGTGCGAATACTAATTTTGATCGTTTGCAACATATTGCGGAACGTACCGAGCTGGGTGAGCAGCGTGAAGCGATCTTGGCGGTGACCATTGCGGAAAAACCAGGCAGCTTTAAAAAGTTCTGCCGCACACTGGGTAAACGCATGGTCACCGAGTTCAGCTATCGCTATGCGGATAATAGCGAGGCCCATATCTTTGTTGGTGTTCAAGTTAAACCGGGTGGTGAAGATCGTCAGGCGGTGATTGATAAGCTTCGTGAAGCTGGCTATCAGGTTGAAGACTTGACTGACAATGAGTTAGCGAAGCTACATATTCGCCACCTTAGTGGTGGTCGCCCCAGCGAGCGGTTTGAAGAAGAACTCTACCGCTTTGAGTTTCCTGAGCGCCCTGGTGCACTCATGAACTTTTTAACCCAGTTACCCCATGACTGGAATATTTCTTTGTTTCACTACCGAAATCATGGCGCTGCTTATGGTCGTGTATTGGTTGGCATGCAAGTGCCGAGTAGTGATCAAACCCATGTTGCAGAGTACTTAGATGCGATTGGCTACCGGTATTGGCGGGAAAGCGATAATCCGGCGTATCGGCTTTTCATGGCGTAACTAATTGTAAGTGCTTACTAACCCCGTGATGCAGAGCTGCTAAGAAGTGTGAACTTTTAGAAACGTTTAATGACGCGTTAAAAATAGCGCTGAAAGCAGTTGTCAGTCTTCCCCTATGGCCCTATAGTCGTTGGCGAAATTAAAGAGGGGTGTCATCTTTAGATAAGCACTGCTTAGATGGCGCACTAAGGGCATTTGACAACTGTGAAAGACGTTGGAGATGAGGCATGCGGCGGAAAAAGCCTGATATGGTGATGGCGCTAACGATGGTGTTTTTACTTGGGGTGCTCGCCACTGGATATGCGCAAGCGCTATCAGGAAGTTAACATTCCAAGTTAATCACAGCGCTTTCAGCGTAAACGCTGCACCTAGCTAAATGAAGCTGATATTTAAAACGGGCTGATCTTTAAGATCAGCCCGTTTTTGTTGGTCGAATAACCCCTGTGTCACTAGCTATCACGTCCAGCGGAATATCCCACGGCTCGATGGGTAGCACATCTACCTGCTGGCAGGCGTGAGCAACGCCTATAAGTGTTGGCGATGGCCCTTGGCCGCGCATAAAAGCGAGGCTTCGATCATAGAAACCACCTCCCATGCCCATGCGATTTGCTTGCTTATCAAACCCTACCAGCGGAACAATAAGCGTATCTAGCGCCCAAGCCGGCATGCGATTACGTCGCTCGGCAGCAAATCGTGAGCAGGGCTCAGCGATGCCAAAGCGGTTTTTAACCATCGGGGTGGACTCGCGGTAGGCAACAAACCAAAGGCGATTAGTCGAAAATGGGCGCAGTACAGGTAAGTAAATACTTACTTTTCTCTGACGAAGCCAGGGTATTAAGTGTGTCGGGTCTATCTCACCATTAACCGGTAAATAAAGGCTAATGCGTTTCGCCCGACGAATTTCAGGCAGCTGTTTAAGACGCTGGCAAAGGGCGGCAGCAGCTTGTTTTTGCTGATCTAGGGAAAGGATACGGCGTCTGCGTCTAAGCTCGCGGCGAAGCGCAATTTTGTCGCCGACTGTACTGCGGTCAGCAGTATCGTTCATAACGAGCTACTCATGGCGAGCTAACCAAAACTAAGTGTTCCCCAGAATGCCGCTGTCGTTCTGGCCCTGAACCTACTGGTTCAGGTGGGTGGCCGCAGCCAAACCGTCAGGCTTTCCGACGCACGGACATGCACACGGGTTTGGCTAGCATTTGGCCCCCTGGGTACTTCGCATAGGCTCGAGGGACTATAACGACTGGCGTACACCCCAGAGAACATCTCTATCCTAACAGAGCCAGTGATAATGCCAAAGAGCCGACAGCAGGTTCTTACGGTTCTTTTTGTTGGCGTGTATCCGCTAGTGCTCGTTCAAGGCGGTCGTTTAGGCGGCTAAGGTTTGCTTCGCTCGCGCGGTGCTCATCCATAATCTCAAGCAACTCATGGGTGATATTCAGGGCTGCCATTACTGCAACCCGCTCGCTGCCAAGGGCATTGCTTTGGGCATGAATGCCATTCATCGCGCGATCTAAATAGCGAGCAGCACGTTCAAGCTTAGCTTCTTCGCCAGTGTCGCAAGCAATCATGTAGCTGCGACCCAGTAGGGTAATTTCTTTGGTTGGCCGCTTCGCATTACTCATCAAAAACTCCAGCACAGGCCATTTTGTTGACCAATGCGTTAACATCGCTGCATAGGAAGGATAGTTGGCGTTCACTATAAGAGAGCGGCTTATGTGGGGTCAACGCACAGGCGCGTGCGCCGTGAGATTCCTTCTGAGGTTTAACACCCTTTTAGACATGTTGTTACGACGACTTCATTCCCCTTTTTTGTATAGCGAGCAATGCCCATGTCCTTAATCAATGAACGCCAGGATTTTTCTGACGTGGCGGATGTTTTTCTTCTGCATGGAAGTATGCAGTCGCCCGCGTTTTTGGATGGCCGCCTAAGTGGTCTATTAGCGCTACGTGATGTGACGGCTGAAGCATGGCTAGAAGAGGTATGCCTAAGCTTAGGAGTCGAACAGCCGCGAGATCCTGCTAGCGCTGAACGCTTATTAGGTTGGCGGCGTCAAACACTGGAGGCATTGAGCGCCAGCGATTTGAATTACACACCACTGCTACCCGATGAGCTTTTTTCACTTGCCGAGCAAGCCCAGGGACTAAAAGAGTGGACGCTAGGTTTTATGGAAGTCGTCGAGGACGTGGCTGATGAGGCGCTACGCGAACGCTGGTCTAAGACGTTACAAGAGGCCATCGATGACCTCGCAGGACTGGTTCAGATCGAGACCGATATTGATGATAGTCCTGAAAATGAAAACGATCTATTTGCGCTGACGGAACATGCGCGTATGGCGGCAATGCTGCTCTACACCGAGCAGCACCCAGGAATGCCCCAGGTTGAGCAGACCGACGCCCCCGTTCATTAATACAGGAGTTATCTATGTTGCCTGAGTTACTGCCTCGGCCCGCCGCTATTGCGCCTGCAGAATACCGCCAGCGCCGAGAAGCGCTCATCGCCCAGCTGCCTGCCAATGCTGCGCTAGTGGTGCCAAGCGCTGCCTTGGTAACGCGCTCTCACGATAGCGAATACGCGTTCCGCCAGCAGAGTGATTTTTACTACTTAACCGGCATTCAAGAGCCCGATGCGTTGCTTGTAGTGCTGCCTGGGCGCGAGGCAGGCCAAAGCGTGGTGTTTTGCCAAGACCGCGACGCCACTATGGAAGCCTGGACAGGTAGGCGACTAGGAGCCCAGGGCGTTGAGGCTCAGCATGGCATTGACCAAGCGTTTGAAAATGCTCAGCGGGAAGAGCTGTTACCAGGTCTATTGGCAGGCCGCGAACTGCTCTACCTGCCATTAGATAACACTGAGGCGTTGAATATTGCAGAAGAGGCGTTGGCCTGCGCTCAAGCTGGTCTACGCCGAGGTAAGCCCGCATTGAAAGGATGGCTGGATAGCCGCCCGCTTGTTCATGAGATGCGCCTTATTAAAAGCCCTGCTGAAATTTCCTTAATGCGCCATGCGGCAGCTATTTCAGCAAAGGCGCATACGCGTGCGATGCGTATCTGCCGTCCAGGGTTAAGCGAGTATCAGTTGCAGGCAGAGTTAGAGCACGAATTCGTTTGGCAGGGGGCTAGCGGGCCAGCGTATAGCACCATTGTTGGTGGTGGCGTTAACGCTTGCGTGCTGCACTATATTGAGAACAGCGATACGTTGCAGGCCAATACACTTGTGCTGATTGACGCAGGGGCCGAGTTCGACCTCTACGCTGGGGATATTACCCGTACTTTCCCGGTTAATGGTCGGTTCAATGACGCTCAGCGGGCGCTTTATCAAGTGGTGCTAGAGGCGCAAGAGCGTGCAGTGCACGCCGTCAAGCCGGGAGCCACGCTGGCGGATATTCATCAAGGAGTCGTGAGGGATTTAACCGCTGGGCTGATCGGTCTCGGGTTGTTAGAGGGCAATGTGCAGGCACGCATTGACGATGAGAGCTATCGGCGCTTTTACCTGCACTCTACGTCCCATTGGTTGGGGTTAGACGTGCATGATGTAGGAACTTATCGGTTGGATGAAGAGACGCCGCGCCTGCTAAACGAGGGGATGGTCGTCACGATTGAACCGGGTTTATATATTCCTAACGATGACGATATTCCTGTTGCTTACCGCGGTATTGGCATTCGTATTGAAGATGATGTCGTGGTGACCCGTGATGGGCATGAAGTGCTTACGTCAGCCGTGCCGAAGCGAATTGCTGATATAGAGCAATTAATGGCTAATAAATAAGCAGTAAAATTTTACTGATATTTTTTTATGTAATGTACATTACGAAATTACATTTGCTGGGTTTGGTTATCCATAGGAGATGTCAATGCATGGGACTAAGCAGGTAAAACAACACCAGCAAGCAGCTACGCTCACCCACGATGTCGTCATTGTGGGGGGCGGACTGGTCGGTGCCAGCTTAGGCTGTGCGTTAGCGCCGTTGATTGAACGCTACGGCTGGCGTGTGGCAATTGTTGAAGCGTCAGCCTTGCCTGAAAACGGTGAGAAGTCAGCGTGGCAGCCAAGCTTTGATGCTAGGGCCAGCGCTATTGCTGAAGGCTCTGCCCAGCGCTTTCGTGAACTGGGTGTTTGGGAGGCGATGCGCAGTGAAGCCACACCGATCAAGCGTATCCACATCAGCGAGCGGGGTCGCTTAGGTGCCACGAGGCTTAGTGCTCGGGAGCTGGGCGTGTCGGCATTGGGGCATGTCATTCCTAATGCTTGGATGGGGCGCGTGCTGCATCACCATCTTCAGCAACTGCCGATTGAGTGGCACTGCCCTGCAACGGTGGCGCAACTCACGCCACAAGCTAACGGCCACCGCCTTGTGCTTTCCGATGGGAGTGAACTAACGGCAGCACTGACTATTCTCGCTGATGGCGGGCGATCTGGGCTGAAAGAGCAGTTGGGCATCAGTAGTCGCCACCGCTCTTACGAGCAAACAGCCGTCATTGCTCATGTCGGTATTAGCCAGCCCCACGAGGGAGTTGCCTATGAGCGTTTTACAGCTGAAGGGCCGATCGCACTGTTGCCATTACCTGGCCAAGCGATGGAGCTGGTCTGGACGCATGCAAGCGGCACTGAGCAGGCGCGGTTAGCGCTCTCCGATTCGGCGTTTTTGCGCCAACTACAATCTGCCTTTGGTGATCGAGTCGGGCGTTTTACACGGTTGGGGCAGCGTTTCAGCTATCCGCTTTCTCTGATTACCGCGGAAGAGCCCGTTCGACCTGGGCTGGCAGTGTTGGGAAATGCTGCCCATGCGCTTCACCCAGTAGCGGGTCAAGGTTTCAACTTGGCACTACGTTCAGTGATGGATCTGGTCGAAGCATTAGCGCAGGGTGCCCAGAACCAACGTGCTCTTGGTGATATGGACATGCTACTAGCCTTTGAGCGGCGTCGAGCACAAGACCGTGCCAATGTCATTCGATTTAGCGATGGGTTAGTGCGTCTATTTGGCTATTCATTGCCCCTACTGCCGCACGCCCGAGCAGCTGGCCTGGTGGGGCTCAATTTAGTGGGCCCGCTTCGCCGCAGCTTGGCACGCAGAGCAATGGGGCTGGAGCGCTGATGCAACAAGCAGCTAAGGGAACGTTATGAAAACGCAAACAGCGGCAATAGATGTGCCGGTTGAACGTTTTGACGCGGTGATCGTAGGCGCTGGAATGGTCGGCACGGCGCTAGCAGGACTGCTGGCTAACGCTGGGATGCAAGTGGCGCTAGTAGAAACCAAAGCAGCACCACTGCGCTTAGATGCTTTTGGTGACCATCCGCCTGCTCCCAGGGTGAGTGCACTAACACCGGTTTCTCAGCGGCTGCTCTCACATTTGAAGGCGTGGCCCGCGATGGCTGCTACTAGGATAACGCCTTACCGTTATATGCAGGTGTGGGATGCAGAAGGCAGCGGTAGCATCCATTTTTCCGCCGATGAGGCAGGTGCGCCCGTACTTGGACATATTGTTGAAAACGATGTGACATTGGCCGCGTTAAATGAGCAGGTGCTAGCGCTGCCTTCGGTTAGCACTTTCTTTGGAGTGGGCGTGGAGGCTTTGCAAACCTCGGATAACGGGCGCTGGTTAGTGCTGGATGACGGCCGACAACTGAATACGCCGTTATTAATTGCTGCCGACGGTGCGCGTTCCACCATGCGTGAATTGGCAGGGATATCGGTGGCCGAAGAGTCTATGCAGCAAGAGGCCGTCGTTACCACCGTAAGGTGTGAAAAATCCCATGGTGACAAGGCCCGTCAGGCTTTTATCGCTGGCCATCCACTGGCTTTTTTGCCGTTAACGGTGAGCGGTGATGACCGCTACTGTTCGATTGTCTGGTCGACCACACCTGAGCATGCACATCAACTTACTGAACTCTCTAGTGATGCGTTGGGGCAGGCGCTTAGTGATGCTTTTGACTACCGTTTAGGTCAGGTGAGTGCCGTTGATACTGCCTATCGTTTTCCGCTGATTCAGCGCCATGCCGCTCACTACGTACAGCCTAATTTTGCATTGGTGGGCGATGCTGCCCATAGCATTCACCCGCTAGCGGGGCAGGGCGTTAACCTAGGATTTATGGATGCGGCAGTGCTGGCTGAGGAAGTGGTTAATGCATGGCAGCGAGGAGCCCCCTGGGGGGCGCTGACCACGCTCAGTCGCTACGAGCGGCGAAGACGCTTCGATAACAGCGCTATGCTAGGGCTGATGAAAGGGTTTAAAGTGCTTTTCGGTAGCCAAGTGCCCGCATTGACGCTGGCGCGCAATATGGGGATGAGTGGCATGAATCAGTTAGTGCCGTTAAAACGACTGGTGATGCGGCAGGCTATCGGAGAGCGAGGACGCCTGCCACAATCGTGTCGTTAACGGCGCCGACGGTCCACTACGTTCAGTGCCTTGAGTAAGTTCAGCGCTTCACTAAGCTGATAGTCCTCGCGTAGGCGCTGAGACATTTCAGCCCGTTCTCGGGGTATTGCGTCTTGGCCGCTTAGATGACCATCAAGATCAGCTTCGCGGATTTGACGTTGCCCCTCAGCCACTTCCAGGCGGCCGCGCACCACTTCCACGTCAGGCTCGATACCTTGTGCTTGGATTGAGCGCCCATTGGGGGTGTAGTAAAGCGCGGTTGTCAGCTTAAGGCCTTCACCATTGCCAAGCGGCATGATCTGCTGCACGGAGCCTTTGCCAAAGCTTTCGGTTCCCATGACCACGCCGCGGCGTTGGTCTTGCAGCGCCCCAGCGACAATTTCAGCTGCCGAAGCACTGCCGCTGTTTATCAGTACAACTAACGGCACATCATCGGCAGGCGTCTCTGCCGATGCCGAAAACGACATTTCAGTGTCGGAAAGACGTCCTTCGGTATACACAATTAGGCCTTCATCGAGGAATAGGTCGGCAACGCCAACGGCGGCCTGCAAAACGCCACCTGGGTTATTGCGTAAGTCGAGAATGAGTCCTTCAAGTGGCTGCTCTCGGGCCATTCGCTCTAACGATCTGCGTGCCTGTTCTGGGGTGCGCGACTGAAACTGGCTAATTCGCAAGTAGCCATAGCCTGGCTCCAGTACTTCATGCTTTACGCTTTCGCTACGAATCACTTCACGCGTCAGTGTAAACTCACGCGGCGACTCTTCGCCTGCCCGCAAGACAGAAATACGCAGTTGACTACCTGGTTCGCCGCGCATCAGGTTAACCGCCTCTTGTAGCGATAAACTGTCGGTTGGCGTTCCATCGATAGCCACAATCACATCACGGGATAATAGACCTGCTCGTGAAGCTGGAGTGTCATCGATGGGGGTGATGACCATCAGCTGCCCGTTTTCTGTTCCTACTTCAATGCCAATACCGCCAAACTCGCCTTGGGTGGATTCGCGCAGGCTTTGGTACTCTTCTTCGTCTAAATAGGCTGAATGGGGATCTAGTTCGCTGAGCATGCCTCGCATGGCATTACGCAATAACGTTCGATCGTCAACCTCTTCGACATAGCCGCGTTTAATGCGCTCAAACACTTCAGCAAAGGTCTGGATCTCTTCAAGCGGTAGGTCATCAGCAACGCTATTTACAGACTGAGCCACTAAGGGGAGTGGAGCCGTCAGCAGTACAAGAGGGAGCAGGGTAGCCAAAAAGCGCTTGGCTGGGGCCGATACCTTGGTAACAGATAGCGTCATGCGGACTCCGCTAGGCGAAAGGCAGCGCCAGAAGGCGCTGCATAAGTTAAGACATGATTGTTAATTCATATGAGCCAGCTTATCCCGTCAGCGGCGTGCAATCCAACGTTGTGGATTAATTGGTTCTCCGCTACGCCGTACTTCGAAGTAAAGCGCGGGGTTGGTCTGCCCGCCACTGTTGCCGACACGTCCAATTTCAGTGCCACGACTTACTTGTTGGCCGGGCCGCGCACTAAATTGTTGCAAGTGAGCATAGAGCGTCATGATCTGATCACCGTGATCAATAATCAGTAGGTTGCCAAAGCCACGCATCCAGTCGGCGAATACTACGCGGCCCGAATGAACGGCTGCTACTGCACTACCTGAGTCCGCTCGGATCACAATGCCGTTATAGTGCACGCCGTCTCTACGTTGAAAGGTTGCCGTAATGGCTCCTTGAACGGGCCAGGGTAAGTCCCCCTGCGTGCGGGTGATGTGTGTGGTCGGTGTTGGCTTGGCTAAGCGAGCCAGCTCCGCTTGTATCGCCCTTAGCTGCTGCTCGGCCTGTTCACGGCTTTGGTTAAGATCGGCTAAGCGATCTTCTTCGCTGCCATAGCGATCATCCAGGGTCGCTACGACACCACGCCGTTCCTCGGTTCGCTGGGCGAGTAAAGCGCTTTGCTCTTCTAGCTCGCCGGCTAATGCATCAAGGCGCGTTTGACGCTCGCTGAGCGCTTGCTCAGTATCTGCCAGTGCGGTGTCGAGGCGGCTTATATCCGTAAGGCGTTGCTGGCGCGCCTGAGTCAGGCGATTTAGATACGCCTGCATTCGATCCAGCTCGGCTGGATCGCTTTGGTTAAGAAGCAGTTTTAACTGGGGCGTTGGCCCCAGTCGATAAAGGGCTGCCAGCTGTTGGCTCAGCGCAGCGTATTGTGCTTCACGCTCACCTTCCAAGCGCTCTCGGTGCTGGCGAAGTTGGGTCGTTTCGTCGGCCAGTTGACGGCGCTCAGCCTGAAGTTGATCCAGACGCTGGTGAGTCTCGGCAAGCTCCGTTTCCACATGGCGCAGCTCGCGCTCGGCACTATCCCGTGCTTGCCCGGTCGCACTGAGGCGCTGGGCAGCCGCTTCGATCTCCTGGCCAATCGCATCCAACTGCTGGCGCGCGGCATTTTCATTTGGCTGGGCTAAACTTGCTGGCGCATAACCTAACGCCAGCATGAGCGCGACAGCTAACGTCCATCGCATCAGCATCAATCAAAATGAATCAGTGGGTTACCTGTCATTGCTTCGGGCTGAGCCTGGTTCATCATGGTTAACAGCGTCGGCGCTAAATCGCACAGTCGTCCATCTTCCAGCCGTCCATTCTGCTCTCCCACGTAAATCAACGGTACCGTAAAGGTAGTATGGGCTGTTTGCGGCGCGCCTGTTTCTGGATGCACCATCTGTTCGGCATTGCCATGGTCAGCTGTGATCAGGCAAGCACCACCAGCACGCTCAATGGCCTCCACTACCCGGCCAACGCAAGTATCAACGGTTTCAATCGCTTTTACCGCGGCGTTGAAGTCACCGGTATGCCCAACCATGTCGCCATTGGCATAATTGCACACCATTAAGTCAAAGCGACCACTGTCGATAGCGTCCACCAGCTTATCGGTGATCTCAAAGGCACTCATCTCCGGTTTTTCGTCATAGGTTTTAACGTCACGGGGGGAGGGCACTAAGATGCGCTCTTCGCCCTCATATTCGGCTTCATTACCGCCGGAGAAGAAAAAGGTGACGTGGGGGTACTTTTCTGTTTCTGCAATGCGCAGTTGAGTTAGGCCTCGTTTAGCAACCACTTCACCCAAGGTGTCGGTGAGATCAGAAGGGGGAAAGGCCGCTGGTGCTGGGATGTTGGCGGCGTACTGGGTCATCGTGACTAAACCGTCGCCAGCCAGTGTGGGGCGTACACGCCGCTCAAAGCCGTTAAAATCAGGTTCAGTGATTGCGCGCGTTAATTCGCGGGCGCGGTCGGAGCGGAAATTGAGGAAAATAGCCGCATCGCCGTCTTGGAGCGTAATGGCGGTACCCTTCAGCGGAATACTGCTAGAAGCGACAAATTCATCGGTTTCGCCGCGCTGGTAAGCGTCGCGCAGGGCGGTTTCAGCGCTGGAAGCAATAAAGTCAGCGTGGCCATCGGTCAGCAAACGGTAGGCTTGCTCAACCCGCTCCCAGCGGTTATCACGGTCCATTGCATAAAAGCGGCCAATGACTGAGGCAACAAAGCCATTGTCGGCACCCACCAGCTCTGCCAAACGTGCATTAGCACGCTCGATCGAACGGAGCGCACTTTGCGGCGGCATATCGCGTCCGTCTAAAAACGCATGGATAAAAATGCGCTGCGCGCCGCGTCGGGCAGCAAGCTCAGCCATGGCAATAAAGTGATCTTCGTGGCTGTGCACGCCGCCGGGAGAAAGCAGCCCAAGTAAGTGGACAGCACGGCCATTGGCAACGGCCTCATCGATGGGCTTGGTCAGTACCTCGTTGGTGTCTAGATCGCCGTCTTCAATTGCTTTGGTGATGCGGGTGAAGTCCTGGTACACAATACGTCCGGCACCAATATTCATATGGCCTACTTCAGAATTACCCATCTGCCCGTCAGGCAGACCCACATGGCGACCATCGGTGTGCACAAAGGCATGCGGGCGATTGGCCCACAGTTTGTCCATGTTGGGCGTATTGGCAGCGGCCACTGCGTTGTGGGCACTATCGGGATTGTGGCCGTAGCCATCTAAGATGATTAGCGCCACGGGGCGCGGTGCAGTTGTAGCCATGAAAAACCTCGTTATGTTGGTCAGCCAAGCGACATGAGGTGCTGTTTGAAACGTTGGTGAAGGTTGCTCAAACAGTTTTCAGACAACACCTTATAATCAGGGTCGCGACAGGCGCGCGCTTGGGGCATCATAACGCAGGCAGCCGTTGGGCGTCATGGCCTGCGCGGTATGCCGTGTGACGTGTATACTTGTTGCGTTTCTGGAGGCGGCTAGGCCGCTTTTTTCTGCATAGACCAAGAGATTGTGTTCACGATGATCGATCAGCTGTTCGAATTCGTAATGAACCACCCCCTACTTGTCGGGGCGTTTTTGCTGGTATTAATAGCATGGGTGGCGTACGAAGCGCGCAGCGCCGCCACGCATGCTGTGACCTCTACACAGGCGACTCAGCTTATTAACCGTGAAGATGCGGTGGTGCTGGATATCCGTGAAAGCAAAGACTTTAAAGCAGGACATATTGCAGGTGCACGCAATATTCCCCAAAGCAGCCTCGACAGCCGCATGAATGAACTGGAGAAAGTGAAAAGCCAGCCGATCATCGTGGTATGTAAGCATGGCCAGAGCTCTGGTGCTGCCCAAGCAAAGCTTGCTAAGGCAGGTTTTGAACGTGTCAATAAGTTAAGAGGTGGCATGGTGCAGTGGCAGGCCGATGGTCTTCCGGTGGTAAAAAAGTAATTAAGTAGAACGTATTTAATCGTGCGCTGTCGCGCAATTTTTTAGCAGATGAACAATTAGGAGTATTCCAATGGCGGAAGATAACAACACCCCGCAGGCAGGCGCCGCAGAAGGTGAAAAGCCTCAGCTGAAGTTCTCTTTACAGCGCATCTATGTGAAAGATATTTCCTTTGAAGCGCCGAACTCACCTTCCGTATTCAAGCAGGCATTTAAGCCTAAGGTGAATCTGGATCTGAACACTACTAGCCAGAAAATCGCCGACGATCAGTACGAAGTGGTTGTAAAGGTGACAGCTCAGGTTAACGATAGCGAAACCGGCACTACGTCGTTCCTTGCAGAAGTAGAGCAAGCCGGCCTGTTCCGTATTGCTGGAATTGAAGGGGCTCAGCTGGAACAAACTCTGGGTGCGTTCTGCCCCAACTTGCTGTTCCCTTATGCCCGTGAATGCGTTGACAACCTAGTCAATCGTGGTGGTTTCCCGCCGCTAATGCTGGCGCCGGTGAATTTTGAAGCCATGTACGCTCAGCGCAAGCAGCGTGAAGCGCAGCAGGCTCAGCAAGCAGCCGAGAATACTCACTAAGTATGCATGCTGCTGACTGGGTTGCCTTACACGGCAAAATGCCCCGCCTTTATGTGCCCGCTGAGTTTGCAGTGGGCGCAACCATCACTCTGCCTGACGGCCCGGCGCGGCATGTGACGCGGGTGCTACGGTTGGGCGAAAGTGCACCGCTGATGCTGTTTGATGGCAACGGCCAAGAGGCTGGCGTGCGCTTAGCCGATGTTGGTCGCAAGCAAACGACAGTGATCATCGAGGCTGTCTGGCCGGGTAGTGGCGAATCGCCGTTAGCGGTGCACCTTGGCCAAGCGATCTCGAAAGGCGACCGGATGGATTATGCCATTCAAAAAGCCGTTGAGCTGGGCGTTGCAGCGATTACCCCGCTCTACACAGAGCGGGGTGATGTGCGTCTCAAGGGCGACCGTGAAGAGAAAAAACTGGCTCACTGGCAGGCGGTTGCGGCTAGCGCTTGTGAGCAGAGTGGGCGAGCGGTTGTCCCCCCCGTCTATCCACCAAAAGCACTGGAGGAGTGGCTTGCCGAGCGGCAAGAGCCATTACGCTTGATGCTTCACCTAGCGACAGGCAATGTATTTTCGCAGCAGCCATGCCCCGCTTCAGTAGCACTCTTAATCGGCCCAGAGGGTGGCTTAAGTGATGTGGATATTAACGCAGCCACTGCCGGTGGCTTTACACCGCTGACGCTCGGCCCAAGAGTATTGCGTACCGAAACGGCGCCTGTTGTTGCGCTAACGCTGCTACAGCACCACTTCGGCGATGTGTAAGTACTCACTTATTAGCGCTCGCTTTCCAGTACCTGCTTTTAAAAGCGCATTTTTAAGAGCTTATATTTTCAAGAACTTATATTTACAAGCGCTTATTCTTAAGAACCTATTTTAGGGACTGATTTTTAGGGGCTTTTGTAAGTAAGTGCTTACTGCCAAGCTACTGCTATTGTAAGCGGTAGTAGCCGCTATTTATCGCTGTCGAATTTACGTATACCGGCTGCGCTTTGCCTTGTGTTCGCGAGGCACCATAATGAAGATCTACTTTTTGTAAGGACGGTACCCATGGTCCGTGAGTCACACTCTTCTCCCCGATCCGCAAGCGACGCCGCCGCTCAGCTGGGTGACGTAGCCTATTTGACCGTGACGGCGGTCAATAGCACAGGGGCCTTTCTGCAATGGGGGCAGCCCAAAGATGTACTACTGCCTTATAGCGAACAGCGCTTTCGCCCCGACCCCGGTAAGCGGGTCTTGGTAATGCTGTATAGCGATGACCAAGGGCGACCTGTGGCTACCATGCGCCTGGATCGTTTTTTGACAGATGACGCCTGGGCGCTAGAAAAAGGTGATGAAGTGGCTGTGGTGGTGGCTGACCGTACTGACCTTGGGATGAAGGTAGTGGTTAATCACCGCTACTGGGGGTTGATCTATCAAGATGATATTACCCAGCCGCTGCGCCGTGGGCAGTCGCTGAAAGGCTATGTAAAGCAGCGCCGCGAAGATGGCCGTGTTGATATTTGCCTGCTCCCCCCAGGTGTGGCTCGCTTAGATGTAGTGGGTGATAAAGTATTGCAAGCGCTGCGTCAAAGTGGTGGTTATCTAGCGTTAGGTGATAAAAGTTCAGCACATGATATTAAAACGCGTTTAGGGGTTAGCAAGAGCGCTTACAAACAGGCCATAGGGCGGCTTTATAAGCAGCAATTAATAACGCTAGAGCCTGGTGCTATCCGACTTGTGCCTGGTGCGTTAACGGATGAGGAAGAAGAGTAGCCACTAGCGACGGTTGGAGCTGTGCAGGCAGTGCGGCATACTGCTTACCTTTTGTTCATGTATGGATGTTACCCCGATGAGCCAATCAACGTTGCATCTCGGTGTGGTGATGGATCCCATCAGCGACATCGCTTACAAGAAAGATACCACCATGGCCATGCTTTGGGCGGCGCAAGAGCGCGGCTACACACTGCATTATATGGAACAAGAAGATCTTTTCTTGAATGCAGGACAGGCTTATGCACGTATGCGCCCGTTAACGGTGCATCGCGATCCTAACCATTGGTACGACCTCGGTGAAGCGGCTCAGCGCCCACTGGTGGAGTTGGATATTGTACTAATGCGCAAAGACCCGCCTGTCGATGCCGACTTTACCAATGCGGTCCATCTGCTGGGGTTTGCCGAACGGGAAGGCGTTCTGGTAGTGAATCCAACCGCTGCGCTGTTGCAGTGTAATGAAAAATTATTTGCCCAGCAGTTTCCCCAGTGTTGTGCGCCCACTATTGTCGCCAGTCGTGATGACGTCCTGCGCGCTTTCCACGCGGAGCATGGTGATGTGATTTTCAAACCCCTTGATGGCATGGGCGGTACTGGGATTTTTCATATCGGCCCTGATGGCCGCAACATTGGTGCGGTCATTGAGCAATTAACCCTGCGCGGCCAGCGGCAAATTATGGCGCAACGCTACCTAGCCGAAATCAAAGATGGCGACACACGCATCTTATTAGTTGACGGTGAACCCGTGCCCTATGGGCTGGCGCGCATTCCCTCGGCGGGTGAAACTCGGGGTAACCTCGCCGCTGGCGGGCGTGGTGTTAGCCGTGAGTTGACTGAGCGTGACCACTGGCTGATTCAGCAAGTGCAGCCCATGATTCGTGAAAAAGGGCTGATGTTTGTTGGTTTAGATGTGATTGGTGACTACATCACTGAAATTAACGTCACCAGTCCTACCTGTGTACGTGAAATTGATGATCAGCGCGGCACGGACATTGCCGGAATGCTGCTGGATGCTATTGAGCGTCGCCTTAACTAACCGATGCCGTTGAACGTTCTATTCGCCTAATAACGCGAGGCTCGCTGAGTATTCAGCGAGCCGTAGGAGACGCATGCAAAGCTTTAAGCATCATTTTTTGATGGCTATGCCTCATTTGGATGACCCTAATTTTGCCGGTAGCCTGATCTACCTTTGCGACCATGATCACAATGGTTGCATGGGGGTCATCGCCAATCGTCCACTTGAAATAACCCTCGATGCCCTCTTTGAACAGCTGTCGCTGGGAGGCGATGATAGTCCGCACCGTAATGCACCGGTCTATTATGGTGGCCCTATGCATAAGGATCGTGGCTTCATTCTGCATATCGGTGACAGCCAAGAGTGGGACTCCAGTGTTCAGGTAGAAGACGGTATCGCGCTTACCACCTCGATGGATATTCTTCAGGCACTTGCCGACGATACCGGCCCCGAAGATTTTCTGGTGTGCCTAGGCTGTGCTGGTTGGGACGTTGGGCAATTAGAAGACGAGCTAAAAGAGAATGCGTGGCTGACGGTCGAAGGCCAAGGCAGTGTGCTTTTTAACACCCCTCCCGCCGAGCGTCTAACCGCTGCCGCTGGCATACTGGGCGTTGATCTAAACCTGATGACCCGCGACGCGGGGCATGCATGATGGTTGAGTTTTATGGCTGATCGTGGGCAACGTCTAATACTCGCATTTGATTTTGGTACTCGGCGTATTGGCGTTGCGGTAGGCAATGAGTTGCTTAATAGCGCACGCGAGCTAACGCCCCTAACCGCTCGAGACGGCATTCCTGACTGGCACGTTGTTACACGGTTAGTAGAGGAGTGGCAGCCTGACTTGTTTGTGGTTGGCCTGCCGCTGAATATGGATGGTACTGAGTCTGCGATGAGCGCGAGGTCACGCAAGTTCGGTAATCGCCTGCACGGGCGCTATGGCAAGCCCTGTGAAATGGTTGACGAGCGTGGCTCTACTCGCGAAGCGAAGCAGATCGCTCATGCTGCAGGCCATCGTGGTAACTATCGAGAAGAAAGTGTCGATGGCATAGCTGCTGTGCTTATTCTAGAAGGTTGGTTTGCCCACCAAGAAGGACTTCCTGGTGGGCGGATCGCTCATTAAACCTGATGTAATGACTTAACGGTCTAGAGTGCCGGTTTGAGATGGCACAAACCAGCGCACTGGTCTCAGGTCTTTCTCAATCAGCTCATCTACCTTTAATAGCGTGGCAAAAATGGCCATCCGCATGGGGATCCCGTTGTCAGTTTGGCGGAAAATCGCCAAACGCGGGTCACCGTTAAGATTCACGTTTAGGTCATTGGCGCCAGGGCGGCTATCTCGGGGGAGCGGGTGCATGACAATCGTGCTCTGGCTGCAGCGCTGATCTAGGAAATCGCGATTAACCATAAAGTCATCGGAAAGCCCCTGAAAGCTCTCGTTCATTTCATCGGTAAAACGCTCTTTCTGAATGCGTGTGGTGTAAACCACGTCCAGATCTGAGAAGTCGCTGGCCAGTGAGTCACGTTGTTCGACGCGGTGCCCGCGAGATGTCACAAGGTCAATCAGCGCAGTCGGCATTTCCAGGCCCGGTGGAGATACCAAGGTAATGCGCAGCGGATCATAGAGAGACAGTAGCTTGATCAGCGAATGCACGGTGCGGCCATATTTCAAATCACCGGTCAGCAGAATATGTGCGCCGCTGAGTGATTTACCTAATCGCTGAAACTCTTTATCAATCGTATAGAGATCAAGCAGTGCTTGGCTTGGGTGTTCACCTGGGCCATCCCCTCCGTTAATTACCGGTACATTAGTGGCGGCGGCAAACTCTGCTACCGACCCTTGATCCGGATGGCGCATAACAATCGCATCGCAATAACCACTCATCACACGGCTGGTATCGTATAGTGATTCACCCTTGGCCATGGAAGAGAAAGTAAAACCGGTGGTGTCACACACACTTCCCCCCAGGCGGCAAAACGCGGCATTAAAGCTCACGCGTGTGCGTGTACTCGCTTCAAAGAATAAATTACCAAGCACAGCACCTTCCAGCACCCGAGTAACATGGCGGCGGCTGGCAATAGGCTCCATACGCGCTGCAACGCGTAGCAGGTGGTCAACGCTTTCGCGCTGTAATGAATCGACAGTTAATAGATGCTGGCTCATCACGGACCTCAAAATGGGGTGGGCGTTGGGTGCTATAAAGCTGGTGTAAGTGTAACCGTCAATGGAGTACCGTCGAAGCGCTTTCAAACACCAAACGGTTTGCCTTAAAACTTTTTTGCATTTATCTATAAATAGCCCTTGCCAAGACGGCAGCGAATCCGTAAAGTACGCATCCGCTGCCGGGGACGCACAGCGTTACCAGCGGTGATTAAAGGTGAAAACCTTCGGTTTGTCAGAGAGTTAGGGCAGTTATAAAGAAAGTATCGTTATCTCGCTTTCTTAACCCACTCGCTTCACTCGCTAAAAACAGTGATTGACAAACACTAGGAAATGCGTAGAATACGCCTTCCTCGCTGAGGCAAGCCAGTTCATCGGTTAGCCAGTCACTTCTTCGGAAGTTCAGCAGCGAAAACAGCTCTTTAACAATTTGATCAGGTAATTCATGTGGGCGCTTGCCGATGAGGGTGATAAATCACCAAATATCAAGGCAAGCGGTCATGACAATGTAAATTGAAATGAATTCGTTTGAACCTTGAGCCAAGTTTGATGCGCTTTTGTTGCCTTCGGGTGACGAGTAAGTATCACAATGATTTTAAACTGAAGAGTTTGATCATGGCTCAGATTGAACGCTGGCGGCAGGCCTAACACATGCAAGTCGAGCGGTAACAGGGGTAGCTTGCTACCCGCTGACGAGCGGCGGACGGGTGAGTAATGCATAGGAATCTGCCCGGTAGTGGGGGATAACCTGGGGAAACCCAGGCTAATACCGCATACGTCCTACGGGAGAAAGGGGGCTCCGGCTCCCGCTATTGGATGAGCCTATGTCGGATTAGCTAGTTGGTGAGGTAAAGGCTCACCAAGGCAACGATCCGTAGCTGGTCTGAGAGGATGATCAGCCACATCGGGACTGAGACACGGCCCGAACTCCTACGGGAGGCAGCAGTGGGGAATATTGGACAATGGGGGCAACCCTGATCCAGCCATGCCGCGTGTGTGAAGAAGGCCTTCGGGTTGTAAAGCACTTTCAGCGAGGAAGAACGCCTAGTGGTTAATACCCATTAGGAAAGACATCACTCGCAGAAGAAGCACCGGCTAACTCCGTGCCAGCAGCCGCGGTAATACGGAGGGTGCAAGCGTTAATCGGAATTACTGGGCGTAAAGCGCGCGTAGGTGGCTTGATAAGCCGGTTGTGAAAGCCCCGGGCTCAACCTGGGAACGGCATCCGGAACTGTCAAGCTAGAGTGCAGGAGAGGAAGGTAGAATTCCCGGTGTAGCGGTGAAATGCGTAGAGATCGGGAGGAATACCAGTGGCGAAGGCGGCCTTCTGGACTGACACTGACACTGAGGTGCGAAAGCGTGGGTAGCAAACAGGATTAGATACCCTGGTAGTCCACGCCGTAAACGATGTCGACCAGCCGTTGGGTGCCTAGCGCACTTTGTGGCGAAGTTAACGCGATAAGTCGACCGCCTGGGGAGTACGGCCGCAAGGTTAAAACTCAAATGAATTGACGGGGGCCCGCACAAGCGGTGGAGCATGTGGTTTAATTCGATGCAACGCGAAGAACCTTACCTACTCTTGACATCCTGCGAACTTGTGAGAGATCACTTGGTGCCTTCGGGAACGCAGAGACAGGTGCTGCATGGCTGTCGTCAGCTCGTGTTGTGAAATGTTGGGTTAAGTCCCGTAACGAGCGCAACCCTTGTCCTTATTTGCCAGCGGGTAATGCCGGGAACTCTAAGGAGACTGCCGGTGACAAACCGGAGGAAGGTGGGGACGACGTCAAGTCATCATGGCCCTTACGAGTAGGGCTACACACGTGCTACAATGGCCGGTACAAAGGGTTGCGAGCTCGCGAGAGTCAGCTAATCCCGAAAAGCCGGTCTCAGTCCGGATCGGAGTCTGCAACTCGACTCCGTGAAGTCGGAATCGCTAGTAATCGTGAATCAGAATGTCACGGTGAATACGTTCCCGGGCCTTGTACACACCGCCCGTCACACCATGGGAGTGGACTGCACCAGAAGTGGTTAGCCTAACGCAAGAGGGCGATCACCACGGTGTGGTTCATGACTGGGGTGAAGTCGTAACAAGGTAGCCGTAGGGGAACCTGCGGCTGGATCACCTCCTTAAACGATGCATCATCCTCGCGGTAAGCGCTCACAATGAATTACCTGATCAGAATGCTGTTGATACGCAGTGATAAGCGTTTTCTTCATAGTGAAAGAAGAGAAAAGAGCTTTTTTAAGATCTTCTTTAAAGACCTTTCTTTTCCTTTTAATGTGAAAAAAGCAACCGCTTATCACTGCGCATAGCAGTCGCTCTTTAACAATGTATATCATGCTGACATAAACGCTTCTTTGAAGTGTTTATACGTAATTGTTTTGTGATACGTCTCAAGCGTATCCGGCAATCGTTATCATTGCGAGACACCAGACTCCTTCGGGTTATAGGGTCAAGCAATGAAGCGCACACGGTGGATGCCTAGGCAGCCAGAGGCGATGAAAGACGTGGAAGCCTGCGATAAGGCTCGGCGAGGTGGCAAACAACCTGTGACCCGGGCATTTCTGAATGGGGAAACCCACTCATCATAAGATGAGTATCTTGCGCTGAATATATAGGCGTAAGAGGCGAACCAGGGGAACTGAAACATCTAAGTACCCTGAGGAAAAGAAATCAACCGAGATTCCCCTAGTAGCGGCGAGCGAACGGGGACCAGCCCTTAAGCATGTGACTGATTAGGCGAATGCGCTGGGAAGCGCGGCCATAGTGGGTGATAGCCCCGTAGTCGAAAATCTGATCATGTGAAATCGAGTAGGTCGGGGCACGAGAAACCTTGACTGAAGACGGGGGGACCATCCTCCAAGGCTAAATACTCCTGGCTGACCGATAGTGAACCAGTACCGTGAGGGAAAGGCGAAAAGAACCCCGGAGAGGGGAGTGAAATAGATCCTGAAACCGTGTGCGTACAAGCAGTAGGAGCAGACTTGTTCTGTGACTGCGTACCTTTTGTATAATGGGTCAGCGACTTATATTCAGTGGCGAGGTTAACCGTTTAGGGGAGCCGTAGGGAAACCGAGTCTTAACTGGGCGACACAGTCGCTGGATATAGACCCGAAACCGAGCGATCTATCCATGAGCAGGGTGAAGGTTGAGTAACATCAACTGGAGGCCCGAACCAGGATCTGTTGAAAAAGATTTGGATGACTTGTGGATCGGAGTGAAAGGCTAATCAAGCTCGGAGATAGCTGGTTCTCCTCGAAAGCTATTTAGGTAGCGCCTCACGTATCACCGCCGGGGGTAGAGCACTGTTTCGGCTAGGGGGTCATCCCGACTTACCAACCCGAGGCAAACTCCGAATACCGGTGAGTGCGAGCGTGGGAGACACACGGCGGGTGCTAACGTCCGTCGTGAAAAGGGAAACAACCCAGACCGTCAGCTAAGGTCCCGAAATCCTGGTTAAGTGGGAAACGATGTGGGAAGGCTCAGACAGCTAGGAGGTTGGCTTAGAAGCAGCCATCCTTTAAAGAAAGCGTAATAGCTCACTAGTCGAGTCGGCCTGCGCGGAAGATGTAACGGGGCTAAACCAGGTACCGAAGCTACGGGTTCACACTTAGGTGTGAGCGGTAGAGGAGCGTCGTGTAAGCCAATGAAGGTGAATTGAGAAGTTCGCTGGAGGTATCACGAGTGCGAATGCTGACATGAGTAACGATAAAGGGAGTGAAAAACTCCCTCGCCGGAAGACCAAGGGTTTCTGTTCGACGCTAATCGGAGCAGAGTGAGTCGGCCCCTAAGGCGAGGCCGAAAGGCGTAGTCGATGGGAAACGGGTTAATATTCCCGTACCGGACATGATTGCGATGGGGGGACGGAGAAGGCTAGGTGAGCCAGGCGTTGGTTGTCCTGGTGAAAGTGAGTAGGCTGGCATCTTAGGTAAATCCGGGATGCTTTAAGGCCGAGACACGAAACGAACTGACCACGGTCAGGAAGTCATTGATGCCACGCTTCCAGGAAAAGCCTCTAAGCTTCAGATCATGTGCGACCGTACCCCAAACCGACACAGGTGGTCAGGGTGAGAATCCCAAGGCGCTTGAGAGAACTCGGGTGAAGGAACTAGGCAAAATGGTGCCGTAACTTCGGGAGAAGGCACGCCGGCGTAGGGTGACGAGACTTGCTCTCAGAGCCCGAACCGGTCGAAGATACCAGGTGGCTGCAACTGTTTAGTAAAAACACAGCACTCTGCTAACGCGCAAGCGGACGTATAGGGTGTGACGCCTGCCCGGTGCCGGAAGGTTAAATGATGGTGTTAGCCGCAAGGCGAAGCTCTTGATTGAAGCCCCGGTAAACGGCGGCCGTAACTATAACGGTCCTAAGGTAGCGAAATTCCTTGTCGGGTAAGTTCCGACCTGCACGAATGGCGTAATGATGGCCACGCTGTCTCCACCCGAGACTCAGTGAAATTGAAATCGCCGTGAAGATGCGGTGTACCCGCGGCTAGACGGAAAGACCCCGTGAACCTTTACTATAGCTTCACACTGGACGCTGATGTTGCCTGTGTAGGATAGCTGGGAGGCTTTGAATCTCGGACGCCAGTTCGAGGGGAGCCAACCTTGAAATACCAGCCTGGCATCATTGGCGTTCTCACTCAGGTCCGTTATCCGGATCGAGGACAGTGTGTGGTGGGTAGTTTGACTGGGGCGGTCTCCTCCCAAAGAGTAACGGAGGAGCACGAAGGTACCCTCAGCACGGTCGGACATCGTGCAGTGAGTGCAAGAGCATAAGGGTGCTTGACTGCGAGACAGACACGTCGAGCAGGTGCGAAAGCAGGTTCTAGTGATCCGGTGGTTCTGTATGGAAGGGCCATCGCTCAACGGATAAAAGGTACTCCGGGGATAACAGGCTGATACCGCCCAAGAGTTCACATCGACGGCGGTGTTTGGCACCTCGATGTCGGCTCATCACATCCTGGGGCTGAAGTCGGTCCCAAGGGTATGGCTGTTCGCCATTTAAAGTGGTACGCGAGCTGGGTTTAGAACGTCGTGAGACAGTTCGGTCCCTATCTGCCGTGGGCGTTGGATGTTTGAGAAGGGCTGCTCCTAGTACGAGAGGACCGGAGTGGACGCACCTCTGGTGTTCCGGTTGTCACGCCAGTGGCATTGCCGGGTAGCTATGTGCGGACGGGATAACCGCTGAAAGCATCTAAGCGGGAAGCCCCCTTCAAGATGAGACATCCCTGAGGCCTAGAGCCTCCTGAAGGGCCCAGCGAGACCAGCTGGTTGATAGGCACGGTGTGGAAGCGCTGCAAGGCGTTGAGCTAACGTGTACTAATGGCCCGTGAGGCTTGACCCTATAACACCCAAGGGGTCTGGTCGCAGTGATAACGAGACGAGTGTGAAGACACTCAGAGAACCGGATACGCGAATCAAGCCCAACGTGACACACGAAGGACTTGAGACGAAAGAGACGCCACAAAACATCAGTAACATGTTCAGCATGATATACATTAAAAGTTACGCCTGACGACCATAGCACGCGTGAACCACCTGATCCCATGCCGAACTCAGAAGTGAAACCGCTTAGCGCCGATGGTAGTGTGGGGTCTCCCCATGCGAGAGTAGGTCATCGTCAGGCACTTATACCGCAAAAAACCCAGCCCATCGGCTGGGTTTTTTGTTTGTGCGGAAGAAAAAAGCACCCTCTGGCCCCTATCACAAAGCGGCCACTTCCCGAAGCGTACACCGCACGTCATCCCCGAGCCACCGCACCGTCATTCCCGAGTCACCACACCGTCATTCCCGAGTGGGGTTATCGGGAATCCACCTTGACCTTGGACAGCAGAAGCCTGGAACCCCAGCTCAACATGGATTCCCGCTAAGGGCCTGTGGGAATGACGAGAGCTGGGTGGAGCCATCGCCAAGTACTTATTCGAAGAAATCCCCCAGAGCCTCGTGCCCTGGGGGATTTTTTGTTTGAAAGAAAGCTGCTTAACAGATATCAAAGAGACGGTTACGGATTGGTTTAGATAATTAGCCAATGGGTACGTAACAATCCTTAAAACTTGTCACGGTCTCTTCAGTAGACCCCATGGATCAAATACTTCACTATCAAGGCTCTAACAACAGCGTTTGTGTCAGGCTTCATGTCATAGGGTTTGTGCCAGAGGATAGAGGCGCTATATCACTACATTCTATCTGTTGCTCAAATTCTGGTGGTAGGTGATTTCGCTTTAAAATTGAATAATACGCCATTGCTTGGGAGCAGGTGTTATGTCGGATTGGACGTCTGGATACGTAGCGGATATTAGTTACACATATGGATATTACGCTGAACTTAATCCTTTGCGAATTGCGCTAGGGTTTATCAACGCCGGTATTCGGCCGCCAAACGTTATCAATGCCTGTGAGCTGGGGTTTGGTCAGGGCGTTAGTACCAACATTCATGCGGCGGCTTCACAAATCAACTGGTACGGAACAGATTTTAATCCCCATCAAGCAGCCTTTGCGCAAGAGTTATCATCTATTAGTGGTGCTAATGCAAAGCTACACGACGATGCGTTTGATGAATTTTGTCAGCGTGACGATCTACCTGAATTCGACTATATCGGCCTTCACGGCATATGGAGCTGGATTTCGGATGAAAACCGTGCAGTGATTGTCGATTTTATTCGCCGTAAGTTGAGGGTAGGGGGTGTGTTGTACATTAGCTACAACACACAACCAGGTTGGGCAGCGATGGTGCCAATGCGTGACTTGCTAGCGGAGCATGCTGATATCATGAGCGCGCAAGGTGCAGGCACCATTTCACGTATTGATGATGCCATTGCGTTTGCTGAGAAGCTGGTAGCTGTAAATCCAGAATACTGTAATGCTAATCCTCAGATTAAGAATCGCTTAGCGAAAATTAAACAAGATAATAAAAATTACGTAGCTCATGAATACTTTAACCGGGATTGGGAGCCGATGGCATTTGCTAAAATGGCACGCTGGCTAGAGCCTGCAAAGATGGATTGGGCTTGCAGTGCGCGATATGCAGATGCCATCGAAAGTATTCAGTTAACCAATGAGCAACAGGCCTTAATTAATAACATTCCTAACCCGCTATTTCGCCAGTCGGTGCGTGATTTTTGTGAGAATCGTCAATTTCGTACCGATTACTGGGTAAAAGGGGCGCGCCGTTTAAGTGGTCTTGATAAAGATGAAATGCTAGATGGTCTTCGCGTGATTATGGGAGTACCACGTAAAGATGTGCAGCTAAAAATCGCAGGGAGGCTGGGTAACTTTGACTTGCCTAGCAATATTTATACGCCGCTGCTAGATACGCTTTCATCCTACCAGCCGGTATTTGTATCCGAACTTTGGCAGGTTGCAAAAGAGCATGGAGTGGGACGTTCTGCATTGAACAGTGCAATCGCCATACTTGCATCAAAAGGTATTATTTTGCCTGCCCAGTCCGATGATGATATTTCCAAAGCAGCTTCCAAGACTGATCGACTCAATCGCTTTTTAATGAGCCAGTCAAGAAGCACGACGGAGTTGAGTTATCTAGCAAGCCCTGTGACAGGAGGTGGTATCGCTGTATCGCTCTTCCATCAGTTTTTCCTGCTTGCCACATTAGAGGGAGGCGATGATGCTAAAACGTTAGCTACTTTTGCATGGCGTATTTTGGCGTCTCAAAACAAATGCCTGCTTAAAGAGGGCAAGCCAATTTCGGATGAGAATGAGAATTTGGCTGAGCTTGAGCGCCAAGCTGGTGATTTTTTAGATAAGCGGTTACCCCTCTATCGAGCGCTAAAAATTATCTGATCAGTAACACATACTGTCATATAGCATGCGTGCAGTAGCGAAGGTCGCTACTGCACGCATGTCTTGGGGTTGAAGACGGTTATCTTGCTTGGATTTATGTCAAAATGTTGCTCTCACGGAGGAACGCTATGACACAGATGCAATGGGACCAGTTATTATCCCCTCAACGTCTTCACGATAAACGCCCCGGCGGTGTGCGTGAAGCAACCCATGAAATCGGGCGAAGTCCTTTTCATAAAGATCATGATCGTATCGTTTTTTCGGGCTCTTTCCGGCGCTTGGGTCGGAAAACGCAAGTGCATCCGCTGACTGAAAATGATCATATTCATACACGCTTGACCCATTCACTGGAAGTCGGCTGTGTTGGACGCTCGCTAGGTATGATTGTTGGCGAGTTACTAAGAGATCGCCTGCCTGGTTGGATTACACCCGCTGACTTAGGGGTGATCGTCCAGACAGCGTGCTTAGGACATGATATTGGCAACCCTCCTTTTGGTCATGCTGGTGAATATGCGATTCGTGATTGGTTTCGGCGTGCTCAAAAAAGTGGCTTGCTAGACGGTTTATCTGATGCAGAGCGTGACGATTTACTAACGTATGAAGGTAATGCCCAAGGCTTCCGTGTTATTACCCAAATTGAGTACAACCAGTTTAATGGTGGTATGCGGTTATCTGCCGCTACATTGGGTACTCTGCTTAAATATCCCTGGACGGTACGCTACAGCGGGCGTGCTGGTAAGTTTGGTTGCTACCAGTCTGAACAGGCGCTGTTAAAAGAAGTGGCTGAGGCTGTCGGGCTTCTTCCCCAAGGAGATCAACGTTGGTGTCGACATCCGCTTGCTTGGCTTGTCGAAGCGGCTGATGATATCTGCTATGCCCTGCTTGATTTAGAAGATGGTTTAGAGATGGGTATTCTGCGCTATGAGGAAGTAGTCGAGATACTGCGCCAGATCGCGGGCGAATTCCCTCCAGAATATGCTGAGATGGAGAGGCGGAAAGTATCTCAGCGACGTCGAATTGCGTTACTGCGCGGTGCCGCTATGGAACGCGCGGTGAATGATGTGGGGGCAGTTTTTGTGCAGCATGAGCAAGCATTGCTCAGCGGAACGTTAGGCCAGGATTTATTAGAGCTGTGTCACCCTGACCTGGGATGGGGTGTTCAATCGGCAAAGCAGTTAGCCCGTGAGCGCATTTTTCAAAATGAGCGCAAAGCTAAACTTGAAATTGGCGCCTATACAACGCTGGGAATTTTATTAGAAGCGTTTATTGGTGCCGCTAATGAACTGCATCACACAGGGCATAGCTCATTCAAGCACCAGCGCGTGCTGGCATTGATTGGTGAAAATACGCCATTGCCGTCCTGGACGCTCTACGATAGCTATCGGCGCATGCTGGATTTTATTGGTGGAATGACCGATCACTATGCTGTCGATCTCGCGCAAGAAATGGGTGGCCGCTTGCGAGGTAATTAACCTTCTATACGGAGGGTTGACGGAGGTGTTTAAGCTCCATAAGACGTGCACGCTCAATAAGTATATGAATCACTTTGTCGTGAATGGCATCGCTCATCTGGCCAGGGGTGAGCTCGGTTAGCTGCCGTGCTAGCTGTTCACCGCTAACGACTAATATATCGGGGGCCGCTTCGCTAGTATCAACGACCCAACCTGGCAAAACCAATACGCCTCGTACAGGCACAGGAACACCACAACGACGCTCAAGCCATTGAGTCAGCCAACTAACGCCCTGACGTGTTTTATGCAGAGGGCGGCGTTCTTGCCAGTGAGGAAAACGTAGCCGCTCACGTTCAACGGCTACGCTATTAAGCTCCTTGCCATCGCTACCAATCGCTAATGCTCGTGCGCGCGTTTCTACCACGAAGACGCCGTGTGGTGTGACGACCACATGATCAATAGTGAAGCTATCGGTAGGAACGTCGTGAAACACATAATAGGGGTGGGCTTCTGGTCTCACCATGCGCTCTAACTCTTGACCTACGGCTAGCTCGCAAGCTAAACCGAGTTTGAGTCGGCGGATACGCTGATAATCACGGACAAGTAACAGTGAAAAAGCCAGTACTAGCAGCGTACTAAGTAAGCCATATAACGCCCACTCCACCCAGTCTTGCTTTTCCACAAACAGCATACGGCCCATGCCGTACACGAGTGGAGCAAGGCTAATAATGGGGCCGAGCGCACCGTTTAAAAACAGGCTAGAAAAAGCTTGATCAAGGCGATGCCGCAGAGCCTGACCGGGTTCACGCAAGGGTGCATTAAAGGGGGACTGAACGCGTGCATCGTGAAGGCTACGCAGTGCCAAGACAATGCCACCCATGGCTGCCATGGGGAATAGGAAAATGAGTGGTAGCAGGTATTCTAACCAATTCATTGCAGTGCCTTGCCCTTTAGTGCTTTGCCTCAAGGCAGAGCGCTATCACAGAGGTGTGTCAGCCACCTGCTAATTTAACTTGGTAGCCTAACGATGTTAATGCTTGCTGTAGCGTTTCCCGATGATCTCCCTGAATTTCGATAATGCCATCCTTTACAGCACCACCGGTGCCACAGCGTTTCTTCAATGTCTTAGCAAGCGTTTTCAACTCTGCATTGGAAAGCGGTATACCGCGAATGGTGGTAACCCCTTTCCCCTTACGACCACTGGTTTCACGTCGGATGCGCACAATCCCGTCTAAATCAGCAAGGCGTGCTTGCTCGCTGGTATCTGCGCAGCGGCAGTGGTCGATAGACTCGCGGCAGCTTGGGCAAGTCTTGCCTTGTTCTGTTGAATACACAAGGCCGCCGAGCTGATCACGTAATGAAGCCATACTTATTTCTCTATTGAATGTTGAGGCACTGGCATCTGCCACTTTTCATGAGTAAGGCGCTCAACGACTGCAGGCAACTGATACATATTGCTGATCATAATAGCGCCTTCAGGTGTAGTTTCAGCGTCCGGGTAGCGATTCAAGTGAATGACGGTCATGCCAGCTTGTAGTGCTGCCCTAACGCCAACGAGTGCGTCATCGATGGCAATACAATCACTTGCTGCAAAACCCATAATACTAGCTGCATGAAGGTGAAGACAGGGCTCTGGTTTCCAGCAGTTAGCGGTATAACCGCTAAACAAACGCTTACCAAAGTAGGTGGCTAGGCCGGTTGCTTGTAAAGCAGTATGAATTTTGCTCTCAGGCCCATTAGAGACAACCGCACTCGGGTAATTATTAAGCACCTCTAGAGATTCATGGGCACCAGGAATCGCCTTTAGCTCGCTAGTTAAACGATTAGCTAAGCTGGTTCGCATCGAGTGCTCCATGCTAGCTAATTGATCTTCATCGACATTACCGTAACGCTGCTGTAACTCTGCCACAATTCGTCGAAAACGGGCACCTCGAAACTCTCCGAGATAATCGGTGGATTTAAAGGGTAAGCCTACCGAATTTAGACCGATAGCCATTTCTTCAGCCAGAAGGGGCTCGCTATCAACGAGAGTGCCATCACAATCAAACAGCAAAAGTGGAAGCGGCATTGTCATTCCTTGCAGCGTCTTTTGCGCTGCCCGTGTTAGTTTAAGCCGACCATACTGCTATTGAACGAGATTTTGAGCTCTTTGTGAACACTGTTTGATAATTTTTTATAGGTTTATATCAAGGTGCCCAAGGAAAGTGCTGACTGATAGCTTCATTGTTGGGGACAGGAATGGCTTTTTAAAGCAATAACACTGATGCGTAGCCATGTTTAGACTAAGCTTTGATAACCACAATAAAGGAGAGCGTCGATGCGATTTACACCGTGGGTGTTTTCAATTGCTTTTTGTACATCCCTACTAGTGGCAGGGCAAGCGCAAGCTGAAATGTCAGATTCAGATAATGCGCAGCATGACGCATTAGACGATGCGGCATTAGAAGAGAAATATGGTATCAAGGCAGGATCACTTCAGCGAGATGAGCCCACTTCCAACGGCGCTGAGGAAACCAGCGACGATGAAAGCAACCATAGTGATAATGAAGAAGACACAGAGGGAGGTACAGGAGGAACTGGTAGTGCCGAAGATGCAATTGAAAGCGGTGAGGGTGAGCAGAGCAACGACGATAACGAATAGAGCTTTTAGCGTGTTAAGCGTCGTGAATTAGCGCTACTACGTCGATGGTAGGGTTTCATGGTCTTTTGGCTGGTGACCCACCAAGGAGCATAGTGACCGTTCATAGCGTTCAATAACGTTTTTTGCATAACAAGGCCAGCTTCAATGCTGGCCTCCATTTTTTCGGTCACCATGCGTTGGTTTTCGCGCATCATTGAAGGACTGAAAAATGGCTGTGTTTGCCACATCTGTTGACGCATAGCGATGGTGGACAGCGATGAGCTCCACAGTTCAAACGCCATAAACCCCGCTTTCCACATATCAAACATGGCCAACGGCGTCGTCGATGTTGTAGAAGAGTACTTCATAGGGGACTACCTGCTGAGAGAATAATTAGTTACAACCCCTCTAGTATTAGCCTATATATGCTGCGTTGCAATAAAATAAGGCGGCCAACCGGCCGCCTTAAGGGGAATACGTGAAGAGAAAGTTACTTCACTTTCGGTGCCAGCTCACCACGCTCGTAGCGCTGGAACATAACTTCTAGACTGACCGGTTTGATTTTGCTCGCATTACCAGCAGTGCCGAAGGCTTCATAGCGCGCGATACACAGATCACGCATAGCCGTCACCGTTTCTTTAAGGAATTTGCGTGGGTCAAATTCAGAAGGGTTTTGAGCCATAAAGCGACGGACGGCTCCCGTAGAGGCAAGACGCAAATCGGTGTCGATGTTTACTTTACGAACACCGTATTTAATGCCTTCGATGATCTCTTCGACCGGCACACCATACGTTTCCGGAATTTGACCGCCATACTGGTTAATCACTTCCAGCCACTCTTGTGGCACGGATGATGAGCCATGCATTACCAAATGCGTGTCGGGAATGCGCGCATGGATCTCTTTAATACGTTGGATCGACAGGGTGTCGCCAGTGGGTGGCTTCGTAAATTTATAAGCCCCGTGGCTGGTACCAATGGCGATAGCCAGCGCATCCACGTGGGTTGCTTTGACAAACTCAGCGGCTTCTTCAGGGTCGGTGAGCATCTGTTCCATGTCCAGCTTGCCCTCGGCACCAATGCCATCTTCCTCGCCAGCCATGCCCGTCTCTAAGCTGCCTAGGCAGCCTAGCTCGCCTTCAACGGAGACACCACAAGCATGCGCCATTTCTACAGCACGACGAGTGACATCGACGTTGTAGTCATAGTCCATCGGTGTTTTACCGTCTTCACCCAAAGAGCCGTCCATCATTACCGAGGAGAAGCCGAGTTGAATAGAGCGTTGGCAAACAGCAGGGCTAGTGCCGTGGTCCTGATGCATCACGACTGGAATGTGCGGGAATTCTTCAACTGCTGCCAAGATCAGGTGGCGTAGGAAGGGAGCACCGGCATATTTCCGCGCGCCAGCAGAGGCTTGCACGATAACCGGAGAGTCAGTGGCGTCAGCAGCTTCCATGATGGCGCGCATCTGCTCGAGGTTATTTACGTTGAATGCTGGAATACCGTAGCCATATTCGGCTGCGTGGTCGAGCATTTGGCGCATGCTGATCAAAGCCATGGGATCACCTTAGTTGGGTTGTATGTAGGTACAAAGGCAGTGAGCGTGCCATTTTGTTTCACAATTTAACTGCGCTGAGCGGCAGCCTCGAGTGCGGCGACGGCAGGCAACTGCTTGCCTTCAACGTACTCAAGAAATGCGCCACCGCCAGTAGAGATATAGGAAACGCGGTCAGCAATGGCATATTTATCAATCGCCGCTAACGTATCACCGCCTCCTGCGATAGAGAAAGCGCTACTGTCGGCAATCGCCTGAGAAAGCACTTCGGTTCCTTTACCAAACTGATCAATTTCAAATACACCGACAGGGCCATTCCACAAAATAGTGCCTGCATTTTTCAGTAAGCTGGCTAAGTGGCTAGCAGTTTCGGGGCCGATATCCAGAATCATTTCGTTATCAGCGACCTGATCAACTGGCTTGACAACCGCTTCTGCGGAATCAGAAAACTCAGTGGCAACGACGACATCCGTCGGTAATGGAATGGCTACTTTTTCCATGAGTGCTTTTGCCTGGCCAATTAAATCTGCCTCAAAGAGCGATTTGCCAACATTATAGCCTGCCGCAGCGATAAACGTGTTGGCGATACCACCGCCAACAATCAGTTGGTCGCATTTGTCTGAAAGGGCGGTGAGTACGTCTAACTTGGTGGATACTTTAGAACCGCCTACAATCGCTGTCATAGGCCGCGCCGGGTTTGCCAATGCTTTTTCAAGCGCATCAAGCTCTTGCGCAAGCAGCGGTCCTGCACACGCCTGTGGGGCAAAGCGCGCCACGCCGTGAGTAGAAGCCTGCGCGCGATGAGCCGTACCGAAGGCATCCATTACAAAAACGTCGCATAACGCTGCGTATTGTTTGGAAAGCTGTTCGTCGTCTTTTTTCTCACCGTTGTTAAAGCGCACGTTTTCTAGCAGCACAACATCGCCGTTAGCCAATGTTGGCGCTGTATCGAGATAATCGCTAATTAGCGTTACGGGACGGCTAAGCAACTCGCCTAAGCGCTCTGCGACGGGAGCGAGTGAAAATTCTTCAGCAGGCTCTCCTTCAGTCGGGCGGCCTAAGTGACTCATTAGCATCACTTTCGCACCTGCTTGAGCTGCTGCCTGAATAGTCGGCAGCGCTGCGCGAAGACGGGCGTCACTGGAAACACGGCCATGTTTGATCGGTACGTTAAGGTCTTCACGAATCAGCACGCGCTGCCCTTCCAGGGGCAGATCGGTCATTTTTTGCACGTTCATGTGAGCGGTTTCCTCGTGTTCAAGCAGATGAAAAGACATGATGCAGCCTAGCGAGCGTTGCTTTTGGAAAGCGATGCCAGCCGTTGGGTGATATCCAGCATACGATTGGCAAAGCCCCATTCATTATCAAACCAACACAGCAGCTTAATTAAGCGTGTCCCTGCGACCCGTGTTTGCGTGGCGTCTAGGATGCCAGAGCGTGGATCATGATTAAAATCTATCGATGCCATGGGGGCTTCGGTATAGCCTAATACGCCAGCTAGGCGCTGCTGGCTGGCACATCTAAGTAAGTCGTTAACGTGCTCGGCGCTCGTGTCACAGCGCACAGTCAATGCGGCATCCATGGCAGAGACATTAATAGTTGGCACGCGCACATGTAGGCATTCAAAACGACCGGACAGGCTTGGCATCAAGCGGCTGATTCCGACGGCCAGCCCAGTATCCACGGGGACAATGGACTGCATGGCCGAGCGTGTCAGGCGCAGATCCGTTTGATGATAAGCATCAATGACGGGCTGGTCGTTCATGGCCGAGTGGATGGTGGTGGTAACGCCGTGTTCAAGCCCCAGTGCTTCGTCCAGCACGGTGAGTAACGGGACGAGGCAGTTGGTGGTGCATGAGGCTGCTGAGAGAATGCGGTGGGAGAGTGTGAGCTCATGTTCGTTGATGCCCCACACAATCGTCGTATCCACATCGCTTTCGGCGGGTTGCGAAAACAGCAGCCGCTTAGCGCCAGCGGTTAAATGCTGTTCTGCCGTCGCTCGGTCCTTGAAACTACCTGAGCATTCCAGAACTAAATCAATGTCTAATGCTGCCCAGGGCAGAGCCTGTGGGTCACGTTCGCAAAGAACGTGTATGCGCCGGCCATTGATAAGTAGGCATTCACCGTCATTGTCTACCTCGCCAGGGAAACGGCCATGGGTCGTATCGTAGCGAGTAAGGTAGGTAATCGTCGCAAGATCAGATAGCTCATTGATGGCGACAACTTCAATTTCTGGGTGGTTGCGCTCAACCAACGCTCTTAACACGCATTGGCCAATGCGTCCGTAACCATTAATGGCAATTCGATATGTCGAGTTTGCATTAGCCATGTCGCGAAGCGGCTCTCAAAAAATTGCTCAATGATAGCGTATTTCAACTGAGTTTGTTTTTCAGCTGACCGTGCCGATCAGCCGCCAAGCGAGTGGCAGCAGCAGCGCGGTAAAAATACCGGTTAGACTCATGCCTAACGAGGCAAACGCGCCAGCCGTTGGGCTTAGTTCAAATGCTCGCACAGTGCCAATGGCATGGCCATTAAGACCCAGTGCGAAACCAATAATGCGCTCATCGTTAATTTTCAGCAGCCGAGCAACGACACTCACGAAGGGTATGGTAACCACTCCTGTCATTAACAGTGCCCCCATCAGTAACGCTACGTTGCCGCCGAGCTGTTCAGTAATGCCGATGGCGATTGGCGCGGTGACTGATTTTGCGGCGAGTGACGCCAAAATAGTGGGACTAGCCCCCATTAGCCAAGCAATGCCTATTGCGTAGCAGGCCGCTAGTGCGGCGGCGATCGGTAAACAAAGTGTCAGCGGCTGCCAAAGTTCACGAATGCGCGGCAGTTGTTGATAGAGTGGCATGCCCAAGGCAACGGTCGCCGGCCCTAACAAAATGGTGAGCCATGAGGCCCCTTGTTGGTAAATCGAATAAGGCAGCCCTATCGCGACGAGTGCCGCTGCTAATAGCAACGCTGCGATTAAAATAGCGGGTAGCCAAGAAGGGTTACGCAAGCGCTTAAAGATCAGGTTGCCGAGCAAATAAGCTGCAAGTGTAAGTCCTACAGCAAACAGCGGTGTGGCTGTTAGAGTGGACAGCACGTCAGTGGGCATCTGATCGCCCAATTAGCCGTTGTAATAACCATAACGTGGTAATCACGCTTAATAACGTCCCTAGCAATAGCGCAATAAGTATGGCGAACCACTGACCCGCGAGTTCATCCAGAATAAAGAACACGCCAACGACGCCTGGCATAATCAACATGGCCAGAAGCGCGATTAACGGTTGTGCTGCGGCCGCCAAACTTGAAGGCACACGGCCTAAGACAGCAAGGGTAGCGCATAGCAATAGCATGCCCACCACCCCTGAAGAAAAAGGTAAACCGGAGAAGTGGATGACCACTTCCCCAATTAACCAATAGCTAATTAGCCATAGCAGACCATTTAGCGCAGGCATGGCAGAACCCGCGCTAGATCAGCCTGCATGGCGTTAGGCCAGTAGCTCATTAGCCTGCTTAACAATATTTTCAACCGTAAAGCCGAAATGCTTGAACAGTTCGCCCGCAGGTGCCGATTCACCGTAGGTGGTCATGCCGATAACACGACCATCCAGGCCAACGTACTTGTACCAATAGTCGGCATGACCCGCTTCGATCGCAATCCGTTTAGTGACTGCCTTCGGCAGTACACTTTCACGGTATTCCGCGTCCTGGCCATTAAAACGGTAGGTTGACGGCATGGAGACCACGCGCACTGCTTTACCTTGCTGCTCTAGTTCTGCTGCTGCGTCCATGGCAAGCGATACTTCAGAGCCGGTGGCAATCAAAATCAGCTCGGGTGTGCCGACGCTGTCTTTCAAAATGTAGCCACCGCGCTGAATGGCCGCTAGTTGCGCCTTGGTGCGCTGCTGGTGAGGCAAGTTCTGGCGCGAGAGTACCAACGCGGTGGGGCCGGAGTGGCGTTTCACCGCTGCATCCCAGGAAGCCGCTGTTTCAACCGCGTCACAGGGGCGCCATGTGTTCAGGTTAGGCGTTGTGCGCAGGCTGGTCAGCTGCTCAATCGGCTGGTGGGTGGGACCATCTTCGCCCAGGCCAATAGAGTCATGGGTAAATACATAAATGGCTTGCTGGCCCATCAGCGCGGCCATCCGCACGGCGTTACGCATGTATTCCATGAAAATCAGGAAGGTCGCGCCATAAGGAACGAAACCACCGTGAAGGGCGATACCATTCATCACCGCGCCCATGCCGAACTCACGTACCCCGTAGTGCAGATAATTGCCGCTAGCGTCTTCTGGAGTGATTGCCTTGGCGCCCTTCCAGAAGGTCAAGTTAGATGGCGCGAGATCGGCGCTACCGCCGAGTAGCTCGGGCATTTGCGGGCCGATAACATTCAACGCTTCAAAAGAGGCCTTACGAGAGGCAATGCTTTCACCCTTCTCTTGAGCTTGCTCAATGAGCGCGGCGGTTGAAAGTTCTGCCGGTAGCTGCGCCTTCATGCGGCGCTCAAACTCTTTGGCTTCGGCTGGGAATGCTTCGGCATAACGGGCGAAGCGGACATCCCACTCCTGCTGGCGGGTTTTGCCAGCGTTACGGGCATCCCAAGCAGAATAAACGGGCTCGGGGATATGGAACGGTGCGTGTTCCCAGCCGAGTTGCTTACGGGCGAGGGCCACTTCGTCGTCACCTAAGGGTGCGCCGTGAGCCTCTTCTTTACCCTGTTTGTTAGGTGCGCCAAAGCCAATGATCGTTTTGCAGATAATCAGGCTCGGCTTATCGTCGTGGCTCTTGGCTAATTCAATAGCCGCTTTGATCTCTTCCGGCTTATGACCGTCGACGTTTGGCACCACGTGCCAGCCGTACGCCTCAAAGCGCTTAGCGGTGTCATCGGTAAACCAGCCTTCAACCTCACCATCAATAGAGATGCCGTTATCGTCATACAGGGCAATCAGCTTGCCAAGCTGCTGAGTACCCGCCAGCGACGCGGCTTCATGGGAGATGCCTTCCATTAAGCAGCCGTCACCTAGGAAGCACCACGTATGGTGATCAACAATGGTGTGGCCAGGGCGATTAAACTGCGCTGCCAGCGTTTTTTCAGCAATCGCAAAACCAACGGCGTTGGCGAAACCTTGGCCCAGGGGGCCGGTGGTGGTTTCGATGCCTGGGGCGTAGCCAAATTCCGGATGGCCAGCCGTGGGCGAATGCAACTGGCGGAAGTTCTGCAGCTGTTCCAGGCTTAATTCATAGCCGCTGAGGTGCAGCAGCGAGTAAAGCAGCATTGAGCCGTGGCCATTAGACAACACGAACCGATCGCGATCAGCCCACTTGGGATCTTCGGGGTTGTGCTTGAGGTAGTCATTCCACAGCACCTCGGCGATATCAGCCATGCCCATAGGCGCGCCAGGGTGGCCAGATTTGGCCTTCTGAACAGCATCCATGGAAAGGGCGCGAATGGCATTGGCCAGCTCAAAACGGGACGGCATGGGGGTGCTCCTCGCCTGAAAACGGAAATAATAAAGGTGCTATTGTCGCTGACTTCCCCGGCGGCGGCAAATTCTGGAGCCACGTTCTGGGAAGAACCCCCAACAGCGTGTAGACTCTGCCTCCCGAAGTGGTAGCGAAAATAGTCGTGCCGCTTCTATATATGGGCAGGGAACTGAACTTCCTGCCATGATTTCCTGCTGATGCTGCGGTCACTCTGCAGCCGTCATACAGAGGGTCGAGAGCGCGATGAGCGAATATTCCCTGTTTACCTCCGAGTCTGTCTCAGAAGGGCATCCTGATAAGATTGCCGACCAGATTTCCGACGCGGTACTAGATGCCATTATCGCCCGAGATAAACAGGCCCGCGTTGCCTGTGAAACCATGGTGAAGACAGGCGTTGCCATTATTGCTGGTGAGATCACCACGTCTGCGTGGGTTGATCTGGAAGCACTGGTGCGTGACGTGATTACTGATATTGGCTACACCTCATCTCGCGTGGGCTTTGATGGCGCAACTTGTGGGGTAATCAACCTGATCGGCAAGCAAAGCGTTGATATTGCTCAAGGTGTCGACCGCACGAAACCTGAAGATCAGGGTGCTGGCGATCAGGGATTGATGTTTGGCTACGCGACCAACGAAACTGATTCGTTTATGCCGGCGCCAATTCACTACTCGCACCGTTTGGTTGAGCGTCAGGCGGAGCTGCGTAAAAACGGTCTGCTGCCGTGGCTACGCCCAGATGCCAAAAGTCAGGTAACGTTCCGTTATAACGCGGAAGGCAAGCCCTGTGGTGTCGACGCCGTCGTATTGTCTACTCAGCACGACCCGGAAATCGGCCAAGATGACCTGCGCAAAATGGTTAAGCGCGAAATCGTCGAGCAAGTGATTCCCGCTGAGTGGCTGGATGAGCATACCCAGTACCACATTAATCCGACCGGCCAGTTTGTTATTGGTGGCCCGGTGGGCGACTGTGGCTTAACAGGGCGTAAAATTATCGTCGATACGTACGGCGGTATGGCGCGTCATGGCGGTGGAGCTTTCTCTGGTAAAGACCCGTCTAAAGTTGACCGCAGCGCCGCTTACGCTGGCCGTTACGTGGCTAAAAACGTCGTTGCCGCAGGTCTGGCTGATAAGTGCGAAATCCAGGTTTCCTACGCTATCGGCGTTGCCGAGCCGACGTCGGTTTCCATCGATACCTTCGGCACCGGTAAAATCGACGATGTTAAAATTGTCGAGCTAGTGCGTGAGCACTTTGATCTGCGCCCTTACGCGATTACCAAAATGCTCGATCTGCTACATCCGATGTATCGCCTCACGTCTGCTTATGGTCACTTTGGGCGTGAGCCGTTTGAGCATAGCTACAGCTGGGTAGATGACAAAGGCCAAGTTCATACAGAAACCTTTACCGCCTTCCCGTGGGAAAAAACTGATAAAGCCGACACTCTGCGCCAGGCTGCTGGTTTGTAACAAGACGTGTGACGGTAGTGTAAGCATGTCGATAACGTGCCCCTTGGCTGATGCCAAGGGGCTTTTTATTGCGTTGAATGTTTATTTTTCACTATGCGCTAAGGTCACTCTTCTCATCTGGCGTTTTATTAGACGCTGCTAGTTAAAAGGGAAGCGCCGCGACAGGGTGCCGAGAGAGAGCGTATGGATACCAACAGAAAAGCATACAAGCGTTGGCTACTGATCACCGCTTTATTGAGACTAATATTGGGGAGAGCAACGCTATTAAGCGCAGTGTTGTTAAGTGCGTGCTTACCGAGTGTCACCTTATCCGCACAGGCCAATGTGTGCCCTGACTGGCCCCGTGAACGGCTAGCGCAAGAGAGCGAAACACTGACTGAGCATATTGCTCGATGGGATACTGCCTATCACGATCAGGGCGAGTCACTGATTGATGATGAGCTTTACGATCAAGCGGTCGCTCGGCTAGCAAACTGGCAAGCCTGCCTGGGTGAAGCGGCCCGGCAGCGACCGCTAACCAGAGTCACCCGTAGCGCTGGCACTCTAGATCACCCCGTGGCGCAAACGGGATTGAATAAAGCCGATGATGACGGTGTGCGACGCTTTATTAGCCGCCGGGACGATCTTTGGATTCAGCCTAAGGTCGATGGTGTCGCGATAACGCTACGCTACGAAGAGGGCGTGTTGGTCGAAGCGGTTAGCCGCTGTGACGGTGAACGCGGGCAGAACTGGACGGCTCGTGTACAGCAGCTTCCCGCCGTGCCAAACACACTGCCAACGTCGCTATCCGCCGTATTCCAGGGCGAACTCTACTGGATATTAAATGGCCATATTCAGTCGCAGAGTCCCGCCTCTGGCGCGCGAGGTGCTGTTGCCGGGGCCATGGCTCAGGCATCACCTTCGCGGCAAACCCGTGAGCGTATCGGGCTGTTTATCTGGGATTGGCCAGAAGGGCCGAGAGAGATGAATGAAAGGCTAGGCCAACTGACCGCGTTAGGCTTTGATACCGCCGATTACACCCACCCTATCAATGCCCAGCATGACGCCGCCAACTGGCGCGATACGTGGTTTAACGGCCCATTGCCGTTCGCCACCGATGGAGTAGTACTGAAACAGTCCGAACGCCCTGGGGTTCAACGCTGGTCATCATCGCCGCCGGAGTGGGCTGTTGCGTGGAAGTATCCCGCTCAGCAGGCGTTAGCTCAGGTTCGTGGCGTCGAGTTTCGCATTGGCCGAACAGGGCGCGTGACGCCGCTGTTGTGGCTTTATCCAATCACGCTAGAAGGACGGCGTATTAGTCGTGTGTCGCTGGGGTCTCTAGAGCGCTGGGAAGCATGGGATGTGCGCCCGGGTGATCATATCGCGATCACACTGGCGGGTCTCACCATTCCCCAGGCAACAGAAGTTGTTTGGCAAACCGACGAGCGAGCGACCCTTGGCGTTCCCTCGCCAGAACGTTATCACCTATTAAGTTGTTTTACACTCACCGCGGGGTGCGACGCGCAGTTGCTGGCGCGGCTTAGCTTCTTAAGCGATCAGTTAAACATGCAGGGCGTGGGAGAGGGCACCTGGCAAGCGCTTATGGAGGCAGGTGTTGTGACCGAACTGCTAGGCTGGCTGGCAACAACGCCGGCACAGCTTCAGCGGGCACATGGCGTGGGAAGCGTTCGTTCAGCAGCGCTTGTCGCTCAGTTCCAGGCCGCACAGGCGGCCTCCTATGCTCAGTGGTTAGGGGCGTTAGGGATACCACCAGGTGGCAGCGCCCAGCTAGGGGATTGGGATACGTTAGCAGGTTACACACACTCAGATTGGCAAGCCGAACCCGGCGTTGGCTCCGTGCGTGCTGACGCGCTGGTGGCATTTTTCAGCCATCCAGACGTGCAGCGGATGGCCGCTCAGCTAAAGCTGGCGGGGGTTGAAGGCTTTTAACCCAATCAGAGGCCTAGCCCGGTAAGTTGCAGCATTAGGTGAAGATAGAGAGGAATTAGTAATGGCGCTAATAGCGTGGTGGTAAGCACCGCTAATGCTCCTTTTTGCGGTTGAATCCCTAGCTCCATCGCGACCACCACCACGTTAGAGGCCATGGGTACGACGCCTAACAGTAACAACGCCATACCGAGTTCTGGTGCAAGCGAGCCCAAGGCTTGAAGTAATAAAACGGCGATTAGCATCACCAGCGGCCAAAGTAGATAACGTAAGCCTACGCAGGTGGCAACAAAGCGGGAATCCCAAGCATCAAGCGTAACCTGGCTAAGGGTCATGCCAATAATCATCATGCCTAGCAGGGTGTAGGTGGCGGGGAAAACGTCAAGCGAGTTCATCAGTGCGCTGGGAAGTGTCACGTTGAGTGCACTCAGCAGCAGCGCAGACAAAAATGCGTAGACCAACGGCAGTCGAGCAATTTTGATCAGACTTTGGCGAATGGAAAAGTGGCCACGCGCACTTAAGTAAAATCCCACCGTAAACTCATATAGATTAATCCCTAACATGCAGAATAGATAAAGCGTGACACCTTCTGGCGGCAGTAAAATTAGCGCCACAGGCAGGCCAAAGTAACCCGTGTTGCCAGTGCCAGAAGAGAACGCTAAAAGTGCCCCCTCCTGAGGCCCAAAGCGGTGCTGGGTAAACCAGCGCACGGCCAGCGCCATGATGCTCACCAAGCTGAACAGCGCCAGTGTTAACAGTAGATAATCTGGTGTTGGGCCGCCGTTCATTAATGCGCGGAAAATGGTGAGTGGTGCAATCATGTATACCAATAGTGTGGCGATGGGGCGTGGGTCGATTTTTAAGCGCTGTGCAGCAATCCACCCCAATCCTACAAACCCCAATAACATCAACAGTGGCCCCATTAGGGCACTTGGCGCTAAATCCATTTCTGCATCCTGAGTCGTTAGGTGACGACGTCGTTGTGTGAATAGCTAAGTAGTTGCGTAAATAGCTAACATGAGCCGAATTAAAGGCCGACTGTGGAATCTTTCATTAGCTCCAGCGCGGCGGAAAGAGGAGAATAACCTAAATTATCACGATGTTAACGCTTTGCGAGGAAGTCCCATGAGCAGTCAAGAGCACCCGTTAGGTATTAGCTTTGAATTCTTTCCGCCCAATACCGATGCGGGAAGAGAGAAGTTAATGCACGTGCGCGATGAACTGGCCGCTCGACATCCGCGCTTTTTCTCGGTCACTTATGGTGCCGGTGGTTCCACTCAAGCGCGCACACGCGATATTGTGCGCACCGTTAGCCAAAGCGGCATTACGACAGCGCCACACCTTTCCTGCATTGGCAGTGAAAAAGCGCAATTGCGCGACCTGCTAGCGCAGTATCGTGAAGAGGGTGTCGACAGCTTAGTGGCGCTACGTGGCGACATGCCATCGGGCATGGGAAGCATTGGTGAGTTGCGCTACGCCAACGAACTTGTAGAGTTTATCCGTGCGGAAACCGGTGACCATTTTGATATTGCGGTGGCTGCTTATCCTGAATCTCATCCACAGGCACCCAATCTCGATAAGGATGTGGAAAACTTTGCCCGTAAAATGAAGGCTGGTGCCAACATGGCCATTACCCAGTACTTTTTTACCGCGGATGCCTACTTCCATTTTGTTGAAAAAGCCCGAGCGCTAGGTGTTGAGCAGCCTATTATTCCAGGCATTATGCCGATTACTAACTACACCAAATTGGCGCGTTTTTCAGATGCTTGTGGCGCAGAAATTCCCCGTTGGATTCGCAAGCAGTTGGAAGCTTATGGTGATGATAGTGACGCTATTGCCGCTTTTGGTACGGATGTTGTTAGCCGTTTGTGTGAGCGCCTACTTGATGGTGGTGCGCCTGGTCTACACTTCTACACGCTTAATCAGGCAGCACCCGTACTGAAAATTGTTGATAATCTGAGAGGCTAGTACGCCCTTAAAGAACCTAGCTTAGTGATCAATAAGAACGCCCGCTCGATAAAACTCGAGCGGGCGTTTTCGTTGGGCGATTAACGGCTAGTGGTTGAGTGAATAGCAGATTGCGCCGTCATGTGGTGCTGGGTGTCGCCTTATTGCCATGCTGTTTACGCTGCATAATGAACAGCGCTGCGCCAATGGCCAGGCCAGCAATATCGCTGTAAATGCCGCCGTAAATCATAAACAGCGCACCGACCAGCATAACCACACGCTGTAAGGTGTTTACCGGCCCAAAGAACCATGCTTGCACCATGCCCGAAAGCAAGATGATCCCCAGTGTGGCGGTCACACCGACACGCAGTATTTGCATCGCGGAGCCTTCCATTAGCATGGCTGGGCTGTAGAAGAACATAAACGGCACGATAAATGCAGCAAGACCAATTTTGAACGAAGCGACCGATGTGCCCATGGGGTTATCCCCAGAAATACCGGCGGCGGCGTAAGATGCTAACGCCACTGGCGGCGTAATGGCCGACACGACCGCAAAGTAGAACACAAAGAAGTGTGCGACGAGCGGCTCGATACCGATATTGATCAAGCCGGGTGCCACTACCGATGCTGCTACCGCGTAGGCTGCCGTCGTAGGCATGCCCATGCCGAGCAGGATACTGATCAACATCGCAAAGACCAATGCCAATAGCTGGCTAACCCCTGCAAGGCCTAACAGCAGTGAAGAGAAGCGCGCGCCGACGCCCGTCAGCGATATGACGCCAACAATAAGGCCTGCGCAAGCACAGACAGCAATGATCTGAATCGACATTATGCCCGCTAGTTGGAGTGCTCTCAAAATAGCCCGAATACCCATTTTATTGGGTGAGATCCAACTGACAACTGCCGCTGATGCTGTCGCTAGTGTACCGGCACGAATGACGGAGTAGCCCATAAAGAGAGCGACAATAAGAATGATAATGGGGGCGAATAGGTAGACCTGTTTTACTAGTTTGGAGAATAGCGGAATTTCATCTTTACGCATGCCACGCATGCCTTTACGCGCCGCTTCAAAATCCACCATAAAGTAGATAGAGGCGAAGTAAAGAATGGCTGGAATGACCGCCGCAATTGCAATTTCTGTATAAGGAATGCCGGTGACTTCCGCCATGATAAAGGCGCCTGCCCCCATGATGGGCGGCATGATCTGACCACCCGTGGACGCCGCTGCTTCAATGGCACCAGCACTGCGCGCTGGATAGCCGACTTTTTTCATCAATGGGATGGTAAGCGAGCCAGTCGATACCACGTTGCCCGCTGACGTACCGTTGATCATGCCCATTAAGCCGGAAGCAAAAATAGATACCTTCGCCGGGCCACCACGGGCACGGCCAGCGGCTGCAAATGCGAAGTTGACGAAGTAATCACCTACTTTCGAGGCCTGTAAAAACGCCGCAAAAATAATAAACAAAATGATATAGGTCGATGACACCGCCGTCGTTGGGCCAAGAATGCCTGCATCGGTATAGACCTGACTAAAGAAGCGCTGCACAGATAAACCTGGGTAGCCTAGGAAACCTGGTAGATACTGGCCAGCAAAGACATAGACCAGGAAAACCGCTGAAATCACCACCAATGCTAAACCAGCCACCCGACGAGTTAGCTCTAGAATCAGCAGTGAGCCCGCAATGGCCGCCCAAGAAATGCCGGGAGGAGCAAACGAGGTGCCTGTCGACATGCGCATATTGGTATTAAAGGCCATCAACAAGTAAGCAGCGCTGGCGATGGCACACACCATTAAAACGAGGTCGGCGGGATTAAAGCGGTGGCGTGCCTGCCGATAGAACCAAGACAGGGCAATGGCTGCTGCCGTGGTGGCTATGAGTGGATAGCCGTAATGCAGTGTCTCAATGCTTGGATCAATGCGCATCGCACCGCCATTGAGTGTTTGCTGCATCAAAAAGACTTGTATAAGTGAATAGATCGCAGGCGCTAAGAGCGCATAGCTGGCCCATTTGAGCCATGCAGGGGAGGCTTGCTGATCATCTTCTGCAAAGCGAGCACCGGCAAACAGCCCGTACCCTAAAATGAGCGCACCAGCGATATGTACAATGCGAAACGACCAGGTTTCCATCGGGTACACATTGAGCGAAAACAGGTGGAAGCTTGAATAGCCAATGGCCAGTGCAGCAAACAAAAAAAACTGCCAGCCAACAAACACACGGCGGTTGGACTCGACAACCTCTTCATCGACACCCTCGGCAATTGACTCGGGTATCGATGAAGCAGTTTGGGCATCATCCTTGAGGCCGTTGGGGTCTTGATCGGTATTGTGACTCATCAGAGGTCACCCTCACAGCAAAAGCAAAAAAGAGGCGGTAGCGAACGCTGCCCCATCCGGCCAGCGGAAAACAGGGCAGCGTGAAGAGGGGCTTGGCTTAGTTGATCATGTCATCATCAATGTCGTAGCCATTCTCTTCATACCAGCGTGCGGCGCCCGGATGGAAGGGCAGCACATTGTTGTGGACGATGTTTTCTGGAATGGTGGTTTCAGCGCTGCGGTGCACTGAGCGCATACGGTCATTGTTTTCCATCGTGGCTTTGGTGACTTCATAGATAAAGTCTTCCGGCAGATCACAGCCCGCAATGGCAAAGTTCCACATAGAAACAGCGCGTGCGTCTTCTTCCAGTGTGGTGTAAGTGCTCGCTGGGATAGTGAATTCAGCAACCGGGAAGGCGTCCAGGACGGTGGCCATCTCTTCTTCGGTAAACTCAATAATGTTCACATCGGTCTGCACTTCGAGTTGGCTAACGGCCGGAATCGGAATACCCGCTGCAAACGCGATCACATCCAGCAGGCCATCCTGCAGCTGACCACCTAAGTCAGACCAGCCGCCATTACGACGATCAAACTCAACGCCCAGCGTTTCGAGGATAGCGGGGAAGTAAGTGTCTGATGTAGAAGCTGCTGGGCCGAACCCGATGCGCGCGCCATCAGGAATGTCAGCGATGGACTCAATGCCTGAGCTCGAAAGAGCGGCAATAGAGAAGGGGGTTTCATACATCGGGAACAGTGCACAAACATTGTCCATTGCCAGGCCTGGCGCTAGTGGACTTTCACCCTTAACAGCATCCGACGCTGGGCCCATCGTGGTAAGACCAAAGGCCATATCGCCGCTGTGTACGAGCGCTAGGTTTTGAGTTGGGCCGCCTGTGACTTCACCACCGCCTGAAACGTCTAGCTCATCAGCAATAAAGTTAGCCCAGCCTGAGCCATAAACGAAGTAGGTGCCGCCTTGACTGGCGGTACCGACAGTGAAGTTATCGGGCCATTCTGAGCGGTCTGCTTGGGCAGTGCCTGCTGCTAGAAGGGCACTACTGGCAAGAAAGGCGACGGTTTTAGGCATCATATTGCGCATGGCGAGATTTCCTAAGCTGTTATTGGGATTATCGTCTGGCGTGCTGGCACTGCCAGTGGCTTTATCTTAAGCAATTTACATAGAGCGATAGTCATGCCAATAGGCGGGCTGATTATTAAAATCAGTAGCTTAAAGTTCTCTTATTCAACTTTGGTTGAAACTAAAAAAACGTTAAGTGTCTGGGGTTTCGCACACTATAGGTTCGTTAGTGTGTGGTTTTTCGCACACTTTCATGAGTGAGGAGTGAGGAGTGAGGAGTGAGGAGTGAGGAGTGAGGAGTGAGGAGTGAGGAGTGAGGAGTGAGGAGTGAGGAGTGGCTTGGCCTCCAGCGTGGTGGAGGCTTAAATTAAAAGCGGTGACATAAATGCTTGGAATAGGTGGTTAACGTTTAGGTTTGCCAGGGTCGAGAATGCGTACGGGCTGTACATCCTGCGTTTTTTGCTCTTCGCGTACTTGGTTAACGCGGGTAGTTAGCTCTGGTGCTGCCTCATCTTCAATCGGCAACTGCTCGAAAAAATCGCAGTTAACGCATTCCCGGTAGCGAATGTTGTTTTGCTCCCAGGCGCGAATCCGGTCCATGGCCGCGCAGCGTGGGCAGGTTACCCCAGCAATAAAGCGTTTCACACTCGACATAACAGGCTCCAAGGGTGCGGTAACAAGACAGATACCGCACCCGGTGATAGTGAAAATAAACGTCAGGCTGCGCGGATACCGCTATGGCGTAATAATGGTTCTACGCTTGGCTCACGGCCTCGGAAAGCGCGAAATAGCTCGGCGGCATCCCTCACGCCGCCTGATTCTAGAATTTCCTGACGGAAGCGTTGGCCAGTGGAAGGGTCAAAAATCCCTGCCTCCTCGAACGCGCTCCAAGCATCGGCAGAAAGTACTTCCGCCCATTTGTAGCTGTAATAGCCCGCCGCATAGCCACCCGCAAAAATATGGCTAAAGCTATTCTGGAAGCGGTTAAAGCCAACTGTCGGCACGACCGAGGTGTGGCTACGTACGTCATCCAATAGCGTTTGAACGTCACTGGCGCTGGGCGCTTCCAGCTCATGGTGCAGGCGCAAGTCGAATAATGAAAACTCTATTTGGCGCACCATTCCCATTGCTGATTGGAAGTTTTTGGCAGCCTGTAAACGCGCTAGCAGGTCAGCGGGCAGGGGCTCGCCAGTATCGACATGCTTGGCGATCAGGTCTAGTCCTTCGCGTTCCCAGCAGTAGTTCTCCATGAATTGGCTGGGTAGTTCAACCGCATCCCAAGCAACACCGTTAATGCCAGAGATATCGGCAATGTCCTGTTTGGTCAGCATGTGATGCAAGCCATGGCCGAACTCATGAAACAGCGTGGTGACTTCATCATGGGTTAGCAGAGCGGGTTTGTCGCCCACTGGGGCGGTAAAGTTACAGGTCAGAAATGCCACTGGCAGCTGTAGGCCGTTTTCAGTTTGGCGGCGTACTCGGCAATCGGCCATCCATGCTCCGCCGCGCTTGCTTTCGCGAGCATACAAGTCCAAATAGAAACCGGCGATCGGCTCACCTTGTTCTGTAATGCGGAAGTATTGAACATCGTTGTGATAGCTAGGCGCATCAGGTGCTGCTTCCACGCGAACGCCGTAAAGACGTTCTACTACCTGGAATAGCCCATCCACCACCCGTGGCGCTGGGAAGTAAGGGCGAAGCTGCTCTTGTGAGATGGAGTGACGTGCCTCGCGTAGTTTTTCACTGGCATAGGGCACATCCCATGGCTCAAGCGTTTCAATCCCTAATGCTTCACGAGCATAGTCGCTGAGCTCCGCGACTTCTTCCTTGGCCTGGGGAACGGCACGGCGAGCTAGGTCATTCAAAAACTCAAGCACCTGCTCGGGAGAATCGGCCATCTTAGTGGTGAGCGAGTAATCGGCGTAGGTCTTAAAGCCCAGCAAGTGGGCGAGCTCTTGGCGGAGTGCCAAAATCTCTTCAAGAACGGGAGCGTTATCGAACTTGCCTGTGTCTGGGCCTTGATCGGAAGCACGAGTGACAAACGCGGTGTATACCTCACGCCGCAACTCTCGGTTATCGACATAACTGATAATGGGGAAAAAGCTTGGGAAATCTAGGGTGATGCGATAGCCATCGACGCCTTTTGCCTGGGCGGTTGCTTTTAGCGTATCAAGGGCGCTTTCCGGAACGCCAGCAAGTGCATCAAGGTGGTCAATATCCTTATGCCAAGCTTGGGTAGCATCGAGCACGTTGTTTGAAAACTGGTTGGATAAGGTGGAGAGGCGCGCTTGAATCGCGCCGTAGCGAGCCTTTTTGTCAGCAGGTAAATCGACACCGGCTAAGCGGAAATCGCGTAAAGTGTTTTCTACCGTGCGTTGCTGAGCAGGCGTTAGACTTGCCCATGCATCACCCTGCTTAAGCGCTTGCCAGCCCTTAAAGAGTCCTTCGTGTTGTCCCATCCAGGTGCTAAACGCCGAGAGTTGTTCCAAGCATGCCTGATAAGCTTCCCGCAGTTCGGGGGTGTTCATCGTGCCGTTGAGATGTGAGATGGGCGACCACGCTTGGGTAAGCCGGTCATTAACAGCCTCTAGCGGCGCAGCAAAGTTATCCCAGTGTGGTGGCACTGTGGCGGCCTGTTGAGCGAGTCGGTCAATGACTTCCCGGCTTTCATTCAGCAGCGTTTCTACCGCAGGCACGACGTGTTCAGCGCGAATGTCAGCGAAAGGGGGAAGCTCATGCGGCTCTAGCAACGGATTGCGGGACATAGGCACCTCGTAGGCATTAATTTTTTAACTCGTAACGTTTTTAAATACGTTAGTGGCGCATAAAAACGCAATAATAATGACACAGTGCGGGCGGTGAGGCCGTGTTTCAATGTCTGGGCTGAATACTGTGGCTTACACCAGGGTTTGGCCTAGGCGTAAGCGCCTGCTAGTCTTGCCGCCTTTTAGTGTCGCCAATTAGTGCCACCAATGGTAGGAGCAAGTGATGAGTGAAACGCTGGAGCGCTGGGGGTCAAAGCGAGCCTTCATCTTAGCGGTAACGGGGGCTGCAGTTGGGTTGGGTAATATTTGGCGCTTCCCGTATGTTGCAGGCGAGAACGGTGGTGCGGCATTTCTATTGATCTATGTGGCGTTTGTACTGCTGTTAGGTATCCCTGTAATGATGGCCGAGATTTTAATTGGCCGGGCTGGGCGACGGGGGCCTATGCAAGCGCTGAGTAGGCTGGCTGTAGAAGCCGGCGCTTCTCGGCACTGGCGCTGGTTAGGCTTATTTGGAGCCTTCACCGTCTTCTGTATTTTATCGTTTTACTCGGTGGTGTCAGGTTGGTCGATTGAGTTTTTAGTCGCTTCAATAAACGGAAATTTTGATGGTGCAAGTGCCGCAGAAATAGGTGCGGGTTTCGATGCGTTTCTGGCAAACCCAGGCCTGTTGATTTTTAACCACTCGTTATTCCTATTTATGACCATGACGGTAGTGGCGGCGGGCGTTGCCAAAGGCCTAGAGAGGTTGAACAACCTATTGATGCCGCTGCTGTATGGCTTATTGTTGCTACTGGCTGGTTATGCCACGACCACCGACGGATTTGGTACGGCGCTTTCATGGCTGTTTTTACCGTCGTTTGGCGACGTAACGACCTCAGTGGTGTTGCATGCCATGGGACATGCGTTTTTTACCCTTGCCGTTGGGGCCTGCGCGCTAATGGCTTATGGGGCTTATATGCCTGATGAGCAGAGCCTACCGAAAGCCGCGTTTGCAGTTGCAATGCTCGATATCAGCGTCGCTTTATTAGCAGGGATTGCAATCTTTTCGGTGGTATTTGCCCAAGGTATGGACCCTGCTGACGGCCCAGGGTTGATGTTTGTGACGTTGCCAATTGCTTTTTCTGAGCTGCCTTGGGGAGCATTTTGGTTAAGTGTATTCTTTTTGTTGCTCTTATTGGCTACCTGGACCTCAGCGATTAACCTCGCTGAACCCATGGTGGCAACGCTGCAAGGGCTTGGATGGCGTCGCAGTATATCAACGGCCGTCGTGGCGCTTAGCGTATGGTTGTTAGGGCTGCTTTCGGCGTTCTCGTTTTCCACGCTTGCCGATTTCAGGCCGTTGTTCGGACGCAATGTGTTTGAGCTAGTTAGTAGTATTCCGCCCGATATTTTCCTACCTATGGGTGGACTGTTGATTGCTATCTTTGCGGCCTGGGTGATGCCCCGCGTGCAGGTTGTACAGGCATTGGGTGTTGGGGAGAGTGGCTATGCACTCTGGCGTAATATTGTCCGCTGGGTGTCGATTCCGCTGACGTTTATTGTATTGCTCGGCGGGTTGCTATAGTTCTTGAATATTTTAATCCAATAGCGTTAAGCAGGAGTGTGCAATGAGCAATGCCTTACGACCATTTCAAGGTATTTCGCCTCGCCTTGGTAAGCGGGTTTATGTCGACCCCGCTAGCGTGGTAATAGGTGATGTAGAGCTGGGCGATGACTGCTCGGTCTGGCCGATGACCGTGATCCGGGGTGATATGCATCAGATCCGCATTGGTGCTCGCACTAGCGTGCAGGATGGCAGCGTGCTGCATATTACCCATGCCAGCGATTTCAATCCTGATGGCTTTCCACTGACGATTGGTGATGATGTCACCATTGGCCATAAAGCGATTTTGCATGGCTGTACGCTGGGTAGCCGTATTTTGGTGGGTATGGGGGCAATTGTGATGGATGGAGCAGTTGTCGAGGATGAGGTGATTATTGCGGCTGGCGCAGTTGTTACACCGGGCAAACGTTTGGAAAGCGGTCATGTATATGCGGGAAACCCGGCGAAAGCGTTGCGTCCACTTAAAGATAAAGAGCGCGCTTTCTTTCCTTACACGGCAGGTAACTACGTTAAGTTAAAAGATCAGTTCCTCGCTCAGTAAATTTCTTCATACAGGCGCTAAGCAGTTGGCCTAACACTCTTTTTTTCTTAAATAGACATGTTGCGGCAGCCAAAAATCTGGTAATTTATCCAGTTTTCCAGGATGCCGCGCTAATGGCGAATTTTCGCACGCACATTACGGTAGCAGCAGCAGGCGGCGTACTCATGGCTTATGCTGGCTGGCAGGCTGAGTGGTGGCCAGCGACTCAGGCGCTATTAATTATTGCCCTGGTAGCCTTTGGCGGTATTTTGCCTGACATAGATGCTGATCGATCACGATCTATCCGTTTGATTTTTAATCTTTTATCGGTGCCTTCACTGGTGCTTGGTGTGTTGTTGTTGCAGCCCTGGTTAACACCAGGTTTGTTGCTAGTGGCGTGTGGTGGCATTTACGTTAGCGTGCGTTATTTTGCGGCGGTGGTGTTCTCACGGCTAACGGTTCATCGAGGTATTTGGCACTCATTGATGGCGGCTGTGCTGTGCGCGCTGATGACTGCCGCGTTTAGTTTTCATCTGCTGGCACAGCCAGCTTGGCTGGCCTGGTGCCATAGTGCAGCGGTACTGCTAGGATTTATCATTCATTTAAGCCTGGACGAACTTTTCAGCGTGGACCTAGAAGGCGCGCGGTTAAAGCGCTCTTTTGGCACCGCACTTAAGCTTGGCGATGGCCGCCGCCCACTATCGAATGTCTTTATGCTGATTGCGCTATTTACCTTGGTGCCCTGGGTACCACCGTGGGACGTGTTGATTGAGTTGTTTCATCAAGGGTCGCTGCTATGGCGATAATCATCAGCGCTTAAACTGTGTTTTTTGAGTTTGTCGTAGAAGGTTTTGCGGGGTATTCCCAGATGACGGCATACGTCGGTTACGCGCCCATGATGGCGGGACAGGGATTGGCTAATCAGGCTCTTTTCAAATAGCTCTACTTGGCGCGGCAACGTGGGCTCTTCGGTGTCGGCGTTGGCCCCTTCCAGTAGCGCATCCAGACGGTAGTCAAAGGCTGCTCCCAATAGCACATAACGCTCTGCAAGGTTACGCAGCTCGCGAACATTACCAGGCCAGTCGTGAGCCAGCAGGGCGGCAATTGAGTGGCTATCCAGGGTAGGGGCTTCTAAGCCACTGCGGTTGGCAGCGACCACGGCGAAATGCTGGAACAGCAGGGGAATGTCCTCGCGTCGCTCGCGCAGTGCGGGCAGTGGCAGGGTGACCACGTTGAGTCGATAGTAGAGATCTTCGCGAAAGCTCCCCTCTTCAGCAGCAGCTTTAAGGTCCACTTTGGTGGCAGCAATCACTCGTATATTGAGTGGCACCGTCTCGTTGGCCCCAAGACGCTCGACGCTACGCTCTTGTAATACGCGCAATAGCTTCACCTGAAGTGCCAATGGCATTGATTCGATTTCATCCAGGAACACGGTGCCACCATTGGCATGCTCGAATTTACCAATTCGCCGTTCTACTGCGCCGGTAAAAGCACCTTTCTCATGGCCAAACAGTTCTGACTCTATGGTGTTTTCTGGCACTGCACCGCAGTTTATCGCCATAAACGGGCTATTGCGTCGGACGCTACGTTCATGAATGGCGCGGGCGACAAGGTCTTTTCCGGTGCCGGTTTCGCCAAATAGGAGCACATCAGCCTCTACTTGGCTGATGCGTTGAATCATTGCTGCTAGGCGAGAAATCACTGCGGTACGGCCGACTAAACGAGGCCCAAGGGCTGCCTGCTGAACCTCAAGCTCGGCTTTTAAGCGCAAATTTTCCAGGCTTAGCTGGCGCTTTTCGATGCCTCGCCTTACGACATCGAGTAGCTGATCCCCAGCGAAAGGCTTTTCCAGAAAATCCCAAGCGCCTGCACGCATCGCCTCCACCGCGGTTGAGATGTCACCGTGGCCAGTGATTAAGATAATCGGCAGTGTGGCATCGCGGCTGTGTAATTCATGTAATAGCGCCATACCGTCCATTCCGGGCATACGAATATCACTCACGATGACGCCGGGAAAGTTTGCTGGTAGTGCCTCAAGCGCTTGTTCTGCAGACTCAAAACAGTGAGGCGTGTAGCCAGCGAGTTCGAGTGTTTGGCTGGCGGTGATACGCAGGTGCGGTTCGTCGTCGATCACCATGACCGGCAGCGTCGACGGCTCATGCATGGTTGTTGCTCTCCTTGACTGAGTATGGCTGCAGTACGTTAGGTGTTGTTGAACAGGGTAGCGTAATGGTGAATCGCGCCCCGCCAGTGGGCTGATTCGCTACCTGCAGCTTGCCGCCCAGATCCTCCATAATACGTGAGGAAATCGAAAGTCCTAGCCCTAATCCGCTGCCGGGTGCTTTCGTGGTGAAGAAAGGTTCGAAGATCTGGCCCAAGTGTTGTTCTGGGATGCCTGGGCCATTATCGGCAACGCTAATCATCACTTGCTGTTGTGCTATTTCTACGCTTAGCGTCAGCATGGGTGACGATACCTCTTTCATTGCCTGTAACGCGTTACTGATCAAATTCACCAGTACTTGCTCTAGGCGGACTAAATCACCCTCAACCCAAAGCGTCTCCTCTGGCCATTGTTGGACCACCCTGATGCCATCATCACGTAAGCGGCTGTGGAATAAACGCAGGGCGTACTCAATACAGGCTTGGACAGAGATTGTTTCCTGACGCTCGCTGCTCTTACGAGAAAACTGGCGCAGCTGGGCGCTAATATCGGCCATGCGCTGGGTAAGCTCGACAATTTGCGCTAGGTTGGCATCTGCTTTGTCCACCCGCGACAGTTCAATAAACCGTCGACCATTTTCAGCGTAGGCGCGAATAGCCGCTAATGGTTGATTTAACTCGTGATTAATACCGGCAGCCAATTGACCTAATACCGCAAGCTTTGCCGCTTGGATCAGCTCATCTTGGGTTTGGCGTAGATTAGCTTCTGCTCGCCGCCGCTCTTCTATTTCACCAGAAAGCCGCTGATTACTGGCGACTAAATCACGTGTTCTTCGCTCAACGCTGACTTCTAGTTCATCGCGTACTCTCGCTAAGGTTTGTCGTTCGCGTTCCGCAAACGCTTCTCTCTCTCGGCGTAAACGCAAGCGTTGCCAACCAATGCCTCCGCCCAAGGCCACCACGCCATATAAGCCTCCCGCCATCAGCGCCGCGATCCACTGGGCGTTCACCACAGGAGTCAGTGGTTTTAAAATATGCATTTGCCAGCCAAACTCTGGGATGGGGCGCGTAAGGCTTAAATAGTGCCCACCACTTAATGGCCCGCTAGCAAAGCTAACAAGATAGCTATCGGACCCGTAAGGGGCTTCAAGCTCAATGCCGGAAGGCGTTAAAGGCTCCATTGCATAGCGACGAGTTGCCCGTAGGCTGTCGCGTTGGCCGTCGGTAAGAGGGTGGAGGGCATTCATGCGCAGCTCAGGGTGGCTGGCCATGAAAATAATATTGTCGCTATCGGTGACAAACAGTTCAGCGTCCTGCTCAGCCCAGCCCTCTTCAACATCGTCGAGCAGTACTTTGACGACGATAACACCGTCGGGTTTTGCATCGGGCGAGGTGTCATCAAGCCACACCGGCGCTGAGAAATAGTAACCACGCTCAAGCGACTGTACACCTAAGCCATAAAAACGCCCCTGCCCCCCGGTAATGGCATCGGTGTAATAGCTGCGAAACGCGTAGTTTTGACCAATGAATGTATTAGGGCGGTGCCAGTTGCTGGCGGCGATGGTATCGGCGTCACGGTTAAGCAAATAAACATCTGAGACCCCAGAGGTAAAGCGAAAACGGTCAAGCAGTAAGTTGAGCGGCATGGGGTCTTGGCTGTCTGGGGAATCTAAAAAACGTTGTACGCCTTCCCTGGTCGCCAGCATTTGTGGCAAATAATCATAGCGCAGTAGGTAACCATTTAAGTTGGCGGCCGACAGCCGCAGCTCGTTTTCGGCATCGTCTTGTAAGTTTGATAGCGCCTGCTCGCGGGCCAGTTGAGCGGCCTGCCACATGCATAGCATCAGTCCTAGCGGAATCGCGATTAGCCAGAGTAGCCGCCAGCGGTGACCTGAAAGGCGAAGTAAGCGACTCATGCGGGTGTGCTGCTGGTACCTTGGGCACGACGCAGTGCTCGCTGGGCGCGGGTTTCCGCTCTGGCCATCTCGAGAAGGCCTTCCTCAACGTACACTAAGTGCTCGTGCGCGCGGCTGCGGGCATCTTCAGCACGCCCTTCTAAAATCGCATCTAGTAGGGCTCGGTGTTGCTTCATTAGCTGCGAACGCGAGTCGGGCTTTGCAAAAAGATGGGCGAGGTTGTCAACGATGCTTTGCTCTAATAAATGAAAAATGCCTCGAATGGTGTGAAGTAACAGTACGTTATGAGCGGCTTCTGCAATAGCAAGGTGGAAGGCTGCGTCTAGTTTTGCTTCTTGGGCGGGGTTGGCACCCACAAATCCACCATCAAGTTCTTCAAAACGCTGGATTAATACGGCTTTGTCCGCTGGTGTTGAGCGTAACGCGGCGTAATAAGCCGAAATGCCTTCCATCGCATCGCGAAATTCAAGCAAATCCAAATGAAATTCGTTGTGTCGGGAAAGCATCTCCAACAAAGGGTCGGTGTAGCCGCTGTTTAGCGTTTCATTCACGAAGGTACCACCCCCTTGGCGGCTGGTAAGCAGGCCTCGTGCGGCAAGCTTTTGAATGGCCTCACGTAGAGAGGGGCGTGACACGCCAAACCGTTCAGCAAGCTCTCTTTCTGGGGGCAGGCGCTGGCCAGGCTTGAGGCTACCTTCAAGAATCATTGCTTCAAGGCGCTCGGTAATCACATCAGCCAAGCGCTGCTGGCGGAGCGGAGGATAAGTCATTAGTGCAGGCCCTTATAATTGGTAAGACCAATAATAAGGGCTTTAATGATTTGTCTCAACAGTAAAAGGCTAGCAAATTGATAGCTATTGGCACCGTTTATTTGACTTATAACTAAAGTATATGACCGAAACATGCCATGGTGGGCGATGCGTGTTTGACACGACTGCGGCGCCTCATTACTGTTGAGGAAAATTTTTTGTAAATTGGTAAAACCAATTTTTATCTGAAGCGACTAATACTGACGCTTCGATGACCGTTTATAGATAGTACTTATAGATAGTGCATCTATTTATTGCATAGGGCCTGCCATGATCATTTCATCACCTACGGACTACCGCCAAGCTGCCAAGCGTCGTATCCCCCCGTTTCTGTTTCACTATGCTGATGGCGGGTCATACGCAGAGCATACGTTGCGGAGCAATGTTGAAGACCTAGCGGGTGTCGCGTTGCGGCAGCGGGTGTTGAAGGATATGTCGTCGCTATCGCTGGAAACCGAACTGTTTGGTGAAAAGATGGCAATGCCTCTTGCCTTGGCGCCGGTGGGGCTAACAGGCATGTACGCTAGGCGTGGTGAAGTCCAGGCAGCACGGGCAGCGACCAAGAAGGGCATACCGTTTACGTTGTCGACGGTCTCCGTATGCCCAATTGCAGAAGTGGCAGCGGCAGTGGAGCGGCCCATCTGGTTTCAGCTTTATGTATTGAAGGATCGGGGCTTTATGAAGCACGTGCTTGAGCGTGCTAAGGCGGCAGGGGTTAAAACATTAGTCTTCACCGTTGATATGCCTGTGCCTGGAGCGCGTTATCGCGATGCCCATTCAGGCATGAGCGGCAAAAGCGGGCCTATGAAACGTATGCTTCAGGCTGCGTTGCATCCTCTTTGGGCTTGGGATGTCGGTGTTTGTGGCCGCCCGCATGACCTAGGCAACGTGTCTGATTATCGTGGTCAGCCGACAGAACTTGAGGATTATATTGCTTGGCTTGGCGATAACTTTGACCCCTCTATTTCCTGGAAAGATCTGGATTGGATTCGTGAGCAGTGGGATGGCTCAATGATTATTAAGGGCATATTGGATGCTGAAGATGCCCGTGATGCAGTCCGCTTTGGGGCGGATGGTATTGTGGTTTCCAATCACGGTGGCCGTCAGTTGGATGGCGTGCCTTCTACTGCACGTGCCCTGCCTGCTATTGCAGATGCAGTCAAGGGTGACTTGTCCATCCTGGCAGATTCTGGTGTGCGTAATGGGTTAGATGTAGTGAGAATGATTGCCATGGGTGCAGACACAGCATTGATAGGTCGTGCCTTTATCTATGCGCTTGCAGCGGCAGGTGAGGCGGGGGTTGCTAACCTGCTTGAGCTATTCGAAAAAGAGATGAAGGTGGCGATGACGCTCACCGGTGCGCGAACGATTGCTGATCTCAGCACCGAATCATTAGTTCCTGACGCAATTCCTGCGCTTAAATAACGCTCAAATAGAGGGGGTGATGCTGCCAGCATGAGAGTAACAGACGAATGTTGGCGTTTTTTTACAAAATCCCTTGCCAAGACGGCAGCGAATCCGTAAAGTACGCATCCGCTGCCGGGGACGCACAGCGTTACCAGCGGTGATTGAAGGTGAAAACCTTCGGTTTGTCAGAGAGTTAGGGCAGTTATAAAGAAAGCATCGTTATCTCGCTTTCTTAACCCACTCGCTTCACTCGCTAAAAACAGTAATTGACAAACACTAGGAAATGCGTAGAATACGCCTTCCTCGCTGAGGCAAGCCAGTTCATCGGTTAGCCAGTCACTTCTTCGGAAGTTCAGCAGCGAAAACAGCTCTTTAACAATTTGATCAGGTAATTCATGTGGGCGCTTGCCGATGAGGGTGATAAATCACCAAATATCAAGGCAAGCGGTCATGACAATGTAAATTGAAATGAATTCGTTTGAACCTTGAGCCAAGTTTGATGCGCTTTTGTTGCCTTCGGGTGACGAGTAAGTATCACAATGATTTTAAACTGAAGAGTTTGATCATGGCTCAGATTGAACGCTGGCGGCAGGCCTAACACATGCAAGTCGAGCGGTAACAGGGGTAGCTTGCTACCCGCTGACGAGCGGCGGACGGGTGAGTAATGCATAGGAATCTGCCCGGTAGTGGGGGATAACCTGGGGAAACCCAGGCTAATACCGCATACGTCCTACGGGAGAAAGGGGGCTCCGGCTCCCGCTATTGGATGAGCCTATGTCGGATTAGCTAGTTGGTGAGGTAAAGGCTCACCAAGGCAACGATCCGTAGCTGGTCTGAGAGGATGATCAGCCACATCGGGACTGAGACACGGCCCGAACTCCTACGGGAGGCAGCAGTGGGGAATATTGGACAATGGGGGCAACCCTGATCCAGCCATGCCGCGTGTGTGAAGAAGGCCTTCGGGTTGTAAAGCACTTTCAGCGAGGAAGAACGCCTAGTGGTTAATACCCATTAGGAAAGACATCACTCGCAGAAGAAGCACCGGCTAACTCCGTGCCAGCAGCCGCGGTAATACGGAGGGTGCAAGCGTTAATCGGAATTACTGGGCGTAAAGCGCGCGTAGGTGGCTTGATAAGCCGGTTGTGAAAGCCCCGGGCTCAACCTGGGAACGGCATCCGGAACTGTCAAGCTAGAGTGCAGGAGAGGAAGGTAGAATTCCCGGTGTAGCGGTGAAATGCGTAGAGATCGGGAGGAATACCAGTGGCGAAGGCGGCCTTCTGGACTGACACTGACACTGAGGTGCGAAAGCGTGGGTAGCAAACAGGATTAGATACCCTGGTAGTCCACGCCGTAAACGATGTCGACCAGCCGTTGGGTGCCTAGCGCACTTTGTGGCGAAGTTAACGCGATAAGTCGACCGCCTGGGGAGTACGGCCGCAAGGTTAAAACTCAAATGAATTGACGGGGGCCCGCACAAGCGGTGGAGCATGTGGTTTAATTCGATGCAACGCGAAGAACCTTACCTACTCTTGACATCCTGCGAACTTGTGAGAGATCACTTGGTGCCTTCGGGAACGCAGAGACAGGTGCTGCATGGCTGTCGTCAGCTCGTGTTGTGAAATGTTGGGTTAAGTCCCGTAACGAGCGCAACCCTTGTCCTTATTTGCCAGCGGGTAATGCCGGGAACTCTAAGGAGACTGCCGGTGACAAACCGGAGGAAGGTGGGGACGACGTCAAGTCATCATGGCCCTTACGAGTAGGGCTACACACGTGCTACAATGGCCGGTACAAAGGGTTGCGAGCTCGCGAGAGTCAGCTAATCCCGAAAAGCCGGTCTCAGTCCGGATCGGAGTCTGCAACTCGACTCCGTGAAGTCGGAATCGCTAGTAATCGTGAATCAGAATGTCACGGTGAATACGTTCCCGGGCCTTGTACACACCGCCCGTCACACCATGGGAGTGGACTGCACCAGAAGTGGTTAGCCTAACGCAAGAGGGCGATCACCACGGTGTGGTTCATGACTGGGGTGAAGTCGTAACAAGGTAGCCGTAGGGGAACCTGCGGCTGGATCACCTCCTTAAACGATGCATCATCCTCGCGGTAAGCGCTCACAATGAATTACCTGATCAGAATGCTGTTGATACGCAGTGATAAGCGTTTTCTTCATAGTGAAAGAAGAGAAAAGAGCTTTTTTAAGATCTTCTTTAAAGACCTTTCTTTTCCTTTTAATGTGAAAAAAGCAACCGCTTATCACTGCGCATAGCAGTCGCTCTTTAACAATGTATATCATGCTGACATAAACGCTTCTTTGAAGTGTTTATACGTAATTGTTTTGTGATACGTCTCAAGCGTATCCGGCAATCGTTATCATTGCGAGACACCAGACTCCTTCGGGTTATAGGGTCAAGCAATGAAGCGCACACGGTGGATGCCTAGGCAGCCAGAGGCGATGAAAGACGTGGAAGCCTGCGATAAGGCTCGGCGAGGTGGCAAACAACCTGTGACCCGGGCATTTCTGAATGGGGAAACCCACTCATCATAAGATGAGTATCTTGCGCTGAATATATAGGCGTAAGAGGCGAACCAGGGGAACTGAAACATCTAAGTACCCTGAGGAAAAGAAATCAACCGAGATTCCCCTAGTAGCGGCGAGCGAACGGGGACCAGCCCTTAAGCATGTGACTGATTAGGCGAATGCGCTGGGAAGCGCGGCCATAGTGGGTGATAGCCCCGTAGTCGAAAATCTGATCATGTGAAATCGAGTAGGTCGGGGCACGAGAAACCTTGACTGAAGACGGGGGGACCATCCTCCAAGGCTAAATACTCCTGGCTGACCGATAGTGAACCAGTACCGTGAGGGAAAGGCGAAAAGAACCCCGGAGAGGGGAGTGAAATAGATCCTGAAACCGTGTGCGTACAAGCAGTAGGAGCAGACTTGTTCTGTGACTGCGTACCTTTTGTATAATGGGTCAGCGACTTATATTCAGTGGCGAGGTTAACCGTTTAGGGGAGCCGTAGGGAAACCGAGTCTTAACTGGGCGACACAGTCGCTGGATATAGACCCGAAACCGAGCGATCTATCCATGAGCAGGGTGAAGGTTGAGTAACATCAACTGGAGGCCCGAACCAGGATCTGTTGAAAAAGATTTGGATGACTTGTGGATCGGAGTGAAAGGCTAATCAAGCTCGGAGATAGCTGGTTCTCCTCGAAAGCTATTTAGGTAGCGCCTCACGTATCACCGCCGGGGGTAGAGCACTGTTTCGGCTAGGGGGTCATCCCGACTTACCAACCCGAGGCAAACTCCGAATACCGGTGAGTGCGAGCGTGGGAGACACACGGCGGGTGCTAACGTCCGTCGTGAAAAGGGAAACAACCCAGACCGTCAGCTAAGGTCCCGAAATCCTGGTTAAGTGGGAAACGATGTGGGAAGGCTCAGACAGCTAGGAGGTTGGCTTAGAAGCAGCCATCCTTTAAAGAAAGCGTAATAGCTCACTAGTCGAGTCGGCCTGCGCGGAAGATGTAACGGGGCTAAACCAGGTACCGAAGCTACGGGTTCACACTTAGGTGTGAGCGGTAGAGGAGCGTCGTGTAAGCCAATGAAGGTGAATTGAGAAGTTCGCTGGAGGTATCACGAGTGCGAATGCTGACATGAGTAACGATAAAGGGAGTGAAAAACTCCCTCGCCGGAAGACCAAGGGTTTCTGTTCGACGCTAATCGGAGCAGAGTGAGTCGGCCCCTAAGGCGAGGCCGAAAGGCGTAGTCGATGGGAAACGGGTTAATATTCCCGTACCGGACATGATTGCGATGGGGGGACGGAGAAGGCTAGGTGAGCCAGGCGTTGGTTGTCCTGGTGAAAGTGAGTAGGCTGGCATCTTAGGTAAATCCGGGATGCTTTAAGGCCGAGACACGAAACGAACTGACCACGGTCAGGAAGTCATTGATGCCACGCTTCCAGGAAAAGCCTCTAAGCTTCAGATCATGTGCGACCGTACCCCAAACCGACACAGGTGGTCAGGGTGAGAATCCCAAGGCGCTTGAGAGAACTCGGGTGAAGGAACTAGGCAAAATGGTGCCGTAACTTCGGGAGAAGGCACGCCGGCGTAGGGTGACGAGACTTGCTCTCAGAGCCCGAACCGGTCGAAGATACCAGGTGGCTGCAACTGTTTAGTAAAAACACAGCACTCTGCTAACGCGCAAGCGGACGTATAGGGTGTGACGCCTGCCCGGTGCCGGAAGGTTAAATGATGGTGTTAGCCGCAAGGCGAAGCTCTTGATTGAAGCCCCGGTAAACGGCGGCCGTAACTATAACGGTCCTAAGGTAGCGAAATTCCTTGTCGGGTAAGTTCCGACCTGCACGAATGGCGTAATGATGGCCACGCTGTCTCCACCCGAGACTCAGTGAAATTGAAATCGCCGTGAAGATGCGGTGTACCCGCGGCTAGACGGAAAGACCCCGTGAACCTTTACTATAGCTTCACACTGGACGCTGATGTTGCCTGTGTAGGATAGCTGGGAGGCTTTGAATCTCGGACGCCAGTTCGAGGGGAGCCAACCTTGAAATACCAGCCTGGCATCATTGGCGTTCTCACTCAGGTCCGTTATCCGGATCGAGGACAGTGTGTGGTGGGTAGTTTGACTGGGGCGGTCTCCTCCCAAAGAGTAACGGAGGAGCACGAAGGTACCCTCAGCACGGTCGGACATCGTGCAGTGAGTGCAAGAGCATAAGGGTGCTTGACTGCGAGACAGACACGTCGAGCAGGTGCGAAAGCAGGTTCTAGTGATCCGGTGGTTCTGTATGGAAGGGCCATCGCTCAACGGATAAAAGGTACTCCGGGGATAACAGGCTGATACCGCCCAAGAGTTCACATCGACGGCGGTGTTTGGCACCTCGATGTCGGCTCATCACATCCTGGGGCTGAAGTCGGTCCCAAGGGTATGGCTGTTCGCCATTTAAAGTGGTACGCGAGCTGGGTTTAGAACGTCGTGAGACAGTTCGGTCCCTATCTGCCGTGGGCGTTGGATGTTTGAGAAGGGCTGCTCCTAGTACGAGAGGACCGGAGTGGACGCACCTCTGGTGTTCCGGTTGTCACGCCAGTGGCATTGCCGGGTAGCTATGTGCGGACGGGATAACCGCTGAAAGCATCTAAGCGGGAAGCCCCCTTCAAGATGAGACATCCCTGAGGCCTAGAGCCTCCTGAAGGGCCCAGCGAGACCAGCTGGTTGATAGGCACGGTGTGGAAGCGCTGCAAGGCGTTGAGCTAACGTGTACTAATGGCCCGTGAGGCTTGACCCTATAACACCCAAGGGGTCTGGTCGCAGTGATAACGAGACGAGTGTGAAGACACTCAGAGAACCGGATACGCGAATCAAGCCCAACGTGACACACGAAGGGCTTGAGGCGAAAGAGACGCCACAAAACATCAGTAACATGTTCAGCATGATATACATTAAAAGTTACGCCTGACGACCATAGCACGCGTGAACCACCTGATCCCATGCCGAACTCAGAAGTGAAACCGCTTAGCGCCGATGGTAGTGTGGGGTCTCCCCATGCGAGAGTAGGTCATCGTCAGGCACTTATACCGCAAAAAACCCAGCCCATCGGCTGGGTTTTTTGTTTGTGCGGAAGAAAAAAGCACCCTCTGGCCCCTATCACAAAGCGGTCACTTCCCGAAGCGTACACCGCACGTCATCCCCGAGCCACCGCACCGTCATTCCCGAGTCACCACACCGTCATTCCCGAGTGGGGTTATCGGGAATCCACCTTGACCTTGGACAGCAGAAGCCCGAAACCACAGTTCAACTATTGGGGGGCAGTTCACTTACGCCGTGGGGATTTTTTTTGCCTAACATTTACCATTCGATAGGCTTGCTAGCCCAATCCCAGAAGCTGCCGGTATCTTCGGGAGTGCGTTGAGACATTACTTTCAATAATTGTTCAGCGACGAAATCAGGTGTAAATAGCTTTTCGCTGGGTACACGAGCCTGGAAAGGTTGCGACAGCGATGTATCTGTGGTGCCTGGGTGCAGGCACAACACAATAGACTGCTTGTTCAGTCGTTTGAGTTCGATGGAGATGGTCTTCATTAACATGTTGTGCGCTGCTTTACTGGCACGGTAGCTGTACCAGCCGCCATGCCCATTATCGCCAATAGATCCAACGCGTGCCGACAAGCTGGCGATAATAGACGGGTGTTTGCCTTGCAGCGATGATTTAAGTGCGGCTATGAGTAGAGCGGGTGTGGTCGCATTAACATGCATAACATGGGCGAATGACGCTTCATCTAACTGTTCTAAGCGTTTTTCAGGTTGCACATTACGCGCCTCATCATGCAGCGTACCAACGGCATTGAACAACAGGTGTATCGGGCGACCGTTTAACTGTTGGCAAAGAGCCTCACGCCCTGATTTTGTGGTGATATCGACGTTCGCCACCTCAACGGATGCGTCCTGAAAAGATGGGTCTTGAGAAACAAGAGGTGAACGGCTTACGGCAACGACATTACCCACATGGGTATCGGCAAGCAGCCTCTTAATAATAGCGTTACCTATGCCGCCATTGGCACCGATGACAACAGCGGTAAAGTTTTCTGGAAGGTGGGAAAGCATTCTTTCGGCTCCAATTGTGAATATCAATGTTCACATTGAAGCTTCTTGTACAGGTTTTGTCTATGAATGTGCGGAAATACTAGGCAGATGCGTTAAAGCGACCTGGTTGGGCATTATTGCGCCCATTTGGCTTGTAGAGCGTTTTTTCAGCAATTTGGCGAATGTAATCCAGCATTTCCTGATTATGCTTCATTCTAAGCGATAGCATTTGCCCGGTTAATGCATTCATGCGTGATACACGTTCGCTTTTTTCGAGCAAGTTTTCCCAGGTAATCAAACAGTCTGCATCGTTAGCTGCTTGTTTGGCGCCAAGCGCACCCTCTGTATAGCCAAGCTTTGTCTGCACGTTTCGGCGCAATTGCTCAATGCGTTCTAGCTCAACTAGCAGCGCCTGTTTTTTCAGGGCTATAGCAGAGAGAGTGTCGCCGTCAATGCTGCCTTTAGTAAGCTGTGCTTGTTCATCTGAGAGCAGCAGTACTAATTCATCAAGGCGTTGCAGTTGATCTGAGAGCAGTCGTGAAAGACCCATAATCGTTCGCTTATAAATCTTTTAAATTAGCAATTAAGCCGTCAGCAATGCGATCCGCACGAATCTCTAGCTTCCCTTCACGAATAGCTTCGCGAATTTCCTCAACTTTTGCCGTATCGATATCGTGTGAGCTATCCGTATGCGTTTGGCTAAGTTGCGTTGCTGAGCGTGTCGCGCTGTCTGCTTCGGCTGGCTTATTGCCGCCTATTTTCTGTGCTTCATCACGCTGCTGCGCCTGATTAGAACGTAGCAACGGATTAATATTATCGATTTTCACGTTGTTTGCCTCATCGTCAACGTTGGTGCGGCATGCGCTGTATTACCTACTATCGGCCTGAGTAGTAAGGACTTTAGGCATTAGATTAAAAATCTATCACCAATGTTCCTTGGCCAATGACGCGTGCGGTGACTAACTCCCGCGTATCAAAGCGCACACGAATACGCTCGCCTTGTGCACCATCAGACAAGGCCTCTCCTTCGCGTGACACTCGGAAACCAGCGCCTTCTGCTATGACAGTGACGCGCTGCCCTCGTTTCACCACTTGAGGCGCTTGAAGATAGTGGGACTGGAAAGTACTGCCGCTTCGAATAGGACGCTGCGCGACCATACCGATAATATCGTCTTGGTCGGTAAGTGCTTGGGCGGCGAGATCCCCAAGATTGCCTTCTCGTGATGTCAGCATATCACTCGTGATGAGCGTGCCCCTATCAATATCCTGCCCAGCCACGGCGTAACTACCAATGATATCAATTTGCGCTTGGATATACCGCACTTGACGACGGTTTTCGCCACAGCGCACGCCGACCGAAATGCGCCCGATAGGGGATTGATTGGCATTCGGGAAAAAGGGTTCGGGTGCAATGCACTCAGGTAAATGTGCAGAAGGAGGTGAGATATCAATCATCACTTCCTGCCCAAGCGATTGAGATTCTTGATAAAGGAACTGTTGAACGGTATCCATCAACAGTTGGTTATTCGCATGCGCGTGAAATGAAAAGCCAAGGCTGAGCAGTGATAGGCAAAGTATTTGCTTAAGAGTCGCCAGATAGGATCGCGTTGGGCGCAGCGGGTGTGGCATGGGAGAGTCGCTCAATCGAAGGGAAGCAGATGATAATCATCAACCGTGCAGTGTAGTGCAAAAGTACCCTGTGCATCATATGAAATGCTGGTGTAAACGGCAGCTGTTCCATGCTTTAGGCTGACGAAGCGAAGCCTATTATTCATCATCAATAATATCCGTTTTAATTTGCCTCTCAGCGAACGAGGATTGGCATGATTGATCAGCTTGAATCTGCCTTTAATTATCACCAGCAGGCACTGGGCTTGCGTCAAGCGCGTCACGACGTGCTGGCAGCCAATATTGCCAATGCCGATACGCCTAACTATAAAGCGCGCGATCTCGACTTTGCCAGTGAGTTAAAGAAGGCTGTTGCGGGCAGTCAGCCACAGCAGCAGCAAAATGGCGCACTGACGCTCGCACGAACTTCAGAGCGTCATCTGCAAGGTGAAGGCCCTGCATGGCGGGGTGTAGGCAGTGCAGAGCTGCTTTATCGCATCCCCGATCAGCCCAGCTTGGATGGCAACACGGTCGATATGGATCGTGAGCGGACACAGTTTGCAGACAATGCTGTTCGTTACCAAGCCGCACTAACCATCATGAATCGCCGAATTCAGGGCCTGAAAAACGCGATGCAGCCGGAATAACCGAGCGGTAGGAGAAAGTAATCTATGTCGATGTTTTCAGCCTTTGATATTGCTAGTTCTGCCATGAGCGCCCAGGCGCAGCGTATGAATGTTACCGCTAGCAATATGGCCAATGCCGACAGCATTGCAGGCCCTGATGGAGAGACCTATCGGGCCAAACAAGTGATGTTTGAAACCCAAGCGCACAATAATCGATATGGCGTCGGTGGTGTACGTGTCACTGAGGTAGTTGAAGACGACGCTCCGCTACGTCTGCAATACATGCCAAACCATCCTGCTGCGGATGAAGAAGGCTATGTCGCCAAGCCCAATGTTGAACCCGTGCATGAAATGGTCAACATGATCTCGGCGTCGCGTTCCTATCAAGCCAACGTAGAAGTGTTCAACACAACGAAGCAGATGATGGTGCAGACGCTATCACTGGGTGAGGGTTAATTATGAGTACAATCGACCCGGCAACACTTTCGGCAATTAATGGCGGCGGCAGTGCTTCCCAGTTAAAGCAGAGCGCGTCAGATGAGTTGCGTAGCAGTTTTCTAACGCTACTGATTACTCAGCTACAGAATCAAGATCCGCTGAATCCGATGGAAAATGCGGAAATGACCTCCCAGATTGCACAAATTAATACGGTAAGTGGGATTGAAGAGCTGAACACCACTTTGCAAAGCATTACTAGCCAAATGGATGCCAACCAAGCACTGCAAGCAAGTGGCTTGATTGGCCAAGGTGTGATGGTGCCTGGCAACAAGGTCATGCTAGAGCAGGATAGTGAAGGAAAACCCTACACGACACCGTTTGGTATTGAGCTTGCTAAACCCGCCGACCAGCTTACCGCGGTGATTGTTGGCCAAGGTGGCGAAGTGATTAGACGCTATAACTTGGGTGCGGTAGAAGCTGGTGTGCAGTCTTTCCAGTGGGACGGTAAAAACGAACAGGGCGAAGCCGCTGCCAGTGGCCGTTATACGGTTCAGCTAGAGGCTCAAGATGCTGAGGGTGAAACACTAGACTCAACCGCATTGAATTATGCGGTTGTTAATAGTGTGACCCCTAACGATGGTAGTGGAAATATTCAGCTGGATTTAGGGGCTGTTTACGGACAGGTTCAGTTGAATCAGATCAAACAAATTCTTTGATTTAGACGCCTAAATCACTCTCTAGGAGAATGTAATGAGCTTTTCTCAAGCTTTAAGTGGTTTAAATGCACAGTCTGAAAACTTAAAAATTCTAGGCAACAATATTGCCAACTCACAAACTGTGGGGTTTAAAAGTTCGGGTGCTATTTTTGCTGATGTTTTTGCTGGAGCAAACAGCCAAGTAGGCCTTGGTGTTAAAGTAGCTAATGTTCGTCAAGATTTTACTGCTGGTGATTTAGAGTCTACTGGACGTACGTTGGACCTTGCTGTGGCGGGCGAAGGCTTCTACCGCGTTGAGCAGTCAAGTGGAGAAGCCGCCTACACACGTAACGGCCAGTTTAGTCAAGATAATGAAGGTTTCCTGGTTAACTCTTCAGGCCAACGTCTCACAGGCTATGGGCTTTCTGATATCAATGATCCGTTTTCAGAAGTCATTGCTGGCGGCGCGCCTCAAGCATTGCGTATTCCCGCAGATGATATTCCTGCCCAAGAAACTGGGCGTACCACGGCTACTTATAATTTAGACGCCAGTGTTGTTGCTAACGAAAATCTACAAACGGCAGTGCTTTATGATCAGTTTGGTACTACTGATCCTGCCAATGAAGTAGAAGTGGAATATCACTTCTCTAATAGTTTTACGGTTTACGACTCTCTGGGTAATGCTCGAAATGTCTCTACGTATTATACCAAAACCGGGGATAACACCTGGAATGTTCAAGTCGCTAGGGATGGTGTTAAATTAGATAATAGCAATGACTTTGAATTAACGTTTGACGCTAATGGCAATCTTGAAAGAGATGCCAATAACAATATTATTGGTGTTGATGGCGGTGAGGAAGTCAACTTTACTTTCCCCGCCGGCGATCTGGGCGGAGCTGAAGAGTTAGATTTTACTTTCAATTTAGTGGGTACTACTCAGTTTAACAACACATCGATCCAGAATACGTTGACGCAAGATGGTTACTCTTCAGGTAGCTTGGCGGGCTTAGAAATTACTCGCGATGGCAGAGTTATCCGTATCTTTACGAACGAACAGCGTCGTGATGCTGGCCAAGTAGTGTTGGCCAACTTTGCAAACGAAGAAGGTCTTCAGCCGATTGGTGATAATGCCTGGCGTGAAACCAATGCCTCTGGCGTTGGCATCATTGGAACAGCGGGCACTGGCGTTTTCGGCACTATTGAGTCGGGCGTGCTTGAAAACTCTAACGTTGATCTGGCGAAGCAACTGGTTGACACGATTGTTTCCCAGAGAGCCTACCAAGCGAACTCAACGTCTATCAGCACCCAGGACGAGCTCCTGCAGACCATTATTAACCTGTAGTCACTCGTGATAATGGCGTGATGCTGCGCTAAGGAGTCAGTTGTGGATCGTATGCTATACACCGCCATGAGCGGCGCCAAACACACAATGGACCAGCAGGCAGTGGTTAGCAATAACCTGTCGAATGTGTCTACCGCAGGCTTTCGCGCTCAGTTGCAAGCTGCGCGTTCAGTCCCGGTAGAGGGCGCTGGGCTACTCGACACGCGGGTATCGGCGGTAACGACCACCCCAGGCACCGATTTTTCGCAGGGCCCTATTGAACGCACGGGTCGAACCCTCGATATCGCGATGCAGGATGATGCCTGGATGGCGGTGCTAGGAGAGGACGGCACTGAGGCGTACACCCGCCGGGGTGACCTGCAGTTGGATAGTGATGGCGTACTGCTTAGTGTTGGGCGCCCGGTAATGGGGGAAGGTGGCCCCATTGCCTTGCCCCAAGGTGCGCAAGTATCCATTGGTGCGGATGGCACCATCAGCGCTATTCCCCAGGGTGAGGGGCCTGCGGCACTGGTTGATGTCGGCCGCATCAAGCTAGTCACGCCCGATGAACAGGCGTTGACGCGCGGTGAAGATGGCCTGTTTCGCGGGCCTGTGAATGATGAAGGCGTCGCCGCCGTGCTTCCCGGTGATGAAGATGCCCGAATTGTCAGTGGTGCACTAGAGGGCAGTAACGTCAGTGCCGTAGATGCCATGGTGTCTATGATTGATGTTGCCCGCCGTTACGACATGCAAATGAAAATGCTCAGCACGGCGGACGAGAATGCTCAGCGCGCTAACAGCATTTTATCTATTCAGGGCTGATAGCAGCCACTCAGCCAAGGGAACACGCTTATGATTAAGTCCTTGTGGACGGCCAAGACGGGACTGGAGTCTCAGCAAACCAAACTAGATGTTATTTCCAATAACCTAGCGAACGTGAGCACAAACGGGTTTAAACGTTCCCGTCCTGTGTTTGAAGATCTGCTCTATCAAAATATGCGCCAGCCCGGAGCGCAAAATAATATTCAGGATCGCCTGCCTTCTGGCATGCAAATAGGTACCGGTGTGCGTGCGGTGGCGACTGAACGCCTGCATACCCAAGGCGGTCTTGAAGAAACCAGTAACTCCCGCGATCTGGCGATCAGTGGAGAAGGCTTTTTCCAAGTGTTATTGCCTGATGGCACCGTTGGCTACACCCGCGACGGCAGCTTTCAGCTCAATGAAAACGGCCAAATGGTGACTGCCAATGGTTACCCATTAGAGCCTGCCATTTTTGTTCCTGCTAACGCGTTGTCGGTCACGATTGGTGAAGATGGTACGGTCAGCGTACGCCAACCTGGTATCGCTCAAGATGCCGATATTGGCCAGATCAATGTGGCATCGTTTATTAATCCAGCAGGCCTGGAGAGCGTTGGCGGTAACTTGTACTTGGAAACCGGTGCCTCGGGCGCGCCCAACCAAAATGTCCCCGGTAATAACGGTGCTGGCAGGTTATTCCAAGGCTATGTAGAAACCTCAAACGTGAATGTGGTTGAGGAGATGGTCAATATGATTCAAACCCAACGCGCCTACGAAATTAATAGTAAGGCGGTATCGACCAGCGACGAAATGTTAGCGCGCTTGAGTCAGCTCTAACGTTATTGATGAATAGGGCTTACTAAATCGGGCTTACTAACAGGTCGCATTATGTTGGATTTACACGCTGCTTCACGTCGTTTTTTGTTAGTTGGCCTTGCGCTGTTTATTTTATTTGTGGCTGGTTGCGCGCAAATTCCGCGAGCCTCGGTGGTGGGTGAGCAAGAGCAAATTACGATTGTGGATCGACCGCCGCCAATCGCCAATGGCTCTATTTATCAAGCGCGCCGCGGTTATCAGCCGCTATTTGAAGATCGCCGCCCGCGATCCATTGGCGATATTTTGACCATTGTGCTCGATGAAGAGGTGAGTGCTAGCAAAAATGCCCGATCCAATGCAGATCGTTCGGGTAATGCCAGCTTAGAGCTTGCGCAACTGCCCGATGTGCTGGACACGTTGGCCGAGTATGGTTTCGATGTATCGGGGGCGAGTGACTTTGCGGGGGGCGGCGGGTCCCAGGCCAACAATACCTTCACGGGCACGATCACCGTGTCGGTATTGGAAGTGATGAATAACGGTAACTTGCGGGTGCGCGGTGAAAAGCAGATCGCGATTAACCAGGGAACAGAATTCATTCGTTTCTCAGGGGTGGTTAACCCACGCACAATTACTGCGCAAAACACCGTGCCTTCGACCCAAGTGGCAGACGCAAGAATTGAGTATGTGGGTGATGGCTATATCAATGAGGCACAGCATATGGGCTGGCTGCAACGCTTTTTCTTAAATGTATCGCCGTTTTAAGTCAGTCACTCGGCCCGCTAACAGAGACCTATCATGGCTATGCAGTTAAACCGTTATCGTAGTGTTAAGCACTGGCTACGTTGTGTTGCTATGTTCACGGCACTCTTTGCCGTTAGTTGTTTGCTGGCGATGCCAGCCGCAGCGGAACGAGTGCGTGAACTATCAAGCTTTGCCGGGGTGCGCGATAACCAGTTGGTTGGCTATGGTTTGGTCGTGGGGCTGGATAGCACCGGTGACCAAACCACGCAGGCGCCGTTTACCAGCCAAAGCTTGACGAACATGCTCTCCCAGTTAGGCGTTACAGTGCCGCCAGGTACTAACTTACAGCTGCGCAACGTTGCTGCCGTCATGGTCACTGCTGACTTACCGCCGTTTTCACGCCCAGGTCAGCGCTTAGATATCGTTGTGTCTTCGATTGCCAACGCCCGCAGCTTACGTGGTGGAACGCTATTAATGACGCCGCTGAAAGGTGCCGATGGTGATACCTATGCCATCGCTCAGGGCAACATGCTGGTGGGTGGCGCAGGCGCTCAAGCAGGCGGTAGCAGTGTCCAGATCAATCAGCAAGCATCCGGCCGCATTCCTAATGGGGCGTTGGTTGAGCGGGAAGTGCCGCTAAATCTTGGCGGTAACGGCGGACGATTAGAGTTACAGCTTAATGAGTCAGACTTTGGCACGGTACAGCGCATGGTAACGGCCATTAATAACGAATTTGGCCAGTCGGTAGCGTATGCGCGCAACGGGCGGGTGATCGCACTTGATGGCCCGATGGATGAAAACGCCCGGGTTAACTTTATGGCGCGTGTAGAAAATGTGCAGGTGACACCCATGGAGGCACCCGCGCGGGTCGTACTCAATGCACGGACGGGTTCCGTCGTCATGAATAGCGCTGTCACCCTACGCCAAGCAGCCGTTGCTCATGGCAACCTCTCTATCATGATTGATACCCAGTTTGGTGTTAGCCAGCCAGCTCCCTTTGGTGAGGGCGAAACGGTGGTTGTGCCCAATACGGATATTGAAATTGAACAGCAGGAAGCATTTCTACAAATCGTAGAAGGTGCCCAATTGAATGAAGTGGTCAATGCACTCAATGCCTTGGGAGCCACACCGCAAGATTTAATGTCGATTCTTGAAGCGTTGAAGGCCTCCGGATCGCTTCGCGCAGAGCTTGAGGTTATTTAAATGAGCATTGGCGATATGACCAGCCAGTTCGCGCTGGACATGAACGGCTTTCAGCGCTTGCAGCACAACGCCCGAGTGGATCCTGATGCCGGTGTGCACGGTGCTGCGCAGCAGTTTGAAGCCCTGTTTGTGCAGATGATGATGAAAAGCATGCGCGATGCTACTCCTTCTTCAGGTCTGTTGAGCAGTTCGACAACCGATACTTACCAGCAGATGCTGGATCAGCAGTGGTCGCAAGTGATCTCGTCTAAAGGCATGGGGTTGGCGGATATGCTGGTGGAACAGCTGCAGCGCCAAGGGGCGGTTAATCATAAGTCAGATAGCGCTGACCAAGAACTGCAGGCGCTTATTGCGGGCATACCGCGCGGGACACCGAGGGTGTTGGATGAGCCACTTCAGCCGAATCGCGGTGGTTATGCGCCAGCCTCGGGTAATGGGCGGTTCTTAGCTGAACTAGACGCGATTAGCCAACAGCCAGCCGCTGAGACAAGCAATACCAGCACGGCATCGACGACAGTTGCCTCCTCAGCTACGCCCACTTCCGCCGCGACACCTGCCAGTTTTAGCCAGGCACCTGATCACGTTCAGCGCTTCTTAACGACGTTAGCGGCTCCAGCCCAGGCTGCTAGTGATGCCACCGGTGTGCCAGCTGAGCTTATTTTGGCACAAGCAGCGTTGGAAACAGGCTGGGGACGCCATGAAATTGCCACGCAACACGGCGGCAATAGCCACAACTTGTTTGGTATTAAGGCGGGCAGTCACTGGCAGGGCAAGACGACCGATATCGTCACCCATGAGTATATTGATGGCCGTCGTACCCAGGTCGTGGACTCTTTCCGCGTCTATGACTCGTTTGAGCATGCGTTCACCGACTATGCCAATTTGATCGGCAACAATCCGCGCTACGCGGGCGTCGTGCAGGCCGCTGATGCGCAACAAGCCGCCCATGAACTACAGCGGGGCGGTTATGCGACGGATCCACACTATGCTAATAAACTAGTTGCTGTCATGAATACCATGGGGCCGATAGCAACGGGGCGCGATTTTCTCGCAGATTCCCGTTAACGTGTGATTCAAGTTTTTCTGCGCACTGCCGATAGACATCTTATCGGCCTAAGGAATTGACCATGAGCATGTTTTCAATCGGCTTAAGCGGCCTTAATGCGGCGCAGAATGCCCTCAGTACTACCAGCAACAATATCAGTAACGTTTATACGCCTGGGTATAATCGTGAGCTGGCTCAGCTTGGCCAAGGGTCTGTGGGTGGCGGCGTTAAGATCAACAGTATCGAGCGCCAGTTTAATACGTATGTCTCGAACCAGCTTAACAATGCTAAGACCCAATCAAGCGCACTGGCGACTTACAACAACCAAGTCACCCAAATAGATAATTTGCTTGCGGATCGAGAAGCGGGCTTGTCGCCGTTAATGCAGTCGTTTTTCTCCTCTTTGGAAGATTTGGCCAGTGCGCCAGCGGATCCTGCTGCTCGCCAAGGCGTTGTTGGCTCGGCCAATACACTCAGCGCCCAATTCCGTTCTTTTGACGGTTATCTGCAAGATATGCAGAGCAATATTAATAGCCAAGTCAAAGATGAAGTTATTCAGATAAATAACACGACTGAACAAATTGCCGGCCTGAATCGCGAAATTGCGCTTGCCCGTGCACGTAGCGGCGAAGCGCCCAATAGCCTGTTGAACCAGCGCGATCATTTGATTTCTGAGCTCAATGAACGCATGGATATACGCCTAAATATACAGGATGGGAAAAGCTACAACCTCAGTTTGCCGAATGGTCAGCCGTTAGTAACGGGGACCAGCGCGTTTAAGCTTGAAGCTGTGCAATCAGACGCTGATCCACAGCGTACCGTGGTGGCTTATCGTGATGGTGGAGGTGGCGTAACTCAGTTGGGAGAGTCAGCGATTAAAGGTGGCGCCCTGGGTGGTCTGATGACATTCCGTTCAGAAACGCTGGATAAAACTCAGAACCAAATTGGCCAGCTGGCGGTTTCTCTTTCAGTGGCGTTTAACGAGCAGCACAAGCAGGGTGTCGATCTGGATGGCGAGCAAGGTGGCGATTTTTTTGCCGTGCGTGCTCCCCAAACGTTTAGCCATGAGAAGAACAGTGGCACAGCCGTCATTGAGTCTGCCGAGTTTGATATCGACACGATTGACCAGCTGCGCGCGACGGATTACACCGTTCGCTTTGAAGATGGTGCTCCAACCGTTACGCGTAACGATAACGGAGCAACAGTAGATGATGTTGACTGGGACGCGGGAACGGGTGCGCTAACGTTTGGTGGCGTAGCACTTACGATTAGCGGCACGCCTAACAATGGTGACCGTTTTGAAGTGCAGCCGGTGCGCCGGGGCGCAAGTGACATGGATGTCACCATCAAAGAGCTAGACCGTATCGCTGCTGGTACACCAGTGAATCCTGAAGACGACCCTGCCGACTGGGTAGCGACGGGTGCAGGTGATAACCGCAATGCTTTGGCATTACAGGACTTACAGCAAAAAGCCATCGTGGGTGGTAGTGCATCGGTGAGCGGCGCATATGGCGTCATTGTCAGCGATGTGGGTAACCGTACCAATATTACCCAGGTGAATTTAGATGCTCGACAAGGGTTAACTGATCAATTGAAAGCAGTGCAGCAATCTGAGTCAGGCGTCAATCTTGATGAAGAAGCGGCTAACTTGATTCGCTATCAGCAGTATTACCAAGCGAATGCGCGCGTGATTGATACCGCGGGTGCCATTATGGACACCATCTTGAATCTACGGAACTAATAAGGAGCTTAGGCGATGCGTATTAGTACGGTCACCATGTTTGAGCAGAGCACGGCTTCTATTAACCGTCAGCAAAGTGACTTTTTGAAAGTTAGTCAGCAAATTGCCAGTGGCCGTCGCGTGGTTAATCCTTCCGATGATCCGCAGGCAGCATCACGCGCTGTCGGCGTTGATCAATCCAGAGCGATGAACCAGCAGTTTTCAGACTCTCGGGTTTCGGCACGAAATTCACTGTCGCAAACTGAGAGCATTCTTAACAGTGTCAGTGATGCCGTTACTAGTGCTAAAACGCTGTTGATTCAAGCCTCTAGCGATACGCTAAGCGATGTGGATCGTGAGTCCATTGCCAGTGATCTAAAAGGCATTTACGAAACGATGCTGGGGCAGGCGAATGCCACTGATGGCAATGGCCGCTACTTATTCGGCGGCTATAAAGATAACGCCCCGCCGTTTGTTAAATCGGCAGACGGCAATGTGGAATATAACGGTGATAACAGTTCACGCCTGCAACGTGTCGATGCCTCGCGTTTGATGCCCGTTGCTGAAAATGGCGCCACGATTTTTCAGGGCGTCCCCAGCGGTGCTGGCTATATCGCTGAAGCCAATGCAGGAAACCAGGGGGGCGTTACCTTCAACGGTCCTCAGCTTACGGATGTTAACGATCCAGGCTATGGCGACAGCTACCGTGTCGTGTTCAGTGAAGATGCAGCGCTGGATAGCGGCATCAGCTATCAAGTGCAACGTTTTAGCGACGGCGCCTGGCAGGAAGACGCTGCTGATTTGGTGGCTAGTGGTGAATATGTCGGCGACGGTCAGCAACTTAGTTTTGGTGGGATTAATGTCACACTTACCGGCAGCGCCGAGCCTGATGATGAAATCCTGATTGCCCAGGCGGGCAGTGAGCAGCGTGGTGCGGATCTGTTTCGCACCATGGAAGCAGCAATTAGCGTACTAGAAACGCCTGCCCAAAGCACCGCGGAAAAAGCGGCGTTGCGCAATACGCTGAATACGTCGATGCGTGATCTTGATAATGCGCTCGATAACGTGTTGACCGTTCGTGCTTCTGCGGGTGCTCGGCTGAATGAGCTGGATGTGATTGATGCGGTAGGCAGCAACCGAAAGCTTAACTATGAGCAAACCCTGTCTGACTTGGTCGATTTGGATTACGCCGAAGCGATTTCTGAATATAGTCTGCGGCAAGTAGGCCTTCAGGCGGCTCAGAAAGCATTCGTCGATATTAGAGGCATGTCGTTGTTCGACTATATGTAAAACGGCCACTCTTTAGTAACTCATGAGGTCGCATTAAAAAAGGCCCCAACCTCTAGCGGTAAGCTTAGGGTTGGGGCCTTTTTGCAGGTGCGTTTCACAGCTCTTTTTTTTAAAAAGCCCAGAATTTAAAAAAACAGCATTTAAAAAATTAGTACTTTGAACACTAGCCTAACGGCGCCATGGTCTCGATCAAGCTCTGCATAAATGCCAGGCCCTGGCTAAAGAGCTGTTGTAAAAAGCGGCCGATATCTGTCATTAACACCATCAACAGGATCAGCCCAACAGTTAACGAGGCGGGGAAGCCGATATTGAATACCGTCAGCTGTGGTGCTGAGCGGTTAAGAATGCCGAGCGCTAAGTTAATGATCAACAGTGAACCGACCAGCGGTAGCGCAAGCAGCATACCGGAAGCAAAAATAGTTCCCGCATAGCGCGCCAGCAGCTCAAACGCATTCGGGTTTAAGGCACCAATGCCGATAGGTAGCGTTTCAAAACTCATTATCAATGTTTCTAACACCATCAGGTGGCCATTCATGGCAAGAAACATCAACAACGTAATCATATAAAGGATACGCGATAGCACCATGATATTGGTGCCGCTCGACATATCGAAAAAGCTGGCAAACGCCAAGCCCATCTGCAAGCCGATAAACTCCCCGGCAGCCTGAACCACGGCGAAAATAATATGCATGACTAAGCCAATAGCAACGCCTATCAAGAGTTGCTCAATCATGATGCCCAGGCTTGCCCACGACATGATGGGAACATTAGGCATAGCAGGCAATATAGGGGCAATGACAATAGCAATGATAGCCGCCAGCGCCACCTTGGCCTGATTCGGAACGCTGGAATGGCCCCATAGAGGCGAGGCCGCCATAAAGGCAGTAATGCGCGTAAATGGCCAAAGGAAAGCCACTAACCACGCCTGTAGCTGGGCGAACGTCACCTCCACCATGGCGTTACATCACCATGCTGGGAATATTGGAGAAGAGGCGATGCGTGAAGTCGGTGATCAAACCAATTAGCCAGGGCCCGGCAAGTACCAGGACGGCAAATACGGCTAATATTTTGGGAATGAAGGTCAGCGTCATTTCATTTATTTGGGTCGCTGCCTGGAACAAGCTAATGATAAGGCCGGTGAAAAGGGCGGCCAGCAGCATAGGGCCTGCAAGAAAAAGCGTTACCCGCATGCCTTGGTAAGCAATGCTCATCACCATTTCCGGGGTCATGGATACTCCTGGTCGCTGAACGCGACGCTCAAATCATGTAAAAGCTTTCTGCTAGCGAGCCAATAATCAACTGCCAGCCATCGACCAATACAAACAGCATGAGCTTGAAGGGCAGTGAAATCGTGATCGGTGGCACCATCATCATGCCAAGCGCCATCAGTGTACTTGCAACCACTAAGTCGATAATCAGAAAGGGAATGAAAATAGTAAATCCAATCTGAAACGCAGTTTTAAGCTCACTGGTGACAAAGGCAGGTAGTAATACCCGCATGGGCAGCTCTTCGGGACCTTGCATTGGGCCTACATCTGCTAAACGAACAAACAGCGCTAAATCAGGCTCGCGGGTTTGGGCGAGCATGAATTCACGGAACGGTTGCTGAGCCCGCAGTAAGAACTCTTCAAAATTGATCGTTTCATTAGTGAGCGGCATCCAAGCGGTGTCGTACACTTGGTTTAAGACAGGCGACATAATAAAAAACGTCAAGAAAAGCGCGATACCTAATAAAACCTGGTTCGGCGGTGTTGCCTGGGTACCCATGGCTGTTCTAAGCAAGCTAAGTACAATAATGATGCGCGTAAAACTGGTCATCATGAGTAGCATGGCTGGCAAAAAAGCCAGAGAGCTTAAAAATAGCAGCGTTTGTAACGACAGCGACCACTGCTGACCACCATTATCCAAAGGCTGAGAAACCAGTCCAGGAAGCTGCTGTGCATGAGCAGGTAGAACAAATAAGCAGCAGGCGATCGTGGCAAGTATTAGCCACCAACGCCGCCCATAAGGCCAAGCGAAATACATCTCGAATCTCATGGTGTGTGGTTTGAATCGGAGGCGGTAGGGGGTTCGGCATCGCGTTTGCCTCGGCTGGTGGCGAGTGCCTGGGCTAAACGCTGGGAAAACCGCGAAGGAGCCTCGGCGGGCGACGAGGTGGGGCGATCGGTCGGCACAGGACGTTCATGGAGTTTCGTTATCCGCCCATTACTAACGCCGACGACCAGCCAAGTGTCCTCTATCTCAACCACGACAATGCGCTCGCGGTTGCCTACCGCGGTGTTGCCCACAATTTTTAAGTGGGCACCATGTTCATGACGGGCGGTTTGCCAGCGTTTCAGTACCGCTGTGCACAGCAAAATAATGGCAATGACCAGAGCGAGCGCCGCTGCTGTTTTGCCGAGTGCTGCCATGCCTATTAAGGCATCACCGCTGCCGCTTATGGCATCAAGTGAGGTGCTTGATGAAGAAGAGGAAGCGACGCTCATCGGTTGAGTTTATGGATGCGCTCAGAGGGGGTAATAATCTCTGTGATGCGAATGCCGTACTTATCATCCACCACAACCACTTCCCCTTGGGCGATTAAATAGCCATTGATCAAAATATCCATGGGCTCACCAGCGAGACCTTCTAACTCAATCACCGACCCCTGGGCAAGCTCAAGTAGTTGCTTGATGGTCAGCTTCGTACGGCCTAGCTCCACCGTTAGCTTGACCGGGATGTCCATGATCATTTCCAAGTCGCGAGACTCGGCATGGCCACTTTCAGCACTTAACGGGCGAAATACTTCATCGCTCGCTGGTTTTGCAACAGGCGCTTCTGGCTCAGGCTCGCTGCTTGAGGTATCTGCTTCCTCGGCGGCTTCTTGCTCGGCCATGGCCGCTGCCCATGGGTCTTCCTCACCTGCGGTATCGGCACTCGAACTGGGTTCTTCTTGCTCAGACATGGCGTCCGCCCAATCATCATCAGAGACCTTTTGATCGGGTTTATTTGGATCAGTCATGCTTTGGGTTCCTTGGCTTTCTGTCGCGTTGAACCTTTAATAAAGTCCTTGGACGATAGGTTATTCATAGCGGCATGGTCGATCATACGCAGCACGCGCAATGCGCGTTGCTGCTGTTGGCTCCCGTACTCGCACTCCATCACCGGGACACCGTCGACACGAGCGGTGATCGTGTTGGGAATATCCATGGGCAATACATCGCCTTTTTTAAGCCCCATTACGTGGGCTATACGGCTTGGTATTTGTGCAAATTCAGCGACTAACTCAACTTCTGATTGGCGAAGCTCGTTCGCCATGCGCCGCGACCATGTGCCATCGTGGTCATGGTTGCTGTCATTAATCGGATTGGCGAGCAAATCCCTAAGCGGTTCAATCATGGCGTAGGGCATGCAAATCTGGAAGTTGCTCGACAGGTTGCCCACTTCAATATTGAACTTGGTGTTCACCACAATCTCGTTGGGGGAATTGGTGATGTTGGCAAACTTGGATTGCACTTCGGAGCGTAAAAAAAACACCTCTAACGGATAAACAACTTTCCACGCTTCTTGGTAGGCATCAATAGCCAAGTTGAGCAGGCGTTGAATAATACGCTGCTCGGTATTCGTGAATTCACGGCCATCCGATTTCGTCACGAAGCGGCCGTCGCCGCCAAACAGGTTATCTACCACCATAAACACTAGGTTAGGTGGAAAGACCACAAGTGCCGACCCGCGTAGCGGTTTCATTGACACCAGGTTCAAGTTAGTGGGTACCGGAACATTGCGCGAAAAGTCGCTAAAGCTCTGGTAGCGTACCGATTCAACGGTGATATCGGCACTGCGCCGTATTAAGTTGAATAGACCATTGCGGAAGTAGCGTGCAAAGCGCTCGTTAATAAAGTCTAAGGCGTGTAAACGCTCACGAATTACTCGATGTTGTGTCGAGGGATCGTAAGGGCGAACACGGACTTCCTCTTGTGTGGACGATGACGGAGCCGCAGGCTCATCATCTCCACTGACGCCCTTGAGTAAGGCATCAATTTCTTCCTGGGACAGTAGATCGTCCTGTGACATGAACGGCTCCAGTTCCCGGGTTATTGCACAATGAATTCGGTAAACAGCACTTCCCGTAAGTCTAGTGGGGGCTGGTTTTCGGTAAGCGGGACGTTCAAGCGGCTGATGATTGCTTGAGCCAGCTCTTCTTTACCCTCAATGGACGTTAATTCATTAGCCTGTTTGCCTGATAATAAAATCAGCAAGCGACTACGCACCTGAGGCATGTGTTCTTCAATAATCGCCTTACTTTGCTCGTTGCCAACCCGAAGCGTAATGCCGGTATAAAGCAAGCGAGAGCCATAACGATCATCTGCCAGATTGACAGTAAACGGGTCAATACGTGTGAAAACAGGCGGTACATGCTCGACTTCTTGCTGTGCTTCGTCGTTTCCAGTATTTCCGCCGCGCTGATCCAGCACTAAATAAATAGCTGCCGCGGCACCTGCCGACGAAAGCAGTACCAATACAATCATTATCCAAAGCAGTTTTTTAGACCCGCCGCTTGCTTCTGCCATTTGCTGTTCCCATAAATTTCACCCGTAACACTAGCCAAGCATTATGCCTAACGCTGTTACAGGTGATGAAATGAACAAGCTCATTGGATGAGCCTATCTTTTGGTTTAGTTAAGTGATGTTGTGAGTATCAATGTCGTCACACTTAACGCTAATTCCAGAATTAAGCATCAAGCATAGAGATCTACTCGACCATCTTGGCTACCGGGGTCGTCCACCTCAGTAGGTGAAGGGGCGCTATCGTTACCTAGCTCACCGCCTCGATTGCCAGCTGCTTTTCTTGGCGTCTGCTGGGCAAAAGTCTGTTCGTTCGGGTTCTGCTGTTCACCCACAGAGGTTTCGCCTAATGAAATGCCCTGTTCAGCAAGTGCTTCACGCAGTTGAGGAATGGCTTGCTCAATAGCCTGACGAACAGGTGCGTGTGACGATAAAAAATGTGCCTGTGTGCCCTGTTCGGTCACCTTGAGCGTGATCGATAATGGCCCTAGCTCAGCAGGGTGAAGCTGCATTTTAACCTGGTGCTCACCGCCACGCTGGGCAAATTGAATTAACTGCTGCCCTAACTGCGAAGGCCAAGCGGGACTGTTAAGCGGCGTGTTTAAGGCCGCTGTCGCTGGGCTGTTAGGCATTGCTTGGTTTTGTGTTGTCAGCGATGCAGGTAACACCTGCTCACTGCCTTTGCTCGCGCCACTGGTTGCGCTCGCCGTCTCTACTTCAGCAAGTAAGCCAGCCATCGCGTCAGCATTCACCGTCGGCGTTGGCGCTAGTGCAGTATTGAGCGGAGATAGCGCATGCATGCCTGGCTGCATGGTCGTAAACGGCTGAGCGGGAATGGTTTCCAGCGATGCCGTGGGTGTAGAGACGTTCACAGGCGTGGTCGCTGCTTCTGCTGGCAACGCCTTAACGTTTGATGGGCGTGGGGCGTTGGCAACGCCAGCTACTTGCTGTGTTGTGGCTGTCAGAGCACTGGTTAGCAATGCGCCGACTGAAGATTGAGCTAGCTCACTCGTATTATTGGGTAGTGTGGTGGCCGAACTATTGGCAGGCAACGGCGGCATGACTGATGCAGCAGCGTTGGTTGATGTTTGTGTTGCTGTCCGTGGCGCTTCAGCTGTGACTCTTTCGCCGATTAACGCTACCTGCCCATCTCGCGGAGCAGCGCTAGCGGGAGTGTCTTGCAATGTAGCAGCGGTGCTATTGGCAGTTACCGGCGGCAATACGGTTGCTGAGCCAGCGCTGGGTGCTGGTGAACGACCTTGCGGCGTTTCACTGGTTGTCCTGGAAAGCGCTGCCTGTGCCGTTGCTTGCGTTGCCATTGGTTGTGGTGCTGTTGGCTGTGGCGTTGTCCGTGATGTTTCTGCAACAGCTCTTTCGCCTGTTATCGCTATCTGCCCAGCTCGCGGAGCAGTGCTAGCCGGGGAGTCTTGCAATGCAGTTGCGGTGCTATTGGCAGTTAACGGCGACATCACGGATGCTGAGCCAGCGCTGGGTGCCGGTGAACGACCCTGTGGCGTTCCACTGGTTGGTATGGAAAGCGCTGACTGTTCCGTTGTTTGCATTGCCGTTGCTTGTATCGTCGGCTGTGGTGTTAGGGTCACTCTTTCGCCGGTTAACGCTACCTGCCCATCACGCGGAGCAGCGCTAGCGGGAGTGCCTGGCAGCATAGCGGCTTGGCCGTTAGCAGGTGAAACGTCGCTATTGGTGGTCACGGTAGTAGCTGCTTGTGCCGTCGGAAGCTGATGTGCGTTCAGTGCTTGAGTGTGATCTTGGCCTTGTGTCTGTGCTAGTGGAGTAGGCTCTGTGGCTAACGCGCGATCAGACAGCGCCGCAGGCATCGCAAGGGTTGTGCGATCAAGGAAAGAAGTGGCGGCAGTTAACGTGTTGGCAGGCGCAAGTTGGTCGGGTGACGTCTGGGTCGTCGCCTTGCTTAAGCTCGCTGCGGCTGAGGGCATCGCAGGGTTAGTAGGCTGTGCACTACCCGCAACGTTGGTTGCGGTCGGCGGCGTAGAATATGACGCGATGAGGGCTAAGCGCGACGCGACTTCTTCGATAGTAATTCGATTGGTTGTCTGGGTTGTCTCAGAGCCTGCGCTAGCAAGTGGCGAAGAGACTTGTTCTGGTGACCTGGCTTGTTCTTGCGATGCTGATGCTATTTCTAGCGTTTGAGTTGGCGCAACGCTATCGGCCCCAGAAGAGAATGTATCTGCAGCATGCCCCTGAGCGCTTACTGTGGCCACTATGTTCGACAGTGTTTCCTCATCCAGCTCACTATCAAGTGATGCTAATTGTTCAACGATATCGCTCAGTGGAACTGTGGGTGTGTTTTCTGCCGGGGCGTCAGTGAGTGTGCGGGCCTGATAGCTTGCAGCCTGCGTAAACGCCTGGAGAAACATGCCTTGCGTCGCACGAGGAGAGCTTGGGGCTGCAGAAGAGCTTGCTGACGAGTTAGCTCCCTGGCCCTGCATTGATAGCAATAGCTCAATAGTCATAAATACAGATCCTCGGCGCGACGCTAATGCGCCTTATCATTCGGCTGGCGGGCTAAACGGTTAGTCACAAAGTCATCACTCGATTTTTGCTCATGACGTTCTTGGCGGCGATGCTCTTCGGATAAGCGTCGTGATGTCAGCGTATCGTAGGAGGAAAGCTTACGCTGTTCCTGCTGCCAATGCTGTTGACTTTGCTGCACACGTTTTTGCTGAGCCACAAGCGCTTGCCGTGCCCGGCTGAGGGCGGCATCCAGCGACGCCAGAAATTGCTGATAGTTGTACATGGTGGCAGGGTCGATGCCGTCGCGCATCGCCGTCTGTAAACGCTCGGCATACTCCGCCCGATAGCGATTGAGCGATTGAAGCTGCGCTTCTGTTTGTTGCTGCGTTTGTCGTTCTTCTGCCAATAATTTCCCAGCTTTATCCCGCGCATCACGGGCTAAGCCTGTCAGCATGTCGAGCTGTGAATGACTCATCGCTAACCTCCCACTACCGCGTGCAGTGCTTGGCGTGATGCTTCAAGCGTTGCACACTCATCAATATTTTGCTGAAGAAATCGTTCCAATGACGGAAAGCGGTTCACCGCCTCGTCCAGTCTTGGGTCGTGCCCTGGGCTATAAGCCCCTACGCTGATCAAGTCACGATTGCGCTGATAGCGTGAAAAAAGCTGTTTAAAGGTGCGGGCTTCGTGAAGCTGTTCAGGAGAGCTAATGGCGGTCATCGCACGACTGATCGAGGCTTCAATATCAATGGCCGGATAGTGCCCCGCTTCGGCTAGCGTTCTAGAGAGCACGATATGGCCATCAAGAATTGCCCTGGCTGAGTCGGCAATAGGATCCTGCTGGTCATCGCCTTCGGTTAGCACCGTATAAAAAGCGGTGATCGAACCGCCGCCGCGCTCAGCGTTTCCAGCACGCTCGACAAGCCCTGGTAACTTAGCGAACACCGAAGGTGGATAACCCTTGGTGGCGGGTGGCTCGCCAATCGCGAGTGCGATTTCACGCTGTGCCATGGCGTAGCGGGTCAGCGAATCCATAATTAGCAGAACGTTTCGCCCCGCATCGCGAAACCCTTCGGCCAGCCGCGTCGCGTAAGCGGCCCCTTGTAAGCGCTGGAGCGGGGAGGTATCCGCGGGCGCTGCCACGACCACTGCACGCCTGCGGCCCTCAGGCCCCAGGATGTTGTCGATGAAGTCCTGTACTTCACGACCACGCTCGCCGATAAGTCCCACCACGATAACATCCGCCTGGGTATAGCGAGCCATCATGCCTAGTAGCACGGATTTACCTACCCCTGAACCCGCAAAGAGCCCCATACGCTGACCACGGCCAACGCTCAGTAATGCATTGATGGCACGGATGCCAACGTCAATCTGGGCATCAATAGGTGCCCGGGAAAGCGGGTTAAGCGGCGTCGCGTTAAGGGTTGCACGAGGCGTATCTTCAACGCTTTCACGGTCATCTAGCGGGTTGCCATTACCATCGAGCACTCGCCCCAGTAGGTCATCGCCAATCGGAAAACGTCGGGCGCTGTGGCCGCTGCCATCACTAAGCGGAGAGACTCTGGCTCCCGGCATAAGGCCAGAAATTTCTTCTAGCGGCATAAGAAACAGCTTGTCGCCAGAAAAACCAACGACTTCTGCTTCTGCATGCTTGTCGCTATCGTTCAACCGGCCATCTGCACCCGGTAATTCAATGCGGCAAGCACTCCCCACCGCCACGCGTAACCCAACCACCTCAATGACCATGCCTGTGGCACGTATCACTCGGCCACTGGTGCGGTAGTGAGGTAACTGACTAACGCGCTGCGTTGTTCGGTGCAGTGCTTTGCGCCAGCGGTAGAGGTGGGGGCAAGTCGCCTCGCTCATTGCATTACCTGTGTCATCAACGTTTGCGTCAACCCTTGTATTAACTAGAGGATGGGGAATCACTGTTGTGATGGCGTTTGCGTAACTGAGCAACAACTGACTGCCAGCGGCTTTCAAACGTGGCGTCCAGCTCTCCTTGGGCACTGGTGATCCGGCATCCACCACGTGCAAGCTGATCATCTGGCTGAAGCGACCAACTGGCCGCTTGTAGCTCGCTACCGAGATGTTCTTTAACTAACGCATGATCTTGCGGGTTAAGCCACAGACGTTGCTGGCCTACAAGCGGTGGCTCGGTGTGGAGTAGTTCACGAACGATCTCAAGAATTTGCTCAGGGCTCTCTTGCAGCGCGTCTGCGGCTAATTGCTTGCCGGTTGCCAGGGCAAGCTCGGCGAGGTCGTGTGCCACCGTCTCATCAATACGTTCTAGCGCATCAGAAAACTGTTTTGCGAGTGACCGTAGGGGCGCCACAGTTTTACGTATGTGTTGCTCTAACTCAGTCTCTGCCTGGGCGCGCCCTTCGTTCAGCCCTTGTTCAAGACCTTCTTGATGGCCTCGGGCTAAGCCATCCTGATAACCCGCCTCCTCAGCTTCCTGGCGAATGCGTTCATAAAGTGCCTGGCGTTCCTGCTCTTCACGTTGACGCGCCTGCTCGGCTGCTTTCTTGGCTGCCTCTACTTTGCGTTGTTGGGCGGAAGGCGTTGGTATGCCGCCCGGCTGTGAACCTGTCGTCTGTTCAGCCAACTCGTCCATTTGCCAGCGCCGCCAACTTCCGTGGCGGTCAAATTCAGGTGTTTTGGCGTTAGACATATTCATCGTCCCCGCCTGCTAAGACGATCTCACCGGAATCAGCCAATCGGCGCACTACCTGCAAAATAGCTTTCTGTTCGGTTTCTACCTGTGAAACGCGGATAGGGCCTCGGGCTTCCATATCCTCGCGAACAAGATCCGCCGCCCGCTGCGACATATTGCGAAGGAACTTGTCGACCAACGCTTCCTGGGCACCCTTGAGGGCCACCACCAAGGAATTGGTTTCGACTTCCTGTAGCACCATCTGAATCGCACGGTTGTCGAGGTCGAGTAGGTTCTCGAACAGGAACATTTCGTCGATAATTTTTTGCGCCAAGTCCTCGCTGTGAGAGCGAACGGTTTCGATGGCCACTTCTTCTTGAGACGAGTTCATTAAGTTGAGAATTTCGGCTGCCGTCCTTACGCCACCCATCTTGCTGCGCTTGAGGTTTTGGCCATCTAGCATGCTGGTCAGAACTTCTGTTAGCTCTTGCAGCGCGGCTGGCTGAACGCCGCTGAACGTTGCGATACGCAATACCACATCGTTACGCAGCTTCTCTTCAAACAGCTCAAGAATATCGGCCGCCTGGTGCCGGTCCAGATGAACCAGGATGGTGGCGATAATCTGCGGATGTTCGTCACGAATCAGCTCAGACACCATGGAGGCTTCCATGAGATTCAGTGCATCAATGCCTGAGTTGCCGCCCGTGGTTTCGAGGATATCCTCGATGAGACTGGTGGCACGTTCGCTCCCCAGTGCTTTGGTGAGTACCGAGCGAATATGCTCACTAGAGTTGAGGTTCAACGCCACAAACTCTTCGGTTTCTTTATGGAAGGCTTCCAGTACCGCTTTCATGTCTTCGTGTGAGACTTGATGCAAGCGGGCCATTTCCATACTGATGTCTTGTACTTCGCTGGCGCTGAGGAACTTGAAAACCTCTGCCGCGCTATCCTCGTCCAGTGCAAGCAAGAGGATGGCGCTTTTACGCGCGCCGGTCATCTCGGCAATCGGGCTACTCATGAGTGTTCATCCAGCTGCGGATAATCATTGCGACCATACGGGGGTCTTCCTGAGCCATTTCACGTAGGTCGTTAAGATTGTGTTCGTACAGCGAGGTTTTGCGCCGCCGTTTTGGCTTGCTGCTGTAGGTATCTTCGTTCTCACCGGACGCAGATACCTCATTCTCCTGCTCATCTTCTTCGCTTTCGCCTCCCACACTGGCGCTAAACGTACTGCCGGGCATAGCGGCGGCCATTACGGGTGGCTGGGTATAGCGCTTGATCAGTGGCCGTAGAATCAGCAGATAGAGCAGCAGAATTGCCAGGGCGACAAGCAGATAGCGACCCAAGGTTGAGGCAATAGACAACATCTCCGGCTGTTGCCACCAGGCAACGTCAGACTCGCTGTCATCAACACTGGCGAAAGGCGTATTGACGACTTCCACTTGATCACCACGCGCTTGCGAAAAGCCCATTGCCTGTTGAACCAGGCGCTCTAGCTGAGCAACTTCTTCTGGGCTGAGGGCAACTTGCTCTGCTTCGCCTTCCTCATTAATAACCCGACGGAAGTTCACCACAACTGCCGCTGATAGGCGCTCTACTTGGCCAAGGCGATGCTGAATGTGCTCAATACTGCGGTCAACTTCATAGTTCACAACGTCTTCTTGACGCAGGTTCTGTAAGGCGTTTTCAGGTACGTCTTCATCCTCTCCATCAGCGTCGGGCTGATTGATAGGCGACGGCGCTACACCGGGAGGAGTGTTACTTAATGCCCCTGGAATACCTGTTGCCAGAGGATCCTCGCCATCGTACGACAGACTAAGCTGACGGCTGCGAACCGCAGACTCATTGGGGGCCTGGTTGGGTGCATAGCGCTCTGAAGTCTGCTCGCGGCGAGAAAAGTCGATCTGTGCCGCTACCTGGGCGCGTACGTTGTCGTTTCCAAGAATGGGAGACAAAATATTTTCGATACGACGCTGATAGGAGCGTTCAACTTCTGCGATATAGGCAAGCTGAGAGCCATCCAGGTCGTTTCCTTGCGACGCTGTAGACGACAGCAGGCGACCATTTTGATCCACAATGGTGACGTCTTCCGGTGCCAGCTCGGGAACACTACTGGATACCATATGGACGATGGCGCTGACTTGCCCCTCGCCCAGAACACGCCCAGGCAGCATCGTCAGTACCACCGAAGCCTTGGCGGGCTCGCGATCACGAATAAAGACCGACGGCTTGGCCATCGAAAGGTGAACGCGAACTTTATCGACGGGGCCCAGCGATTCAATGGAGCGAGACAGCTCTCCTTCAAGGCCACGTTGAAAGTTAACTTGTTCAGCAAACTGGCTGATACCGAAGGCTTGGTTCTCCATCAGCTCAAAGCCCAAGTTGCCGCCACGGGGGAGTCCTTGCTCAGCAAGTTGTAACCTTAGCGTGTGCACCTGTTCGCTTGGGATTAACAGCGCTTGGCCGCCCTCGCTAAACTGATAAGGAACGCCGCGGCTGTCCAGCTCCGCAATAATGCGACCACCATCGGCTTCATTCAGGTTGCTATACAGAACCCGGTATTCAGGACTGCTGGCCCACATGAAAAGCGCGGCAATAATCGCAATAGAAGCTGCAGCAGCGACCAACAGCACAACCAACGGGTTGCCACGCAGCTGTTTTAACGTGCGCTGAGCCGTCGTGGGGCTTTTGGTGTCATTGTCTGCCGTTCCGCTGCGGGGTGCATGTTGTGTCGTACTATTCTGACGGCCTGCCGTAGCACCAGTTTCGCTCATGCGTGCCTCCACGAGGGCAGGCAAAACTGATGACGGCTCAGGCACATCACCAAAGAAGGCATAGGCTAATATCCGTCAATCGCGGTTATCCGCTAAAAAGATGAAGCGGAATTGTGATGGACGCCATTATCCTGGGGCAGGTCGAGCATAAATGAACGAACAGGTTGGCTTTTAAGGCGTATTTGTACGTATGAGTGATCTGCTACCAGTGATAGGCTTTTGGTATTACTTCACCTTCCTTCGGATGAGGCGTGCTTATGAGTTCACCTGCTATACAATCAGCGCTGCAACAAATGCAAGGTTTATCTACCCAGGCAGCCCAGCCCATTAAGGGTGAACATATTGCCACGGCGGTGGGCCAAGGCAGTTTTGGTAGTGAGTTGCAGGCGTCTATTCAACGTATCAATCGCTTACAGCAGGCCGCCAATACAAAGGCGATGGCGTTTCAGGCGGGTGAGCCGAATGTTGAGCTGAATGACGTCATGGTCGACATGCAGAAAGCGAGCGTTGCCTTTCAGATGGGACTTCAAGTGCGCAATCGTCTGGTGACGGCTTATCGCGACGTAATGAATATGCAAGTGTAGCTGGCGCTTATTTCTTAGCGTCGCTAAAAAGACTGATGCCCAGCGCTAATGAAAAAGACCGTTAATATGATGGGCTGGTGATATAAGGAAGAGAGATCACTGGCTATAGCGAAGTAACCTCTCCTATCGCTTAATCAGGCTTCTAAAGAAATAATTCGCCCTTGTAACTCTTCCAGCCGCTCTGCGACGAGCAGTACCTCTTCGGCCGGTATTTGGCGAATAACATCACCGGTTTCGCGGTCGATGACTTTCGTGATGACGCGCCCAGATTGCTCACTCAGTGCAAATTCCAACCCTCGCGGCCGAAATGTTTCGTTGATCCGCTGTATAGGCTCCGCAAGCGATTCTTTGCTTATGTTGCGCAGCTCGGCTTGATCTCCGCCAACGCCTGGAATGCTTGGTGTCTGCTTCAGCGATGTTTGTTGATTGGCTGGTTGGAAATTGGTTGATTGATGGTTGTTTGATGAATAGGGAGTTGTTGCTATCGATATTAGCTCATCAATTAACAAGGGGCCCATAGACGGAATCCTTTAAAAGTAAACCACGCAGCGTGGTGGCAACAAAGTGATAAGGCCGTCGAATCGTAGCTATGGGCCTCTTCATTACTATCGGCAGGGGAGCTGCAAACTTTATTTTTGCATAGCGCAGGGCTGTGGTCGTTACAACGGCAGCCCAAAAGCTTCTGATATGCTCTGCCCCCTTTTGGCGGGTGTAACGCAATAACAACATGGTAGCGAGCGAGACGAGAATGTCAGTCCAACAAGATGAATATGAAAGTGTTACCAGCCCCACCGCAGTAAGCTCTCTTTTAAATACCATGATCGAAGGTGGGGGGGTGTCGCTTTGTTTGACCTCCGCTGACGCACGCCCAGAACCTATCGTGTTAATGGAGCAGTACGCCGGTAAGACGCTAGTGATGGACTTATCCTCTGTCGATCATTTGTTAAATCGCTTGCAGCAAGGTGAGACGTTTTTTCTGCGCGGCCAGTCCCAAGGCAAAGTGGTGCGCACGCCACTTCTGTCGTTAACTGAAACCCGCCATGCAGGGGGGCGCTTTTTATGTTGTAGCGATTACCCCGCTACCCTGGAAGTGCTTCAGCGCCGCGAATCGTTTCGTGCTGAGCTGCGTTTAGGCATGGTCGTGCCCGCTTCAATATGTGGTGAACGTGGTGATGGGGTTCACGGCGAGCTACGCGACCTTTCCCAAGATGGTTGCCAAATAGAGTTGCCGCTGACCGCCAGTGGCGTGTTGGCGGAAGCAGACCTGTCGCTGACGCTTGCCTTTACGTTTCCAGATGGCACTTATTTTGAAGTACACGGGGTGCCGCGCCATCAAAAAACTGATCCTGAACGGCATTTATTGCGCGTGGGCTTCCGTTTTACGAATTGCACCTCCGAGCAAGAGCGGCAAATTTGGTATTTTGTCTGTGAAATTGAGCGAGAAGCCGCCCGCTATAAAAAAGAAGCGCAGGATGATCGTCAGCCATCGCCGTTGTTCGAGCAGCTTGGTAAGCGTGAGACAGGCAATGAGCATGTCGGACGGCGTGATATTCGCCGCTATGCAACGCCAATGGCGCGGCGTTTAGTGAAAATAGCAGCTTACCTGGATGCTCAACTGCTGCTTTTACAGCAAGGCAGTGATATTGATTCTCGGCAGCTATCACGTAATGCAGACCGTCTTTTGTTGCTTCATGAAGAAGACCGAGAGGCGCTGCTGTTTGCGACGCGCTGCTTGTCGCCAGAGCCGCTTTTGGTTCGTCATGGGATTGCAGTCGCCGTACATTTGCTCGACCTAGTCGGTTCAAATATGCCTCGCGATGTGCGCAAAGCGATTGTAGCGAGTGGCTTAGTACACGATCTTGGTAAAGCGCTCGTTCCGCAAATACTGTTTAAGGCGCCACAATTCGAAGCCACTCATCGCCAAGCCATGAGTGAACATGTGGCGTTGCTGTTAGATCGTCTTCAGCACTGCCAGTGGCTTTCTGCTGCCGTTGCCCAAGCGGTGATTGGCGGTATTAATGAACGGCTGGATGGTAGTGGCTATCCTGATGGTTTAACTGGCAATGATATTAACGAGCTAGCGAAGGCGAGTGCAGTGGTCGATGTGGTAGAAGCGATGCGACGTGATCGCGCTGACCGACCCGCGAAAACGGTACAGCAAATTTATCGTCATTTGCTGAGCCACCCTCATCAATTTGATCCTCGCTGGACCAAGCGCTATATCGAACATTTCAAACCACTGCCCGTGGGGTCGCTGGCGCATTTTTCCAGTGAACAAATGGCTTGGATTATTCGCCTTGACGAGCAGGGTGCGCCGGCTGAAGTGGCGTTGACTCGTCAGGCGGCGTCGCCCATGCGCGAGACCTTGGGCAACACGCTGCGTGGGGATGTTCTAGAAAGGTTGGGTAAGCCAACACGAGAAGTCGCGGTGTCTACGTAGACGTTTACTGATTGGCAAAGAGAGCGAAATTTTCTGAGCGAAAAGTAAGGTAAACATTAAAGTCTACTAGTCAGACGCCGATAATAGTTATAGCCGAGTCAATAAGCTCGATTTTGAACGAGAAACAGCTAACGAAAAACAGCGTGAGTCGTTGATTGTGTAGCTGTTGTTCACATTAATAAAGGAGAGCCCGCTTATGACATACTCTCGCGGTGGCGCTGCTTATGGCCGAGGTGCCAATGCCTACGCCCGCGTTGGCGTGGAAAGCGGCGTTATGTCAGCTGATCCCCATCAGCTCATTGTAATGCTGTTTGATGGTGCTCAGGCAGCCATCCGTGCGGCGCGTATTCATATGCAGGCAGGCCACACGGCTGAAAAGGGAAAGTCGATTTCCAAGGCATTGGATATTATCAACAATGGTCTGACGGCTGCGCTGGATCAAGAGAAAGGAGGCGATATTGCTGAGCGCCTTGCCTCTCTTTATGACTATATTTCCCGCTTATTATTAGCCGCTAACCTTCGAAATGATGAAGACAGCCTCAACCAAGCAGAACGTTTGCTTGAAGACATCGCCTCTGCATGGCGTGAAATCGGTCAACAGCAAAGTGCGTGAGGCAAAGCATGTCGGCTTCTGAAACTGCTCGTGAAAATGCCCAGCAAGCGCTCATTGATGCGTACGCCAAGCTACTCACCTGTGTGACAAAAATGCACGAGCTCGCGAATGCAGAGCAGTGGGCAGAGCTTATCGAACAGCGTACCCACTACGTGATGTCAGTTGAAGCGCTGCGTAAGCGCGATGGCGAGACCGTTCTTGATGATGATGCTCGTAAGCGAAAGGCGGAGTTGCTGGAGAGCATTCTCGAGCATGATGTTGAAATTCGCCGTCGTTTGGTGGCTAGGCGGGATGAGTTGGGCAAGCTGATAGGCGTTTCCCAGCGCCAGCGAAGTCTGCATCGTGCTTATGCACCTCAGCAAGGTGAAACTGCGCTCTTCGATTCCGATAGCGGCCAGGAGAAGGGGCTAACGTGAGTGGCATTACGCCACTGATCGATACGCTCATGCACCAAGTGCTTGGGCGCAAGGGCGGCGAGTTGTCCCAACGTCCGCTAAATGCGCCCGTGCAGCCGATACCACCGGGCGAGGGGCCGCGCGCGCTGCAAGGCGATTCAAGCCTGGATGGACGCCCGCTATCATCACCGCTTGATGATCTTAGACGGCTACCTTCCTCGCTTGACGGGCAGCGGCTTCCCGCTGCTAAGGGAGAGGCAGCCAGCGCACCACTAGGCTCGACGCAAACACACTTTAGCCCGGCAGCCCGCACCATCGCTGATGTATTGCTGCGCTTTCCCGCGCCCCCCGCGATGATACGCCCTCAAGCGCCATTGATGGGGTTGCAGGAAGCGCCCTCTACTGTGGCGCTGGCAACTCGGTTAGAAAGCAGCGTTCGTGATAGCGGCCTGTTTTACGAATCTCATTTAAAGCGATGGTTTCAAGGAGAGTCTTCTCGACAACAGTTGCTGCGAGAGCCGCAGATGCAGCCAGGTCCACGACCTTTACTGCCTGCCAGTCTAGCCACATTTGTAATGCCTCCTTTTGCGGCAAATGCCACATTGGGTGCGGGCAATACAAACGTTGCCATATTGCCGAATTCGCTGCTGATACCTGTTGCAAATGATCAAGCTGGTTTGGTGCGTTCGACCGCGCTTATGCCAATGGATAATACGTTGCCAGCAGGCGCGCAGCGTGACAGTGTGCCTGCCAATGCCTCTGTGAGTACTTCTGCCACTATTGATATGGCAAGCGCACGCGCAATGGAGGACAGTTCTCTGGTGCGCGGTAGCCGTGAGATTGTGCATGAAAGCTTGCAGAGCCTAGTACGTCAGCAGCTTGATATGCTTGTGATGCCAGTTATTCGCTGGGAAGGTGATGTTTGGGCCGGTATTTTTATGGCATTAGTCATTCATATGCCCGCTCGGGAAGATGATCGCGAAAGCGCCCAGCAAGGAGCAGAAGGTGATGAGGGCTGGCAGTCAGATATGCAGCTCGATGTGCCGAACCTGGGTGCATTTAGTGCATCGCTCAGGCTTTACCAGTCAGTGTTAAGCATTGATCTGACTACGGATACTGCATCGACTTACCAGTCTCTGGAGCAAGGGCTTGAGCGTTTAGAAAATCGCCTTCAGGCATTAGATTTTCGCAGTGTTCAGGTGAAAGCGCACTATGCCACCGTGGAGAGCCATGATGGCAACCTCGGGTGAACATCGTCGCCAAGCCGTCGCGCTAGCCTATCAAGATAAAGAGCAAGCGCCCCGGGTGATTGCTAAAGGTTACGGCGAGTTGGCAGAGCGAATTATGGCGGAGGCCCAGCGCCAAGGTATTTATGTGCACGATGCACCTGAGCTTGTGGCACTGCTTATGCAGTTAGATCTCGATGCCGAGATACCCGCAAGTTTATATCAGGTGGTTGCGGAGCTGCTTGTATGGGTATTCGAGTTATCCGAAGAAGGGTTAACTCCCCGTCAAGAGCGTCGGTAGCCAATACAAACGTTGTATGTAACCATGACCGGGAAATGTTAAAAACCTTTAAGGCGTCAGTATAAAGTCATAATGAAACGCCCATGCCGTTCGATGGAACACTATGAGTCAAACAAGCTTTCTCGATGAAATTCAAGAAATTAACTTAGCGTATTTGCTTCTCGCGCAGCGCTTATTGGTCGAAGACCGTGAGGCAGCGATGTTTCGCTTAAAAGTAGACAGCGAGCTTGCCGATCTGCTGGTGTCACTAAATGCACGGCAGTTGACGAAACTGGCACGCAATAATCAGCTGATATGCAGGCTTAGCCAAACGAGCGTCCATCAACTGCGCAAAATCACCCAAAACCCTCGGGATCAAGGGCTTTCAGGACTGCATGCCTCATTATTGTCGGCTTGCGAAGCGTTTGAGGCGTTACCAGCAGGAGAATCAGAGTGAGCCAGAAAAGCTTGGTTGATGAAATGCACCAAGTACAGCTGGCCATAGAGCTGATTGAATTAGGTGCACGTTTACAAGTACTCGAGACAGAGACAGACCTTAGTCGCACGCGTTTGATTAAGTTGTACAAGGAAGTGCGGGGAATGTCGCCACCTAAGGGCATGCTGCCTTTTTCAGCAGACTGGTTCGTAACGTGGCTGCCAAACGTGCATTCGTCGCTGTTTTATAACATTTATAACAGCGTACAAAAAAATACCTGCTGTGAGCGTATTGATGCCTTTGTCAAAGCTTACCGTCTGTATGAAGAGCAGATAAATCTTGAAAGTGTCGAGCCCGTGCTGGGCCTTACCCGGGCGTGGACACTGGTACGATTTTTTGAAAGTGACCTGCTGCAGCTCAATACGTGCACACGTTGTGAAGGGCACTTTGTCGCGCATGCACATAGCCCCGCTCATGATTATGTTTGCGGTATTTGCCAGCCTCCCTCGCGAGCTGGCAAAACGCGCAAGGCGCGATGCTGAAAGATTAAAAATTGTCACGCCCGCAGCGGGTAAGCATATAACCAATAAAATGCGTCTTTAACGCATAGATAGCACCAAAATGGGTTGGTACTTTTTCATTAAAACTGCCTACGTCTGCGTATGCTATCGCTAAGAAACGCGTGGAGCGGGACTTTTCTGTGTCTTCTTTTTGAAACACGGAAATAGCGTTCCCTTGATATAAAAACTGATACCGCAAGGACACTGCTTGTGCTGATTCCTCTGGGTTATTTGGTCGTACTGCTATCTGTCTTTGGCGGTTATGTGATGGCAGGTGGTAGCTTGGGCCCCCTGTATCAACCCCTGGAGCTGCTGATTATTGGCGGTGCAGGCGTTGGCGCTTTTATTGCTGCAAACAACGGCAAAGCGATTAAAGCCACGTTTAAAATACTTCCCAGGCTTAAACGGACCAAAAAATACAATAAAGCCCTGTATATGGAGTTAATGGCGCTGCAATACAAGATTCTCTCTAAAGTGCGCCGAGAGGGGATGTTGGGAATTGAGCGTGACATTGACAACCCCCAGGAAAGCCCGCTGTTCCAAGAGCATCCCACAGTGCTTGCAGACCCTCATATTATGGACTTTTTAACCGATTATCTTCGGTTAATGGTGAGCGGTGGCATGGAGCCGATGGAAATCGATGAGTTAATGCTCCACGAAATCGAGGTATTTGAGCAGGAAGCCCATATTCCCATTGATGCGATTGCCAAAGTAGGCGATGCCATGCCTGCGTTCGGTATCGTAGCGGCGGTAATGGGGGTTATTAAAGCACTGACGTACGCAGATGCTAGCCCTGAGCAAATGGGGCAAATGATTGCCATGGCGTTAGTGGGTACCTTCCTGGGTATTTTAATGGGCTATGGGTTTATTAGTCCCATCGCAAGCTATGCCGAACGGCAAGCTAAAGAAGCCGAGAAAATGCTGCAATGCATTCGTGTCACGCTGCTGGCTAGCCTGCATGGTTATGCTCCCCAGTTAGCCGTTGAGTTTGGCCGGAAGGCATTACACAGCACTGAGCGCCCCAGCTTCACAGAGCTTGAAGAGTATGTCCGCGACGCTAAAAAGGGCGGTAATGCATGAGTAAGGGGGGCGATAAGCGTCCGATTGTTATTCGGCGCAAAAAAGTGGTGCATGCCCACCATGGCGGTGCGTGGAAGATTGCCCTTGCCGACTTCATGACAGCCCTGATGGCGTTATTTCTGGTGATGTGGATTTTAAGTGTTTCCGACGATGAAACTCGCCGCAGTGTTGCGGAGTACTTCAGTACGCCATTAATAACGGCAATGACCAGTGGAGACCGATCAGGAAGCACTCAGGTGATTCCAGGTGGTGGCCCAGATCCTACCCACAGCGATGGCGAACGTGCCCGAATTGATGTGCTTCAACATAGCCGCCCTAGTGCTCAGGAGCGGCGTTTCTTTAACGATTTGCAAGAGCGCATTGAGCGAGCCATTGAACAAGACCCCGAGCTGCGCCACCTACGCAGCCAAATGCGCTTTGACTTAACCCGCGAAGGGCTACGTATTCAGCTGCTCGATACGGAACAGCGGCCCATGTTTGAGTTAGGCCGCGATCAAGTAGCTCCTTACATGCGCAGCCTGTTACGTACGATGGCACCGCTACTCAACGAATTGCCCAATGATTTAAGTATCAGCGGCCACACTGACAGCGTGCCCTATGCAGGCGGTTATCGAGGTTACAGTAACTGGGAGCTGTCCAATGATCGAGCAAATGCCTCTCGGCGTGAATTAGTTGCCGGCGGGCTTGATCCAGATCAACTGCTGCGCGTATCGGGCTTTGCCGATCGTGTCAGGTTGCCTGACACTGCGCCGACGGACCCGGTTAATCGTCGCATTGAGCTCGTCGTCTTATTGCCAGAAATCGCAGAAGCGATTCGTAATCCAGGCGTTATGGGGCTTGATAGCCCATTACCTGATGAAGATGCGCTTTTAGAGGCGCTGCCACAAAGCGTGCCTCAGAGCGATGAAAGCGAATGAGCAGGGCTTATCACAACACAAAGACGTTTATGTGGAGCGGTGCATGGATATAGCGGATTTTTTTGACACCTTTTTTGAAGAGGCCGAAGAGCTGCTGGCCGATATGGAGCAGCATCTGCTGGAACTGGATGTCGATGATCCGGATAGCGAGCAGCTAAACGCTATCTTCCGCGCCGCCCACTCCATAAAAGGCGGCGCAGGTACCTTCGGCTTCAGCGTGCTGCAGAAAACCACGCATATCTTTGAAAACTTGTTAGATCACGCACGCAAAGGTGAACTGACATTGCGAGCCGACCTCGTTGATACTTTTTTAGAGGCAAAAGACATCATGCATGAGCAACTCGATGCCTATCGCAACGAGGAAGAGCCCAACCAAGAAGCCTACGAGCGAATTTGCCAGACACTGCAGCAGATCGCGCTAGAAGAAATTGGCCAGACGTTGGATGCCCCTGCGGCCCCCGCGCCAACAATTGAAAAGAAAACATCAGCCAGCGCCGAGGCTGCTGAATCCTCCTCGCTAAGCGAGCGCCATCTGTTGGTTGCGCTACTGAATGTTAGCGAAAAAGATCGCACGCTGTTGGTGGAAGAGCTGGAGCAACTGGGTGATGTCCAGTCCCACTCGGGTGATGAAAAACGTTACGAAGTAACGCTGACAGGTGACGTTAGTGCTGACGATATTGAAGCGGTGATGTGCTTCATTATTGAGCCTGAGCAGATCGAAATTAGCGTGGTAGCGGTTGAAAAAGACGAAGGCGCTAGTGTTAGCCCTGCGTTAGACGCGCCAGTAGCCGTGCCTGCTGATGTTGTTGAGCCTACTACTAGTGTTGAGCCTGCGGCGCCAGCAGTGGCTAAACCTGCTGACAGAGCACCTTCGCCAGAAAAGCCAGCGAAATCCGCCCCTAAAAAAGCGGCCGCAGAGTCAGCCTCGATCCGTGTGTCGGTAGATAAAGTCGACCAAATCATCAATTTGGTTGGCGAGCTGATTATTACCCAGTCGATGCTGGATCAAACGGTCAGTGACCTTGGCGATCAATCCGTTGGCAATAGCTCGCTACAAAATGGCATGAGTCTGTTACAGCGTAACGCACGAGATCTTCAAGAAGCGGTGATGTCGATCCGCATGATTCCGATGGAGTTTGTGTTTAGCCGATTCCCCCGTGTAGTGCGTGATACCGCCGGTAAATTGGGCAAAGAAATTGAGCTTATCACCGAAGGCAAGTCCACCGAGCTGGATAAAAGCCTGGTTGAGCGCATTACCGATCCGTTAACGCACCTAGTGCGTAACAGTTTGGATCACGGCATCGAAATGCCGGATGAGCGCGAAGCGGTAGGTAAACCCCGTGTTGGCAAGCTGGTGTTATCAGCACGCCATCAGGGCGGCAATATTCTGATTGAAGTGCGTGATGATGGCGCGGGCATGGATCGTGATCGGTTGTTGGCTAAGGCGCGTGAAAATGGTTTGAACGTTTCCGACAACATGTCTGATGAGGAAGTTTTTCAGCTGATTTTTGCGCCGGGCTTCTCCACGGCAAAGGAAGTTACGGACGTTTCCGGCCGCGGTGTCGGTATGGATGTGGTAAAGCGGAATATTCAAGGCATGGGTGGCCGGGTTGAAATCCAATCCAAGAAGGGTGAAGGCACCAACACGCGCATCGTGTTGCCGCTGACACTTGCCATTCTTGACGGCATGTCGATCAAAGTAGGTGGTGAAACCTTTATTTTGCCACTTTCCACAGTACTTGAGTCGTTGCAGCCTGCCAAAGGGGATATGTATGCCATGGCGGGTGATGATGTGGTGCTTAAAGTGCGCGATGAGTACCTGCCGGTCATTGCGATCCATGAAGTGCTGGATGTGGAAAATGCCATTACCGACCCGACCAAAAGTATTGCCGTGATCGTGCAGGGGGAGGGGCGTCGTTATGCCATGTTGGTCGATGAGCTGATTGGCCAGCAACAGGTGGTTGTAAAGAACTTAGAAGATAACTACCGCAAAGTGCCGGGCGTTTCGGCGGCGACCATCCTTGGTGACGGTAGCGTCGCGCTAATTCTAGACATTACAGGTTTACACCGGTTAAGCCGTGCCAAGAAAGAAGCCGGAAAACAGGTGAGTTATCCCCATCTCTCTTATTACCAGGAGGCCGAGCCGTCATGAGCCAGGCAAACAATGGAGCGGTGCTGTCCGCCGCAGAAGCCGATAATCGCGAATTTTTGGTGTTCTCTTTGGGAGAAGAAGAGTATGCCATTGATATCCTGAAGGTTCAGGAAATACGCGGCTATGAAAACGTCACGCGTATTGCCAATGCCCCCGATTTTATTAAAGGGGTGACCAATCTGCGTGGCGTCATTGTGCCTATTGTCGATCTACGCATTAAATTTCACCTAGACAGTGTGGAGTACGGTGGCCAAACCGTTGTTATCGTGGTCAATGTCGCCGACCGCGTCGTTGGTATTGTCGTGGACGGCGTTTCCGATGTCATGACACTAACACCCGAGCAAATAAAACCAGCGCCTGAGTTTGGTGTCACGCTCTCCTCTGATTTCTTGAGCGGATTAGGCAGTCTTGAAGACCGCATGTTGGTGTTGGTCGATATCGATAAGCTGCTAACCAGCGAAGAAATGGCCTTAGTCGATAGCACCAGCACTCGCTAACACCTTTGTGACTAGGCACAAGGAGAGTGCCTTCTTAAGCCAAAAAACAGCCATCTCTGGTGCTACGGATAGCATCGGCTACTACGGTTGTGTTTGGAGTAACGCGTGTGACACCGCTACTGCGTCAAATGATGAGCAATATGACCGTGCGCCTTAGTTGGGGGCTGGTATTAGCCACTTTTTCAATGTTGGTGATAGTGGCCTGCGGTATAGGACTTTATGCACTCCACCACGGCGCCGCAATTGTGCAGGCATCGAGTGATTTGCAGGCGCAGCAAGCGGCGTTCAGTGAGTTTGCGACCCGCATTCGCTGGGTGCTGATTGGCGTGGTCATCATGACCGGCGTAACGGTCGCGGTGGTGGTGTGGGGTGTGACCGTTAATGTGTTGCGTCCCCTGGATCGTCTGGTCGGTTACTTTGAGAAAATGGCCCAAGGCGACCTAAGTCAGCAAATTACATCACCTGGTAATAATGAAATTGGCAGGTTGTACACAGCGATGGCGCACATGCAGTCTTCACTGTCTGAAACCGTTGGCGTGGTACGCCAAAGCGGCGCGTCAATTTTTGAGCGCTCTCAGCATATTGCCAGTGGCAATAACGACCTTTCCTCACGTACCGAACAACAGGCCTCTTCTCTAGAAGAGACGGCCTCGAGCATGGAGCAGTTGGCCTCTACCGTTGGGCACAATGCAGACAATGCATTGCAAGCTAGTCAGCTCGCCAATGAGGTAACGCTAACTGCCAGACGCAGCGGCGAAGAAGTTGCCAATATTGTTGAAACCATGCAGGACATTAGCGCGAGTTCCCACCAAGTTGCCGACATTATTACGGTGATCGATAACATTGCTTTTCAAACCAATATTCTCGCCTTAAACGCGTCGGTAGAAGCCGCCCGTGCTGGCGAGCATGGTAAAGGGTTTGCCGTTGTTGCGCAGGAAGTTCGCAGTCTCGCTAGCCGCAGTGCTAATGCTGCCAAAGAAATTCGTACACTGATCGATGCATCGCTTGGCAAAGTGGACGCGGGCACCCAGCGGGTGAATCACGCGGGAAAAACCATGCAGGATCTTGTCGCCGCTGTGCAGCGTGTCAACGATATTATGGATGAGATTGCGGCCGCTTCTGAAGAGCAAAGCAACGGTATCGGGCAAGTTAATCAAGCAGTTGCCCAAATGGATCAGGTTGTTCAACAAAATGCTCAATTGGTTCAACAGGCAGCACGCAGCGCTAATGAGTTAGAAAGCGAAGCGGCACGCCTTAGAGAAGCGGTTGAGCGTTTCCATGTGACGCCTGCCCTGGCAGGGGGGAAGCAGGAATCTGGTTATGCCATGCGGCCCCACGCTCTTCAGCAAGTACCTGCCGCCCAAACGCCAGCGGCCAAAAAAATACCCGCTCGCAACACGGCAGTTGATGAGTGGGAAGCATTTTAAGTCTTGCGGTTAAGGCTCATTACTTCCTCGGCTTGAATACTAAAAATAAGGTATGCGGATGCGTAATAACCAGCCAGTCACTCAGCGTGAAGTTGAACTTCAGAGTGATGATTTCCTCGTTTCGCGCACGGATCTTAAAGGGCGCATTACCTATGCAAACCCAGCGTTTATCCAGATAAGTGGTTTCCAGCACGAAGAGCTGATAGGCGCGCCCCATAATTTGATTCGACACCCGGATATGCCGCCAGCGGCGTTTGAAAACCTGTGGCAGACCGTGAAAAGCGGTGAAACATGGCGAGGGCTGGTTAAAAACCGCTGTAAAAATGGTGATCACTATTGGGTAAGTGCCAGCGTAACGCCGATTATTGAAGACGACCACGTCGTTGGCTATGCCTCTGTCAGGGTACAGGCAACCAGAGAGGCGATTGCCCAAGCTGAGCAGGCCTACGCTGAAATACGTGAAGGCCGTAACAAACACCTCTATTTAGACAAGGGGCGGTTGCGTAAGAAAGGCCTAATTCAACGCTTAAAACGGATACGACTGGATACTCTGCGCGCTAAATTGATTGGAATGATTGTTGTAGCTGGCGCACTGCTGCTGGTGAGTGGTGGCCTGGGGCTGTATGGCCTTAACGTCGCAGGAGAGCGACTAGCGACGCTTAATAACGATGGCCTGCAAGACGTTATTCGTTTACAGCAAATAGACCAGACCATCGCGCAAACGCGACAGGCCATGATTGAGCCTGAGCGTATGGAGCTGATTCAACAGCGCTTTGAGATGGGGGAGATGATTGCCAATAGCGCGGCGACGATTGAGTCCGCCTGGCAGCAATACTACTCCCGTGATGTCAACACGACAGCGCTTGCCACTTCCTTCAATGCTCAGCTGCAAACCTTTTTAGACAATGGCATGTTCCAGGCGGAAACCGTCTTGCAAGCAGAAGACACGTATCAAGTGTTCACCGGTTTGGACGCAGTCATCAGTGTGATGAATAACGAAGGGCGCGAACTCTCGACGATGGTGAACCAGCTCATCGCCGAAAAACAGGCTGACGCCGAGGTGATGGCTGCCGATGCTGAGCAAGGTCAAGCCAGCATGCTAAGTGCTCAAGCCGCTGTGCTAGGTGTTGGCGTACTGGCGCTTATCCTGCTTGGGGTGATGACGTTACGTTCCATTGTTCGGCCGCTAAAAAGCGCGTCTCGCTTTACCTTGCAAATCGCGGGTGGAAACCTAGCGGCTAAAGTGCCTCCCCATCAGCGTGATGAAGTTGGGATGCTGATGGAATCGCTGAACACTATGCGGAAAAGTCTGAGCAGCATTATTAGCGATGTAAAAGGCGGTATTAATGTAGTTACACCTGCTGCTCGGGATATTGCCAGCGGTAATGAGGCTTTATCGTCTCGTACCGAGCAACAGGCAGCATCGCTACAGCAAACCGCATCCAGCATGGAAGAAATGACCACGACCGTGCGTCAAAACAGCGATAACGCTCAAGAAGCGCGTCGTCTTGCCGATAACAATGCTAAGCAAGTGACCCAAACCGGAGAGCTCATGTCGCAGTTGGTCGAGAATATGCAGCGAATTACCCAAAGCTCGCAAAAAATGACTGACATCATCAATGTGATTGACTCGATTGCTTTCCAAACCAATATTTTGGCGCTCAACGCATCGGTAGAAGCTGCCAGGGCCGGGGAGCATGGTCGTGGATTTGCGGTGGTTGCTGAAGAAGTGCGTAAGCTGGCAGGAAGAAGCGCAAGCGCCTCTCAAGAGATTCGCGTGCTGATTGATGGTTCTAATCAAGAAGTCAATGTAGGGGCTGGGCTGGTCAAAAAAGCCGAAGTAGCGATTAGTGAGGTTGCCGAAGCAGCGCGAAATGTCACGCAGATCATGCATGACATATCGTCAGCGTCAGCAGAACAAAGCCATGGGATCGCGGAGGTGAATCAAGCCGTTGCCGAGATGGATCAAGCGACACAGCAGAATGCCGTTCGTGTCCAGGAAACAGCACGTGCCGCCGTGGCATTAGAGCAGCAAGCAGGCTTATTAGCCCTGTCTGTTGAGGCGTTTCGCTTGAACCATCAGAACTCGCCAACAACAGCGCTTAGCACAGCCCCTACTGCCTATCGATCGCGAGCTCAGCTCCCAGATAGCCCAACTAAACCGCCTTCGTCGCCAACCACACGGCAGCTGGCCGCAGTAGAGGAGTGGGAAGAATTTTGATCGACCAACGCGAGCGGGGAGTTGATGTCGGCCAGTGGGCATCGGGAGGGCAGATCGAACGTGATCTTGTGCTAACCGATGCCGACTTTGCGCGCATACGGGAATTGATTTACCAGCGCGCCGGAATAGTGTTGGCTGAGCATAAGCGTGAAATGGTCTACAGCCGCTTAGCCAAGCGATTGCGTCACCATGGTATTACACGTTTTACCGACTATCTGTCTCGGTTGGAGCGTCAGCCGGACGCTAAAGAGTGGGAGGCGTTTACCAATGCCTTAACCACCAACCTCACCGCTTTTTTTCGTGAGGCGCATCACTTTCCGCTATTAGCTGAGCACATTAAGAAACAGCAAAGTCCCGTGACTATCTGGTGCTCAGCGGCGTCCACCGGGGAAGAGCCCTACTCGATTGCAATGACGTTGTTAGAAACACTGGGGCCAAAAGCCACCCAGGCCAAAGTCATTGCCACGGATATTGACACCGACGCACTAAGCAAAGCGCGGGCAGGCATTTATCCGCTTGAACAGGTGCGTAAGTTAGAGGAAGGGCGGGTTAAGCGGTTTTTCCAGAAAGGCACCGGTGGTCATGCAGGTTTGGCACGCGTAAGGCCCGAAGTATCATCGTTGGTGGAGTTTTTGCCGCTTAATTTGCTGGCACCCCAGTGGTCGGTAAAAGGCCCTTTCGATGCCGTTTTTTGTCGCAATATCATGATTTATTTCGATAAAGATACCCAGGCTAAGATTCTAAAACGGTTTGCTCCGCTAATGAAGCCAGACGCGTTACTGTTTGCGGGACACTCGGAAAACTTTTCGTATATCAGCGATGCATTCAAGCTGCGTGGGCAAACGGTTTATACCCTCGCAAAAAAATAAATCGGTTACGTGCGTTAACTCCTTTGGGCAATTGCCCTACCGGAGTGGGTTGGCACACAGGTGGCTACCGTAATAAAGGAGGCGTGCTTTGAGCGCAGCCAAAATCAAAGTGTTGTGCGTCGATGATTCGGCGCTGATTCGTGATTTGTTAACGGAAATAATCAACTCTCAGCCGGATATGGAAGTCGTCGCCGTCGCGCCAGACCCCATTGCTGCGAGAGATCTGATCAAACAACACAATCCTGACGTGCTGACATTGGACGTAGAAATGCCGCGGATGGATGGTCTTGATTTTCTTGAGCGGTTAATGCGGCTTCGTCCTATGCCGGTACTCATGGTGTCATCGCTGACCCAGAGTGGCTCAGAGATTACTCTGCGTGCGTTAGAGTTAGGCGCATTGGATTTCGTGGCCAAGCCCAGCTTGGGTATTCGTAGCGGCATGATGGAGTATGCAACTGAAATTACCGACAAGCTTCGCGCCGCTGCTCGCTCGCGTCCTCGCCAAGCCCGCCATAAAAATGCGCCGCCACCCACGCAGCTAAAAGCGCCAATGGTGTCGAGTGAAAAGCTGATTATCATTGGTGCTTCTACCGGCGGCACAGAAGCGATTCGGTCAGTGCTCGAACCACTGCCTGCGAATGCGCCAGCCATCTTGATTACCCAGCACATGCCAGGTGGTTTTACCCGCTCTTTCGCCGAGCGGCTAGATCGACTGTGTCGAATTAGCGTAAAAGAAGCCACCGATGGCGAGCGTGTCTTGCCAGGCCATGCCTATATCGCCCCAGGCGATCAACACCTAGAGCTTGTACGCAGTGGTGCCAACTACGTCGTGCGCTTAAATGATGGTCCGCCGGTGAATCGTCACCGTCCCTCTGTTGATGTGCTGTTTCACTCGGCTTCTAAGCATGCTGGTAAAAACGCCATTGGTGTGATTTTGACCGGGATGGGGAAGGATGGCGCTGTAGGTCTTCTTGAAATGCGTGAAGCCGGGGCGGCCACCATTGCACAAAATGAAGAAAGCTGTGTGGTGTTTGGTATGCCAAGAGAAGCCATCTCCGTCGGGGGAGCAGTAGAAGTGGTTGCTTTAGATGACATTCCATCGCGGTTGATGGCCTTAATTGCCGCTTCAGGGCGTGCTCAGCGGGTATAACACCCCGTTACGCATTAATAGAAAAGGGGAGCAAAAAATGACACGCTCACTGCGTCATATCAGTATTCACTCTGCCGTTATTGTCGCGTTGGCTAGCTTTGTCATGCTGATAGTGCTGTTAGCTGGTATCAGCTTCATGGCAGATCGTAATGCGCAGGCCAACCTGTCAACCTATAGCCTCATCAGTAATAGTCAGCTCAACGAGATTAATCGCGCTGACTCGTTGCTCAACCAGGCAATGCTGGCCATGGAAACGGCATCCAACTTTTTAATGGTCGGTCAAACACGCCAATCCAATGCCCAGGTCGACATTGCTCTGGATCGAATTGAGCGCGCCGAACAGCGTTTTGAGAGCTTTGCTGCGACGCCACGCACAGCGCAAGGTGAAGCATTGGGTGAGGCATTGATAGAAGACTTCCGCGAAGTACTGGCCTTGGTCAAACAGCAGCATGCGACGTTCGAAACCATGGACATCAGTACCTTTAATCAGCTTCGGGGCGAGCTGGTAGAGCCATTGAACAACTTAGCCAATAGCGCCACTGCTTTTGTACAGTATGGTTTTCAACGGGTAGACAGCATTCGTGGCGACGCTGATGCGCAAGGCGATGTGTTTATGTTAGTCAATGCGCTTGCTGTGGCAATTGCGCTATTGGTAACTGCGTTCATCTATATGGCATTACGACGCACCGTCATCGCGCCGTTGAATGACGCCGTAAGACGGCTGGACAAAATATCTCAGGCTGACCTAACGGAGCCCGTTCCCGCGTCAGGCAAAAATGAAGTGGGACGTCTTTTTTCAGCGATGGGCACGATGCAGCAAAACCTGACGGCGATTGTGACGCGGGTGCGAGAAGGCAGTAGTGAAATACATCACGGCACTCGAGAGATAGCGAGTGGCAATGCGGATTTGTCATCACGCACTGAACAGCAGGCCGCCTCGATTGAAGAAACAGCTGCCAGCATGGAACAAATGACGGCAACGGTTAAACAGAATGCCGACAATGCGCGCCAGGCAAGCACGCTGGCCGCAGATGCCTCCACCACTGCCGAGCAAGGCGGCCAAGTGGTTGAGCAGGTAGTGCAGACCATGCATGGTATTTCTACCAGCTCCCAGAAAGTGGCTGATATCACCAGTGTGATTGACTCTATTGCTTTTCAAACCAATATTTTGGCACTGAATGCCTCGGTAGAGGCGGCTCGCGCTGGCGAGCAAGGGCGTGGTTTTGCCGTTGTGGCAGGCGAGGTTCGCAACTTAGCTAGCCGCAGTGCCGATGCGGCAAAAGAGATCAAAACACTGATTGATGCCTCCGTTGCACAAATCAAGCAAGGCTCTACGCTGGTAGAACAAGCGGGCACCACTATGTCCGATGTGGTGACGGCTGTCCGTAGAGTGACCGATATTATGGATGAGATTTCTGCAGCATCTCAGGAACAGAGCGATGGCATTGAGCAGGTAAGCCAAGCGGTAGGGCAGATGGATGAAGTCACCCAGCAGAATGCGGCGCTGGTTCAGGAAGCCTCCGCAGCGGCTATGTCGCTTGAAGAGCAAGCAAATAAGTTAGAAGAGGCGGTGGCTGTCTTTGCTTTGTTAACTAGCCAAGAGGGAGGGCAGCGTCAAACGTTGCCAGCGAGTAGCCAAGTAAACGTGCCTGCTGTCAGGCAGCAGGCAGTCACTACGCCCAGCGCTCGCCGAACCCCAGAGCCTAGCCACCACGACGAGTGGGAAGCGTTCTAGGTTTTAATAGCCGTTTTAAGGACGGTTTTAAGAACTGCTTTAAGGATGTTTTTAAGCATCGTTATTTTAGAAATAATTTGATTGAGAGGATGACCAATGGCCGATAAGAACATGAGTTTTCTGGTAGTGGACGACTTTCCCACCATGCGCCGGATCGTTCGCAGCTTGTTGAAAGAGCTAGGTTTTACCAATGTTGATGAAGCAGAAGATGGTCAGGACGCCCTGAATAAGCTGCGTGCGGGTAACTTCGAATTCGTTGTATCTGATTGGAATATGCCTAATCTGGACGGCTTAGAAATGCTTAAAGAGATCCGCCAGGATGAAGCACTGAAAGGGCTACCCGTATTGATGGTGACCGCGGAAGCCAAAAAAGAGAACATTATCGCGGCCGCCCAAGCGGGCGCTAACGGCTACGTCGTCAAGCCGTTTACAGCAGCCACACTCGAAGAAAAGCTAAACAAAATCTTCGATAAGATGGGTAAATGAAGCGGCTGCGCCTGAGTGCTCGGTTAACGAGGAGACAACACGATGAGTCAGCATGAGCAGGATAGCGCTACCCAGCTATCTGAAGAAGCCGCTGAAGACCTGATCTTTCGCATCGGCAAACTTACCCGCATGTTGCGTGACAATATGCGAGAGCTGGGCCTGGATAAAGAGATCGAGAAAGCAGCGGAAGCAATTCCTGACGCGCGTGACCGGTTGCATTACGTCGCTACCATGACTGAGCAGGCAGCTGAACGTGCATTAAACGCTATTGATCGCGCCCAGCCATTGCAAGACCAACTCTCTGATCGTGCTGAAGCGCTCGATAAGCGCTGGGCCGAATGGTTTGAAGCGCCCAAAGAGTTGGATGATGCCAAAGCCTTGGTAAAAGAAACACGCACCTATCTAAGTGATGTGCCAACCATTGCTGCAGCGACAAACAAAGAACTGCTCGATATTATGATGGCTCAGGATTTTCAAGATCTTACCGGCCAGGTCATCAAGAAGATGATGGATGTCATCCGAGAAATTGAGCATCAGTTGGTGCAAGTACTTATCGATAACGTGCCGGGTGCTCATGTCCGTGAGTCGATGCAGCGTAAGGCAGAAGACCAATGGAAAAATGAGAACGCGCGTCGTAATGAAGAGCTGTTGAATGGCCCTCAGGTTAAGGACAATGCACCTGACATCGTTACTGGTCAGGATCAGGTAGACGACTTATTGGACGAATTAGGCTTTTAATGCGTTGTTATTAAGACATTGTGAAAGGCAGTATCTGGCACTATAGGCATTTGTTCAGCCGTCCCTAGGGGCGGCTGAATTTATGATAAGCCACGCAAGATACCGCCGGATGGCCGCATGGCAGATAACGACAGCGATCAGGAAAAGACGGAAGAGGCCACGCCCCGACGCTTGGACAAAGCCCGGGAAGAAGGCCAAGTACCCCGGTCTCGAGAACTGGCGACCTTTTTGCTGCTATTAGGCGGTGTGATTGGGCTGTGGAGCATGGGGCAAATGCTCTATGACCAGCTGGGCATGGTGATGGAGCAGGCCTTCTTATTCGAACGCCGTCATGCCATGGAAAGCACCCCGATGCTGGTCAATGCGCTGGATCTGGGGCAGCGCACACTGTTCGCAATGCTGCCGCTGTTCTTACTGTTGACGGTGATTGCACTGGTCGCACCCGCATTACTAGGAGGATGGTTGGTCTCGGCAAAATCAATGCAGCCCAAACTGTCGAAGCTAAACCCAATAAAAGGGTTGCAGCGTATTTTTTCGTCGCAGGCGTTGATTGAATTAACCAAAGCGATTGCCAAATCAATCCTGGTCGGCGGCATTGCATCCGCGTTTCTGTACGCCAACCTTGGTAAGTTTATGGGGCTAATGAATCAGCCCATTCAACAAGCGTTGGCGACCGCATTGAATATGTCGGCGTTAGCTGCCGGCCTGATCGTTTTATCACTCGTGGTGGTTATCTTAATTGATGTGCCTTTTCAGCTTTGGAGTAATGCGAAAAAGCTGCGTATGAGCAAGGAAGAAGTTAAGCGAGAGCATAAAGAGTCGGAAGGCGACCCCCATGTTAAGGGCCGGATTCGCCAGCAGCAGCAAGCAATGGCCAGAGGGCGGATGATGAGTAAAGTGCCTGATGCCGACGTTATAATCACCAACCCAACCCACTATGCTGTGGCCCTAGCGTATAAGGAAGGAAGCATGGGCGCCCCTCGGCTAGTGGCCAAAGGGGCCGATGCAGTGGCCGCACGTATCCGCGAAATAGGCCTGGAAGCCGGTGTGCCGCGATTGGAAGCCGCTCCTTTGGCGCGCGCCCTGTATCATCACGTGGATTTAGACGCTGAAGTGCCTGCGGAACTGTATACCGCAGTGGCTGAAGTGATGGCCTGGGCTTACCGCTTGAAGCAGGTCGCACAACAAGGAGGCGAGGTGCCCCCAACCCCAGACAATTTATCGGTCCCTCCCGAAATGGAACACTCCAGTCGAGATGCCGGTGGCAGTGAGGCGCAATCATGAAAGGCTTAACCCAATTGATCAATCAGCGCGATTGGATGGGCGATGTGCGCATGAAGTTGCTCGCAGGGCCGCTGCTGATTTTGATGATCTTGGGCATGATGATTCTGCCCTTGCCGCCCTTCGCGCTCGATTTGCTGTTCACGTTCAATATCGCGCTAGCCATCATGGTGCTGCTGGTCAGCATGTTTGCGGAAAAACCACTCGACTTTGCTGCTTTTCCTGCGGTGCTGTTGTTTACCACGCTATTACGGCTATCGCTAAATGTGGCCTCGACCCGTGTCGTGCTAATGGAAGGCCATCAAGGTGGAGATGCGGCCGGTAAAGTCATCGAAGCGTTTGGTACCTTCCTGGTCGGCGGTAATTTTGCCGTTGGTCTGGTGGTCTTTTTAATTCTGGTCATCATCAACTTCATGGTTATTACCAAGGGGGCTGGGCGTATTGCCGAAGTAGGCGCCCGCTTTATGCTGGATGCCATGCCTGGCAAGCAAATGGCGATTGATGCGGACCTGAATGCAGGCCTGATTGGTGAAGAAGACGCTAAAAAGCGGCGTACTGAAGTCGCTCAGGAAGCGGATTTTTATGGCTCTATGGATGGTGCGAGCAAATTTGTGCGTGGTGACGCCATGGCTGGCTTAGTCATCATGGTGGTCAATATTATCGGCGGATTATTGATCGGTATGATGCAGCACGATATGGGCTTTTCGGATGCTGCCCGTACGTATACGTTGCTAACCATCGGCGATGGCTTGGTGGCCCAGATCCCCGCGCTGGTGATCTCAACCGCTGCTGGTGTCACCGTGTCGCGCGTCAACACTGACCAAGATGTTGGTCAGCAAATGATCAGCCAGCTATTTATTAATCCTCAGGTCATGATCCTCTCTGCGATGGTGATGGGGCTGCTGGGCATGGTGCCTGGGATGCCAAACTTGGTATTTCTGATTTTTACAGCACTGCTGGCGGGCTTAGCGTGGTATTTGATTCGTCAAAAAGAACAGGCGTTGGTAAAAGAAGAGATATCAGCAGCGCCACTGCCCCAACAAGAGTCACCGGAAGCCAGTTGGGAAGATGTGCAACTGGTCGATACGCTGGGGCTTGAGGTGGGGCATCGGCTTATTCCCCTAGTGGACTCCCGCCAGAAAGGGGAGCTGCTGGCTCGTATTAAAAGTGTGCGCAAGAAATTTGCCCAGGAGGTTGGGTTTTTACCGCCCGTAGTGCATATACGCGATAACCTGGAACTGCCTCCAAATACCTACGTACTCTCCATGAAGGGAGCAGAAATTGGCCGTGCTGATGCACAGCCGGGCAAATGGCTGGCAATCGACCCCGGTCAAGTATCAGGCGAATTACAGGGAACGCCTACCCAAGACCCTGCCTTTGGTTTGCCTGCCATCTGGATTGATGCCAATCAGCGTGAGCACGCCCAGGTGTACGGTTATACCGTGGTAGATGCCAGTACGGTCATTGCCACTCACTTAAATCACCTGCTGCATCGCCATTCGCCAGAAATGCTGGGGCGGCAAGAAGTACAAAAGTTGCTCGATAAGCTGGGTGAGGATCAAAAGTCATTAGTCGAAGAGGTGGTGCCGAAAGCCATTTCACTCACCGTATTGCAGCGTATTTTGCAGAACCTGCTCAATGAAGATGTCTCGATACGCGATATGCGCACGGTGTTAGATACTCTGGCAGAACATGCTGGGCAGCAAAAAGATGCTAATGAGCTGACGGCATTGGTGCGTATTGCCTTGGGTCGAGCGATTACCCAGCAGTGGTTTGCCGGCCAGGAAACGCTCAACGTGATGGGGCTTGATGCCCAGTTAGAGCAAGTGCTTATGCAGGCCATGAATGGTAACGGTGCGATGGAGCCAGGGCTTGCTGATACGCTCATGACGCAGGCACAAGAGGCCCTGGAGCGTCATGAAGGTAGCGGTGAAGCACCGGTGCTGGTCGTACAGCACTCGCTGCGTGCTGTGCTATCGCGTTTCTTACGTCGGCGTGTGCGTCATTTGGTGGTGATGTCTCAAGCAGAAATACCGGATGATCGTACGTTACGAGTCACTACGGTAGTCGGAGGGCGAGGATGAGACTGACGCAGGACACCCGTTCCAAGCCATCAAGAAGAGGCGCAGGTAAAGCATGAGCGTGAGACGATTTGTTGGAGCAAACAGCCGCGATGTGATGCGCCAAGTGCGCGAAGCATTAGGTGATGACGCTTTAATTGTCGCCAATCGCCGTACCGAGGGGGGCGTCGAAATACTGGCGATGGCGGATGAGGCGGTTGATCATTTTGAGCCTTCCCCCTCATCTCCTCCTGCCCCCGCTTCGCAAGTTGCCTTTTCATCGCGAGATTCAGATCCGCTTCAGGCAATGAGCGAACGCTTGCTGCGCGAGATGCAAGAGATGCGAGAGCTGCTTTCCCAGCGTCAGTCAGCGGGTGATGCGCCCGCCTCCGCAACCACTGACGACCCTCTCTCCCGTTTGCGCCAGCAACTGCTTAGCGTTGGTTTCAGCGAAGAGCTAAGTGACGAAGTGCTGGCGGCGCTGCCGACGTCATTGGCTCAGCAAGATGCTGATAGCGCGCTGGCGATGGAGTGGCTTCGTGGGCAGCTAATGGCGCGGTTACCTGTACTGAAAGAAGAAACTGGCTTTTTCGATAAAGCGGGAATTGTCGCGCTGGTGGGGCCTACGGGGGTGGGGAAAACCACCACCACTGCGAAACTAGCAGCACGTTTCGTGATGCGCCACGGTACGCGCCCTGTGGCTCTTGTCACCACCGATAGCTTTCGTATTGGAGCACACGAGCAGCTACGAATTTATGCTCGCCTGCTTGATACCCCCATGTATGCCTTAGACGCCGAGCAGCCGATTGATGAACTGGTCGGACGACTGCAGGGTAAACAGTGGGTGATTATCGACACCGTCGGTATGAGTCAGCGTGATCAGCGTGTGATTGAGCAGATTGCCCATTTGCAGGGCGGGCAAGCGTCCGTGCGCTTAGTACTGCTGTTGAATGCCGCTAGCCAGCCTGAAACGTTGGAAGAGGTCGTGTTGCGCTATCGCCAAGCGGCACGGGCGGCTGGCGCTGAGTTAGATGACTGCATTATTACCAAGCAGGACGAAGCCGGTCGGTTAGCCCCCGTGCTTGATATTGTCATACGCCATGGCTTGCGTGTGTTATTTGGTTCATACGGACAACGTGTTCCAGAAGATATGGCGGTTGCGGATCCAGCTGCGTTGATTGATCAAGCCCTTAGTGCCTCATTGGGGAAAGGGCGTGAAGAGCGACGTCCCCCCTCCACTTCGCAACCTCACTCGGTGAGTCTGCCGCGCTGGTCGCGAGATGTGTTGGGGCAAGGGCGCCGCCTCAGCTCTGTGCTGACGCGGCTGCGTGAAAGGATTATCGGGTTTTCAGCGTTAGAGTCGGTATGGAATATCGCCTCCTTACCGAGCGTGCTGCAAGATAAACGCTTGGATGCTCTACTGGCTAGCGAGCCCTGTGCAGATAAGGGGCTGGGTATGGCATGGTCTCCACGCCGAAATGAGCGGGGCTGTGACTGGTCGATGCCCGATCTCGCGTTAGACGCCGACGGCGGCTGGCTAGCGCTAACCAGCCTGCAGCATCGTCAGCCCGCAGGCTGGCAATCACGGCTGTTGCGCCAAGGTGAAACGTTGGGGGCCGCCGTTCATCTGCTCCCTGTGTTTCCCGACCCCGCCACGTTAGCGTGGTTAGAAGCCCAACACCTGACCTGGGTCACGCTAGTGGCAGCTACTCAACGGGTATACTGTCAGGGCGAGCGCTATGCCCAGCGCCAGTTGTTCACAGATAGCCCGCTCACACATCACACCGACCTGCGTTTTCGTGGCCAAACGGTGCAGCTATGGCATACCCATATGGCTGTGGAAGATGCTGCAGGCACCCCGATGTTGGCATGGATTGGTGACGTTCGCGATCCTGAAAATGGCAAACGCATCGCGCGTCGCTACTGGTTAACGCCTGCCCGATTAGGCACAGATGTGCGTTCGCTTTTGGTTATCCAGCTTCAAAGCGAAGGGGTGTCTAGCCTAACCAAACGCGCTTGGCAGCAATTGAAAGATTCGGACGATGGCGAAGTAAGCACGGAGGTTCGCTTATTGATGGCCAGCGGTATCGCCGCCGCAGCGGGGCACTTAGATGTCGCTAATGATGACGCTGCGATAGCACTGCGTTCCGATTTGTTAAGGTTGTTGGGTACCACGCGTAAGCGACGCGATACGGCAATGTTGGATGCGCTTGTTCACGCGTTTATGGCTCGTGACGCCATTCGCCAACTCAGCAGCGTTAGTCGTGAGGGGCTGGAATGAGTGCCCAGGACCAGGCAGCAGGCCTGCGTAAATGGGCGGATTTACAGCGCCAGCAGCGCCAAGCACCGTCTGTAGAGAGCGACCCCGTGGAAGATGAACCAGGGGCTGAGCCAATGGCCGCTATGGCCGACTCTTCAACGGCGCCGCCAACTGCTGCCTCAGCGCAAACTACCGCACCGCCCTCGATGCCGCAAAACCCGCTTATTGTGATCGGTATGCCTAGCAGTGGCGATCAGCAGGTGGCTAAAGTAAAAGGGCGCCTAGCCCAATGGTCAGTACTTGGCCGACGGTGGGCTGGCGACCCGGATGATTGGGATATTCACATCGTTAAGGCAGATGCCGCTAATCTTGGCCAACTGAAAGAGCGCTTTCCGCGTTGGGCGTTATGGATTAATAGCGATGCCGATGCATTCGCACAGATGTATCGTTCGCTGCGGCAAGTGCAGGAAAACGGCGGCCCTAGGCAACTGCTGGCGCTGCACGAGCCAAACTTGCCGCGTAGAGGTCTGCTCGACAACCTGCGGGAAGCCGCCAGCTACTATTTAGATATAGAGCTTTTACTGCTGGCGCGATGACGCTAGCCTGACGCCATGTGACCGCGCTTAAACAGAGGCTATCAAGCGCCACTATAAGGAATAACAATGCTTATGTTCGCTGGTTTCAAAACGCGTTATTACCATGCGGCAGTGATGCAAATAGTTTTAACATAATGGGCTATTTTAAGATTGCTAGCTTCAAAACCGTGTTGATGGCGGCACTAAGCGCCGTCACCATGAGTGTTAATGCGGCTACGGGCAGTTGGAGTACCGAGGTGCCCAGCGTGCTAGTCGCGATGAGTGACCGAGCTGTTAGTAGCCAGCCCATTCAACCTCCGGCAGGGGCTCAGACAGAGCATGCTTCAATAGGACGTATTCATTGGCGTTTTCAAATGCCGGTTAATGCGCCAGTTAATGCGTGGCTATGCCATCCTGAGCAGTGTGTTCCTTTGACTGCTATGCGGGGCTCAACCTCTGCGTTAGCCGGTAAACAAGTGAATGGGCCGATGCACTTTCGTTTTGCGCTGACGCCGGGCCAGCGCCCGGTGCGGGTGCAGGAACTGCAAGTGATTGTGAACTACCAGTGAACAGAGTTCAGCCGTGAGGCACGAGGATGTATACAGCACAAGGCAGGATTAAACAGAGCGAGCTGTTAACCCAATACATGCCACTGGTAAGACGTCAGGCCTTAACGCTGCAGGTTAGACTACCCGCAAGTATTGAGTTGGATGATCTTATTCAAGCTGGCATGGTGGGTTTATTAGAAGCATTGGGGCGATTTGATGCGACCCAGGGGGCGACATTCGCCACGTTTGCAAGCCAGCGTATTCGCGGTGCCATGATGGATGAGCTGCGCACACGTGATTGGTTACCCCGCAGTGTACGCCGTTCTGCCAGAGCCGTGGATGATGCGGTGCGTCGCCTTGAGCAGCAGTTAGGACGCCCACCAGAAGAGGGCGAAATCGCACGTGACCTAGATATGCCGCTCAGTGAGTATCAACAACTACTTAACGATACGAACAGTGGCCAGTTGCTGCCCTTTGAAGAACTGGTAGCCGAAGGGGCCGAGCCCGCGAAGGAGGAAGCCACTAACCTGCCTTTCGATCAGTTACTAGATCAACAGCAGCGTCAGTCGTTAATTGATGCGATTGAGGCCTTACCTGAGCGTGAAAAGCTACTGATGGCGCTGTATTACCAAGAAGAGTTGAACCTCAAAGAAGTCGGGGCGGTGCTTGGAGTGACCGAATCTCGTGTCTCCCAGCTGCATAGCCAAGCGATTAGCAGGCTTCGCGCTCGCTTATATGACACCCCCTAACGCCACTATTAATTAATCACGAATAACCGGCGAGGAGCCGTTGATGAACCCATCTACGCTGATCGGTATTTTTGCCAGCATGCTTTTGCTGGTAAGCGTGCTGTTTTTTACTGCAGAGTCGCCAGAAAGCTTTATCAACTTGCCGGGGCTAGCCATTGTGGTAACGGGCACCTTGGCGGCTACCTTTATTAGTTATCCGCTGAAGGAAGTGCTACGTGTAGTACGCCTGGTGGGACTGGTGTTTCGGCGTGAAAATACCTATGTGCGTGATGATATTAACGAACTGGTTTCCATGGCGCGCCTTTGGTTTAAAGGCGATGTCAGGGCGGTTGAGAAGGAGCTAGAGCACACTCGTAACCCCTTTTTGCGCACCGGGATCCAACTGGTGATTGCTAACACGAAAGAAGACGAAATTTTCGATATGCTGCGCTGGCGCATTGCACGATTAAAAGCGCGGGAGCATGCCGAAGCGCAGATATTTCGTACCATGGCTACCTACGCGCCAGCCTTTGGCATGATTGGCACCTTAGTCGGGCTGGTCAATATGCTGGAAGTGATGGATGCGGGTGATCTTGACGTTATCGGCCCCCGTATGGCGGTAGCTCTGCTAACAACGTTCTATGGAATTCTGCTCGCCAACTTAGTGTTCAAACCGATTGCCGTCAAGCTAGAGCGGCGCACGGAAGAGCGCCTTATCACCATGAATATGGTGCTGGAAGGCATTTCGCTCATTACCAAACGACGTCTGCCTTCTTTTATCGAAGAAACGCTCAACTCCTTTGTGGCTAATTATCATGACGAGATTCGTGATGCCTCTGTAAAACCGCGGCCGACGGCTAGTCCTGTGACAAAAGGGTAGCGCTATGCTAGATCGTGATTCACGGCACGCACTGGAATTACCCCCTGTGTCAGGCGAGGGGGATGAAGGCTGGCTAACGAGCTACTTAGATGTTTTAACGCTGCTAATCACGCTGTTTGTTCTACTGCTGGCGTTAACGCCGCCGGGGGGAGGGGAAGCCTTTGACAGCGATAGAATGCGCTCGGCAAGCGCTTTTATCTCGCTTCCGTTGGCCAGCTTGGCAACCGGCATTCATCCTCGGCACAGTGGACTGAAGCCGCAGATGGCAGAGCTTAATATTCCTGGCGTTAGTGTCTCTCAAGGCGAAGAAGGTGTTACGCTGCGTATCGATGACAGCTTGCTTTTCCCTAGTGGTGACGCCGTGCTAACGTCCCAGGGGCAAGATGTGTTAGAAAGCCTTCTCGCCGTGTTAACGTCCTTTGAAGGTCAAATTTCTGTAGAAGGACATACAGATAATATTCCCATTGCCACCTCACGCTTCCCCTCAAATTGGGAACTCTCGGTAGGACGCGCCATTGCGGTGGTCCGGCATCTTGAGCGCCAGGGAGTTGCTATTTCACGTATGCGGGCAGTCGGCTACGCCGATACCCAACCCATGGAAAGTAACGCAACGTCGGAGGGCAGATCTGCCAATCGGCGCGTCGAACTGTTGCTAAGGCAGCAGGCTGAGGGGTAAAGAGATTTCTTGAGGCTATCTCTGTGTCGAAGTATCACTCGCTACTACAGTCGTTCGGTGCATTACTGGTGCTCGATGCCGACAGCCGACGCATACAAGCGATTAGTAGCAACTTCGCTGTATTGCTGGGGGTAAGCCTTCCTGACGGGCATTTCCCAACGCTATCCAGCGTTCTAGGCAAGCGCTTAAGCCAGCGCATCCGCTACGAGCTACAAGGTCAGCAGCGTTTGCCGGGGCCGCTCACGTTTAAATGTCCCGCTCGATCAAATCGTTTTCAGTTACATGCTTACCGTGCTGGTGCGCATGTATTAATTGAGATAGAGCCGCTTCACACCCTCGGTAAGCAGCGTCTACTTGGCACGGTGAACGAACGCTTGATGCGTCTAGCAGAAGCGACACATCAAGAAGAGCTGCTTGATTATCTGGTGATAGCTGTTCAAGAATTAACCGGGCATGACCGGGTGTCTGTGTGCCATTTCAATAGCGATTGGCATGGGTTAATCGTTGCCGAGTCGTTAGCTACGGGGGCCGTTCAGCCCGGCGTCGAGTTGGCAGCAGGTCGTTTACCTGCCTTGTTAGGCCAGCGCTTCCCCGCCAAGGATTTCCCTGTTGCACTACGGCGCGCCTACGAGCGCCATCCGGTTCGGCTGATCCAAGATATTGAAGCACCCTGTGAGCACTTGCTACCGGAGAGTGCGACGGTGGATGTAAGTGATTGCTTCATGCGTGCTCCGGCCCCTGAACGGCAAAAATACTTACAACGTCTTGGCGTACGCGGTGCATTAAGTGTGGCCATGCAGGGAGATACCGGCCTTTGGGGGCTGCTATTTTGTCATTCGACATCAGCTTACCCGGTAACGCCGCCTGTGCGCGATGCGGTGCGCACCTTGGTGCAAATGGCTACGCAGCGGCTGTTACTGCTGAGAGCCCGCCAAGAAGCACGCTATTTGCAGCGTGTACAAGATAGCTTGGTGCTTTCAAGTAATAATCGTTTAAAGCCCCAGGGGCCTTATCAGCTGTTTACGGAGCATGCCGATACATGGAAGGCGCTTTTTCGTGCCAATGGCGTTGCGTTATGGGTGAAAGGCAGTATCTATCAGTCGGGTAATACCCCTAAGCCAGAAGCAATCAGCCAGTTGGTCTCGCGAATTGAAAAAGCCCATATCCATAGTGGGCCGTGGTGTACCCAAGAGACAGCCAAAGAGGCACTCACGTCCTCTTTAGATATGTTGGGACAGAGTGGTGTACTGGCAGTGCCGTTGCCGACCGACCCTGTTCAGCGCGGTTGGCTGATATTTTTTCGCCCTGAACAAGTGGAAACACTCTACTGGGCAATGCAACCCTCTTCAGCACCCCAGCCGCCTCTGATGATGTCGCCTTCTGACGCGTGGTGTGAGGAGGTCACAGGAAAAAGCGAAGCCTGGCAACGGGTCGAGCGGCTAGCAGCGATGGATTTGGGGGAAGATTTAACGCTGGCCATTTCTGCTTATGAGATCAGCACGCTCAATATGCACCTGGAGCGCGAGCGTAAAGCACTGGCAGAAGCGAATCAGCGGTTAGAGCAGTTGGCACATTTTGACCCTCTTACTCAGGTGTGGAATCGCTACCGTATCGAACAGGCCATTGATGCAGAGCTGGTAGCAGCAAAACGCTACGGAGCGGCTTTCGCTCTGTTGTTGTTTGACGTCGATCATTTTAAACAGATCAATGACACCCTCGGCCACAGCGTGGGCGACGATGTATTGGTTTCGCTAGCACGTATGGTGGAAAGCTCACTGCGGGGCTGTGATCATTTGGGGCGCTGGGGAGGAGAAGAATTCGTGGTATTGGCGACTCACTCCAGTATGGAAGCCGCAGAAGGGCTTGCTGAACGCTTGCGTGGCCTAGTGGCCACGCTACAGGTGAATGGCCTGGGCCAAGCGATAACGGTCAGTATCGGTGTCGCAGTATGGCAGCCCGATGACAGCTGTAAGACTATCATTGCCCGGGCCGATGCTGCCATGTACCGAGCTAAACGTAATGGCCGTAATCGCGTTGAAATCGCTGAAAAAAGCGTGCAATGACACGCGGTATCATTCGTTGTCAGCACGATTGCATAGGCGGTGTATTCTCTCTATGGCGTCATCAGCGCCATCAAGACTAAAGGTCATATACCAAGGGTCACTATCTTGTTGGTCAAAACCGATAAACAGCTGCTCTCCTTGGCTCATTTGATCCATTAATGTTTGCAGGTCACTCAGGTAGAAGTGCGCATAGAACCCATTATCGCCTCGTTCGGTAATAAACTCGGCCATTGTATCGATGATAGGGGTGTCATCCACCCGGATTCTGGTAGGCACTAAGTTAACCGCGCGACTTTCACCTTGCTGTTCAGCCAAGGTGACCCGCATTTCCAACCATGGTAAATCGCAAACACCCTGAGTCGCGTTCAAGCTCAAGGTGGCATCCGAATAACTATGGGTTTCCACGGCGCGAAAATGTTGTTCATTGCCCAACGTTAGCGCCATTGACTGCCAGTGATTGTGCGGCTGCGCGGCATCAATATTGAACGTTGCTGCCATGCTAGGCAGCGTAGTGCTGGATAGGGTGGCGCTGAAGGCCGCTAACGCAAAAGGCTTTAAAGTAGGCATAAGGGTGGCATCGCACAAGAAAAACATTAGCCTATCGTTTGTTGAAGATAAGCAAAAGGTAACGCGCTGATTTTTCTATATGTAGTAGTCTTTAACAAAAAAAATGCCGCATATGGTGTAAAGTCAAGTCTATACTTCATAACCGCAGGACGTATAATCGCACCGTTTTGAGCGCTAATTTCACCCCGTTGTGAAGGAGTTTCGCGACATGAGCACCGCAGCAAAGGCTATGAAGACTTCGAATGACGTCCCACTACAGGTTCCCTCAAAAGATATCTGGGATGCCAAATATCGGTTAAAAGATCGCCATAGCCAACCTGTTGATCAGGATGTGGGTGCTACCTTTGAGCGTGTCGCGCGAGCGTTAGCGGCGGTTGAAGGTGATAACGCTAACGAATGGCTGCCAAAATTCCGCTGGGCGTTAGAAAACGGCGCTATTCCTGCCGGACGAATCCTTTCCAATGCGGGCGCTGAAGCCTACAAACCTGCGGTCAGCCTGATTAACTGCACGGTTTCGCGCACTATTCGTGATTCTATGCGCGATATTCTCGACTCCGTCGTTGATGCCGGTATGACGTTGAAGTCTGGCGCCGGTATTGGCTATGACTTTTCGACGCTGCGCCATAAGGGAGCGTTTGTGTTTGGCGCTGGTGCTGGCACCAACGGGCCGCTGGCGTTTATGGATATCTACGACAAGATGTGTTTCACCGTGGCATCCGCAGGTGGACGTCGAGGCGCTCAGATGGGCACCTTCGACGTTGGTCATCCTGATGTTCGTGAGTTTATCCAAGCTAAGCGAGAAGCCGGTCGTCTGCGCCAGTTCAACCTTAGCCTGTTGATTACCGACGAATTTATGGAAGCAGTGAAGCATAACGCCGACTGGCCGCTGGCGTTTCCATTGCACCCTGGCGAAAAAGACGATGTAAAAGCGGGCGATTTGATTTATCGCGACTGGCCCGTCATTGAAGAGGGCTATACGGTCGATGATGAAGGCCGCGTGGCTTGCCGTGTCGTTGAAGTCATTAAAGCGCGCGAGCTGTGGGACACCATTATGTCCTCGACCTATGACTACGCTGAACCTGGGTTTATTCTGATTGATCAAGTCAATCGCATGAACAACAACTGGTTCTGCGAAGATATCCGCGCGACCAACCCGTGTGGCGAGCAGCCACTGCCGCCAGAAGGTGCCTGTCTGCTCGGGTCGGTCAACTTGACCAAGTTTGTGATTGAGCCGTTTAGCGACAAGCCACGCTTTGATTGGGAGCGCTATCGCAAGGTGGTAGCGATCTTCACTCGCATGCTCGATAACGTAGTGGAAATTGCTGGCTTGCCACTACCGCAGCAACAGCGTGAGATTGAAGCCAAGCGCCGCCACGGCATGGGCTTTTTGGGGCTTGGTTCAACGATGACCATGCTTAAAATTCCCTATGGCTCCCAAGCATCGCTAGCCTTTACCGAAGAAGTTAGCCGCCATCTTGCGCTGGAAGGCTGGAAGCAAGCGCTAGAGTTGTCCAAGGAGAAAGGTATGGCGCCTGTGCTTGAGCAGGAGCATACGATTACACCGAAGATGATGCGTGAGCGCCCTCAGCTCGCTGCCGATGGTTATGAAGTGGGTGATAAAGTACCAGGACGTATTCTGCATGCCCGCTATAGCCAGTACATGGCGAAAGTGGCTGAGCTCGAGCCGGAGTTGGTAACACAGTTGGCGGAACATGGCGCACGCTTCACCCACCACAGTTCTATTGCGCCTACTGGCACGATTTCGCTGTCGATGGGTAATAATGCCTCCAACGGCATCGAACCCTCATTCTCGCACCGTTATTTCCGCAATATCATTCAATCGGGCAAAAAAACCAAAGAGCAGGTTGAAGTTGTCTCGTTCGAGTTAGCCGCTTATCGTCACTTTATTGCCGCCGATGCGGTGGAAAGCGATTTACCCGACTACTTTATTACCGCAGACTCAGTGTCGCCTGAGCAGCATGTGGCCGTGCAGGCGGCTGCTCAGCAGTGGATCGACTCGGCAATCTCTAAAACAGTCAACGTGCCGACAGAGTTCCCGTTTGAGAAATTCCAGGATCTCTACCTACAGGCGTATGAGAGCCGCCTTAAAGGCTGCACTACATTCCGCTTCAACCCAGAAGCATTTCAGGGCGTTCTGGTACGTGAAGATGATTTAAAAAACACCACCTACGTGTTTGAGCTGGAAAATGGCGAGACCTTAGAACTGGCCGGCGATGAAACGGTGGTCTACGACGGTGAAGAGCATAACGCCGCCAACCTGTTTGATGCCTTAAAAGAGGGCACCTACGGCAAATGGTAAGGGCGGGCTACGCCTTGCTAAGAACATCGCCCGACACCCTTTGCTAAGTGGAGAACACCATGGCTGTAGAAATTACCTCAAAAATCGTTGGTTACCGTATCAAGCAGCAGGAGCAAACAGCGCCTGCCCCTGAGCTTCCGGAAGAAGACCCGCTAACGGTCAGGATTCCCTCGCGTCCAGAGGGTACGTTAGAAGCGGTATCCGAAAAGATCTCTTACGTGGGGGCGGAAGGCCGCAAAAAAGTTTACCTGCTGGTCTCTTTTATGCCGGTAGAAGGCGTGGTGGGTGGCCGACGTGTGGTCATTGAGCGCCCGGTTGAGTTCTTTTTCCCATCAGGACAGCTTTCCAGCGAGCACCAATGGATTACGGCGACGATGCGTAGCCTTTCCCTTGCTGCGCGCGGGGGATATGTCACCCAGGCAGTGGCTGACCTGCGTAAAGTTGCGTGGGATAAAGGGCTGGTGCGCTGTGGTATGAACCGTTGGAACAAGCCAATGTTCCACGATTCAGAAGTGGCAGCGATTGCTTGGTCGATCCAGCAGATTCTTTATCGGCGCGGTTTCTTGGATCAGGATGGTAATCAAGTACCGGTAGAAATGTTGGTAGAGCGTTACGCGCACCGCATGCAGCATGGCCATGCTTGGCAACCACCGGTCGACGAGCCAGACACCAGCCCAGTGGCTGGCGCAGTGGAGCCGATTGGCGGTGCCGTTGAGCAAGAAAACGCCGTAAAAAAGCCTGAAGGCAGTGCCCCGGCAACCGTGGGTAACTGTCCAGAGTGTCGTGGTGAGCTTATTATGATGGATGGCTGCCCAACCTGCTATGCAGGCTGCGGCTGGTCTAAGTGCGGCTAAGCCAGAAACCAGCTAGAACACTAACGAACAACGCCGCGTGGCCTAGATAGCCACGCGGCGTTGCTTGTTTTAAGAATAGAAAGTTTTAAGAACAGCAAGTTTTAAGAACGAATAATCTGCCGTTGATTTAAGCGCTGAGTAGCGGCCTGACGTTATCGGTTAAATAGCAGTCGTCGAACTCCCCTTCGGTGGCCAGCGCCTTTAAATCGGGGATAGTGACGTTATGGCGATCACGGAACACCAAGCCATCTTCACTCAATGCACTAAAGGTTCGGCTCACATGAACCGGGCTTAAACCTAGAATATCGGCTAATTGTTCCTGAGAAAGTGGCAAGCGGAACTGTCCACTGATGTCATGATTAGTTTGGCGTAAGCGTAGATACATTTCATGGAGGAAGTGGGCCATTTTTTGCCTAGCGCTACGCCGCGCTAAGTTGACCAGTCGTTCGGTTAGTAGCGCCTGGTGGCGACTGCCAATGGCGAACATCACCGAGGTCAGCGTTAGTGACTGACGAAACAGCTCTAGCATGCGCTTATGGGGGAAGTGGCAGACCACGCCGTCAGTAATCATGCGCACGTTTTCCAGCCGCCTGGAAAACGCAAACTCTCGCAAACCGATAATATCGCCAGGTAAAAATACTTCCAGAATTTGCCGATCGCCATTTTCTAGATGTCGATAGGAGTAAGCCCAGCCGCTGCGCAAGGTGCAAAACTCATTCGCAGGTGCGTCCACCTCCCACAGCAGGGACCCCGCTTTGATATCGGTAGGACTCTCTTCCAATTCGATTAATAGCGCTTTTTCTTCTTCAGTTAGCGAGCAGTAGTGACTGAAGTGGCTAATAATGCAGCTTTTATCCTGATCCACAGCTTCCTTCTCCTAAAAGGTTAGCAACGATTAACAGGCCGCGTTTTGATTACTATAAACAGAGCCGATCAATGTTGCTTGCTCTTTTCGTAACGCCGATTTGCCCTATTATTGTACGTTAGTGTTTGCTGGCTTTGTGCTATTCCCAGGGTGAGCAAAAGCTCTCCCTGAGGTTAGCAGCATCAAGAAGGCTTTTTGGCATGACTGCCGCGCTTGAGCAGCGGCGCAAGGAAGCGACCTGTGTGAGAGACGTCCTGCTTGGCTATTTGTTCTGGCGTTCCTTCGGCAATAATTTGCCCACCGCCAGAGCCACCTTCTGGGCCAAGATCAATAATCCAGTCAGCCGTTTTGATCACATCCAGGTTGTGCTCGATCACCACAATGGTATTGCCGTGATCACGCAAGCGATGGAGTACTGTAAGTAGCTGACGAATATCCTCAAAATGCAGGCCGGTGGTGGGCTCATCCAAGATATAAAGCGTTTTTCCGGTGTCACGCTTGGCTAGCTCTCGGGCCAGTTTGACACGCTGCGCTTCACCGCCAGAAAGGGTAGTGGCACTTTGCCCTAGGCGGATATAGGAGAGGCCCACATCCAACAGGGTTTGCAAACGACGAGCGATAGCAGGCACTGGGCTGAAGAATTCCAGGGCGTCCTCTACCGTCATGGCCAGCACTTCGTGGATCGTTTTGCCTTTATAGTGGATATCCAGCGTTTCGCGGTTGTAGCGTTTGCCTTTACACACATCGCAGGGCACATAAATATCCGGCAGAAAGTGCATCTCTACCTTGATCATGCCTTCGCCCTGGCACGCTTCGCAGCGGCCGCCTTTAACGTTAAAACTGAACCGACCTGGTTTATAGCCGCGCGAACGTGCTTCCTGAGTGCCTGCAAACAGCTCACGAATCGGTGTGAAAATACCGGTATAGGTAGCTGGGTTTGAGCGCGGCGTGCGACCGATAGGGCTCTGGTCAATATCGATCACTTTATCAAGCTGATCAAGCCCTTCAATTTTTCGATAAGGCGCGGGGGTGAGCGTGGTGGCACGGTTTAGCTCACGGGCGGCAATGGGCATCAGAGTGCCGTTAATTAACGTTGATTTACCCGAGCCTGACACGCCGGTGATGGCGATAAATAGCCCTAGCGGGAGGCTAATGGTCACGTCTTGCAAGTTATTGCCAGTCGCGCCGCGCACCACCAACTGTTTTTCAGGGTTGCCAGGAATGCGATAGGGGGGTACAGCGATTTCCCGTGTTCCCGACAAGTACTGACCCGTTAGAGAATTGGGGTTGTCCATGACGTCTTGAGGCGTGCCCTGAGCGACGATTTCGCCACCATGGACACCCGCACCTGGGCCGATATCCAGAACATGGTCTGCCGCGCGGATTGCGTCTTCGTCATGCTCGACGACAATCACCGTATTACCTAAATCCCGCAGGCGCTCCAAGGTTTTCAATAAGCGATCGTTATCCCGCTGGTGAAGACCAATAGAGGGCTCGTCAAGAATGTACATGACGCCTACTAGCCCCGCGCCAATTTGACTGGCGAGACGGATACGCTGGGCTTCGCCCCCCGAAAGCGTGTCAGCACTGCGTTCCAGGTTCAGGTAGTCGAGCCCTACATTAACCAAAAACTCTAGACGGGCATGGATTTCGTTAACGATTTTATCGGCAATTTCGCCTTTGCGGCCCGGTAGGGAAAGCTCGGCAAAGTAGCGCCACGCTTCGCCAATCGGTAAATGCACTATATCGGCAATGTTATGATCATCGACAAATACATGGCGTGACTCTTTGCGCAGCCGCGAGCCACCACAGGTGGCGCATGGCTGCACGGCGATGTACTTAGCCAGATCGTCACGCACCATGTTGGATTCGGTTTCCCGATAGCGACGCTGCATATTGGGTAATACGCCTTCAAAAGCATGCTCGCGCGTTACCTTGCGGCCACGGTCTCCCACATACACAAAAGGAATCTGTTCGCTGCCACTACCGTTTAAAATAATCTCACGTTCATGACTAGCAAGCTCAACCCACGGCGTTTCGAGCTCAAACTGGTAATGCTTGGCGAGCGCTTGCAGTTGGGTAAAGTAATAAATGTTGCGCCGATCCCAACCTTTAATCACGCCTTCCGCCAGCGATAGCTCTGGATGGCTAATCAACTTGTCGGGGTCAAAATACTGTTGCACACCTAAGCCGTCACAGGTGGGGCAGGCTCCGGCCGGGTTGTTGAACGAAAACATCCGCGGTTCAAGCTCAGAAAGTGAATAGCCGCACACCGGACAGGCAAAACGTGATGAAAAGGCAAGGTCGTCCTGATCGCCATCCATGAAGTGGATCATCGCCGTGCCGTCGGTGAGGTTGATCGCGGTTTCAAACGATTCTGCTAGACGCTGGGCAATATCATCACGCACTTTAAAGCGGTCAACGACAACGCTGATATCATGTTTTTTGCGCTTGTCGAGCGGGGCAATATCGTCAAGTTCAAGTACTTGCCCATCAATCTGAACCCTGACGAAGCCTTGAGCCCGAAGTTCTGCCAGTAGCTGCAGATGCTCCCCTTTCCGACCTTTTACCACCGGCGCCAGCAGCATCAATTTGGTGCCTTCGGCCAAGTTCATGACTTGGTCGACCATCTGGGAAATAGTTTGCGCTTCCAGTTCTTCGCCGTGTTCAGGGCAACGAGGTGTGCCTGCCCGGGCAAATAGTAGGCGCAAGTAGTCGTAAATCTCGGTAATCGTGCCGACGGTAGAACGGGGGTTGTGGGAAGTGGATTTCTGCTCAATAGAGATCGCAGGCGAAAGCCCTTCGATGTGATCCACATCGGGCTTTTCCATCATCGAAAGGAACTGACGCGCATAGGTGGAAAGCGACTCCACATAGCGACGTTGCCCTTCAGCGTAGAGCGTATCGAACGCCAGCGACGACTTACCCGAGCCGGAAAGGCCGGTAATCACGATAAGTTTGTCGCGGGGCAGCTCCACATCGATCTGCTTGAGGTTGTGGGTGCGTGCACCCCTGACCAGAATGCTGTCCATCAACACCTCGAATCGCGTGGCAAAAGCGTAATTATACGTTTGCTGTACCCTTCCCGGCAAAACCCCATATTGATATGGGGTCAGCGCTTGGCGTTTCCAGCGTGGATACAAAGCGCTAGAATGGACGGTTCTCTCGGGCTATTCAGCCTCTTTATTGACCACAAGGGTATTATGCGCAAGGTTTCCGCACTGTTGCTGGCCACTGAACGCCGTGCAATCAGCGGCTTGGCCGGGCTTTATGCGTCTCGTATGCTGGGGTTGTTTATGGTGCTGCCGGTGTTGGCGCTTTACGCCGACACCTTAAGTGGTGCTACCCCTCTGCTAATTGGTGTCGCACTGGGTATCTATGGGCTGACTCAGGCGACGCTACAGATACCCTTTGGCCTGCTTTCAGACCGTATTGGTCGTAAGCGTGTTATTGCCATAGGCTTACTGATTTTCGCCGCAGGTAGCGTTGTCGCTGCCATGGCAGACTCTATTGGCGGAGTTATTGTGGGCCGCGCGCTCCAGGGCTGTGGAGCAGTTGCCGCAGCAATTATGGCGCTACTGGCAGACCAAACCCGCGAGCAGGTGCGAACGGCGGCGATGGCCACGATTGGGCTCTCCATTGGCGTGTCGTTTGCCATTGCCATGGTTCTCGGCCCTTGGCTGGCAGCCTGGGCGGGGCTGGCAGGGGTTTTTTGGTTTACGGCGCTGTTAACGCTCGTCGGTTTAGTCGTGCTGTGGCGATGGGTGCCTCCCGCGCCGCGCCGTTTGCGCCACCGCGATGTGGGGATGGATCGCCAGCAGTTTAAAAGTGTTATTACGCGCCCTGATTTATGGCGGCTAGATCTGTCAATTTTTTCGCTACATTTGGTGTTAATGGCAATTTTTGTTGCTGTCCCATTTCGGCTATTAAATGCAGGCGTTGCCATTGAGTATCACGGGCTGGCTTATCTTGCGATTATGGCGCTCTCGTTTATTGCCATGGTGCCGTTGGTGATCGTGGCAGAGAAACACCAGCGCATGAAACTAATGTGCCTGTTGGCAATCGGCGCCATCGTGATTAGTTTGGGCAGCCTTGGGCTGCCATTTTCCCAAGAGAGCTGGCTGTTCGTATGGCTTTTTGTTTTTTTTACAGGATTTAACTTGCTCGAAGCCACGCTGCCATCAATGCTCAGTAAGTTAGCACCCGCGGGTGCTAAAGGCACGGCGATGGGGGTGTACTCTACCAGCCAGTTTTTGGGCGCTTTTTTAGGAGGCACGCTGGGTGGTTTGTTGTCAAATCTATGGGGTCTCGATGCGGTGTTCTTCGGCTGCGCAGGGCTGGCGCTGCTTTGGTGGCTGGCGATGTGGCGTATGCCGTCACCACCGCCTCTCTCCAGCGAAGTCGTAGCACTACACGATACTCAGCCTGATGCATTAAATTTGTTGATGGAACATCTGGCTGATGTCGTGGGCGTGGAAGATGTGATGGTGGTGCCGGAGGAGCGCTTGATGTACCTGAAGGTGAATCGCAAAGAACTCGATCAAGCAGCGCTGACGAGGTTGCTATCACCACCTAAGCCATAACGACCATCTCTTATCATTTTTACAGCAAGCGTTTACACCCCCAGGTTTAAACACATACCGAAGCTTTAACACACATTTGCTGCATGGCATTCAGGCCTGTCAGCCGTATCAGTGATACCCTTGACGGCACTGATATTGATATATGACCGATTATTGAAAGGAGCGACCTATGGCGCGCGGTATTAACAAAGTCATCTTGATTGGTAATCTGGGCCAAGACCCCGAAGTACGTTTTACGCCCTCAGGAACAGCGGTAGCAAACCTGAATTTGGCGACGTCTGACACCTGGATGGACCGCCAGAGTGGACAGCGCCAAGAGCGTACCGAGTGGCACCGCATTGTGCTATTCAATAAAACCGCTGAGATTGCCCAGCAGTACCTAAAAAAGGGCTCTAAAGTATACATTGAGGGTCGCCTGCAAACCCGAAAGTGGCAAGACCAAAACGGTCAAGATCGCTACAGCACGGAAATTGTGGCCAACGACATGCAGATGCTGGATAGCCGTGGCGGTGATTTCCAGGGCGGCGCAGCCCCTCAAGGTGGTTACGCGCAAAATAATCCTGCGCAAGGTGCCCCGGCCCAGCAGCAACCCGCGCCTCAGCATTCTGCTCCCCAGCACTCTGCCCCTCAGAACCATCAGGGTGGCGGTATGCCGCAGCAGGGTGGTTATCCTCCCCAGGGCGGTGCTCAACAAGGTAGCTATGGCGGCGCGCCCCAGCCTGCTCGTGGTTCCCAACAAAACCAGCCAGCCCCCGCCAATCAAAACAGCAATTATGGTGCGCCCGATCCAGGTAACTTCGATGATTTTGACGACGAAATTCCGTTCTGATCGCCTGAACTGAATAGTTCGCCATATTCTTGGGGTTAGGTGAGGGGGAGGTTCTGTCTTGAAGCTGCTGATACTAGATGCGGGGCACTGCTTAAGTTTGGCATTAGCCCGAGAAGCCAGTCGTCGAACGGATACTGAGCTTGTTATTGAACAGGGTACTACGATTACCTCAGCTCAACTCCAGGCGATAACACCTGATGCGGTGATTATCCCCCCATTGGCGCACCCACTGAGCATGGCACCTGCAGATGTAATGGCGCATGCTGATGCCGTTGATATCTGTATGGATGCATGCCAAGCACAAGGCATTGCGCTGGTGTGGTGTGTTTCAGACCAGCTTTATGAAGACGGTTTTGAGATCCCCATCGATGAGCACGTGGTGCCTGCCCCACGGGATGAGAGCCTGCGCCGCTTAGTGCAAGCGGGCGATCGTATTCGTGCCGAGTATCACCGGCATCTCATTGTTCGCTTAGGCCCCTTGTTTGCGCTGGAAGGCAGCCATGCATGGCTAAACGAAATAATCGACAGCTTGATGATTGGGCAGCCTGCACGTGCCGCTGAGGATGTCATTTTTTGCCCTACGTCTGCCGATGCTGTCGCCATGGCGTTGATTGGCATGTTGCAGCAACAAGCCTGTGGAGCCGATGCTTGGGGGGCTTACCACCTAGCAGGCACCGAGCCTGTCAGTGCGTTCACGTTTACCTCAATGGTACGCACCCAACTGGCAACTCATCTGGAAGGCCGCGGCGAAAGCGTGGCTCTTGGCGATGTGCAAGCACTTAATCATCACCATGATGCCAAGCTGCGGCGCGTATTAAATTGCCGCCGCGTGCTCGATGTTTTTGGTGTTCACCAGAAGCCATGGCGGCTAGAGGTAGGGCGAATGCTGGATGCGTGGTGTGTGACGCGGGAACAACAGCAGGGTGAAGGGACAGGAGAGTTGGCTTGATCAATCTGGTTCGCAGCTTGGTTTTTTATGTGGGATATTTTTCTGCCATGCTGTTGATTGGCATTCTTTTTTTGCCAATTGCGCCGTTTTTGCCGTTGGCTGCCCGTTATCGCTTGTTGAACCTCTATAACCATTTTTTGATGGTGTGGTTCAAAGTAGCATGTGGCGTTCGTTATGATATTCAGGGACGAGAAAATATTCCGGCTGGCCCCTGTGTGATTCAGGCAAACCACCAATGTGAGTGGGAAACGGTGTTTCTGCAGGTGATGAAGCCACCCGTTTGTACGGTATTAAAGCAGGAGTTATTGCGACTCCCCATTTTTGGTTGGGGGTTACGTCTTTTGCGACCGATTAGTCTGGATCGTTCTAAGCCAGCCCGCGCTATGAAGCAGGTGTTGACGCAGGGCGTCGCGCGATTGGGGACTGGACTTTCAGTGCTTATTTTTCCAGAGGGAACGCGTGTCGACCCGGGGGTACGAAAGCGCTACAACAAGAGTGGGAGCGTGGTGGCCTGCCGAGCAGGCGTGCCGGTGCTGCCAGTGGCGCATAATGCCGGTGAGCGCTGGCCTGGGCGTCATTGGATAAAGCGCCCTGGCGTGCTTCGGGTTCGTATTGGGGCGCCCATAGAAACCGCAGGTCGTACACCTGATGAGGTGTTGGTAGATGTTGAAGCCTGGATTGAGGGGCAGTTGCAAGAGATTTCAGAGGTGCCCCGGCCGACCTCTCGTTAAGTTAAAATAACTTTGCGATGAATATAAAAACGGCGCCTTAAGGCGCCGTTTTTATAGCGTATTGCACGTGCATTGCATTACTAGAAATCAGCCCTCAAAGCGCTGAAAAACCAAGCAAGCGTTAGTGCCGCCAAAACCAAAACTGTTGGAAAGCACTCGGTCGATGGTGACGCCATCACGTCGTTCTCTAACGATGTCGAACCCATCCGCCTGCTCATCAAGATGCTCAATATTAGCCGAGGCAGCGACGAAGTCATTCTGCATCATTAGCAGCGAATAAATCGCTTCTTGAACGCCGGTTGCGCCTAGCGAGTGGCCGGTAAGCGATTTGGTTGAGCTCATGGCAGGTGTTGTATTGCCAAAGACCTCACGAATCGCCTTCAACTCAGCCACATCGCCCACTGGCGTAGACGTGCCGTGGGTGTTGATGTAATCAATATCGCCCTGAACCGTCGCCATGGCCTGACGCATGCAGCGCGTGGCACCTTCACCGGAAGGGGCAACCATATCGTGGCCGTCGGAGGTGGCACCATAGCCAACCAATTCGCCATATATCTTGGCACCACGAGCTTTAGCATGCTCCAGCTCTTCAAGCACTAACATGCCGCCACCGCCTGCGATGACAAACCCATCACGGGCCTGATCGTAGGGGCGAGAGGCCTTTTCTGGCGTATCATTGTAATGCGTTGAAAGGGCGCCCATCGCATCGAATAAGCAAGACAGGGTCCAGTGCTCTTCTTCGCCACCACCGGCAAACACGACATCCTGTTTGCCTAGCTGGATTTGCTCCATCGCACTACCAATGCAGTGAGCAGAGGTCGCGCAGGCGGATGAGATAGAAAAGTTAACGCCTTTAATCTTGAACGGTGTTGCCAAGCATGCCGACACGGTGCTGCCCATTGTGCGGGTAACTCGGTATGGCCCCACACGGCGTAGGCCTTTTTCGCGCATGACATCTGCGGCCTCTACCTGATTCGCACTGGATGCCCCGCCAGACCCGGCAATAAGCCCAGTCCGTTCGTTGGACACCTGCTCTTCAGAGAGCCCTGCATCTTCAATCGCTTGTGCCATAGACACATAGGCGTACGCTGCAGCATCGCCCATAAATCGGCGAAGTTTGCGGTCAATGAGGGAATCAAGGTCGATGTCGACGCTACCCGCTACATGGCTACGGAAGCCGCGTTCGGCGTACTCTTCCTTAAAACGAATACCGCTGCGCCCGTTTTTGAGCGCGTCTAAGACCTGTTGCTGGTCGTTGCCTAAGCACGACACGATGCCAAGGCCGGTGACTACCACTCGTCGCATGGGAGCCTCCTGTCAGAAATTCGCAGTGGAGGTGAATAGGCCAACGCGCAGATCATTAGCCTGGTATATATCGCGTCCGTCGACGGACACAGTGCCGTCGGCGATGCCTAGAATAAGCCGACGGGTAATAATGCGTTTCACATTAATGTGATACGTCACTTTTTTCGCGTCGGGTAGAATTTGGCCGCTGAATTTAACGTCGCCACAGCCCAGTGCACGTCCACGACCTGGATGGCCAAGCCAACCTAGGTAGAAGCCTACAAGCTGCCACATGGCATCTAGCCCCAAGCAGCCTGGCATGACTGGGTCACCGGGGAAGTGGCAATCAAAAAACCACAGGTCCGGGGTGATGTCCAGTTCAGCGATTAGCTCGCCTTTACCATGCTCCCCACCTTCTTCGTGAATATGCATGATGCGATCAAGCATCAGCATGTTGGGAGCCGGAAGCTGTGCGTTGCCTGGCCCAAATAGCTCACCGCGCGAGCAGGCCAGCAGTTCTTCGCGATCAAAGGAATGTTGCTTGGTCACTGAATCGTTCCGAGTATCAAGATGGTAGTTGGGTCTAGTCTACTTCCCGAATCCTCTGAATGCACGTCGTCGGACACTTATCATGTTTTTCTACAGCTTTTTACCTGTCTGCCGATAACAGTTGTTAGCACTTTCGTTTTTCAAATGTGCGATTTTGCACAATAAACGTCCTATTGACGTAATATGGTGTATCCATGTTTTTTGTTAAGCGGCATGATGATATATGTCTAATCCATGCCCTAGTTGACTCATTTATAGGACACACTAAACTGCCATGTGGCTGTCTGTTTCTCTTAATCGTCCGCTGGTATGGATGTCGTTAATAGCGCTGCCCGCCTGTGTGTGGGTGCCTGACACGGCGTTACGTATGGTGGCGGCTAGCTTGGTTGCATGCGGCCTGTGGGATGCCTGGAACCAAATACGTAAACAATATTTACGGCTACGTCTTTCGCAAGATGCAATAGGATTGGCGAGCGATGCTATTGTCATCAGCGATGTGCATAATCGTGTCTTGACGGTTAATCCCGCGTTTACCCAAATTACCGGTTACGAAAGCCAAGAAATGATAGGCCGTAAGCTAGAAACATTAGCGGCGCCACGTCACGATAAAGCGTTTTATCAAACGTTTTGGAGCACGTTAAAGGCGACTGGCCGGTGGGAAGGCGAGATGTGGAATCGCCGCAAGCACGGCGATGAGTACCCGGAGTGGCTAAAAGTCCGAGCGGTTACCGACAAACGTGGCAAAATTACTCATTTCATCAGTCTCTTTACCGATATTTCATCCCAAAAAACACGCGAGCGGGATTTGCGCCGAATTGGCTATGAAGACCCGCTAACGGGGTTGCCAAACCGGCGACGCTTACACGATCTGATGTCTTCTCGGCTGAGGCACCTGCGTGCAGGTGAAAGCTTGGATATGGCGTTGATTGATATTGATGGGCTCAAATCGGTTAATGACAGCTTAGGGGTAGAACAGGGTGACCGTTTGCTAGCGCGCTTTGCCCAACGATTAACGGGCTATATGGCTGGCAGCGTAGTGGGCAGGCTCGGTGGCGATGAATTTATGGTGATTCGCACGACGACCTTCGACGATCATGATAAGTGGGTAGCGACCCTTCGCGAGCACATGAGCCGCCCATTCGAAATAAAAGATCAATCGCTCCGCCTTGGGCTAACGATTGGCAGTAGCCGTGCCCCTGAAGATGGTAGTGATTCAGGCGTGCTCTTCCAGCGACTAGAGTCTGCCTTATATAGCGCTAAGCGCTTAGGGCGTAACCATAGCCAGCGGTTTCGCCCCGCGCTAGATAAACAAGATAACCCCCAACTCGCTCTGGTGAGCGATTTGCGGGCAGCGTTGATATCCGGTGACCAACTAGAGCTGCATTACCAAACGCAGCATCATCCGGGCACTGGCGATTTAGTGGGCATGGAAGCATTGTTGCGCTGGCGTCACCCTCAAGATGGCATGATCTCGCCCGGTGATTTTATACCACTTGCTGAACGTCATGGGCTGATGTCTGAACTCGGTAGTTGGGTGATCGAAAAAGCTTGTGCTCAGCAGGCGCATTGGCAGTACAGCGGTATGCCAAAAGTGACGGTGTGGATCAATATTTCTGCGCTGCAGCTTTTTCAGGGCGACCTTGAAACTCAGCTGTCTAGTTGCTTAGAGCGGTACCAGCTACAACCATCGCAAATTGGCTTAGAATTAACAGAATCTGTTTTGCTAGACGAGCGTGCTGGGGATATGGGGCCTCGCCTGCAGGCGCTGCGTAACCAGGGATATGCGATAGCAATCGATGATTTTGGTACTGGCTATTCATCGCTTGGTTATTTGAAGCGACTGCCGGTAGATAAAATTAAGCTAGATCGCGCGTTTATTCGCGAGCTGCCTCACGACCAGGCAGACGCGGCCATTGTAACGGCCGTGTTGGCAATGGCTGAGGGAATGGGACTGGAGGTGGTCGCCGAGGGGGTGGAAACTCAAGCGCAATGTCAGTTTCTGATTAACGCTGGCTGTACGTTAGTGCAGGGTTTTTATTTTGCCAGACCACTGCCTGCCGCTGAGCTTGAGCAACGTTGGGCGCCGCAAATGCTGGTTGAAGAAGCGTCTTCGTGAAGGTAAATGCGATGTTATAACAAAAATTAACGAGCGCCAGAAGCAGAGACCTTGTGGTTAGCGTAACGACTGATACAAATACACAGCACTGCCCAAATAATGGCCTGTGCTGGTAGTAACCAGGGGGCTAAGCTAACGCCAGTGAGCGCTGCCCCGCCAACATAGGACAATGGCCCGCTGACCGCACCGCAAACCGCCGCAATAATTGGGTATTGCCATAGCCAAGCAAGCGAGTGAAATACCAGCGTTGCAAACAAGGGCCACAACATCCAAAGCCATAGTGGCAGCAAACCAGCCACCAAGGTTTGTTCACCGAAGTCGAAACCTCCTGCCAGATGAAGGCCTCCGTCCAACGCTAGCCCCAGCAGCGCAAACATACCAATAAAACGCCATTCGCCGGGCTTGGCGCAGCGCCAGAAATGCCAGCCTAGCAGCGCACTCCCTGTCATGACAGCTACCCATGATCCGCCCAGAACGCACAGTAGCCAGCCCGCTTCGAAGCGTAATGCATTGAGCAGCAAACCTTGCCAGCGTGGGCTAGCCATTTATAGCGCGCCCGTTAGCGGTTCAGGTTTGGCGGCTGGTTTCGCGAGCAATAAGTGGCACGTACCAATAGAGCGCTCAATAAAGCCTCCCTCGCAGTAGCACAGATAGTAACGCCACATGCGAATAAACCGTTCGTCGTACCCTTGCTGCCTTATCTGCTCTAGGCTGGCTTCAAAGCGATGGCGCCACTCGCGTAGAGTGCGGGCATAGTGCTGGCCGATTTCATCGAGCGCTACCACGTTCAGTGAGGTTTTGCGCATCACGCTGGTTAGCATGGCGTGATGAGACGGCAAAAAACCACCGGGGAAAATATAGCGCTTGATAAAGTCCATATCCCGCTTAGCTTCTTCAAACCGTTGGTCTCGGATAGTAATGGCTTGCAGCATAGCTTGACCATCGTCGGTCAGCAGGCTGTCGACTTTTTCAAGGTAGGTGTTCAAGTACTGGTGACCGACGGCTTCAATCATCTCAACAGAAATAAGTCGATCGTAGCGACCTGTCAGCTCACGATAATCTTGCTTTAACAGGGTGATTTTATCGCCAAGCCCCTCTTCTTGAATGCGACGGGCGGTATGGGCGTACTGCTCTTCAGAAATAGTGGTGGTAGTGACATGGCAGCCACGAGTTTTGGCGGCGTGTATTGCAAGACCACCCCAACCAGTACCAATTTCTAGCAAGTGGTGTTCTGGGCGTACATCTAGCTTTTCGAGCATGATGTCGAGTTTGTAGGTAGACGCTTCTTCTAGGCTGGCTTCTGGGTAGGGGAAAACAGCGCTTGAGTACATCCAGTGGCGTTGATCAAGAAACGTGGCAAACAGATCATTTCCAATATCGTAATGTGCGGAGATATTACGCTTTGATCCGGAAAGGCTATTACGTTGGAAACGATAGGCAGCCCCAAGCAGCCAGCGAGTGAAACGGGCGCTCCCGTTCTCCATTTTGCCATTTACGTGATCCAGGTTGGCTGCAAACAAACGCACCAAGGCCACTAAGTCATCAGCATCCCAGTCGCCATCCATATAGGATTCAGCCGCGCCCACTGTGCCGCCAAACGCGAGTCGTTTCCAGGCGCGGGAGTGACGAATCACGATAGTCACTTGAAGCGGCCCTTCTTGACCCAAATGATGACACTGGTTGCCTTCAATTAAGGTGATACGACCACCCAGGAAGGCATCTAACTGATTCATCAGGCGAGGCTTCAACCAACGAGTGAAACGGTCCTGGTTAACCGGTTGTATTTCAGGGGGGGTAGAACGCAGGGTCGTCATTTTGAAGTCTCCTTGCGCTTAGGGTGGTTATAAACGGGGATGCGCTTAAGCCAAAGGCGAAACGCTTCAAAATGAATTCCCGCCACTGTTTTCAGGCTCATCCAGGGCTGACGTGCAAGCGTTGCTAATAGAACGCCTCGTGTTGCTGGCGCAGCCTCTAACGTAAGCGTTGCGTCGAAATGGCGCTGCCCGCTTTGCCAATTTTCCATGTGAAGATAGAGCTGATCGCCGGGTGTGTTGAGCTTCCAGCGATAGGTCATTTCCATGGGGTTAAACGGCGAAACATGCATGGCTTTATCAAAGCTTGCATGATGACTATGACGAGCTGGGTCGATCCGGCAGGCATAGCAGGTACGCTCTTTCCAGGGCATATTAGTCACTTCACCAACAACAGCCGCCAGCCTCCCCAAATGGTCATAGGCGTAGTACATCGAAACAGGATTGAAGACAGTGCCGAAGGTGCGTAATTGGGTCAGTACATAAATCTTGCCACTGGGTGCACTACCCAACTGACGAATTAGTTCCTCGCGTACCGCCGTGCGCAATGGTTTATCAGTAGGGCCGAGGTAATCTTCACGACGAAAGCGCGCTAGTGCCGGCCTTCTGGCACTAAAACAAGGCACATTGTCAAACAGCGCCGGCAACTCATCCAAGTCGAGCCACGCCATCCAAATGCGATAACTGAAAGCGTGGTCTTTAGGAGTGAAGCGACGGTGGCGCAAAGTGCCGCGGTAAATACGCGAGCGAGGCGCGGCAATCATCCGAGCCCCTCCCCAACACTGTTGGTGGGCATAAGGTCATGAGCCGGGAGTGCCGTGGGCGTTGTTGGCGGCGCAGCGGCTTCATCACAACCTAATGCTTGGGCAACCCTCAGCGCGCTCCATACCCCATCTTCGTGAAAGCCATTGCGCCAGTAAGCGCCGCAGAAGTGAGTCCGCCGAGCAACCGAGGATATTTCGTCATGGCGCATTTGCGCTGCCTGTCCTGCCAGTGTGAATTGAGGGTGGGCATAGGTATAACGTCCTAGCACTTTCGCAGGGTCAATGCTGTTTGAGTCGTTAAGCGTGACGCAAAAAGTAGTCTCGGCCTCTTTTAATCGCTGCAGAATATTCATGTTATAGGTAACAGAGACCCGCTCGTCTGCTCCTCGGCCATCTAAGCGGTAGTTCCAGCTAGCCCAGGCGCGCCGCCGCCGGGGTAGCAGCGATGTGTCGGTATGTAGCACTACCTCGTTATCTTGATAAGGCATGGCGGCAAGAATGTCTTGTTCAGCGGGTGTCGAGTCACCGAGCATCGCTAACGCCTGATCTGCGTGGCAAGCCAGCACCACATGATCAAATCGCTGTGTGCCTTGTGCGGTGGTGATCATTACGCCGGTGGCGTTTCGCTCAACGCGCGTTACAGGCGTATTCAGATGAATGCGTGCTGCGTAAGGCGCGGTTATATTGGGAATGTAGCGTTTCGAGCCGCCAACTAAGGTATGCCATTGAGGGCGGTGGTTAACCGACAGCAAGCCATGATTGCGAAAAAAACGCACGAAGAACGTCAGTGGAAACGCGCGTAGATCGCCAATACTCGCAGACCAAATAGCGGCCCCCATGGGCAGCAGATAACGTCGCTGAAAAGCTTCACCGTAGCCATGCTGGTCAAGGTATTGGCCTAGCGTTGTATTGCTGGGAAGGCGCTTGGACGCTAAGTCATCCGTTGCTTGTTTATTAAATCGCAAAATGTCGCGCAAAAGACGGTAAAAAGAGGGGCTAAACAAGTTACGTCGCTGGGCAAAAAGTGAACCTAGCGTATGGCCGTTATATTCAAAATCAATATCAGTTTCATGCACTGAAAAACTCATTTCGGTGGCTTGGCTAGGCACGTCGAGTGTTTCTAATAAGCGTTGAAAATGGGGATAGGTCCAGTCATTGAAAACAATAAAGCCGGTGTCGATGGCATAGGACTTACCTCCGACGTCCACGTCCATCGTGGCCGTGTGCCCGCCAAGACGGTCGTCTGCTTCAAACAGAGTGACTTCATGTTGGGAGGATAGGTACCAACCTGCCGCCATGCCGCTAATGCCGCTGCCGATAATTGCGATACGCTGTGAAGCTATGCCACTCATTGTTGCTCCTCTTGACGTCTTGTCATGCGTAGGCCGATATGACGACGCAGCGCAGGCGGTAAAATTCCTAAACATTTCACGAGGTAGGTGAAGCGGCGCGGAAAGTGAATATCCAACTTTCCTTTGACAAGACCGGCAATGATGGCATCGGCCGCTTGTTCCGCGGTGACTTGCATGGGCATCGGAAAATCGTTGCGATCGGTCAAGGGGGTTTTAACAAAACCTGGGTGGATTACGCTGACATCAATGCCTTCTTGATCAAGGTCGAGACGTAATGACTCAAAAAAGTAACTGATAGCCGCTTTTGAAGCGCCGTAGGCTTCGGCTCTGGGTAGCGGTAAATAGGCAGAAGCACTAGAGGTGGCGGCCAGGCGCGCAGCGTTGCCCTCTTTGCGGGCAGCTCTCAATAACGGCAGAGCTGCTTCCACGCCATACAGGGTGCCAAACAGGTTCGGGGTGAAAACCCGTTCAATAAGTGCCATATCAAAATGCTGGGCATCTAGATATTCGCAGGTACCTGCATTGAATAAGGCAATATCCAGTGCGCCCAACCATGTACTGATTTGCTCACCCGCTGCAATCACTGCCTGGTGGTCGCTGATATCAAGAGAGAGTGAATAAGCATTGGAATGACCGGCACATAAATCATCGAGCGCCTCTTGGTTACGGGCACTAAGCACAACATGATGACCTTGGGCGATAAGCTTTTTGGCAAGCGCTTCGCCAATGCCTGACGTAGCACCTGTGAGCCAAATGCGTTGGGGCGTTTTCCATGTGCTCATCATGCTCTCCTGTAATGGCCTGTTAGCATACAACCTGCATGCAAATAAACGGGTCAGATATCAGTTAATGCGACGTTTTAACCAGCGTATGACACGTCCCATTATTGGTAAGTGTTCGTATAACATGGCGCCTGCATCGAAATAGTCGCGGTGCTTTGAAACCCGGCCATCCTCTGCAAACGTTAGCGCACTGCACCCCGCGACACAGATTGGTTTTCCCTGGGCTAATCGGGGATGAATAAACTCCATTGTCCACGTTACAAATGCTTGATTAGCCACTTGTTGTTGCGTGTGATAAGTGAATTGGCAACGTTCAACATTTTCGTACATGGTGGCGAAATAGCGCTCTAGCGCCGACCGTCCTTCAATGTGATGTAGCGGATCGTTGAAGACAACTTCCTCAGTATATACCTCGTATAGTTTTTCTGTACAGGTATTGTCCAGTTTATTAAAAAAGGCGCAGAAGTTCGCCAAAGCTTGATCGTTAGGCATCACGCAGTCCTGTCGTGGTTAAGAAAAATAAGCAAGCGATGAAGCGATGAGCCGTCAGCGGGTCGATTTGCATCGCCTTAACTTTGCATCGCCTTAACTTTGCATCGCCTTAACATAGGCGATGCAAAAGAGGGGGCTGTTATTTAGAAAGCGCTTTAAAAGCATCCAGGGCGCGCTGGCGCGCTGCTTTGTGGTCAACAATAGGGGCAGGGTAATCCGTTGGGTTTAGCATGTCCTGGGGGGGCGCATGACGAGCTTTTTTAGGCAGCGGTTTTAGCTCGGGCAGCCAATGGGCAATGAATTCACCCTCTGGATCAAAACGCGTCGACTGGGTAGTGGGGTTAAAAATACGAAAATAGGGCGCTGCGTCCGTCCCCGTTGAAGCCGCCCACTGCCAGCCGCCGTTATTGGCGCAAAACTCACCGTCGATTAAGTGGCGCATAAAAAATGCCTCACCACGCCGCCAGTCAATCAGTAGGTGCTTACTTAAAAACATCGCGGTGATCATGCGTAAGCGGTTGTGCATCCAGCCTGTGGCCACTAGTTGGCGCATGGCCGCATCAACAATCGGATAGCCGGTACGGCCCTCACACCACGCTTGAAACCCTTTGTCGTCGTCGCGCCAGCGGAGCTGCTTGGTGTGCTCTTGAAAAGGTTGGTGACGGCAAACCTGAGGAAAGCCTACCGCGACGTGTTGATAAAATTCACGCCAAATAAGCTCATTCACCCAGGTGGTCAGCCCTGAATCACCATCGGCCAGATGACCACCATTTTCGCTCATCACGGCTTGAAGGCATTGGCGATAGGAGATCATGCCTAGCGCCAGGTAGGGCGAAAGTTCGCTGGTACCGCGTACGTTCGGGAAGTCCCGTTGCTGCTTATAGTGCCGTCCACGAAAGCGCAAAAAACGTTCGAGATTGTCACTAGCCGCGTCTTCTCCAGCAGGCCATAGGCGCTTATCAACTGGGTCATTATCAAGCGATGGAAGCGCGGGCAGTGGGTCGCTATCGATCGCTAGCGGAGATTGCACGCCTGGGGTGTCACGTAAGGCAAGTTGCTGTGCAGTCACTTGCTTGTGCCAAGCTTTCGAAAACGGTGTAAATACGCCGTAATAATCACCTTTTCCGGTCAACAAGCTGCCAGGGGCGAAGGCTACTGCGTCATGGTGACCCTGAGCGGTAATCTTTTCTTGTTTAAAAGCATCAAGCACCGACTGATCGCGATGTTGCTCGTTCAGCGCATATTCATAGTTAAAGTGGAGCTGAGTAATCTGGTGCTCGCGGGCGATATCAATCAACACCTGAGCCGCTTCATCATAGTGATCAATATCGCGATGCAAAAGTGGAATATTAAGCCCGTTTAGCGACGTTTTGATAGCCGCAACACCTCGCGCCCAGAAATCGAGTTTAGTCGCCCCATGGCCATGCGCTTGCCATTGAGCCACGCTGCGTAAGAAAACGGCCACCACGGGGCCCTTGGCAGCCGCAGCGGCAAGTGCGGAGTTATCGTGAATGCGTAAGTCGCTACGCAGCCAAACGAGCTGCAGATTCATGCGATATCCTTACCAGCGGTAACGTTAAATAGCACACGGATATTTCAGAGAATTCCCGATTCGCGCAACAAGGGGCGAAGTCGTGAAATGGCTTGCGGCAGGTCGTCGCCTAACATCTGTACCGGACCGTCACGCAGTTCATTTTCTCTTAATCGTGCCACTTCCCCACAGACCCCAATAGGAACATTCAACGCTTCTGCTGCCTCGGGAAGTGCACGACTAATATAGTCATCGCTTTCTCGTTGGCCGCTAGAAAGCAGTACCATCGATGAGTGCAATCGGGAGACAGCTTGTGGAAGATCCTCCAGTGCCAGCGACCGATCAAACAGTTGCACGCGGTAACCTTGTTCGCTGGCCATTAGCGCACACATTAAAACCCATAGTGGGCCTGGGTCGTCAGGCATCGCGCTTAACAGGATGAGCGGCCCGCGTGTTGCCTGATTAGCATAGTGCAGGCGAATGCCGACCTGGCTACGAAGAAAGGCTTCAAAGGTGCGTCGCACAAGATCATCGGGCTGTTTGGCCCATTTGGCTTCTAGCGTAAGAATAACGGGCTGCCAAAGCTCATTAATTGCAACGCTTAAGGGATATAGCGCCAAGCTCTGGTGGTAAAGCGCTTCCAGCTTGGGAAGGTCAACGGCTTCTATGGTGGTCTGCAGTAACTGCCGCTGACTTGCCCAGTCGCCAGCATCCGGCGATGGTGTTTCTACCGTTTCGGGTTGATCAAGTAAATCAGCCACTTGGCTAACCGGAACGCCGCGGTTCAACCATTGCAGAATGCGCTCAATGCGAGTGATATCGTCTTGCGCGTATAGACGATGACCTTTTGGGGTGCGCTGTGGACGAATTAAACCATAGCGACGCTCCCAGGCACGAAGAGTGACCGAGTTCACACCCGTTAAACGGGAAACTTCCCTAATCGGATAAAGCGGGGTATCGGGTGGGTGGGTCGCCTTGATGCTCATGGGCGCCATTGCCTCTTGGTTGCCTGCAAATAAGGGTGCAGGGATCTGTCAATAATTGTTGCGGCAGTGTTTCAGTACCTGATCGGCACATTGCCACATAATCGGGTCGTCATTAATCGTCTAGATAGCTGTGCGCTATTATAGCCACCTTTGTACAACTTGTGGCTTCTGGGTACAACCTTTCACGCAGATGCAGAAAAGCTAAGCTTTCTTTCTTATTTTAGACCGACTGGCCTAATAGAGCCCTACCTAGTTCATCACCTGATAACCAAGCATCTTCGACACGACTACCTTTGAAGCTATCACCACAAAGGGCTAGGCCATTCGTGCTGTATAAGTACGACTGATATCCAGCCTGTGCTGGCTGAGCATAGCGCCAGCGGTGCGCACCGAGTTCAATAATGTTCGGTAGCTTTGTATTATCGGGTAGCAGCGATATAAATGCTTCTAGCAACTGTTGGGCGGTACTTTCGCTGTCGCTCTCAATATGTGCATCACTCCAATCCAGTTGAGCAAGCAAGCTAATACTTTCCGGCTGATGTTCACGCCCAGGCTTGGTGTGATTGCGTGATGCTAGGCGAAGCACAGGATGTTGTGCATGAACGGTGTGCCAAGTTGCTACTACCTTCGCCATGGGGGGTAGTGGCTCCTCGAAAATAACCCAACCTGCCCAGCATCCACGCTGGGGCTTTTCTTCACAGGCGGCCGCCAGTGTCGGTTCCCACTCTGCTAGTAATGCCTTGGCCTGGGGTGGTGGCGCGCTGATAACCACCACGTCAAAAGGTCCATGTATTGATCCGTGGGAATCGTGGAGTTGCCAGCCAGCCGCCACCTTATCAAGCGCAGCAATATGGGTTTCAAGCGTAATAGTGGCATTAGGTAATGCGTTGAGCGTATTGGCAAGATGGCGGGTGACTGCACTCATACGTGGTGCACCGGTATAACGTAACTGGTCGTCATTATGTATTTGCCAGCCGGATGCGCTAGCCTGATAAAGAGAGGTGGGCCACCTAGCAACACAACCAGCGACTTGCCACTCGGCTACTTTATTGGCGAATCGTTCATTGCGCACACTAAACGCTTGAGCACCTAGATCCAGTGTCGCTGAGAGACGTCGTTTACTTGACATACGTCCGCCGGGGCCACGCGCTTTATCAAATAACGCCACCCTAATTCCCTGAGCGGCAAGTTGCTGCCCGCAAGCAAGGCCAGACAAACCTGCACCGATAATTGCCACTGAGTGGACGTCGGAAAGTGGTAATGACTCACGCAATGGTTCAAGCATAGGAACTCGCGACGGCTAATTAAATGTGTAATGATCAGTGTGTAGTATTTGTGTATAGATATCGTACAATAAAATTCCATGCAACGATCATTTAAATTACTGCTATTCCCAGCTTTACAGTTCAGCGTCGATGCGGGCATACGCTACCCACCTTAACAAGCCATAGGAGTGACACCATGCGGGTATTAATAACCGGAGGTAGCGGCTTTGTTGGTCAGCGGCTCTGCCAACAACTTCTCACCCAAGGGCATGATGTGCAGGTGGTTTCCCGGGCCCCGCATCAGGTGCGTGGCAGGTTGCCGAAAGCCTGCGATATTCGTGATAGTGCCCAGGCATTTATGGATACCCCACCGGAAGTGTTGATAAACCTTGCTGGTGAGTCAATTGCGGCAAAGCGCTGGAGTGACAGCCAAAAAGAGACACTGATTCGCTCTCGTATCGCCAGTACGCAGCAACTGATTACGCTTTGCGAGCAGCTCGAAGCTAATGGGCAAGCGTTACCAAGCGTAATGATTAGCGGCTCTGCGATGGGGTATTACGGTGATCAAGGCGATAAGGTGGTGGATGAAACAACGCCACCAAACGATGAGTTTGCTCATCAGCTTTGTGCGCAATGGGAAGCAGCGGCAAAACCGATCGAGGCAATGGGCGTTCGCTTAGCGATCGTGCGTATTGGTTTAGTGCTTGAGACAGGGGGCGGTACGCTGCAGAAGATGCTGCCACCCTTTAAGCTTGGACTTGGGGGGCGTTTTGGAAGTGGCGAACAGTTTATGCCCTGGATTCATCGAGATGATCTTGTGGCAGCGATTATGTTTTTGATGAACGAATCAACGCTTTCAGGCGCGTTTAATGGCAGTGCGCCGCATCCGGTAACGAATGCTGAGTTCACGAAAACGTTGGCTAAGCAGCTTCACCGACCAGCGATTTTCCCCGTGCCCGCTTTTGTACTAAAAGCGGGCTTCGGGGAGATGTCACAGCTGTTGCTGACTGGGGCCGATATGCGCCCTGCACGCCTGATCGAGGCTGGGTTTACCTTTCAGTACCCGACGCTTGATAAGGCGCTAGAGGCGATTCTTTAGTCTTTCTGCATTAGGCGTTGGGGTCGACTGTGATAATCACTCGCACGGAATCAAGCCGTAAGCGCGTGTTTTCTATCGCGTCGCTGAGCGCTTGGCGCTCTTGCTTCAGCGCCTCAAGTTCTTCACTACGAACAGCTGGGTTGTGCTCAGCCAGGGCGGTCAAGCGGGCTAGTTCTGCATCTAACTGAGCTCGCATACGTGTTTCAGCGCTCTCTACGATGCTGGGTAACTCACGTTCGGCTTCACCTTCCCCCTGAATGAGAAGCGCACGCAGCTGGTCATGGCGGCTTTTGATCAAGTCCCGTGCCAGTGATTTGTTCACTTTCTGCAGATTTTTGCCAAGACCAGTGAAGGAGATCTTACTGGTTAGATTTGCGCCTGATTCATCAAGTAGGACGCGTACTGCCGTGGGGGGCAAGAAGCGGTTGAGGTGCAGCGATCTAGGTGCAGGGCATTGGGTGCGGAACACAAGTTCAGCCATTAAACGGCCGCTGGGAATGGCTGGGTGGCGCAATAACGCCAACGCAGTGTTTCCCATTGTGCCATCTAGGATGCGCTCCATCATTTCGCGTAGCAGCGGGTGCTCCCAAGAGAGTCGCTGAATATCATCTCGTGCAAGTGCCAGTGAACGGCTGTAAGTGGCTGAGAAGCCCTCTTCACCTTTCACGAGCCCTGGGAGTCCGTCCAGCATATGTTGGCTAGGCTGCAAATAAAGCAAGCCATTGCCAATCTCTTGGCTGTCTACACCAAAAATATCCAAGGCGCGCTCTACAAAGCGTGGCAACGCAGGGTCTTCATCCAGTTCACGCACCGCATCAATTACCTGCTGTGCACGAGCAGGGCGGCAGGCATTTAGCTCTAGCAGTCGGTTACGGCCAGCGTCCCGCTCAGCCAGTTTGGCGGTGAACATTTCACGGGTTTCATCGATGATTTCATTGAGCATTTCATCGTCGAGTAACGCATCGGCGAGGGCATCGCCAAACGCATCGAAGAGGTCGCTGCCAATGCCGTGAGGAGCGCTAAAAGCATCCATACCTTCGTGGTACCAGCGCAGCAGACGCTCGCCTGGGCTGCCAGTGAAGGTGGGGACATGGAGTTCAATTGCGTGGCGTTGTCCTATTCGGTCGAGGCGGCCGATACGCTGCTCCAACTGGTCCGGATGCTGGGGCATATCAAACATCACCAAGTGGCGACAGAACTGAAAGTTGCGGCCTTCTGAGCCAATTTCAGAGCACACCAGCACTTGGCAGCCGTCTTCTTCATCGGCAAAGGCCGCAGCGGCACGGTCACGCTCCACGAGCGATAGCCCTTCGTGGAACACCGGAGCGTGATAGCCGCCTAGCACGCGCAGCCCTTCGGCAAGTCCTTCAGCGGTTTCTCTATGGTGAGCAATAATCAGTACTTTGTCGTTGGCAAAGCCGCTATCGCTGTCGTCGCTAAGTTTTTCCAGCAGCCAGTTTACCCGAGGGTCGATATGCCACCAGGATTCGGTGTTAAGCGGATCATTGCTGAGCTCGCGATACATTGTATCTGGATAGATCAATACATCGGGATGATCCATGCCTGTTTCAATCAGCAACTCATCCAGGTAGTCATCATCGCGTTCTAAGCGACGCAGCACGCGCCGATAGGCCGATGGGAGCTCCAACTGAGCTAGGTGTAGGCGACGTTCTGGGAATCCACCCACATGCCGGCGACTGTTGCGGAACATGACGCGCCCGGTGCCGTGACGATCAAGCAGAGCATCGCGTAACTGAGCGCGCGCAGCATTCTGCTGTTCGGTACTTGCTTCAGGGTTACATAACGTTGCTAGCAGCGCCTGACTGTCGCGGTCGTTCGCGACATTATCGACCCGTTCACGTGCCTCGACGGTATTGGGTAGCTCATCCAAGGCATCAATGGCTTGAGCAACAGCAATGTAATGATGCTCTTCGTCTTTAAAGCGTTCGATATCATGATAGCGCTCAGCATCTAGCAAGCGCAGGCGAGCAAAATGGCTCTCGACCCCCATCTGCTCTGGCGTAGCCGTCAGCAGCAATAAGCCTGGAATATCAGCAGCAAGCTGCTCAACGCACTGATAGCCTGGGCCGCTGCCGTCAGGGCTCCAGTCGAGGTGATGGGCTTCATCGACGATGAGCAGGTCAAAGTGGCTCGCCAGAGCCTGTTCTTGACGGTGTGTGTTGGCGAATAGCCAACCTTGACTGGCCAGTACTATTTGGGCGCTTTCAAATGGGTTAGCACTACCGTGGGCGAGACTTTGCTGCTCATCTAGCAAGCTTACCTTGAGTGAGAAACGGCGTAAAAGCTCTACTAGCCATTGGTGAGTAAGACTGTCAGGCACCAAAATTAATGCGCGTTCAACTCGGCCAGCCAGGAGGAGGCGGTGTAGAACCAGCCCAGCCTCAATCGTTTTACCCAGCCCAACTTCGTCTGCAAGCAAGACACGTGGCGCATGGCGGCCTGCCACTTCGTCAGCGATATAAAGCTGGTGGGGAATCAGATCGATACGCGGCCCAGCAAAACCCAGGGCGCTGTGCTGCTCGATGCGCTGATAATGGTGCAGCGTGCGAAAGCGCAGGTCAAACCAATCATTGCGATCAACCTGGCCAGTCAGCAGCCGATCGCGCGCCTGATCAAACTGCATGGTATCGGCGAGCTTTGCCTCGGATAGCTCGCGAGGGTTGCCGTCGCTATCTTCGCCAATATAAGTGATTAAGCCGCTGGTCTCTTTGCTATCGTCTACGATCATCTGCCAGCCATCAGCAGAAATCACGCGGTCGCCGCCGCCGAACATGACGCGGGTTAAGGGGGCTTGGCGGGTATTGTAGGTACGGGTTTCCTGGCTGGCACTGAACAAAATGGTAACGCTACGGGCGTCGCAGTTAAGCACGGTGCCGAGTCCAAGCTCAGCCTCGCCGTCGCTAATCCAACGCTGGCCGGGAGAAAAATCGCTCATGATGCCTCGAGGAAGTCTACGGAAACAGGTTGTACGCCACCGGGGCAGGTTTCCGGTGGCAACAGGGCGGGGGATTCTAACGCAAAGCAGCGGGGGGATTAAGGTCTATCGTGGTCAATCTTTTAACCAGCGTTCCAGGTGGGCGCGAGTTAACTCGCCGACGTGTACGTCTAACGTGTTGCCCTGACGATCAAAAAGTACAGTGGTGGGGAGGCCGGGAGCCTGAAATTGCGCCATTAACGTTTGGTTCGGGTCACGCAGGGCGTAGCGAAAATCCAGTGTTTGCTCGTCTAAATAACGCACTATCGGCAGTAAGTCCTCACCTTGGTTAGCGACTACCACACTGACACCTTCACGCTTTGCTGCTTCTTCAAGCAGCGGCATCTCCCGCAGGCAGGGCGGGCACCAAGTCGCCCATAGATTAACGATAATAAGGTCACCGCTTTCGGCCAGCGAAGGTAAGTGCACTGCGTTGCCGTCCACATCGTCTAAAGTCACCTCTGGTAGCGCATCAATAGCAAATTCATTACCTAAGGGGGCCAGCGTTACCAAGACCAGCCACAGGCTTGTCGTGCCAACCAACATGGCAAGGCCGCCGATGAGTGACAACAGCCGCTCGCGCAGTGCCCAAGCTGTCCAAATTAACCCCGCAATTAGACCACCCAGTGCGTTGTAACCGGGCTGCCATACCTTGAGCGCTTCCAGCGGTTCTGCGCTGTAGCTTTCCCAATTGAGCATGACAAAAACAATCCGGGCCGCCAGCAGCCATACCACCAATAGCCCGTTGAACCAGCGCCCATGCTGAGAAGACGTTAATCCCAGTAGATAGCGGCTAGCCAATAACAGTAGTAGCGCGCAGCCTAGGGCATATAGCCTAGGGGTGGAGATCAGCAGTGGTCCAATGGCAATCGCATTCATGATTTTTCCGTTAAGCAGGTACACTGGTGAACCATACCATGCACGTTAAAAATTACGGAGATGTCTATGCCTCAACCCGCTTTCGACATACTGCGGGCGCTGGCCATTGGGTCGCAGGCGCTGGGTTTAATGCTGATTATTACATTGGAAACCGTAATGGGCGATGCAGCACGCCCCTGGCAAGGGGGTGTGCTGGCTGTCATGGTCGCTGCCGCACTGACGATCGCGTTAATAAGGCTGTACCGAAATAAGCGTTACCAAAAACAGATGGCTGAGCGTCGCCAAAGTGCTGATGAGACGGAGGAACGTTAGAAAGCGTTGCTTGTGTTTTTGGCGTTACGGTTCCAGATTAAGAGGAGTCCCGCGCTGGACAGTCGGGGCACTTAACATACTGGGAGCGACCAATAATATGATTAATAAGCGCGCATTAGCCACCGCCGTTGCGGCCTCGTCACTCGCTTTAGCGGGTATGGCTCAGGCGGAGGTCAAAGTTGGCTTCTTGGGCGGCTTTACCGGGGGAATTGAAAGCCTGACGCCACCCATTTTTGCGGGTGCTCAGCTTGCCGTTGAGCAGATAAATGAGCAGGGCGGTATCTTAGGTGGACAAACACTGGAGATGCCTTCAGGGGATACCACCTGTTCGGACGCATCAGCTGCGTCTAACGCCGCGGATCGTATGGTGAACTCTGAGCAAGTCACCGCGATTGTCGGCGCTTTATGTACAGGAGCAACGATTGCTGCTGCTAATAACGCAGCAATTCCAGGCGGTGTGTTGATGGTCTCACCCGCGTCAACGGCGCCCGCCGTTTCTGAGTTGGATGATAACGACTTGGTTTTCCGTACCGTGCCATCGGATGCCTTCCAGGGCGAAATGCTTGCCAAGCTATTGCTTGATAAAGGTATCGACTTTGTTGCGGTGACCTACGTTAACAACGACTATGGCCGTGGCTTGTCGGATGCCTTCAGTGACGCCTTTGAAGCGGGCGGTGGCGAAATAGCAGAAAACCTCGCACATGAAGATAACCGTGCCGACTACCGCTCTGAGCTTGGCTCGCTTTCTTCGAGTGGTGCAGACACGCTGGTCGTGCTGGCCTATGCCGATACCTCCGGCCAGACGGTACTGCGCCAAGCCTACGAAAGCGGCATGTTCACCCAGTATGTGGGTGCCGATGGCATGGTCGGTGATAGCTTAGTAGAAGCGATTGGCGCAGATGTACTAGATGGAATGATCGCCACACGTCCTGGCAGCCCTGACCTCCCCGGCACGGACATTTTCAATGAAGCGGCTGAAGCAGCGGGCATTGACCCTAGCGCTGTATTCGCTGCCCAGGCTTATGACGCGGCCTTCCTAGTAGCGTTGGCTATTGAGCAAAATGGCAGTGCCGAGCGTGAGGGGCTTTCTGAAGCGCTACGCAGTGTTTCCAGCGCGCCAGGTGAAGTAATACTACCGGGCGAGTGGGAAAAAGCGGTTGAGTTGATCGCAGCCGGTACAGAGATCAACTACGAAGGCGCTTCTGGCTCTCATGAATTTGATGAAAACGGCGACGTGCCCGGCGTTGTTGTGGAAATGGTGGTAGAAGAGGGCTCGTTCACTAGCAAAGGTTTGGTTGAACTCTAGTCAAATGGCGGTACTTGAGAAGTAACCAAAACGCCCCAGGCAGCGAGCTTGGGGCGTTTTTTAGCACTGTGAGTTTTTAGCACTGTGAGGACGTTAACCGTGGGTTTTAATTTTCTCTGGCAGCAGACCTTTCGGAGCAAAGCGCAGTACCAGGGTAATCAACATACCGATTACCAGAACCCTCGCTTGCAGTGCGCGACTATCCATATTGCTAGGCGCTTCCCAGCCGAAAGCGTTCTCCCCTAGCGTGACCACTAGTTGCATTAAAAATAGAGCCAGCGGTTCTGACATAATCCAAATGATATAAACCGCGACCGCCCCAAAAATGGTGCCAAGGTTATTACCTGGGCCACCTAAAATAACCATGACCAGCACCAGGAAGGTGTGATTGAGAGGCAAGTAGCCTTGAGGGTCAAACAGGCTGTTAAAAGTGCCCAGCATGCCGCCGCCAAGGCCCATCAAAATGCAGCCTAATACGAAAATCTCCAAGCGCCGCTTGTTGATATCTTTACCCATGGCCGCTGACGAGACTTCGTTATCGCGAATCGCACGAATCATTCTTCCCCAGGGGGCGTGGTAAGCCCGATGGAGTAAAAAGAAAATCACTGCGATCACGACAGCCGTCACTGAAAGATAAATCGCTCGGGAAAGCGTAAAGCCGAGTTCAGCTGGGCCGGGGGTAGGCCAAGGGAGAGGCGATACCGTGGCTGTGCCGCGTGTCAGCCAGTCGGAATTTTTCAAAAAAGCTTTGATGATTTCCGCGATACCTAGTGTGGCAATGGCGAGGTAGTCACTGCGTAGGCCAAGGCAAACGTGGCCAATAAAGTAGCCAACGCCGCCCGCCAACGCACCACCCACAATCCAGCCTACCCAGGCAGGTAAGCCAAATCCGCCAATAAAGCCCGCCTGAGACTGTATTTGGCTGGTCACTTCGCGAAGCAGGCTGATGACAATCAAATAGAGCACGATCCCGATCACGATGGCGAGCACGGTGCGTAGCCTTTTCGGTACGCCGAATCGGTCAAGCTTCGTCACTCCGACGACGATCAGGGTTGCCGCAATGCCATACAGCAGAACTTGGCCAAGTTCTCCCGGTAGCTCTGTCCCCCAGAATGCGTCATTCACCGGGACGCTAAATAGCATGGCGCAGAAACCGCCGAGCGCGACGAAGCCCATGACGCCAGCATTAAACTGCCCGGCATAGCCCCATTGAATCGTTAGGCCCAGGGCAAGAATGGCGTAACAAGCAGCCTCTACCAGCATACGCGTGCTGTACGCTGCGCCCATGGTGGCGTAAACCGCTAGCACAGCAGCTAATAGAGCGCCAAATAGCACTAGCTCGCGCAACGGAAAGCGCCGTTCAGGAGTGGCATCTTTGGGCGTGTAAGCAGGATTACGGTTTTTTGTGGAATGGTTCATTAGATCACCTTGCCTTTAAACAGGCCGGTAGGACGCCACACTAAGATGGCTACCAAAATAAAGAACGGCACCACAATTTTGTATTCAGTGCCTACAAAGGCGAGATTAGAGGGGAGCTCGAGCCAGGTAGGTAGACTGTCGCGGAACGGGCGCAGGAGAACATTCCAATTAAATACTGCCAGGGTTTCTGCAAAGCCGACGACAAAACCTCCTGCAATGGCCCCGTACGGGTGGCCTACGCCTCCGACAATAGCCGCCGCGAAAATAGGCAGTAGCAGGAAGAAACTTAGGTCGGGTTTAAACGTGACATCTAGTGACAACAGGGTGCCCGCAATTGCCGCCAGTGCGCCTGCAATCACCCATGTGACGGCCACAATGGTGTTGGTATTAATACCAGATGCCTGAGCAAGTTCCGGGTTGTCTGACATGGCGCGCATGGCTTTGCCAAGTCGCGAGCGATTGAGGAATAGGTGTAGGGCGACCACTGCCACTAACGTAATCACAAACAAATAAATCTGAGGCTCGGTAATCACGATGGGGGCTCGAACTCCCTCGAAAGGTAGCGCGATGCGGAAAATTTCCTTGCGGTCATCGACGTACAAGCTTTGACCACCGGTACCGGAAAATAGCCGGATAAATCCTTGGAGCATAAGTGTCACGCCCAGCGAGCCAATGACCATCACAATAGGCTTTACTCCATGGGCGCGTAGCGGCTTATAGAACGCCTTATCAATGCCCACTGCCAGTGCTGCAGTAAGCAGCATCGCTAACGGCAGCATGACGAGCGCTGTAGGTACTCCGATACTAGCGCCCACCGCTGGGAATGCGGTCGTTAGGAGCAGCACCATGAAGGCACCAAACGTCATTATGTCGGCATGGGCAAAGTGGGCAAAGCGCATAATGCTAAAAATTAACGTGACGCCAATGGCACCAATGGCATAAATAGAGCCAGTGACGCTACCTGCAATCACTACGTTATTGATAAAAAAGACCAGTTCGTTCACGCGTTTCTCTCCCGGGCTAGCCGCCCAAAAAGCTTTTGGCGACGTCAGGGTCAGCTAGCAACGCAGCCCCAGTGTCTGTAAAGCGGTTTTGTCCCGCCGCCAGCACAAAGCCTTTATCGGCAATGGCTAAAGCCTGTTTAGCATTCTGTTCCACCATCAAAATGCCCACGCCTGCGGCGTTAATTTTTTTAACCCGGTCAAAAATTTCATTCATATAAAGGGGCGACAAGCCAGCGGTTGGCTCATCCAGCAGCAGCAGGCTAGGTTCAGCCATTAGCGCACGGCCCATGGCGACCATTTGGCGCTGGCCACCGGAAAGCTCACCCGCGGGTTGGTGGCGCTTCTCAACGAGAGGGGGGAAGAAGTCGTAAACTTGCTCCAGCATGCGCTTTACGTTTTGAGGTTTAAGGTAGGCGCCCATCTCTAGGTTTTCTTTAACTGTGAGACTGGGGAAAACGTTTTTCTCCTGGGGGACAAAGCCCATACCACGCTCAACCAACTGATTAGGCGGGAGGTTATGGATCGGCTGGCCGTTAAGCAAAATCTCGCCCTGATTAACGTTCAACAGTCCAAATACTGCTTTTAGCATAGTGGATTTGCCAGCGCCGTTAGGGCCAACAATGACACCGACTTCATCGGCATACAGGGTCATATTGACCCCGTTAAGGATATTCATACTGCCATAGCCGCCGTGCACATCGCGTGCCTCGAGCAGTGGCTTTGGGGATGACGGTGTGGATGACATAGACGCGTCTCAGCTGGGCCGCACCGTGGTGAACAATGGCGACCATGTTGTTGTGGCTATTATTTAGGTGACAAACTCAGCGTTATCAAGCGGCATCAGTGCCGAAATAGGCTTCTATAACGGCTGGATTGTTTTGTATTTCTTCAATTGAACCCTCAACCATGACGCTGCCTTGTGCCAGTACAATCACTGGATCGCAGAGCCGCGAAATCATGTCCATATCGTGCTCAATCACCAGAAAGGTATAGCCCATTTCGCGGTTTAAACGTTCGATGTTGCCCATTAAGTCGCCGAGTAGTGTGCGGTTTACACCGGCGGCGATTTCGTCTAATAGCACGACTTTGGCATCGGTCATCATCGTGCGGCCAAGTTCTAGCAATTTTTTCTGACCACCCGACAAGTTGCCCGCAAGCTCGTTCCGTACATGATGCAAACCAACAAACTCAATGACTTCGAGTGCGCGGCGGCGCACCTCTGCCTCCTGGCTACGTACCAGAGCAGGCTTGAACCACGTGTTAAATAGACGTTCCCCTGCTTGATTGGGTGGCACCATCATCAAATTTTCCAACGCGCTCATTTGGCTGAACTCATGGGCGATTTGGAAGGTGCGTAGCAAGCCTTTGTGGAAACGTTGATCAGCGCTTAGCGACGTAATGTCCTCACCATCCAATAGAATGCGGCCACTATCTGGCGTCAGTGCGCCCGCAATTAAATTGAAAAGCGTGGACTTGCCTGCGCCGTTGGGGCCGATCATGCCGGTAATCGAACCTTTTTCAACCCGGATTGAGCAGTCATTGATAACGTGCAATCCGCCGAAGGCTTTGTTGACGTGTTGTACCTCAATAAGGGGAGTCATCGTGTCCTCGCGCCTTAGGCGACCTTGGCCGCCCGCGTTATTAGCATTATATTAAGTAGACTTACGTAGCCGCTGACTCAAGGCAAATGCACCCACAATGAGCAGCGCGCCGAGGCTTGGGATAACGTAACCTTCCACCTGTGGAATAGTGCGTAAAAATACAAACGACACCGCAGCAGGGCCAACAAAGCGCACCAGGAACCGCCAAGTTTTGAACCAAGTGATGTTGGTGCCAAGCTCTTTCATGACTTCACTTTGAGTCAGTGCCCAGCCTGCGAATAGAGCGATCAATAACCCGCCCAGCGGCATAAAGATATTGGTCAAAAGCTCAATAAATTCAAAAGCGCTGCGTCCAAATAGAGCGTGGGAAATCGTACCTTCTGCCCACACATTGAAGCTCACCACTGTCAGTAAGCCCATCGCCCAAGCAGCGACGACCATGATAGTGACCGCCTGGGGGCGCGTCATATCAAAACGTTCGACTAAGAAGGCCGCAACCGGCTCTATTAATGAAATAGATGAGCTAACTGCGGCCCCTAGCACCAGAATAAAGAAGACGCCGCCTACCAGAGCACCAAACGGCATGTCAGCAAATGCTAGCGGCAGAGTAACAAACATCAGTCCCGGGCCTTGGCCGGTTTCTAGCCCTGCACCAAATACCAGCGAGAAAATTGCTAACCCTGCCACCATGGCAACCGCAGTATCTACAAATGCCACGGCGATAGCGGTTCGGGTGAGAGAAGCTTCGCTGGACATATAAGCGCCGTAGGCCATGATGGCACCCATCCCAAGGCTCAGGGTGAAGAAGGATTGCCCCATCGCCTGTAACCAGCCTTCTAAGCTGAGATCAGCAATATTGAACGTAAACAGGAAGCTTGCTGCCGCTCTTACGTCTCCATTGATGACGCCGTAGATAAGTACCACGATGAGTATCACAAACAGCGCTGGCATCATGATGCGCAGCCCTGACTCGATCCCTTTATGAATCCCCATGCCGACAATTAACGCCGAGAAGGCGATAAACAGTGTGTGATAAAGCGTCATCAGGCCCGGAGACGCCAGCAACGCATCAAACCCAGCGCTAATCGTTGCTGCATCGGCACCGACTAATGAGCCGGTTAGCATCAGCCACGTGTAGTGCAATGCCCAGCCAGCAATGACAGAATAAAAACTCAAAATTAAAAAGGCGGAAGCAGCCCCCAGCCAGCCAATGGATTCCCAGGCACGGGAGGTCTTGTGTGTTTTAGTTAAGTGACGCATCCCCATGATAGGGCTTTGTCGACTGGTTCGACCAAGCATGGTTTCCGCAATCAAAATGGGGATGCCGACAGCAAAAATGGTCAGTGCGTAAATTAAAATAAACGCGCCGCCGCCGTTTTCCCCAGTCAGATAGGGGAAGCGCCAGAGGTTTCCTAAGCCGACGGCTGAGCCAACCGCTGCCAGCAAAAATGTGCCTTTGTGAGTCCAGACGTTATGACCGCTCATGTGGAGGAGTGTCCGTGTGGTAGTGAAAGGATGGGGATAAGCATCCAAACACTTGTATGAATTGTAGGTTGCCAGCGGCCCTAGGACGCACTGTTAATAGCGCTACTTTGCGATAGAACGCCTACGCTTACCAGCCTGCTAGCGTTAAGGCTGCGTTTATGAAGCCGCTTGGCGCAGGGGGCGGGGCGTGTGGGGTAATGCGAAGGCGGGAAATGAGCGAAGGAAGATCGTTATCGCACGTCATAAAAGAAGCCCGCACATGGCGGGCTTTCGGGGACTTGCTAGCGAGCATTGACTGGCGAGTGCTTACTTCTTGCTAGAACGCTTGCGCTCGTTTTCGGTCAGGTGCTTCTTGCGTAGACGAATATGGCTGGGAGTAACTTCAACCAGTTCATCGGAATCCAAGAATTCGATGGCCTGCTCAAGAGTGAACTTGATCGGCGGCGTCAACACGATGTTTTCATCGTTACCCGTTGAGCGCATGTTATCGAGCTTTTTGCCTTTGGTCGGGTTAACGACCATGTCATTGGCACGATTATTAATGCCAATCAGCATGCCTTCGTATACTTCAGTCGCGTGATCAATGATTAGCTTGCCACGTTCCTGCAAGGCGTAAAGTGCATAAGCAAGGGCTTTTCCACCGACCATGGAGACCAATACGCCATTGCGACGCTCGATAGAAGCATCGGGCTTTAGCGGGCCGTAGTGGTCAAAGCGGCTAGTCAGGATGCCGGTGCCTGAGGTCAAGGTTAAGAACTGACCACGGAAACCGATCAAGCCACGCGCCGGAATAATAAAGTCTAAACGAACACGACCCTTGCCATCAGGATTCATGTTAGTTAGCTCGCCCTTACGGTAGCCAAGCTCTTCCATGATGGAGCCTTGATGCTGCTCTTCACAGTCGATAATGACCTCTTCATAGGGCTCTTGCTTAACGCCGTCGATCTCTTTAATGATAACTTCTGGGCGGCCAACTGCCAGCTCGAAACCTTCGCGGCGCATGGTTTCAATCAATACCGACAAGTGCAGCTCACCACGGCCAGAAACTTTGAATTTCTCAGGAGTTTCGCCCTGTTCAACGCGCAGTGCCACGTTGTGGATCAGTTCTTGTTCCAAACGATCTTTAATATTACGGCTGGTGACGAACTTGCCTTCTTTGCCAGCGAACGGCGAGTCATTGACCTGGAACGTCATTGAAACGGTCGGTTCGTCAACAGACAGTGGCGGCAATGCTTCAATGGCACTGGGGTCACACAGCGTGTCAGAGATCGATAGATCTTCAATGCCAGTAACGCAGACGATATCACCTGCCGTCGCTTCCGTCGTTTGGACGCGCTCAAGACCCATATGAGTCATGACCTGACCGATTTTACCCTTGCGAGTAGAGCCATCAACGCTGATGACCGAAATTTGCTGGTTAGGCTTCACCGAGCCACGCTTGATGCGGCCAAGGCCGATTACGCCGACGTAGCTATTGTAATCCAGCGCGGAGATTTGCATCTGGAATGGACCGTCAATCTCAACTGCGGGAGGCTCAACGATATCGACAATTGCCTGGAACATGGGGTCCATGTTGTCAGCCAGCTCTTCTGGATCCATGCCAGCAATGCCGTTCAGCGCCGAGCAGTAGATGATCGGGAAATCAAGCTGATCGTCGGAAGCTCCCAAGTTATCAAACAGATCAAAAATCTGATCAATAACCCAGTCCGGGCGTGCGCCGGGACGGTCAATTTTATTGACGACGACGATCGGCTTCAGCCCCTGGGCAAATGCTTTTTGAGTAACGAAGCGAGTCTGCGGCATAGGGCCGTCAACGGCGTCTACCAGAAGCAGTACCGAGTCCACCATGGACATAACCCGCTCAACCTCGCCACCAAAGTCGGCGTGTCCAGGGGTGTCCACGATGTTGATGTGGTAATCCTTACCATTGCCATCTTGCCACTGAATAGCAGTGTTTTTGGCCAGGATGGTAATACCACGCTCTTTCTCCTGGTCATTGGAGTCCATGATGCGCTCTTGGCCTTCGGCCTTACGGTCGAGCGTTCCAGACTGGCTTAACAGCTTGTCTACCAAGGTAGTTTTACCATGGTCAACGTGGGCGATGATGGCAATGTTGCGAAGATTCTCGATCACGACGCGATCCTGCTAGAAAAATAGGGCGGCATTATAGGGTCTGGGCGCGGTCCACTACCAGTGCTGTCTTAAATAAAGGTGCAAGTCAATAACCTAAATATGGCAGTTTTCGCTCCAGCAGTGCTTCCGTTAAGATAGGCGTTTTCCCAGTTGGGGCAAGCACATGACCATCGGTAACCTGATGCGTTTGTTAAGCGATGGCGAGGTTCATTCCGGTGAACAATTAGGTGAAGCGCTGGGCGTTTCCCGAGCCGCCGTATGGAAACAACTAAAAAAATTAGACGCGCTGGGCGTTGAACTGGTGGCTGTGAAAGGTCGAGGTTATCGACTTGCCTATCCGTTAGAGCCGCTGGATGGCGCAAAAATTGTGGAGCGTTTGCCCGCTAGTGCTCGCCATCTCTTGGCCAGGCTATTCATTGAAGATCAACTGCCATCGAGCAATGAATATGTGCGCGAGCGCTTTGCGCAGGGAGCGGGGCACGGTGAGGTATGCTTTGCTGAGTTACAAACCGCAGGTCGTGGTCGGCGCGGGCGCGTATGGTCTACGCCTTGGGGGCAGAGCTTGATGCTTTCGCTTGGCTGGCGTTTTGAATCAGGGGTTAATGCCCTAGAAGGGTTGAGTCTTGCGGTTGGCGTGGTGGTTGCTCAAGTGCTGGAGCAGTATGAGGTTTCACCCAAATTAAAATGGCCTAACGATATATTACTGGCAGAAAAAGGTAGTGAGCTTGGCAAGCTGGCCGGTATTTTGATTGAAGTCACTGGGGATGCAGCAGGGCCCTGTGAAGTAGTCATTGGAATTGGCATGAATCTGTCGCTACCCGATAGTCTGCGTGCCACTATTGATCAGCCTGTGGCAGCGCTGTTTGATGCAAAAACGGGCATTTCACGCAATCAGTTAGCCGCAGATATGGTATCTGGGTTATTGGATATGCTGGCAGGCTTCGAAAGCGAAGGATTTTCCCGTTGGCGAGACGAATGGAACAGTCGCCATGCCTATGCAGGGTTACCGATTCGTATTATTCAGGGTGAGCGCTCAAGCGATGCAGTGGCTAGAGAGGTAGATGAGAGTGGTAATCTTTGGGTTACCGAAAATGATCACTCGCGACGCCTGTCGGGCGGTGAGATCAGTGTACGCAGGCGCCTATGATTTTGGATTTGGATATCGGCAATACGCTATCGAAATGGCGTTTAAAAGATGCCGAAAGTAGTGAAATACGTTCACGAGGTGCTGTGTGGACACGAGAAGAATGGCGGCCTGGGGCAGATATTCCGAATCTTGACGTAGTAGAGGCGGTACGCATTTCCAGTGTCGCTAGAGCTGCCGTGCTAGAGGAGACCGTAGCCTTACTGCGTCGCCAGGTGCGCCAAGTATATGTTGCGCGTTCAACCCCTGAAGCATTGGGTGTTGTTAACGGCTATGAAGAGGCCGGACGGCTGGGTGTAGATCGTTGGATGGGCGCGCTGGCAGGCTATCAATTGGCGGGCGGTTGCTGTGCAGTCGATTGCGGTAGTGCGATCACTATTGATTTTGTATTGCCTGGCGGTGTCCATCTCGGAGGGTTTATTGTACCCGGATTACGATTAATGAAAGAGAGCCTCAAATTAGGCACCCGCAACGTAGCAATTGACCCAGAAAGTGAAGCTGATGCGTTACTGGAGCCGGGGAGGCGCACGGTAGACGCTGTCAATCACGGTATCTATATGGCGGCGGTCAGTGCGATTAACAGAATTTACAGTGAAGTATGCGATCAGCAGGGGATTGCACTGCCGATGCTATTGACCGGTGGTGATGCCAGAGTGATTTCGCGCGGTGTTCAAGTGCCCCATGCGGTATGGCCGGATATGGTGTACGGGGGGTTGGAAGCTAGCTTTCCGCTGACCTTTGCGGAGCGTGCTGGGAAAATGTCGGGTGCACCTGGAGTGCCTGAGCCTGTTTCGTTAGAAAAAATTCGCGCAGGTCTTGCATTCTCAATGCTGCTTTGACAGAATGCAGCGCGTTCCAAGGCACAAGCCACGTTAAATATTAGTGTGCAAGTGTTGATAGGCTCACAAGCTTTGATAAATAAAAGGTTTGCAAGCTTGACACTGCTTTGGAGGCTGGCATAATGTGCCGCCACAGCTGGAGAGGTTCCCGAGTGGCCAAAGGGAGCAGACTGTAAATCTGCCGCGAAAGCTTCGAAGGTTCGAATCCTTCCCTCTCCACCAGTTTTATCGAGCAGTGGCTATGTCATTGCTTGGGAATGAAAGGTCGGTAAGCGGGCTTAGCTACTGTATCTCGTGCAGCGGACTGTCATTCCAAAGGCAAGTTCGGCGGGCGTAGTTCAATGGTAGAACCTCAGCCTTCCAAGCTGATGGTGCGGGTTCGATTCCCGCCGCCCGCTCCAGTTTGATGTATTTGGCTCATGTAGCTCAGGGGTAGAGCACACCCTTGGTAAGGGTGAGGTCGACGGTTCAATTCCGTCCATGAGCTCCATATTGCAGAAAAGCGAGCTAAGCTCGCTTTTTTTGTTTTCACTTGTCAGTTTTGATGAGTGTTGAGGGTTGTCAGGCGGGAAGTTATCCGCTAATATGGCGCCCGCTGTTGCGCAGGCATTTTTTGCGCACATGACGATACAGGCCAGTAGCTCAATTGGCAGAGCAGCGGTCTCCAAAACCGCAGGTTGGGGGTTCGATTCCCTCCTGGCCTGCCAACCTTCCCCAGGTTGGTATGTCTTTTTCTAGAATTCCTTTGTCGCTCGCTGCACCCTTGGGAGTCTCGTTTTTATGAAGCCTAGTTCCGTAAAACATGGCGAAGAGGTGCAACAGTCGCGCCATGACGGGCTCAAGTGGGCGGCGGTTGTGGCGCTGCTTGTCGTTGCAGTTGTTGGTAACACCTATTTCGCTGATATTGGCCTGCTCTACCGCGTATTGGGTGTGGTGGTGTTGTGTGCGATTGCGGGTTTGATCGCGCTGACCACTGCTAAAGGTCGCGATTTAGTAGAGCTTGCCGTCAGCGCCAAGAAAGAGATACAGCGCGTTGTATGGCCGACTCGCCCCGAAACCATTCAGACCACAGCTATTGTGCTGGCGGCCGTTGTGGTGGTGGGTCTGATGCTGTGGTTGATCGATACTCTTCTTGGCTGGGCGATGTCCGGCGTCATTGGTTAGGAGCTTTCATGTCCAAACGTTGGTATGTCGTCCACGCTTATTCCGGCTTTGAAAAGCATGTCATGCGCTCGCTTATTGAGCGTGTGAAGATGTATGGCATGGAAGATCGCTTTGGCGAAATTCTAGTGCCAACGGAAGAAGTCGTCGAAGTGCGTGACGGTAAGCGCCGTAAGAGTGAGCGCAAATTCTATCCAGGCTACGTGTTGGTCGAGATGGAAATGGCCGACGAAACCTGGCATCTCGTCAATGAAACTCCGCGTGTAATGGGGTTCATTGGTGGCACGAAAGAGAAGCCTGCACCTATTACTTCGCGCGAAGCAGACGCTATTTTGCGTCGCGTGAAAGACGGTACTGACAAGCCGCGGCCTAAAACCATGTTTGAGCCGGGTCAGTCAGTTCGTGTTGTTGATGGTCCGTTTGCTGACTTCAACGGTGTTGTTGAAGAAGTGAACTATGACAAGAGCCGTTTGCAGGTCAGCGTGTTGATCTTCGGGCGTGCAACACCTGTGGAGCTTGAGTTCTCCCAGGTGGAAAAAGAGTAAGCTTAATTAAGAGGCGGGGTGGCGTGCATTGCATGCCATCCCTGCATTATGTGAAGCAGCTAAGCGCTGCTTTATATGTACCGGGGAGCCGTAAGGCGCTATCACCCAACTGGAGTAATTATCATGGCCAAGAAAGTACAGGCTTATATCAAACTGCAGGTTGCTGCAGGTAAAGCCAATCCTAGTCCGCCCGTCGGCCCTGCGCTGGGTCAGCACGGCGTGAACATCATGGAATTCTGTAAGGCGTTCAACGCGGCTACTCAAGAGATTGAGCCTGGTCTGCCGACGCCTGTCGTGATCACCGTTTACTCTGACCGTAGCTTCACGTTCGTCACCAAGACGCCACCTGCTGCCGTACTGCTGAAAAAAGCAGCGGGCATCAAGTCCGGTTCTGGTGAGCCGAACAAGAAGAAGGTTGGTACCGTGACGCGTGAGCAGCTTGAAGAGATCGCTAAAACGAAAGAGCCAGATATGACGGCTTCTGATCTCGATGCCGCGGTGCGCACCATCGCTGGCAGCGCTCGTAGCATGGGCCTAAATGTGGAGGGTCTCTGATCATGGCTAAACTAACTAAGCGCGCGAAAGTTATTCGCGAGAAAGTAGACCCGAACAAAGCTTACTCTCTTGAAGAAGCGGTTGCGCTGCTCGCTGAGCTGTCCACTGTTAAATTCAAAGAGTCCTTGGATGTGGCGATCAACCTTGGTGTTGATCCGCGTAAATCTGACCAAGTTGTACGTGGTGCTACTGTCATGCCTAACGGTACTGGCAAAGACGTACGCGTGGCGGTTTTCACCCAGGGTGCTAATGCCGATGCTGCTAAAGAAGCAGGCGCTGACATCGTAGGTATGGAAGATTTGGCTGAGCAAGTCAAAAAAGGCGTAATGGATTTTGACGTCGTGATTGCTTCTCCAGATGCTATGCGTGTTGTCGGTCAGTTGGGTCAGATTCTTGGTCCACGCGGCCTGATGCCTAACCCGAAAGTTGGCACCGTTACACCTGACGTTGCCACGGCGGTTAAAAATGCTAAGGCAGGCCAGGTGCGTTTCCGTACAGACAAAAATGGCATTATCCATACAACATTGGGTAAGGCTGATTTTGAAGCCTCTGCTGTTCTGGGTAACCTGGAAGCGTTGGTCGCTGACCTTAAGAGGCTCAAGCCGAGCTCTTCTAAAGGTATCTACTTTAAGAAAGTCACCCTGTCCACTACCATGGGTCCAGGTTTGACTATCGACCATTCTGCGTTGGTATAAGCAGGTAGTTGTACGTTTTTTGTTAGAACCGAGCAAGAACTTTGCGGTCCCCTGTTAATGCGTAAGCCAGGCAGGGCACCGTCAAAGACCGCAGGTGCCGCACCTTTTAAGAGTGCGGCTTAATCGCCCTAAAGGCGCCTGCGCAGATGGTGTGGCCGCCAGTTGGTTGAGGTTTTTAGCCAAACCGCTTTCTGGTGAGCACCATCCCCTAAGGCTTCCAGCGTTGTTTTCGCTGGAAGAGATGGTAACCACCGGGGCCTGTTGTGGGTTCCGGCACGAAGGAGTGATCACTGTGCCACTAGCACTTGAAGGCAAGAAAGCGATTGTTGCCGAGGTCAGTGAAGCGGCCAAGGGCGCACTCTCCGTCGTAGTTGCCGATTCTCGCGGCGTTACAGTCGGTAAAATGACCGACCTGCGTAAGCAAGCGCGTGAGAATGGCGTCCAGCTGCGTGTTGTTCGCAACACTCTGGCACGCCGCGCCCTCGAAGGTACTCAGTGGGAGTGCCTGAACGAGAGCTTTGTTGGTCCTACTCTGCTGGCTTTCTCTACTGAGCACCCGGGCGCTGCCGCTCGTTTGTTCAAAGAGTTTGCGAAGCAAGATCAGAACTTCGAAGTGAAGGCGCTGGCCTACGAAGGTGAGCTGATTCCGGCTGCTGACATCGATCGTCTGGCAACCCTACCGACTTACGACGAAGCAATTGCTAAGTTGATGTCGGTAATGAAAGAAGCCTCCGCTGGCAAGCTGGTTCGTACTCTGGCCGCCCTGCGCGACCAGAAGCAAGAAGAAGCTGCATAAGCAGGCCTTTTTGCAAGCAGTCTGCGCTGCATAAGCAGAGCGCTGCTTGGACCATGCAATGAATCCTGAGCACTCGGTAGACCGAGGCTCCCGCAAAGTTAGGAATGAGACAATGGCACTGACCAAAGACGATATCATCAATGCTGTAGCCGACATGTCCGTAATGGAAGTTGTCGAGCTGATCGAAGCAATGGAAGAGAAATTCGGCGTTTCTGCAGCAGCAGCCGTAATGGCTGGCCCGGCTGCAGGCGGCGAAGCAGCTGCTGAAGAACAGACTGAATTTGATCTGGTACTGACCTCTGCTGGTGACAAGAAAGTTAACGTCATCAAAGCAGTTCGTGAAATCACTGGTCTTGGCCTGAAAGAAGCCAAAGGTGCAGTTGATGGCGCGCCGGCTACCATCAAAGAAGCAATGTCTAAAGAAGACGCTGAAGCAGCTAAGACCAAGCTGGAAGAAGCGGGCGCAAGCGTCGAGCTCAAGTAATTCTTGTGCTGACGGCTTTACGCGCTGCGTAAGCTTCCACGGCTGGCGGCGGGCTTATCCCGCTGCCGGCCTTTTTCTGTTGTATCATGTTGCTCGGCAGCATTGCAGCAGAAAGGCTGCGGTAAGAAGCAGCAAAACAGTAAGACCGTTGTTGTGAAGCGTAAGTTGTGAAGCGTAAGTTGTGAAGCGCGAGTGATAACGAAGCGCTAGCAGCACTACTGTAACACTGTTATCTATCAAGATTTTTGACGGCGAGCTACCGATTTAGGAGCTTGCTGTCTGCGTCTGAAACGCCCGCGGGGCAGATGACCACGCATCGGTCACCCATGGTGAACAAGCTGGGGAATACAGATGGCTTACTCATATACTGAGAAAAAACGCATCCGCAAGGATTTCGGCAAACTGCCCCAAGTGATGGATGTGCCTTACTTGCTGGCCATCCAGCTTGATTCCTACTACGACTTTCTCCAGCAGGATCGTTCGCCCGACGAGCGCCACGAGATTGGTCTGCACGCGGCGTTCAAGTCCGTGTTTCCGATTGAAAGCTTCTCTGGGAATGCGGCGCTGGAGTATGTCAGCTACCGTTTCGGCACGCCGGCGTTCGATGTAAAGGAGTGTCAGCTGCGTGGCGTGACCTATTCCGCCCCGCTGCGTGTCAAGGTTCGCTTGATCATCTATGATCGCGACTCCTCGAACAAGGCAATCAAGGATATTAAAGAGCAGGAAGTCTACATGGGGGAAATCCCCCTGATGACCGAGAATGGTACCTTTGTCATCAATGGTACTGAGCGGGTTATCGTTTCTCAGCTCCACCGTTCGCCCGGTGTGTTCTTCGATCACGATAAAGGCAAGAGTCACTCCTCTGGTAAGCTGCTCTATTCTGCCCGAGTGATTCCTTATCGTGGTTCCTGGCTGGACTTCGAGTTCGATCCTAAAGACAACGTCTTTGTACGTATTGACCGTCGCCGGAAGCTTCCAGCGTCGGTGTTGATGCGTGCCCTGGGAATGAGCACCGAAGAGATCCTTGAAGAGTTTTTCGAGACCAGCAAATTTAGTATTGAAAAAACTGGCTTCTTCGTAGAGCTGGTACCGTCACGCCTGCGCGGTGAAACAGCTACTTTCGACATTAAAGATGGCGAAGGTAATGTCATTGTTGAAGAAGGGCGTCGTATTACCCAGAAGCACATCCGTCAGCTTGAAAAAGCTGGCCTAGAGCGACTGGAAATACCGATGGAGTACCTGTTTGGTAAAACGTTGGCCAAAGATCAGATCGATACTAAAACTGGCGAGCTGATCTGTCCGTGTAATACCGAAATTACGCCAGAAGTACTTGAGCGTATGGCTCAGGGTGGCATCACCCACATCGAAACGCTCTACACGAATGATCTCGACTGTGGTTCGTTTATTTCCGATACGCTTAAACTGGATGCCACAGGCTCCGCGCTTGAAGCGTTGGTCGAAATTTATCGCATGATGCGCCCTGGTGAGCCGCCCACCAAAGAAGCTGCTGAGACGCTATTTAATAACCTGTTCTTCAGCGAAGATCGCTACGACCTGTCAGGCGTTGGTCGTATGAAGTTTAACCGCCGTCTGCGTCGTGATACCGACACGGGCTCTGGCGTACTGGATCGCAAAGACATCCTCGATGTTCTGCGTGAGCTGATCAATATCCGTAACGGCTTTGGCGACGTTGATGATATCGATCACCTGGGCAACCGCCGTATTCGCTGTGTTGGTGAAATGGCTGAAAACCAGTTCCGCGTTGGCTTGGTTCGCGTAGAGCGTGCAGTGAAAGAACGTCTTTCCATGGCGGAAAGCGAAGGCCTGATGCCGCAGGATCTGATCAACGCTAAGCCGGTGGCGGCAGCGGTGAAAGAGTTCTTCGGTTCTAGCCAGTTATCTCAGTTTATGGATCAGAACAACCCGCTTTCCGAGGTTACCCACAAGCGTCGTGTGTCTGCACTCGGCCCAGGTGGTTTGACCCGTGAGCGTGCCGGTTTCGAAGTGCGCGACGTACATGCCACGCACTACGGTCGCTTGTGTCCGATCGAAACGCCGGAAGGCCCGAACATCGGTCTGATCAACTCGTTGGCGACATACAGTCACACCAACAGCTACGGCTTCCTCGAAACGCCGTACCGTAAGGTTAATTCCTGTCAAGTGACTGACGATATCGTTCACCTGTCGGCGATCGAAGAGGGTGATTTCGTTATTGCCCAGGCGTCAGCTACTGTGGATGAGTCCAACAGGCTGAGTGACGACTTGGTTCAGGTGCGTCATCGTGGTGAAACCACGTTTATGCGTCCTGAGCAAGTGACGCTAATGGACGTTTCACCGCGTCAGGTTGTTTCGGTAGCGGCCGCACTGATTCCGTTCCTGGAGCACGATGATGCTAACCGCGCCTTGATGGGGGCGAACATGCAGCGTCAGGCGGTACCGACCTTGCGCGCTGACAAGCCGCTAGTGGGTACTGGTATGGAGCGCTTCGTTGCACGTGACTCCGGTGTTTGTGCCGTCGCACGTCGTGGTGGTGTGATCGACTCCGTTGACGCACGTCGTGTCGTGGTACGGGTACATGAAGATGAGATCATCGGCGGTGAAGCCGGTGTTGATATCTACAACCTGACCAAGTACACCCGTTCAAACCAGAACACCTGTATGAATCAGCGCCCCATTGTGCGGCCTGGTGACAACGTAGCTCGTGGCGATATTCTTGCCGACGGCCCGTCTGTTGATATGGGTGATTTGGCGCTAGGCCAGAACATGCGCATCGCGTTCATGCCCTGGAATGGTTATAACTTTGAGGACTCTATCCTGCTGTCTGAGCGGGTGGTTCAAGAAGACCGCTTTACCACGATTCATATTCAGGAACTGACCTGCGTATCTCGCGATACCAAGTTAGGGCCGGAAGAGATCACCGCCGATATTCCTAACGTTGGTGAGTCCGCGCTGGGTAAGTTGGACGAAGCGGGTGTTGTTTACATCGGTGCTGAAGTTGGCCCCGGCGATATCCTGGTCGGTAAGGTAACACCGAAAGGTGAAACCCAGCTGACGCCGGAAGAGAAACTGCTGCGTGCTATCTTCGGTGAGAAAGCATCTGACGTTAAAGATACCTCGCTGCGCGCGCCGACCGGCATGAAGGGTACCGTCATCGACGTCCAGGTATTTACCCGTGACGGCGTTGAAAAAGACTCTCGTGCGCTTGCTATCGAACAGATGCAGCTGGACGAAGTGCGTAAAGATCTTCAGGAAACCTATCGTATCGCTGAAGACGCTACCTTTGAGCGCCTGAAACGCACGTTGGAAGGTCAGGCTGTTAATGGCGGCCCGAATCTGAAGAAAGGCGATGTACTTGACGAGGCTTACCTCGACGAGCTACCGCGTCAGCAGTGGTTCAAGCTGCGCATGCAGGATGAGGCTTACAACGAACTGTTGGCCCAGGCTGATGAGCAGCTCGAAAACCGTCGTAAAGAGATGGACGAGCGCTTTGAAGATAAGAAGCGCAAGCTGACCCAGGGCGATGATCTCGCACCGGGCGTGCTTAAAATCGTCAAGGTTTACATGGCGGTTAAGCGTCGCATTCAGCCCGGCGACAAGATGGCTGGTCGTCACGGTAACAAAGGTGTTATCTCGGCAATCATGCCCATCGAAGATATGCCGTTCGATGAGAAGGGCGAGCCGGTTGATGTGGTGTTGAACCCGCTGGGTGTACCGTCGCGGATGAACGTCGGTCAGATTTTGGAAACACACTTGGGTATGGCTGCCCGTGGTTTGGGTGTCAAAATCGACGCGATGTTGCGTGATGCCCGTGGTCAGCAAGTTGCTGAAATTCGCGACTTCCTGGGCCAGATATATAACACGCCGGGAACCCGTGTTGAGGATATCGATTCGTTAAGCGATGAAGAAATCATTGCACTAGCGAAAAACCTCAAAGGCGGTGTGCCTATGGCAACGCCGGTGTTCGATGGTGCTAAAGAGCATGAGATCAAACACCTGCTGAAGCTTGCTGACATTCCTGAGTCTGGCCAGATGACGCTGTACGATGGCCGTACTGGCGATGCGTTTGACCGCTCGGTGACCGTTGGCTACATGTATATGCTCAAGCTGAACCACTTGGTAGACGACAAGATGCACGCGCGCTCTACCGGTTCTTACTCGCTAGTGACTCAGCAGCCGCTGGGTGGTAAGGCGCAGTTCGGTGGTCAGCGCTTTGGTGAGATGGAAGTGTGGGCGCTGGAAGCTTACGGTGCCGCGTATACGCTGCAAGAGATGCTCACCGTCAAGTCGGACGACGTCGAAGGCCGCACCAAGATGTATAAAAACATCGTGGATGGCGACCACACCATGCAGGCAGGCATGCCGGAATCCTTCAACGTACTCGTGAAGGAAATCCGCTCGCTGGGCATCGATATCGAGTTAGAGAGCTAGGAGCCGTCCCATGAAAGATTTGGTGAAAGTACTCAAATCGCAATCTCAGTCCGAAGAGTTTGACGCGATCAAGATTACCCTGGCGTCGCCGGACATGATTCGCTCCTGGTCGTTTGGCGAGGTGAAGAAGCCCGAGACCATCAACTACCGTACCTTTAAACCGGAGCGGGATGGTCTGTTCTGCGCCAAGATTTTCGGCCCAGTCAAAGACTACGAGTGTTTGTGCGGTAAGTATAAGCGCATGAAGCACCGCGGCATCATCTGTGAGAAGTGTGGCGTCGAAGTCACCAAGGCTGCCGTGCGCCGTGAGCGGATGGGCCACATTGAGCTGGCATCGCCAGTTGCTCACATTTGGTTTTTGAAGTCACTGCCGTCCCGTATCGGCATGTTCCTCGATATGACCCTGCGTGATATCGAGCGCGTGCTGTACTTCGAAAGCTTTGTCGTCATCGATCCCGGTATGACTACGCTGGAGCGTGGTCAGTTACTCAACGATGAGCAGTACTTTGAAGCGCTAGAAGAGTTCGGTGATGACTTCGACGCCCGCATGGGTGCCGAAGCTGTCCAAGAACTGCTGAAAGATATTGATCTGGAAGAAGAGATTAATCACCTGCGTGAAGAGATTCCGCAGACTAACTCTGAAACTAAGATTAAGAAGCTTTCAAAGCGCTTGAAGCTACTTGAAGCGTTCTACCACTCCGGCAACGCGCCGGCGTGGATGGTCATGGAAGTGCTGCCTGTGCTGCCGCCGGATCTTCGTCCGTTGGTACCGCTGGACGGCGGCCGCTTCGCGACTTCAGATCTGAACGACCTTTACCGTCGCGTCATCAACCGTAACAACCGCCTGAAGCGTCTGCTTGATCTTAATGCGCCGGATATTATCGTGCGCAACGAGAAGCGTATGCTGCAGGAGGCGGTGGATGCGCTGTTGGATAACGGCCGTCGTGGTCGTGCCATTACAGGTTCTAACAAGCGTCCGCTGAAATCCCTTGCCGATATGATCAAAGGTAAGCAGGGTCGTTTCCGTCAGAACTTGCTAGGTAAGCGTGTTGACTACTCTGGCCGTTCGGTTATCACCGTGGGGCCGACCTTGCGTCTGCACCAGTGTGGCTTGCCGAAGAAAATGGCACTGGAGCTGTTCAAGCCGTTTATCTACTCCAAGCTGCAGTCGTTGGGCTACGCCTCAACGATCAAAGCAGCGAAGAAGATGGTTGAGCGTGAATTGCCTGAGGTGTGGGACATCCTTGCCGATGTTATCCGCGAGCACCCGGTACTGCTTAACCGCGCACCGACGCTCCACCGTCTTGGTATCCAAGCGTTTGAGCCGCTGTTGATCGAAGGTAAAGCGATCCAGCTGCACCCGCTGGTATGTGCCGCCTACAACGCCGACTTTGACGGTGACCAGATGGCGGTACACGTACCGCTGACCCTGGAAGCCCAGCTTGAAGCGCGTGCGCTGATGATGGCCACCAATAACGTGCTGTCGCCCGCCAACGGCGAGCCGATTATCGTGCCGTCGCAAGACGTTGTTCTGGGTCTGTATTACATGACCCGCGAAAAGATCAACGCCAAGGGCGAAGGCATGGTGTTCTCTGACCTTAATGAGGTAGAGCGCGCCTTTGGTACTCAGTCAGTATCGCTGCACGCTCGCGTGAAAGTGCGTCTGGACGAAGTCGATGTCGAAGAAGAGACCGGCGAGCGTAGTTTCCATCGCCGCATCTACGACACGACGGTTGGCCGTGCGCTACTGTTCCGCATTCTGCCGGAAGGTGTGCCGTTCTCGCTAATCGATCAGCCGATGAAGAAAAAGGCGATCTCTAGCTTGATCAATGAGGTGTACCGTCGTGCGGGCTTGAAGCCGACGGTTATCTTCGCTGACCAATTGATGTACACCGGTTTCCGTTTGGCAACGTGGTCGGGCGCCTCTATCGGTGTTAACGACTTCGTTATTCCTGATGCGAAAACCGAGATTGTTGACGCTGCAGAAGCCGAAGTTAAAGAGATCGAAGATCAGTTCTCTTCTGGCCTGGTAACCGCCGGTGAGAAGTACAACAAGGTTATCGATATCTGGTCGAAGGCCAACGATAAAGTTGCCAAAGCGATGATGGTGGGTATCTCTAAAGAGACCGTTATCGATCGTGAAGGCAACGAAGTTGAGCAAGACTCGTTCAACAGCGTCTTTATCATGGCTGACTCTGGTGCGCGTGGTTCTGCCGCCCAGATCCGCCAGCTGGCGGGTATGCGTGGTTTGATGGCTAAGCCGGATGGCTCGATCATCGAAACGCCGATCGTCGCCAACTTCCGTGAAGGTCTGAACGTACTCCAGTACTTCATCTCGACCCACGGTGCTCGTAAAGGTCTTGCGGATACGGCTCTGAAAACGGCTAACTCCGGTTACCTGACCCGTCGTCTAGTTGACGTTGCCCAGGACTTGGTCATCACTGAGACCGACTGTGGCACCGAAAACGGCCTGACCCTGCACCCGATCATCGAGGGTGGCGACATCATTGTACCGCTGTCTCAGCGTGTACTTGGTCGTGTCGTTGCGATTGATGTTATTGATCCAAGTAATGATGAAGTGCTTATTCCGCGCGGCACATTGCTGGACGAAAAATGGTGTGCATCGCTAGACACCATGGGTGTCGACGAGATTATTGTTCGTTCTACCATTACTTGTGACACTGCCCACGGCGTGTGTGCCTCCTGTTACGGGCGTGACTTGGCGCGCGGCCATCAGGTCAACATTGGTGAGTCTGTCGGTGTTATCGCCGCACAGTCCATCGGTGAGCCGGGTACCCAGCTGACCATGCGTACGTTCCACATCGGTGGTGCGGCATCGCGTTCATCGGCAGTCGACAGCGTTCAGGTCAAGCATGGCGGTAAAGTGCGTCTCCACAACATCAAGCATGTAGAGCGGGCCGACGGCAAGTTGGTCGTTGTCTCTCGTTCCAGTGCACTTGCTGTTGCTGATGACCATGGCCGCGAGCGTGAGTACTACAAGCTACCTTACGGTGCCGAGCTGTCTGTTCGTGACGGTGATGTCGTTGATGGCGGTGCGATTGTCGCGAAGTGGGATCCGCACACTCACCCGATCATTGCCGAAGTAGAAGGTAAGGCGCAGTTTATCGACCTTGACGAAGGTGTCACCATGCACCGTAGCGTCGACGAAATGACTGGTCTGTCGTCTATTGAGGTTATCGAGTCGGCAGCCCGTCCGATGGCAGGCCGCGATAAGCGCCCGATGGTGATGCTGAAAGATGCTGCTGGCGAGTACGTGTCGGTGTCTGGATCGAATACGCCGGTACAGTACCTGCTGCCGGGCAACTCGATTATCTCCGTCGATGATGGCTCTACCATTGGTGTAGGTGAGGTTGTTGCACGTATTCCGGTAGAGGCGTCTGGTAACAAAGATATTACCGGTGGTCTGCCGCGTGTTGCCGACTTGTTTGAGGCGCGCAAGCCGAAAGAGTCGTCGATCTTGGCGGAAATCAGTGGTGTTATCAGCTTTGGCAAAGAGACAAAAGGTAAGCGTCGTTTGACGATTACGCCGGAATCTGGCGATCCGTTTGAAGCGTTGATCCCGAAATGGCGTCAAATCGCTGTCTTCGAGGGTGAAACCGTTGAGAAGGGTGAAGTAATCTCGGATGGTCCGAGCAACCCCCACGATATCCTGCGGTTATTGGGCGTGGCGGAACTGGCCAAATACATCACCGCCGAAGTGCAAGATGTATACCGCCTCCAGGGTGTAGGCATCAACGATAAGCATATCGAAGTCATTGTTCGCCAGATGCTGCGTAAGGTAGAGATCTCTGATTCAGGCGACTCTGACTTTATTACTGGCGATCAAGCTGAACTCGTCCGCGTGCTAGAACAGAATGCGCGTCTCGAGAAAGAAGGTAAATTCCCGGCCAAGTATCAACGCTTGCTGCTGGGTATCACTAAGGCCAGCTTGGCCACTGAGTCGTTCATTTCAGCGGCGTCGTTCCAGGAAACGACACGTGTACTGACCGAGGCAGCGGTAACCGGCAAGCGCGATTATCTGCGCGGCCTGAAAGAAAACGTGGTGGTTGGACGTCTGATTCCGGCAGGTACCGGTCTGACTCACCACGCAGAGCGTCGTCGCAAGCGCGAAGACGTTGAGCGTCTGTTCAATCCATCGGCTACCGAAGTTGAACAGGAGCTTGGTGCTCAGTTAACCGCCCTTGATTCAGATGATGAGCTGTAATCGACGGTAAGGAAAACGAGTAACAACGAGTCGCTGGCCCTTATGGTGCAGTCTTGCTGGTTAAACCGCCAGCAAGACTTGACGCCACCTAGGGTCAGCCTTTAGAATGCGCAGCCTTTAACAGTGGGGTGGGTGCGCCCGCATCCGCTGCCCGTATTTGTTGAAAGGCTAGGCAACCATTGGAGTCAGCTAAACACCATGGCAACGATTAATCAGCTAGTGCGCAAGCCGCGCAAGCGCCCCGTCACTAAGAGTGACGTACCTGCGCTACAGGCATGCCCGCAAAAGCGTGGCGTTTGTACGCGCGTTTATACTACTACCCCTAAGAAGCCGAACTCGGCCTTGCGTAAGGTTTGCCGTGTGCGCCTTACCAACGGTTTCGAAGTGTCTTCTTACATCGGTGGTGAAGGTCACAACCTGCAAGAGCACTCTGTTGTTCTGATTCGCGGCGGCCGTGTAAAGGATTTGCCAGGTGTGCGTTATCACACTGTTCGTGGCGCACTTGACACCTCCGGCGTACAGAACCGTAAGCAGGGTCGTTCTAAGTACGGTACCAAGCGTCCGAAGTCCTAAGGCGTCTTGTTGCAGCGTCTTGGGGCGCTTGCGTTGTTACCTTAATATGAATATGACGGTCTGATAAGAGTAAGGTCGGGCGGCGCTAATAGCGCAATTGGTCCCGGGTTTACCTGAAGGATCCTTAATTGAGGGCTTATCATGCCTAGAAGAAGAGTTGTAGCTAAACGCGAAATCCTGCCGGATCCTAAGTTCGGAAGTGAGCGTCTGGCGAAGTTCATGAACCACCTGATGGTCAGCGGCAAGAAGTCCATAGCTGAGCGCATCGTCTACGGTGCGTTGGACAAGGTTGCCGAGCGTAGTAATGAAGAGCCGCTGGAAATCTTCGACAAAGCGCTGGAAACCATCCAGCCGATGGTCGAAGTAAAGTCGCGCCGTGTTGGTGGTGCGACCTATCAGGTGCCGGTCGAAGTTCGTCCTTCGCGTCGCCAAGCCTTAGCAATGCGCTGGTTGGTGGACGCTGCGCGTCGCCGCGGTGAAAAAACGATGGTTCAGCGCCTGGCAGGTGAGATGCTGGATGCCGCTGAAGGCAAAGGCTCGGCTGTTAAGAAGCGTGAAGATGTGCACCGTATGGCAGAAGCCAACAAGGCCTTCTCTCACTATCGTTTCTAAACTCGGCGTTTCTGAGTTTGTGTTTGTTTTTGCTGGTTGTGCTGCGCTAAAAGTTTTTTTCGCCATGCTGCAACACACTGCCGCTATCGTTGTCGATGGCGGCGGTGGAATACGCAAAATAAACACTGCTGAATTAACGAGCATCGCCAACTAACGGGAGCTTCACCGTGGCACGCAAGACTCCACTTAATCGTTATCGCAATATCGGTATCGTCGCTCACGTTGACGCGGGTAAAACCACGACAACTGAGCGCGTACTGTTCTATACCGGTCTTTCCCACAAAGTGGGTGAAGTACACGACGGTGCTGCGACGACAGACTGGATGGAGCAGGAGCAGGAGCGTGGTATTACTATCACCTCTGCTGCTGTAACCACCTTCTGGCAGGGTATGAGCAAGCAGTTTGACGAGCATCGTATCAATATCATTGATACGCCAGGGCACGTTGACTTCACTATCGAAGTTGAGCGTTCTCTGCGTGTTCTTGATGGTGCGGTCGTTGTGCTGTGTGGCTCTTCCGGTGTTCAGCCGCAGACTGAAACTGTATGGCGTCAGGCCAATAAGTATGAAGTTCCGCGCATGGTCTTCGTTAACAAGATGGACCGCACTGGCGCTGATTTCTTCATGGTTGTTGACCAGCTGAAGGAGCGCCTTGGCGCTAACGCTGTGCCGATCCAGATTAACTGGGGCACAGAGGAAGACTTCAAAGGCGTTATCGACCTGATTCAGATGAAGGCCATCCTGTGGGATGAGGCCAGTCTGGGTATGAATTTTGATCTTGTTGATATTCCGGCAGAGCTGCAAGAAACTGCTGAGAAATATCGCGAGCAAATGATCGAAGCTGCTGCCGAAGGCTCTGAAGAGCTGATGGACAAGTACTTGGAAGGCGGTGAGCTGACGGTTGAAGAGATCAAGGCTGGTCTTCGCGCGCGTACGTTAGCGAACGACATTGTTCTGGTTACCTGTGGTTCTGCATTTAAGAACAAGGGTGTTCAGGCAGTGCTCGACGGCATTATCGAATACATGCCTTCGCCGACTGAAGTTAAAGCGATCGAAGGTGAGCTAGACGATAAAGACGGTACCATCGATACTCGTGTAGCCGATGACAGCGCTCCATTTGCGGCGTTGGCGTTTAAGATTGCTACCGACCCCTTCGTCGGTACTTTGACCTTTATTCGCGTCTATTCGGGCGTTCTTAAATCTGGTGACGGCGTTTATAACTCCGTTAAACAGAAGAAAGAGCGTGTTGGCCGTATCGTTCAGATGCACGCCAACTCCCGCGAAGAGATTAAAGAGATTCTGGCGGGTGATATCGCGGCGTGTATCGGTCTGAAAGACGTGACCACGGGCGACACTCTGTGCGATATCGATAACAAAATTGTTCTCGAGCGTATGGAATTCCCTGACCCGGTTATCTCGGTGGCTGTTGAGCCGAAGTCGAAGGCTGATCAGGAAAAGATGGGTATCGCACTGGGTAAATTGGCCCAGGAAGATCCTTCCTTCCAGGTGAAGACCGACGAAGAGACCGGCCAGACCATCATTTCTGGTATGGGTGAGCTGCACCTCGATATTATCGTTGACCGTATGCGTCGCGAGTTCAAGGTTGAAGCCAATATCGGTAAGCCTCAGGTCGCCTATCGTGAAACTATTCGCGGCAGTGTTGAGCAGGAAGGTAAGTTTGTACGTCAGTCGGGTGGTCGTGGTCAGTATGGTCACGTTTGGCTGCGAATTGAGCCGCTGACTGGTGCAGAAAAGGGTGAAGGCGAAGACGAACTGTTCTTCAAGTTCAACTCTGAAATCGTAGGTGGTGCGGTTCCCAAGGAATACGTGCCTGCGGTTGAGAAGGGTGCCTACGAACAGCTCAAAAACGGTGTCATCGCGGGTTACCCGATGATCGACGTTAAAGTAACGCTGTTTGATGGTTCCTTCCACGACGTGGACTCTAACGAGACTGCGTTCAAGATTGCTTCTTCTATGGCAGTGAAAGAAGGTGCCAGGAAGGCCAAGGCCGTGCTGCTGGAGCCGGTGATGAAGGTCGAAATCGTGACCCCCGAAGAGTTTATGGGTGACGTCATGGGCGACCTGAGCCGTCGTCGCGGTCTGGTGCAGGGTATGGATGACTCTTCCGCAGGTAAAGTCATTCGTGCAACGGTGCCACTGGGTGAGATGTTCGGTTATGCAACCGATCTGCGCTCACAAACCCAGGGCCGCGCGAGCTACTCTATGGAGTTCGCGAAGTACGAGGAGGCGCCCTCCAGCGTCGTTGAAGCCGTCATCAATCAAAACGGTTAACCGTTAGCTAACGTAAAGAGGTTATAGCAGTGGCTAAGGAAAAATTTGAACGTTCCAAACCGCACGTCAACGTCGGCACCATCGGTCACGTCGACCACGGTAAAACGACCCTGACAGCGGCCCTGACCCGTGTGTCTGCTGAGGTTTTCGGCGGCGACTGGCGTGAGTTTGATACCATCGATAACGCTCCTGAAGAGCGCGAGCGCGGTATCACCATCGCGACGTCTCACGTTGAGTATCAGTCTGAAGAGCGCCACTACGCGCACGTTGACTGCCCAGGACACGCTGACTACGTCAAGAACATGATCACCGGTGCTGCGCAGATGGACGGCGCAATCCTGGTATGTTCTGCTGCTGACGGCCCGATGCCGCAGACGCGTGAGCACATCCTGCTGTCTCGTCAGGTTGGCGTTCCGTACATCGTTGTGTTCCTGAACAAAGCGGACATGGTCGATGATGAAGAGCTGCTTGAGCTGGTTGAGATGGAAGTTCGCGAACTCCTCGACGAGTACGACTTCCCGGGTGACGACACGCCGATCATCACTGGTTCTGCGCTGATGGCTCTGAACGGTGAAGATGAGAACGGCATGGGTACTACTGCTGTTGCGAATCTGATCAAAGCTCTGGATGAGTACATCCCTGAGCCGGAGCGTGCTATCGACCAGCCGTTCCTGATGCCGATCGAAGACGTGTTCTCTATCTCTGGCCGCGGTACTGTTGTTACCGGTCGTGTAGAGCGCGGTATCGTTAAAGCAGGCGAAGAAGTGGAAATCGTGGGTATCCGCGATACCACTAAAACTATCGTTACCGGTGTTGAAATGTTCCGTAAGCTGCTCGACGAAGGTCGTGCAGGTGAGAACGTTGGCGCCCTGCTGCGTGGTACTAAGCGTGATGACGTCGAGCGTGGCCAGGTTCTGGCTAAGCCGGGCACCATCAACCCGCACACTACCTTCGAAGCAGAAGTTTACGTACTGTCCAAAGAAGAAGGTGGTCGTCACACGCCTTTCTTCAAGGGCTACCGTCCCCAGTTCTACTTCCGTACCACTGATGTAACGGGTACTTGTGAACTGCCGGAAGGTGTTGAAATGGTAATGCCGGGCGACAACGTTAAGATGGTTGTTACCCTGATCGCTCCGATCGCTATGGACGACGGTCTGCGCTTCGCAATTCGCGAAGGTGGTCGTACCGTTGGTGCTGGCGTTGTTGCAAAAATCATCAAGTAAGCTTACTTGATTGATTGATCAAGGGGGCTCTTGCGAGCCCCCTTTTCTGCGCACCAATAGCAAATGTTTGACATGGGCTTTTGGCGTGCCTATAATGCGCATCCTTTGAATGCGTGGGTAGACGGCTCGCGCCGTCGACATCCATTGGAGTTTAGGGCAAATGCAGAACCAAAAGATTCGCATTCGGTTGAAAGCGTTCGACCATCGCCTGATTGATCAGTCCACAGCGGAAATCGTTGAAACCGCTAAGCGTACTGGTGCTCAGGTTCGTGGTCCGATCCCGCTGCCGACCAACCGCGAGCGTTACACCATTCTGATTTCACCGCACGTCAACAAAGATGCGCGTGACCAGTATGAGATTCGTACGCACAAGCGTGTGCTCGATATTGTTGAGCCAACCGAGAAAACTGTTGATGCATTGATGAAGCTCGATCTCGCCGCTGGCGTAGACGTGCAAATCAAGCTCGACTAATTACACTAGACACTCGCGGCCCAGCGCTCATTAATTTTTAGAATGAGCAGCAGCCGCCGCGCCGTGAGGCGCCACACAATGTGCTAGTGGAATGCTCTGGAAAGGGCAGCCATAGCGGGTGATAGCCCCGTACACTATAGGAGACTGAGTATGACTATCGGTTTAGTCGGTAAAAAGGCCGGGATGACCCGTGTCTTTACCGAAGATGGCGCTTCCGTGCCCGTGACCGTTATTGAAGTTGATCCTAACCGTGTAACGCGCGTTAAGACTCTCGAGTCTGACGGTTACGCAGCGGTTCAGGTCACCACAGGTTCTCGTAAAGCCAAGCACCTAACCAAGGCGCAAGCTGGTCAGTTTGCCAAGGCGGGTGTTGAGGCTGGTCGTTCACTAATGGAATTTCGTCTTGCAGAAGGCGAAGAATCTCCAGAAGTGGGTGGCGAACTCACCGTATCCCTCTTCGAAGCTGGTCAAATGATTGATGTGACCGGCACCTCTAAGGGTAAAGGCTTCCAGGGTGCTGTTAAGCGCTGGAATTTCCGTACCCAAGACAACACGCATGGTAACTCCCTGTCGCACCGCGCGCCGGGTTCTATCGGCATGTGTCAGACTCCGGGTCGCGTATTTAAAGGCAAGAAAATGGCCGGTCAAATGGGTAATGCCCGTTGCACCGTACAGAGCCTTGAAATCGTCCGTGTCGACGCCGAGCGTAACCTGCTGCTGATCAAAGGTGCTGTTCCGGGCGCGACCGGTAGCGATGTTATCGTTCGCAGCGCCGTGAAAGCTCGCTGAAGGGGATAATTACCAATGAATCTGAATCTTGCTGCAGGCACGGGTACCGTTGAAGTAGCCGATGCCACTTTTGGCAAAGAATTCAACGAAGCGCTGGTTCACCAGGTGGTAACCGCCTATTTGGCTGGTGGCCGTCAAGGTACTCGCGCTCAAAAGAACCGTTCCGACGTACGTGGTGGTGGTAAGAAGCCGTGGCGTCAGAAGGGTACCGGTCGTGCACGTGCCGGTACTATCCGCTCTCCGCTATGGCGCAGCGGCGGCGTAACTTTCGCGGCGCGTCCTCAGGACCATAGCCAGAAAGTAAACCGCAAAATGTACCGTGCGGCGATGCGTTCCATCCTGTCTGAACTCGTTCGTCAAGAGCGTCTTATCGCTGTTGAAGAGTTCAGCGTTGAAGCGCCGAAGACCAAGCAGGTAGCTGCCAAGCTGAAAGAGCTCAACCTTGAGAAAGTGTTGATCGTCACTGAAGAAATTGACGAGAAGCTCTATCTGGCCGCACGCAACCTTCCCCACGTTGACGTGGTGGATGTCGCTGCAGCTGATCCGGTGAGCCTAGTGGCCTTTGATAAGGTTCTGGTCACCGTCTCCGCCCTGCGTAAATTCGAGGAGAAGCTGGCATGAACCAGGAGCGCGTATTTAAGGTTCTGCTTGGACCGCACGTGACCGAAAAGGCCGCGATGGCAGCCGAGCGCAACCAGTACGTTTTCAAAGTGGCATCTGATGCTACTAAGCCCGAGATCAAGAAAGCCGTTGAAGCACTATTCGGCAAGAAGGTCGGCAGCGTTCAAGTATTGAACGTGAAGGGTAAAACTAAGCGTACTGCTCACGGCGTTGGCCTGCGTAAGGGTTACCGCAAAGCGTATGTGACCCTGGCTGCGGGTGAAACGCTCGAAGACTTCTCTGGCGCCGAATAAGGGCAGGAGTACGGATAATGGCAATCGTCAAGACCAAACCCACATCCGCCGGTCGTCGCCACGTCGTTAAGATCGTTGGTGAGGAACTGTACAAAGGCCGTGCTTATGCACCGCTTTTGGAGAAACAGTCCAAGTCCGGTGGCCGTAACAACTACGGTCGCATCACCACCCGCCACGTGGGCGGTGGTCACCGTCAGCACTACCGGTTGATCGACTTCAAACGCACCAAAGATGGCATTCCAGCCACCGTTGAGCGTCTTGAGCACGATCCGAACCGTAGTGCGCATATTGCACTACTGAAATATGCAGATGGTGAGCGTCGTTACATCATTGCACCGAAAGGTGTCAGCGCGGGTGACGTGCTGGAATCTGGTGTAAACGCGCCCATCAAAAAAGGCAATGCTTTGCCGCTGCGCAATATTCCGCTTGGTTCTACCGTTCACGGTATCGAACTGAAGCCGGGTAAAGGCGCGCAGATTGCTCGCAGTGCCGGTACTAGCGCTCAGCTGGTTGCTCGTGAAGGTAACTACGCCACCTTACGTCTTCGCTCTGGCGAAATGCGCAAAGTGTTGGCTGAGTGCCGCGCAACTCTGGGCGAAGTGAGCAACTCCGAGCACAGCCTGCGTCAACTTGGCAAGGCCGGTGCGAAGCGCTGGAGAGGCGTGCGTCCGACTGTTCGCGGTGTCGCGATGAACCCGGTGGATCACCCGCACGGTGGTGGTGAAGGCCGCACCAGTGGTGGTCGTCACCCGGTATCCCCATGGGGTGTGCCGACTAAGGGTCACAAGACGCGTAAGAACAAGCGCACCGACAAGCTGATTATCCGTCGTCGTAACAAGACGCGTTAATCGAAATTGCCAAGAACTTAAGAGGTAACGGCTGTGCCACGTTCACTAAAGAAAGGTCCCTTCATTGACCTTCATCTTTTGAAGAAGGTAGAGGCTGCAGTGGAGAAGAACGATCGCAAACCAATCAAGACTTGGTCGCGTCGTTCGATGATCCTGCCCAACATGGTAGGTCTGACTATTGCGGTCCATAACGGACGCCAGCATGTCCCGGTGCACGTCTCCGAGGAAATGGTGGGTCATAAACTTGGCGAATTCGCTGCTACTCGCACATATCGCGGGCATGCTGCGGATAAGAAAGCCAAACGGTAAGCCAGAGAGGATTAAGAGATGGAAGTCACAGCTAAGCTGAGTGGCGCTGCTTTATCCGCACAGAAGGCCCGTTTGGTGGCTGACCAGGTGCGCGGTAAACCGGTCGCCGAAGCTATTGACCTGCTGACCTTCTCACCGAAGAAGGCTGCCAAACTGGTCAAGAAAGTGCTTCAGTCCGCCATCGCGAATGCGGAAGAAAATAACGGCATGGACATCGACGAGCTGCGTGTCTCGACCATCTGTGTCGATGAGGGCGTGACGCTCAAGCGTATCAAGCCGCGCGCCAAAGGCCGTGCGGATCGTATCTTGAAGCGCACCTGCCACATCACCGTCAAGGTAGCCGAGAAGTAGGAGTCGACCAGATGGGTCAGAAAGTCAATCCAACAGGCATTCGACTGGGCATCGTCAAAGACCATGCTTCTGTCTGGTATGCCGAGCGCGGCGCTTATGCCGATAAGCTCAATAATGATCTCGAAGTGCGCAGCTTCCTGGATCAGCGTTTAAAGAACGCTTCCGTAAGCCGCATTCACATCGAGCGTCCGGCTAACAATGCCCGCATCACCATTCACACTGCCCGTCCGGGTATCGTGATTGGCAAAAAAGGTGAAGATGTCGACCGTTTACGTCGCGATCTAACCGAGATGATGGGTGTTCCGGTCCATGTGAACATCGAAGAAGTTCGCAAGCCGGAGCTGGATGCCAAGCTAGTCGCTGCTAACGTAGCGGGTCAGCTTGAGCGTCGCGTAATGTTCCGTCGTGCTATGAAGCGCGCGGTACAGAACGCAATGCGTCTTGGCGCTGGCGGCATTAAGATTCAGCTGTCAGGTCGTCTGGGTGGTGCCGAAATCGCACGTACCGAATGGTACCGCGAAGGTCGCGTTCCGTTGCACACGTTGCGTGCGGATATCGACTACGCCACTTACGAAGCTCACACCACCTACGGCGTCATCGGCGTCAAAGTGTGGATCTTCAAGGGTGAAATCCTCGGTGGTATTGAGGAAGTACGTGCCAAGGCTAAGCAACAGCAGCCTGCCGGCAACGCGCCCAAGAAGAAAGGTTCCAGGTAAGGGGAGAGCGAGTCGATGTTACAGCCCAAGCGTATGAAATTCCGTAAGATGATGAAAGGCCGCAACCGTGGCCTGGCGCATCGCGGAAGCAAAATCAGCTTCGGGGAGTACGGTCTCAAAGCAACGGGTCGTGGCCGCATCACTGCGCGCCAGATCGAAGCAGGCCGTCGTGCGATCACACGTCACGTTAAACGTGGCGGTAAAATTTGGATCCGCGTCTTCCCTGATAAGCCGATCTCTAAGAAGCCGCTCGAAGTTCGTATGGGTAAAGGTAAAGGTTCCGTTGAGTACTGGGTAGCCCAGATCCAACCGGGTCGGGTCCTGTACGAAATTGAAGGTGTATCTGAAGAGCTGGCCCGTGAAGCATTTGAATTGGCCGCACAGAAGATGCCCTTGTCCACCACCTTTGCTAAACGGACGGTGATGTGATGAAAGCCCAGGAAATTCGTGAAAAGTCCGTAGGAGAGCTGCAAGAGCAACTCCTCGAACTACTCCGCGAGCAGTTTAACCTGCGCATGCAGAAGGCCACTGGCCAACTGAGCCAGACTCATCTGCTCAAGCAGGTCCGCCGGGATATCGCCCGTGTGAAGACTATGCTCAACGAGAAGGCAGGTGAATAAGATGGCCGAAGAGAAAAAAACACGTACGCTCACCGGCAAGGTGGTGAGCGATAAGATGGATAAATCCATCGTCGTTATGATCGAGCGTCGTGAGCGTCACCCGATCTACGGAAAATACGTCAAGCGCTCCACCAAGCTGCACGCCCATGATGAGGCGAACCAGGCTAAGGCAGGCGATACGGTTTCCATTCAGGAGTGCCGTCCGCTTTCCAAGAAGAAAGCTTGGACGCTGGTCGAGGTGGTTGAACAAGCTAAGGGTTAATCCCCCTAGCCTGTTCTACCAGTGCAGTCAGATTAGGTTTGGAGAAAACCGATGATTCAGACTCAGACAATGCTGGATGTCGCCGACAACAGCGGAGCGCGCCGGGTGCAATGCATCAAGGTGTTAGGCGGTTCACACCGTCGCTACGCTCGCGTTGGTGACGTCATTAAGGTAACGGTGAAGGAAGCGATTCCGCGCGGTAAGGTCAAAAAAGGCCAAGTGCTGAAAGCGGTAGTCGTTCGCACCCGTAGTGGCGTCCGTCGTAGTGACGGTTCGCTGATCCGTTTCGATGGAAATGCGGCAGTTTTGTTGAATAACACCAACGAACAGCCGATCGGCACGCGTATCTTCGGGCCGGTAACTCGTGAGCTTCGTAATGAGAAGTTCATGAAGATCATTTCCCTAGCGCCTGAAGTGCTGTAAGGAGCGAGGCGGATATGCAAAAGATCAAACGTGACGATGAAGTCATCGTCATCGCCGGGAAGGATAAAGGCAAACGTGGCACTGTTAAGCGGGTACTAGAAAACCGCTTCGTGGTGTCCGGTGTGAATATGATTAAACGTCACACCAAGCCTAATCCCATGGCGGGAAATCAGGGCGGTATCGTCGAGCGTGAGGCTCCGATTCACGCGTCCAACGTAGCCATCTTCAATTCGGAGACCGGTAAGGCGGATCGCGTCGGCTTCCAAGTTAAGGAAGACGGTACCAAGGTACGTATCTACAAGTCGACGCAGACGCAGATCGACGCCTAACGCGAGTCGGGTAGCAAAATGGCGAACTTGAAAGAACGTTATCAAAACGAGGTCGTGGCACAGCTCAAAGAGCAGTTCAGCTACGCCAACGTAATGCAGGTACCCCGGATCACGAAAGTGACTCTGAACATGGGTATCGGCGAAGCGGTCAGCGATAAAAAGTTGATCGACAATGCCATCGGCGACCTGGAGAAACTCTCCGGTCAAAAACCGTTGGTGACCAAGGCACGCAAGTCCATCGCGGGCTTCAAGGTGCGTGAAGGTTGGCCGATCGGTGTCAAAGTTACACTGCGCTCAGCGCGTATGTGGGACTTCCTGGACCGTTTGGTGAACATTGCGATTCCCCGCGTGCGTGACTTCCGTGGTCTCAATCCGAAGTCTTTTGACGGTCGCGGCAATTACTCAATGGGTGTGCGTGAGCAGATCATCTTCCCAGAGATCGAGTATGATAAGATCGATCGCATCCGGGGGCTGGACGTCACTATCACTACTACCGCCAACACCGACGAGGAAGGTCGTGCGCTACTAGCGGCACTGAACTTCCCGTTTAAGAAATAAGGGTTGGATCATGGCTAAGAAAAGTATGATAGAGCGCGAGCTCAAGCGTACTCAGCTAGTCGAGAAGTATGCGGCTAAGCGCGCAGAGCTCAAGAAAATCATCTCGGACGTGAACGCTTCTGAAGAAGAACGTTTCGAGGCGACGCTGAAGCTGCAGCAACTGCCGCGCGACTCAAGCCCGGTGCGTCAGCGTAACCGCTGCCGCGTGACTGGCCGTCCGCACGGTTTTTACAACAAGTTCGGCCTTGGCCGTAACAAGCTGCGTGAAGCCGCCATGCGTGGCGACGTCCCTGGCCTGAAAAAGTCCAGCTGGTAACGTCACGTCGAATCATCAGGAGCGCACATTAAATGAGCATGCAAGACACTCTGGCGGATATGTTTACTCGTATCCGCAATGCGCAGATGGCCACCAAGGAGACGGCTACCATGCCGTCCTCCAAGCTGAAAGTGGAAGTGGCCCGCGTGTTAAAGGAAGAAGGCTACATTACCGACTTTACGGTGGCTGAAGGCGTTAAACCCGAGCTGACCGTTACTCTCAAGTACTTTGAGGGTAAGCCGGTTATTGAGCACATTCAGCGGGTTTCCAAGCCGTCTCTGCGCCAGTACAAGGGCAAGGACAACCTGCCTAAGGTCGCCGATGGTCTGGGTATCGCGATTGTCACCACCTCTAATGGTGTCATGACCGATCGTGCCGCGCGCCAAGCAGGCGTCGGTGGCGAAGTCATCTGCACCGTATTCTAGGAGGCTGGAATGTCCCGCATAGCGAAATATCCGGTTAAAGTGCCTGCTGGTGTCGAGATTAAAATCGACGCTGGCCAGCTGACCGCCAAAGGCGGCCAGGGCACGCTATCTATGCCCATTCACCAGGACGTGGTGATTGGTCAAGAAGATGGCCAGCTGACCTTCGCCCCGAGTGAGTCTGCCAAGAGCTGGGCAATGGCCGGTACTACCCGCGCCTTGGTTCAGAACCTGGTAACGGGCGTATCAGAGGGTTTCACAAAAACTCTCGAAATTGTAGGCGTCGGTTATCGTGCCCAAGCTAAGGGCCAGACGCTCAATCTTTCACTGGGCTTCTCGCACCCGGTCGACTATGAACTGCCTAAGGGTGTCTCAGCGGAAACGCCGAAGAACACCGTGATCGTGCTGAAAAGCGCGGACAAGCAGATGCTCGGCCAGTGCGCCGCGGAAATCCGCGCCTTCCGTCCCCCTGAGCCGTATAAAGGCAAGGGTGTTCGGTACGCCGACGAGCAGGTGCGTCGCAAAGAAGCCAAGAAGAAGTAAGGCAGGGTTATGAACGCGAAGAAAGAATCTCGTCTCCGTCGTGCCCGCCGCGCTCGCGCAAAGATCCGCGAGCTGGGCGTGTATCGCCTGTGCGTCAACCGTACCCCGCGTCACATCTATGCGCAGATTATCTCGCCGGATGGTGGCAAAGTGCTAGCCAGTGCTTCTACGCTGGACAAAGCACTGCGCGAGGGTGCGACCGGCAACGCAGAAGCCGCCTCTAAGGTTGGCGCTCTGATTGCTGAACGCGCTAAAGAAGCAGGCATCACCCAGGTGGCCTTCGATCGTGCTGGCTTTAAGTATCACGGTCGCGTTAAGGCTCTGGCCGACGCCGCTCGTGAAGGCGGCCTGGAATTCTAAAGGGTTTTACGATGGCGAAGAACGAACAGCAAAGCGGTGATCTGCAAGAGAAGTTAGTGCAGGTTAACCGCGTCGCCAAGGTGGTCAAAGGTGGTCGTATTTTCGGCTTCACCGCGCTGACCGTCGTTGGTGATGGTAAAGGTCGTGTCGGTTTTGGTCGTGGCAAGGCGCGTGAAGTGCCTGTTGCGATTCAGAAAGCGATGGATCAAGCTCGTCGCAACATGGTCAAGGTTAACCTTGCAGGCCATACGCTTCAGTACCCGATAAAAGCCCGTCACGGTGCTTCTAAGGTGTACATGCAGCCGGCCTCTGAAGGTACCGGTATCATCGCTGGCGGTGCCATGCGCTCTGTACTAGAGCTCGCTGGTGTCCATGATGTACTGGCCAAGTGCTACGGTTCCACCAACCCGGTTAACGTGGTACGAGCGACTGTTAAAGGTCTCTCCTCCATGCAAGCACCGGAAGACATTGCCGCTAAGCGCGGTCTGTCTGTCGAAGCGATCACGGGGTAAGGCACCATGGCAGCAACGATCAAGGTTACCCAGATCCGCAGCACCATCGGCGTTTTGCCCAAGCACAAGGCTACTATGAAGGGCCTGGGTCTGCGTCGCATCGGTCATACGGTTGAGCTGGAAGACACCCCTGCCGTACGCGGCATGATCCACAAGGTTAACTACCTTGTGCGCGTTGAGGGAGAGTAATCCATGAAACTCAATACCCTGAGCCCAGCACCGGGCTCCAAACACGCTGAAAAGCGCGTTGGTCGTGGTATCGGCTCCGGTCTTGGTAAGACCGGTGGCCGTGGCCACAAAGGTCAGAAATCTCGCAGTGGCGGCAGCGTCAAGCCTGGTTTCGAAGGCGGTCAGATGCCATTACAGCGTCGTTTGCCGAAGTTTGGCTTTACGTCTGCTAAGTCTTTGGTATCTGAAGAAGTACGTCTGGCTGAACTTGCCAAGGTTGCCGGTGACGAAGTCACTATGGAAACTCTGAAGCAAGCCAACGTGCTAAAGGATGCGACGCTTCACGCGAAGATCATCCTTTCTGGCGAACTGAACAAGGCGGTTACCGTTCGTGGTATCAAGGTCACCAAAGGTGCCCGTGAAGCGATCGAAGCCGCCGGCGGCAAGGTAGAGGACTAAATGGCCAAGTCAGGAAATATGCCGGCGATGGGCAGCGGTCTGAGTGAACTGTGGGCGCGTTTGCGCTTCGTGCTCCTCGCCATCGTGGTGTACCGTATTGGTGCCCACATTCCCGTTCCCGGTATCAATCCTGACCAGCTTGCTGCCTTGTTTAGGGAGCAACAGGGCACCATTCTAGGCATGTTCAACATGTTCTCGGGTGGCGCCCTGGAGCGCATGAGCGTCCTCGCCCTGGGTATAATGCCCTACATTTCGGCGTCGATTATCATGCAGCTCATGACTGCGGTCTCCCCTCATCTTGAGCAGCTCAAGAAAGAGGGTGAGGCCGGCCGCCGCAAGATTAGCCAGTACACGCGCTACGGCACGGTGATACTGGCTTTCGTCCAGGCTACCGGTATGTCCGTCGGTCTGGCTAGCCAAGGCATCGCATACAGCGCTGACTTTAGCTTCTTTTTCACCGCCGTGATTACATTTGTATCAGGCGCGGTGTTTATGATGTGGCTAGGTGAGCAGATCACCGAGAAGGGCATCGGCAATGGTATTTCGCTGCTGATCTTCGCGGGGATTGTCGCTGGGCTGCCCAGTGCCGTTGGGCAAGCGTTCGAGCTTGCTCGTAATGAAGGTGCCTGGAATGTTCTTCCGCTGTTAGCGCTGTCAGTGCTAGGTATTGCTACCGTTGCGTTTGTGGTGTTCATTGAGCGCGGTCAACGCCGCTTGAAAGTGAACTATCCCAGGCGACAGGTCGGCAATAAGATGTATGCAGGCCAAAGCAGCTACCTGCCTTTGAAAGTGAATATGGCTGGTGTTATTCCAGCAATCTTCGCCTCCAGTATTTTGCTCTTCCCGGCCTCTATTGGTCAGTGGGTAGGTGCTGGCGAAGGAATGGAGTGGTTACAGCGTGCATCACAAGCGTTAGGTCCCGGCCAACCGCTTTACATCTTGCTTTTCGCGGCGGCAGTGGTATTCTTCTGCTTCTTTTACACAGCGCTGGTCTTCAACCCCAAGGATGTGGCTGACAATCTTAAAAAGTCAGGCGCCTTCCTGCCGGGCATTCGCCCCGGCGAGCAGACCGCTCGCTATATCGATAAAGTAATGACTCGTCTTACTTTGTTCGGTGCCTTGTATATCACTGCGGTTTCCTTGATGCCCCAGTTCTTGATTGTTGCGTGGAACGTACCGTTTTTCTTCGGTGGAACTTCGCTTCTGATCGTGGTTGTGGTCATCATGGACTTCATGGCCCAGGTGCAGTCGCATCTCATGTCGCATCAATATGACTCGGTGATGAAGAAGTCCAACCTGAAAGGCTACGGTAGCGGCGGCATTATGCGCTGAGGCGCGCCGTTGCGATTTGGAGAGAACGATGAAAGTTCGAGCTTCCGTAAAGAAGATGTGCCGTAATTGTAAGATCATTCGTCGCAATGGCGCTGTCCGCGTCATTTGCATCGAACCGCGGCACAAGCAGCGCCAGGGTTAATACCTGGGTTGTTTTTAAGCGGGTGCCGGCATACCCCTTGCCATAAGGCTTATAAAGGGGTATGCTGTTGCGCCTTTTGTAGATGAATAAACGAGCAAGCCGCTCAAATTTCGGAGTAAGCTGATGGCCCGTATTGCAGGCGTCAATATCCCGGACAACAAGCATGCGGCGATCTCGCTGACCTATATCTTCGGGATTGGCCGTACCCGCGCTCAGCACGTTTGTGCTGCTGCCGGTATCGCGCCTACTACCAAGATCCAGGATCTGTCTAGCGATGAGCTGGATACCCTGCGTTCTGAAGTTGGTAAGTACACCGTAGAAGGCGACCTTCGTCGTGATGTTACGCTTAACATTAAGCGTCTCATGGACTTAGGCTGCTACCGTGGTCTGCGTCATCGTCGTAGTCTTCCGCTGCGTGGTCAGCGGACTAAGACTAACGCGCGTACCCGTAAGGGCCCGCGTAAGCCGATCCGCAAATAACACGCAGGCTCTTTAATAGAGAGCTGACGTTAAGACAGGAATAGACATCAACATGGCTAACCCGCGTAGTAACCGTAAAAAGGTTAAAAAGCAGGTAGTGGACGCCGTAGCGCATATCCACGCCTCTTTTAACAACACGATCGTGACGATCACAGACCGCCAGGGCAACGCTCTTTCTTGGGCGACAGCCGGTGGTTCGGGTTTTCGTGGTTCTCGCAAGAGCACCCCGTTCGCTGCTCAAGTGGCAAGCGAGCGTGCAGCAACTGCTGCAGCCGAGTATGGTGTGAAAAACGTAGACGTGCTGGTCAAAGGCCCCGGTCCCGGCCGTGAATCCGCCGTGCGCGCTCTCAATGCCGCCGGCTTCCGCGTGCAAAGCATCACTGACGCGACGCCCATTCCCCATAATGGCTGCCGTCCGCCTAAGAAACGCCGCGTTTAAGGAGACAGATTCATGGCTCGTTATATTGGACCGAAGTGCAAACTGTCTCGTCGTGAAGGCACCGACCTCTTTTTAAAGAGCGGTGTTACTCCCTTCGAGAAAAAGTGTAAATCCGAGCAAATCCCGGGTGTACACGGCCAGCGTCGTCAGCGTCTTTCCGACTACGGCTTGCAGCTTCGTGAGAAGCAAAAAGTACGCCGTATGTATGGCGTACTCGAAAAGCAGTTCCGCAACTACTACAAAGAAGCCGCTCGCCTGAAAGGTGCGACTGGTGAAGTATTGTTGCAGTTGCTTGAATCCCGACTGGATAACGTCGTCTACCGCATGGGCTTTGGCTCGACTCGCTCTGAAGCGCGTCAGCTGGTCAGCCACAAGGCGATTTCCGTGAACGGCCGCACCGTTAACGTTGCTTCCTACCAAGTGAAGCCCGGTGACGTTGTTTCTGTTCGCGAAAAGGCGAAGAACCAAGCACGTATTCAACACTCGTTGACCATTGCGGCCAACCGTGGCGATATCGCTTGGATCGAAATCGACGCCAAGAAGATGGAAGGCACTTTCAAGGCTCTGCCTGAACGCGGTGACCTGACTGCCGACATCAACGAAAACCTGATCGTCGAGCTGTACTCCAAGTAAGCAGTTTGATTTACATTTCTGCTTCTTGAGACCTGGGCGGGGTAGCAAAGCTAACCGCCCAGATGCTCTTGAGTAGTGTGCTCTAGAGTACTCAGTATCCGTTTGGCAGCCTGAAAGGTGTTCATATGCAGCGTTCAGTGACAGAGTTTCTTCGTCCTCGTGACATCAAGGTCGAAGAAATCAGCGCACATCATGCCAAAATCGTTCTCGAACCGTTCGAGCGCGGCTTTGGTCACACCCTGGGGAATGCACTTCGTCGCATTCTGCTTTCGTCCATGCCCGGCGCTGCCGTGGTAGAGGCTGAAATTGCCGGTGTAGAGCACGAATACAGTGCGCTCGAAGGGGTGCAGGAAGATGTCATCGAAATCCTCCTGAACTTGAAAGATGTTGCGATCAAGATGCACAGCCGCGATGAGGCGGTGCTCTCGCTGAACAAGCAGGGCCCAGCTGTCGTCACCGCTGGCGACATTGCGCTTGATCATAGCGTCGAAATCGTCAACCCGGATCACGTCATTGCTCATGTCAATGAAGGTGCCGAGCTGAAAATTCAGCTTAAGGTAGCGCTGGGTCGTGGTTACGAACCGGCTGACGCTCGTGGCTCTGATGAAGAGACACGTGCAATTGGCCGCCTGCAGCTGGATGCCACCTTCAGCCCTGTTCGCCGTGTTTCCTATTCGGTTGAAGCCGCTCGTGTTGAGCAGCGCACCGACCTCGATAAGCTAATTATCGATCTGGAAACCGACGGTACACTGGATCCGGAAGAGGCTATCCGTCGCAGTGCGACCATTCTGCAAGAGCAGCTGGCCGCCTTCGTCGACCTGGAAGCTGATAAAGAGCAGGAAGTCGAAGAGGAAGAGGATCTTGTTGATCCTATCCTATTGCGCCCCGTAGACGATCTTGAGTTGACAGTTCGCAGCGCTAACTGCCTAAAAGCCGAGAATATTTACTATATTGGTGATCTTATCCAGCGCACTGAAGTTGAGCTGCTGAAGACGCCTAATCTTGGTAAAAAGTCTTTGAATGAAATCAAAGACGTATTGGCAGCGCGCGGCTTGTCCCTCGGCATGCGGTTGGAAAATTGGCCACCCGCTAGCCTGAAGGACGACAAGGCCTCCGCGTGAGTGTCGACTCGAGTCCCAGTTTGGTAAGGAATTACAACCATGCGTCATCGTAAGAGTGGTCGTCATCTGAATCGTACCAGCTCGCATCGTCAGGCCATGTTTAAGAACATGTCTGTCTCGCTGGTCGAACATGAAGTCATTAAGACAACCCTGCCTAAGGCCAAGGAATTGCGTCGCGTTATCGAGCCGCTAATTACCCTAGCCAAGCAGGATAGCGTTGCAAATCGTCGTTTGGCGTTTGCCCGTACGCGCTCCAAAGAAGCCGTCGGTAAACTGTTTAACGAGCTAGGTCCGCGTTATGCCGAGCGTCCGGGTGGTTATATCCGTATTCTCAAGTGCGGTTACCGCACAGGCGACAACGCGCCTATGGCGTTCGTTGAGCTAGTTGACCGTCCGGTTGTTGAAGAAGCAGCTGCAGAAGAGTAAGTCTTTGCGTTGTTGCTCAACAAAAATGAAAGCCGACCCGTTAGGGTCGGTTTTTTTTGGTCTATTCATTGCGTTTTCAACTTATATACTGCTTTCTTAATTCACTTGCCGAGTTACCGTGCTAGTCTTAGATTTCTTAGTATGGCAAGTAGATTGATGGTTGGTAGTGTGACATCACAGCAAAACAAGAAAGGGGCATGTATGGCAACAAGGGGAATATGCGCAACGATAGTCACGCGTTGGTGGCTTCCGCTGTCTTTAATGGTAGTGCTGCTAGGCGCGATATCGAGTGCTCATGCAAATCCGCGTTATGCTGGCATGGTTGTGGATTTGGAAAACGGAGAGGTCTTGTACGCCGAGAATGCCGATGAGCGTCGCTACCCCGCATCGTTAACCAAAATGATGACGCTTTATCTTATGTTTGAAGCATTGGAAAGTGGTCAGCTTAGTCTTAATCAGCCGCTTCCTGTGTCTGCTCAAGCTGCCGCCATGCCTGCTGTAAAACTGTGGCTTTCTGCAGGAAGTACGATTCCTGTTGATTCTGCTATTCGTGCGTTGGCGGTGCGTTCTGCGAATGATGTTGCTGTCGTGGTTGCTGAGGCGTTAGGTGGTAGTGAGCAACGCTTTGCTCAGTTGATGACCGCAAAAGCTCGCGAGCTAGGCATGAATGCCACTACATTCCGCAATGCCTCTGGTCTACCTGATGACCAGCAAGTCACCACGGCACGGGATATGGTGACGCTCTCTGTACGCGTGATGCAGGATTTTCCACAGTATTACCACTACTTTGGGCTGCAGGAGTTCACCTATCGTGGAACCCGGCACACCAGCCATAATCGCTTAGTGAAAAACTACCCCGGTGCAGATGGCCTTAAAACTGGCTTTATTCGCGCGTCAGGTTTCAACGTGGCGACAACGGCTGTTCACGGGGATCGCCGCTTAGTAGGCATCGTAATGGGTGGTTTTAGTGGAGCTTCTCGTGACACTCATATGGCGAATTTGTTAGACCGTAGCTTTGCTCGTGCAGCGCTGCGTGACCAGCAAACGTGGCTGGCGAATACTAATTTTTCTAGCGAGTTTATGGCTTTTTCTGGCACGCCTAGCCAACGTCCCGTACCGACACCGCCAGCCTCTAATCGTCCTGTCATGGCGAGTAATGAATCGGCTGTGAATAATTTAACGGCTTCCAATCATTTGGCAGCGACAACACTTTCTCCTTCACCAGCGTCTGCCCCAGCTGTTGAAATTGAAGATCGTCTTGCGCGTTCCATGGAGGCACCGACAGAAACTTCTGTCACCCGTACACCAGATCCGGTGAATGCTTTTATTGAACGTGAGCGCGAGTTGGCGGCTACGCCACAGCGGTCTGTTACCGCTGGTGGCTGGGGTATCCAGGTAGGAGCCTTTAGCCAAGCGGCGCGAGCAGAGCAGTTGGCACGGCAGGCTGCCCAACGCCTCCCTCATGAAGTGGGTGGACGGGTTGCTATCGATACCTTAGGTGGTCAAACGCCGGTATTCCGTGCTCGTGTTGTCGCTTTGGATGAAGCGCGCGCCAGACGCGCCTGTAGAACGCTCCAAGCGCAGGGGATGGAGTGCATGGTGGTCAACGCAAGCTTGTAAAGCCACGTTAGATACGCAACCCCGCCAGTGACACATTGGCGGGGTTTTTTATTAGTTATTTAATCCCGGCTGATAAAGTGTCTGTAGGGTAAAGGAGAGCGTCGTGACAACGTCGTTAAAAGGTATCCTGTGCATGTGTTTAGGGGTTCTGTTCTTAGCGCTTGGTGACGCTGTATCGAAGTGGCTAGGCGAAGTACATTCGCCACTACAGATTATTTTCTTTCGTACACTCGTGTCATTACCGCTCATTGCCCTGTTAGCGCATTTTGCGGGAGGGTTGCGCAAGTTGTATACCAAACGTCCCCGTGTACACCTTTTAAGAGGATTAATTTATACCGCTACAATGGTGTGTTTTGTCTGGGGACTAACCCTATTGCCACTCGCAGAGGCTACGGCAATCGCTTTTGTGGCACCTTTGTTTGTAACGTTGCTTTCAGTGCCGTTACTTGGCGAGCGGATTGATCCACCCGTATTAATAGCGTCGTTAGTTGGCTTTGCAGGCGTGCTGATTGTGGTTCGCCCCGGTGGTGATGCTTTCCAGCTCGGTACGCTAACCCTCTTGGGAGCCGCTTTCTTTTATGCGCTAATGATGATTACTGCGCGGCGCTATGGCGCTCGGGAGCACCTGTGGGCAATGGTGTTCTATATGACGTTAGTGCCCTTTATCGTCACTACGTTGAGTTTGCCCTGGGTTTGGCAAACCCCAGAGCCTTGGCACTGGCTTGGTTTTTTGGCTGCCGGTGTTTTGGGTATTGGAGCGACTGCGTTTATTACGCTGGCATTTCGCTTTGCCCCTGCGGCGATTGCCGCTCCATTTGATTACACGGCGATGCTGTGGGCGGTGCTGCTCGGCTGGTGGTTCTGGGGAGAGCTGCCCGATTTGTGGGTATGGGTGGGCAGCGTGCTGATTATGGGTAGCGGATTAGCAATTGCTTACCATGACCGTCGCACGACGCTGAAACCCCGCCCAACGGCTTAAAACGCGGCTGTTACTAATCGTCGTATGCGTCAAAAGAGGCTTGTGGTCATTACTTTTTGATCTGGGTCAGCAAAGTAGATAGCTGAGCAAGACAGGCTGTTTGAGCTGGTTATAATCCGGCACTTTCATCACTGCGCCCGTGCGCCATCGTCCTGATAACGGTGACTGTCTATGCAAGCTCCCGAATTACTTTCGCCTGCCGGTACCTTTAAAAATATGCGTTACGCGTTTGCCTATGGGGCAGATGCCGTTTATGCAGGTCAGCCGCGCTACTCCCTCCGGGTGCGTAACAACGATTTTAAAATTGATAATCTGCATCGTGGCATTGAGTATGCACATGCCCGAGGCAAGAAATTCTATGTTGCTTCCAACATTGCTCCGCACAATAGCAAACTGACAACGTACCTACGGGATATGGAGCCTGTCATTGAGGCCGAACCCGATGCGTTGATCATGTCAGACCCAGGTCTGATTATGATGGTTCGCGATCGTTGGCCAGATCAAGAAATCCACCTATCGGTGCAGTCCAATGTCGTCAATTGGGCCGCCGCTCAATTCTGGCAGCGCCAAGGTATTCGCCGCATTATTTTGTCGAGGGAGCTATCCCTTGAAGAAATTGGCGAAATACGCGCAGAGTGCCCTGGCTTAGAAATAGAAACCTTCGTTCATGGTGCGCTATGCATTGCCTACTCAGGGCGCTGCCTGCTGTCAGGCTATTTTAATCACCGCGACCCCAATCAAGGCACTTGTACGAATGCATGTCGTTGGAAATATAACACCATAGCAGCCACCCAAGATGATACGGGTGACCTGTTGCCGGCTCAGCATGGAGGTGAAACGACGGTAGCTGACCAGGACGAGCTCTCAGCGTTGATTGAAGATGTCACTCGCCCTGGCAAGCTGATGCCTGTGTATGAAGATGAGCACGGCACCTACATTATGAATTCTAAGGATTTGCGTGCAGTACAGCATGTAGCGCGTCTGACAAAAATGGGGGTAGCATCGCTTAAGATCGAAGGACGAACAAAGTCTCATTACTACGTCGCACGAACCGCACAGGTTTACCGCCGCGCCATCGATGACGCCGTTGCTGGCCGCCCCTTTAATATGGGGTTAATGGATGAGCTGGAGAACTTAGCGAACAGAGGGTATACCGAAGGCTTCTATCGCCGCCATGTGCACGATGAATTTCAAAGTTATCAGCAGGGTAGCTCCATCGGTGTGCACCAACAGTTTGTCGGTGAAGTGCTGGGCTACGATCCTGTTCGTGGCTGGTTGGACATCGAGGTCAAAAACCGCTTTGAAGTGGGGGACAGCATGGAGCTCATGCTGCCAGGTGGAAATCACCGCTTCGTGCTTGAACATATGGAGAACGTTCGCGGTGAAGCCCAGCGTGCTGCACCTGGCTCAGGGCACCGAGTTCGCCTCCCCGTGCCAGGTATTAGCATTGGCCCTGAACAGAGTGAATTTGCGCTTTTAATGCGCGATCTGGGGTCGCCCCGAAAAAACCAATCCGTATCATTAGGCACTGCTATTAGCTAAACGCGTAGACATTCATCGCCAGTACGCCATGTTCCACGCTGTGGTGTAACTGAGTTCCATCTCCGCCTGCCCCCATGGCCACCAGTAAGGGCTGGAAGTGTTCTGGGGTCGGGTGGTTTTCCTGCGCTTTTGGAGCACGCTCCCAGTGGAGCAACGCTTGGCGATCATTGGCTTCAATATGTTCGCTAACCCACTGGGAAAACTCATTTACCCAGGCGGGAGCGGGGCTCCCTTGGGGAAGAATTTCATATAAATTATGGGTTAGGCTGCCCGAACCAATAATCAGAACCCCTTGTTTTCGTAAGGTAGATAGACGCTCGCCTAGCGTGACTAGCGCATCATTTTCCCAACGCACAGGTAGCGATAGTGAAACGACGGGGATATTGGCCTCTGGAAACATCAGCGAAAGTGGTACCCAGGCGCCGTGATCAAGGCCGCGCTCAACGCGCTCAGCACCCAATAATACTGCAATTTGTTCCGCCAATTCAGGGTTGCCAGGGACTGGATACTGGCATTCAAAAAGGGCTTGTGGAAACCCGCCAAAATCATGAATCGTTTCTGGTTGTGCGCTAGTACTGACCTTGAGCGTGAGGCTCTCCCAGTGGGCTGATACGACGACCACCGCGCGAGGGGAAAGGCGCTTCCCCAGTTCGCGTAGGAAAGCGTGGGCCGGCGTTTTATTCAGTGCCAGCATGGGTGAGCCATGAGAAATAAACAGGCTGGGTAGCATCTTAGTACCTCCGTTAGCCTATAGCGGTCTAATGATGCCCGCACAAGCCGAAGCCAATGCGGGCAGAGCGGTTAAGCGAGTTTGCGGCTGACAACAGCGCTACCGCCACCTAAGCCTGCCTGTACCACGAGAGCAATCGTCCAGAAAATTGGGAATTCCCAGCCTCCACCCGCGTTCGAGAACAGCCAACCGTTGCCCACGTGTACCGTGGCTGCACCTAGCAACACGGGCACTAGAGCAAGGCTTATCCAGCGAGTATAGATCCCCAGTAAAAGCGCAAGGCCACCCCCTATTTCGGCAGCAATAGTGAAGTACGCAAGAACACCCGGTAAGCCCAAAGATTCAAAATAGCCGACGGTGCCTGGCAGGGTGAAGACAAATACCTTAAGCAAGCCGTGAGCTAAGGCCATCACGCCCAAGCTGATGCGCAGCAAGGCGGTGGCATGGAGAGTAAGGGGTGAAGTGTTAACAGTGGTCATTGCCGTCTCTCTTAGTTGCGAGCATCACGTTGGATGCGATAGCGCTACTTTACGGATAAAAGACACTGAGATAATCCACTGTTACTGCACTTCACTGTTGCGATAAAGGCGACAATCCGAGCTCGATTTCCCATGCTGGTGGGTCACCCCATGCTGCCGTTAATAACTCAATAAAGCGCTCTACTTTGGCAGGTAAATAGCGTCGGGCTGGGTAAATCGCATGGATATCTAGCAAAGCAGGGGTTAAATTCTGCAAGATGGGTACTAGGCGCCCGTTCGTAATGCTATCAGTCACTAAAAAGCTGGGCTGTTGCGCTATCCCTAAGCCTGCTTCAGCAGCATGCGTCAGCATATCCCCATTATTACTCTCTAGGGGGCCAGAAACACTAAGTAGTTGATGACCAATCCTCCAATCGCCACTGTTTTGGCCGCTTCGGTAGCGAAGGCAGCGGTGAGATGCCAAGTCGTTACTAGTCAGCGGCGTGCCATGCTGAGCGAGGTAATCAGGTGACGCGCAAAACAGCATCCGGCACTTGGTGAGCCGCCGCGCCACTAAGCTAGAGTCGGGTAGGTTGCCAATGCGAATGGCGACATCGTAGCCCTCTTCCAGCAAATCAACGCGGCGGTCGTTTAGATCCAAACGCACCTCAAGCCCTGGGTGCGTCTGCATAAACTGTGCAACCAGCGGCGAAAGATAGCGTGTGCCGAAGCTCATCGGGCCATTGATGCGCAACTGCCCGCTTACCGTACTGGTGCCACTGCCGATTTCTGCCGCTGCCTCGTCTAAAGCGATCAAAATGCTTTGTGCACGAACGAGATAGCGTTCGCCCGCTTCAGTAAGATGTAGCCGCCGAGTGGTACGCTGAATAAGCCGAGCACCTAATGCCTCTTCAAGCGCCATTACTTGGCGAGATATCCGAGTGCGGGAAAGATCTAGCGCTTCGGCCGCGCGGGTGTAGCTACCCATCTCAGCGACCTTTACAAACGCAGCAATATGGTCGAGCTGGTTCATTGCGCGTGGAACGCCTGTGCAGCCAGGCGGGGGTCTGGCTGGCCACAAATAGCAGAAATAACCGCAACACCGTTTGCCCCAGCAGCTTTCACGTGAGCCATGTGTTCAGCTTTTAACCCGCCAATCGCGACACATGGGAGTTGGCAAGCATTGGCAAGCTGTGCCAGCCCATCAAAGCCAATTGGCTGGGCGTGGTCTTGTTTACTGCCCGTCGCAAACACAGGCCCTAAACCGACGTAATTGAGCAACTCGATGGGAGCCTTCTGAAGTTGGGCTAGAGTGTTAATTGAAAGCCCGATAATGGCGTGCTGGCCGAGTGTGGTTCGCGCTTCTTGAACAGCCGTGTCGCTTTGCCCGACATGTAAGCCATCGGCCTGACTGGCTACAGCCACGCTCAGGCGGTCATTAATGATCAGTGGAACGCCGCTACCTGCTAACAGCGCTTTGAGACGTTTGGCCTGGGCGATCATGTGCTCGTCACTAGCGTGTTTATCACGCAGTTGCACCATGGTAATGCCACCCTGTACAGCAGCTTCAACCGTTTTTTCCAGGCCCATGCCAGCGCATAGACCCGTATCGGTGACTAAATAGAGCGAAAGATCAAACGGCATGCACCGCCTCCCATTGAGCAAGAGTCGAAAGGTCGTCAGGGGATAACTGATACAGCGCGTCCAATAGCGCCACTTGGAAACTGCCAGGGCCTTGAGCCTGCTCGCCTGCGCGGCTTCCAGCGATGCTGAAACACGCCAAAGCGGCCAGGCTGGCCGCCAGCGGCTGCTCGCGGTTTGCGGCCACAAAGCTTGCCACCAGCGCACTCAATCCGCAGCCCAAGGTAGTCACACGTGGCATGAGTGCGTGCCCACCTTTAAGCCGATAATGATCCGTGCCATCGGTGATGAAATCGCTCTCGCCAGTGACCGCCACCACGCAGTGATGCCGCTGTGCTAACGCAATGGCTGCGGTTGTAGCTTCTTGGGTGCTAGCAGTCGCATCGACTCCACGCCCTTGGCTGGCGAGTCCGTTAAGTGATTGAATTTCTGAGGCGTTGCCACGAATAACGCTAGGCTGATAAGCCAGCAGCGTCTCGCAAACACGCAGGCGAAATGTGGTAGCACCAACAGCTACAGGGTCAAGCACCCACGGAATATCGTTTTCATGAGCAATGCGCGCGGCAATTACCATGGCGTCAGCCCAGGGAGAGGAAAGGGTGCCAATATTGATGGATAGCGCGCCAGACATAGCCGTGAACTCAGCCACTTCTTCTTGAGCATGCAGCATGGCGGGGGAAGCACCTGTCGCCAATAGCAAGTTAGCGGTGCTATTCATCGCCACATAGTTGGTAATGCAATGTACCAGCGGTGTGGCAGCGCGCAGATCGCGGAGATAATCGCCGAGTGGGCGTGAAGGCATAATATCCTCCCGGCTGGGAGGTGATGCAGTTGCACCACGACTCCCTACGCCGGTGTTATCCGGTTCAGGTTCAAAGGGTGCTTCTCAGCCCGTTAAGCAAGGGCGCCCCTGTCGTGATGGTACTATCCTTGGCTTAGATCAATCTGTAAAGCCTGGGAAACGCTATGAGCAAATATCAACGAAACGAGATGCGTGTTCCGTAGGTGAGCATCTCATCAGGCGTTATCGCTTTACCCTCGACACCAATCATTTCATCGCCACACTGGTCGGCAAACGTAAGCACACCATGAGTGAGGCCAAGTTGACCAAGTGTGTCGCGAATTTCACCGGTGCCCAAAAACGTGCTGACATGGCCCTGGGCATTGGTTAAATCAGAAACACCATTAGCGTGATGGAAGCGAACCTTATAGATACCGTCCATTGATTCAACTTCCACAATCGGTGAAAAGCCATTGTTTATGGCATGGGCTAACTGCTTTAACGTTAGGTGGTCGCCGAGGGTCATATCAATCGAGGTCATGACAAACTCCAAGTGGCTGCCTTCAATGGGGCATCACAATATTCTCTACAGAAACGTAACAGATATCGGAATTAACAATCATCCAATGTCATAAAGGTTAAGATTTTTTAGTGTAGAAGATTTGCATAAAAATTCCAGAAGTTCATACCCTGTGCGGCCTAATAAACAGCGTCTAGTGCATGCTGCCGCAGCGTGATGAGTGGAACAATTTCGAGTGTTTTTTCATGGGTACCAGAAAGGACAACCGGTGGGGCTAGCCCGACCTGGGCAGCCTCTTGCCAACGGCTGGCACAGATGCACCAGCGGTCACCCGGTTTTAGGCCCGGAAACCCATATTCTGGGCGTGGAGTCACTAGATCATTGCCTTGGGCTCTTGAAAACGTTAAAAATTCTTCGGTTACCATCGCGCATACGGAATGTGTGCCAGCATCGTCAGGCCCGGTGCGGCAAAAACCATCGCGGTAAAAACCGGCTTTAGGGTCATGGCAGCAAGGGGTTAATGGTTCACCCAGCACGTTGCGGTCACGAGACATGTTGGCTCCTCTTTCATAGACGCACAGAGAGCGGGCCAGAAACATCTAAACGGAGCCCACCATTACGGTACTAATACAGCATGTTGATGTAAGGTATTCGAATCAGGAATTGATAAGCCGCATACTATAAAACTGACTGACCATTACAGGTTGTTAAAGTTTTGTACAGGTTTTGAGATTCGTCAACGTCTTTGTTTGAATACGCGTCTATGTGAATACGTACTTGTGGAAATACATCCCTGTAGAAATACGTACTTGTGAAAGGAGAAGCTTATGTCGTTTCAAGGCGAACAACATCCCGGAGTCGTGTCCGTTGCGCCGCAAACCCAAGGGTTTCGCTTAAATCACACGATGTTGCGGGTGAAAGATCCCGAACGTGCGCTAGCGTTCTACTCCAAGGTATTTGGAATGCAGGTACTACGCCGGCTGGATTTTGAAGAGATGCAATTTTCGCTCTATTTTCTAGCCAATCTCGAAATCAGCGATAACGTGCCGGAAGATACTCAAGCACGCACTGCCTGGACCTTCAGTCAGAAAGGCTTGCTGGAGTTGACGCATAATTGGGGCACAGAAGATCAGCAGGATTTTGCCTATCACGATGGTAACGCTGAACCCCAAGGGTTCGGTCATATCTGCTTTAGTGTGCCTGACCTAGACGCTGCTCAAGCATGGTTTGATGAACATGAGGTGACATTCGTCAAGCGCGCGGACCAGGGCAAGATGAAAGACGTTATCTTTGTCAAAGATGCAGATGGCTACTGGATCGAGGTGATTCAGGCAGATCGCATGGCGGCCAAGGGCGACTAACATGGCCCACTTGCTGTTTCGGCTGCGCCATGTGACCGATGAAGAGGCGTTAGAAGTACGCCAATTGCTAGATGAGCAGGGCTTTGATGTCTATGAAACCCAGGCAGGATTTTTTCGCCTGGGTGTCGATGCAATTTGGCTGCGTAATACCGCTCAGCGCGAGGACGCTGAAGCGGCATTGGCGGCATATCAGGAAAAGCGTCAAGCCAAAGCCCGGCGAGAGCACGAAGAAGCGGTTGCCAGTGGCAATGCGCCAACATTATGGCGGCGCTTCCTCGCCCACCCCGTGCAAGTTGTACTGGTAATGGTCGCCGTGGTGCTGATCGCCCTATTAACGCTGCTGCCGTTTATTGGCTTGGTAAACTAAATGTGTAAAACGGTTTTGTAGATTGGCTTTTCAAATTAGTTTTTCAGATTAGTTGGGTAGATTGACAGCAGCTAAATGTCCGCGCTTTAGATAAAGCTGCACGCCTTCATTACCCGCACGTAACTGAGGTGCCGCACCTACTGGGTAGCGGCACCAACTGCCGGTAGCATATTCCTGCCCATCACTGAGCAGAGAGCCTTCCAGTACAAACAGCTCTAAACCACCGGCAAGTGGTGGATAAGATACCAGTGTATCGGCTTCCCAACGTTCTAGGCTGACCCGCTCTGGACCATACTGTTTTGAACTATAGGTATGCAGCATTTTGTAAGTAATACCTGGCCGCCGGTCAGGCTGCCAGGGAAGCCTATGGGCCGGCACGGCCAGTTGCAAAATATCGTTTTCATCAAACTGGTGTAGCTTAACCAGAATAAGCGCACCTTCTTCCCCTATTTGCGGAGTATGGCCAGTGCCAATCGGGTTGCGTAAGTAGCTGCCTGCCGGGTAGCGGCCATGCTCATCGGCAAAGACACCTTCTAGTACTAAAATTTCTTCACCGCCACCATGAGTATGGCGGTTGAACTGGCTGTTGGGCGCGTAGCGTACCAAGCTGGTGGCTCTGGCGACTTCGTCGCCAATGCGGTCTAGCATCATGCGCTCTACACCCGCGCTGGGGGAGTCCACCCAATGGTACTGATCCGGCGTGACACTGGCAAAGTGGCTAAAATCGGCATTCAGGCGCATGGTGTTGGCTCTTTACAGGGGGGAATTTACAGAGGTGAAAATTTACAGCAGTAGTGCAAGTCTCCCCATCCCTGGGACAAAATGCAACGCAAAAAAATACCGCCCTGCGGCGGTATTCAATAGTTAACTTTTTGGCTTAATGCTCATGACCATGATGATCGTGTTCATGAGCATGATCGTCATGACCCGGCTGAGCCAATGCTGAGTGCAGCACGTTCGCATTATGACGCATCATGCCTAGGTAAGTGCTGGCATCGCCTTCACTGGCCAGTGCATCGGCATACAGCGTGCCAGCAATCGGTAGGCCGGTTTCTTCGGCAAGCTGATTAATGATTGCTTGGTTGGTCATGTTCTCATGGAACAGGGCCTGCACGTTTTCCTGTTCGATGACATCCACAAGCGCGGCCATGCTGGCGCCGCTGGGGTCAGCCTCGGTAGAAAGGCCGACAGGGGAAAGAAAGTTCACCCCATAAGCGTTTGAGAAATAGCCAAACGAATCATGGCCGGTAATCACGCTGGCAGAAGCGGGAATATCGCTCAACAAATCACGAATTTCACGATCAGCCTCGTCTATTTCTGCTAAATAGCGCTCAGCATTCGCTTGATAACTTTCAGCATTGGCGCTGTCTGCTTTGATTAAGCCATCGCGAATATTGGCAACGTAGACCTCTGCTTGCCGTAGGTCCTGCCATGCATGTGGGTCATCATCACCGTGGTCATGGTCGTCGTGCCCGTGGTCATGGTCGTCGTGCCCGTGGTCATGGTCGTCATGCCCGTGGCCGTGGTCATCGTGCCCCTCTTCTTCATGGCCATGCTCGGCAAAGGCGCGGGGTTGAATGCCGTTGGTTGCGGTGACCAGGGCACCCGTATAGTCGCTCGACTCAATCAAGCGCTCCATCCAACCCTCAAACAGCAGTCCGTTAAAGACCACCATATCTGCGCTGGCCAGCGCACGGGCATCGCCTGGGCTTGGCGAATAAACATGCGCATCGCCGTCAGGGCCGACAAGCGACGTCACTTCAACATGCTCTCCGCCCACGTTTTCGACCATGTCGGCCAAGATAGAAAAGCTAGTAACCACCTGGACGCGTTCGTTAGCCATTGCCGCAGGCAATGCCAGCATGGCTGAAACACCCACCCACCAGCGCGATGAAGAGAAAAGCGACATGCAACGCTCCTTCAAAAAAATAACAAAGAGTTATGACGACTGTTCAAGCGCCAGCGGCGTTGTCTTACGCCGCAGCTTAGCGGCTAAGCTGTGATAGCGGCCGAACAGTGCCGACAGTAGATAACCCACCCCAGCCAGCAAAATAATGCTCGGCCCTGACGGGGTATCAAGATGAAACGAAATCAATAGCCCGCCGGTACTGGCGATCATGGCCAATACCACGGCAATACCTATCAAGCCTTCCAGCCGCTTACTCCAAAACCGCGCCGCAGTGGCAGGCAGCATCATTAAGCCCACCGCCATTAACGTGCCCAAGGTTTGGAACCCCGCGGTTAAATTCAGCACCAATAGCCCTAAAAAAACGCTATGTACCCAGCTGCTACGGCGGCTTTGCCCACGCAAAAACAGCGGGTCCAAACACTCTACGACCAACGCGCGGAAAATAATCGCCAGAATCACCACAATCAGCGTGCTGATAGAGGCAATAAGCAGTAGCGCTGTGGAGTTAATCGCCAAAATTGAGCCGAACAGCACATGGGTTAAATCCACACTGCTGCCACCCATGGAAATAAGTAACACCCCGGCCGCCAGCGAGATAATAAAAAAACTCGCCATAGCCGCATCTTCCCGCTGGCCGCCCATTTTCGACACAGCCCCAGCAAGTAAGGCCACCATTACGCCGAACAAAACGCCCCCGGCGCTCATCACCGGCAGAGAGAACCCTGCGAGTAAAAAACCCAGCGCCACCCCAGGCAAAATAGCGTGCGCCATCGCATCGCCAATCAGGCTCATGCCTCGTAGCACCAAAAACACGCCCAGCGGCGGGGCAGCCAGCGAAAGTGCCAAGCCACCCACGACCGCACGTCGCATAAAACCATAATCAAAAGGCGCAACAAACCATGCATCAAGCAGTGCCAGCATGACGACCTCCCAAAGCAAACGGCACTACCTTGGCCGATGCATGTTGGTGGCTAAGCGCACTAGGCGCCACCCAGCGACCATGGCCACCATTTAGCATCAAAACTTCATCGGCTAGGCGGCTTAGATGATCCATGTCGTGCAGCACAATAATGATTGTCACGCCTTCATCAGCCATTTGGCGCAAAATACGAATCAAGATATCCACCGTATCGCTATCCACGTTGGCAAACGGCTCATCCAGTAACAAAAGCTCCGCTTCCTGCATCAACGTACGGCCAATCAGTGCCCGCTGGCGCTGGCCACCGGAAAGCTCACCCAAAGGGCGGTGGGCCAAATGAGAAATGCCCAAGCGCGCCATGATGTCGCGCCCCTTGCGATAATGCGCGGCACAGTAGCCTTTCAACGCCCCGTGGCTTGGCCAACTTCCGGTCATCACCAGCTCTTCCACGCTCATCGGAAACGTAAGGTCCAGGGCCAATTGTTGCGGTAACCAGGCGCGGCGTGCTTTATCAACGGTGCAAATCACGTTGCCACTAATAGGCCGAAGTTCGCCCATAATTGCCTGGATCAACGTGCTTTTGCCCGCCCCGTTAGCGCCGATAAGCGCCGTAATAGCACTGGGTTTTATGTCACCATCGACATGCTCAAGTACCGTGCGTCCGCCTTGGGCAAGGTGCAGGTCATGCAACTGCAGGCGTGAAAGTGAACGCTCACTCATAGCGGCCACCCACTTGCCCACAAAACTAACCCCCATAAACCCAGCAATGGCAGTGACACTAAACCCAACCGTTTCGCGGCAGATAACGACATCAGCGAAAAATGACAAGGACCTTCCTTGTTATGGCGATGCATATGCTCACTCATTGAGTGTCCTCGCTAACCAATAAATAAGTTATAACATAACAATTAATGAAACCAAAAAAGAGGCCAATATTTTACGCGCTCCTGGTGTGCTGACAATCCTGTCGTACTGACAATGTTAAATCGTGCTGACAGCACCCAGTGCGCGAATAAATGTGCCTCTTATATTGGCATGGTATGCGGCGACCACTACGCGGCTAATAGCGCCAAGCAGCGCCAATTTGCTGGGGTGAGACAAGCAGGGCGTATTCACCGTTCAACGTGACAGGCCCAACTGAGAGGCGAGCAGGTTGAAAACGGTTAATTGCGCTAGAAGCCTGGTTGGGCTGCGTCCAAATCTGCAGCTCATTGATCAGCATGCCGGTGGCAAAGTTCACGGCACCATCCCGTTCACGGCCATCGGCGGCAATCACGGCCCCAGCAAGGCTATTGACCACCAGTGAACTAATGCGTGCATCAAACCCACGGCGCTCACGCTCCGCCTGGGCAAGCGCCAAGCCAAGTGCCTGTACGCCACTTAACTCACCACGTGCCTTCAACCGTTCAAACTCAACCAATGCCGCCTGGTGCGGCTGCCGATCGGTCAGCATACCCCCCAGCGCCAACGCCGACTTTACCACCCCCACCCGCGCATCAAAACGGTCATCACGGCTACTTGCTTCGCTCGATTGGTAAGCATTCAGCGCAAAACTTGCCGCATAAATGCCCGTCCAGCCTGCCTCCCACCACGCTGCGTGGTTCGCCCCACGCTCAAACACGTCATCGTAAGTCGTCCAGTCAGTAGACGATTGCGCCTGAGCTTGCGTAGACAGCGTGAGTAGCACCAGCGCGGAAGCCGCCAACACACGAAAAATCGGCATAGCGAATCACCCGAATAAGAAAAAGTAACGCGAAGCGTAGCACGTGCTTTGATAGAGAATAAAAGCGTTGCCGCCCAAGCGGTAAGAAGATGAACCTCTGGGGCGGCATGAGACCAAGCCCGTTACTCTTTGTCGTCCTCGTCGTCTTCCCAGCGTTCCATGGCGCGTTTGTCGTCGGGAAGTCGGACAATATCGCCAATCTTGAGTTTATGGTGGGTGTCGTGGTGGTGCCCTTGGCGGTCAAGTATGGCGGCGACGCTGCCGATGCTGACGGCATCTTCTTCGCGGTAGGCTTCTACTTTTACGCGCACAATGCGGCCTTGGTAACGGGCGGAGAGCATGGCGCCTGGGTAGGGTGGTTTATGATCCGGGTCATTTTTAAAAAACTCTGCGACGCTTGCGCTGCCTGGTTCATCCCATTCGATATGCTGATGCATTGTCAGTGTCCTTTTGCTGAGCGGTATCACGTAGCGTGAGGTTTAAGTGTAGTGTGCGTTGATGTAATAGAGCCAATGCACATAGACACTGGTTTGGTGGGGGCTTAACGTGGCTGTTCAAGAGATAGTGGAGGAGCTTTGATGACCAATCATCATGCGCTATTTGAACAGTCGGTGACGCCATTTTTTGTCGTTGAGCGTTCAATGCCTCGTTCGTCTAATGTGCATGGCAATAAGGCTTTTCGGCGTGTCGTTGGTTGGTTGTCGGAAGAGAGTGAGACGGCGCTGGGCCGTTGTTTTCCTCTTGACCATGCGACGGTGATGGCTGCCATTGACGCTTGTGATGAACAGCAAGAGCCGCAGTGGCTAAATGTCAGTTGGGGTAAATCATCGCGGGGATGGCAGTTGCAGCTCTCTCCAGTGGTCGAGGGTGATTACCGTGCGGTACAGGGGGCGTTGTTTCAGGCGTCACTGCCGTTCGGTGAATCGCTGGATGAGCTTCTTAAGCAACTACCTGGGTTTGTTTATCAGCTTCGTTATTCGTCAGATGACACATGGTGCTATAGCTATGTGGGTGAACGCGTAGAGGAGCTGTTTGGGGTGAGCGTGGCGGATGCGCTTGCTGATGCACAAACGTTGCTAGCCAATATCCACCCTAGTGATAGAGATGCAGTGATCGAAAGTTCGCTGGAGAGTGCGCGTACCCAGAGGCCTTGGCAGTACGAATTCAGAATGTTTCATCGTAATGGCAACATGATATGGGTAGAGGCGAATGATAGGCCGCACCGCCAGCCAGATGGCAGCGTGATTTGGACAGGCTACGCAAACGATATTACGCAACGTAAAGTGTTAGAAGCGGCATTAAAAGCCAGTGAGCAGCGCTTTCGCCAATTGGTAGAACAGGCTAACGATATTATCTACACCCTGAATGCGGCTGGGGACCTTACTTATGTATCGCCTAATTGGCCGCGTATTCTGGGGCATCGCGTGGAAGAAGTGCTGGGGCGCAATATGAGTTTTGTGCTTCATCCTGAAGATCTGGACGCTTGCCGTCACTATATTGCCAACGTGTTTCATACGGCTGAGCCGCAGGGAATGATTGAGTATCGGGTGCAGCATGCCAATGGTGAATGGCGTTGGCATTTTACGAATGGTGCGCCGGTGCTGGATGAGCAGGGGCAGGTCACCAGCTTTTTAGGTATTTCGCACGATATTACTCCGCGCCGCGAAATGGAGGAGCGGGTGCGCCGTTTGGCTCAGCAGGATTCCTTAACGCAATTGCCCAACCGGGCGCAGTTTTTTGCGCACTTAGCTGACGCGCTTGAGGGGTGCGAGCGGGAAAACCGCCAATTGGCGCTGCTGTTTATTGATTTGGATAATTTTAAACCTGTAAATGATCAGATGGGGCATGCGGTTGGCGACCAGCTATTAGTGCAGGTTGCTCAACGTATGAGACATCGGTTGCGTGTGGATGACTTGGTTGGGCGAATTGGTGGCGATGAATTTGTGGCGATGCTGAGTGGGCCAATAATGGCTAGCGAAGCGTTAGGTGTCGCTAGCCAACTGTGCGATTCATTAGCAGAGCCGTATTTACTGGATGGTTGTCAGGTCATTATTTCGGCAAGTATTGGTGTTGCCGTTTATCCGCTGCACGCCAGTGAAGAAGCAGCCTTGGTGCACTGTGCCGACCAAGCGATGTACGTTGCAAAAGCCAACGGTCGTAACCAAGCGGTACTTTATTCAGCCACGTCATCGGCAGGTTGATCGATATGCTGAAACATAAAGTTTAAGGCGGCAGGGAGGCTGGCTCGCCATACGCGCCAGGTGTGGCCACCGGGGTAAAGATCAAGTCGCACGTCGCCCGGTTGAATGCGTTCCATCGTTTGGCGTAACAAGCGGGCGTGAAATTCTGCATCGTAAACATCGCTACGCCCCGCACTGATATAAAGCGGCACGGGCGATATGTCGCGCTTTCCCGTGGTTCGCGGCGTGACGTGTAATCGGTAATTTTCTAGGTGGGCCGTGTAATTAAGCGCTTCCCAGCGTTCGCGGTCAAATTGACCTTGTTCATTTAAAAATGCTGGGTGTCGGCGTGCTGATGAATTAGCAGGCGGCGTTGGTGCGTAACTGGCCGGGCTTAGGGCGGCAGCGGCTGCGAACAGCTCGGGGCGCTCTAGGGCAAAATTAAGCGCGCCGTAACCGCCGGCAGACAATCCCGCAACGCCTCGCAAGTGGCGTTCACTCCCGACATGGTAGGTGCTTTCAATATGCGGCAGTAAGTCGTCAAAGAACGCGCTGCGTGCTGCCTCGTTGTAACCATCTACCCACCAACTGCGGCTGCCGGGCATGATAAATACCGTCGGGGGCAGGTGGCCAGCTGCGATTAAGCGGTCAGCTGTTTGGGGGAGTTTGCCCCGTGTCACCCAGTCTTTCTCGTTTCCAAACGATCCATGAAGTAAATAAACCACTGGGTAAGGCGTAGACGCTTCCGTGTCATAGTTATCAGGTAAATACACGGTATAAGGGTAGTCATGGCCTAAGGTGGGCGAGAAAAACTGTTGGTAAGAAACATCGCCTGCTAAGGCGTGAGTGCTTAATAAAAGCCAACTCACTAGGCCCGTAATATGTCGTGTTAGCAGGGTAACGGGTCTTGCTGTTGATGTTCCAAACACGAAGCCTCCCGGAATTTAATGGCGTTAGTGTAGTCGGACAACGCAGAGTGAGTCCCTGTTCAATTTACTGAAGGTAGCAGCCAACGGACTGATGCCAAGGAATCAGAGAGGGAGCGGATGCAAAAAATCGAGGAGATTTATTGGCTGCGTGCTTACGGGTGTATCGCGGTATTCCTGTTTCATTGGTTGGATCACTTGAATCAGCGCGTTGATAATGTAGTCACCGACCTAATGCGACTTCCTCTGGTGCTGGGTACACCCATATTTTTGTTTATCTCGGTGTTTGTTTTTGCCGTTCGATACGATAAACAGGTACCTCCTGGTTTTCTTCTTCAGCGCGTTAAATACGTCATGCTGCCTTATTTGGTGTACGGCTTTATTTACTCGACGGCAGAGTGGGTGCGGTTAGCGAATAGCGATAACCCTGTTGGTTTTATAAACAATGCTAAAGAGTATTTTATTTATGCGGGATGGCATGGCTATTTTTTGATTATTGCCATGCAGTTTTACGCGGCTTATTGGTGCTATACCCACTTCCGATTGTGGCGCTTTAATCCTGTGCCGTGGCTCTGGGGTGGGTGCTTAGTTAGCATGGCATACTGGGGGTTGGCGTATTGGTTGGACGTTGAGCCGCCTGGATATCTGTTATGGATTGCGCCGTTGGGGTGGATATATCTGTTTTTTCTGGCGCTGGTGTTAGTTCGCTATTACCCGCTGGCCCCTCAAGCTGATCCGTTTGAGCAACCTAAATGGATGCAAAGCTTGTCGCATCCCTTTTGGCTACTTGGGTTTGTGGCGTTGATTGTTGCGCTCACGTTCGCAGGTTGGATAACTTTCTCTTCAAAAGAGGTGTGGGTAATACCTTTCTTTGTACTGTTTACACTCTGGTTAATGCATTACTTAAAAGGTCGTAAAGCGCCACGCTGGATACGTTATATCAATGCGTATTCGTTCGGTATTTATTTGGCCCATCCTATGTTTTTTGCCTTAACTGATGTCGTCGTTGGACCTTTTACATTGCCGCTCATAGCCTATGCTGTGCTGTTAATTCTTGTCGGCGGTATTGGCTCTATCGTGTTGAATAATATGGTTAACACCACGACGGTGGGGGCAATGCTATTTGGCAAGCGTTTGAACGTCTAAGCAGCAGGAGATCTTAAGCCATAAGAGACGTTAAGTATCCGTATGTGAGTTCGGGGGAGGACGAGAAGGCTTATTACTCCTTGATGGCGAGTCACGGGTAAGTCCTGATGCTTCTAGGCTGAAGGTTTGTAAGCGGGTAGGACACGCATAAAGACGCTGTAATAAATCAGCAAGTGCTGTTTCATCTAGCTCTGGGTCTAAGCCTCCTAAGCGTTCTAACCACGTGCGCCGGATGGCTATGTAGGGAGGAACAGCAACACCAGAGCCTAGGAAGCACTGAAGTAACCGTTCTGATAGGCGGGGAGGTTCGCTGCCAATCAAAAAAGCATCCAGCGTGTACGTGTCTAGCTGGGGGTAGAGTAAACACCACAGTTTGGCTGCTAACGCCCGCTGCTGCATCGCAATCAGCAGCCAATCAGCTTGGCTGAGATACGCTGCTTGATTGATCCTTGCGCCTAATGGCTGGGAAGGCGTAACCAGAAAGTGAACGCGGTAGCGTTGCTCAATGTCTGGAATGCGTAGATCGGCGGTGGCGCTGGTCACGATAATGGGAAGTATGTGGTCTGCTAAGCCTGTTTGCCGAATAGCGCGTAGGTGACGTGGTAAAAGGGCACCTGTGACTGACGCATCAACAATAAAGCAGACCGTGCCCATGTGAGTGGCTTCCTGTGTTATGAAACCTGTTTGTTATAAAGCCTATCTATTTGTAATCAATTGTAGGTGTGAGTTTCTTTTGGTATCAAGCTAAAGTTTACGGTGATGAGGAAAATAATTGGCGCTTATGATGCACTATATTGGTGCTTATCGGTCTCTGATTGATCTTTATTGGTGCGATTTTCTCAGTAACGTGATTTTTTAGGGCTGGATCCGTTCTTTCTCAAAGCATTTTGCTACATGAAGAAGCACGATGTTTTCTTTTTTATTTTTTATAAAACAATGGCTTGCTATTTTTTTATGCCATATTGGTGCAGAGTTGGCATGTTCCGTGCTTTGTATTAGCCAGCGGCTAGCGGGTCGTAGGCAGATGCCTCTCGGCGTGCTACAACGATAGCCGGTTTGTTTAATAACTTTTTTATCGGTAGCTTACTGTCACAAGCTTAAGCCACGTTCATACCGGAGGACACTATGTCAGCCAAGACTCTCGCGCTAATCGAAGAACATGATGTTAAATGGGTAGACCTGCGTTTCACCGACACGCGCGGTAAAGAGCAGCACGTCACCGTACCGGCACGGGACGTGGACGAAGAGTTTTTCGAAAATGGTCAGATGTTCGATGGTTCCTCTATTGAGGGCTGGAAAGGCATCAACGAATCCGACATGATTCTGCGCCCTGAAGATGGTACTGCTTTCCTCGACCCCTTCACCGAAGACGCTACCCTTATCTTGCGTTGTGACATCATTGAGCCTGCTACTATGCAGGGTTATGACCGTGACCCGCGTTCCATTGCCAAGCGCGCAGAAGCTTACCTGCAGTCCACTGGCTTAGGCGACACCGCTTTCTTTGGCCCTGAGCCTGAGTTCTTCATTTTCGACGAAGTCCATTGGAAATCTGACATTCAGGGTTCCATGTACAAAATTACGTCTGACGAAGGCGCTTGGGCGACCAGTAATCAGGTGGAGGGCGGCAACTTGGGTCACCGTCCGCGCGTTAAAGGCGGCTACTTCCCCGTTCCCCCGGTTGATAGCTTCCACGATATTCGTGGTGCAATGTGTAACACCCTGGAAGCGATTGGCCAGACCGTTGAAGTTCACCACCACGAAGTAGCTAACGCGGGTCAGAACGAAATCGGCGTTAAATTCAATACGCTGGTGAAGAAAGCTGACGAAGTTCAGGAAATGAAATACGTGATCCACAACGTGGCCCACGCTTACGGCAAAACCGCTACGTTCATGCCGAAGCCGCTTGTAGGCGACAACGGGTCTGGTATGCACGTACACCAGTCGTTCTGGAAAGATGGTCAAAACCAGTTCGCGGGTGATGAATACGCTGGTCTTTCTGAAATGGCGCTTTACTACATTGGTGGTGTTATCAAGCACGCCCGTGCTCTGAACGCTTTCACCAACGCATCGACTAACTCGTATAAGCGTTTGGTGCCAGGCTTCGAAGCGCCGGTTATGCTGGCTTACAGTGCTCGTAACCGTTCTGCCTCTATCCGTATTCCGTATACCGCTAGCCCGAAAGGCAAGCGTGTAGAAACACGTTTCCCTGATCCGACGGCTAACCCGTACTTAGCATTCTCTGCCTTGTTGATGGCGGGTATCGACGGTATTAAAAACAAGATTCATCCTGGCGATGCTATGGATAAGAACTTGTATGACCTGCCGCCTGAAGAAGGTAAGTCAGTACCGACCGTTGCCAACAGTCTGGATCAAGCGTTGGAAGCACTCGATGCAGACCGCGCGTTCTTGACAGAAGGTGGCGTGTTCACTGATGAAATGATCGATGCATACATCGACCTCAAGATGGAAGAAGTAGAGCGCATTCGCATGACTACTCATCCAATTGAGTTCGATATGTACTACAGCTGTTAATAACGGCTATTAAGAGCAGGTTCTAAGAACAGTTTTTAAGAATAATGGCTTTTAAGAACGGCTTTTATGAACGGCTTTTAAGAAAGAACCGCTGCTAAAATCACCTTTGCGGTGTGATTAGCCTGAAAACCCCGCCAAGGCGGGGTTTTTTTATGGTAGTAAGCCAAGAAGGTGCGCCAGTAACGATGAGGGGGCTACGTTATGCAATATAAAGTGTGTTTATCCACAGGGGCTACGCTACTGCTATGCCTGTGGGTAAGCGCTGCGCAGTCGCAAACGGTGTACCGCGTGGTAGATGAGCAGGGTAATGTGACGTTTACCGATAACCCTGAGCGTGGCGGCGAAGTGATGACGCTTGCGCCATTGCCCAGTGTCTCCACGTCACCGCCCCCCGTCACATCGTCACCACGTCGACAAGGTCATCCTGGGCAGCCGTTTATGCCCTACGACCGTTTTGTGATCGAGGTTCCCCGGGCAGAGGCGTCACTTCAGAACGACCATACCGCGGTGGTGGTAAATGTTGCCCCACCGCTTCGAGAAGATCATCGTATTCAACTGCGGGTGAACGGTGAGATAAGTCAGTCGGCGCTGCATAGTGATGCTTTCTGGCTTGCAGGTTTAGCGGCTGGCCAGCACCAGCTGCAAGCAGAGCTACTAGACAGTGCAGGGCGTGTTCAGCACCGCACTGTTCAGGTGAGTATTTTTATTGCTGATTAGCCATATGCACTATAATGGTGCAATGGGTAGCGAGCTGACAGCCCGGACTGCGCTATAACAGCTCGCTACACCCCCGCCCCCTGCTCATTAGCCGTGCAAATCGTCGTTTGTGCTGAATTGGCGCGCTTTTTGCAGTTTCTCTTTCATACGCTCGATAACGCTAATTTTTACAGCGATGCTTCAGGATACGTCATGTACCAGCGCTTACTTGAACACCTCACCACCGCAGTCTTACTGCTAGACGGTGAACTCCGCGTTTGCTGGATGAACCCGGCAGCGGAAGCGCTGCTAGCGGTGAGCTTTAGCCGTGTGCAGGGCATTAGTTTAGACACGCTGCTAGGGGGCGATGAGAGTATTGATGATGTCCTCGCCAAGGCGCGGGATGCCTTTCATCCCTATACCCAGCGCGAAGCACGCATTACGCCGCTGAACAGCGAGTCATTGACGGTGGACTACACGGTGACCCCGCTTTCTGCCGATGAACTATTACTTGAAGTAGAGCCCCGTGATCGGCTAATGCAGATCTCCCGGGAAGAAGCGCTGACCACCCGGCAAGAGACGATCAAAGTATTAGCGCGGGGCTTGGCTCATGAAGTTAAAAACCCCTTAGGTGGGATACGCGGTGCTGCCCAATTATTGGAGCGCGATCTAGACGACCCTGCACTACGTGAATTTACCCACATTATTGTTGAAGAGGTGGATCGGCTGCGAGATTTGGTCGACTCCATGCTGGGCCCCAATCGCATTGTCAAACATGAGCCGGTCAACATCCATAAGGTGTTAGAGCGGGTGCGAGCACTGCTGATTGCCGAGCATCCTCATGTTGAAATTCGTCGTGACTATGACCCAAGTCTGCCGGATCTGTCTGGCGATGAATCTCAAATGATCCAAGCGTTATTGAATGTGGCACGTAACGCGGTACAGGCCATGAGTGATGCAGCAACACCTTCGCCGGAGCTTACGCTGCGCACCCGAGCACGCCGCCAATTTACGCTGGGGGCTGAACGCCATCGTTTAGTCAGTGAAGTGGGGGTCATTGATAATGGCCCTGGCATACCTGAAACGTTACGTGAAACGCTTTTCTATCCCATGGTTTCTGGGCGCGCTGAAGGTAGCGGCCTAGGGCTATCGATTGCTCAGTCGATTTTGCACCAACATCAAGGATTGATCGAATGCGACTCACGCCCTGGACATACCGAATTTCGTTTACTGATTCCATTGGTTGTTAATTTCACCGGAGAAGCGTCATGACTGAGGCGACACAAACCGATGTAGCACGAGTGGTTATTGTCGATGATGACCGCGCCATCCGTTGGGTATTAGAGCGGGCCTTAGCGCAGCCAGACCTGAAGGTAGAGTGTATTGAGCGTGCGGATACCGCGCTGGAGCGATTGTTAGAAAATCCACCGGATGTATTGGTGACTGATATTCGTATGCCTGGCATTGATGGGCTGGATTTAATGTCCCGGGTACGTGATGCGCACCCTGACTTGCCTGTGATTGTGATGACCGCGCATTCGGACCTCGACAGCGCCGTGGCCTCTTACCAAGGGGGGGCATTTGAATACCTGCCTAAACCTTTTGATGTGGACGAAGCGCTGGCGCTGGTGCGACGTGCGGTAGCTCATGCAAGAGAGCGTCAGCGCCCGGTCAGCGTGCCGGAAGGATTGAGCGCAGAGATTATTGGTGAAGCACCTGCTATGCAGGAAGTGTTTCGCGCCATCGGGCGGCTTTCCCACTCCCACATCACGGTGTTAATTAACGGTGAGTCTGGCACCGGTAAAGAGCGTGTTGCTCAGGCGCTGCATCAGCATAGCCCCCGGGCAGGCAAGCCGTTTATTGCGCTGAATATGGCGGCGATTCCCCGCGACTTGATTGAGTCCGAACTATTCGGCCATGAAAAGGGTGCGTTTACAGGGGCAGCGCAACAGCGCCAAGGCCGCTTTGAGCAGGCTAATGGTGGGACGCTGTTTCTTGATGAAATTGGCGACATGCCCGCTGAAACGCAAACGCGCTTGCTTCGTGTGTTAGCGGATGGTGAATTCTATCGCGTGGGCGGCCATACGCCTGTAAAAGTCGATGTGCGTATTATTGCCGCTACCCATCAGAATCTGGAATCGTTAGTTGATGATGGACGGTTTCGAGAGGACTTGTTCCACCGCTTAAACGTGATTCGCGTTCATCTGCCGCGCCTGTCCGAACGTCGGGAAGATATTCCACGTTTAACGCGTCATTTCTTAGCGGAAGCTGCCAAAGAGCTGACCACAGATATCAAGGTGTTAACGCCAGAAGCTGAAGCGCACCTTACCCGTTTGCCGTGGCCGGGTAATGTTCGTCAATTAGAAAATATTTGCCGTTGGCTAACCGTAATGGCTTCTGGCCGCGAAATTCTCATTGAGGACTTACCTCCTGAACTGCGTTCAGTCAATGCGTCTGAAAGCAGTGTTCATGGCGATTGGCGTTCCGCGTTCAGAGATTGGGCTGATCACGCCCTGGCAGAAGGCCATACCCATCTGTTGGAAGAAGCCGTGCCGGATTTTGAACGCATTCTGATTGAAACCGCGCTAAAACATACCGGTGGTCGCAAAGGGGAAGCCGCCGAATTACTCGGCTGGGGACGCAATACACTTACCCGTAAATTGAAAACACTGCTGCCTGCGCTAGCAGATGATGCCTAACCGGTCATACTTTGAGCAAACAACTTGGTAGCAAATAACCTGGTAGCGACCAATCTATTCGCAACCAATCTATTCGCAAACAAGCTGTTAGCGGTTAATCCGCCGCTGGCAGTAAAAAAACCGCATCTGCTAATGCAGGATCGGGTGGTTCACAGGCGTCTGTTGACCAGGGCAGTAAGCTGAAGGTGTGATCCACCCCTAGCCCATCAAGTTGATGTGGCACACCATCGTGATAAATGACATGGCCCAACCCCATTAAGCCAACGGCCAATTTACCCTCAGCGGCGGCGTTAGCCAGCCCTTCGGCCATAGCGACGTCCCAGCTAAGTTGAGCCTGTAAAAAGCGGTTCAGCATAGCGGGATCGTCGTCACCCATTGCATGCTGCTCAAAGACTTCTTTTAATCGCATTTCATAGCCATCACTTGGCGGTAACGGTGCAGGTATATGATGCCGCTGGTCGGCAGGCACGCTGCTAAAGCCGTCACGAGCTAAGCGCTGACGCAGTTCGGGAGTAATGTTTAGAGCAATCAGCGGAATCTGTTGAACACGCGCGAAATGGAAAATGGGTAAGTAAAGGTCAGCATCAAACCCCCAGGTTTCCTCCCAGCGTGACTTTTCCAACAGCTCTTCTTCGGATAACAAGCCTGCAACCCAATCATCAAGTACGGGTTGCGTTGCCCTGGGCAGCATTTCGAGCCCGATGACCATATCATCACGCAACGCGTGAAGCCCCGCTAGGGTGTGCAACTGCCAGCGGTGGTGGTCAACGTCATCATGTTGCTCGCCTAAGAGAACAACCTGGTGCTGTGTTGCTTGGGCCAAAACAGCGCTGTTAGCAACGACATGTTGCGATTGCCACCACTGGCCGGGAAGGGGGCAGCCAGCATGGGCTGCTAAAGGTAGCCAGCCTAGTGCCACGGCAGCGATGAAGTGGTGGCGCATGGGCGTTATGTCCTAGCGTTCTTCTGCTTTAAGGCGATTGATCTCAGTCAGAATAGCCTCTGCTTCTTCCGTTAATGTGGCGTTAGCTCTCATGTCACCATTGCGTGAAGCTTCCATTGCGGCCTGTAATTTACGCTCGTAATCTTGCTGGAGTTTTTTCTTGGGATCGCGCTTAAATAGATCAAACATGAGCATTCTCCTGTGACTTGTACACCATTTGTATAGCTTTGTTTGGCGTATGTCGACTATTTGTTGTAACACTTCGTTAGCAGAAGTGCGTTTACAGTCCACGTTGGGCTGAATAGCGCGGTTTTTAAGAGTAATGCCAGTCAGTTAAGGCTGACTGGTAATAGGCTTTAAGAACGCTATTGTCAAAGGCATCGTTTTTAATGACATCGTTTTTAATGACATCGCTATTGAAGACATAGCTCTAAAAACCGCTCGAAATCGGAAAGTATTGTATCGAGACTGTTCTGCAGGCGGTGATCATCGTCAATCATGCGTAGCGAAAGTCGCTGACAGCGGGCATGCTCAATGACTGGGCCGGGTGGCACGACATCATCTCGCCATCCATGAATGATATGCGTGTGTTGCGCTTGCAGTGTGATAGAGGTTTGCGGGTAATCTGGTAGGCCAAGGGCAGGGGCTAATAAAAAGCAGCCTAGCACGGGTTCATGAGCACTCACCGCTGCACTTAACCATCCGCCGAGGCTGGAGCCCGCCATAACGCAGTTAGCAAGCGTGTCGTTTCGCTCATCAATCACGGCAAGTAAATGCTCTAAACGCTCCTGCGGCTCCTTTAAACCACGGTAGTCCATGACGACGGGGACGCAGTTCTCAAACTTCTCAGCAACTCCTTTCAGCGCTTGCACCTTCAGGGCGCCAGGCCCGCTTTCCAGGCCGTGTGACAGGTAAACAGTCATCATGGCCATTAACTACTTGCAGAGCGCTGAATAGCTTCGCCGCCTCGTTCAATATCTTCGCCTGCGCCGCGAATAGTATTGCAGCCACTTATGACCAGAAGTGTCACCATCATCAATAAACTGATCGCCGTTGCACGCTTCATCGAATGAATCCTCATCAGCTGAGTGCTTGTAGAGCGGTTTTAGGTACGCTGTCATTAAAAATAATCGTTGCAAGCAGTTGGTGCCATCGTTTTCCCATCGTTTGAGCGCTTGCTGGCCGTGCGTTTTTGTCGCATGTGTCAGTTTTAGCCATGAAATAGCGACGTTTACCTCTGATCTTGGCACTGTTTATATATTTTAAGGCATTGTTATTTAAGTTTTTTTTAATTAAAGATGGCACTTGGCCTATTGTCTGCAACAACCTGACTATAGACGTAATGTTGTCACTTTTAATTTTTAAGTGAAATTGATCGCCAAAACGCTTCGCAGCAATTTGAGTAGTAATTATTTAGTAGTAATGAGTAAACAGCGTGAGCAGGCTGATAGGTAATTAGGGAAGGCATGGAGCCATATCAGTAAAAGGATGTGAAAGGACAATTAGCCTGCTCACCCTTATCAGTGTAAGGAAACGCTGATCATCACCGCCAGGGAATAGCATTGATGCAAAATCACCATCTCGTGAAAGCGGGGTGGTTTTTTTGCGTCAATTAATTCTTTTTAACACTTTGATTCTTATGAATATTTAACTTTGCCTGATTTTCTGGACAGCTTTTGTATCAATGGGCGTGACATTTTGGTCTATCCTCTGGTGTAAACCAAAATTCAGCGGTTAGAAGACGTCAACGTAGCAGCCGCACACTTCCAGGGACAAGCGCTATGGCGATGGTATTGATGTTATGCATGTTTGTGCTGTTTCTAGGGTTTTCGGGAGTCGGTCTTTACATGATGTTCAAGACATCATTTATGACCACAATAGAGGATCGTGACGACATGCCTCCCGATATGTGAGCCATCGACTACTTGTATTAAGATTTTCCACTAATGCCCGCTATTGCGGGCATTTTTGTTTGATGATGGCGACGTTTCCTTGCCATTTTCATCACCCATAAGGTCAAAAATTAAACAAAGTAAACTTGGCTTTTCTTCACTGTATACCTTAATACTCTATGTTATAAGAGTGTCCCGCATCGCTAAGCTGTTGTATCCGCTCGTTGATCGTTAGGTAAGCATTTATGTCTCAGAACCCACCCGCTGACCCTTCCTCAGCATCCAAGGCTTCGTCCTGTCATGTGCGTTTGGATCTTAGCGAGTTGCGCGCCACGCAGGGAGCAAGGGGGACGTTGGTGGAGCCAACGCTTACCTGCAGGGTCAAAATAAGTGGCAACATGGTACGCGCTGAATTACTGCATCAGCGGTTGCGCTTGATGGTACCGACACTTTGGCCTAGCCAGCCAATTTTGGAGGCACCGCCTGAGGTTTGGCCGCAGCATTTCATCGTCGCTGGCCAGCAGACTAGGTGGGTACAGGCATCACCAGATGACGTGGTTATGCACGAGACCCTTTGGGCGCTGGGCGAGTGGTTAGTTGCCTTAACGGTGGCTCTGCAGCGCACTGCTTACCAGTCTACCTATCAGGGGCAGGTGTTAGCCATTGAGAAAAATACGGTATTGATAGCCTTGCCATGGGCACGTTTGGCAACGGCGAAAGAGGCTTTGCGTTGGGCGGCACAGCACTTGATTGCGTGGTCAGCCACGGGTGGATCTGCGGATGATGAACCATGGCACAAGGACTTCCACGAGTGGTTAAAAAACGCTCAACAACGTGGCAATAATATCATTACCCAAGGTTTTATCATGGCGGCGCGGCAGCGCGAGCTGCCGGTCACTCGATTGTCGCCCGATGCTTTTCAGCTAGGCTGGGGGAGTGCTCAGGTGCACTGGGAGAGCTCTTGCTTCCGGGATTCAATGGTGGCCGGACGAATGGCCAATTATAAACACTTATCAACCCGGCGGCTTGAACAGGTCAGTATTCCTGTGCCGAAAACCCATGTGGTCACTACGCAAGAGGCTGCCGCACAAGCCGCTGAAATCTTGGGATACCCGGTTGTGGTTAAGCCCCTGAATAATGATCGTGGCGAGGGCGTCTTTTCCAACCTGCATAGCCAGGCTGAACTGATTAGTGCTTTTAAAAAGGCGGCAGAGTTTAGTTCGAATATTATTGTTCAGCGCCATGTGCAGGGTGAAGATTACCGTCTGCTCGTCGTCAACGGAAAATGCTTGGTTGTTACACGTCGTGACCCGGCAGCGGTGGTCGGGGATGGAAAGCATACTATTAAAGAACTGGTAGATATCGCCAACCAGGATCCTCGACGAGGTGATTCAACTCGCAGCTATCTGATTAAGTTGGCGTTGGACGATATCTCTCTTGAGGTGTTAGCACAGCAAGGTATCGAGGCAGATACCATTCCTGCAAGCGGTGAGAAAGTTCTCTTGCGCCAAATAGCTAATTTTTCTACCGGTGGCACGGTAGAAGATGTGACCGACCGAGTGCACCCTGATAATGCTCTGCTGGCCGTTCGTGCTGCTCGTGCCATTGGCTTAAGTATCGCGGGCGTGGATCTACTAATTTCTGACATTGAGCGTTCATGGCGCGAGGTGAACGGGCATATTATTGAAGTCAACGGTGGCCCAGGGCTTCGTTTGCATTGGCTGGGTAACCCGACGCGGGACCTTAACGGCGAAATTCTTGATCAAAGTCTCGGCAAACATCAGCTGAGAATTCCTACTGCCGCAGTGCTGGGCTTGGCCCGCAATGGTTGCGAAAATCCCGCCGCGCGAATTTGTCGAATGTTGCATCATTTACTTGTTGCTAACGATGGCAGCCCAGGGACTACTACATCACAAGGTGTTTTCATCAACAGTGAGCAAATCAGCACTCAAAGCTCTGTCTCTTCCGGAACAGTACCTGCGGCGTTGTGTGATGCCAGCGTTGATGCTGCTTTCTTCGAGCTATGGCCTACTCTATTGGAGGCATACGGCCACTTCTGTGATCGCTATGAGGTGCTGGCGCTGTACGAGGCGGATGAATCGCTTAGCAATAACGTGTCTGATTGTTTGGCCCGTGCTGGCCATTCAGTGGTGATTAATGCCGACTCAGAGAGTGTGCGGGCACTGCGTAAAGAGATATCGGCAGGCTGTCAATCAGTGTTGGTTTCTATCACCGCGGATAACCCTGACCTAGTCGCTCATCGTGCACAGGGTGGAGAAGGGCTCACCATTGCGTTTCACCAGGGAGCGCGCTGGATAGTGGCATGCCAAGGTAACGACGAGAAGCCACTGTTGTCAGTCAATGTCTTAAGCTACTTACATGATGCCTTGGGAGACGCTGGTTTACGCGAGGCGATGGTTGCGTTAGCGATTGCCCATGCCCTTGGTATGCGCTGGGAAAACCTGATTATGCCGATGGTCTCTTTCCCTTTGAAACAGCATTATCCCATCCAATAAAGGCTCAGTAGCGCAAAACCATAGCCCATCGCCGCGCCAGCAATGACATCACTGACATAGTGCAGTCCAAGCCCCACTCGTGAAATGGCGATCAGTAAGCTAAGAGGAATCACAATAGGTAGCAACCAGGGGGTATGAGCGGCGACTAACACGCTAAACATAACCGCATGCATGGTGTGACCACTGGGGAAACTGTATTTGTCTCGAGCAGGCTCGCCACAGTGGACGCCGCCTAGGTAGGTGATAAACGGACGTTCGCGACACAGCCGCGTTTTGACCAATTTATAAATAGCGACTGCGAATAGTGCGATGGCGCTGTACTGCATGATGCGCCAAGCGCCGTTAGGTTGTAACCAGGGCTGAGCAGCGATTAATAATACCCAGGCAGGCCAGTCTCCTAGCTTACTTGCCGTTTGCAGCGTTAGCCGCCAAGGGCGATAAAGCGTTAGGTGTGTTACCCGCTGGCAAAGCTGCCATTCAAAGACATCAAGACGATCGAATACGACAAGCGGACGCGGACGCATGGTGGGTCTCCTGAACGTTTTTTAAATAACGTAAAAGCTGCTCTGCGATTCCCGACCAGCTTTGCTCTAGCGCGCGTAGCCGAGCGACTCTACCTAGTCGGGCGTAGTCAGCAGGGTGTTGGCATAACGCGACGGCAGCCTGCTGAAAGGCAAGCGTATCGCCAGGGGGGACGGTGATGCCGTTATGCCCATTTTGGATCAGCTCAGCGCTGGCAGCATGGCGATAAGCCACGACTGCCAGCCCGCTGGCCATGGCTTCGGTCACCACATTTCCCCATGTTTCCGATTGAGAAGGGAAAATAAACATATCGGCACTGGCATAGTGACGTGCTAACGCGTGTTTATTCACAAAGCCGGTGAAGTGGGCGTCTGGTAGCGCTTTTTGCAACTGAGCGCGGCCTGGGCCATCGCCGACGATGACGTGTGCCATATCGGGGCGCACGTCACTCATGGCCTGCAGCGTTTCTTGTAGCAATGCCAGGTTCTTTTCCGGGGCTAAGCGTCCTACATACAGCGCTACCGGTTGATGTTCGCTAACCCCCCACTGTTTACGAAGGGTCTCGTCGCGGTGGGTTGGGGAAAAGTTATCGCCATCAATGCCTCGTGAGAGCACCTTTACAGCGTGGATATCCTGAGCGCGTAGTGCTTCAGCCTGCTGGTGAGTGGGCACAAGGGTAAGGTCACAACCGTTATGGAAGTAGCGTAAATATCGCCGTGTGGCAGCCGCTAGCCAGGGGACTCCATAATCATGGCAGTAGTGATCAAAGTTGGTATGCCATCCCGCCACCAAAGGTATGTTCAGTTGACGTGCTGCATGCCGAGCTGCCCAGCCCAGCGGACCCTGGGTTGCCAGGTAAATATAATTGGGACGCTGCTTCTGCCAGAAATGGCGAAGTTTTGAGGGACTGGCAAGGCCAATCTGCACATCGTTATAACCGGGTAGGGCTAGCCGCCGTACCTGAAGCTCTTGGGAAGGTTCTTGAGTAGGCTCTTGAAAAGGCCCTTTAGAAAGCTCTTGAGTAAGATTGTTAGTGCTAACAGCCATCTTGGATTTAGGGCGAATAACATCCACTGTTACCCCTAACTGCGTGAGTTCACGACATAGCCTATTCAAGGTATGCGCAACACCATTTATTTCTGGTGACCATGTTTCGCTAACGATACAGAGTCGCATGGGCGATCCATCCCTTTATCACGTTTTATCTCACTGTTTCATGCACTGTTTCATGCACTATGCGCAGTGACAGTGACACTGCCAAGACAGCCTAGTGAACATGAGATGACAGGCTGCCAGTTTTGTTGGTGATGTCCCAAGTGAAGGGATGATTGCTTAGCAGATAAAGATGTCGTTTAGATTGCAATTTTATAGTTATTATAAAAATTAGATAAAAAATAAAACTTTAAGGAGAATGAAATATAACACCTTTAAGGTAGCCAGCGACGAGGTAATCATCTCCTCGATTGTGCCTTCGCAATGCGCAATTAAAAACAAGTGAGAAGTTTTAATAATAATTTTTGTTTATCTAATTAGGCTTAGATCTAAAATAAACAAAATTATAATTATTTGGTATCTAGTTTAAATTGAAGTTGAAAGTGCTAATAAAAAGCACTAACTACCTTAATGGGATCAATTATGTTTAAAAAGACGACACTTGCTCTGGCTATTAGTGGTTTGTTGGGTGCCTCTGCTGCTCAGGCAGCGATGGTGTATGACCAAGACGGCACGACGCTGGATATCTACGGCCGCATCGCCATGGGGTTTGAGGGCGGTGGTGAAAAAGATGGCGTTGATAATGGAGAAGAATTCCGTAATTTTGGTTCTCGTTTGCGCTTTACAGCGGGCCACCAAATTAACGCCGACCTGCGAGCGTTTGCACGGGTAGAGTGGCGCTTTACTGGTGATGAGCGCAGCCGCCCGGGCTTTGACGAGGTGCGGAATAGTTACCTTGGTTTAGAGAGTAAACAGTACGGTACGTTCATGGCGGGTAACTACGACAGTTACTACGATAGCTACGTTATGACGCCGTTTGATGTGTATGTAGAGCGTGGCTATGAATTCGCTGGGGGTGGCCTTCAGGCGCGTGGCGACTCGATTGGCTATAAAACGCCTGAAATTAACGGTTTTCAGGCCGTTTTCTCAGCGAAACACTTTTCTGAGCGTGGGCTCACCGAAGCACAGCAGTCTAGCGACGGTAGCGTTATCGCCACCCAAGGTGGCGTCGTTTACGCGACAGGCCCCGTACGTTTAGCACTTGGCTATGTAGAAGATACCGTTCGTGGCGGTGGCAACGGCGAAACACGCTTTGGTACTACAGCCACGTACGATATTAATGACGCTTTTTCTGCGCGCTTAGGTTACGAAACCCGCGGTGACAGCGATACGCGGGGCGGCGGTTTTGACACGGTAGGCCTAGGTGGTAGCTTTGCCACCGGTGCTTGGACCTTCTATCTCGATTATTACAACATTGACGTAGATAACGCTGATAATGATCGTGACGCTTGGGCCGCTGCGGCGCACTACGATGTTTCTAAAAATCTTGATGTATTTGTCGAGCTAAATGATGCCAATCAAGATGCTATTAATGACTTCGAAGATGACCTTTATTACGCAGTAGGCGCACGCTATCACTTTTAAATGATAGATAGCTTCCTTAGCGTTTAATTAACTTATTAAGATCGTTTCGCCGATGTGCTAAAAGTACATCGGCTTTTTGCGTTATTCTGTCTATTATAATAGTCAAATGATTTTAGGAAGCGTGCATGGCATCCGCCTTGGTAAGGCGTGGTTAGTCTAAGGGTTTTTTTGCCGCTGGCGTCTGGCGCTTTTTCTCTCGACGACGCTGCTTGGCTAATGCGTTGCCGTTAGCCAGTTCCACTAAGTAGGCGATTTCTTCAGCGCTAAGCGGTTTGCGCGGTTGGTTTGCCATTGATGTCACCACTTTGTCAGGCCTTTATGGCACGCTAACGATGAACGATGACACCAATATGAAAGGAGCTATTAAGATGCGTTTTAGCTGCTATGGGATTGCGCTAGGGACAGCGTTGTTGATCACCGTTACTCCTGCCCTTGCTGACAACTACACCCTCACGTTGTTTCACACCAACGACTTGCATGGTCGCACAGATCAGTACCCGCAGCTGGTCACCACGCTAAACGAAGCGCGTGAGGCGTATGGTGAAGTATTACTGTTGGACGCGGGCGATATTTTTTCTGGAACGCTCTACTTTACTGAGTTTGCTGGCCAGGATGCTCTCGAATTTATGAACTTAATGGGCTATGACGCGTTTGTCCCAGGCAATCACGAATTTGACTTGGGCGATCCTGAAGAGGGGCACCAAGCGCTAGCCGCGTTTTTTGCGGATGCAGCGTTTCCTATTTTAGGCGCCAATTTGGATTTTTCGGCCGCGCCTGAATTTGCTGGCATGCTCGATGAGTCTATCAGCGGGGACCCGCAGTCAGGGGGGCTCTATGACGGTATTATTGTTGAGCACAATGGCGAGCCAATCGGCATCTTTGGGCTTAGTACCCAGGATAGCAAGACAATCTCGAGCCCCGGTCAAATCACGATCAGCGATTACCGCCAAGCGGCTGAGGCCATGGTGGCAAGCTTTGAAGAGCGAGGCGTTAATAAGATTATCGCCCTGACCCACCTGGGGTACGATAGTAACCCCAGCGTGGGCAACGACCTTTTGTTGGCTCAGCACGTAGAGGGAATCGATATCATTATTGGTGGCCACAGCCACACCCGCGTGTCGCCGCCTACGCTAATGACTGAAAACCATAAAGGAGAGCCCCAAGCACCGACAGTCATTGGGCAGGCGGGTGAGTATGGTCAGCATTTAGGTGTTATGCAGGTAACATTTGATACAGATGGTGTTGTTCAAGATGTCTCAGGCGAACTATTAGCGACCAGTGAGTATGATGCCGATACCGACGCGCTAGAGCGGCTTGAACCCTACACAGCGGCAATAGAAGAATTACGCGATACCCAGGTCGGTGCCACAGTAATGTCGGCACTGCCCAATCCACGTCATGGCAGCGGCGACTCGCGAAGCGTGCGTGCTAACGAAACCGCGCTGGGCAATTTGATCACCGATGCCCAGCTGTATGCCGCACGCAAAGTAGCGCCGGATACGATGCTGGCCATCCAAAACAGCGGCGGTATCCGTGAACCGGTCGAGACCGGCGATGTCTCTGTGGGCGATTTGATCGCCGTACAGCCGTTTGGTAACCGTTTGACGCTACTGGATGTTACTGGCGCTGAGCTACTCGAAACGTTCGAAATTGCCCTAACCAATGTGCCCGATGAGAATGGCGGATTTTTACAAGTGTCGGCAGGTGTTGAGCTGGTGTACGACAGCCGAGAGCCGGTAGGCGAGCGTGTGGTTAGCCTGACAATAACGCAGCAGGCTATTGACCCAGAACGCACTTACACCATCGCGACGAACAACTTTACTGCCGCTGGCGGCGATAGCCACGCAGTATTAGGGGCTGCTTACGAGGATGGCCGCAACACTATTGTTGGTAACACTGATTGGCAAATGCTGCGTGATTACCTAGTGTCGCTTGGGGAAGTAACTTACCAAGTGGAAGGGCGGATAGTAGATATTGCTGAAAGGGATTAGGTGAAAACAAGTCCCTGCAAAGAAGTCTCTGCAAAGAAGGGCTTTCGGGCCGTTTCTATTGAATGAAACGGCCCAGCGTTCTCACACAGTAATGATGCTTTCAAAGCCCCCATAAATAAGACGCTTACCATCAAAGGGCATGGGATTAACGTCCATTTGTAAACGTGGATCTTCCATGACTTTTGGCATAGCGACATCGCGTACCGCTTTGGAAGGCCATTCTATCCATGAAAAAATAACGCTTTCGTCGTTTTGGCGTTTAACCGCCATGGTGAACGAGGTGACCTCTCCTTCGGGAACATCGTCTTCCCAGCACTCCACCACTCGCAGTGCGCCGTACTCTTTGAACACGACGGCGGCAGCCCGGGCATGCTCAATAAATTCAGATTTATTATTGGTTGGCACGGCAGCGATGAAGCCATCGACATAGGGCGTGGCGGAAGTGTTCATGCTGTTTCTCCAGCGTTTGATTTCGGTGGGAGTTCTCGAGCGGGGCGTATTTCGATACTGCCGAATCGGGCAGGCGGGATGCGGCTAGCTAGCTGCAGTGCCTCATTCAAGTCGTGGGCTTCCAGCAGGTAGAAGCCAGCCAACTGCTCTTTGGTTTCGGCAAAGGGGCCGTCGGATACCAGTGTCTCGCCATCACGTACCCGCACGGTGGTTGCAGTCTCCGTTGGTTGTAATGGCTGCCCAGCGAGATAATTGCCGCTGGCGTTCAGGCGCTCGACCCCCGCGATACACTCCTGGTTGAGGTCGTGCCACTCCTGTTCACTCATGGAATTGATGATTTGCTCTTGGTAATACACTAGCGCAACGTACTTCATGGGACGTCTCCTTCGGTGGCTAAAGGACAGTTTTCTGACGAAACGTTAACCATCCAGTGAATGCCAAAGCGGTCGGTTGCCATGCCGAACCCAGGCGACCAGAAGGTGGCTTCGAAGGGCATAGTGATCTCGCCACCGTCCGCTAGGCGTGCGAACGTATTCGAGGCCTGTTCCTTATCTTGATACTCCAGCTGTACATGAACCCCTTGGGGAGCCATGTATTTCTCTGGGTCCATGTCGGCGCCCATTAAGCGTCGGCCACGCAGATTTAAAGAGGCATGGATAATGTGGTCATGGAGAGCAGGCGGGGTGTGTTCAGCGGCAGGCGTTTCAGCGTAAGTCATTAGGCATTCCAAATGACCACCAGTGACGTCGGCATAAAACTGCATGGCTTCACGGCAGGTGCCGGGAAAGGCAACATACACGTTCATTTCGTCCGGAATGCGGGCGTGGTGGCGGTGTTGTTCCAGGCCATCGCCCGGCTCGAAATCTTCCAGCGAAAAGTAACGCCTTAACTCAAGCGTCACATTGCCATCGGCATCCATGGCGGGCCACTGCTGAGCCCAATGAATGGCCTCTTCAAGTGTTGGCGCTTCTAGTACGCTGTAGCCTGCCATTCGTTCACTTGGCGGCGATAACGGGCCGGGGATGATGGTAGGCGAGCCATTCTCGAAACGAACCAGACATCCGTCGCTGGTTGGTCGAAGGCCATTGCCACTAACGAGCACTCCGGCCTTAATCATGCGTTCGTTATAGGCAGCCATGGCCGCTAGCATGTCCTGAGAAGGTAAGGTGCCATTTTCTGTACTGGCATCGGCACGGCGAATTAGCATGAATTTCATTGAGAGTCTCCTGGATGGTCAAGGGGTACTCTCACTAGTCGTTTAGGGCGAGCGAAAATCGACATAGCCAAACTGTTTTTTTATCAAATTTTTTATCAAGGCTGTTTTAGCTCAGACAGCCGCCTGAGCAAAAAGCGCTTCTCTGGATCAAGCGTCGTCAGCACAAGTGCCTGTTGATAAGCGCGTTGTGCTGCATCTTGTTGGCCTTGGCGGCGCAGTAAATCCGCTTGCGCAGCGTAAAATAAATAGTAGCGGGCCATTTGTGGGTGATGCGCTAACTCATCAAGAAGCTGCAAGCCGGTCGCCAGCGCACCATTCATAGCAATGGCCACTGCGCGATTCAGTGCCAGAATTGGTGAAGCGTTGCGGTGGCATAGGGCATCGTAGAGCCTAACGATTCTCCCCCAATCAGTCTGTTCGGCGCTGCTAGCCTGTGAGTGTTCCGCGGCAATCGATGCCTGAAGGGTGTAGTAGCCGGTTGGAGTGAGCGTCAGTGCCTGCTCAAGCCATTCGATGCCGCTACGAATGTCCTCTTGGTGCCACAAAGCTCTGTTTTGTTCGTCCAGGGTGACTAAGTCACCAGCGCTATCTTGGCGTGCATCGCGACGAGCATCATTAAGCCGCATCAGCGCCATCAATCCAAACACCTCGCCACTGGGTAGCAACTTTGCTAACGCCTCACCGAGGTGCATGGCTTCCTTCGTCAAACTGACATCAACGACATGGCTGCCCATGCTGCGTGAGTAGCCTTCGTTGAACACTAAATAGATAACCTGGAGTACATCTGGCAGGCGCTCGGGAAGTGCTTCGCTGTCAGGCACTGCGTAGGGAATACGGGCATCGCGAATTTTGCGTTTAGCGCGTACGATGCGTTGCGCGAGTGTAGAGGGTTTCATGAGTAACGCACTCGCCACCTGCTCGGTGGTGAGGCTGCACATTTCCCGTAGGGTTAATGCAACGCGAGCTTCCATGTTTAGGCTTGGGTGACAACAGGTGAACAACAGTCGCAGTGCATCGTCTTGGATCGACGCTGGTTCGAGATCCAGTGTCTCTTCAAGGGGTAGAAGCAAATGAGCTCGGCGGCGGGCCGTGCTGCGTTGACGAATCTGATTAATCCCACAGTGGTAGCCGGTACGAATTAACCACGCTTGAGGATTGTCGGGTGTACCGCTAATCGGCCATTGCTGAACTGCTGCCACAAATGCGTCCTGCATTGCTTCTTCGGCAAGTTCAAAATCCCCTAATAAGCGAATCAGGGTCGCCTGTACGCGCCGGGAATGATCGCGGTATAAGGTGTCGAGGCCATAACATGCTGTCTTCATAGACCAGTATTCATCACAGGGACCCATACGCTACTTATAAAAAATAGCTGAGCAGCGAGTCGTTGTTATTAGCTCAAACGTAGCGCATGAAGTCTCCGATGACGCTCTTTTCTTATATGTGCTTGTTTTCAGCAGCCATGTTAACCATCGGTGCGCTTTCTAGTGATGCTATTAAAAGGATGAAGGGCATCTCGGGTTACATAGAAGCGCAATGTTTCCCCTTCACGAACGGCTGGCTGGCCCGTGGTGCGAATCACCGTGGGTTGCTCGCTGTCGGCGAGATTAACGTAAAGATGGCTTTCCGCGCCTGCCGCTTCAAAGAGCATTAGTGTCGCGTCGATAGCTAGATGGGGTGCCTCGGGCGGGGTGAGGTGCATATCGTCTGGGCGAATGCCGAGAGTGTCGGTGCCTTCGGGAAGGTGTTCCAGCACGCCGCTGCTTTGAGTACGCAGATAATCCAACGGCAACATGTTCATTGCCGGGGAGCCAATAAATTCCGCAACGAACATCGTGGCCGGGCGGGCATAGATCTCCATCGGTGTGCCTACCTGCTCAATTTGCCCGGCATTTAGTACGACCAAGCGGTCTCCCAGGGTCATTGCTTCCAACTGATCGTGAGTGACATACAGGCTGGTGGTTTTTAGGCGACGTTGTAGCTGTTTAATCTCTACCCGCATTTGTACGCGCAGTTTGGCGTCTAGGTTGGAAAGCGGTTCGTCAAACAAGAAGGCTGAAGGCTCGCGGACCAGTGCTCGGCCCATCGCTACACGTTGGCGCTGGCCGCCGGAAAGCTTGCGGGGTTTGCGCTCCAGGAAGTCTTCAATCTCCAGCATCTTGGCCGCTAAACGCACGCGTTTATCAATGTCATCTTTTTTGAAACCTCGGTTCTTTAAGCCATAAGCGAGGTTGTTGTAGACGGTCATGTGCGGATAAAGCGCGTAGTTTTGGAACACCATGGCGATATCGCGCTCAGCGGGCTCTAGCTTATTCACTACCCGATCGCCAATTTTGAGCGTGCCTTCGGTGATGGTTTCAAGACCAGCGACCATCCGTAGCAGGGTCGATTTTCCACAACCGGATGGCCCAACGAGTACCACGAACTCACCGTCTTCAATCTGTAAGTCGATCCCTTTGACCGCAGCGACGTTGCCCGCATAGGTTTTTTTTAGCCCTTCCAGGGTAATGCTGGCCATCGTTATTTCTCCGTCTCGGTCAGGCCTTTTACAAACAGGCGTTGCATAAACAAAATCACCAGTACCGGCGGCAGGGCGGCCATTACCACGGCGGCCATAATCAAATGCCACTGGGGATTCTCTTCTGAGGTCATGCGCTGAATGCCCATCACAATGGTGTAGTAGTCAGGGTCGGTGGTGATCAGCAGTGGCCACAGGTATTGGTTCCAGCCATAAATGAACATGATCACAAACAGCGCCGCGATATTGGTAACGGATAGCGGCATAAGGATGTCTTTGAAGAACTTGAGTGGACCAGCACCATCGACTCGGGCCGCTTCCAGCATCTCTTCCGGAATCGTCATAAAGAACTGACGAAATAGGAACGTCGCCGTTGCCGAGGCAATCAGTGGGATTGAGAGACCCGCGAAGCTGTTCAACATATTGAGATCTGCGACGACCTGAAACGTCGGAATAATGCGTACTTCGACGGGCAGCATCAGCGTGATGAAAATTAGCCAAAAGAAGAACATCCGAAAACGAAAGCGGAAGTAAACAATCGCAAACGCCGACAGTAGCGAGATCGACAGTTTTCCTATGGTAATCGCCATGGCCATAACAAAACTGTTCCATAGCATCATGCCTGCTGGTGGGGCACCTGCGTTGGAAACGCCGGACTGCCACATGCGGGTAAAGTTCTCGATACCATGAGCGCCGGGTAGCATCGGCAGCGTGCCGCGTAGCAAATCGCCCGGTGCCTGGGTAGACGCCACGAGTGCAACGTACACAGGGAACACTACCACTGCGACACCAATCATTAACGTCAGGTGAGCAAAAAAATTCGCCCAGGGTCGGTTTTCAACCATTGAAAGTCTCCCAAACAATTAGCCAGCGGTATTAGTAGTTCACGCGGCGCTCAATAAAGCGGAACTGCACTACCGTAAGTGCGACCACAATGGCCATTAAAATCACTGACTGAGCGGCCGAAGAACCTAAGTTCAAGCCTACGAAGCCATCGGCGTAGACCTTATAGACCAGTGTGTTGGTCGCCTGAGCAGGGCCGCCTTGGGTAGTCGCGTGAATAATGCCGAATGTATCGAACATGGCGTAAACCACGTTAACCACCATCAAGAAGAAGGTCGTTGGCGTCAGCAGCGGGAAAACAATGGTCCAGAAGCGCTTCATGGGGCTTGCGCCGTCAATAGCCGAGGCTTCGATCAGTGATTGAGGGATCGACTGTAAGCCAGCGAGGAAGAACAGGAAATTATAAGAAATCTGCTTCCAGGCCGCGGCAAAAATCACCAGCATCATGGCGTCTGCGCCCGAATTACGGTGGTTCCACTGGTAGCCGACCATGTCCAGTATGTAAGGCACAATGCCAATCGACGGGTTGAAGATAAACCACCACAGCACACCGGCAATGGCAGGTGCAATTGCATAGGGCCATACCAGCAGCGTGGTATAGGTACTGCGTGAGCGGATCATGCGGTTAACCGTGCTCGCTAACAGCAGCGCAACGGACATGGAAAGCAGCGTGGTACCTACCGCAAACACCACTGTCACTGAGAGCGAATTAAGATAAGCGCCATCGCGAAAGAGTCGCGCAAAGTTTTCCAAGCCCACAAAGGTGGTGCGTAGCCCAAAGGCGTCTTCCCGCAGCAGTGATTGGTAAAGCGCTTGACCGGCAGGCCAAATAAAGAAAATCAGCGTGACAATGACCTGAGGAGCCAGCAGGGCGTAGGGCAAAAAACGCCCTGGGAAGGTCATGCGTTTGGTTTGCATAGGCGACGTATCCTGCGTCTATAAACGGCACCAATAAGTGGGGCACTTAAAAAAAGGCTCGCCGCCTGCCAGGGGCAGGCGGCGGAGCGGGTGCTTACTTACTGGTTGGCTGATTGGAAGTCGCGTAGCAACTGATTACCACGTTCAACCGCTGAATCGGCAGCCTCTTGGCCAGATTTAGCGCCAGTCATCACGGCTTCCATCTCTTCGGAGATGATGTCGCGGATCTGTACAAAGTTACCAAACCGCAGGCCCTTTGAGTTTTCAGTCGGTTCGTTTAGTGTCATCTGCTTCAGCGAAATATCGGCACCTGGATTCTCATCGTAGTAGCCCTGCTCTTTACTTAAGTCCCATGCTGCTTGAGTGATTGGCAGGTAACCGGTTTGCTGGTGCCACTCTGCTTGTACCTCAGGCTGTGAGAGGTACTCAAAGAAGGCGGCAACGGCTTCATACTCGTCATCGGTATGGCCTTGAAGTGCCCACAGGGTGGCACCGCCAATGATGGAGTTCTGTGGCGCGCCATCTACGTCGTCATAGTAGGGCTGCATACCGAAACCGACTTCAAAGTCGGAATTAGCAGCGACATCCGCACGTGATGCAGAAGAGCCAAAGAAAATCGCACACTCTTGTGAGTAAAACAGCGGTTCAGAGTCTGGCCCGGAACCAGGGCCGCCCCACTTAAAGGCATCCGCATCCTGCCACGTCTTTAAATTATCCCAGTGGCGGGCTACCAGTTCATTGTTGAAGTTGAACTCTGTTTCTATCCCGCCAAAACCGTTTTCTAACGTCCCTAGCGGAGAGTTGTGCATGGCAGAGAAGTTTTCCAGCATGACCCAGCTTGGCCATGAGGTGGTGAAACCACAGTTGGCAGCGCCCGACTCGGTGATTTGAGTTGCGTATTCCGCGACTTCATCCCAGGTTTGTGGCGGCTGTTCAGGGTCTAAACCTGCTTCCTCAAACACGTCACGGTTGTAATACATAATGGGCGTTGAGGAGTTGAACGGGAACGACAACATGTTGCCGTTTGTGTCGGTGTAGTAACCGACTACCGCCGGCAGGAAAGCGTCACGATCAAATGCACGGCCATGATCCTCCATGAGCTGATACACCGGATAAATGGCGCCATCAGCATTCATCATGGTACCTGTGCCGACTTCGAAGACCTGCAGAATATGAGGCTGCTCGCTTGCACGGAACGCCGCAATGGCACCGGTCATCGTTTCGGTATAATTGCCACGATAGCTAGGCGTTACGCGGTAATCATCCTGGGAGGCGTTAAACTCCTCCGTCATTTCTTCAAGGATTTCACCAAGCTGGCCTCCCATGGCGTGCCACCAAGTCACTTCAGTCGCTGAATGGGCAGAAAGGCTAAACGTGGCGGTCGCCACCCCTAGGGTAAGCGCGTGCAATGTGAAACGAGACATAACGGCTCCTTGTGGGTCGTTCGCAGTACATTTGTTAAGTTTTTTGGGTGCACTGAACAGTAGAAAGTGTAGATGACGTTTTCATGAATGCACGATGAACTCGACGTGACAGTCAACGTTTAGTTGGCAGTAAGTCTGCCAAGTAGGAAAAGGCGAATGGCGGTGATAGGGTAATATCAAGAGATTAACTAGCGAGAGCAGAATGACTGACGTGACCACCTTACTGGCGAAGCTAGTATCATTCGATACCACCTCAAGTGGATCAAATTTAGCCTTAATTGAATTTGTTGAGCATTATCTAGCTGATTATGGTGTTGCTTCAGAGCGGGTGATGAGCCCGTGTGGAACCAAAGCCAACCTGATTGCCCGCGTAGGCCCTGTTGCCCCTGGCGGCGTGATGCTTTCTGGCCATACCGACGTAGTGCCTGTGGCCGGTCAGCCATGGTCGAGTGACCCGTTTACCTTGCGTGATGGCGGCGATGGCCGTCTTTACGGGCGTGGCACCTGTGATATGAAAGGCTTCATTGCCTGTGCGTTAGCCATGGTGCCTACCTGGGTCAATGCGTCACTTAAGCAGCCTATCTATTTTGGGTTTTCTTACGACGAAGAAATTGGCTGTGTGGGCGCGCCGAGTCTTATTAAACGCTTTTACGAGCACTACTCCACCACCGCCCACGTCATTGTTGGCGAACCTACCAGCATGCAGCCTGTGGTCGCGCAAAAAGGCGCAACGAATCTGCGCACTACCGTGATTGGCCAGGAGGCCCACAGTAGCCAAGTGAATCAAGGCACGTCAGCTATCCATGTTGCGGCAAGGCTCGTCACGTTTATTGAAGACACGATGGCGGCATTAGTGGAAGAGGGGCGCGTTGACGAGGCATTTAATGTGCCCCACACCAGTCTGCATGTAGGCAAGATAAAGGGCGGTACAGCAATCAATATTATGGCGCGGGAGTGCCAGTTCGAGTGGGAAATTCGTCACCTGCCCACGGACACCTTCGACGAGATATACGCGCGCTTTAAGACTTATTGCGACCAGCTAAGCGTTGAGCTGCAGGCCAAAGGCAAGCACGTTGAAATTACCACCGAGCCGCTAAACGTGACCGTACCGGGCTTGGCCGACCGCGAAAACGACCAGGTGCTTCGCTTAGCCAAAAACCATTTGCCAGCAGGGTGCTGCGACCATGCGGTGGCTTACGCTACGGAAGCGGGGCAGTTCCAAGGCCAAGGCTTGCAGACAATAATTCTTGGCCCTGGCAGCATTGCCCAGGCGCATCAACCCGATGAGTATATTGAGACGGCTCAACTGCATGAATGCACGGCGTTTATGCAGCGATTAGGGCAGGCCTTAGAAACACCCTATTCGGGATGATGGCTGCTAATGAGTCTTTAATATAAATAGCGCACAATAAAAAACACCCGCCAATGGTTAAACAGGCGGGTGTTTTTCTAAAACGTTGCTGCGTTGCTTATTACGACTAATGCTGATGTTGCTCTTCGTAAAGCTCTGCTTTCGCATGGCGCATCACATCTTCGCAGGCCTGTTGGCGGGCAAGTTGGGTCAGCAGTCGCTGAGTCACCTCAAACCCTTTCCCCAAACAGGTATCAACTTCGTCTCGGCTAACGTGCGGAGAGACGTTATAGTCGATTTTTACCGTACGGCCACCGCCTTCAAGTCGATCGGCGATTTGTCTAAGCCGCCACGCGATTCGCTCTTTCCAGGTTGCTGATTCTACCGCGCCTTCGTTTACGCTAAACGTGCACTGCCATTCGGGTTTGTAAACCTTCATAGGAGAACCTCCACTGCGTTTGGAAAGAATGATCGATCGTGTGTCGTACTCCGTCTGTCTGATGATGTAGCTCTGGTACTATACCTAACTCTTTGCCAATACCGAAACAAAACGTATACCAAGTCTATAAACCAAAGAATACAGAGTCTTCAATATGACGCTTTCAACGCCAGCCTCAACGTCAAGCAACTGCCCGTGCGGCAGTGGCGCTGCATTCACGGCGTGTTGCCAACCTTATCATCAAGGTGCAACGGCACCGACGCCTGAAGCGCTAATGCGTTCACGTTATACGGCATTTGCGTTGAATAGCCACGACTACTTACTCACTACTTGGCACGCATCAACGCGGCCAGCGCAGCTGCAGCCTGACCCAGGCGCCCAGTGGAAAGCACTCACGATTGTGGCGGCATCGCCAGCAAAAGAAGGGCAGGGCACGGTACATTTTTTGGCTTATTTCCGTGAACAAAACCGCTGGCATGTGCTGGAAGAAAACTCACGGTTTGTGTTTGAAGATGGGCGCTGGTGGTATGTGGATGGCGTGCCGACCATCGAGCGCCTTAAACCACGGCGAAACGAGCGCTGCCTATGTGGTAGCGGTCGAAAAATAAAGAGTTGTTGCGGTGAGTAGTATAAATACCGATACCCAATGGTTCCTTTACTTACTTGAGTGCAAGCGTGGCACCTATGTGGGAATTACCAATAACCTAGCGAAACGTTACCAAGCGCACTGCGATGGTAAAGGTGCCCGCTATACCCGAGCGAATCCACCGATAGCACTGCTCGGCGCGCAACCTTTCGCAGATCGTGCCGAGGCCAGCCGCGCTGAATATGCGCTGAAGCGCCAAACGCCAAGTCGAAAACGGGAATGGGCCACTCAGTGGCCGATTAGCGATTTTTCCAGCTCGGCGTTGGATAGGTAACTTTTGCAGTTGACCGAATGACCGTATCTACCGAACTACCGTGACAGTACACACTGCCTGGCGCACAACATTTAAGGCGGTGGAGCCCATAAAGTGGTCAGGGAAGCCGGGGCGGTTAGAGGAAATAATGATGCAGTCGACGCCGTTGCGTTTGGCAAACTTGACCACCTGATGGGCGGCATTGCCTTCCACAACATGAATCTCGTAGCTTTCGTCGCCAATTTTCTTACGAATACCGTCCTTAATGCGCTGCGCAGTGGTTTCGCGGTAATCACTAGGCAGTGATGGAGCGATATAAGGGGGAATACGCTCCATCACCGAAATGATCTGTATGGTGCTGTCCGCGTCTGCCAGCTTGCGTGCCACGTCGATTTTTTGCAGCACATTGGAGTTATTGTCTGCCGCCGTGGTGATTAGAATATTCTTATACATGTTGCGTGCCCTCAGGTTGATAGGCGGTGGTGCGAGGCGACAAAGTGGCCGCCTCTGGCCACGTGTTGGTCTGATAGGTGGCGATCTACTTCGCTAGCTCGGCTTGCGGCAGACGTTCGGTGTATGGAGGATTGTAGGTGTTGACGTCGTTACGCTCGCCTTCACGCCAAATGCAGATATTGAACAGGCCATACACAATGGCAATCACGGGGGTGATAATGGCGAGGAAGGTCCAACCCATGTAATCCCACGCGGACACGCCGAGTACGCCCATGTAGTAAGCACCGCCTAGCCCCCAAGGAACCAGCGGTGAGGTCACCGTGGCCGAGTCTTCACAGGTGCGCGAGCATACCGATGGCAGAATCTTTAGCTTGCGGTAGGCGGGTACGAACATGCGCCCTGGAATAATAATGGCAATATACTGGCTGGCCGAGAACAGGTTGGTGGCTAATGATGAGACAACGTGGGTAACGATTAGCCCGCGTGAATTACTGACCAGTTTGCCCATCTTTTCCAATAACACTTCGAGCATCCGGGTTTTCTCTAGTAGGCCGCCCAGGCTAAGCCCGATAAAGCCCAGCGAGATCGTCCACATCATGCCTTGCAAACCACCACGACTTAATAGGCTATCAACGGCTTCAACACCGGTTTCCGATACATAGCCGTAGTTCATGTAATTCATCATGCTGCCCAGTCCGACGCCTTGAGTGGCGACAGCAAGTCCCGCCCCTAATAGGCTGCCAATGACCATGACTGCCAGGGCGTTGATGCGCCGATAGGCCAAAACAACCACCACCAGTGGCGGCAAGAAGGCGAGCAGCCCCACTGAGAAATTATCGCTGATGCCTGCTAGCAGTTCAGCGGTGCGGGAAATATCAGCGCCTTCGCCGTCAAACTGCATACCGATAAAAAAGAACAGAATAATGGTAATGATTAGCGCAGGGCCGGTGGTGTAGAACATCGAACGGATGTGGTCGAACAGGTTGGCCTCGGCAACCCCAGCAGCGAGGTTGGTGGAGTCTGATACCGGTGAAATCTTGTCACCAAAGATAGCGCCGGAAATAACTGCGCCTGCTGTCATTGCTGGTGAAATGCCTAGCCCGCTGCCGATGCCGATAAAGGCAACGCCGAAGGTGGCGGCAGTGGTCCATGAGCTGCCGGTGACCAGTGATGCAACAGCACACACGATGACGGCCGTGACCAGAAAATAGGAGGGATTGATCAGTTGAAGGCCATAATAAATCAGAGAGGGAATTGTGCCGGAGGCAATCCAGCTGGCAACTAGCACACCGACCATCATCAAGATCAGCATGGGTAGCATGGCGATTTCGCAGCCATACAAGATGCCTTTCTGAACATCCTGCCAGCTGAAGCCGGAATACAGCGCGATGATGGCGCAGACCACAATGGCAAAGATCAGCGAGATATGGGTGACCCAATCTTCACCAAGTAAAAAGATCTGCGCAAACATCATGAAGCATAAGAAACCGATGCCAATGATGGCGCCCCAAAACGAGGGTCGTTTGTTTTCGTCGTTCGTTGTTGTTGACGTTGTCGTCGACATTATTGTTCTCCTTATAAGGAGTTAGTGTTATTTGCCGTTTGGTTAAACGGCGTCCAGTTGTCTTAGCGTTCTAAAATGATGGCGATGCCTTGTCCGCCGCCAATACAGGCCGCCGCGCAGCCGTAGCGCTGCTGGCGGGATTGAAGAAGTCGGCCAAGGGTGCCTGCGAGGCGAATGCCGGTTGCGCCTAACGGGTGCCCCAGCGCCATAGCGCCGCCCCAGATATTGACGTTTTCAGGGTCAATCGAAAGTTCACCCATGGCATGCAGCGGCACTGCGGCGAAGGCTTCATTGATTTCCCATACGCCGATATCCTGTGGTGTCAGCTGGGCCTGTTTCAGTGCGCGTCGAATAGCGGCGGCGGCTCCGGCCCCCATCTCCTCTGGCTTGACGCCGCAGTCGGCGATGGCCACAACACGCGCCAAGGGACTAATGCCGTGTTGGCGTAGGGCAGATTCAGACATCAGTAGCGTGGCAGCAGCACCCGAGGTTAGCGGCGAGCTGTTGCCTGCGGTCACTACGCCGCCTTGCATAAATACCGGATCCAGCCCTGCCAGGCGCTCAGCGCTGGTATCCGCGCGGATATTGCTGTCCGCGCTGATCGGTTCGCCCGCCGCGTTGTTTAGGGTCAAACGCTCAGCGTCGAAGTGACCTGCTGCGTTGGCCTTGGCGGCACGCTGGTGGGAACTGAGGGCGAGGGTATCCATCGCCTCGCGCGAAATACCGGCTGCTTTGGCCAGCCGTTCGGCGGTCAGCCCCATGTTGAGCACCACATCCAGCGCCAGCCAGTCGGCTTTTTGCAGTGCTTGAGGGCTGGTCAGCACACCTTCCTTAAACAGTGCCGGGCCCATGGGCACACGGGTCATGTTTTCCACGCCACCGGCCATGCCAACCTCAACCGCGCCCGTCTGAATCTCCCGTGCGGTGCTGCGCAGCGCGGCAAGGCCAGAGCCACATTGCTGATCAATTTGGCGGGTTGCGCAGCCCTGGCCATGTGCTCCCAGCCGCTGGGCAAGCCACAAGGGGTAACGCCCACCAAAGCTCCACTGCTCTTTTACTGGCAGGGCGCAGCCAATGCTCAGGTCTTCTACCACCGCGCCGTCAACGCCGCTACGTGCTAATAAGCCATCGAGCACGCTGGCCAGTAGAGCATCGCTGCGGGTATCGGCCCAGGCATCGACCTCGGGTTTGCGGGGGTGCGCGCGGCTGAAGGCGCTGCGCGCATAGTCGGCGAGATAAACGTCTCTCATGAAGGAGTCTCTTGGCTGTCTGCCATGCGCGCCCAGCGATGGATGAACAGGGCATAGGTGGTCAGCACGTGGCGGATAGAGTCGATGTTGACGCACTCATCCACGCCGTGAATGCGCTGGGCAATCGGGCCATAGCAGGTGCCGTTGATCTCACCGGAAACGTGGAAGGCCCTCAGGTCAGTGGTGCAGGTGGATAGATAGTGGGCAGGTGGTTCGCCGAGCAGTGCTTCGTGGCACTCCGAGAGAAGCCGGATGCCCGGGGTATCGAGATCGACCACATGCCCTTCGGAACGAAAGCCATGGAAGCTGATCGTGGGTGGCGGTGTGGCGTCGTCAAGCTCAGCGTGGCGGACCATCAGGGTGTCGCGGACCCGCTGCATGGCCTCCTCTGGTGACATGCCGGGCGGGAAGCCAACGCGGCCTTCCAGAATGGCGTGGGCCGGTACGCTGGAGGCCCAGTTGCCCGCATCCACGCGGCCAACGCTCAGGTTGAACGGGTGAGGGTGGTCGACGTACAGCGCAGGCCGGGGAAGCTCATTCATTTCCGCTTCCAGGGCTTTCAGTGCGGGTAGGTAGTCCTGTAGGGCTTCAATCGCATTGCGCCCTGCGCTGGGGTCAAGCACATGGGCGGGCACGCCATCCAGGCGCATCCGGAACCACAGCACACCCACTTGGCCAGCGTAGATCTGAGCGCCGAAAGGTTCCGGTATCAGTACGAAATCACCGCTAAAACCTTGATGCAGGCAGGCCAGCGCACCGTTGCCGGTGCATTCTTCTTCAATGACGGTTTGTAGGGTGAGCGGAAAGTTGATCTCTACCCCCGCCTGACGCACGGCCTCAACCGCCATTACCATGGCAGCAATGCCCGCCTTCATATCACCCGCGCCACGGCCATAGAGCCAGCCGTCTTTTTGCCAGGGCTCCCAGGGGGGGCGGGTCCACATATCGACAGGCTCGGCAGGCACTACATCCAAATGCCCGTTGAATACCAGGTGCGGCCCTGGCGCGCCGGGGTTAAGGTCTGAAATGACATTGTAGCGGCCAGTACTGGGCCATTCGGTGGGAGCACGATGGGGGTGCTCCTCAAAGCCGGGGGCATCCAATGGCACGCGGGTCACTGGCAGGCCCAGGCGTTCAAGGTGGCGCTCCATGGTGTCCAGCGCGCTCCGTTCCTGGCCGATGACGCTGTAGCCCCGCACCAGATCACTGGTGAGCTCTATCGTGTCGTCCATCAAGGCATTGCAGCAGGCGATAATGCGTTGTTCGGTGGCGTTGAGCATCAGAATCTCCCTAAACGTGATTCATCGATCAGCAGGGTGGCGTCAGTCGCCTCACGCAGCGCTTCAACGCTCAGCCCTTCGGCGATTTCCACGACTTCAAGCCCTTCTGGCGTCACATCCATCACCGCTTTCTCGGTGATAATGCGGGAAATACAGCGGCTGGCGGTCAGGGGGAGTTGGCAGCGGGTCAGCACCTTGGGGTTGCCGTGCTTGTCGTTATGCGAACACAGCACTACCAGCCGGGCCACTTTCTGGGCCAGCTCCATGGCACCGCCAATGCCGGGTGAGAACTTGCCGGGAATTTTCCAGTTGGCCAGGTTGCCCTCCTGGTCCACCTCAAAAGCGCCCATGAAGGTCACGTCCACGCGGCTGCGGCGGATCATGGCGAACGAGGTGGCGCTATCGAACACGCTGGCCCCTGGGCGGGTGGTGATATAGGCGCCGCCGGAATCAATCATGTCGATATCGGGTGCTTCGCCTTCTTGGCGGGGGCGGCAGCCCAACACGCCGTTTTCGGAATGCACCAGGACATTCATGTCATCAGGCAGGTAGTGGAACAGCCGTGTTGGCAGCCCGATGCCCAGATTGACGATCTGGCCATCGATGACTTCACGGGCGGCGCGGGTCAGCATGCGTTGCTGATCAGAGAGCATGTGGGCGAACTCCTTGCTGGCTGGACGCGCGGTCGACCTGCACCACATGACCGATAAAAGCACAGGGCGTGTGAATGGTGTCGATAGGCAGGTCGCCGGGTTCGTCGATCTGGTAGGTTTGGGCAATGACCCGCTCGGCAGCCATGGCCATTAAGGGATTGAAATTGCTGGCCGTGGCGCGATAGATCAGGTTGCCGTAACGGTCGGCCCGCTCAGCGTGAATGAGAGCAACATCAGCCTGTAAAGCAGGTTCAATGGCCCAGGTGCAACCTTCGATATTGATTTCCTGACGGCCTTCAGCAATTTCCGTCCCTATCCCGATATCGGTCAGAAAGCCGCCATGGCCAACGCCTGCACAGCGGATTTTTTCAGCCAACAGCCCCTGAGGATGAAAAATGACCTCCATCTCGCCAGCATTCATGGCGTCAATGGCCGTTCGGTTGAGGCCTAAATGAGAGGTGATCAGGCGTTTTACGCGGCCCGCCTCAATCAGCTTGCCAATCCCGATGCCAGGCTCATTGGCATCGTTTTTAATCAGCGTTAGGTTGCGTTGGCCGCTGGCGAGAAGGGCGTCAAGCAACGCAAACGGCGTGCCTGGCGAGCCAAAGCCGCCGACCATGATGGTCGCGCCATCAGGAATATCGGCGATGGCCACGTCAATATCACAGACTTTGTGGTTCAGCAGCGTCATGGCGTTTAGCTCTCACTGATGGGGTGTGTATGTAGTGCAGAAGGCGGCGTGGTAAGCGCTTGATCAAAACGCGCCATGGCGCGTGCTAAACGTTCCAGCAGAACGTCGACTTCTTGGGCCTGAATGGTTAACGGCGGGCAAACCAGGAAGTGATCACCCGCGATACCATCCAGAGTGCGGCGGGGATAGATCAGAAGACCTTCCTGTTTGGCCAATGCAGTGATTTGGGCAAAGCGGTTTTGCTCAGCAGGGAAAGGCTGGCGCGACGCGCCATCGGCGACGAGCTCGATGCCCCATAACAGGCCAGCGCCGCGCACATGGCCGATCCAGTCGTAGCGCTCGGCAAGCCTGCGAAGCCCAGCTTCCAGCTGAGCGCCGCGCTGGCGGGTGTTGTTCAGTAAATCTTCGCGCACAATGGCCTCAAGCACGGCTAGGCCGGTGGCACAGGCTAACGGGTTGCCAGCATAGGTGTGACCGTGTTGGAACCCTCCGCTGGCCATGACCGTTTCGACGATAGCGCTGCGGGCGAGCATCGCGCCAATCGGGTAGTAGCCCGCGCCCAGCCCCTTGGCGGTGACCAGAATGTCCGGCACCACATCGTAATGCTGGCAGGCAAACCAAGTGCCAGTTCGGCCCACGCCGGTGAGTACTTCATCGGCAATCAGCAAGCAGCCGAATTCATCGCACAAGGCACGAATGCCTTGCAGGTAGCGTTTGCCTAATAGCCGTGCACCGGTGCTGGCACCGCCGATTGGCTCGATGACAAAACCAATCAGTGAGTCAGGACCAGCGGCTTCCATGGCGGCGCGGGTCTCTGCCAGGATGCGGTCAACGTGAGTGTCATCATCACACTCCTGATGACGATAGAAATCCGGCCCCGGTACTTTGATAGACGCATGGGTCATGCTGGTGAACGGCGCTTCCAGCGGCTGATAGCCGGTCATGCCCAGTGCCCCCATGGTGCTGCCATGATAAGACGGACGCAGCGATACAAAGCGCTGGCGCTGAGGCTGGCCAAGGGCGAAAAAGTATTGCCTCGCCAGCTTGAGAGCCGACTCCACCGCCTCGGAGCCGCTGGAGATGAAAAACACCTTGCCGAGTTCACCCTCAAATAGCTCGACCAGCCGATGACCAAGCGCAACGGCGGGGGCGCTTTCAAACTGGGTGCGGTAGGTGAAGGCCACCTTATCCATCTGGGCGAGCATGGCGTCACGAATATCCTGTCGACCATGACCAAGGTTGCAGGAGATAGCCCCAGAGCAGCCATCCAGATAATCCTTGCCCTGGGTATCCCAAAGCATAACGCCATCAGCGTGGCTGACTTCCGGCAGGGCAGGGCCTGCCTGGTAGAACAGCGGAGAGTCGGTCATCACGTTTTCCGTTTTTTTATGGTGTGGTGAAAAATCTCCCTTGCAGTCTAGGTAGGCTTGTTACTATATTTCAATATATGATCGTTTTTCGAATATCAATGAGTAAAAGTCATGCCTGAAGTCACCATTAACTCGTTGAAAGCATTAGCAACTTTCAAGACGCTGTATGAAGTAGGTAGCGCTTCAGGGACGGCACGCCTGCTTGGCATGACGCAATCGGGAGTGAGTCGTTCGCTGGCGCAGCTTGAAGAGAACCTGGGGATCCAGCTCTTTCTACGTGAAAAAAACCGCTTGCTGGCAACGCCTGAAGCACGAGAACTGTACGATGAGATTCTCAGGCTGATGGGCAATATTGAAGAGCTACGCCATAGTGTGCTGGCGCTAAAGGAGTTTGGTACATCACGCTTGAGAATTGCCGCGATTCCCGGGCTATGTTTTGGCTTTGTGCCTCAGGTAGTGGCTGCGTTACTGGCTGAAAACAGCCGGATAAGTATTAGTCTGGATATGATGTCGAGCCACGATGTACAAACGGCGGTGGAATCAAGCCATGCGGATATCGGCTTTATCACATTGCCAGCGACGTCTCCTCAGCTCTTAACAGAAACACTGCTGATGACAGAAGCCGTGGCGCTGGTGCCTGACAAGCTTGAACTAGCCACGCGTGACGTGGTTGAAGTCAGTGATTTACGTGGTCAACATTTAGTGATCAGCAACCAGCCAAGTGTCAGCACGAATCCACTGCTGGAACTTGTCGCCGAGCACGGTGTTAAAATCTCAGGTAAAACGGAAGCTAATATCGGTACCATTAGTGCGTTGGTGGCTAACGAGGTGGGTGTCACGGTGATGAACCCGATTACCGCGAAAGATCAACTGTCGCGCCACGACCATGTCAAGGTGCTGCCTTTTATGCCTGCGTTATCGTTTGGTTTTGGCATTGTTTATCGCCCAGAATGGCATGAGTCTAAAGTGCTGGCGTCGCTTAAACACAAAGCGAAAGAGACACTAATGAATTACTGACGTTTAAAAACAATTTCGCTCGATTAGCAGGTATAGTACTGGCATAGGGCGTTACGTCTTGGCTTAGGCTATGTCTGGGGGCCAGGAACAACCCGAAGATGACAGTTGCACCACAATCGGGCAATCTAATGCCCTTTTTAGCAAGTGCTAATGGGCGGAGCCCATCAAAATTCAATCACCATTCAGCATGGAGTGCAGTGTGGCAGTTTACGGCGGTATTCAGGCGCATGAATTGGAACGTTGGTTAAATGCATTAACCAATGCGGCCTATGATCGACGCTGCCCACTTTCCAAAGTGCACGGCGGCAACGCCCGTGCCCGTACTGCTCGCCAGGACTTGCTTTATCTCGCCCAGGCTTTCCGTAGCGGCGAACGAATTCGCGATGATGTGGCCGCTGGCTTAAGCCGCTGGTGCCAACACTATCTGACAGAAGCGGAATGGTATGTGCTGGTGGGCGGCCGCAAGCCCGTTGTGCAATCAAAGGCATCATCTCCTGCTGCCGATGACGATGCGCTGGACGTACTTTATCAACACCGGGTGGGTTAACCTGCTTCATCAAGCACTGCTATAATGGATAAATGAACAGTGCTCCTGTCGCGTCAGCGACCGCCTCCTTAGATGACCCTTTCTATTACCTGACGAATTTTCGTTATGTACTGGCGTGGGTAGAAGCCCGCCATCACGATCTACTAAGCGCTTCCGAGCGCGACGCTATTGGCCATTTTGAGACGTTACCCCAAGCCTCCCAGGCGCTATTGGTGCGCATGGTGATGCGCAAAGGGGAGTTGTTTCGCCTGGACAAACTGACCTATGCGGAAATCGGTGACGCTGAGCAGGCCTTGGCTCCGTTGGTGGTGCTTGGTTGGGTAGACAATGCGCCGCAGTTAAGCAGCCGCGAGCTGTTTCGACTATTGCGATTGAGTGAACTGCGCCAGGCATTGGCAGGCGAAATTACCAACGCAGGTCTAGCACGCAACAGCACTAAAGCTGCGCTTCAAGCAGCTTTGGAAGCGTCGCTAGAAGTGTCCGCCCCCCTTCAACAGTGGTGGCCAACGGCGACGACGCAGATTGTGCGGCTAACGGTGATGGCGCTTTGCGATCGGCTTCGGCTGATGTTTTTCGGCAATCTGCGCCAGGACTGGGCAGAGTTTGTGCTAACGGAGCTGGGCCTGCAGCGCTTTGAGCAGGTATCGCTTACCGCGAAGTCGCGCGCGTTCCAAAGCCGCTCTGACGTGACTACTTACTTAACGCTTCACCGCTTGCGCGAACGCTTGGACGACGGCGAGCTGCCGCAAGCGCTTTCCACACAGGTGCCACCTGCTTCCAGCAACCGTTGGTTAGCCTCTCGGCGGGCGCGGCTATTGCTTGCCATTGGCCGCGTGGCCGAGCGTGGCGGTGACGCAGAGTTAGCGTTAACACTTTACGCTGACGCCAATAACAGCGATGCGCGTATTCGCAGGTTGCGCGTGTTAGAGCGTCTGGGCCGTTATTCAGATGCCTATGAGCTCACAATCAGCGCGCTGGATGCGCAGCCAAACGAAGCCGAGAGCCAAGCACTTATGCGGTTGTTACCGCGCTTGGCACGTAAGTTACATCAGCAGGTTGAGCGCTCGACTGGGCCTGATCAACAAGCGACCCAGGTGCCTACCTATGTGCTTCATTTATCCGGACCACAGCCGGTAGAGCGCGCTGTTGCTGACGACATGGCGACCCCTAATGCGCCAGTGTATTACGTTGAAAATAGTCTGCTGACGGGGCTGTTTGGCTTACTGCTTTGGCCGGCTATTTTTAAACCCCTGCCGGGCGCGTTTTTTCACCCGTTTCACAGCGGGCCAGCGGATTTATACCGCGAGGATTTTGTCTCTCAGCGCCAAGTTGATATTACCGCCTGCCTGGCCCAGCTGGACGATGGTCGCTATCAGGACACGATCCTTCGCATGTGGCACGCCAAGCAGGGCATCGCCTCGCCCTTTGTTCACTGGGGAATCGTCAGTGAAGAGCTGTTAACGCTTGCGCTTAAGTGCTTGCCGCCTGCCCATTTGCGTGCCTGTTTTATGCGGCTATTAGATGACCTTAAACATAACCGTGCAGGCCTACCTGACCTGATTCAGTTGATGCCGGATGCACCGCCCGGCGAACCACGCTACAAAATGATAGAAGTGAAAGGGCCGGGGGATCGTCTACAAGATAACCAACGCCGCTGGATCAACTTCTTTTGCCGCCATGGTATGCCCGTTGAAGTATGTCATGTGCGCTGGCAGCCAGCATCTGAACCAGCAGGGTCTCAATCAGAAGGGCCTGAACGAGAAGAGTCTGAGCGAGAAGATGCCGAATGAGCCGTTACCGGGTGGCGGTGCGCACGCTCTGTGACTTTACCGCACGGGAGGGCGACCTTGATCACCGCTTTACGCCAGCACCCAGCGCTCAGGAAGGTATCGAAGGGCATGGGTTAGTGGCTAGCCGCCGGGGCGAGGATTACCTAGCCGAACTGCCGCTTTCCGGTGAGTATCAGGGGCTTCGCGTGGCAGGCCGCGCTGACGGCTTTGATCCCAATGCTAACCGTTTGGAAGAGGTCAAAACCTATCGTGGCAATCTAGATCGCATGGCGGCTAATCAGCGGGCGTTGCACTGGGCGCAGGTGAAAATATACGGCGCGCTGCTGTGTGCCGAGCGAGGCCTTGAGCGGGTCACGCTGGTGTTAGTGTATCTGGAGATTAGCAGCGGTCAGGAAACGCTGCTTACCCACGAAGCTAGCGCCACTGAGCTGCAGGCGTTTTTTACCGATCACTGCCAACGCTTTTTGGCCTGGGCAGAGCAGGAGTCTGCCCATCGCCAGCGCCGCGATAAGTGGCTGGCGATGCTGACGTTTCCCTATCCTGATTTCCGCCCTGGGCAGCGCCCGCTGGCGGAAGATGTTTATAAAGCCGCCAGCACCGGGCGCTGCCTGCTGGCCCAAGCCCCTACTGGCATTGGCAAAACCCTTGGCACGCTATTTCCGATGCTGACTGCAATGCCCCGTCAGCAGTTGGATAGGGTGGCCTTTCTGACCATGAAAACCCCGGGCCGCCGTGTAGCGCTGGATGCGTTGGCACGTCTTGCTACCTCCAGTTCATCACCTCCTACTGCATCACCTCCTATTTCATCTTCCCTCTCATCGCCTGCACTCGCATCGCCGCTGCGCGTGTTGGAACTGGTGGCCAGACAAAAAGCCTGCGAGTACCCAGGCACCGCCTGCCAAGGCGATGCTTGCCCGTTGGCAGCAGGTTTTTATGACCGCTTGCCGGCCGCTCGCCAAGCCGCGGTGGCACGTCGCTGGCTAGATCGTGACGGACTGCGTGAGGTGGCGCTTGCCCACAGTGTGTGCCCGTATTATCTAGGCCAGGAACTAGCCCGCTGGGCCGACGTAGTCGTGGGCGATGTGAATCACTGGTTTGATGGTCATGCGCTGCTGCATGGTTTGGCCCAAGCCAACGACTGGCGAGTAGGCCTGCTGATAGATGAAGCGCACAACTTGGTTGAGCGGGCGCGGGGCATGTACAGTGCTGAGCTTTCCCAGCAGCGCTTGAGCCGTCTGCGTCGCCGCTCACCTCCCGCGCTTGCTAAACCGCTAGCCCGTGTCGGTAGGCAGTGGCAGGCGCTAACGAAGGAAGTCACCACCGATGCAGCGGCGTCACAGCGTTACCATTTACTTGATGCGCTGCCCAACAAGCTGGTGGCCGCGATGCAAACCTTGGCTGGCGCGATCACCGATTATTTGGTTGAACACCCCGACGCCTCAAGCATTGAGCTTCAAGAGCTGCTGTTTGACGCATTGACCTTCTGCCGTTTGGCGGAGCGGTTTGGTGACCACTCACTATGCGACCTTGCCAGTTATGGCCGAGGCGACGCAGTGCTAGGGCTGCGCAATGTTATTCCGGCGGATTTTCTGGCGGCACGCTTCAAGGCTGCCAGCAGTGCTGTACTGTTTTCGGCCACGCTGACCCCGTTTCACTACTACCGCGATTTACTCGGGTTACCGGAAAGCAGTGTGTGGCGGGAAGTGGCCTCACCGTTTGCCGCACGCCAGCTGGAAGTACGTATTCGAGCCGATATTTCTACTCGCTATCATCACCGTGAGGCCTCTGTAGCGCCTATTGTGGAAGCCCTGGCCGATCAGTATCAGCGTCAACCTGGCCACTATCTGGCGTTTTTTAGCAGCTTCGCTTATTTGGAGCAGGTGATAACGCAGTTTCAGCATGCACACCCCGCCGTGCCGATGTTTGCCCAAACCCGTGGAATGCAGGAAGCCGAGCGCGACGCCTTTCTGGCGCGCTTTACCCCAGGTGGTAAGGGAATCGGCTTTGCAGTGCTAGGCGGTGCTTTCGCTGAAGGCATCGACCTTCCTGGCGAACGTTTAATCGGCGCGTTTATTGCTACCTTGGGCCTGCCGCCGTTTAACGACTTTAACGAAGCGCTGAAAGCCCGCCTGAGCGTCCGCTTTGGCCAGGGCGATGATTACACCTACCGCATACCCGGTATGATCAAAGTGGTGCAAGCCGCTGGAAGGGTGATTCGCAGCCCCGAGGATGAAGGGGTTGTGATATTAATGGACGACCGTTTTGCCCAAACCAAGGTGCGCGCATTGCTGCCACGCTGGTGGGGGCTAACCAACCAAGCATCTTCTTAAAGGCCCTGCACGAGCAATGACAGATTTACTCTGGTACCACTACCTTCTCATCGGACTTATTTTTGCTTGGAGCGGTTTTGTTCGCACTAGCCTTGGTTTTGGCGGCGCCGTGCTGGCGCTGCCTTTTCTGCTGCTGGTGGTAAACGAGCCGCTGGTCTTCCTGCCGATTGTGGCGATTCATCTGCTGATTTTTTCCAGTTGGATTGCCTGGAACGGTCATCGTCAAGTGCAGAAAGCGGGCGTGGGAAGTACGTCGCCGGAAAGTAATATCGATTGGGGCTATTTAACCAAAGCCCTGAAAATTATGATTGTGCCTAAGTTGATCGGGGTGGTGGGGCTGTTAACGCTGCCCACACAGATCATGACCAACATCATTTTCGGCATTGTGATCATTTATGCCATTGGCTATGTGCTGAATAAGCCGTTTAGAAGCAACAACAAATATGTTGATGTTGTGCTGCTTGCTCTCGGTGGCTATGTCAGCGGCACCTCATTGATTGGCGCACCGCTAATTGTCGCGGTGTTCGCCACTCACGTCGCTAAAGAGCAGCTGCGCGACACCATGTTCGTGCTCTGGTTTATCCTGGTGGTGATCAAAATGGCGTCGTTCATCATCGCCGACGTCGACCTCCAGCTGATTCATCAACTATGGCTACTGCCCTGCGCATTTATCGGTCATTTGCTAGGCGAAAAAGCCCACCGCTACATGCTGAAAACAGACACCGGGCTGTTCTTCCGCGTGCTGGGAGCCGTACTGATTTTGGTCAGCGTGGTGGGGCTGATCCACCCGCCAGGGTAGAGAAGGCTTTTACAGTTGTGTGGGCGGCAGACTTTTAAGGCCTAGTGCAGTCGCCCGTTAAATATGCCCAAAGGGCTGCATAATGTGAATTATTTTATTGTGTCAATGGTACTAAGCTAGGGGGAAAGGCTAGATGACGTAGCGATCTCTTTCAAAAAGTATAGCGAAAGGCTTACATCATTAGTTAAGTTAATTTGGCATATTGGATTTGTTATCTGTCAGTCGCGTTGCGTGATCTTTTTGCCAAAACCTCTCAACCATGTGGAGTGGCTGAGGGAGCACTAGCCCATGATTATTGCTTCTGTTACCTAGGCAGTAGCTAGCCCGATGATCAGGGCATGGACGGTGCTGGTTAGGGGGTAATGAATGAATCGCTTTAATTGGCCGTGTTAACCAGCAGGTGGAGTATTTGCTGCAAGCCATATTTTTAAATAACAGAGCACAAGGGATCAAACATGGCAGGACAACCATTAGACGGAGTACTGAATCAGTCGCAACGTAACTCTCTGGAAATTATCGACTTCATATTTCATATCATTGATCCTGATGCTCCCGGGAAGGTGATAAAGCTCGACGAGGTGCTGCTACAAGATAAACAAAAAACCTTCTTCCTTGATAGGTTGAGAGACATCGCTGAAGGTACGCAATACATTTTTAATTCTGATGTAGTAAACCTATGTGAGCAGAGCCATCAGCTTATTGATGACCGAGCTGGTTTCATTGAGCTCTCCTACCTGATGACTCAAGAATTTGCTCGCCTCCACCGTGGGCAAATGTCTGCAGGCGTATTCATTGTTTCGGTAGTAAGGTACTTGACTAATGCCCATGATTGGCAGCAATTAGCCTTCTTAGTGAAGATGGATCAGCAGGAGTCGTTTGCTTACAGCTACAAAGAGATAGACGGTCGTCGAGTTGCTGTTGTAAATGAAATTCCCAATTCTCTCAATGAAAACAAACGCGCGATACAAAAGAGCGCCTTGATTGATCCTTCAGCGCAGTTTGCATGGGATGTATTAGCTTTTGATCGAGTTAAAAAACCTGTATTGAGTGACTACTTTCAGTCTTTCCTTGGTGTGATTGAACGTCAGCAGGATGCGGTATTAACTCGTACTGCTTATACGGCAGTACGTAAATGGGCCAAGTATGTGCCTCAGGATCAATTGCCTTCGGGCGAAGATGTGAACACTTACCGAGAGAGAGCGCTTAATTACCTCAACGACCATGCTACTTTTGATACAGACGCTTTTCTTGACTCGGTTGTGAAAGATGAGAATGCTGAGCGGAAAGCAGAGCATATGCAGTCTCTTAGAGAGGTCTTAGCTGAAAGTGGTATAGCGGGCCAAACCTTCCGCTCTCGTCCAGACTCACTCCCTAAAAAGCAACGTAAGCAGATCTACGAGACATCAGAAGGTGTTACGATCATATATGAAGGTACCCGTGAGGAAGCAGGTATGCATATTGAAAATATGGATAGTGGAAGAACACGTATCACAATCGAAACCCACCAGCTGACGCCTAAAGGGTAGCCGTAATGCCCTCTGTTGTAGATCTACTACAGACTATTGATGACCTTCGCCCTCATATCTCGCAAGAAATGGATGAAGGGTTACGCTTGATCATGGATGGTAGGGAGCTGAACGGAGCAGTCCGAGAGCGGCTTCTAAAAGTATTTAGTCTCATTGATCAATTAGGCATTGAAGCACCAATGCTAAAAATCGTCAGTACTAACGACACAATTGATGCAGAAGACCTGTCTACGGCTGAGTTTGATGGCGACAGTTGGCGCTTGATTCTGGGTAAAACGCCTATCGCAGAACATCTGCGAGCAAGAGAAGATGAGATCACATTGGTGTTCTTCAGTGTAAAGGGCTTTCATCAGTGGCTTGAAAGCTGGGATCCTTGCTTGTACCCGACAGGCAATACTCCTGATTTTGCCAAACCAGTGACAATTCGAGTTCAAGGGCTTTCGCAAAGCGTTGGAGGGCCTCTTCTTTGGGTAATGCCTCCAGAGGCATTGCCTCCTATTGTCGAGCCAGTCGATTTACCGAGCTCTGAGGAAGTTCATCGATTAATTCATACTAACGCTACGCGAGGGTTACGTGTTTGTCCTAAGGGCTATGCACTAACCTGGGGAAATCTTGATAACACTGAGATAGAACCTCTGGTTAAACTAAGTTCAATTGTGCTGTCTGTTTGCCTTGTTCAAGAGCTACGGTGCATAGAAGGCCGTTACGAAGTTACCTTGAAAGGTACCAAGCGTATTTCTATGGCGCTATTCGATACCAACCAACATGCTAGCCCTAAAACACTAAAGCTTTTGATTGAAACTGTACTTTGGGTATATGAAGAGAGGCCTGAGACACGTCTCGGCTTGGTAATGGATCGCTTGTCAATCGATATTGAGAAAGAGCAGCCGTTGCTTTCGGGTATGGAGAATCATCTCGAAGCTGCGCTCGATCAAGCACGTGATAGCTATGCCTTCGTGATACTTGAGCGCAAAGATGCTTATCACAAAGAAGTTCGTGAGCTTATGAAAGACATGAAATCTCACGCCGACCTATACGCGGCTAAGGTACGGGAACTTGTCAATTCACTAACCCGTGATGCGCTGGGTATTTTGTTTTTTGTTGCTTTCTCATTCATTGCTAAATTTGACAAGCAAAATTTTACAGCTCTTTTAGAAAGTACTGAGTTGGCATTCTTGGTTAAAGTGTTGTCTTACTACTTGGTGCTATCATTTGTCCTACAGTTAGCAGCCCACTGGCGGGATGTTTCACTTGCTGATCAAGAAAGTGAGGCATGGCTCGATGTGTTGCAGCACTACTCATCGCAAGCCGATAAGAAAAGTCGCTTTCTTCAGCCTATTAATAAAAGGCGAACGACTTTTTACTGGGCTTTGTTTATTGCAGGTGGAGCCTACTTTTTATTGGCTTTTATAACATGGAATTTACCGAGTCTAATTGGCTCTTGGGTTTAGATGAGCTGTTATATAAGTATGGAAGGTTCTCGCACTTAGTGGAGGGCTTTATAGAGGGTGGCTGGGCGCGGAATTATCGTGTGACAGAAACAATTTCCGAGAAATACAATATAGGGTAATCCCCCTTATCAGCGGTTAAGCTATACCCGGATTCGCTAGGACGCGGAGAAAATCAAGGTTTTGCTACGCGCAGGTTCGAGCGTTAACGCGGCTATGGTTGGAGTAGCGCCAAGAAGTTTACGGTTGCAGTTCTTGGTAAGTTGCACTACCGAAACCAAACACAAAAAGACCATAAGTCATCATAAGTAAGGATCGTTATGAGAAGCGAATTCTGGGTAAAGGTTTTGGGCGCGCTTATGGTAGCCACAGGTATGGGGATTGGCAAGTTGGTCGATGACCCTGCTTTTCATATCCGTGTTGTTCAAAGTGGCAGTCATGAAACTGTTTTCATTCTGCTTGCGTTAGTGATTGGTTTTACTTTCAAAGATGGTAACGATAGCGATTCGGTTAGCGCGCTTGTGTGGGCCGTCTTCATGGCCGTGATGGGCCTTTTTATGAATGGGCTTAATGATTTAGAAGATTCATACGTACAGTATGTTGGGTTCATTTTGTACGGTGGTTTTACAATCTCATTGATGGGCACGCTGGTGTACCTAATGAGGGCTATTAAGTTCCGCCAGTGAAGCTGGGTGCTCCGCTACTACTTCAACGGCAGCCACGCGGGCTTCATCATGTACGTCAACGACCCGGCCCACGATCAAAAAGACATCGACGACATGCGCAAGGCGCTTAAACAGAGCAAAGGGCCGGGCAACTTCCGCAACCTGTTCCTTTACTCGCCCAGGGGGAAAAAGGACGGGGTGCAGATCATCCCGGTGTCAGAAGTCGCGGCCAAAGATGAGTTCTACAACATCAAAAACATCACCCGCGACGACCAAGTAGCCGGGCACCGTATCCCACCTCAGTTGATGGGCGTGGTACCTCAAAACGCCGCCGGATTTGGCGATGCCGAAAAAGCCGCCAAGGTGTATGTGGGCAACGAGCTGGAGCCACTCCAGGCCACCTTCAAAGAGATCAACGAGTTCGTGGGGGAAGAGGTGGTGAGGTTCGATCCGTATTTACTGGATCTTGAGGCATAAAAAAAGCGCCTGGTTACCCAGGCGCACCGCTCGTTTCATCCTTGAAAAAAAGGAGCTTACGGCCCCGCAAGCGATAAAAGAACTATACCCTAAAACTGTATGTATGAACAGGTATTCAAGGATGATGAATCGACCGATTTTGCCCTGGATGGGCGGCAAGCGACGGGTGGCTAAACAGATCCTGCCACTCTTCAAACCCCACACCGCTTATGTAGAACCTTTCTGTGGTGGGGCGGCTATTTTCTTCATGAAGGAGCCAAGCAAAGTAGAGGTGATCAACGATGCGCATGGCGAGTTGGTGAGCCTCTATCGTGTGGTGAAGCATCACCCAGATGAGCTGGTAAAGCAGTTCCGTTGGGGGCTGGTCAGCAGGGAAGAGTACCTCACGCAAAAAGAGATCGACCCACGCCACCTGACGGATATTCAGCGGGCAGCACGTTTCTTCTATCTGCAGAAGCTAGCGTTCGGTGGCAAAGTCAGCGGTCAGACGTTTGGCACCTCTGCAGTATCACCGCCGCGCATGAACCTGCTGCGCATTGAGGAAGATCTTAGCGATGCCCACCTACGGTTATCCAGGGCGGTGGTCGAGCATTTGGATTGGGCGGAATGCATCCGGCGTTATGATCGGGAAGGCACGCTATTCTATCTCGACCCGCCTTATTGGAGTACTGCTGGATACGGCTGCGACTTCTCGCTGGAAGAGTACTACCGGATGGGGGAGAGGGCAGGGGCAGTTTGTAATCAGCGTCAACGACACGCCAGAGATGCGCGATGCCTTCAAAGGGTTAACCCTGCAAACAACTTTAATTAGGTATACTGTGGGGCAGCAAGCGACCGAGCCACGCGGTGAATTGATCATCACCAACCGCTAAACCTCTAGCCAGCTATCTAACCAACGCCAAGCCGCTCCGAAAGGGGCGGCTTATTCACTGTCTTTTGGATGGAAGCTAAAAATGGTTGAAGTCTTACTTACTTTAATTTCTAGGCTTTTGAACAGAAAGCCAAAGCTCGACGAAGTGATTGAAGCGTTGGGTGTTTATCAAAATGATCGGAGAAAACTATGTTCTCAATTGCGGCTGGAGGATGCTTTTTACAACGCATTCAAAAAGAGAGCATCAGCTAAGCTGATTGAGAAAATAGCTTCTATTAATTGGGGGCCAAGGGAGTCATTGATGATTTTTGGTCAAGCCGGACCTGCCGTCATATGTGATTTCACAACCCACAAAATGGAAATTAAAAGAAGAGTAAAATTGCCAGAGAAATGGCGTATGGTTATAGAGTTTTTAAGCGGTGTTTTATTTCTTTTAGTAGGTGTAACGCTATTTTTTTTGGGTACATACACTTTGTACCTGCTAGTAGGGCACATTTACTTTAATGATATCAAAACGCTCTATGACACAGGGTTAAAAGGATTTGCTCTACTTTTCCAGTCAAGCTTAATGGGTTTCGGCGCGACAATTTTTGGAGCTATGTTCACTCACCTTGGCTGGAGTTTGATCGCCAGCTTAGAAAGCGATACTAAGATCCTCGAGTTAGAGAGGATGCTTAACCAGACTCCAGACTAGATCTTCATTACCCACGCCGCGCCATCGTCACCCCGCCCGCGCGCTAAATGTAGTGGTTTTTATGCACCATTGCGGCAGTCCCTTAAGCCGCGCCACTGCTGGGCGGGAAGGCGGTTCTAAGGCGTGTATTTTTTATGCGTTTTCATGAGCGTTTATGCACTTTATTTAGAGTGGTGGGGAAAAGTGTGAGGCGCGTAGTTCCATAATGGCTTTTCGATGAGCTTCCCAGGTTTGCTCATCCATTAGGTGGTCAATAACGTGGGGCATCTCGGCGTATGTCAGCCAGAGTTCAGTTGTGTCTGTGGGAGTCATGCCTACCTTCGCGCCTTGGTGCTGCAGGCGGATATCAAAAACGATAGTGGGCTCGCCTTTCGGCGTGTAGCGGATTGAGTAGGTGGATCGCGTTATCTTTTGGGGCGCTCTTTTCATTATTCACGTCCCCTTCAAGATTTTAAACTGCTACCTATTTGCTACCTAAAACCGCTACCAACAAAAAACGGCCACTTGCTATATTAGCTAAGTGGCCGTTTTTTCTGGAATTCTTGGTCGGAATAGCAGGATTCGAACCTACGACCTCTGCCTCCCGAAGGCAGCGCTCTACCAAGCTGAGCTATATTCCGAACGTTGTTGCAACAATGTTGCTGAAAGCGTGCTGAGCAGTGCTTAACAACGGAGCGAATCATACGCAGGCGAAGGTTTTTTTTCAAGTCCCTTTTTTCGCGCTGGGTTGCTTTGTTGCGCAGACTTTATGCTTTGCGATCAACCGCTAACCGAGCGATGTTAGCCATGCTATCTCGATAGGGGCTGGGTGGCAGAGCATCGAGTTCGGCCAGGGCTTTATTGGCCATCTCAACGGCCCGTGCGCGAGTGTATTCCAGTGCGCCAGTGGCATTGATGATCTCAAGCACCTCGTCGAGCTGTTCCAGCCCTCCCTTGCGAATCACTTGGCGGATTAGCTTGGCTTGTTCAGGCGTGCCGCGCTCCATAGCATGAATGAGCGGTAGGGTAGGTTTGCCTTCTGCCAGGTCGTCGCCGACATTTTTGCCCATGGCCTCGGCGTCGCCTTGGTAATCCAGCAGGTCGTCGATGAGCTGGAAAGCGAGGCCTAAATAGCGGCCGTAGTACTGCAGGGCGCGCTCTTGCTCAGCGGTGGCGTCGGCAAGCACGGCACCGCTGTGGGAGGCGGCTTCAAACAGCATCGCTGTTTTACCTTGAATGGTTTCAAAGTAATCCGCTTCAGAAATGCTGGGGTTACCGATATTGGTGAGCTGCAGTACTTCGCCTTCGGCAATGACGCAGGTCGCGCCGGATAGAATCGCCATAATGCGCATCGATCCTACGTCCACCATCATTTGAAACGAGCGCGAATAGAGGAAGTCTCCCACCAGTACGGATGGTGCGTTGCCCCAGGCATCGTTGGCGGTTTTTTTGCCACGCCGCATGTGCGATTCATCGACCACATCGTCATGCAGCAACGTGGAGGTGTGCATAAATTCGATCAGCGTGGCCAGAGTGATGTGTTTGTCGCCCTCATAGCCCAGTGACCGGGCAGCCAGCAGCACGAGTAAAGGGCGCAGGCGCTTGCCGCCGCTTTCAATAATATATTGGCCGATGGTTTCTACCAGCGGCACCTTGGAATTCAGCTGCGCGACAATGGTGCGGTTTACGGCGTCAAAGTCATCGGCCACCACGGCGTGCAGCGGTGAAGGCGTTGGGCTGGCAGGCGGGGTTTGAGAGACGTTGGCTGTCATGGGTTCCGTTCATCGCGGGGGTGAGATAATTGGAGCCATGCTATGGGGCTGTCTGTGAGGCGTCAAGGTAGCGATAGACGTTCGTGGTACGGTGTGTGATTGACAAAGCCCCGTAGTCTTGTGGTAAACCACGATAGTCGCTATAATTCGCGACCCACTCATCATGCTCCCTGTCAGATGGCTGCCAAAAGGGGCGCCACTCGCAGCAGGTCGATAAGAGCGGAAGGCGATGAGCGTTGGTTACGCGGGGCGTAATCGGCATTAACGACAAGTCCGGAGAGCGACATGTACGCAGTTATTAAAAGCGGTGGCAAACAGTACCGCGTTCAAGAAGGTCAAACCCTCAAGCTCGAAAAAATCGAAGTCGCTACCGGCGAAACGATTGAGTTTGATGAAGTGCTGTTGGTTGCAGACGGCGATGACGTCAACGTTGGCGCGCCTTTAGTAAGCGGTGCCAAAGTGTCCGCTGAAATCGTTTCCCACGGCCGTGGCGATAAAGTAACGATCATCAAGTTCCGTCGCCGGAAGCATCACATGAAGCGTCAGGGCCACCGTCAGTGGTTCACTGAAGTCAAAATTACCGGAATTTCTGCGTAAGCAGTCGATTCCCTTAAGGAGGATTTTGCAATGGCACATAAAAAGGCAGCCGGCTCCACGCGTAACGGTCGCGATTCCGAGTCCAAACGCTTAGGTGTGAAACTTTTCGGTGGCCAAGCAGCCAGCGCGGGTAGCATCATCGTTCGTCAGCGTGGCACTCGTTTCCACGCTGGCACTGGCGTTGGCCTGGGCCGTGATCACACGCTGTTCGCTTTGAACGACGGCTTCGTGAAGTTCGAGACCAAAGGTCCGAACAACCGTAAATTCGTTAGCATCGTTTCTGCCTAAGCAACACCTGTTGCGCAGAGCGAAGATGACGAAATAAAAGCCCCGCCATGGCGGGGCTTTTTTGTCTTTTCGATCCCTTTTGCCTGTTGTTAATGGGCGGGATATTGCAGTTAGGGCGGCGGAAGCGGCCGGGAGAATCCAATGCAGTTCGTCGATGAAGCCTCGATTATTGTTGAGGCAGGTAAAGGCGGCAATGGCTGTCTGAGCTTTCGCCGCGAGAAATATGTGCCCAAAGGTGGCCCTGATGGTGGCGATGGTGGCCATGGTGGCAGCGTCTACCTGATTGGTGACGACTCGCTGAATACCTTGATTGATTTCAAGTTTCAGCGTTTTTACAAAGCGGAAAACGGCCAGGGCGGTATGGGTCGCCAGATGAGCGGTAAAGCCGGTGAAGACCTGCACGTAAAAGTGCCGGTGGGTACCACGGTTATCGATGAAGATACCCTTGAGGTGATCGCCGATGTCACCGATATCGGCCAGGTGGTGTTAGTGGCTGAAGGTGGTCGTCGTGGTTTGGGCAATATTCACTTTAAATCTTCGACCAACCGTGCGCCACGCCGCACCACGCCGGGTACCGAAGGCGATCGCCGCAACCTGCGCCTGGAAATGAAGGTAATGGCTGATGTCGGCCTGCTGGGCATGCCGAATGCGGGTAAGTCTACGCTGATCCGTTCGGTATCTGCGGCCAAACCCAAAGTGGCAAACTATCCGTTCACTACCCTGGTGCCTAACCTGGGTGTTGTGAAGCTGGGTATGCACGAGCACTTTGTAATGGCCGATGTGCCAGGGCTGATTGAAGGTGCCTCTGATGGCGCGGGCCTGGGGTTACGTTTCTTGAAGCACCTGACCCGTACACGTCTGCTGTTCCACGTGGTGGATGTGGCACCGTTTGACGAGTCTGACCCCGTGGAAGCGGCGCAGGCGATTATTCACGAGCTAGGCCAGTTCTCGCCGGCGCTTTCTGAGCGGCCGCGTTGGCTAGTGCTGAATAAGTTTGATCTGTTGCCGGAAGATGAGCGCGAAGCCCGCGCCCAGGCGATTATCCAAGCGCTGAACTGGGATGGCCCGGTATTCCGCATCTCGGCCATTAGCAGCGACGGCACTGACAAGTTGGTACAGGCGGCGTATCGCTGGCTAACGGAGCAGCAGCGCCTGGAAAATGAAGATGAAGAAGCTCATGCCCGCGAGCAGGAAATGCGTCGCCGCATGGAAGAAGAATCAGTGGCCCGAACGGAAGCGCGCCTTGGCCGTCGCCGTAAGCGTGACGACGACGATGAAAATGACGACGACTTTGATGATGATGATTACGATGTCGAGGTAGAGTACGCCCCGTAACCGATTCGTCGGTCGAGTGGGAAGCATCAGCAGGGTTAACGGAATTAATCGCGTGAGCGGAATGGCTTGGGAGAGTCGCGACGTGGAAAGCAATGAGCAGTTGCCTGGCCGTGAGGCGTTAAGCAGCGCCCGTCGGGTGGTAGTTAAAATTGGTAGCGCGCTGCTCACCAATGATGGTCGAGGCTTAGATGAGCCGGCCATTGGTGGCTGGGTCGACCAGATTGCCATGCTGCATCAGCAGGGCAAAGAAGTTGTGCTGGTATCCTCGGGTGCAGTGGCGGCTGGCATGGTGCGTCTGGGGTGGCAAGCGCGCCCCAGTGCCGTTCATGAGCTGCAGGCGGCCGCAGCGGTAGGCCAGAACGGCCTTACCCAGTGCTACGAGCAGCATTTTGCTCGCCACGGTATGTTAACGGCCCAGATTCTGCTCACCCACGATGACCTTTCCAACCGCAAGCGCTATCTCAACGCGCTGTCAGCGCTACGTACCTTGGTTGAGATGCGCGTGGTGCCGGTCATCAACGAAAACGATACCGTGGTTACCGACGAGATTCGTTTTGGCGATAACGATACGCTTGGCGCGCTGGTGGCTAACCTGTTAGAAGCCGATGCATTGCTGCTGCTTACTGATCAGGAAGGGCTGTTTGACGCCGATCCACGCCACGATCCCAATGCCCAGATGATTGCTGAAGGCCGTGCCGACGATCCGCGCTTAGCCGCTGTCGCTGGCAGTGGAGGTGCTTTGGGGCGCGGTGGTATGAGCACCAAAATTCGTGCTGCACAGTTGGCTGCCCGTTCCGGCGCGGTCACGGTGATTGCGAGTGGCCGCCAGCCGGACGTTATTTCCCGCGTCATGGCAGGTGAGGCACTGGGCACCCTACTGCGCCCAGATCAAGCGCCCATTGCTGCTCGCAAGCGCTGGCTGGCAGGCCAACTGCAGGTGCGTGGCACCTTAGTACTGGATGCTGGGGCTGTGAACGTACTGCGTGGCAAAGGCTCTAGCCTGTTAGCGGTGGGCGTGCGCGAAGTGCAGGGCAGCTTTAAGCGCGGTGATATGGTGCTGTGCGTGGATGAGCAGGGCGCACGCGTGGCCAAAGGGTTAGTCAACTACGGCGCGGATGAAGCCCGTCAGTTAGCGGGCCAGCCGAGCCACCAGATTGAAGCAATTCTGGGTTACGTGGAGGCTCACGAACTGATCCATCGCGATAACTTGGTCGTTGTTTAATCGCGAGTACGGGGCGGTAGTGGTACTTGGCGTGGCCAGTCATCGGGTACGATGACTAGCCGCTCAAACGGCTTTTCCTCAGTGGTTTCTCTTTCCTGCGGGTCGTATAGCATCACTTGCTGCGGCCCGTAGCGATTGATAAGTGGCGTTACGTCTGCCATATAATCCTTGGCAGAGGAAAATGAATTTAATGGCGGCGGGGCTAGCCAGTGAGGCTTCTCAAGCCAAGCCATTTTCAGTGTCTCGCTTCGCTGGGCTGCGAATTGCGGCCAATCCCTTAAATAACACCATTTACCACGTCGATGATCGACCGTCGCACCGCTGGGCGGCGGTAATGTTGTGTGCCAGGGATAAAACAGTACACCTGGCATTGCTAGGCGCTGTGCCAGCGGATAATGGGGTGGTGCATGGCCGAGATCTCTAGGGGATAGCCATTGGGCGATGATCGCTTGCGCGATGGCAGTGCTCGAAATCGGCAACTGATGATGACGAAGATGGCTACATTTCAGTGCCAAGCTATCCAGCCCACCAGGGCCAATCCAGCGGCTTTGACAGGTGGCTTCACCTGGGCCTTCTGGTAGGCCAAGATAGAACTTTATCGCCACTTCCAGGTGGATGGGGTTGGGGTTGTTCCGCGTTCGATAGAGCATATCCAACTCGCCAAGGGTATTGCGCCGCTGGGTAATACGCAGGTTCTTGGCGAGCAGCCGTGTGTTAGGCGCGTTATCTAACATCAGGTGCCACAGCCGCTCATGATAGTGCCCCATGCGCGTCGCCAGCTTGCCATCTAACGCATTCACCAGTGGCGCAAGACTCGCTAACCAGTCATCAGCGGAATCTATTAAGCCAAGCTCCTGGCGTGTTGGCCTGCCTGGGTAGGTAATAGGTCCCGGTAGCTCAATCAAATCAGGCGTGGCTAGCAACCACGCAATATCACGCAATACCGTGTTTTCTAAGCGGTCGCTTACGCCTTCTGCGGTGGTGGGTAGCGTCAAAGGCATCTCCTAGAGGTACACAGTCAATGACTATTGATGATGCGTACCACATTACAACGCGTTGTTAGCAATGTCCCACTGGGTCAATTAAAAAAGTAACTTACGCCGCTTATTAGGCGTATCAAATATTATGAACTGCAAAAAAAGCGGGCCTACGTGGCCCGCATGATGTTTTGCGTTAGTTAATGCTGGATTGTGCTGGCCAGTTAATCGCGGTCAATTTCGCTCACTTGGAAGGAGCCTTGGCGTAGACTGATTTCTATTTCACGGCCATTTTCATCGCGGCCTTCAACATCGATCATGCCGCTTTTATCAATGTCGATATCTTCAAATTCGACCATGCCCTCTTGGCTTGCTACCTCGAGTGCTTGGCGAATGTCATCTTCACTCATGCCCCAGGCACCGGTAATTAGACGCTCACGCTCTTCTTGCAGTGTTTCGCCACTATCGATGGAGAATTCAATGTCAGCGTACCATTCGTCGTCAAGCCAGCCTTCCACCTCGGCACGGCCGCGGCTTTTAATGCTGATTTCTTCGTAATGGGTAAACCCATAGTCAGTGGCATGGGTTAGTACACTATCAATCTGATCAACGGGTAATGTATCAGCTTGCACGCTGCCTGCAGCCGCAGTGAGCAGCAAAGCGGAGGTCGGGATCAGCAGCATTTTTTTCATAGCGTTCATGTCAAATTCCTTCTTGGTTTCCTGAATGACTTGGTTTGTTAAATGACTTGGTCTGTTGAATGAGACAGCATTCGTCATAAGGCAAAACAGTTATAACACCGCGGTTCTTTCCGTAAGCTGACAAAGCCATTCATCTAACGTTCATGTTGCTTTTGGCATTCTAGTACGATGAATAAGATGCCCCTCATGCTAACCCTTTTACGTTATTGGCAGCGTCTGCCACGCATGCGCTTGCGCAAGGCGCTGCCTGTAAACGTTGTTGTCGCGGTGTTTGCCATTGCGCTGGCCGGTAGTGCCATTGGCGACCAGCACTGGGAAGCGTTGCACAGTGAAGTGCGGCGGGGCGACGTCGTGCCTTTAGAGTCCATTCTTGACTGGTTGGAAGCTAATTATATCGGCGAGGTAATAGAAGTAGAGATAGAGCGTGAGGATGGCCACGTGGAGTATGAGATCAAGCTGCTGGGTGCTCAGAATCAAGTGGTGGAGTTTGAGTTTGATGGCCATAGCGGGCAGTTAATGAAAATAGAAGGTGTGCGCATTAATGAGATGCGCCGCCAATAAGGTAGCTATTCATGAAGTGTTTACTGGTAGAGGATGACCAGGCGCTCGCCCGCGAGCTTATTCAAGCGCTACGGGAGGGCGACTGGCTGGTAGAGCATGCGGAAAATGGTCAGGAAGCAGATTTTCTAGTGCGTACGGAAGCCTATGACACGGTTATCCTTGATGTGGGCCTACCCGATGGTGAAGGCACCCGCTGGCTCTCTGCGTGGCGAGAAGACGGTATTGATCTGCCAGTACTGATTTTAACGGCACGCGAGCGCTGGGCTGATAAAGCAGCGGGCTTTACTGCAGGGGCTGATGACTATGTAACGAAACCCTTTGAACCTGCCGAGGTTATGTTCCGGCTGCGTGCTCTGGTGCGCCGTAGTCATGGTCATGCTCATCCCGTCCTGAAGGTAGGTGAGTTAAGCCTGGATACTCATACCCAGCATGTCACGTTGGCGGGCAGGCCGGTTAGCATAACTGCCCAGGAAACGCGTCTGCTCAGCTACTTAATGCATGCTGCCCCCCGCGTGGTTAGCCGCAGCGAACTTTCTGAGCATGTTTATGACCGTGACCATGAGCCCGACTCTAACGTGATTGACGTTCAAGTGAGCCGGTTGCGGCGTAAGTTAGGCGCGTGGCGGATTGCCACGCTGCGTGGCCAGGGATATCGCTTACTTGCTGAAGAGCCCTCCGACGCATGAGGCCAGCGATTACCCGCTGGGCGCAGCGTTGGTCGACCCGTTCGATTACGTTGCGTCTTCTACTGGCAGCACTGTTAATGGTGTTGCTAGCGTTGCCAATAGCGGGTTGGCTGCTCACCCACCATTATCGTACGTCAGCAATTCATGCCTTTGATGAACGCTTGGAGACAACGCTTAATGTGATCATTGCGGGTGTTACCTTTGACCCTATCGGCCAGCAGATAAGTTATGATCGATCACTGGGTGACCCGCGTTTCGATCAGGTTTATTCCGGCTGGTATTGGCAAATTACCGACCATGATCACCTTACGACAACGTCGCGCTCGCTGTGGGATCAGCGCCTACCGGTTATCGATAACAAAAACGTATCGGCTCGCACGATGAGCGGCCCGCGAGGCCAGCAGTTGCGCATTGTTGAGCGAGACATTTACCTTGCCCCGTTGGAAACACCGCTGCATGTTAGCGTGGCTGCCCGAGATGATGCGCTGCGAGAAGATATCCAGCAGTTTCAACAAGCATTATGGCTGGGGCTGGTAGGCTTGGGTGCGCTGCTGTTAGGGGTGCTGGCGCTGCAAGTGCGCTGGGGGCTGGCACCACTGCGACGCATGAATGCCAATCTCCGGGACGTTGAGCAAGGACAGGCTGAGCAGCTCGACACCCGCCTGCCAGATGAACTGGCCATGCTAGCAGAGTCAATGAATGCCGTGCTTGCCCGTGACCAGCGATTAATTGAGCGAGGTCGCCATACCGCAGGCAATCTTGCCCATGCGTTAAAAACTCCGCTGAGTGTTATGCGGCTACTGGTTAAGCAATTGCCTAACGAAAGCCGTGCTCATTGGGAGGTTGAGCTTTCGCGCATCGACAACGCGGTGCGCCACCACTTAGCGCGGGCGTCTGCTGCTGGCGAAGGTGCTCGCTTCGCCCCCATTGCCGTGCAGGATACACTGGCGGCGCTGATTGCTGGGCTTACGCGTTTGGCGCAGCGTCGTCATATTAGCCTCCAGCAAAACGTAGACAGCCGAGCGCGCGTCCATATGGATGGGCAGGATCTTCAAGAAATCGTCGGCAACCTGTTGGATAACGCACTTCGCTGGGCGACAGCCGAAGTAAACATTAGCTTGCAAGCCGATGGCCAACGGCTGTTGCTGCGAGTGAGCGATGATGGCCCAGGTATGTCTGCACAGGAGTGCCAAGCCGCCGTGCAGCGAGGAAAGCGTCTAGATGAACAGCGTTCTGGGAGTGGGCTTGGTTTAGCCATCGTGACGGATCTTGTCGCGCTTTATCAGGGCCATATGCACCTGCAGCGTGCCCAGGCGGGTGGATTAGAAGTGATTGTTGAGCTGCCTGTGGTTGCTGGATAGTCACAATGCATGACCTAACCAAGAGACGGTGACATGACGCAAATCGCCAAGACATTGCCGGACGTACTGGTGGGGCCTCTGCTGCGCCGCCTTTCGCCTTCGCGCCTAGTTCTGTGGCTAGTCGCGACCCGGCCGCTAACAATGCAACTGGTGCTTCACCCTGAGCAAATGGAAGTCCAGACGCATCCACTGGATAAGTCGCATCAATGTGTGGCGATTGGCCAACACGCCTATATCCATTTTATTGACCTGGGCTTGCCGACCGCGCTGCCCACCGATGAACGAATTGCCTACGATCTGCAGGTGCAGGGTACGCAGGGAGAATGGCAACGCCTGCCGGATTGGGCGCCCTGGTTATGTCATGAGGGTGAGACGTACCCAGGTTTTGTGCTGGCCTCTCGGCATCACCGGTTGATGCACGGCTCGTGCCGGAAACCTCATCACAACAGCGCCGATGGTTTGGTACGAGCAGATACATGGTTAGCCGAACGCCAATCAACCCCGGAAGAGTGGCCAGCCTGGCTGCTGATGACCGGAGATCAAGTCTATATTGATGACGTTGCCGGCCCGATGCTGCGCGCCGTACACGCACTGATTGAGCGTTTGGGGTTAGTAGATGAGCGGTTGGAAGGCGCCACGGTAAATGACAGCCAAGCGCTTTACGTCGCCCCCGAAAGCTATTATCACCGTGAAGCGTTGCTACCGGACGTGACCAGCAACGCTGCGCTGCGTGAGCGTTTCTTTGGCGGCGTTAAAAAGCCCGTATTTACCTCTGCAAATGCGCAAAATCACTTAGTGACACTGGCAGAAATGCTCGCCATGTACTGCTTGGTATGGTCCCCAACGCCCTGGCAACTCATTGCCGTTGAACCGCCAGAGCTGGGTGACAAAGAAACTGATGTCTACCAGCAAGAGCAGGCGGTGATTGATGACTTTGTTGCTGGGCTGCCCCAGTGCGCACGGCTAATGGCCCACGTTCCCAGCCTGATGATCTTTGATGATCACGATGTCACCGACGACTGGAACTTGACCGCAGACTGGGAGCGCTGTGCCTACGGTCATCCGTTTTCAAAGCGTATTATCGGCAATGCGTTAGTGGCTTATTTATTGTGTCAAGGATGGGGCAATGCACCGGATAAGCTTAATCCGCTGTTGCTTCAAGCCTCGATACTCTTTGAAGGGGATGGCCCGCTTAACGCGAGCGCCCAGGATAATTTCATAGAGCGATTACTGCGCTTTCAGGGCTGGGAGTACCAGGTGCCTGGCACGCCTGCCCTAATCGTGCTGGATACGCGCACCCGCCGTTGGCGCAGCGAGCGGAACCCTAACCGTCCTTCAGGCTTAATGGACTGGGAAGCGCTGATGGAAATGCAGCAGGCGCTATTGGGTGCTAAAAGCGCCGTTATCGTCTCCCCAGCCCCGATGTTCGGGGTCAAGCTGATAGAGATCATTCAAAAGCTGTTTACCCTGGCGGGCAAGCCGTTAGTGGTGGACGCTGAAAATTGGATGGCACATCGCGGGGCTGCCAATGTGCTACTGCATATTTGGCGGCACTCAAAAACGCCAGGTAACTACGTGATTTTATCTGGCGACGTCCACTATTCATTTGCCTACGACATTGTTGTACGTCGGCAAAAGCAGGCACCACACCTTTGGCAAATTACCTCCAGTGGGATCAAAAATACGTTCCCCAAACAGCTGCTGAATACCTTTGACCGCTTGAACCGTTGGCTCTATGCGCCATTATCACCGCTCAACTGGTTCACCAAGCGCCGCAAGCTGAGCATTCACCCCCGCGACCCGGACCGGGCCAGCGCCGGAGAGCGTCTATGGAATGCCAGTGGGATTGGGCTGGTAAGCCTGGATGAGCAGGGCCACCCGACAGATATTCGCCAGCTAGATGTCGATGGCGGCGATGTCGTGTTTCCGCCCCCCGAACTCTCTCGTTCTTAGTCGGCTGCTGCTAATTGCCTTGTCATACAAACGACATGGAAATGTCGCACGATTGCTGCCCGAATGCTTTCCTGATGGAATTTTAAAAATCAGATGGAGCTATAAGCATCAAAGGAACAGGCGACGCTTGATAGGGCAGCAGGTATATGACCGCACAAGAAGCGCAGTGGTTGAACCGGATTATCGCAACAGAAGAGCTCCATGTGCTGTTTCAGCCTATTGTGGATGCCAATCAGCAGGCTATTTATGGCTATGAAGCCCTTATTCGTGGTCCTAAAACATCGCCACTGCACTCGCCATTACGCCTGTTTGAGGTAGCCACTCAGGCCGGGTTGTTAGTCGATCTTGATTTACTGTGTCGACGACTAGCGATTCAGCGCTTTGCAGAACTTGAACTGCCCGGATTGCTGTTTCTGAACGTGATGCCGCTGACGATTGTTGAGCGAGACTTTCGTGAAGGCTTAACGTTGAGTTTCATCCAAGAAAGCGGCCTGCCCGCCGAGCGGGTGGTGATTGAACTCACTGAGCATGTGCCTATTCACGACTACGACCTAATGCGCCAAGCAGTGGCCCACTATCGAGACATGGGCTTTCAAGTAGCCTTAGATGACTTAGGGGCTGGCCACTCCAGCTTGCGGCATTGGTCTGAACTCCGTCCTGATTTCGTCAAGCTCGACCGTCACTTTATTTCTGGCATTGATCAAGAGCCAGCTAAGCGTGAGTTTTTACGCTCGATTCTCGATGTGGCGCGCAGCTTAGACTGCCAGCTGATTGCTGAGGGAGTTGAGACCGCCGCCGAGCACCTTTGTTTGTGGGAATTAGACCGCGGGCTGGCGTTGTTACAGGGGTTTTATTTTGCACGACCAAGCCTTCATCCGCCCTTGCAGCTACATATGCTGTTGCCTGCCACGACACAGCTAAAAAGCCCGGCGGGGCGCACCGCCCACTCTATTTTGCGTTCAATAAGTACCGTGACTCCGGCGTGCTCTGTGCCAGAACTTGCCGAACGTTTTCGTGACATGACAAGCCTACGCTGTGTTGCGGTGGTAGATGAAGGCGTGCCTATCGCTGTGGTGCGCCGCAATGCGTTTTTAACTCTGTTTACCAACCCCTACAGCCATGCGCTGTATGCTAAGCGTCGCGTGCTGGAGATTGCAGATCCTAAAATGTTAGTGGCCGAGGCAGATTTGTCTCTGGAGGCGCTGAGCCAGCAACTAACCGATAGCCGCGATATCGAACAGGAAGATTTCGTGATTGTAGATAGTCACGGCCACTATCTGGGGATGGGCAATATTGTTGACCTATTACGAGAGATTACCGCCATCCAGGTACGCCAAGCTCGCCATGCCAACCCGCTTACCGGTTTGCCGGGTAATATTCTAATCAACGAAACGCTGGTCGCTTATCTCGATCAGCGCGAAGGATTCGCGGCCGCCTACGTCGACTTAGATAATTTCAAAGCATTTAACGATGCCTATGGCTATGCACGCGGAGACCACGTGATTATTTCTCTGTCACGGTTGCTTCAGGCGCAGGTAGAAAGTGCTGGCGGGTTTATCGGTCATATTGGTGGCGATGACTTTATGATGCTGCTTCCCTTAGAGCAATGGGAGGGCGTCTGCCAGCAAATATTGCACTCTTTTGAAGTGCTGGCGCCCGGTTTTTATGAAGATGCAGACCGTCAGCAGGGGGGGATCCATATAGAAAACCGCCAGGGAGCGGTGGCTTTTATTCCCTTTGTGAGCGTTTCTATTGCCGTTAAGCCTGTTACCGATACCGCCAGATGCAAGGCGCTAGATATTGCCGCCCAACTTTCCGAGTTAAAGCGCCAAGCAAAAAAAATAGCGGGTAACAGTTTGTTCGTCGAGCGCCGAGGATGCTGTGTGGCCCCAGCGGGAAATAGGCGACGCTGAATTTTCAATTATTGAGTCTTCAATCACAGGGCTGTCATTGAGAGGTCACTGTCTTGTCATTTTAGTGTCCCTTCGCTGTCATGGTTGGGCATCACCATAGCGGCATTATTAAACAACCCGCTTAGGTGATGTATGCAACCCCTCTGTCTGTCTCAATCGTTTACTCGTACGTTGATTAGCGCTGCTGTGGTGAGTGCGTTTTCACTGGCAGCCGTTAGCGCCTCCGCTGACCTCTCATCGCGCTATGTTGATAATGACGGTGACATGGTAGCGGATGTGCCCAGTGACGAGTCTCAGTGGGTTGACCCGGACACGTTGGTGTTTGCCTACACGCCGGTTGAAGATCCCGCCGTATACGCTGATGTTTGGGCTGATTTTCTCGAACACCTAAGCGATGCCACCGGCAAGCGGGTGCAGTTCTTCCCAGTTCAGTCCAACGCGGCTCAGCAGGAAGCACTGCGTGCAGGTCGCCTGCATGTGGCTGGCTTTAATACGGGCGGCGTCCCGGTTGCCGTTAACTGTGGTGGTTTCCGCCCCTTTGCCATGATGGCCGCTGACGATGGCAGCTTTGGTTATGAGATGGAGATCATTACTTATCCCGGCAGCGGCATTGAATCGGTTGAAGATTTGGCAGATAGACAACTGGCATTCACCTCTGAAACGTCTAACTCTGGTTTCCGCGCGCCTTCTGCGCTACTGCGTTCTGAGTATGGTCTAGAGGCTGGTGAGGATTTCGAAACCGCGTTCTCCGGTTCCCACGACAACTCCATTTTAGGGGTGGTAAACAAAGACTACGAAGCTGCCGCCATTGCTAACTCTGTTGGTACGCGGATGATTTCTCGTGGCGTTGTTAACGAAGGTGATTACGAGATTATCTACACCTCAGAAACGTTTCCCACCACCGCCTATGGGCTGGCCAATAACTTGAACCCTGAACTGGCCGAGAAAATTCAAGATGCCTTCTTCAGTTATGACTGGGAAGGCACCGCTCTTGAAGCCGAGTTTACTAATTCCGGCGAAGCGCAGTTTATCCCGATTACCTACCAGGAAAACTGGTCGGTCATTCGCACCATCGCCGATGCCAATGGTGTGACCTACGACTGCGATTAATACGCTGGCAGTTTTGAAATCCTATCGGCCAGGAAGGCAACTTTCTGGCCGTATTGCTATGTCCCTGACTTCTCGTAAATGAGGCACTCTCATGTTGACTCTTACCGGCGTTGGCAAACGTTACCCTACTGGGGATCGTGCGTTAACCGATATACAACTGACGCTACCTAAGGGCCAAGTGATGGCGCTGATTGGGCCATCCGGTGCAGGTAAAAGTACGTTGATTCGTTGCGTAAACCGCTTGGTAGAACCCACACAAGGCAGCATTCGCCTAGAAGATGTAGAGCTGACCAAACTTTCGGGCAATCGTCTGCGCCACGCGCGCCGCTCCATGGGAATGATTTTTCAGGAGTATGCACTTGTTGATCGATTAACCGTGATGGAGAACGTGCTGTCTGGCCAGCTAGGTTATGTAGGGTTCTGGCGTAGCTTCTTACGCCGCTACCCACCAGAAGCCGTGGCCGAAGCCTTTCGCTTGCTGGAACGGGTTGGCTTACCCCACGCCATTGATAAGCGTGCCGATGCGCTTTCCGGTGGCCAGCGCCAGCGGGTTGGTATTGCCCGTGCGCTGTTACAAAGCCCCAAACTACTTTTGGTTGATGAACCCACCGCCAGTCTCGACCCGAAAACATCGCGGCAGATCATGCGTCTGATTCGCGAATTATGCGCCGAGCGAGAGTTGGCCGCGATTATCAATATTCACGATGTCGCGCTGGCGAAGCAGTTTGCTGACCGTATCGTAGGGTTGCGGGCTGGGGAAATCGTCTTTGACGGGCAGCCTAGCGAGCTTACCAGCGAGATCCTCACCACCATCTATGGTGAAGAGGATTGGGATACCACCCCAGAACCCGCGGATGATGATGAAACTGAAGAAAAAACGAAAGTGAAAGAGAGCGAAGCGCATATGCCTCGCGCCGGTCGCGAGCTGCCTCGCTTAGCAAGCCTAGCGAGTGAGGGCGCGCGATGAGCAGTAACAATTCGCTGGCGCGCCAACAGGCTGCGCGTGAAGGGCACTGGCGGCGCTTACCATTGATTGATGACCCGCGTTTGCGTTGGGGACTGGTACTAGGCGCGATGGTTTACCTGGTACTTGCGCTTGCCTCTGTGGAGGTTAACTGGGCACGTGTGGCGGAAGGGGCCGGACGCGCACTCAATTTTCTTGGTGCGTTTCTGCAGCCGGACTTCGTTAGCCGACAAAGCGACATTATCACGGGACTAATGGAAAGCCTGACAATGACGCTTACTTCCACCGTCATTGGTGTGTTGTTGGCCATACCGGTGGGGCTGGGGGCGGCGCGCAATATCTCGCCATTGCCAATTTACGCCGTATGCCGGGCGATTATTGCTGTCTCGCGCACCTTCCAGGAAATTATCATCGCGATTCTATTTGTGGTGATGTTCGGCTTTGGGCCGTTTGCGGGCATGTTGACCCTGGCGTTTGCCACCATTGGATTTATGGCCAAGCTGCTGGCAGAGGATATTGAAGATCTCGACTGGCGACAGGTAGAGGCCGTACGTGCCACCGGGGCGAGCTGGTGGCAAACCATGAACCACGCCATTCAACCCCAGGTGATGCCGCGCTTAATTGGTCTCTCGATGTACCGATTGGATATCAATTTCCGCGAATCGTCAGTGATTGGCATTGTCGGCGCTGGCGGTATCGGCGCCACCCTGAACACCTCGTTGAGCCGCTACGAGTACGGCACCTCTGCTGCCATCCTGCTGATTATCATCGCTATTGTACTGATGAGTGAGTATGCCTCCAGCTACGTTCGCCGCTGGACACAGTAACGGCGCACCACTTGTCATAAAAGGAAACGTTATGCCTGTTTCAACATCTCCCCAAGGGGCGCCGCTGTGGCAGCGGCGCACTACCCCTGCCCAGTGGCTGCAGTTTGCTGCCTGGCTTCTAGGCATCAGCCTGTTTCTACTGTGTTGGAAAGTGATTTCTGACAACACCATGTGGGTGTTTGTTGAAGATGCTGGCCGCCAGGGCAGCGATTTAATTAGCCGTATGCTGCCGCCGCGTTGGGAGTATGCCAGCGTGTTGTGGAAGCCCATGTGGGATACCTTGAACATTGCCACGATAGGGACGGCGCTGGGCATTGTTATGGCATTTCCCGTGGCGTTTTTAGCGGCACGCAACACCACGCCGCACCCACTGATACGCAGTTTGGCGCTCACTATTATTGTTTCGTCTCGCTCTATCAACTCGTTGATTTGGGCCATGCTGCTAGTCACTATTCTTGGTCCTGGCGTCTTGGCAGGCATTATCGCCATTGCGCTGCGTTCCATTGGCTTTGTGGGCAAGCTGCTTTATGAAGCCATTGAAGAGATTCATCCAACCCCCGTTGAAGCGATTAGTGCCACTGGTGCCAGCCGCCTACAGGTGATGAACTACGCTGTGTTGCCTCAAGTAATGCCTGCCTTTGCGGGTATTAGCGTGTATCGCTGGGACATTAATATTCGTGAATCTACCGTGCTGGGCCTAGTGGGCGCTGGTGGTATTGGCTTGCAGCTTAATGCCTCGATTAACAGCCTCGCCTGGAATCAGGTTAGCGTCATCTTTGTGATGATTTTTGCCACGGTGCTGGTGTCCGAGTGGGTCTCTGCCCGTGTGCGCCACGCGATCATCTAGTCAGCCTGTCGAGGAATAGAAACCATGCGCTTTCCAAATGCAGACATCACGACCATCGATATTATGCGCCATGGTGAGCCAGTAGGCGGGCGTATGTTACGTGGTAGCACTGACCACCCACTGAGTGAAGCGGGCTGGAAACAAGTGAGTGATGCCGTTATGCGCCACACCGAGGATGGCAGGCCACCTTACGATGCGATTGTCAGTTCGCCGCTGCTGCGTTGTCGCGAATTTGCGCTGTGGCTAGGCGAAGAGTTTGATGTGCCTGTACAAATCGATGACGACTTGGCTGAACTTCATCTGGGGCGCTGGGAAGGCAAAACCCATGCTCAGGTATTTGCTGATGAAGGTAGCGAGCCGATGAGCGCATTTTGGTTTAACCCCTGCCAATCCTCCCCCCCAGAAGGAGAAAAGCTGGCAGCGCTGGATGCGCGGGTTAGCGAATCTTGGCAGCGGCTGCTGGCTAATCCGCCCGGTCAACATGTGTTGGTGGTGGCACACCTGTTTGTTTGCAATGCGCTGCTGCGCCAAGTGCTGGAGCAGCCGCTTGGTAACGGCTTAGTGATGGATTTGCCTTATGCTGCGATGAGCCGACTGCGTCATGAGCGTCACGCGCTGGGAGAAACCACCTTTGTTGAGTGGATAGGTCGTTAGTCCCCGTGCGTTAGTAATAACAACCTACGAATCAGTAGCGGGTAAGTCGCGCATAGGCCATGATAAAAGCACTTATAACGTGCTGAGCCGGAGCGAAGTATGCCGTTTATCCGTCTGTCTTCACTGTTAACGCTATTCACGCTGCTGCTATTAGCAGGATGTGCCAGCAAAGAGATAACTAGTGCCCCCGCCTCAAGTTCTCAAGCGGGCATTTCAATGGAACGCGCGCTGATTCTGTCTCATGCCCAGCAAGCGATTGGCACACCCTATCGCTTTGGCGGCAATACACCGGAGGGACTGGATTGTTCGGGGCTTGTTGAAATGACCTATCGTGCTGCGGGTATCCGCGTGCCACGCACCGCTGACGATCAGTTCCGCGCGCTGCCACAGGTAGATGCGCCTCGCCCAGGCGATTTACTGTTTTTTGGGGAGGGTGCTAAAGCCACGCATGTAGGTATTTATGGCGGTAACCGTCAGATGATTCATGCTCCCGGTAGCGGCCGAGCCGTGGTCAGAGTGCCATTGGATATCGATTACTGGAATCAGCGTTTTTTAGGGGCTGCTTCACCAGCACCCTAAGCAACATTAAGAGGATGAGTAACTGCAATCCAATGTAGGAAAGCCAACGGCTCAGGCTGCTTGCTCATTAGGCGCTGCTGCCACATCTTCTGTAGTTGCTTCCCCAGCGCTTCGTGCGGCATTCATTTCGCTTTGCTCGCGAGCTGCTTCCAGCTTGGCTTCCAATAAATACTGTCTTGCTTGAGCAGCCACCTGTATATCTTTAGAAGACGGTTCTGCTGGCGCTAACGCTGCCGCGATGACCGTTTGCATTTTTTCAATGGTAGCCGTGGGGTTGCCTGGTACGGGGCCGTAATCAATAGGCACTTCACCCGCCACTGCATAGCGTTTGCCGTCTGGCCCAACTTCGTACTCATAGCTAGCCCCGCCGGTGTAGGGACCGCCTACCGTTTGGTGGGCCATTTCGTGCTGGCGGACTTCTCGATCAGTTTGCTTAAGCTGTTCTAAGTGCTGGATCTCTTCAGGTGCTAGCGGCGTGCCGTCGGGGCGCGTAGGACCGGTCGTTTCGCTACTGGCTGATGTCTCCGTGTCTTTCTCTTCACTTACTTGCGCATTTGATTCAGAGGGGCGAGCCTTTTGCTCCTCGGTGCTTATTTGAGTTGCCTTTGCATTGCTTGCTACAGGTTGTTGCCACGCAGATGCGGAAGAAAAAAGATTTAGTGTAGAGAGGTCCATAAGCAGTTACCGAAGGATAAGCCAATTGCGTTAGCATAGATCAACTATGAGTGAATCGCAGTACATATTCATTGTGCATTAAACGACTGCCTAGCAATCTTTTGGTTAATCATTACCATGCCTACTATCGATGTTGTTATCCATCTTTCAAAAAGCGAGTGCTTGGCGCATTACGAAGGGCGCTACACGAACGTGCGAACGCGTAGCGTCGATGGGCGCTGGGTCATTTTTCCTGCTGAAGCGCTGCGACGTGTAGTAGGACAAGAAGGGGTTCATGGTGTTTATCAATTGGAATTTTCTGACCAGGGCCGCTTTATCAACATTCAGCCTCTCTCAACGAGTTGACTTGGCATATGCACCATAGCGATGCAAATCTAACGCTCCATGAACTCATTTATTCCGTTATACCCAATCTAAATAGAGCCGAAAAATTAGTGCTCAATACTCTGGAGAGCCTAATAGAAGCGGCAGAAAATCCATTGGATGTCGTTAAGCGTAACGAACAAAGACATGCTTTTTCGCTAGAAGTGCATCGTGTGCGTATCAATATAGAACACCTTTTAGAACGCTATCGTGCTGATGTAGATAGTGTTTTGCGCGCAGGTGGGGAAGTGAAAGGGCCAGTCGTGGTACCTGATGCCCAAGAGGCCGATGCAATTCGCAGCGCCATTGATATTTACTTACATGTTAGGTCTTTTCAGCGTGGCGAACGCCGTCAGCCACTACCAGACCATTAGTTATCACCTTGTCTCCACTCCTTGTCACCACATGGCATCATCATTGCTTGTATAATGTGAGCGCAGCCTTCGGGGTTACCCACCTGAAGGCGAACAGCTTGCCTACCCGGCAATTCGCTGTGACCACATTAGGAGATATATCATGTCTGCCTCACCTGTCACGCTAATGGTCGCCCGTCGAGTGACGAGCGGTCGTTATCACGATTTTAACCGTTGGTTAAACGAAGGCCGCGACTTGGCGGCTGATTTTCCTGGTTATTTGGGCTCCGGTGTTTTAGCACCACCTAATAGCGATGACGAATATCAGATCATTTTCCGCTTCAGTAGCAGTAATACGTTAAACGCCTGGGAGCATTCGGCTTCACGGAATGCATGGCTACAGCGAGGTAAGGGGCTATATGACGCACCTCATGAGCATCGTGCCACCGGCTTAGATGCTTGGTTTCAGTCTAGCTCGGGCACGACGCCCCCGCGCTGGAAACAAGCCGTCGCTGTATGGTTGGCTTTCTTTCCTATTTCACTGTTGTTTAACTGGGTATTTGGTAGTGCCTTAGCGGACTGGCCCATGGTGCCCCGTGTATTAGTCAGTACAATGATGCTGACGCCTGTCATGGTGTTTTTGTTTATTCCGCTTTCAACGCGCTTACTTGCACCATGGTTAGAAGGAAAATGGTCGCCATTAGATCTATTGTCACGTTGGCGTCATGAACATAGAACGTAGTGCAGAATGGAGGAGTGCATATCCATATTATTAAAAATGAGTTAAAACATGAGCTTAATTTTAATCTGATAGTGTCTTAAGTCATGCTCTTTGCGTTTCTTTAATAAGATAAATAATTCCTAAGCTTCATGGGGTTCAACGCTGCAATAGTGCTAAGCTAAATACGCTTGCAGTAAAAGGATAACTGACGTTGGTGCAATGCTAGCGTACCAAGTCGCCCCATGGAGTAGTTATGATCCGCGTTCACCATCTCGAAAAATCCCGCTCGCACCGTATTTTGTGGCTTCTGGAAACACTTGGCCTTGATTATGACATTGAGGTTTACCAGCGTGATCCTAAGACTCAGCTAGCCCCGGAATCACTTAAAAAAATCCATCCGCTGGGTAAGTCACCCGTTATTACCGACGGTGAGCTGACCGTAGCAGAATCCGGGGCAATTATTGATTATCTCGTCAACTGTTATGGTAATAATAAAGATCCGCTCCTTGAAGAGAACCGTAATGAGTGGATGAATTATCGCTACTGGCTCCACTATGCAGAAGGTTCGTTAATGCCTCTTTTAGTGATGGGGCTGGTCTTTAGCCAACTGCCTAAGCAGTCTCCGTGGTTGATTAAGCCGTTGGCAAAAGGAATTAGCTCAACAGTGCACCAGCGGTTTATCCAGCCCCAATTAAAACAACATCTAACAATTATTGAATCACATTTAGGTGAAAGAGGTAATTTTGCGGGTGACTGGCCGAGTGGGGCCGATATACAAATGAGTTTTCCGCTACAGGCCATTGCCGCGACACGGTCGTTGGAACCTTATCCTGCGATCGCAGCGTTTGTGGCGCGCATTGAAAATGACCCTGCCTGGCAACGGGTTGTTGAGCGCGCTGGCCCTCTTAGTATGCCTGGTGTGTAGGTTCATCTATGTCCCAGACGTTGAGCTGTTTCGGATCTCGCTCATCTTCTACTCAAAAGGGAGCACTGTGCGCTCTAGCCCAGCTTATGTCGGGAACATTACTGCTGGGCGGATGTTTAGCAGCAACCCCGTTATCGGCTGAGACACTGATCGTTGGTGTGTATCACAATCCGCCAAAACTCTTCGCTGACGACGAAGGTCGCCCGCGTGGTGTGCTAGGCGATCTTTTACAAGCGATTGCCAAAGAAGAGCAGTGGCAGCTCGAAAGCCTTCAGTGTGACTTCCAACATTGTCTTACGCTGTTAGAGGAAGGAGATATTGACTTACTTCCTGATGTTGCCTGGAGTGAAGATCGTGCTCAGCGCATGATGTTTCATGAAGAGCCGGTGATGCATAGTTGGTCACAGCTTTACCAGCGTGAAGGGCCTGAGGTTAACGCGATATTTGATCTTGAGCAGCAGCGTGTTGCGGTGGTTTCTGGGTCGGTTCAACAGGATTATTTGGCAGCGGTAACTGAGCGTTTTGATATCAACGTTACTTGGCTACCCGTGAGTAGTTTCGCTAAGGGATTTCAGGCCGTTGCTGATGGCGATGCAGACCTTGTGGCCGCAAATCATCTATTCGGCGACTGGCGGGCTCACGATTATGGGTTGCGTGATACACCAGTTATTTTTCAACCAGCAAGGCTTTTTTATGCTGCCTCACCTCAACTTTCTGATGAGATACTTAATCGTATCGATGATGTTTTACGTCTCTGGAAGCAGGATAGTGGCTCTATTTATTATGAAACGTTAAGTGCATGGCGAGCTAAGTCAACCCCATCACAATTAACTCCCACATGGATATGGTGGGGGGGTGGTTTACTTATTTTGCTGCTTGTTTTAGCGCTTTTAGGCAACATACTGCTTAAGAAACTTAACCGAGACCAGTTAACTAATCATGAGGCGCTATTGGCGACTATTTTAGATAGTGTAGATGCCTTTATCTATATTAAATCTCCCTCGCTAAAGTATCGTTACGTCAATCGTCGAATAAGCGAACTTTTTAATCAGTCCACAGAAAATATTGTTGGAAAGCGTGATGCTGATTTTTTTGATGCCGAAAGCGCCGAGGCAACAAGAAAAATCGATCAAAATGTTTTAGATTCAGGCAAAAAAGTAACGATTGAAGAGCATAGTATGCTGCAGGGTGAGGAGCATGTACGCACTTTTCTTTCTATTAAGATGCCGTTAACCATGGCGCCAGGTGAAGCGCCTAGCTTATGCGGTATCTCTACCGAGCTTACTGAATATCTGGAAATGCAATCTAAAACCCATCGCCTAGCGTTTTATGATGCATTAACAGGTCTCCCAAATCGTCGGCGCCTTATGGAATTATTGGCTGATGTCACGGATCAAAGTAATTGCACAACAAACTTCAGCGCGATATTTATCGTTGATTTAGATAATTTTAGATTAGTGAATGACATTCAGGGCCACGAGAGTGGTGATCAATTACTGATTAATGTTGCCGAAAGATTGCAAATACACTTGCCCCAGGAGGCAACCGTTGCTCGTTTTAGTAGCGATGAGTTTGTCGTGCTCTTAAATACGTTAGGCGAGCAGCAAAGCAAAGCAACACACAAGGCTGAACGCCTTGCAAGACAGCTCTTAGAGGCGGTTGCTAAGCTGCGTAACGACCGTGCACTGCCGATTACTGCCAGCATTGGTATTTCATTGTTTAAGTGCTTGGGGTTGAGTGTAAACAGTGTTTTACAACAAGCAGACATGGCGCTACAACAAGCCAAAGCGGCTGGCGGTAATACGTTGCGCTTTTTTAATATGGAAATGCAAACTAGCGTGCTGGAGCGAGCCAGGCTTGAGGGGGACCTGCATCAAGCCTTAGAGCGTGATGAGCTGTCGCTACATTATCAAGTGCAGGTCGATCACCAAGGTGTCACTACGGGCGTTGAGGCTCTGTTGCGCTGGTATCACCCACAGCGTGGCTGGGTATCACCAGCCACCTTTATTCCTCTGGCGGAAGAGAATGGGTTGATCCTGCCTATTGGGTACTGGGTGTTGAAGTCAGCCTGTGAGCAATTAGCAAAATGGGCACAGCAACCTGCGTATTCAGCACTCACTATCTCAGTTAACGTGAGTTCGGTGCAGTTCCAGCAACCTGAATTTGTGCGCGATGTAGAAGGCTTGTTAGCACAAACCCAAGCCCCACCAAGCCGTTTAGTGTTGGAGGTAACAGAAAGTCTGTTGATGAGTGAGCCCACGCGAGTCCGCAGCACTATGCTAAAGCTTCGTTCCCAAGGCATTCGCTTCGCGCTGGATGATTTTGGCACAGGCTATTCGTCGCTGAGCTACCTAAAGCGCTTACCGCTGGATGAGTTGAAGATTGATCAGTCGTTTATTCGTGAATTGCTAACAGACAAGACCGATGCGGCGATTGTGGATACCACTATCCTTTTAGCGGTCAGTCTTGGCTTGACTGTGGTGGCTGAAGGCGTCGAGAAGAAAGAGCAGTTTGATTGGCTTAAAGGCCATGGCTGCTACCGCTACCAGGGCTATTTATTTGGTCGCCCGACGCCAATTGAGTATTTATTTGAGACGTACTAAAAAGCCCGCGCAGCACGTGTTAGCACTGGGCGCGGGCTTTTTGAGCTTGACCTGATTACAGCTGTTCGTTAACCAAAGACGGCAAAGCTATCGGCGTTAAGCCACAGATGTACAAGGATACTGGCGACGTAGCCGAGAAAAATAACGGGTGCCCAGCGTAGGTGGCCCATAAAGGTGTAAGCGCCGCGCGCTTGGCCCATTACCGCAACCCCCGCTGCCGAGCCGATTGAGAGTAAGCTTCCCCCTACACCGGCCGTCAACGTAATCAGCAACCAATGCCCGTGAGACATTTCCGGCTCCATGGTCAGTACTGCGAACATTACCGGAATGTTATCGACTACTGCTGATACAACCCCCAAGACAATATTTGCCCAGGTGGCGTTCCAACCGGTGTAAAGCGCTTCGGAAAGCAGTCCAAGGTAGCCCATAAAGCCAAGGCCACCCACGCACATAACAACCCCGTAGAAGAACAGTAGCGTATCCCACTCAGCACGGGCGACACGGTTGAAAACATCAAACGGTACCACGCCACCTAACTGCTCTAGCTTCTTATTGTCGCCTCGGCGGCTGTAGCGTTCACGTTTGCGCTCCAGCGAGCGGGGTAGGCTGCGGCGCAGGTAATAGCCGAAAAACTGTAGGTAGCCAAGACCAGTCATCATGCCGAGTACAGGCGGCAAGTGTAGTAGCGTATGGCACATTACAGCAGTGGCAATAGTGATCAAAAACAGCGCAATAATTCGCCGTGCACCGCGTTTGAGCCACACATCTTCATAAACGCTGCTTGGCTTCTGGTCCTTAATAAACATGCTCATAATGACAGCAGGAATCAGGAAGTTAACCAAGGAGGGCAGGAATAGGATGAAAAACTCCTGGAACTGAATAATACCTGCCTGCCAGACCATCAGCGTGGTGATGTCGCCAAAGGGGCTAAAGGCACCGCCAGCATTGGCTGCCACCACAACATTGATGCAAGCGACATTAATAAAGCGCTTATCACCTTCAGCAACTTTAGTGATAACGGCACACATTAGCAGTGCTGTGGTTAAGTTATCGGCAATTGGAGATAGCACAAAGGCAAGGCCGCCCGTAAGCCAGAACAGCTGGCGGTAGCTAAAGCCTTTACGCAGCATCCATGAGCGCAGGGCATCAAATACACGACGCTCCTCCATGGCGTTGATATACGTCATGGCCACCAACAGGAACAGCATTAGCTCGGTGAACTCTAAAAGCGTCACACGAAACGCATATTCTGACGTTTCGGACATGCCGTTTTGAACGTACACCCAGCCAATGAGTCCCCAAATAATACCAGCAGCAACCAGTACCGGCTTAGACTTGCGCATATGGATTTTTTCTTCTGCCATGACTAGCGCATAGGCCAGCACGAAGATCGCAACAGCGAAAAATCCAACGGTAGTAGAGGTTAGGTCGATATCTCCAGTTACTGCAAAGGCGGAAGGGCTAATAAATAATAGTAAGGCTGCTAACAAAAAAGGCCAGCAACGAGAGACTCGGAGCTGGCCTGGGTCATGATGTAACGTCAGCATGGCGTGTTTATCCTTATATTGGTTAAAAGGTAGGGGGAATAAGCGGCGTTAGTTTAACAAGCTATATTGCATTGCAATACGGAATTAAACCGAATGAAATGCTTTGATAAGCAAGTCATTACGTCTTTTTTTTGGAAATTATCCATTTAGCTAATAGTAATATGCTCAAATAAATGTAAAGAGTTTAATCGCAAATTAGATAAATATAAGAAGTTTTCGATACCTGTTGGCCAGTGGCGCTTTGTAGGTATATTTGCCGCTTGTGAGTCGGTCTTCAGGCTGCCTTAGACTTACGAAGTATGTTCATCAATATAGATGGCCAATATTGATGGTTGCGTTGGCATGGAGGATTATTATCACACACCCAAAGGCTTGGGTTTTGCCTTTTGTAACTGCTTTTAGTCAATAAAAACGAGGCCACGCAGTTGGCCACTGGACATGTTAAGGAACTCATATGCATCAATCAATTCGCTCCTTTTGCCGCACGCTAGGCGTCTCGGCCGCTACGCTCGCCCTTGCCACTGCTGCAGTAACAGCGCAAGCAGAAACACGGGTTACCTACAAGTCAGCATCGGCGGGAACTGCCTACTACCAGATGGGCGTTGAACTTTCCGAGGCGGTGCGCCAAGGCACTGACGATTCCATTATTCTGACATTAGAAGAGAGTCAGGGCTCGGTGCAGAATGTGATGGAGGTGATGGCGCGGCAAGGTCATTATGTATTCACTACGCCGCCAGCCTTAGTTGAGCAAGCCATGGCAGGCGAAGGGCCGTTTGCTGAGCGTCAGCATCCTCGCTTCCAGGAAATTCGTGGTCTGTTTCCTATACCTTCTATCACCATGCATTTTGTGATCGCAGGCGATGGCGGTGTAACCGATATGGCTGCGCTTGAAGATAAGCACATTTTGATTGGTCGCGGCACCTTTGGTGCTCGTGAAGCTACTCGGTATCTAGAGCTGTTTGGGCTGGAAGAGAAAGTGCGTATTGCTGACGCTTCTATTGGAAGTGGGCCGGATGCGTTAAAAAACGGCCAAATTGATGCCTTTGTAACAGCCAGTTCTTTCCCAACCCCGAATGTGATTGAAACGGCTGCCAGCATGCCAATCACCCTGGTCAGCTTTAGCGATGAGCAGATAGAGCAAACAGGCGCTGCTCGTCAGACGATTCCTGGTGGCACGTACCCAGGCGTGGATGAGGATGTTCAAACCACGTCGCTGCCGGTCATCGCTTATACAACCTCACAAATGGATGACGAGACCGCGTATGCCCTGACAAAAACCTTTTGGGAGCGTCGCGATGCCATGGCTGAAGAAACGGCTTGGTGGAGCAGTATCTCGCCGGACATGCTGAGTAATATGACGGGTACGCTGCACCCCGGTGCGCTGCGTTATTATGAAGAAGCGGGAGTCGATGTGCCTGACGAACTTCGATAAAAGTTGCCTTAGTAGCGTTTTTTGGCACTGATAATACGCAACGGTCTGTAGGCCGTTGCGTTGTTTTATAAGGATAGGCAACTCGGCATGCATGCTTTTTTTTCGTCTCAAACGGCTGATAACGCCACACCTAATGCGGTGGCGTCCCCTGGTTGGATTGCGTTAGGTGTCATTAGCGTTGGGTTTCATTTAGGGCTTATTTTTTACGGTTTAACGCCTGCCCTGGTGAGTAGGCCATTGCATATGGCGCTACTGCTGCCATGGGTGTTGATTTATATGGCTAAAACGCCTTTTCAGCGCATTAGTGGCTGGGGGCTGACGCTATTAGGGATAGCAGCTTGCGCCTACATCGCGCTTAACGAAGCCACGCTTGCGAATCAGTATGGCTTTATTGATACCCATCTGCAGATGGCGATTGGTCTTTTCTTAATTATGCTGGCCCTGGAGGCGGCAAGACGTGCGATTGGTTGGCCGCTGCCGTTGGTTGCACTAGTGGCACTGCTTTACGGGGCCTTCGGGCAGTTCGTGCCGGGGGCGTTTGGTCACCCTGGTTTGCCACTGCAAAGCATGGTGGGCTCATTGACGATTGCAGAAGGAGGGCTTTGGGGCTCGCTAACGGGGGTTAGCGTGGGTGTCGTGGCTATCTTTGTTATCTTTGGTGCGGTGCTTAATGCTGGCGAAGCTGGCCAAGGTTTCATGAATTTAGCGAGTGCCGTTGCTGGGCGCTTAACCGGCGGTGCGGCTAAAGTGTCGGTGATTTCGTCGGCGCTGATGGGGTCCATTTCAGGCTCAGCCTCAGCGAACGTTGCCTCTACTGGGGCAATTACGATTCCCTCTATGGTACGTTTGCGCTACCCGCGTTCGTTTGCGGGCGCGGTAGAAGCGGTGGCGTCTTCAGGCGGGCAAATAATGCCACCGCTGATGGGGGCGGGTGCATTTGTCATGGTAGAGCTGACAGGCACGCCCTACACACAAATCATGGCAGCAGCAACGCTACCGGCCGTGCTCTATTTTCTGACGGTATGGATGGGAATTAATGCCTACGCGACGCGTCATGATTTGCAGCCGATTGATGTCAGCGAGCAGCCAGCTGCCAAAGAAGTACTCATCACGTCACTCTTTTTTGCGGTGCCGTTTGTACTGCTGTTAGAGCGTATTTTTAACGGCGGATACACACCTCAATATGCCGCTAGTATTGCGATATTTGCTGGCGCAGCGTTGTTGCTGGTCGATGTTACGCTGCGTTTCTCAATCACTGGGTTTGCAAATCGCTTAGCGGATGCGGTGGTTACCGCTGGGCGGCAAATTGCCACCATTGGCGCGATTATTTTGTGTGCCTCTCTGGTGATTGGTGTGCTCTCGTTAACAGGCCTTGGCGTAAAGATCACGTCGGGTATCTTATCGCTCTCCAATGACCTGCTATGGCCTGCGCTGTTGTTAACCGCACTGGCCTGCCTGATTTTGGGAATGGAGGTGCCAACAACAGCAGCCTATGTGATTTGTGTGTCGGTGGCGGGGCCAGCGCTTATATCACTCGGATTAGAGCCGTTATTGGCGCACCTGTTTGTGTTTTGGTACGCGCTACTTTCGACGATTACGCCGCCTGTCTGTGGAGGCGTATTCATTGCGGCTGGAATGGTAGGTGAAAACTGGCTCAAAGTAGCGCTTAAAGCGATGGCCTTGGGAATAGGGCTGTACATCATTCCGTTGGCGATGGTCGCGAACCCTGATGTTATCCAGCTTGCCTTTAATCCAGCGGGCGCCTTGCTCGATGGATTAAAAATAGCCGTTGGATTAACGGCTATTTCGTTTGGTGTCATCGCCCGAAAAGCCATTTGGCTTCGCGTAATACTCGTGGTGACGGGCGCCGCAGTTATCTTTCTCGTTTAAAAGCAACGGCGAAGAGGTCGGTAACGGGGTGGTGGAATACACCACCCAGGTATCTAGCGCAGGTCCCAGTGACTGGAGAAGCTTAAGTTGTTCAGGCGCTTGATTGACGATTTCTTCAGCGCAAATCCCTGCCTCAAAGACACCCGCTAGCAAGCCTTCTGCCACGGCAACCGTCGTGGGTGCTTCGATAATATCGCCAAAGCTGCTTAAATCTGTGTAGTAGCGGGTAGCTGGTTGAATAGCCATATGACGAGGAGTGGCAATACTACGCTGAGCAACTAACGCTAAAGGCTTGCTGCCTGCAATAAAAACATCAACCGGATAGGCTCGGTGCATATAGCGGCCTACGCAATCGCTGTGGGCGAAGTGGGCGGTGCACTGGAGCACATGGCTCACTTGCCCCTCAACCAGCGCTTCAAACGCCTCTTCAAACTGTTCGAAAAGCTGAAGGTTCGTGGATGGCTGACCATGCTTCGCTAAATAGCGCAGAGCAATTAATTCATGATTGTTGCCGCTAGGACCGAGGGTGGCAATCTGCACAGCTAATTCCTCAGAAGATTGTAAAACTTAGCGTAAGGTAGGCTGCATAGCCGCTCAGCAGAGCAGCTCCTTCCCAGCGAGATAGCCGCATGCCTGTGTAAAGAAATAGTAGCAATGCGCCTGCTGCTCCCAGCATCATCCATTGGTCAAACTGACTTACTCGCTCGGCAATAGGCAGGGGCTGTAGAAAAGCTGATATACCTAAGATACCTAGGAGGTTGAAAATATTGCTGCCCAGAATGTTTCCGACAGCTACATCAGCGTGGCGGCGAAGCGCCGCAATCACCGATACCGCCATTTCGGGTAACGAAGTTCCCACCGCAACAATCGTTAAGCCAATAACTGCTTCGGAAATGCCCATGGCTTGGGCTAAACCAATAGCACCATAAAGTAACAACTGTGAGCCTCCTATCAACATAGCAAGCCCTACTATAAGTGCCGTCACTATCATGGTTGTTGAATTTGGAATTGCAGTGAGTTCGTCTGCTTCTGCGCTGTGCATTTCAGCCGCGGGAAGTGGTTGGGCACGTTCGGTGCGATATGCCCAAATGAGGTAAGCCGTCAACGCGGCTAGCAAAACTGCTGCATCCCAGCGGCCGAGGGCACCACTCCAGGCCAGAGCAATAAATAGCAGGCTAGCGCCGACGACCACGACACCGTCTCGTCTTAACGCCAGCGGTTGTACTGACATCGGGCAAATGACCGCGCAAAGACCAAGAATCAGCAGTATGTTACCTATATTGCTACCCACGATATTACCAACGGCAATATCTGGTTGTTGGCGAATGGCAGCATCTATGGAAACAACCAGTTCGGGAGCAGATGTACCAAAACCAACGACGACGAGACCTGTTAACAGCGGAGAGACCCCTATCCGTTTAGCGCCAGCAACAGCGCCACGGATGAGAGCTTCACCTCCCAGCGTTAATAGTACGATACCAGCGAGTAAACTTATTCCATACAGCATGCTATCCCTTCTCTTTTTGTGTTCACTCAGGCGTTATCCCAAGTGTCGGCTTCTCACACGTTAGTTGGGATCGCGGCGTCTGCAAGTCAATTTATCGACGTCTTATTCACGCAGGGGAAACGTCGGATAAGCGTTCAGTAGGGTGTCTAGTTCATTACATACAAAGCGCGGCTCAATCCACTGGGTCAGGTGTTCGTGAACGTAGTGTAGAAAGCGCTGTGCTGACTGGGGAAGGCGCTGATCATTACGCACTATAAATTGCCAGTGACTTTCAATAGGTAGCCCCTGAACGGGTAACACTACTAGATCAGGATGCTCATTAGGCAAAACATGCTCTGATAACACGGCAACGCCCATATTGGCTGCAACGCTTACTCGTATGGCCTCGTTACTGGCCATCTGTAATGTTTTTTGCATGGTCAGTCCGTGCTCTTGCAGCCAGCTGTCCAATAGCATGCGTGTGGCGGAGCCAGGCTCACGTAGTAGTAAGCGTTCACTTAGTAGCTGCTCCATCGTCACGGCTTTCTGTTTAGCCAAAGGGTGGTCGGCGGCGGCAATGGCAACTAATGGGTTGCGCATAAAGCGTGACGCGACCGCGTGAGCAAGCGCGGGTGGATGGCTGAAGACATACAAATCGTCTTCCTGGCGTTCAAAGCGTGCTAATACCTGTCGACGATTGCCGATATGAACGGTGACATCGACCTCAGGAAACGCTTGGCTAAAAGGGCCTAAAAGACGGGGTAAAACATACTGAGCGGTGTTTACTAGGGCAATACTAAAGCGCCCCTTACTGCCATGCTGTAAATCACTTAGCTGGTCCGAAAAGTCGTCAAAGCGCCCCAGCACATCCCGACTTGCCTGATAAAGGGCTTGCCCTGTAGCGGTCATCGTTAGTTGCTGGGCGTGCTGTTCTAACAATGGGCTGCCTACCGCTTCTCTGAGTCGTTTCAACTGCTGTGACACGGTTGGCTGGGTAAGATGCAGTTGCCTGGCGGCTTCGCTGATAGAGCCACACCTAACGACAGTCACGTATACCTGCAGCAGTCTAAAGGTCAGATGGCGAATGTTCATAGCAACCAAAACTCCTGGGGCGTTACTTAATAAGCCAATGTTGGGCGATTGTGGAGAGCAGCTTTATCAACGAACACCTGGCAAGGCGTCATCGAAAGACTAGACTATTTCTTGTCGTCAACGGTTAGGCGAAGTCTAGAGAGCTTACATTGCGTCTCGTTAACGTGGCGCATGTTGGGCGGCTTTATGGAACTAAAAGTCTAACGTGACAGCAGCGTATTCTTTTATGTTTTCACTATTTGTAAACTAATAACTATAAGGAACTCCCCCACATGATGACCCCCTTTTTAACATCGCGTCCGCTTAAGACGCTGGCGGCCAGTTTTTGTGTTGGCGCGCTGTTAGTTTCTCCACAAGCATTTACTCAGCAAGCGATTTTGGAAGGTGAGCGCTTTCATCCTCAAGAAAGCAGCCGTGGCATGGTCGCTACCAGCCATTTTCTTGCCTCCGAGGTCGCCCGAGATGTTCTTGCTGACGGTGGCAATGCCGTTGATGCTGCTGTAGTGGCGGGCTTTGCGCTAGCGGTGACCCAGCCGCGTTCCGGCAATATTGGTGGCGGCGGATTTATGTTAATTTCGGATGAAACCAGTGATGAAGTCATTGCCATCGACTATCGCGAGATGGCTCCTTCAGCCGCCTTTGAAGCTATGTTCCAAGACGACAATGGTGATGCGGTAACCGAGCGCTCTCGCTTTACTCACTTGGCTGCAGGTGTTCCCGGAACAGTTGCGGGGCTAGCTCTGGCGCTTGAAGAGTATGGCACGTTGAGTCTTGCTGAAGCGTTGGAACCCGCCATTCGTCTTGCTGAAGATGGCTTTGCAGTGCCTCCTCGGTTTGTTCAAGGATTACAAGAGACCAGGGAACGTTTCGAACCCTGGGAGGCTAGCATGGCTAAGTTCTTTAAAGAGGACGGCAGCGCCTATGAGGTCGGCGATATTTTCAAGCAACCTGATCTAGCCGCAACACTTAGGCGCATTTCTGAGCAAGGGGCCCGTGAGTTTTATGAAGGAGAAACGGCTGAGCTGATCGTTGCCGAAATGGAGCGTCACGATGGTTTGATTACGATGGAAGACATGGCTAATTACACCCCCATCATCCGTGAGCCTAGCCACGGCACTTATCGCGGCTACGATATTTATGCCATGAGCCCTCCTTCTTCTGGCGGTGCCCATATTGTTCAGATGCTGAATATTCTTGAAGAATACCCTATCGGTGAAATGGGCTTCGGCTCTGCTGAAAGCATGCATCTAATGGCTGAAGCCATGAAGCGTGCTTACGCTGACCGCTCGGAGTTCCTGGGCGATACTGACTTTGTCGATGTGCCTTTGGCCGGCATCACATCAAAGGAGTATGCAGCCGAACTGCGCAGCCAGATTGGCGACCAAGCCACCCCAAGTGCTGACATAGCGCCTGGCAATCCGCACGACTACGAATCTAATGAAACCACTCACTTTTCCATTGTAGATGATGGTGGTCTGGCAGTTTCAAATACGTACACCATCAACTTCAGTTATGGTTCTGGCATCGTGGTGGACGGCGCAGGCTTCTTGCTCAACAACGAAATGGATGATTTCTCGGCCAAGCCCGGCGTGCCTAACGCCTATGGCTTGATTGGCGGCGAAGCTAATAAGGTCGAACCAGGCAAACGGATGCTTTCGTCCATGACGCCCACTATCGTCAAACAAGACGGTAAAAACTTCCTGATCACCGGCAGTCCCGGCGGTTCACGTATTATCACCACAACGCTGCAGGTGTTAATGAACGTTATTGATCACGATATGAATATACAGTCAGCGGTTAGTGCACCGCGCATGCACCACCAGTGGGTGCCGGATGAAATTCGTGTTGAGGCAGGTTTTAGTCCAGATACGCTGGACTTACTTGAAGAGCGAGGCCACACGGTCAGCCAGCAGTCCGCTATGGGAGCGGCTCAATCAATCATGATCAAGGACGGTATGTTCTTTGGTGGCGCCGATCCTCGCCGCTCCACCTCATTGGCTATTGGCCTGTAACGCTACGTTAGGTTCCATCCACTCCGCCCTGAGCTGACAGGGCGGGGTTTTTCAGTCACTGCGCCTAGCGAGCTCTCCATTCCTAACGACATTCTTAATGCCCTGCTTTTAACTACCATCATTGCCCATCAATCAACACAAAAGATGATGCTATCTGCATAGATAATTATCTATGATTTTCTTTCAATATATTATTAGTTATCTAGTGTCATCGCTCGCAAAATGCAACCTCTTTTAATCCTAAGGAGCAGTGGTGATGCCAGATATTGTGGTGATGTTTTTTTTATTGGGGCTAGTCGCTGGGGCGGTGAAATCGGATCTTCAGGTTCCTAAAGCCACTTACGACACCCTAAGCCTGTTATTAATGCTCACCATTGGCTTAAAGGGAGGAATGGCGCTGCATGGCAATATTCATTGGGGGTTGGTGCCAGAACTTACCGGCGTAGCGCTGCTGTCAGCATTTATACCGCTGATGCTGATGCCAGTGTTGCGCCGCTGGGTGCGCCTTTCCGCCGCCGACAGCGCTAGCATTGCTGCCCACTATGGCTCGGTCAGTGCGGGTACATTTGCGGTGGCGCTGGCATATGTAGAAGCACGCCAGCTAGCGGTGGGTAGTGAAGTAACGCTCTACTTGGTCGCTATGGAACTGCCCGCGATTATGGTAGCGATTGCCCTGTTTAGGCGCTATCAAGGGGCTGCTGTTAAAGAGAGCACCAGCAAGCTATGGCATGAAACCCTGACCAATCGAGGCGTTATCCTGTTAGCTGGTGGGGTTGTGATCGGCACGCTATACGGGCCGTTTCAAGGAGAGGAAGTCACCGCACTGTTTACTGGTGCTTTCAAAGGCGTGTTGGCACTGTTTCTGCTAGAAATGGGGTTAACCGCTGCGCAAACACTGCGCCCAATGCCGTGGCATCATTGGCGCTTGGTGACCTTTGCTCTGGTCACGCCATTATTGCTGTCACTGCTGGGGATTTTGGTAGGCACACTCGTTGGGTTGCCAGTGGGCTCTGTGGTGATTCTTGCCGCGTTGGCCGCTAGTGCCTCTTATATAGCGGCGCCCGCTGCGATGCGTGCGGCTATCCCGCAAGCGAATATTGGCCTCGCCATGCTTGCATCACTTGGCATTACTTTCCCTCTCAACGTGATGCTTGGGATTCCCCTCTATCACATGCTGATTGAACGCTTGATGAGCTAGAGCTAGGGGCTCGCTATCATATAAATGTGATCGGCATGTTTGGGAGCAATATGTTAACTAATTGAAATTTAACGCCAGATTCTTATTCATGAGTCTGGCGTTTTTAGTTTATCTTGTGGTTATTTTGGCTATTAACGTTTTGTTTAAACTGCTTTGTGAAACGCTGCTATTAAGAAAATAGCTGTTTAGAAGATTTTGCAGATAAGTACGAATGGATTTCTAACGTATTTGTTAAAAACATTATTTGCTAACCCATGTAAATTTCCCCTGAATGCGGCACGAAAAGCCGCGGAATAGACACGTTAAGTCATCGTGACCCTCGTATTCTTTTGTTACAGGGACGTGATCGCAATATCGTTGAAGTGTTGAAAGCGCGATGACGCATTGTGATTAATTAGCTGATATAGATAAAAGGGCAGGGCAGTATACCTCTAGAACGTATGTCTATTGCCAATGCCTTAGATGATAAATCTAAGAAATTCTTGTTGAACGAAAATAATCGCTGCTGATAAACCTATCAAAAGCCCAATAATAATGAGGTCTATAAGATGGAAGAAAAACCAAAAAGGGTTCGTCAAAAACCCAGTCTCGGGCTTGCCCTTGTGCCCGTTGTGCTGACACTAATCGCCATCGGGGTGCAGATTTTTTATTTTGGCGATTTCACTCCACATATCCCGCTCGCCATTGGCTTGGCGATAACCTCGCTAGTGGGGGTCAAACTCGGCTTCCGCTGGAAGCGTATTGAAGATGGGGCGTTTCACGTTATTAATGTGTCTCTGCCATCGGTTTCGGTGTTGATCTTAGTGGGCATGATTATTGGCGTCTGGATTGCCAGCGGTACCGTGCCCAGTCTGATCTATTACGGCCTACTTCTGTTATCTCCTGCCTTTTTCCTTGCTGCGGCAATGTTGATTTGTGCAGTGGTCTCCGTTTCTTTGGGGACCTCCTGGGGTACCGTTGGTACAGTAGGTCTGGCGCTTGTTGGTATCGGTGCTGGGTTTGAAATTCCGATTTATTGGACTGCTGGTGCGGTTGTATCCGGAGCCTTCTTTGGCGACAAAGTTTCACCGCTTTCCGATACCACTAATTTGGCCGCGGCGGTTACCGGCAACGATGTGTTCTCGCATATCAAAAACATGATGCCAACGACGATACCGGCCATGTTGATCGCGTTAGCCATCTATCTGGTGGTGGGCTTCACCATGATTGATGATCAAGCGGCATCCTTTGAGCGCATTGATGCCATCACTGCGTCATTAGACGAACACTTTACGATTTCTATCTGGCTGCTGTTGCCAGCGGTGCTGGTTATTGGTCTAGCCATCAAGAAAATGCCGCCGATTCCCTCCCTGTTTGCTGGTGTAATGGCGGGTGCGGTAACCGCCATGGCGGTTCAGGGGGTAGGCCTGCACGATATCGTTACTTACGCTAACTATGGTTACTCCATTGAAACGGGCGTGGAAGCTATGGACAGCCTGTTAAACCGTGGTGGTATCCAGTCAATGATGTGGACTATCTCATTGATCCTAATTGCCTTGGCCTTTGGCGGTGCGTTGGAGAAAACGGGCTGCCTGGAGACCATCATCAAGGCCATTATGGCCAAGGTGCGCTCGTTCAAAGGCGTCCAAACCTCGGCAATTGCTACCTCCTTTGCAACTAACCTAGTGGCAGGCGACCCCTACCTATCCGTTGCGCTACCGGGGCGTATGTACGCACCTACATACCGTGGTCTGGGTTACTCAACCCTGAACCTATCGCGTGGTGTTGAGGAAGGTGGAACGTTAATGTCGCCGCTCATCCCATGGAACGCAGGTGGCGCTTTCGTCATTAGTGTATTAGGGCTTGGTATTGGTGAAGGTAACGTTGAGAATCTGCTGTATATTCCGCTGGCTTTTGCCTGCTGGCTGTCGCCTTTGATCGGTATTATTTATGCGCAGACAGGGTTGTTCTCGCCTAAAGCGACCGATGAAGAGCGCGCGCTGTGGGACAAGCAAGGAGAAGCAATTGCCTCTACCGAAGCATTGGGTGCTGCTGCTGATGCAGCCGTTGCTAGCCCGAATCCGGCTCCTAGCTCGAGTTGATCGTTACTAGCCGTTACGTGCTTTACTGATGAGACAAACACCCCGACCTGCGAAAGGCGGGGTGTTTGTCTTTATTGAGCTAGGCGTTTTCGTTAGCGTTGCTGCCGACAATTGAATTGCTAGTGCCTTGGGTTTGCTTGCAAGCATGCTTGAATAAAACCAGGAGGATAATAATGACGACAATGCATCCAACCGTAGTAATTGGTGGTGGAATCGTTGGTATTTGCTGTGCGTTATACCTGCAAAAAGAGGGGCTCGACGTCACGCTTGTAGAGCCTGCTATGTCTGGCGATAGTACCGCTAAGTGGAGCTGCGGGCAGATTGCGGTTAGCGAAATCATTCCCCAATCCAAGCCAGGTATTATAAAAAAAGTGCCAGGTTGGCTGCTTGATCAAAAAGGGCCGCTGGCGCTTCGGCCGTCAGCATTACCAGGGCTGTTACCCTGGATGCTGCGATTTATAACCCATGCGCGGCGTTCGCGTATCGACACTATTGCCCATGAGCTGGCGACCTTAACGCGCTGTGCCTTCCAGGATTATGAGCCCTTGCTTGCAAAGTGCCGTCGTGACGATCTAATTGGTCACCAACCAACCCTTGAGCTGTTTGATGATGCGGCTGGGCTGGCCCATGAGCAAACTTATGTGGAGCTACGCCGCTCGCTAGGGTTTATTTCCGAAACACTGAATGCCGAACAGATTGCCGCCATGGAGCCAGCGCTTGCGGGGCGTTTTTCTCACGGTCTGTTATTGTCGGATTGGCGCACGGTGTGCGATACCGAAACCTTCCTAACCGAGCTTGCTCACAGTTTTGTAGAGCAGGGTGGCAAGCTTGTGCAGGATAGTGTGTCGCGTATTGAGACCCTGGGGGGGCGTGCCGTTGGTGTGACACTGGCCAGTGGTGAGAGGCTGCCTGTCGAGCAGGTAGTGGTCGCCGCAGGTAACGGCAGTTCGGCGTTTTTTGAAGCATTAGGCATTAAGGTGCCGTTGATTAAGGTTGGCGGCTATCAGGTATTGCTACCCAACCCTGGTGTCGACTTAACCCACGCCACTTTTTATGCTGACGGCGGCTTTGGTCTGATTCCTATGGAGCGAGGGCTACAGATCGGCGGCACGATTGAATTCGCTGGCAATCATGCTGAACCGAACTTCAAGCGTGCGGAGATCATTCTTGAAAAAGCCAAGACGATACTGCCATCGTTGAATACAGCTGGTATGGAATTTGGCGCTGGCTGGCGCCCTTTCTTGCCAGACACCAAGCCTGTGATTGATAAATCGCCATTGCTTGAAAACGTGGCGATGGCTTTTGGTCATGGCCAATTAGGGCTAACGCTCGGTGCCACGACGGGGCGCTTGGTAGCCGACATGCTGCAAGGTCGTGATAGTCAGTTGAATATTAGTCCTTTCAGCGCATCGCGGTTCACGTTGGCTGGTGGTTAATTGACGTCATGCAGTGGTACAAGCAAGGGGGCACCCGTCTCATAAATATGAGACGGGCTCTTTATCATCGCCATTTAGCTAGTGATTATGTCCTGCATGACTGCCAAACGTTGCGTTGAACTGAACCATTCCTACCCACTGTTCATCATGCCCTGCAAAGTCTTCGCGAGTCAGTTGCGTGCGCACGAACATGTTATCGCGCACATGCCAAGTAAGCTGCGCGCTTTGTCGCCACGAAGTTTCCTCTGAAACGATCGCGGTAGGATGAGTGCCCATCACCTTATTGGTTAACCCTAGTGCCTCTGCGCGAAGACCGACTTCCCAGCGAGGCGCAATGCCGTAAATAGCGTCTATGTAAGCGCCATCTTGTTGCTCAGTGTAGTGGTCGTGTGCATGAAAGTGATCATGGTGTTGCACATGCTCTTGCAGGCCACGTTCGCTATAGAAGTATTCCGCACCTAATTGCCAGTTGCCCTGATAGCCGGGTTGCTCCGCATCGTAGTTAAACCGCGCGTCTAAACCCGCGAACCAGTTGTCGCCTTCAGCGGTATGGGCATGGTGGCCATGGTCATCGACACGCACATACTGACGGTTCATGCCCGCAGACGTTCCCAGCGTTAGCTGCTTATTCGCACCGAGATCTGGGCGGTATTTAGCGAAAATTGTGCCCACGCGAGGTCCGCTGGCGCGATCCTCATAGCCCCCTTCATCAAAGCGGCTGAAGCCTTCTCCCTCGCCTTGAAACAGCTCACTACCCAGCGTCAAGGTGCTGTTGGGTGACCAGGTTAGCTGTAGGCCTGTATCGAGCAGACCATGCTCTCCAAACAAATACTCATTGACCAGTGGGCGCTCAACAAAATCCCAAGCGTGAGGATGTCGGCTGTTGATATAGCCAATATCGGAAAGAAATTTACCGGCTTGTAAGCGCAGCCCGTTAGGCAGCGTACGCGTCGCAATAAAAGCCTCTTCCAGCGTGATATCGTCTTCTGTTAGCGAAACAACGGCCTTGCCCTCAAGGTGGGCGGTTTGCCCTTCAATGGCAACTTCAGAGTGTCCCAGGTTAAATCCATTGTCGAGATCATGGCTATGGCCGCTGTGGTCATGTCCTCCCTCATGATCGTGACTGCCTTCGTGCCCATTGCTAAAGCCTGTAGGCGAGTGCTCATCTCCTGAAAAACGATTGTGGTAGATACCTTCCACAACTAAGGAAACGTTGATGCTGTTTTCAGCGCCGCTATGTTCATGGTTGCTATGTTCATAGGCGTCGTGCTCATGAGTATGACCAGAATGATCATGGACGTGGTTGTGCCCATGATGGTGATCATCTGCATAGGCAGAGGAGCTAATAAGTAGAGCAGTGGCAAGCGGTGTAAGCAGAAATAAAGAGCGTGACACAGGTGTATTCCCGTAAATGTTAGAATTAAGCACATCTAATGATATGTTATATTATAACAATAATGCAATTATACTGAACTCTGTCGCTACACGCGGTTAGCTTCGAGGGAACTGGGCGCTTAAGAAAGGCTGACCAAAATGTTGACTACGCTATGCCTAAACAGGCCTTTTTCAGCCCACAGGCACAAAAAAAGCACCCGTAGGTGCTTGATTTGTAAGGGTGTCTGGTGGAGGCGGCGGGAATTGAACCCGCGTCCGCCAGCACGCGCCTATTGGCTCTACATGCTTAGATTTCGTCATTTGCTTTAACGCAACTGACTCCGACGATCAGGATTCAGCCACGCGAGCCTTCTAAGTTTAACGATTGATGAGAAGACACCACCAACCGCGGTCCTATCAGCTTTAGCTCGTATCCCATTAGTAATGAATAGGCACATCACCTTTGGGCCAGACAAGAAGCTAACAGTGTTTAAGCTGCTAGCGCGCCTTGAGCGTAGTTTTCGTCATTTGCGACTATTTTTCGTGATGTGGGATTTACGAGATACATCACGCTCTCGGCATGCACCGCAAGGGTTGTCACCGGCGTCGAAACCATGTCGCCCCCTGATTACAGATGAGCATTCTAACGTGCTCACAGCGAATTGACCAGTTATGCCTTGTTATGTTCCCTCATTATCCGACCTTTCTGACGGCTCCAGTCGCGATCCTTTTCGGTGGCGCGCTTGTCATGCAGCTGTTTGCCGGTCACCAATGCCAGCTCACACTTCACCTTATTGCGTTTCCAATAAAGCTTGAGCGGCACGCAAGTGTGGCCTTTGTCCTGAGTCACCGAGAAAATTTTGGCAATTTCCTTACGGTGCAGAAGTAACTTACGCGTACGCGTCGGGTCAGCAATTTCGTGGGTGCTTGCTGTATTAAGCGGCATGATATGGCTGCCTAGTAAAAAAGCCTCGCCGTTGCGAACCAAAATATAGGTGTCGGTAAGCTGTGCTTTACCAGCGCGAAGGCTTTTAACTTCCCAGCCTGCGAGTACCAAACCTGCTTCTAAGGTTTCGTTGATATGGTACTCAAACCGAGCCTTCTTGTTTTGGGCAATAACGCTGCTGCTAGGGCCCTTACTGTTACCTTTCTTAGTGGCCATGGAACCTCATCGTTGATCTGTCAGTAGCACCCCCTTCGTTATGTGGGGAGGCGTGATACCATTCAAGGTCTACAAAAATGTTTCCCATGATACGCTTTGGGCACTGTGAAGTCAGCGGAGAGGTCAATGCCAACCGTTAATCGTACCGCCTTGGTGCGGCACACCCCCCAACAAATGTTCGATCTGGTTAATGACTTCGAACGCTATCCCGAGTTCCTGCCGGGGTGTCGCCGTGCGCGCCTGCTAGAGCATGACGAGGCACATTTGATTGGTGAGATGACCCTTGGACGTGCGGGTGTGGAACAAACAATCACTACTCGAAATGATTTGTATGCCCCTGAGCGGATTGAGCTGTCGTTAGTGAAAGGTCCGTTCAAGCAGCTTAAAGGGCGTTGGTTATTTATCCCGATGGGGGAAAACGCCTGCAAAGTCAGCTTAGAAATGGAATTTGTGTTTGCGAACCGCTTACTTAGCATGGCATTTGGAAAACTATTTCAGCAAATCGCGGGGCAACTTGTCGATGCCTTCACGAAGCGTGCTGACGAGCGCTATGGCCGTTGATACGTTCGAGGTAGAGGTAGCCTTTGCCTTGCCGCACAAACAGCGCCTAGTGGCTCTGCAGGTGTATCAAGGCACGACTGCGCGCCAAGCGGTAGCGATGGCAGATCTGCCAAGCCTGTTCCCCGAGATTCCCAGCGACACCTTTGCACAAGCACCGCTGGGAATTTTTGGCAAAGCGCTGCGCCAGCCTGAAAAAGAGGCACTGCGCCCAGGCGACCGCGTTGAGGTTTATCGTCCATTGGAGATAGACCCCAAAGCTGCCCGCCTGGAGCGGGCAAAGCGTCAAGCCAGAAGCGGGTAATTTATTCGGAAGGCATCACTGGCTGTGGCGCTGGGGCATTTTCTGACGTGGGTACTCGCTGGCTAGGCGAGTTGATACCGCTGATTGGATCTGCTGTTTCTGTTGCAGGGCCTGCACCGGTATCTCTGCTGATCGGCAGATCACCAGAGAAATCACCTTGTTGTTCAACGTTTACTAAACGCCCCGCGTTGTCGAACGTGAGGGTTACACGCCGCTGCTCAACACCCGCGTATGCTTTATCAAGACGATAAACGTAATCCCACTCCCGTGTGTCAAAGGGGGCTTCCAGCAGCGGGCGACCCATTACATAAGTAACTTGTTCTTGGGTCATTCCTGGCTGTAATTGGCTGACCATTTCTTCGGTCACCAAGTTGCCCTGAGGGATGTCACGCTTGTAAACGCCAACGTAGCTGCAGCCGCTAACAACGGTTAGGGCAACGGAAAGAGTAATGATACGAGTCAATTTTTGCATTTGAGCCTATTCTTCACTATCGTGGTTTCGGTCGATCATACCCGACCTAACCTGTTACTGCGAAGAGCAACCATGGCCGATCAGAACCATGAACTGCGCAAAGCCGGGCTGAAAGTGACCCTGCCGCGCGTCAAGATCCTGCAGATTCTCGAAAATGCTTCGGGTCAACACCACCTTAGCGCAGAAGAAGTGTACAAAACACTGATTGATGCGGGCGAGGATGTTGGCTTGGCTACCGTGTACCGCGTGCTGACTCAGTTTGAATCAGCAGGCTTGGTGATCCGTCATAATTTTGATGGTGGTCACGCGGTGTTCGAGATGACTCAAGAAGACCACCACGACCATATGGTGTGTTTAGAAAGTGGTGAAATCATTGAGTTTGTCGATGAAATCATTGAGCGTCGTCAGCAAGAGATCGCCGAAGAGCACGGCTATGAACTTGTGGACCATGCCCTGGTGCTTTATGTACGCCCCCGTGGGTCGGACGTAACGCGACAGGACAGTGGCCCCACAAATAAAAAATAGTCGCGCTAAATAAGACGCCCCCAGGGTGCGAGTGATGTTTCATTCGCGCCCTGGGGGCGTTTTTTATAGCGTGTAGTGTTTACTAGTGATTGGCGATTGAACAAACGCTTAGTGCGGCGGCCGTTGGCTAGCGTGAAGCATTTCCCTGGCGTGAGCGAGTGTTTGGTCAGATAGCGTTACACCGCCCAGCATGCGGGCAAGTTCACTAACCCGGCCACGCTCGTCCAGCAGGGCCATATGGGTCAGTGTGCTATCTCGTTTGGCACGTTTTTCAATATGCAGATGCTGATGCGCCTGAGCGGCGACCTGAGGTAGGTGGGTGACGGTCATTACTTGCCCGTTTTCGCCGAGCTTGCGTAGCAGTTGGCCAACAATTTCGGCCGTCGCTCCCGAGATGCCTACGTCCACTTCATCGAAGACCAAGCTGGGAATAGTGGAGTGGGAAGCGGCCACCACTTGAATGGCAAGACTGATACGCGAAAGCTCACCGCCCGAAGCCACCTTGGTTAACGGCCTAGCAGGCTGACCCGGATTAGCGCTAATCAGGAATTGAACGTGGTCCAGGCCTTCCGGCGTAGGCGTTTCTCGCGGGGTAACGTCTACCTCAAAGCGTGCTTTACCCATGGCCAGAAAAGCCAGTTGTTGCTGCACCTCTTTGCCTAAGCGAACGGCGGCTTTTTGTCGCGCCTCACTTAGTTGTTTAGCGTCGCTGCGGTAACGCTCGCGGTATTCAGACACTTGGTTGCTTAACGACTCCAGGTCGTCGTCGCTGGCTTCTAGCAGTTCGACTTCCTGGCTGAGCCGGGCATGCAGTGCGCAAATCTCTTCCGGGGCAACGTGGTGCTTGCGGCCGATACGGTGGACATCGCCAAGACGTTCTTCTACCCAGGCTAGGCGTTCCGGGTCTAGTTCAGTAGTACTGGCAAGACGATTAAGCTCGCTGGAAGCTTCCTCTACTTGAATGCGCGCATCGCTAAGCATAGCCAAGGTATTGGCCAGTGTGCCTTTGTCACTGCCGGGTAGCGCGCTTAAATGGGTATAGGCTTGGTTTAACAGTGACAGAGCGCCGCCTTCATCGCTCGCGCAGCAGTCGGCGGCAAACTGGGTTTCACGCAGCGTCTCTTCCGCATGGGCAAGGGTATGCTGTTCTTCTTCGAGGGTTTGCAGCTCACCTTCGGCCAACCCTAGTTGATCTAATTCTTCTACTTGGTAACGTAGCAGCTGTCGTTTTGCCTCAACCTCACTGCCTTCTTCGCTGAGTTTTTTTAATCGCCGTCGAGCGCTGCGCCACTCGCGGAACGTTTCAGCTAACTGCTGGCTACGCTCACGTAGCCCAGCATAATCATCTAGCAGAGCAAGGTGGGTTTCTTCACGCATGAGTGCCTGATGAGCATGCTGTCCATGGATTTGAATCAGCTGCTCGCCCAGCGATTTTAGGTCAGCGATGGTAGCAGGGTGGCCATTGATCCATGCTTTGGAGCGACCGCTGGCTGTGACCACACGGCGCAGCAAGCACTCTTCAGCAGGCAGCTCACGAGCAGTCAACCACTCAGTGGCAGCGGGCAGGTGTTGAATATCAAAACGAGCGGAAAGGTCGGTGCGTTCACGTCCGTGACGTACACTGCCCGCGTCGGCACGCTCACCTAAACATAGGCCAAGGGCACCGAGCAGAATCGATTTGCCTGCCCCAGTTTCCCCGGTGATCGCCGTCATGCCCCGGGTTAGGTCGAGTTCAAGGCGGTCGACAATAGCGTAATCTTGGATTGCTAGCTGCGTAAGCATTAAGGCCTCCTGAGGCAGTGCGGCACAGAAGCTGGATACTTATCCAATAATTGTTGTTTTATACAGTAGTCTGTAACTCACTTCAATGCCCCTCTTGAGATGGCTTTTATGGCCCCCATATAGCGTTCATACGTGGTTAATACTCGTTACTTAACCGAGGTGGCCGTCAATGCCACCGCTGCATATTTTTCAGGAGCTAGGCATGGCAAAAGAACCGCAAACCCCATTAGAAGATGAGCTGGCCCGCCAAGAGCAAGAGGCGGAAGTCACCGAGCAAGCGGCTGAAGAGCGTCTGGTCGAGGGCGAGTTGGAAGGCTTGATTGAGGAAGAGGCTGCGCTAGAGGGCGAAGTGGGAAACCCTGAAGCCGATATGCTAGCTGCTCAGGTGGAAGAGCTTGAGCAGAGCTTGGCGGAAGCTAAAGACCAAGCGCTACGTGCCGCTGCTGAAGCTCAAAACGTGCGTCGCCGGGCTGAGCAAGAAGCTGAAAAAGCGCGCAAATTTGCTTTAGAAAAATTTGTTAAAGAGCTATTGCCCGTTGTTGATAGTCTGGAAAAAGCCCTAGAGAGCATGGAAGACGGAGCCTCTGACGTACATCGTGAGGGCGTTTCCATGACCCTCAAAATGCAGTTAGGCGTATTGAATAAATTTGGCGTGGAAAGCGTTGAGCCCCAGGGTGAGCCCTTCGACCCGCAGGTTCACGAAGCGATGGCGATGGTGCCGAATCCCGAGCTTGAACCCAATACCGTCATGGACGTGATGCAGAAGGGTTATTTGCTTAACGGCCGCCTAGTTCGCCCAGCGATGGTGGTAGTCAGCCAAAAAGCCAATTAAGCATTGGCTGACGCAAAGCAAAAAAAAGCCCCTTGAAATGCTGCGAGCGGCCCCCAAATAAAGGGCAACCCGCGGGAAAACCCGCAAACGCTTTAAATTTCAAAAAGCAGATTTTTTGACATCAGCTTTCAAACATCAGTTTTGTAACAACCGAATTCGAGGTTTTTGCTATGGGACGCATTATTGGTATCGATCTGGGCACCACCAACTCTTGTGTGGCAGTGCTCGATGGTGACAGCGCTAAAGTAATTGAAAATGCCGAAGGTGGTCGTACTACGCCTTCCATTATTGCTTACACCGACGATGGTGAAACGCTGGTAGGCCAGGCGGCAAAACGTCAGGCTGTCACCAACCCTGAGAACACCCTTTACGCGATCAAACGCCTGATTGGCCGTCGCTTCAAAGATGATGTCGTACAAAAAGACATCAAAATGGTGCCTTACAAAATCACTGAAGCAGACAACGGTGATGCTTGGGTTGAAGTAAAAGGCAAGAAAATGGCGCCGCCGCAGGTAAGCGCGGAAGTGCTGAAGAAAATGAAGAAAACCGCCGAAGATTACCTCGGTGAAGCGGTAACTGAAGCGGTTATCACCGTACCGGCTTATTTTAATGACAGCCAGCGCCAAGCCACGAAAGATGCGGGCCGTATCGCCGGTCTAGATGTTAAACGCATCATTAACGAGCCAACCGCAGCAGCATTGGCCTACGGTATGGACAAATCCCGTGGTGATAAAACCATCGCGGTATACGACCTGGGTGGCGGTACTTTCGATATTTCTATTATCGAAGTGGCTGACGTTGACGGCGAAACCCAGTTTGAAGTGTTGGCCACCAACGGCGACACCTTCCTGGGCGGCGAAGACTTTGATTTGGCGCTGATCAACTACTTAGTTGACCAGTTTAAAGCGGATAGCGGTATGGATCTGTCTGGCGATAACCTCGCTATGCAGCGCCTGAAAGAAGCGGCTGAGAAGGCTAAAATTGAGCTTTCCAGTGCCCAGCAGACAGACGTTAACCTGCCGTACATCACCGCTGACAACACCGGCCCGAAACACCTTAACGTGAAAGTGACGCGTGCCAAGCTGGAGTCGCTGGTTGAAGATCTGGTACAGCGCTCGCTTGACCCATGCAAAATGGCGTTGAAAGATGCTGGTTTGTCTGCGTCTGAAATCGACGAAGTGATTCTGGTCGGTGGCCAGACGCGCATGCCGATGGTGCAGAAGAAAGCCGCTGATTTCTTCGGCAAAGAAGCCCGTAAAGACGTCAACCCAGATGAAGCGGTTGCTGTTGGTGCGGCGATTCAGGGCGGTGTTCTTGGTGGCGACGTAAAAGACGTCCTACTGCTTGACGTGACGCCGCTGACCCTGGGTATTGAAACCCTGGGTGGCGTAATGACGCCGCTGATCGATAAAAACACCACCATCCCCACGAAGAAGACGCAAACCTTCTCCACGGCGGATGACAACCAAACGGCAGTGACGATTCACGTCGTTCAGGGTGAGCGTAAGCAAGTCGCACAGAATAAGTCGCTGGGTCGTTTTGATCTTGCCGACATTCCGCCAGCACCGCGTGGTGTGCCGCAAATTGAAGTGGCCTTCGACCTGGATGCCAACGGCATTCTAAATGTATCGGCCAAAGATAAGGCGACTAATAAAGAGCAGTCTATCGTCATTAAAGCATCCAGCGGTCTCACGGATGAAGAGATCGAGCAAATGGTACGCGACGCGGAAGCTCACGCGGACGAAGATAAAAAGTTCGAAGCGCTAGTGCAGCTGCGTAACCAAGCAGATGGCATGATTCACGCCACTCGCAAAACCGTGCAGGAAGCGGGCGATAAAGCGAGCGATGACGAGAAACAAGCCATCGAAAGTGCGATCAGCGAGCTGGAAGAAGCAGTGAAGACTGATGATCAGGACAACATCCAGCAGAAGCTGGACGCGCTGACCGAAGTGTCTGGCCAATTGGCGCAGAAAATGTACGCCGAGCAGGCGGAAGCTGCTCAGCAGGCGGACGGTGAAAGTGCTGAAAATGCTAGCACCAAGCCAGAGGATGACGTGGTTGACGCTGAGTACGAAGAAGTCAACGACGACAAGAAGAAGCAGTAAAACACCTCTATCTGCTAAGGAATGCGGTGACGCGGGAGACAACTCCCGCGTTGCTGTTTCCGAAGCAGACGCCTAATTAAGTGCGTAGCTAACCAGGAGGCGTAGGACCCATGTCCAAACGCGATTATTACGAAGTCCTGGGTGTCGAAAAAGGGGCTGATCAGAAAGAGATCAAAAAAGCCTACCGCCGCTTGGCGCAAAAATTCCACCCTGATCGAAACCCAGGCGATAACACCGCCGCGGAAAAATTCCGTGAGGTGTCAGAAGCGTACGAAGTCTTAAGCGATGGCGAAAAGCGCGCGGCGTATGACCAGTTTGGTCACGCTGGTGTTGACGGCCAAGGTGGCGGCTTTGGCGGTGGCGGGTTCGGCGGTGGTGGCGCTGGCGACTTCAGCGACATCTTCGGCGATGTGTTTGGCGATATCTTTGGTGGCGGTGGTGGCCGTCGTCGTGGCCCTAACGCCCCCGCGCGTGGCAGTGATCTACGCTACAACTTAGAGCTGGATCTGGAGAACGCAGTTTCCGGCACAACCGTTGATATCCGCGTGCCACGCCATATCGAATGTGACCGCTGCGATGGTGAAGGTGCTGAGCCTGGTTCTAGCAAAGAAACCTGCCCCACGTGCCATGGCCACGGCCAAGTGCGTATGCAGCAAGGCTTCTTTGCGGTTCAGCAAACTTGCCCGACCTGTCACGGCAGTGGCCAGCACATCAAGGTGCCGTGCCACAAATGTAACGGTGAAGGCCGCGTGCGGGAAACGCGCACGCTATCGGTGAAGATTCCGCCAGGTGTGGATACTGGTGATCGCATTCGTCTGAATGGCGAAGGTGAAAGTGGTATTAACGGTGGCCCGCCCGGTGACCTGTATGTTCAGGTGTCGATCAAGCCACACCACATCTTCCAGCGTGATGGCAAACACCTGCAGTGTGACGTGCCGATCAACTTTGTTGACGCTGCATTAGGTGGGGAGCTAGAAGTACCCACGCTAGACGGCCGTGTGAAACTGAAGATTCCACCGGAAACTCAAACCGGCAAACTCTTCAGGCTGCGCGGTAAAGGTGTGAAACCGGTACGTGGTGGCGCTCCTGGCGACTTGCTTTGCAAAGTGGTGCTGGAGACGCCGGTCAATCTCAATGACGAGCAGAAAGACCTGCTTCGTCAGTTGCAAGAGAGCTTTGACGGCAGCAATAGCCACAGCCACTCGCCGAAGAAAACTGGCTTCTTCGACAGTGTGAAGAAGTTTTTTGAAGAGATGAAACCGTAACGGCGATTCACTTCACAGCACATCAGCGCCCCGGCATTTTCTAGTGTCGGGGCGTTTTTTATATTGGCTGTAGACACCTAAATCATTGTGTTGCTTGGTGTAAAATAGTTGGCCTGATGGACTTATCGTTTAATCGCTAACCGATACCTTTTAAAGCAGAGTTATTTGCACATGAATTATTTGCACGTAAGGACGAGGGCAAATGCTAGCGGATGAAGAGTCTCGCCCTGGGTTGGGCATTGGGTTGCGGGTGCTTTCCGGCGTGCTGTTTACCGGTATGTTGGTGTGTATTAAAGCGGTGAGTGATGAGGTGCCAGTAGGGCAGTCGGTGTTTTTCCGCTCGTTATTTGCGCTGTTGCCGATTGTTGTTTTTTTGATGCTTCGTCGCGAATTTCCGCAGGGATTGGCGACGCGTCGTCCATTGGGTCATGCGTTGCGCTCGGGGCTTGGGGCGGCGGCAATGTTCGCGTCGTTCGCGGCGGTGGCCTTGTTACCTGTCGCGGAAACGACGTTGTTGGCCCAGCTAACACCTGTATTTATGGCGTTGGGTGGCGTCTTGCTGCTGGGGGAGCGCTTTTCGCTTTATCGGGTGGGCGCTATTGCGTTGGCGTTAGCTGGGGTGGCGGTGTTGGTGCTGCCAGGGCTTGAGGCCAGTCGCGAGCAAGGGCAGCTGGCTGGCTATGCGCTAGGGGCGCTGAGCGCGCTATTAACTGCGGGGGCGCTGCTAACCGTACGGCGCATTTCACGTACCGAAACAGCAGGCTCCATTGCCTTCTACTTTATTCTGGTCTCTGCGCTAGCGGGGTTGGCAACGCTGCCCTTTGGCTGGGCACCGCTTAAAGGTGATGTGGTGTGGTTGTTAGTGCTTTCTGGTTTGTTTGGCGGCTCGGCCCATATTGCGATGACGCTGGCGCTACGTTACGCCGAAGCGTCACGCCTAGCGCCTTTTGAATACATCGCGTTGGTGTGGCCTGTGTTAGCAGATTGGCTGCTGTTTGGCCTGCCAGTTTCCAGCGGCTTTTTGCTGGCACTGCCGTTTCTACTTAGCGGGGTCGGGCTGGCCACACTGGAAGGCCGCCGGATTAAACGGCTTCTTCGACGATAAGCTGAGGACGGCCCTTTGAGCATGGCTCAATACGCGCCGTCACTTTGTAAACTTGGCGCAGTAACTCAGGTGAAATTACTTCCTCGGTTGTGCCGCAGGCGATTAAACGGCCGTTCTCTAACACCATGGCTGCATCAGTGAAACGCAACGCATGCCCGAGATCGTGAAGGGCAACCAGAATGAGCATGTTGCGCTCATCGGCAAGACGCCGCAGTACGCTTAGCAGGTTGATCTGGCGGTTAAGATCAAGCGCTGAGGTAGGCTCATCCAGCATTAAAATTTCAGGCTCTTGAACCAGCGCCTGGGCGGCGCTCACCAATTGACGTTGCCCGCCGCTCAGATCACCAATATCGCGTTCGCCAAGCGCGCTGATATTGAGCTCTTCAAGCGCTCGGTCGACCTGGGTAAGGTCTTCAGCCTGCACTTTTAGGCTGCGCCCTTGCATGCGTGCCAGTAGCACTGACTCGTACACCGTTAGCACCGCTTTTGCCCCCGTATCTTGAGGCATATACGCCACTGGGCGTTCAGCACTAGTGCCACTGACAATCACCTCGCCGCCCCCTTTTAGCAGGCCTAAAATACGGCGAAACAGGGTTGATTTACCCGCTGCGTTAGGGCCAAGCAGGGCAACAATCTGACCGCCCTGAAAGCGCGGGGTTGTTATGTCCTGAATAATAGGACGACGCCCGTAGCGAGCAGAAACGTGGTTGAGTTGTAGGGTTACCATGATGCCTTCTTATGGTTGAGTACCAAAAATAGAAAGAAGGGAATGCCCACGAGTGATGTGATAATGCCAATGGGAATAATGGTGCCTGGAATAATGATTTTGGAAATCACTGAGCCAACCGAAAGGATAAGCGCGCCGCATAAAGCAGAGCCGGGAAGGAAGAAGCGCTGATCCTCACCCAGCAGAATGCGCGCAATGTGTGGCCCTACTAGACCGATAAAACCAATGGTGCCGACAAAGGCGACGGCAATCGCTGCAAGTAGCGACACCAGCACTAAAACTTCTAAGCGTAGTGCACGCGGGTTGACGCCCATGCTTTCGGCCTTGGCATCCCCCAGTCGCATAGCGGTTAGCGCCCAACCGTGGCGTGCCAGTAACGGCATGACTGCTGCCAGTACACCGAGTGCAATCCAAAACTTTGGCCAGGTTGCCTTGGTTAGACTGCCCATGGTCCAGAAGACAACGGCGGCGACAGCCTGTTGGCTGGCAAAAAACTGAATCAATGCCATTAATGAGTTAAAAATAAACACCATCGCAATGCCTAGCAGTACGATCGTTTCTACCGTAACGCCGCGCTTAAGGCTGAGTGCGTGGATTAAAAAAGCGGTCACCATTGCCATCAGGAACGCATTGATGGGGACGACATACTCAATGGCCGCAGGGATGATCGCAACGCCAAAAGCCAAGCCCAGGGCAGCGCCAAAGCTAGCGCCGGCCGAAATGCCTAGCGTAAACGGGCTGGCCAGCGGATTGCTTAGGATCGTTTGCATCTGAGCACCGGCCACCGAGAGGCTGGCACCCACCACTAACGCCATCAGCGCCACGGGCATGCGAATTTCCCACAAAATGACACGTGCCTGCTGGCTAACAGTATCCGGGGTAAACAAAGCAGCAACGACTTCGCCAAGACTGTAGCGTGCAGGGCCAAGTGCAAGGTCAATACACAGGCTTAAGAACAGCGCTATGACCAGCGCCGCCAAGATCAGTTGGCGGCGAAATACCTGGGTGCGATAGAAGGCGCGCCCGTGGGAAACGCTATTCATTGCAGTGCTGTCAGTCGTCATTTAAAGATATCCAATAACCGGGTGCATAATCGATAGGCAAAAAGCGATCGTGCAGCTCGCGCATTGTCGCTTCAGGGTCGAGATCGTCAAACAGTTCGGGGTGCAGCCATTTCGCCAATTGCTGCACAGCAACAAAATAGTAAGGGCTGTTATAGAACTGATGCCAAATGGCGTGGAAATTGCCAGTGTCGACTGCTTCAATGCCGGTCATGGCGGTGCGCTCGGTGAGTGCTTCGAGTTTCGCGCGAGCGTGATCCATGTTTGCGCCTGGTCCTACCCCTACCCAGGCGCCGCCGGGAACGTAAGCATCCCAATTGCCGCCCGTAACAACGACGTGCTCGGGGTTGGCGGCAATAATTTGTTCAGGATTCAAATTGCCGAAGCTGTTAGGAATAATGCCTTCGGCAATGTTGTTACCGCCAGCCAGGGTGACATACTCGCCAAAGTTAGCAGGGCCAAAGCTCATGCAGCATTCATCTGAATACCCGCCTGCCCGGTCAATAAACACGCTCGGGCGCTCTGGGTTGGCGCCTTCAATAACATCAGTAACCCGCGCCATCTGCTCTTCAGCAAAGGCGATAAATTCCTCGGCAGCGGCTTCATCTCCCATCAGCTTGCCAATAATCCGCATCGAGGGAATCGTATGTGCGATGGGGTCTTCACGGAAATCCACATAGACAATAGGGATATCCAGCTCGGCTAACTTATCGTCATAGGCGGCGTCTTCAGTGGCCGCTTTCGCCTCAATATTCATCAGGATGACGTCAGGGTTAAGCGCCGCTGCTTGCTCAACATCAAAGGTGCCATCTTTGAAGCCACCAAAGGTGGGGATTGCCTCAATGTCGGGGAAACGTTCCAGATAGCGGGCGTAATTATCGGGATCCGCCTGAGAAAAGTCTTCCCGCCAGCCAACCACATGGATAAACGGTGTTTCGGGTTCCAGCAGGCCAAGCAGATAAATTTGCCTTCCTTCGCCTAAGATAACCCGCTCGGCAGGAGCGTCTAAGGAGACTTGACGGCCTGCAACATCGGTAACGGTGATGCTATCTGCATTGGCAGCGGTGAACGTTAAAGCGGTTAGTGCGCTAAGTAGCGTCCTGAAAGCGTGGGAAGACATAACTATATTGATCACCAGTTGGTAAGTGAAACTAACCGAGGGTCGCCAGCGCGACTATTGAGAGGTAACGCCAAGAGGAAATTGATTATGCGTGTAATTCGTATTCACAAAGTTGAGCATTATTACGAAAACAGTATTGTTTGTCGAGGTGAGCTTTCATGAAGGGGCGTCGTTGGAACGCACTGTTGCAAGTCTTTATTATTTGACGCTTGGCGGTTTCTATTGTGAGGATTACGCTAGTAGGCATTAACTCGCTACCTTTGGAGAAAATACGATGCCTTTATCCCGTGCCGAAATCGTAACGCCTTCTGGCGAGCGCTTGATAAACCGCTTGTGCAAGCATTGGGCGCATAAGCTTGAGGTCGAACATAACGAGCAAGATGCCAAAATCATATTTGCCAGCGGCACCTGCCTAATGCATGTGGAGGCAGATCGCTTGATTGTTTCCCTTGAAACCTTGGAAGAAGAGCATCTTGATCAGTTAGAGGGGGTGGTGGAAAGTCACCTCATGCGCATGGCAAAAGATGAGCCGCTGGAAATTGTTTGGGAGAACTAGTCCGCTTGAAGCAGCGTGTACACTGCCTTAAGCAAGCGCCGCATCATTAAGAGGGGTCTGTTATAATTTCGGCCACTTTTTTATCCTTGTTTTTCTTATATCAAGCTTGGTGCCGAACGGCGCTCGCGCAGGAGTTCTCATGACCCGAATTGCCATTGTAGGCGTCGCTGGCCGTATGGGCCGCACGTTAGTAAATGCGGTAGAGCAGCAGGCAGATGCCTCACTTGCAGGCGGCATTGTTGAGCCAGGTAGTTCCTTAGCGGGTGCGGACATTGGTGAGCTGGCAGGCGTTGGCAAACGCGGCGTGGTAGCAGTCGATTCTCTCGATGCGATTGTGGACGACTTCGATGTTCTAATCGATTTCACCGCGCCGCAGGTAACTCTGGCAAATTTGGCATTCTGCGCCGAGCACGGCAAGGGCATTGTGATTGGCACTACTGGCATGAGCGATGACGAACTGGTCGAGCTGGACAGCTACCGCGATAAAGTGGCCATGGTGTTCGCGCCTAATATGAGTGTCGGTGTTAACTTGACTCTCAAGTTGCTTGAGACCGCTGCAAAAGCTCTCGGTGATGAAGGCTACGATATTGAAGTCATTGAAGCGCACCATCGCCATAAAGTGGATGCGCCTTCTGGCACGGCGATTAAGATGGGAGAAGTGGTCGCGGAGAGCATCGGCCGCACGTTAAAAGAGCACGGGGTCTATGAGCGGGTAGGCCAGTGTGGGCCGCGCACCGACAAAGAGATCGGTTTTGCCACCGTGCGCGCTGGCGACATTGTTGGCGAACACACAGTGATGTTTGCCACTGAAGGCGAGCGTATCGAAATTACTCATAAAGCCTCCAGCCGTATGACCTTTGCTAAAGGCGCGGTTCGCGCTGCTCGCTGGGTCGCTGATAAAGCGCATGGCCGTTACGATATGCAGGATGTATTAGGTTTAGAGTAATGTTTTAGTACAACAGGGCGCGTTTCGATATGCACTCTGTTGGCTGCTGAACATGGCTTTTTTTGATGGCCTCCGAACCTGCTAGCAGGGTGAGGGGGCTTGCTGCTTTTTGGCCCCCTCCTGATTAATTTTCTGCTTAATTTTGACGTCGGTGTTGTAGACGTCCTCCAGCCCAGGTTTCGAAGATAGCGCGGTCGTCGCCTAGCATCATTAGAGTGAATAACTCCTCTGCCAAACTTTCGCATCGTGCCATACGTCGTGCCATCAGCGGTGAGGCGGACAGGTCGATAACGACGAAGTCGGCATCCATGCCTGGTGCAAAACGGCCGATACGGTCATCTAGCGATAGGGATACGGCATTGCCTCTGGTCAGGGCATGGAAGCCTGACCAGGCCGTCAGTGGCTGGCCGAGCAGTTGCCCTACTTGATAGCCCGCCTTGAGAGTCGCTAATCCGGAAAGGTCGGTGCCAGCGCCAATATCGCTGGCCAGGGTTAGATTTAACCCGCTTTCATGGGCGGCGTGGCGGTCGAACAAGCCGCTACCAAGGAAGAGGTTAGAGCTGGGGCAAAAAGCGATATTGGCACTGCGTTCAGCCAGCCGCTTGCGCATGCCATTGTCCAGATGAATGCCATGGGCAAAGGTGCTGCGTGGCCCAACCAGGCCGGACTGCTCGTAAACCTCGAGGTAGTCACGGCTTTCTGGAAACAGCTCGGCTACCCAGTCCAGTTCGCCGAGGTTTTCCGATAAGTGAGTTTGCAGCCATAGGCTTTCATCGTTGCGTAGCAGGCCACCGGCGGCATCAAGCTGGGTGCGCGTGGAAGTGGGAGCAAAGCGCGGTGTAACACTGTAGCCAAGGCGATCGGTGCCATGCCAGTCGCTGATCAAGCGCTCGGTATCACGAATGCCGCCGAGGGTCTTGTCGGTAAGTGCTTCGGGGGCGTGGCGATCCATCAGTACCTTGCCAGCGAGCATACACAGGCCGCGGCGTTGGGCGGCGCTGAAGAAGGCATCTACCGAATTGGGATGGCTTGAGCAGAACACTTGGGCGGTGGTGGTCCCGACTCGCATCAACTCTTTGAGAAAAGCTTCTGCCATGTTGTCGGCATGCGCCCGCTGGGCGAAACGGCACTCTTCAGGAAAGGTATAGTCATTCAACCAGTCCAGCAGTTGGCGGCCATAAGAGGCCATGATATCGAGCTGAACGTAGTGAACATGGCTGTCAATAAAGCCTGGCATGACCAGCTTGTCACGCTGGTCGATGACGCTAATATCGACGGGGAGTTGAGGGGCCAGGGTGCGATAGTCGCCAACACCCTGAATGCGACCGTCGGCCCACCACAGGGCACCGTCTTGGTGGTAGACAACGCTACCCTCTCGGGGCGTGTCGCCATCTCCGGGGTCGGCATCGAAACTCAAGACCCGTGCACGTATTAACCAAGCTTGCCCCTGCTCTTGTTTCAGGCATTGTCCTTGCTCTTCATTCATGATGTTGCTCCTGAAGATAATTAGAGGGAGAAAGCTTAACGGCCATTGCTGTGTCGCTTGTCAGCGGGATGGTCAAGTTTGGCTCGTGCGGCTTCGGCGGCAGCCATGACTCGCTCCGGTGTGGCTGGCGTATCCAGAGGTATCGCCTGGGTGTATCCGTTTAGGCTGGCCAAGCCGTCGCGCAGGGCCGCCCATACCGACATGCCAAGCATAAAAGGGGGTTCACCCACGGCCTTGGAACGATAGATGCTGGCCATGGAGTTGGGGTGGCCTTCCATTAAGGAGGTATTGAAAGTAGCCGGTAGATCGCCGTAAGTAGGGATCTTGTAGGTCGCGGGGCCATTCGAAATCAGTTGGCCTTTACCATTCCATTTCAGCTCTTCACTGGTTAACCAGCCCATGCCTTGGATGAAGCCACCTTCGACCTGGCCGATATCGATAGCCGGATTCAGGGAGTCACCCACGTCGTGGAGGATGTCGACACGATCTACCAAGTATTCGCCGCTCAGGGTATCTATTGAAACTTCGGCCACCGCCGCACCAAAGGCATAGTAGTAGAAGGGGCGGCCATTGCCGCTGGTACGGTCATAATGGATTAATGGTGTGGCGTAGAAGCCTTTTTCCGATAGCGAGATGCGCGATAGATAGGCGGCTTGAACCAGCTCTCCCCAAGCGATGCGGCGTTCACTTTCGCCAAAGCCGGCTATTAGATAACCCTCTTTCATGTGGATGGTTTCTCGATCGAGATGGTAGTGCTCGGCAGCAAAGTCATAAAGCCGTGTTTTTAGTTTGAGCGCGGCATCGCGAGCCGCTTGGCCATTGAGGTCGGCGCCGCTGGAGGCGGCAGTGGGAGAGGTATTGGGCACTTTGTCAGTACGTGTAGCGGTGATGCGCACGCTATCAAGATCCAGGCCCAGCTCGCGCGCGACCACTTGGCAAATCTTCGTATGCAGCCCCTGACCCATCTCGGTGCCGCCGTGGTTGATCATTACGCTGCCGTCGGTATAAACGTGAAGGAGCGCGCCTGCTTGGTTGAGGTGCTGGGCGGTGAAGGAAATGCCGAATTTTACCGGAGTCAACGCCAAGCCTTTGCGAATGACGGGGCTCTTGGTGTTGAACTCTCGGATTGCTCGGCGCCGCTGCCAGTAGTCGCTAGAGGTTTCGAGTTGCTCAACCAGCTCATGCAGGAGAACGGTCTGATCCACCGTCTGGCCGTAATGCGTCGTGTTGCGGCCGTCGCGGTAAAAGTTGCGCTTGCGTATCGTCAGCGGATCTTCGCCTAGACGGCGAGCGATATCCTCCATTGCCGCTTCGATAACCATCATACCTTGAGGGCCGCCGAAGCCGCGGAAGGCTGTGTTAGAGGCAGTATGGGTGCGCGCTCGATATCCTGTAACGCGGACGTCACCCAGTGAATAGGCGTTATCCGAGTGAAACATAGCGCGATCAACAATGGCGTCGGAAAGGTCGGGTGAATAGCCACAGTCGCCGATCACATTGATATCGCCACCCAGAATCACGCCATGGGCATCGACGCCAAGGCGATAGTCGTTATGAAAAGGGTGGCGCTTTCCGGTCGCCCGCATGTCATCGACCCGCGGTAAGCGAAAGCGACAGCTGCGCCCGGTTCGCCTGGCAATTAAGGCGGCGAGGCAGGCCCAGGGAGAAGCCTGTGTTTCCTTGCCTCCGAATCCGCCCCCCATGCGGCGTGTCTCGACGGTAACGGCATGGAAGGGAATACCGAGTACCTCGGCGACCAGTTTCTGCGTCTCGCTGGGATGCTGGTTGGAGGTATGAATCATGACGCCTTCGTCTTCGCTGGGATGGGCGACGCAGGCTTGCCCTTCCAAGTAGAAGTGTTCCTGGCCACCGACAAACTGTTTGCCAGCAACGACAATGGCGGCGTCGGCAAAGGCTTTTTCCCAGTCTCCACTGATCTGTTGATGAGTGGGGCGAACCAGATCACCCGCGTTGGCGGCAGCAACGGGGTCGAGGCTTGCTGGGCGCTCTTCGATCTCGATAATTGCCTTTTCGACTGCTTGACGAGCCGCACGGTGGCTGTCGGCTGCCACGGCGAACAGCACTTGGCCCGCGTAGAGCACTTCGCCGTCAGCCATGATGGGATCCCCTGGGAAAACGGGGCCAATATCGGTATGGCCTGGCACGTCTGCCACGCTAATAACATCGACCACACCAGGAGCAGACCTTACCGCGTCCAGGTCCATGCGAGTGATGCGACCATGGGCGATAGATGACAGGCCTGCGGCTAGGTGGAGGGCATTGGCCGGAAGGGCTAGGTCATCAATATAAGCCGCGCGCCCGGTGACATGCTTGATAGCGCTCTCGTGGTTAGCTGACGTACCAGAAAAAATGCTGCCGACATGTTGTGCTGGCTGACATGCTTTCTGCTCAGGCTGTGTTGCTGGCAGATCAGTGAGCGTACGCATGGAGCATCACCTCCTGAGTGTTTGTTTGGGCGTGGGTAGATGATTCGATGACCAGACGCAGGCGTTCAAGTAGCGCACTCGCTGACCGCGTGCGGTAGTCGGCGCTGCCACGAACATCGCTCATCGGTGAGAAGTCATTCGCGAGTGCTTGGCGTGCAGCCTCGAAGACGGTTGGTGAGGGTGGATTCCCTTCGAGAGCCACTTCGGCCCCACGGGCTCGGGCAGGTATGCCGGCCATGCCGCCGAAGGCCAGGCGGACATCGCGTAGGCATCCATCCTCCAGATGCCAGGCAAAGGCACCCAGCACGGCAGAAATGTCATCTTCGCGCCGCTTCGAGAGTTTCCATACTTTCAGCTGGCGGCCTGCTTGCGGGGCCGGGGTGAAAACTGCGCTTAACACTTCATTGTTAGCTAAGTCGGTCTTTTTGTAGTCGATGAAGAAGTTGTTGGCGGCAATCTCGCGGGAGCCGTTAGGGCCTGCGAGGCGAAGCTGCGCATCAAGAGCCAGCAGCACCGGCGGGGTATCGCCGATGGGGGATGCATTAGCGACGTTGCCACCCAAGGTGCCGCGGTTGCGTACCTGAGCCGAGCCTAGGCGGTGTAGAAGATGGGCAAAGGTTGGATATTCACTCTCGAGTAAGGGCTCCAGGCGTGCATAGGTGACGGCTGCTCCGATCCACCAACCGGGGCGCCCGCTCGCATCCTGACCTTGTTCAATTTGCTGAAGCTCACTTACGCGCGTGGTATCGATAAGCCGTGGTAAGTCCTTCAGTTGTTGGGTGACTTCAAGCCAAAGGTCAGTGGCACCCGCAACCAAGCGTGCTTCTGGATGGGCTGCGCGTAGGCGCACTAGGTCATTCAACTGACGGGGCTGGTGGAAGCGGCTGCTAGCTTCGTCCAGGTTAGCCACGTGCTGATTATCTTGCGCATCATTCAGTGTTGCATCTAACCATGCAGGGCGATGGCCATCGATACTGTTCATTGCTAATGCCGCATCACGAATGGGGCGATAGCCAGTGCAGCGACACAGGTTGCCGCCAAGTGCGGCTTCAAGGCGCTCAGGGCTAAAGGGAGTGGCGAGCGGGTTAGTGTGCTGTTCTTCGTGCAGTGTGAACAATGACATCACAATGCCCGGCGTGCAGAAGCCGCATTGGCTACCATGACATTCGACCATGGCTGCCTGGGCGGGATGCAAGTATTGCTGGTCGTCAGCGAGACCTTCGACGGTGACTAAGTGGCGGCCTTGGAGCTGATGAGCGGGCATGATGCAGGCGTTGGCGCTGTGGTAGCGTAGCTCGCCATTGGCATCAGGTGCCCCGATGGCTACCGTACAAGCGCCACAATCCCCCGACGCGCAACCTTCCTTGGTGCCGGTCAGGTGTAGTTGTTCTCTTAGCAGTTCTAGAACACTAAGATGAACATCCGCCGCAACGCGGTGCGGCTGCCCATTGAGATAAAAATTAATCATAATTCGACCTGTATATTGTTATTGGTTGCTAATGGCTGTCCGATCGGTCAGTTGGCGCGTGAGAAACGGGGTATTTCTTGATGACTCAGCATGAGAAGAGTCGTCTATTGTGCTGTCAGCAGCATAACCACCGCTAACAGGGCGGAGACCCACATAGCAGGCTTAATCTCGTCTAGCTTGCCGGTGGCCAGCCGGATGAGCACAAAGCTGATAAAACCAAAGGCGATGCCCAGGGTGATGGAGTACGTCAGCGGCATTAAAATGATGGCCAGAAATGCGGGAAAGGCTTCCTCGAGACGGCTCCAGTCAATCTTTCCAATCGGTGCCATCATGAACAGCCCCACCAGGACAAGAGCGGGAGCAGTCGCGATGCTGGGAACTAGGGACAGCAACGGTGAGAGAAACAAGAAAGGCAGGAACAATACGCCAATAACGACGGCCGTGAGTCCTGTGCGGCCGCCCTGGGCAACGCCGGCACCGGATTCGATAAAGGTTTGTGCCGCGCTGGTGCCGAGGGGGGCCGCGATCATCGATGCGAAAGCATCCACCGTCATGGAACGCTTAAGGTTGCGTGGATTGCCGTTGGCATCCTTGAGATCAGCTGACTCGGATAGCGCCATAAAGCAAGACAGTGAGTCGAAGAAGTTAGTAAACAGCATCACGAAAATGAACGGCAGGTAAGCCACCTTGAGGGCGCCCAGAATATCGACCTTCATTACCGCCGAGAAATCTGGCCATGCGGCTAGGCCTTGCCAAGCCACCAATACGTCGTCACTCCACAGCCGCCCCATAGGGATTGCCAACAGAGTGGTTAGGGCGATGCCTAAGATCAGAGCGCCATTGAAGCCGCGAATGACCAGTATCGCGGTAGCCATTAGGCCAATAAAGAAAGTTATTAGGCTTGCGTTTAGATCACCGAGGCTAATCAGGGTCGCTGGGTTGGCTACGATGAACCCGGCATTCTTGAGCCCAATAAAGGTGATGAATAGGCCTATCCCGCAGGTGATGGCATAGCGCAATGAGGCTGGAATGGCCTCGATGATGGCTTCGCGAACGTTAAACAGCGCCAAAATAGCGAACAGTACTCCTGACCAGAATACGCAGCCTAGGGCAACTTCCCACGACAACCCTGCGCCAAGCACCAGGGTGTAGGTGAAAAGCGCATTCATGCCCATTCCAGGAGCAACTAAAATTGGGTTGCGGGCATACAAGCCCATGGCCAAGCTACTAAAGAAGCTGATGACCACGGTGGCGGAGAGTGCCGCAGAAAAGGGAATGCCAGCATCGGATAAGATGGCTGGGTTGACCACGATGATATACATCCCGGCTAGAAACGTCGCGATGCCTGCAAGCACTTCGGTCTTCACCGAGGAGCCGCGGCGGCTGACATTGAAGTAATTATCCAGGGTGCTCGTTGCTTGTACGGGAGGAGAGCCGGAATACGGCGTAGGGCTTTGTGGCATGACGATATTCTCTTTGTATTTGTTGGGTGAGCTATCGAAAAAAACGTATTTGACCATTCGGTCAACTCGGACAAGCGTAGACAAAAAGACATCAAGAAGGCAACCAAATATATTAATTGCGTATACAAAAAAATTTTGATCGACTGTCACTATCCTCATTTATCGACGGTATAAATGCCGTGACATACTGATTGCACAAGAAAACGTCGCGTATAATGTCATCGGTAGCTTTAGGACTAGCCTAAGGTCGATAAATCCTGTAACATTCCAAAAATTTTGGCCCAGTGGCTGCAAAAAGCAGCAAAATGTCTACAGTGAACGCAGGTTCTTATGCGTTGAATATGTGGATATAAAGAAAGCACCGCGCTTGTTGCACTGGCCTCAGGTTAGAGAAAATAGTCAGCTAGATGCTGCGCCATGGCCATTTGCCACGGAAGAGAACAACAAGCGGGATGAAACCGATTTTTTACTATCGGCTTCGTCCCGCTTTTTTACGACCCGACGTTTGCACGCAAACGCCGACAAACCGGATCGCCGAGCCTGCGCCCACAGGCTCCCACCAGCATGGGAGAACTTGTCTTGAATAACCCCGCATTGAGCAAACCCGCGATATTGGCCCTGGAAGATGGCAGTGTGTTTCATGGAATTGCCATTGGCGCGGATGGCGTCACAAGCGGTGAGGTGGTGTTCAATACAGCCATGACCGGCTACCAGGAAATCCTCACTGACCCTTCTTACACCCGCCAAATCGTCACGCTGACCTATCCTCATATCGGCAATACCGGCATTAATTCTGAAGATGTGGAATCTGCATCGATTGCCGCAGCGGGCTTGGTGATTCGTGATTTGCCCCTGCTAGCCAGCAGTTTCCGTTCAGAGCAAAGCCTTTCTGATTATCTGAAAAGCCAAAATGTGCTGGGCATTGCGGATATCGATACCCGCCGTTTAACGCGCATTCTGCGCAACAAAGGCGCGCAAAATGGCGCGATACTGGCGGGTGCAGAAGCAGAGGGCGATGATGCGGTAGAGCGGGCACTGGCGGCAGCAAAGGCATTTCCCGGGTTGAAGGGCATGGATCTGGCCAAAGAAGTCTCTTGCAAAGAGGCTTACGAATGGACACAAGGCGAGTGGACCCTGGGCGAGGGTTACGCTGATACGGTGAAAGATGAGCGTCCTTACCACGTGGTGGCGTATGACTTCGGTGTGAAATTTAACATCCTACGCATGCTGGCCGCGCGCGGCTGCCGGTTGACGATTGTGCCGGCACAAACGCCAGCTGCTGACGTGCTGGCAATGAGCCCGGATGGTGTCTTTTTGGCTAACGGCCCGGGTGACCCTGAGCCTTGTGATTACGCCATCAAAGCGATTCAGGACATATTGGAAACCAATACGCCTGTATTTGGTATTTGCCTTGGCCACCAGTTGCTGGCGCTGGCCTCGGGTGCCAAAACCATCAAAATGGGCCACGGCCATCACGGCGCCAACCATCCGGTGCAAGATTTAGACACTGGCATGGTAATGATTACCAGCCAAAACCACGGCTTTGCTGCCGATGAAGCGACCCTTCCAGCCAACGTACGTGCCACGCACCGTTCACTGTTCGATGGCACGCTTCAAGGAATCGAGCGAACTGACCGTCCGGCGTTTAGCTTCCAAGGTCACCCTGAAGCAAGCCCCGGCCCGCGTGATGTGGCACCGCTGTTTGATCGCTTTATTGCCATGATGCAGGCGCGTCGCTAACGCTGCCCTTGATCGCCGCCATGTAACGCCGTTTTTTTGTCGCTCATCGTCACCTATTTTGCGGGAACCGTTATGCCTAAGCGTACCGATATCAACAGCATTCTTATCATTGGCGCTGGCCCGATTGTCATCGGCCAGGCCTGCGAATTTGACTACTCTGGCGCCCAGGCGTGTAAAGCGCTGCGTGAAGAGGGGTTCCGGGTTATTTTGGTTAACTCCAACCCGGCAACCATCATGACTGACCCGGCCATGGCCGATGCAACCTACATCGAGCCGATTACTTGGCAAGCGGTTGAAAAAATTATTGAGGCCGAGCGCCCGGACGCGATCCTACCCACCATGGGTGGTCAAACAGCGCTCAACTGTGCACTTGACCTGGAAAAGCATGGCGTACTAGAAAAGTACAGCGTCGAGATGATTGGTGCCAACGCCGATGCGATTAACATGGCTGAAGACCGCGATCTGTTCGATCAAGCCATGAAGCGTATTGGTTTGGAGTGCCCGAAAGCGAAAGTGGCGCACACCATGGACGAGGCCTGGGAAATTCAGGCGGAGCTCGGTTTCCCGACCATTATTCGTCCTTCTTACACTATGGGCGGCTCCGGCGGCGGCGTGGCGTATAACAAAGAAGAGTTCGAAGAAATCTGTACTCGCGGTTTCGAGCTTTCCAACAACCACGAGCTATTGATTGATGAGTCGCTGCTGGGTTGGAAAGAGTACGAGATGGAAGTGGTGCGGGATAAGAATGATAACTGCATCATTGTCTGTGCGATTGAGAACTTCGATCCTATGGGCGTCCACACAGGTGACTCGATTACCGTCGCGCCAGCGCAAACGCTGACCGATAAAGAGTACCAGATCATGCGTGACGCCAGCCTCGCGGTACTGCGCGAGATCGGTGTGGAAACCGGCGGCTCCAACGTTCAGTTTGGTATGGACCCAAAAACAGGCCGCTTGGTGGTTATCGAGATGAACCCGCGGGTATCGCGCTCGTCGGCGTTGGCATCTAAGGCCACTGGTTTCCCGATTGCCAAAATCGCAGCGAAACTGGCGGTGGGTTACACCTTGGATGAGCTGCAAAACGATATTACCGGTGGTCGCACGCCTGCGTCGTTTGAGCCATCAATCGACTATGTCGTCACTAAGATTCCGCGCTTTACCTTCGAGAAATTTCCTCAGGCAAACGATCGCCTGACCACTCAGATGAAGTCGGTGGGCGAGGTGATGGCGATTGGCCGTACCTTCCAGGAGTCCTTGCAGAAAGCGCTGCGCGGCCTGGAAACCGGTAACGATGGCCTTGATCCGATCATCACCGATTTCACGCCAGACAACATGGCAATCATTCAGGGCGAGCTACAGGCCGCTGGTGCCGAGCGTATTTTTTACGTGGCTGACGCCATGCGCTCAGGAATGAGTGTTGATGAGGTATTTGCGCTCACCAATATCGATCCTTGGTTCCTGGTGCAGTTGGAAGATTTGGTGTTGACTGAAAATGCCGTCGCCAAGCGCGCCCTGGCCGATTTCTCTGCTCGCGAGCTGTACCAGCTTAAGCGCAAAGGCTTTGGTGACGCGCGTTTGGCCAAGCTGCTGGGCGTGTCTGAAAAAGAGTTCCGCAAAACGCGTCAGGCAGCGGGCATTCGCCCCGTTTATAAACGTGTCGACACCTGTGCTGCGGAATTTGCCTCTGACACCGCTTACATGTATTCCACCTATGAAGAGGAATGCGAAGCGGATGTCTCAGATCGCCAGAAAATTATGGTACTGGGTGGTGGCCCGAACCGTATCGGTCAAGGCATCGAGTTTGATTACTGCTGTGTTCATGCCGCCTTCGCCATGCGCGATGATGGTTATGAAACCATCATGGTCAACTGCAATCCGGAAACCGTTTCTACCGACTACGACACCTCTGACCGCCTCTATTTCGAGCCGGTGACGCTGGAAGATGTATTGGAAATTGCCGACAAAGAGAAGCCGGTAGGCGTGATTGTTCAGTTCGGTGGTCAAACGCCGTTGAAGCTTGCCCGTGAGCTAGAGGCGGCAGGCGTGCCGATTATCGGCACCACGCCGGATGCCATTGACCGCGCTGAAGACCGCGAGCGCTTCCAGGTGATGATCGACAAGCTAGGCTTGAAGCAGCCACCCAACGCCACCGCCCGCAGCTTTGAAGAGGCGTTTTCCAAGGCAGAAACTATTGGCTACCCGCTGGTGGTGCGTCCTAGCTATGTGCTGGGTGGTCGTGCGATGGAAATCGTTTATGACGCCTCCGAGCTTGAAAACTACATGACCAATGCGGTGAAGGTATCTAACGATTCCCCCGTCCTGCTTGATCACTTCTTGAGTGCAGCAATCGAGATTGATATCGACGCTGTATCGGACGGTCAGCAGGTGGTGATTGGCGGTATTATGCAGCACGTTGAGCAAGCAGGGGTTCACTCTGGTGATTCCGCTTGTGCCCTGCCGCCATACTCGTTGCCTGCCGATGTGCAGGATGAAATGCGCGAGCAGGTCAAGAAAATGGCCGTCGAGCTGGGTGTTAAAGGCCTGATGAACGTGCAGCTGGCGTGGCAGGATGGCGAGATCTATGTCATCGAGGTTAATCCCCGTGCGTCGCGTACTGTGCCGTTTGTATCTAAGTGCATCGGCACCTCGCTGGCGCAGATTGCGGCGCGCTGCATGGCGGGTAAAACACTGGCCGAGCAGGGCTTTGAGCGTGAAATTATCCCGCACTTCTATAGCGTGAAAGAGGCGGTCTTCCCGTTCAACAAGTTCCAGGGCGTTGACCCGATTCTGTCGCCCGAAATGAAGTCGACGGGTGAAGTGATGGGCTCTGGCGAGACCTTTGCTGAGGCGTTCTTTAAAGCGCAGTTGGGTGCTGGCGAAGCCATTCCAGCGTTGAGTGGCGACCGCAAAGCGTTCCTTTCGGTGCGTGAGCCTGACAAGCAGGGGATTATCGAAGTGGCACGTTCTCTGCTAACATTGGGCTTCACACTATGTGCAACACGCGGTACGGCGACGGCACTTGAAGCCGCTGGACTGGAAGTGGAGCACGTCAATAAAGTCTACGAAGGCCGTCCCCATATCGTCGATCTGCTGAAGAACGACGAAATCGCCTACATCGTGAACACGACTGAAGGTCGTCAGGCTATTAACGACTCTTCAATTATTCGCCGTACTGCTCTCGCGCGCAAGGTGCCCTATGCGACCACCTTGGCGGGCGCTAATGCTGTTTGCATGGCGCTTGAGTACGGCAGGGAGATTACGGTGCGGCGCCTTCAGGATCTGCATGCAGGAGCAAGTCAATGAACAAGGTCCCGATGACGGTAGCGGGAGAAAAAAGTCTTCGCGAAGAGCTTAATCACTTGAAGGGCGAAGCCCGCCCTCAAGTTATTGCTGCTATTGCTGAAGCGCGTGAACATGGCGATCTCAAAGAGAACGCGGAGTACCACGCCGCTCGTGAGCAGCAAGGATTTATTGAAGGCCGTATCCAGGAAATTGAAAGCAAGCTTTCAGGTGCGCAGGTAATTGACGTTACTAAGCTACCAAAAACCGGCAAGGTGATCTTTGGGGTTACCGTGTCTTTGCTGAACCTGGATAGCGACGCCAGCGTTACCTACCGCATTGTTGGTGAAGATGAGGCCAATATAAAAGAGGGGCGCATTTCTGTGACCTCGCCTATCGCCCGAGCGATGATTGGCAAAGAAGAAGGCGATGTGGTGGTGGTAAAAACACCTGGTGGCGATGTTGAGTACGAAATTGAGAGTGTTGAGCATCTCTGATTTATCGCTGTGATGCGGGGGCAGGCGTCTGTATAGCGCCTGCGGTCCAGGCACACTAAAAGGCCCGTGACGGTGACGTCGCGGGCCTTTTAGAGTCATGCATTCTTTAACAAGCCACGTACAGGTTAATGCCGTCCGTGGTGGTTTTCAAAACGCGTGATGTTGGAAAGCTTGGGGTTTACCTTTGGGTTGCGGCGATAAAGCAGCGCCATTTTGCCAATGGTTTGTACTAGCTCAGCGTTACTGTCGGCGACTAGCTCATTGAGCATTGCGACGCGGTCGTCCCGCTCTGTAATAGCGAGCTTCACTTTGATGAGCTCGTGATCGTTGAGCGCGCGGCTGAGTTCTGCGAGCAGATTTTCGGAGACGCCGTTCTCAGAAACGGTGACCACTGGATTAAGATGGTGGCCAATGCTACGAAATGCTTTCTTTTGTGCCTGTGACAAGCTCATGGTATCTTGCGGTATCCCGGTTAGCGCTTAACGCTCCATCTTACGGTGAAATGCCGTTAAGTGAAAGCAATCGCTTGAATGCGCCCATCTCTTATTCCAGTGTTAGATTCCCACATGCAGCAAAAGCCCCCAAGCCGTAAACACTCAGTAAGCAAGACCAGCAATAACTGGAAGAAAGAACATTTCGACGATCAGTATGTAAAGCAGCGCTGGCAAGATGGCTATCGCTCTCGTGCGAGCTATAAGCTGCTTGAGCTTGACGAAAAGGATAAACTGTTTCGTCCAGGCATGACGGTAATTGATCTTGGCGCTGCCCCAGGGGGGTGGAGTCAAATTGCCGCAGAAAAGGTGGGGCCTGATGGTGTCGTGATAGCGTCAGACATACTAGAGATGGATGCCCTAGCCGGTGTCGACTTTATCCAGGGCGATTTTACTGAAGAGAGCGTGCTTAACGCGATTCTTGAACGTTTAGGAAATCGCCAGGTAGACCTTGTGATGTCCGATATGGCCCCCAATATGAGTGGTATGGCGGCTATTGATCAGCCACAGGCAATGTACCTTGTCGAACTCGCTTTGGAACTTGCGCGAGAAACGCTACCGCCTGGTGGACGTTTTCTGGCTAAGGTATTTCAAGGCGAAGGATTTGATACCTATTTGAAAGAGCTCCGAAGTAGCTTTGATCGTGTTGTGACTCGCAAGCCGGATGCTTCGAGGGCGCGCTCGCGGGAAGTCTATTTTTTGGCGGAAGGATTTCGAGGCTAACGAGACGTGGCCCTTTACTAGCCAGTAAGTGCGAGCGTGTAGATACTGGCGCGTAATAGCAAAGATTTATCACCACGATTGCCAGACAGGCAGGCGTAAATTGTGTCACATTATGCACATTGGACGAGCGTGACACAGATGGCCCAAAGCGAAATGTGCTTTGGCAATGGTTGAACGTTAAGCTCTAGTGTAAGGTCTGAGTATTAGCGGTTAACTGACGGATTCTTGTAATGAGGGTAGCCCCTTGAACGATATGGCGAAGAACCTGATTCTGTGGTTGGTCATCGCGGCCGTTCTACTGACAGTGTTCAACAATTTCAGTACGGAAAGCGCACCGCAAACCACCAACTACTCTCAGTTTGTGCAGCAGGTGCAAAATCAGCAGGTACGTAGTGTCACGATTGATGGCTATACCATCACTGGTGAGCGTACGGACGGTTCTCAGTTCCAGACCATTCGCCCATCGGCGGAAGACCCTAAACTGATGGATGATCTGCTAAGTAACAATGTGACCGTTGTCGGTAAAGAGCCTGAGCAGCAAAGCATCTGGACGCGTTTGCTGATTGCGAGCTTCCCGATTTTGCTTATCCTGGCCATTTTTATGTTCTTCATGCGCCAGATGCAGGGTGGTGCTGGTGGCGGCAAAGGCGGCCCGATGAGCTTCGGCAAGTCGAAAGCTAAGCTGCTTTCCCAAGACCAGATTAAGACAACATTTGCCGATGTTGCAGGTTGCGATGAGGCGAAAGAAGAAGTTGAAGAGCTTGTAGACTTCTTACGTGACCCTACCAAATTCCAGCGTTTGGGTGGCACAATCCCTCGCGGTGTATTGATGGTAGGTCCGCCTGGAACGGGTAAAACGCTGCTGGCCAAGTCCATCGCGGGCGAAGCCAAAGTACCGTTTTTCTCTATTTCGGGTTCAGACTTTGTTGAAATGTTTGTGGGCGTTGGTGCTTCGCGCGTACGTGACATGTTTGAGCAAGCCAAGAAACAAGCGCCTTGTATCATTTTTATCGATGAAATCGATGCGGTTGGCCGTTCGCGCGGTGCTGGCATGGGCGGCGGCAATGATGAGCGTGAGCAGACGCTCAACCAGTTGTTGGTAGAGATGGATGGCTTCGAAGCTAATGAAGGTGTCATCGTCATCGCGGCCACTAACCGCCCTGATGTTCTTGATCCTGCGCTGCTGCGTCCAGGTCGTTTTGACCGTCAAGTAACGGTTGGGCTGCCGGATATTCGTGGTCGTGAACACATTCTGGGTGTCCATCTACGTAAAGTGCCGCTGGCTGATGATGTTAAGCCGCAGCTGATTGCACGCGGTACGCCGGGCTTTTCTGGTGCGGACCTTGCGAACTTGGTGAATGAGGCAGCGCTCTTTGCGGCCCGTCGTAACAAGCGCTTGGTTGCCATGGAAGAGTTGGAGCTTGCTAAAGATAAGATCATGATGGGCGCTGAGCGCAAGTCGATGGTCATGACCGATAAAGAGAAGCTCAACACGGCGTATCACGAATCTGGTCATGCCATTATTGGCTTGGTTGCGCCTGAGCATGATCCCGTTTACAAAGTGACGATCATCCCACGTGGCCGTGCGCTAGGTGTCACGATGTTCTTGCCAGAAGAAGATCGTTACAGCCTGTCTCGCCAGCAAATTCTCAGTCAGATTTGTTCGCTGTTTGGTGGGCGCATTGCCGAAGAGATGACGCTGGGCGCTAATGGTGTGACGACAGGTGCTTCAAACGATATCAAGCGTGCCACCGAGCTCGCCCATAACATGGTCGCTAAGTGGGGGCTTTCGAATGAAATGGGCCCGATCATGTACGACGAGGATGAGTCTCACCAGTTCCTTGGCGGCCCTGGTCAGGGTGGCGGTAAGTTAAAATCTGGCGAAACAACGTCTCGTCTCGATAAAGAAGTGCGCAAGATTATCGACGAGTGTTACGAGCAGGCTCGTCAGATTTTGGAAGATAATCGCGACAAGCTAGACGCGATGGCTGAAGCACTGATGAAGTACGAAACCATCGATGCGGATCAGCTAAAAGATATTATGGAGGGTCGCGATCCGCGTCCGCCGGAAGGCTGGAACGACGGTGATTCATCTGGCGGCGGTACACGTGTTAGCGACGACAAGCCCGAAGAAAAGGCTGGAGAAAAGGCTGACGGTTCATCTTCTGATGCGTCTGGCGATGATGGCGAAGAAGATGATGGCGAGCCACGCCGTCGTCCTTCTGACCCGCTAGGTGGGCCCGCAGGTCCTTAACGTTTGTGAGTGTTAGTGATGTTAGTAAAGGCGTCCCATAACGGGGCGCCTTTTTGTTATGCTGTGGAGTAATTGCAAACACGTTTTTTCTTTTAGCAGGCCGCAGCATGAAACCGATAGTTGACTCTTCATCGCCTTCACGGGCAGCGGATAGCGCATATCACCTGCGCTGTGGGCGCCATTCGCTAGATCTTTCGTTTCCACGGGTAATGGGTATTCTGAATGTTACGCCGGACTCCTTCTCTGATGGCGGTCAGCACGTTGGCCTAGATGGTGCGCTGCACCATGCTGAACAAATGTTGGCGGAAGGTGCCGCGATGATTGACGTGGGTGGGGAGTCGACAAGGCCGGGAGCTAGCCCTGTATCAGAGCAGGAAGAGCTAGACCGTGTTGCGCCTGTGGTTGAAGCGCTAGTGCACGAGCTAGATGCGCTGGTGTCAGTGGACACCAGTAGCCCTGCCGTTATGCGAGAAGTTAGCGCGCTTGGCGCTGGAATGATTAACGATGTGCGGGCGCTGGAGCGCGAGGGTGCGCTGGGCGCTGCAGCAAGCACTAGTCTGCCTGTGTGTTTAATGCATCGCCAGGGTGAGCCACAGGATATGCAGCAGTCGCCGTATTACGGTCAGCCAGTTGAGCGAGTAGTTGCCGACTATCTTGCTGAGCGGATAGCGGCGTGTGAAGCCGCTGGAATTCGTCGTAGCCGTCTATTGGTAGATCCTGGCTTTGGTTTTGGCAAAACCATTGAACATAACCTGCGCTTGCTGAAGTATATGGATGAGCTTCAGGCGCTGGAGTTGCCGTTGTTAGTGGGGATGTCGCGGAAAAGCATGATTGGTAAAGTGTTGGGGCGCCCGGTGGAAGAGCGCTTGGCCGGAGGTCTTGCGCTAGCAGCCATGGCGGTTGAGCGGGGCGCCAATATTTTACGCGTGCATGATGTAGGGCCCACGGTAGATGCCGTAAATATGGCGTGGGCGGTGCTTCAAGAAGGCTGCGAGTCGCCGCCAAATAAGGAGATGACTTCATGACGCGACGTTATTTTGGTACCGATGGCATTCGCGGCACGGTTGGGCAAGCGCCCATTACCGCCGATTTTATGCTCAAGCTGGGGTGGGCGGTGGGTCAAGTGCTGCGCCGTGAAAAAGGCCGTACTCGCGTATTAATTGGTAAAGATACGCGCATCTCTGGCTATATGTTTGAGTCAGCCTTGGAGGCGGGGCTATCTGCCGCAGGTGTCGATGTTTCGTTGCTGGGGCCAATGCCTACGCCGGGGATTGCTTATCTAACGCGTACCTTTCGCGCCGACGCTGGGATTGTGATTTCTGCTTCCCATAACCCATTTGATGATAACGGCATTAAGTTTTTCTCTGCCGAGGGCAAAAAGCTACCCGACGAGATTGAAGATCGTATTGAGACGATGCTTGAAGCACCTCTGACAACGGCGAGCGCGGCTCAGCTGGGTAAAGCGACGCGCATTGACGATGCTGCTGGGCGCTATATCGAGTTCTGCAAATCGACGTTACCTGATCGTCTCAGCTTGCATGGTTTAAAAGTTGTATTGGATTGTGCGCATGGGGCTACCTACCACATTGCGCCAAACGTATTTCGTGAGCTAGGTGCTGATGTTAGCGTGATCGGTTCTTCCCCTGATGGGTTGAATATTAATCATCAAGTGGGGTCTACCCATCCCGCAGCGCTGCGGGCAGCGGTGATACAGCAAGGGGCTGATCTAGGCATTGCCTTTGATGGAGATGGAGATCGAGTGCTGTTGGTAGATGCCGATGGCCGTGAGGTGGATGGCGACGATATTCTTTACCTGATCGCCCGAGATCGTCACGAGCGAGGGCTGCTTGAAGGCGGCGTGGTGGGAACTCTGATGAGCAACTTCGGGCTTGCTATGGCGCTGGAGCGGCTGGGAATTCCCTTTCAGCGCGCGAAAGTTGGCGATCGCTTTGTCATGGAAATGATGGCTGCCAACGGCTGGGAGTTGGGAGGCGAGTCATCAGGTCATATTGTATGTGGTCATGTTCAAACGACGGGCGATGGGGTGGTTTCAGCGTTGCAAGTACTGGCGTTGATGGTGCGAGAGCAAAAGCCGCTTCTGTCTCTCTTGAAGGGGTTAGAAAAGGTGCCTCAGTCGCTGGTTAACGTCAGGTTGCCTGCGGGTACCAACGCAAAAGATGTCATGACGGCAAAGCCGCTACTCGAAGCGGTTGCTGCCCTTGAAGATGAGTTGGGTGACCAGGGTCGAGTGCTGCTGCGGCCGTCGGGCACTGAGCCACTAATCCGAGTGATGGTGGAAGGGCGGGCCCACCTGGATGTTGACCGTCTAGCGCATAAGCTTGCCGATCAGGTCCAAGCGTTACTCAGCTAGTTTGGTAAACGTATTTGATAGGCGGGCATGCTCCTACGCCTCTAACTAACCTGTATAACAGCGGTTGTCTTGACAAGGCCGCTCCTATACCATTTCGCTCCACCTTGAGTGAGGATAATCGATGCGTACGCCATTAATTGCCGGTAACTGGAAAATGAACGGCTCCACGGCGTTGATTCAAGCGTTTGGAGACGCCTTTACCGCGTCCAAGCTGCCTAATGAAATCGACGTTGTAGTTATTCCGCCGTTTCCTTATTTGGAAGCAGCACGAAGTGCTTTCCAAAATACGCCGTTACAGTTAGGGGCGCAGACGCTCAATCCTCAGCACTCGGGTGCGCACACGGGTGAGATCAGTGGGCGTATGCTTAAAGAGTTTGATGTTGCCTATGTGCTGGTTGGTCACTCTGAGCGTCGCCAGCTATACAAAGAAGGTGATGAGCAGGTGTTTGACCGCTTGGTAGCTGCACTTGATGTTGGTATCACGCCGATTCTTTGTGTGGGTGAAACCCTAGAAGAGCGCGATTCTGGTAGCACGATGGATGTTGTGTTGCGGCAAGTGGGCTATGCAATGGCGCGTTTAGAGCCAGCACAACGGCTTAAGCTTGTTATTGCCTATGAGCCTGTATGGGCTATTGGGACAGGTCGTACCGCAACCCCGGAGCAGGCTCAGGAAGTAATGGCCGGTATTCGTACCTACCAGGCTGGGTTTGATAAAACGCTAGCCGAGCAGCTTAAGTTGCTTTACGGCGGCAGCATGAATGCAAGCAATGCGGCTGAGTTGCTCGCTCAGCCGGATATCGACGGCGGTTTAGTGGGCGGTGCTTCGCTCAAAACCGATGATTTCTACGCCATTTGTCAGTCAGCAGGATAATCCCATGCAAGTTGCAATTCTTATGGTTCACGTGGTGATTGCGATCGCCTTGGTTGTGCTCATCCTGCTTCAGCAGGGTAAAGGTGCCGAAGCGGGTGCCGCCTTTGGTGGCGGGGCATCGCAAACTGTGTTTGGTTCGCGGGGTAGCGGTAACTTTTTGTCTCGCGCAACGGGGCTTTTAGCCGCCGGCTTTTTTGTTACCTCAATGGCGTTGGCTTATTTTGCGACCCAGGCAGGGCAAGCGCCCGAGGCTGGTATTCCCGATTCTCGTCTAATTGAGCAGCAGCGCAACATCCCAACGCTTGACGATGGTCCTGCAAGTATGGATAATACCGCGCCAGTGCTAGAGGAAAGCAGCGAGTAACATATTGATACTGCTTTTTTTAGCCTCCCCTGTTGCCGAAGTGGTGGAATTGGTAGACACGCTATCTTGAGGGGGTAGTGACCGTATGGTCGTGCGGGTTCAAGTCCCGCCTTCGGCACCATCTGTTTTGCTGGTTCGCCAGCTTCCCAGAGTTTTTTGTCAGAGAAGCTTTATTCAATAAGCTTTTGTCAGAAAGTAGGGATTGGTACCTAAGACGAAAAATGCACTTGAAAAGAAAGGTTGACGAAAGTGGTTCAAGTGTCTATTATCGTCGACCTAGATTGATGCGGGGTGGAGCAGTCTGGTAGCTCGTCGGGCTCATAACCCGAAGGTCATCGGTTCAAATCCGGTCCCCGCTACCATTTACTAATAGCATGTTGATTGCCTAGAAATCTTGATGTTAGTTAATCTTGATGTTTGTTGGGCAGAGGCGAAGGCCTAGTCATGTTATTAGGTGGTATTACAGGTTTCTTTCGAAAAGCCCCTTCCTGTGAAGGGGCTTTTTGTTAGTAGCTTTTCGAGAGCCAAGAGTGTCTCCAGAGCGGATGTCTTCCGAATTGCCAGAGACACATTTCCGGGTAACGCCAATCAGCCACCTAGCTTTTCATTCAACTCCTGGCCAGGTGCCTGATGCAACGGCTATAGGAGCTTTGTCTGTGGCCACAAAACACGCTGCGCTTCACGCGCTGATCGAACCTGTCGTAGCCGCCATGGGTTTTGAGCTATGGGGCATCGACCATCTTTCCCAGGGCAAGCATTCGCGGCTGGTGATTTATATCGAACGCGAAAGCGGCGTCAGCGTGGAAGACTGCGCTGATATTAGCCGCCAAGTCAGTGCCGTTATGGATGTGGAAGATCCTATTCCTGGCGAATACCGCTTGGAAGTCTCGTCGCCTGGTATGGCACGTCCCTTATATACCCTGGATCAATTTATTCGTTATCAAGGCCACCACGTTGCGCTCAAATTGCGCGTGGCTTTTGATGGACGGCGTAAATACCAAGGCCTTCTCGCTGGTGTCGAAGGCGATGAGGTACTGCTACAGCTGGATGGCGAAGAGTACTGTTTTCCAATCGAAAGCATCGATTCTGCGCACGTCGTCCCGCAATTCGACGAATAAACGGGTGGCGGCTTCCGGCAGGCTGCCGGGATGATGCACAAAAGGACAGGTTTTCTGGCGAGGCAAACGCATGAGTAAAGAAATTTTAATGGTCGTGGACGCGATCTCTAACGAAAAAGGCGTCCCCCGCGATGTTATTTTTGAAGCGGTTGAAGCCGCGCTAGCTAGCGCGTCACGCAAGCGTTTTGATCAAGAAGAAGCCAATGTGCGCGTCCATATCGATCGCCGCACGGGCGACTACGATACGTTCCGCTACTGGACCGTTGTCGAAGATGACGAATTTGAAACACCTGATTATGAAATTAAAGAAACCATCGCTGAGCAGCGTGATCCGCCGCTTAAACTAGGTGATGTGGTTGAGAAAAAAATTGAAAATGCCGTGTTTGGCCGTATCGCTGCGCAAACGGCAAAGCAGGTTATCGTTCAAAAGGTGCGTGAAGCTGAACGCGCTGAAGTTGTTCGTCAGTACGCTGACCGCGAAGGCGAGTTGGTGGCAGGTATTGTCAAGAAAACCACGCGTGACGGGTTGATTATTGACCTGGGTGAAAATGCTGAGGCGTTTTTGCCGCGTAACGAAATGATTCACGGTGAGCGCTACCGCATGAATGAGCGGGTACGCGCATTGCTAGTAAAAGTTGATCCTGACGCGCGTGGTGCCCAGCTACAGCTGTCACGCACCTGTCCTGAGTTCATTATTGAGCTGTTTAAAATTGAAGTCCCGGAAATTGCGGAACAGCTGATTGAAATCAAAGGTGCGGCGCGCGACCCTGGCTCACGGGCCAAAATCGCCGTTAAAACTAACGACCGCCGCATCGATCCTGTTGGGGCGTGTGTTGGTATGCGCGGCTCTCGCGTACAGGCAGTGTCGTCAGAGCTGCAAAATGAGCGTGTCGATATTGTGCTGTGGGACGACAATCCGGCGCAGTTGGTGATAAATGCCATGGCACCTGCGGATGTGGCGTCTATCCTGGTGGACGAAGATGCTCACGCCATGGACGTTGCCGTTGCTCAAGATAATCTGGCTCAGGCCATTGGTCGTAGTGGCCAGAATGTGCGCTTAGCCTCTGAGCTAACAGGCTGGCGCATTAACGTGATGACCGAAGATGAAGCTGAGTCAAAGCGTGAGCAGGAAATTGATAGCTTGGTGGACTCCTTTGTTCAGCATTTAGAAGTGGATGAAGACGTTGCCCGCTTATTAGTAGAAGAAGGGTTTACCACCCTGGAAGAAGTTGCCTACGTGCCGCTTGAAGAGATGCTCGAAATCGAAGAGTTCGATGAAGATTTGGTGGAAGAGCTGCGTGCACGAGCGAAAGACGAGCTGCTGACGATGGCCATTGCCTCGGAGGAAGCGCTAGACGGTGCCCAACCAGCAGACGATCTGCTGGATATGGACGGCATGGAGCGCCACCTGGCCTTCATTCTGGCTAGCCGAGGCATCGTCACCATGGAAGATCTCGCCGAGCAGTCTGTCGACGATCTGGTCGATATCGAGGAGTTGGACGAAGCGCGCGCAGCGGCACTGATCATGACTGCCCGTGCGCCCTGGTTTGAAGACGATGGCGTATCGGATTCGAACACACAGTAAAAGGTCACGGGCTGAGGAGGGTCACTATGTCAGATATGACAGTTAAAGATTTTGCAGTAAAGGTGGGCCGTGATGTGCCCCGCCTATTGGAACAAATGAAAGAAGCTGGTTTAAAGCATGCGTCAGAAAGCGACGCTGTGTCGGAAGATGACAAGCAAACGCTGCTAAGCTTTTTGAAAAAAAGTCATGGCGGTGGTGACAGCGATGCTAGCAAAAACCGCATTACGCTGACGCGCAAGACACGTAGCCGTATTAAAACAGGCGAGCGCGGAAAAACGATTGAAGTGCAGGTGCGTAAGAAGAAGACGTACGTTAAGAGCGCTGAAGACGATAAGCCGAAGGCACCTGAGCCTAAGCACTCTGGCCCGCGTCAGCTGGTAGGTGATATGGCAGAAGCGGAAGCCGAGCGTAAAGCTCGCGATGTTCGCGAAGCTGAAGAGAAGGCGGCAGCGGCTAAAGCGAAAGCAGCAGAAGATGTCGCACGTAAAGCCGAGGAAGAAAAAGCCAAGGCAAAAGCGGCTGAAGTGCCCGAAATCGCTGTGCCTGAGCTTCAAATCGACGATACCCCAGCACCTGATGATTTGCCGCCTGCGCCGCCGAAAGAAGGTCGAACGGATCGTCGTACAGCGCCGCCCAAAAAGGCAGCGGCTAAGAAAAAAGGCCGTGATGATGAGGATGATCGTGGTGATCGCGAAGAGCGTAAGCGCGGTGGCGGCGGTAAGAAAGTAAAACGTGCCGAACGTCGCGGCGGTCGTCGTGGTGGTGCCAGCCAGAGTGGCAACGGCAAGCATGCTTTCCAAAAGCCGACTCAGCCGATCGTCCGTGAAGTCTCTATCCCTGAGTCAATCAGCGTTGCTGAGTTGGCCGACAAAATGTCGATCAAAGCCAATGAAGTGATCAAGGCTATGTTCAACATGGGCGCGGCAGTGACCATCAACCAAACGATTGACCAGGATACAGCGGCTATCGTTGTGGAAGAGATGGGACACAAGGTCAAGCTGGTGAAGGACGATGCGCTGGAAACGGAAATGCTCGAAGGCATCTCCTATGAAGGCGAAGAGATCACCCGTTCACCTGTGGTCACCGTTATGGGTCACGTTGACCACGGTAAAACATCGTTGTTGGATTATATCCGTCGCGCGAAAGTCGCCACTGGCGAAGCGGGTGGTATTACCCAGCACATCGGTGCTTACCACGTGGAAGACAACCACGGCGGCGTTACCTTCCTGGATACCCCTGGCCACGCGGCGTTTACCGCAATGCGTGCCCGTGGTGCTAAAGCGACCGACGTCGTTATCCTGGTTGTTGCTGCTGATGACGGCGTAATGCCCCAGACGATTGAAGCGATCGAACACTCCAAAGCTGCTGAAGTTCCCATGGTGGTGGCGGTGAACAAGATCGACAAGCAGGGCATCGATCTGGATCGCATTAAGAACGAGCTTTCGCAGCATGGCGTGATCTCCGAAGAGTGGGGCGGCGATACCCAGTTTGTGCATGTGTCTGCACATACGGGTGAAGGTATCGAAGAGCTGCTGGAAGCTATTCAGTTAGTTTCTGAAGTGCTTGAGCTGACGGCTGTGCCTTCTGCGCCAGGTAAAGGTGTTGTTGTTGAATCGCGTCTTGATAAAGGCCGCGGTCCGGTAGCCACCGTTCTGGTGCAGAACGGAACGCTGAAGAAAGGCGATATCGTCCTTGCGGGTCTGCATTATGGCCGCGTTCGTGCGCTTACCAATGAGCTGGGCAAGCAAGTGGATACCGCTGGCCCTGCTATGCCGGTCGAAATCCAAGGTTTGGATGGCACGCCGGATGCAGGTGATGACTTCATGGTCGTTGCCGATGAGAAGAAAGCCCGTGAAGTGGCTAACTTCCGTCAAGGCAAATACCGCGAAGTGCGCCTGGCACGTCAGCAGAAGGCCAAGCTGGAGAACATGTTCAGCCAGATGGGCCAAGACGAAGTGGCCAAGGTCAACATCGTTCTGAAAGCCGACGTTCAAGGTTCGCTGGAAGCTATCAAAGGCGCCCTGGAAGAACTCTCCACCGGTGAAGTTGAAGTTGCCGTGGTCTCCTCGGGTGTTGGCGGTATCACCGGTACTGATGCCAACTTGGCGCTTGCTTCTGAGGCTATCGTCGTCGGCTTCAACGTCCGTGCTGATGCCGCTGCTCGTGAAATCATCGAACGTGAAGGTCTGGATCTACGCTACTACAGCGTTATTTACCAGCTGATCGATGAGGTTAAGCAGGCGATGAGCGGTATGCTTGCTCCCGAGTGGAAAGAAGAGATCGTGGGTGTGGCCGAAGTACGCGATGTGTTCCGCGCACCGAAAATTGGTGCAGTGGCTGGCTGTATGGTTGTCGAAGGCACCGTATCGCGCAGCAAGCGTATCCGTGTACTGCGTGACAACGTTGTGATTTACGAAGGCGAGCTCGAGTCGCTGCGCCGCTTCAAAGATGACGTTCAAGAAGTGCGTAATGGCATGGAATGCGGCATCGGCGTGAAGAACTACAACGATGTTCAGGTCAACGATAAGATCGAAGTCTTTGACCAAGTGAAGGTCGAGCGCAGCCTGTAAGGCCGCGAGGAGCAATCATGCGCGAATTTAAGCGTACCGACCGAGTTGCTGACCAGCTCCAAAAGGAGCTGGCAGTACTGATCCAGCGCGAAGTGAAAGACCCGCGTTTGGGCATGATAACGGTGAGCGGCGCGACCGTTAGCCGTGATCTTGGCTACGCCGATATCTATGTCACCTTATTGGGTGAGCAAGATCCCGCGCGTATCAAAGAAAACCTGCAGGTGCTAAAGCGCGCTGGAGGCTTTCTAAGAAGCCAAATTGCCAAACGTATTAAGCTGCGTCACGTACCTGAACTGCGCTTTCATTACGATGAAAGCGTGGTGCGTGGCCAGCACCTCTCATCACTGATCGACGAAGCGGTTTCAACTGACCGCGCACGTCAACAGGATGATGAAGAGGGTAGCGACGATGGCAATGGTGAGGAGACGCGCTAATGGCACGTCGCCGTCGCGGATTGCCGGTTAATGGCGTATTGCTGCTGGATAAGCCTAAGGGCATTTCCAGCAACCATGCGCTGCAGCGTGTGCGTCGTCTGTTTGAGGCGCAAAAAGCCGGTCATACCGGCACGCTGGACCCTATGGCAACAGGCTTGTTACCTATTTGCCTTGGGGAGGCCACTAAGTTTTCCGCGCACCTGTTAGAAGCCGATAAGATGTATCGCACCCGTGTAGAACTGGGTGTGATCACAGATACCGGTGATGCTGAAGGTACGGTCATTGAGCGGCGAGAGATTCCCAGTTTAACGACTGAGGATGTCGAGTCAGTCCTAGCTCGCTTTCACGGCGAGATTGACCAAGTGCCGCCGATGTATTCAGCATTGAAGCATCAAGGCAAAAAGCTTTATGAGCTTGCCCGTGAGGGTAAGCACGTTGAGCGTGCAGCGCGGCGAGTAAGCGTGTATGATGCGCGGCTGCTTGCTTTCGAGGGCACGGCCTTTGAGATGGAAGTCAGCTGCAGCAAAGGCACGTATATTCGCACCTTGGCTGAAGATATTGGCCATGCGCTGGGCTGTGGAGCCCACATTAGCCAGTTGAGAAGGCTCAAAACAGGGCCCTTTACCGGCGATGCAATGTGGACACTGGAAGGTCTTGAGGCACTGGCAGACCAAGTCACCCGGGAGGCTGAACTAATGCCTGCGGATGTGCTGGTCGATCATTTGCCGTCGCTGACGGTGGATGAAACGGCTTACGGGCGCCTGGCACACGGTCAAACGGCTAGCTTAGCCATTGGTGTGCTTGAGCCTGGTACGCTGGCAAGACTTTATTACGCTGAGACGTTTATCGGCCTTGGCGTTGTAAAAGGGGCGCAGGAAGTAGCTCCCAAGCGACTGTTAAGTACCGTTGCTATCTCGTAAAGCGTTGCAAGGACGTAGCGATTTGCGCGAAAATTGTACGTGAAGATAGTTGCATGAGACTGCAAATATGCGTGGTCTCACCCATTCAATTTTAGGCATATTGCTTACTGGAGAGACAGATGGCATTAACCGCTGAGAAGAAGGCCGAGATCGTCAACGAATACGGCCGCGGCGATAACGATACCGGTTCCCCTGAAGTTCAGGTTGCACTGCTGAGCGCCAATATTAACGGCCTGCAGGACCACTTCAAAACCAACAAGCAGGATCACCACTCTCGTCGTGGTCTGATCCGCATGGTAAACCAGCGTCGTAAGCTGCTGGATTACTTAAAGCGTAAAGATTTTGAACGCTATCAGTCTCTGATTCAGCGTTTAGGTCTGCGTCGTTAATCGTTAACGGCAACGATCAAAAACGGGCAGCCCCTTGTGGGCTGCCCGTTTTTTTGTTTCTGGTAGCCGTATGGCGCCACAGCGCCTAGAATGGTGGCGAGTCAAAACGACCCAAGCGAAAAGACAAGTAGATATTAATGTTAAAGGAAGTCGCCGTGAATCCGGTAAAAAAAACGTTTCAATACGGTCGTAGCACCGTCACTCTAGAAACTGGGCGTATTGCTCGCCAAGCCACTGGCGCCGTTATGGTGACCATGGATGAAACCGTCGTATTGTGTACGGTTGTGGCCAAAAAAGAAGCGAACCCCAATCAACCTTTCTTCCCACTCTCGGTACACTACCAAGAGAAAACTTACGCAGTTGGCAAAATCCCCGGCGGCTTCTTTAAGCGCGAAGGGCGCCCTACTGAGAAAGAAACCCTCACCTCGCGTCTGATTGATCGTCCGATCCGTCCGCTATTTCCTAAAGGGTTTATGAACGAAGTGCAGGTTATCTGTACTGTTCTGTCGACTGATCGTAATCATGACCCCGATATCGCAGCCCTACTGGGCACCTCAGCAGCGCTGGGTATTGCTGGTGTGCCGTTCAACGGCCCGATTGGCGCGGCACGTGTGGGCTTTAATGAAGAGCAGGGCTACTTCCTAAACCCAACCGTTGAAGAGCTGACTACATCAGAGCTGGACATGGTTGTTGCCGGTACCGAAAACGCCGTACTGATGGTGGAGTCGGAAGCCCAGGAACTGCTTGAAGACGAAATGCTGGGTGCCGTGCTGTTTGGTCACCAGGAAATGCAGGTAGCCGTTAGCGCGATTAAAGAGCTGGTCGCTGAAGCTGGCAAACCGCGTTGGGATTGGCAGCCCGCTCAGGAAAATGTAGCACTGAAAACGGCCATGGCCGATGCCTTTGAAGCCAAAGTAGGTGATGCTTATCGCATTACTGACAAAATGGCTCGTCAAGATGCGCTGTCAGCGCTGAAAGATGAAGCGGTTGCACAGTTGGCCGCTGCTGAAGGCGAAGAAGTAGAAGGTAAGTTCAGCAAAGATGACGTGAAAGGTGCGTTTGCTGGCCTTGAAAAGCGCGTTGTACGCTCTCGTGTCGTAAAAGGCGAGCCCCGTATCGATGGACGCGACAATGCCACTGTACGTCCTCTAGCGATTGAGGTGGGTGTACTGCCTAAGACACACGGTTCGGCAGTATTTACCCGTGGTGAAACCCAGGCCATCGCCATTGCGACCTTGGGCACCCTGCGCGATTCGCAGCTGATCGAGTCTTTGGAAGGTGAGCGTAAAGACCGCTTTATGCTGCACTACAATTTCCCTCCTTACTGTGTTGGTGAAGCAGGCTTTATGGGCGGTCCGAAGCGCCGCGAAATCGGCCATGGCCGTTTAGCTCGCCGTGGCGTTCAAGCGATGTTGCCATCAGAAGACGTCTTCCCCTATACCATCCGTGTGGTATCGGAAATCACTGAATCTAACGGTTCTAGCTCCATGGCGTCAGTGTGCGGTTCCTCACTCGCGCTGATGGATGCTGGTGTGCCGTTAAAAGCACCGGTGGCAGGTATTGCTATGGGCTTGGTAAAAGATGAAGACGGCTATGCGGTATTGACCGACATCCTGGGTGACGAAGACCACCTGGGCGATATGGACTTCAAAGTTGCCGGTTCTGAAGAGGGCGTTACTGCTCTGCAGATGGACATTAAGATTGAGGGCATCAATGAAGAGATCATGGAGAAAGCGCTGCAGCAGGCTCATGATGCTCGCCTCAGTATCCTTGCTCAGATGAACGACGTGATCAGTCAAAGTCGTACCGATGTGTCGGAGAATGCTCCGTCTATGGCGACAATCAAAATTGATCCGGACAAGATTCGTGATGTGATCGGTAAAGGCGGCGCGACGATTCGTAAGATTTGCGAAGATACCGGCGCCTCTATTGATCTAGATGATGATGGCACCGTTCGCATCTACGCCGAAGATAAAGCTGCTGCCAAAAAAGCGATCGATACCGTGCTCGCAATTACCGCAGAAGCTGAAATTGGTAAGCTTTACAACGGTAAAGTGGTTCGCATTGCGGACTTTGGTGCTTTCGTTAACATCATGCCGGGTACCGACGGCTTGGTTCACATATCGCAAATTGTTGCCGAGCGCGTTAACAACGTGCGCGACTTCTTAAATGAAGGCGATGATGTGATTGTGAAAGTACTGGATATCGACAACCGCAATCGTGTGAAACTCTCAATTAAAGAGATCACCGAGGAAGAGAAAGCAGCATTTGCCGCTGCCGAGGCGGATGTCGCTAACTAAAGCGATGCAGACGTAACGACCGCCCCCGCAGCTTTTAGTTGCGGGGGCGGTGTCGTTTTATAGGAAGTATAAGAAAAGAGAAGAGAGCCATGGAGAAGGAGCAAGCGCCGCGTTGGTGGGCGGTGGTGGCCGTGATGATCGGCATTTTTTTATTGGTGACAGCTGAGCAATTACCTATAGGGCTATTGTCCCAGGTAGCGTCATCAATGGGTGTCACGCCAGGTATGGCGGGTCTTATGGTTACTGTACCGGGGGTGGTTGCCGCTTTCTCTGCGCCGCTGTTGCCGGTAGCGGTAGGCCGATTAGATAGACGCATCATGCTCACGTTGATGATGATTGTGATGGTGATTGGCAGCGCACTTTCAGCCGTGGCCAGCAATTTTGGGTTACTACTGGCAGCTCGTGTGTTGGTGGGCATTAGTATCGGCGGGTTTTGGGCCATAGCGGGAAGTATTGCCCCAAGGCTAGTGCCCAGCGATCAGGTTGCCAAGGCCATGACGATTATTTTCGGTGGTGTGGCCGCCGCGTCAGTATTGGGGGTGCCACTAGGCACGCTACTTGGGGATCTTAGCAACTGGCGGGTGGCGTTTGGAGCGCTAGGAGGGCTGAGTCTTTTAACCGCCATTGCACTATGGTGTTGGCTACCACCACTACCGCCAAGAGAGCCAGTAAGATTGCGTATGTTAGCGCAGCAGTTTAGCAACCGTGGTGTGCGAGTCGCGGTGTTAACCACTGGTTTTGTTGTTGTTGGGCACTTTGCTGCTTATACCTTTATTAGCCCCATCCTGCAGGAAATTAGCGGCGTAGCTCAGCGCCATGTTGGCAGTTTGCTGCTGCTATACGGGGCGGCCGGTATCCTGGGTAATATCGCGGCAGGTATCTTTGCTGGGCGTCACCCTTATCGGGCGGTATTGGCCATTCCTAGTCTTTTATTGTTAGTTGTGGCTATTTTCCCGCTACTGGGAGTTCAACCTACCAGCGGCGTACTGCTGCTAATGGTGTGGGGTGCTGTTTTTGGCAGCGTATCAGTCAGTATTCAAACCTGGATTATACGTACGGCACCTAATACCGAGGCTGCTACCGCACTGATGGCCTTTACCTTTAATATGTCAATTGGTTTAGGGGCCATGTTTGGTGGTCGTATCGTCGATGGCACTAGCCTACCGATTGCTATGTGGGCGGCATCAGTGCTGTTTTTGCTTGGGGCTTTACTGGTATGGCGAACGCCTTCGAGCATTGTAGGGGAGAAGCGTCGCTAGTCCTTAAAAAAGCCGTAAAATTAAGCTAACAAAAATGCCCCCGCTAAGTAGCGGGGGCATGACGTTTGAGCGCACTAAACGAGGGGCTTAGGGACGTTCAATCGCTAGTGCAACACCTTGACCACCGCCAATACATAGGGTGGCTAGGCCTTTCTTAGCATCACGCGCAATCATTTCATGCAGTAGGCTGACCAAGATGCGGCAGCCAGAGGCACCGATCGGGTGGCCGAGGGCAATCGCGCCGCCATTAACATTCACTTTGCTGACATCCCAGCCCAACTCTTTGTTGACTGAAAGCGCTTGAGCAGCGAATGCTTCGTTAGCTTCTACTAGGTCAAGGTCGTCCAGGCTCCAGCCAGCTTTTTCGAGGCAGCGGCGGGTGGCCGGGGCTGGGCCAATGCCCATGATTGCGGGGTCAACGCCAGCGTTAGAGTAAGCGGCAATACGCGCCAGTGGCTCTAAGCCAAGTTCTTTGGCTTTTTCTGCTGAGCAAAGCATCACCACTGCAGCACCATCGTTTAAGGATGAGGCGTTACCGGCGGTAACGGTGCCGTCTTTCTTGAACGCCGGACGCATACCACCTAGCTTCTCAGCGGTAACTTCCCGTGGGTTCTCATCAGTATCAAACACCACTGGATCGCCTTTGCGCTGCGGAATTTCCACAGGAACGATCTGGCCTTTGAATTTACCATCTCTGATGGCTTGTGCGGCTTTTTGCTGAGAGGCCGCTGCGAATTCGTCCATCGCTTCACGAGTGATACTGTATTTTTCCGCTAGGTTTTCCGCGGTAATACCCATGTGATAGTTGTTGAATGCATCCCACAGGCCATCGTGAACCATGGAATCAATTGCTTTCCAGTCGCCCATGCGCTGACCGTTACGCGAGTTAGGCAGGATGTGGGGGGACGCAGACATGTTTTCCTGTCCACCTGCCAGAATAACGCTGGCGTCACCGCAACGGATTGCCTGGGTAGCCAAGTGTAGGGCCTTTAGGCCTGAACCACATACCTTGTTGATCGTCATGGCGGGAACGGCATCAGGCAGGCCAGCTTTGATAGCTGCCTGGCGTGCAGGGTTTTGACCTACGCCAGCAGTCAGTACTTGGCCTAGCAACACTTCATCAATTTGCTCTGGGGCAACGCCGGTAGAGGCGAGAATGTCTTTAATAACCAATGCACCTAAGTCGCTAGCAGGAATGCCAGCGAGTGATCCACCAAAGCTTCCTACGGCGGTGCGGCGAGCGGCGACAATAACCACGTCTTGCATATGATGACTCCTTGGGTAAGTAACGCAACGTTCCGAGTGAGGACAGGGGCTTCAGGGGAAGCTGACTATCCATTGTTGTTAGCATGTTGTGTCAAACTTATCTATCAGCATAGGGGAAGGTTGTGCGTTGCGGCAATACGCTTTTTTAGGCAAATAAAAACGGGCCGATCAACGGCCCGTTAAATAGGTGCTTACAATAGCTGGTTACTCAACTGCTTGGCTTAGGCTAACTGCACAGGAATCGCATTGCTGGTGTGGCTAACGTGATTGCCTTCTTGCAGATAGACAAGCGCTGGCTGATGGTTTTCAAGCTCTGCTTCGGAGTAGTGGGCGTAACTACAAATAATGATCCGATGTCCCGGTGAAGCTAAATGCGCGGCTGCGCCATTGATGGAAATTAGCCTAGAGCCTTCTTCTCCACGAATCGCGTAGGTGGTGAAACGCTCGCCGTTTTCGACGTTATAAATTTGGATTTGCTCGTTTTCGCGAATACCGGCCATATCCAGCAATTCCCCGTCGATAGCACAGGAACCTTCATAATTGAGTACCGCGTGGGTAACGCGAGCCATATGCAGCTTGGCTTTAAGCATAATCGTGTGCATAGACACTCCTAAATAGCGAAACTAGCTTACGCGCTAGTGTCAGTGGCAGCGTTTGGGAGCTGCACGCTGATGTTGTCAATAAGTCGAGCTGGGCCTAGCTTAGCCGCTGCTAGTAGCACGGCACTGCGTGTCGAGCTGCTCACAGGAGCAAGCGTTGCGTCACGTAGCTCAAGGTAATCAGGCGTAAAGCCAGCATCATACAGTGCCGTTTTACCCTGTTGTAGTACCTCTTTGACGGAGGTGCCTTGCTCTAACGCATCGCGTAGCTCGCATAAGGTGCGGTATAGCATGGGGGCTTTTGCGCGCTCAGACGCACTTAAATAACCATTACGAGAGGAGAGCGCTAGGCCGTCATCGGCGCGCACAATCGGTACGCCGATAATCTTGATGGGCATGTGTAGATCACTCACCAGCTTACGAATGACCGCAAGTTGCTGGTAATCTTTTTCACCGAAGCAAGCCACATCCGGCTGCACCAGATTAAATAGCATGCTGACCACAGTAGAAACGCCATCAAAGTGCCCAGGGCGCGAGCCTCCGCACAATCCTTCGCCTACGTCGGGGACATGCACAAGGGTCTGGGCAGCCAGGCCATTGGGGTAAAGCGCGCTGACGGTGGGGGCGAAGAGAATATCGCAGCCAGCATCGGTCAACTGCGCTTGGTCTACCTCGAACGTCCGTGGGTAGGCGTCCAGGTCTTCCCCGGGACCGAACTGCATTGGGTTCACGAACAGGCTTGAAATGACGACGTCAGCGTGCTGACGAGCATTGGCCACAAGCGCCAAGTGGCCTTGATGCAAGTTGCCCATGGTGGGCACTAAGGCAATGCGCTGACCACGCTGGCGGTCTTCGCGGAGCGTGCTGCGTAATTCGTTGATATCTCGTAAAGTGCGCATAAAGGGGTCGTAGTCGTTCCAGTTGGCGCTTAAAAGCAATGTTCAGCGGCTGGGAAAGTACGGGTTTTAACCGCTTCATGGTAGTGTGCAAACGCGCTTTGAATGCTTTCAGCGTCAGCCATGAAATTCTTGACGAAGCGCGGTGTGCGGCCATGAGTAACGCCTAGCACGTCGTGCATGACTAGAATTTGGCCATCGGTATCAGGGCCTGCGCCGATGCCAATCACAGGGACGTCTAAGGCTTCAGTTACCGCTTTACCAAGACTGGCTGGTACACATTCCAGCAATATCACGGAAGCACCTGCCTCAACGAGCACTTTAGCATCATTGATAATTTGTTCGGCCTGGGCGGCTTCGCGGCCTTGCACTTTATAACCACCTAACTGATAGACCGTTTGCGGTGTTAGCCCGAGGTGGGCGCATACCGGAACGCCGCGGCGGGTCATCTCACGTATACCGTCGGCCATCCATGCTTCGCCTTCGACTTTTACCAGTTCAGCGCCAGCACGCATCAATGCGGCAGAATCTTCTAGCATGCGTTCGGTGGTGGCGTTACTCATAAATGGCAAATCCACCATCAACAGGCTATGGCCTTTACCACGCGCCGTGCAGCGTGTGTGGTAGCAAATATCTTCAATAGTCACGGGAAGCGTACTAGTGTGCCCTTGTAAGACCATGCCTAGGGAATCGCCGACTAGCAGAACATCAACGCCTGCAGCGCTGGCGGCATGGGCAAAAGAGGCATCGTAAGCGGTCAGGCAACTGAACGTTTCGCCGGCGCGCTTATACGCCTGCAGAGTGCTCAGGGTGACGGTTTTCATGGCGTGCTCTCGTAGTGTCTAAGTGGGCCGATGCAACGTGGGCAGCCGACCATTATTAACGTTGCATCCTTGCAAGCGTGAAGTGGCGTAACTGGCAATTGTTACCTGAATGGGGGCTTGGTGTCGAGATTTGTGTCAGACGGTAGCAGTTACGGTGACATTTGGATTGTTTAACCGTTGTATCCCGCTTTGCTCAAGGTGCTTTAGCCACTCAGCAAGCGGCTGCTGGTAAAGCACTATTGGCTCTGATTGAGTAGCAGACACCAGTTCTTCAAGAGGCGCTAATACAAAGGCGCGCTCATGCATATGGGGATGAGGAACCTGAAGCCTAGGGCGCGCGATCGTGTCTTGATCGTAAAGTAGTAAATCTAAATCCAGCGTGCGCGGCCCCCAGTGACGTAATCGCTGGCGACGGTGGCGTTGTTCTAGCCCTTGAAGCTGGTCCAGTAGTGCCAGCGGAGAAAACGTAGTTTCAAGGGCGGCCACGGCGTTAATAAAGTCGGGCTGGTCTTGTGGCCCTATTGGCCGTGTAGCGTATAAGGACGACTGAGCCACAAGCTGGCAAAGAGGCAGTTTGTCCAGTTCTCGTAAGGCTTGGCGAATATGGTTGACGGGGTCATCCAGATTGCTACCTAGGCCAATATAAGCAAGTGACATTGTGTTCTTACTGCTCTGTTTTACGTGGTTTGCGTCGTTTTTTACGTCGACGGTCCCCCTGGCTTGCCGGATCACTTCCTACTTTTTGCAGAAGCCGAAGTTGCTCGTGCTCATCACCTTGCTGGAAGGCATTCCACCAATCGCCTAAGCCACGCGGTATTTCACCTGCTTGTTCGCGCAACAGCAGCAAATCGTAGGCGGCTCGGAAGCGTGGATGTTCGCGGGTTTGAAATGCCCGTTTGCCACGGCGTAGAGGAAGGCGCGCCTGTAGCTCCCAAATATCGCGCATGGGCATGCCAAAACGTTTGGGAATCGAAATATGCTGTAACTGACGAGTCACGACCTGTTGGGCGGCAGTTTGCAGCGCCGGAATTGCGGGCATGCCTTCTCTCTCAAGCTCAGCTTGACGGTGTGCCACTGGCGCCCACAAAAAAGCGGCTAGCAGAAAGGCTGGCGTAACTGGCCGACCTTCCGCAATACGTTTGTCGGTATTAGTGAGCGCTTGTTCAATCAGATCTTCGGCCCAAGCAGCATCCGCCATGGCTTCTTCCGCTTCGGGGAACAGCATGCCAAACAAGTTGTAATGGCTCAGTAAGCGAAAAGTAATTAAGCCATGCCCCGACATGAATAGCTTGAGTACTTCATCAAACAAACGGGCGGGAGGAATTTGCAGTAGCAGCGGTGCCAGATCGTACATCGGCTCTTCAGTGGCTGGCTCAATGGTGAAATCAAGCTTGGCCGCAAAGCGCACCGCACGCAGCATGCGTACTGGGTCTTCCCGATAGCGGGTAACGGGGTCGCCAATCAGTCGCAGCGTTCGCGACTCAATATCACGCGCGCCATTAGCAAAATCATGAATCGTGAAGTCAGCGATATTGTAGTAAAGCGCATTCACGGTGAAGTCGCGGCGTAGGGCGTCTTCTTCGATGTTACCCCACACATTGTCTCGCAATAGTAGGCCATCGTCAGACTGCTGAGCGATATGATCGCCGTGCTCATCCTGAGGCTTGCCGCGGAACGTGGTGACTTCAATGACTTCACGGCCGAAGCGCACATGCACAATACGAAAGCGCCGACCAATCAGCCGTGAATTGCGAAACAGATCGCGCACCTGTTCCGGCGTTGCATTTGTGGCAACGTCGAAATCTTTCGGCATTTTGCCCAGCAATGCATCACGAATGCAGCCGCCGACCAGGTAGGCATCAAATCCAGCGCCATTTAGACGATAGAGCACCTTTAACGCGGCCTCGCTGATTTGCTGACGAGAAACAGGGTGCTCGGAGCGCGGAATAATACGTGGACTGAGCGCATCAGCGGCGCTCTCTGGGGAATCGAGCAGGGATTTCAAGTGCTCTCCCGGGCTATGTAATAAACGGGTAAATCCTTTAAACATGCGGCGATATCGACTCGCAGGGTATCGAAAACGGTATCGAGAAACGTAGCGAAAAAATAACCGCAAGGTTAGCGGTAAGTTGCTGAGTGTAGCCGACCCCTTAAGGCTTGCAAAGCATTCGAGCAGGGTTTGTAAAAGACAACCGCTCTAAACGCGGAAAGGGGAGGCTACAAGAGCCTCCCCTATAAAGCAGACAATCAGCGTCCATGCTGCTGTTTTTCTTCATGATGGCACATCGCCCTGAATACGCACCGCAGTCGGTAGGCGTGAGAACCAGTCTGATTCCGACCGCCTCGTATTCAAAACAATAATCCAACCGCGAACTTTTTTCTCCCGGCTTGTTGTTATTGGCTCCGGGGTGTACACACATGCTGCTGTTATTTTTGTTAGCAAGCAGATTCTTTGTGTACGTCGCGTCCTTTTTGGGCACTTGCTGACTGTTGTTATTGTTCGCTGCGCTTATTCTGCTTAGCGCTAGCAAGTCGTGAGACTCAAGCCTGTTGTTCTTGTTAGTACTATGATCTCTGCCTGGCCCTGTTATTTTTGTTTTGGCTCAGGTTGGGGCGGTGTCATGTTGTTTTTGTTGGCGACGACCGCGCTGCCCATTTTGTTCTTCTTGCCCAGTAATATTGCACTTGCTGTGCCACCCATTCTTTATTCTTTTATTTTCATAGGCTTGGGGTTTGTTGACTATGCCAGGGAACTAATCGCAACCTATAGTGTTACCCGTTTTTAATGGATTTTGGGTGTGTGTTGTGTGGGAAGGTAACAGTGACTGGCGGGAAGATTTTGGATATTTCTTATGAAAATCAATCTATTGGACGTTAGTCGTAGAGAGCGGGGTGTGAGAGGCTAATCATACGCACTGCCGCCGCCTAATTGGGGCGGCGTGCGGTTTTTTTACGTGGAATGCCTAAGCGCTGGCGCCGTTCCCATAAATTTTTACGGCTAATCCCCAGTTTTTGGGCTAACTCGGTTTCGCTCATTTGATCTTGGTGTTCCAGCACAAAATGCTGAAAATAATCCTCAAGGGAAAGATCGTCGTCATCCCCATTAGGCGTTGAAGATTCATTTGCTAATGCGGAGCCGTTACCTGCAGAAGAGTGAGGTCGGTTGGTAACAGGGCCCAGGCCTAAGTCGTCAGGGTGAATCAAATGCCCTTCGGCGAGAATCACACCTCTCTCCAGCGCATTTTCAAGCTCTCGTACATTACCTGGCCAGGGGTAGTCGCGTAGATCCTGGCGGGAGGCTCGTGACAAACGAAGCCCTTGTCGGTCATGACGTTTGCACGCTTTATCTAGCAGGATATCGGCTATCTTCAATACATCCTCTTCACGGTCGCGCAGCGGTGGTAGTTCGATCTGCATAACGTTGAGGCGATAGTAAAGATCTAGTCGAAATTCCCCGCTTTTTGACAGAGCACGCAAGTCCCTATGGGTGGCGGCGATAAGGCGCACGTCCACATGACGTGTTTCGACGGAGCCTATTTTGCGGATTTCACCTTCCTGGAGTACGCGTAACAGTCGCGCCTGGGCATCCAGTGGCAATTCGCCAATTTCATCCAGAAATAGTGTGCCTCCGTCGGCGGCTTCGACCAACCCCGTTCGAGCAGCGCTAGCGCCGGTAAACGCCCCTTTCTCATGCCCAAAAAGTTCTGACTCAATCAGCGTCTCAGGTATTGCCGCGCAGTTCACACAAATCAGTGGTGCTTTAGCACGCTTGCTTTGCTGGTGAATGGCTCGAGCGACGAGCTCTTTACCTGTACCGGATTCTCCTTGAATCAGCACGGTAACGTCTGCCGGGGCTGTTTTGCGAATGCGCGTGTAAACCTGCTGCATCGCCGTGCAATTGCCGATCATCGTTTGACGCCCACCTCCTTCATCAGTGATATCCGGAGGCGTGCCTTGCTGCATCGACTGCTTATGCAGGATGCGCTCGACGGTTTCTAAAAGCTCGGTATGATCAAATGGTTTAGCAACATAGTCCACAGCCCCTTGCTTAAGTGCATCGACTGCCGAGCGCATGCTGGCATAGCTGGTCATAATTAGCACTGGCGAGGGTGCTGCGGCCTCAATTAAGGCGGTGCCAGGATCACCTGGCAGACGCAGATCACTAATCACTAGATCAAATTCGCTAGGCGCCAGCTCTCGTGCTTCTTCTACGCTGCCCGCTTCGCTGACGGTGTAGCTGTGACGTTCGAGTAAACGCTTTAAAGCGCTGCGAATAATCGCTTCATCTTCAACAATCAGTATCCTGGGCATGAGGTAGGTGATCATCCTGTTGGTAAAGCGGTAGCCAAAGCGTAATGGCAGTGCCGCGAGGCTTTCCTGGAGGTGGTGACGCAACCTCTATTTTGCCTTGGTGCTCATTGATAATTTGGTAGGCCAACGAGAGCCCAAGCCCTGTTCCTTGGCCCGCAGGCTTGGTCGTGGTGAACGGCTCGAAAAGGCGATGCTTCACACTTGGGTCAATGCCGTGGCCATCATCGATGACCCGCCACCAAGCATGGCTTGCCTGTTTGCCTGCTTCAATATGAACCGTGCCCTGAGCATCGCAGGCATCTTTGGCATTGCTCAGTAAGTTGACCATGACCTGGGTTAATCGCTGAGCATCGCCACGCACCACGATGTCATCCGGACAGCCATTGGTAAAGCTTACATCCTCCCCCGAGCGCGCTAAATGGATCAAGTGTAGCGCGTCTTCGCTAATGGTAGAGAGCGAGGCGGGGGATGCCGGCAGTGGCAAGGTCTGTCGGCCACCGTGGGCAAAACCGACCAGCGAGTTAACAATCTTGGTGACTCGTTGGGTTAACTGTTGTATTTGGTCTGCGGTTTCCAGTAGCGCGGGGTCATCGGTATCGTAGCGCAAGTTTTGAGCCAGTGACGAAATGCCCGTGATGGGATTGCCTATTTCGTGTGCCACGCCCGCCGCAAGTTGACCTATGGATGCCAAACGCGCTGCGTGGACAAGTTCCTCTTCTAGCCACTTCATTTCAGTATGGTCTTCTACCAAAATCACGCTGCCGCCACGGCTGTCGTGCCCGCTTAACACCGCTTTATGAAGGGTGAGGAAGTAATCCTTGTCATGTAATGATACTGCTTGTTTATACAACGGCGTATGGCTCGCGTTGAGTACGCTACCTAGTAAATTAGGCCAGGGTGGGGGCAGACTATCTCGGCGTGAGCCAATTACGCTATCGCCGCTAATCCCAGAGAGTAATGAAAGCGCCTCATTCCACATTAACAGCTCATCATCGTCGCCCAGCACGCATAAGCCGACGGGCAAGTAGGCTAGCGTTTGCCTATGATGACGGCGTAAGCCATCCAGCTCGCGAGCCAACCCAGTGAGCCTAGAGCGGTAAGCTTCAAGGCGGCTTTCAACAAAATGAATATCGTCAGTGACCGGTGCATCGTCGTGGCGGTAGGGCAGGTAACGATCAACAATATCTCGTGCGACGGAAGGTCCCATTAAACCAGATAAATTAGCCTGGATTCGGTCGCGCAGGCGGCGCAGTGCATAGGGACGGCGCTCCTGAGGTGTCAGGTTTAGCGCTGTTAGTGCGCGGTCAACTTCACGGCTGGCCGCTTCATCTCCCAATGCTTGGGCAAGGTAAGTGGGGAAGTCTCCCGCCGTAGCTGCTTCCAGTGGTAGGCGTTTTGAGCGAATGACTGCATCTACGGAGCACGCTTCAGCTGCAGAGCGTTCGCCTTCTGAAATGCGGGTAAATAGCGACACAATGATTAGCAGTAAAATATTAACGGCTAAAGAAACAAGGGTAACGTTATACCAGATGGGCGCATCCGCAGACATCAGAGGGGTGAGGGGCAGCGAGAGCATGGGTAGCTCGAACAAAAGTGGCAACCATAAACCCCACAGCCAAATGATGATGCCGCTCATAAGCCCGGCGACCATGCCTTTTCGGTTCGCGCCGGGCCAGTATAGTAATGCCAGCATGCCGGGTAGGCACTGCGCCATGCCTACAAATGCAGCGAGCCCCAGGTTTGTCAGCGAATGGTAGCGTCCGACACTTTCTGCAAATAGCCAACCGCCCGCAATCACAGCGACGACCAAGCCGCGACGAAGCCATAGCAGCCAGCCGTATAAATCGCTGCGTGCCTCCGGAGGGCGAGCCACTAGCACCACGTGGTTTAGCACCATGCCTGAAAGAGCCAGTGCAATCATCATCATGGTGCCACTGGCGGCGGCAAGGCCGCCGATGAAGGCTAGCGCACCCACCCACCAATGTTCTGACATCAAGAAGGCGGCGTAGGCTGCAACAGGAACCGTCTCATTTGCCGATTGTGCTGCCCACCAGATTAAAGGCACTGGAAGTGCCATTAGCAGTAAAAAAAGCGGCAACGTCCAGCTGGCTTGGAGCAGGGTGTGGCGAGAAAGACTTTCTGCAAACGTAATCTGAAACAGGTGCGGCATCATGAATGCAGCGGCAAAAAATAGCAGTAGCAGCGTGCGCCATTGGGGGGCTTCAAGTTGTGGCGTTGCTGCTTGGACTGCGGCTCCAGGCCCTTCTAACCACTGCTGCAATCCGTGAGGCCCATCAAATACCCACCACAGTGCAATGGCACCTAGCCCAAGCATCGCCAGTAGTTTAATGATCGACTCAAAAGCAATCACGCTGAGTAGTGTGTCGTGACGATGTCGGTGGCTATGGCGTGCGCCAAACAACACTGCACAGCCTGCGATCACACCGCAAAACAGTAGGGTAGCCGCTGCACTATAGCGACTGCCGGTGAGCAAGTAGACCGCATCGCTTAAGGTTTGCACCTGGATGCCAAGCAGTGGCATCACGGCTAGTAAACTGATCAACGTTACCAGGGTTCCTGCCCAGCGAGATCGGTAGCGAAACGCAAATAGATCTGCGAGTGAAGAGAGCTGGTAAGTACGCGTAATGCGTTGTATAGGCACAAGCAGAACGGGCGCCAGCAGAAAAGCCCCGGCTGCACCGAGGTAATATGCCAGGTAGCCAAAGCCTGCTTTCGACGCAAGTTCCACACTGCCATAGATTGCCCACGCGCTGGCGTATACGCCCAGCGCCAGGGTGTACACAATAGGGTGGCGCGTAATGCGCACGGGTACCCAGCCACGCTCAACGGCCATGCCGCAGGCAAACAGTAAGGCAAGATACCCTAGGCCCAGCAGTACTACTCCTAAAAGCTCAACGCTCATCTAACTTCCTTTTTTGCTCAAGCCATAGCGTAAGCGCGATCAGACCGCCCCAAATAGCAAACGGGCGGTACCAGGCAACGCTTGGATCTCCCCAGCCGTCCATCAGTAACGGCGAAAGCAAATAGCCGCCAAACACCAAGAACAGCAGTATGCGATAAACGTACATATTAAGACTCTGATTGATAGCGGCGGTGAGCGGTAGCGGCAAGCTTTTCAACAGACCAATGTGCTATTGCCCAGTTTAGTTGCGTTTCGGGTGGTTCTTGAACCAATGCGTCAGGTGGGGCCTGATCGAGTAGTTGCAGTGCTTGAAACAGCTGTTGGCGAATGCCGTCAGCGTCTTCGGCTAATGCAGGGGCCAAGTTTTGCTTAGAAAGTTTTTGACCCTCTTGAGTAACTACGAGCGGTAAATGTAGATAGCGGGGAGTTGATAAGCCAAGCGCTTGCTGCAACTGGCCTTGCCAGGGCGTGTTATCCAGCAGGTCATAACCGCGCACAATATCGGTAATGCCTTGATCGGCATCATCCACTACAACGGCGAGCTGGTAGGCCCAAAGCTGATCTTTGCGCTTAAGCACAATATCGCCCAAAACGGCAGGGTCGAACTGTTGGAAACCAAAAAGCCGATCCTGCCAAGTAATAGGGCGCTTTGCCAGGTCGCTGCGCAGCCGCCAGGCAACCGGCTTTGTGGCATCACGAACGCTCTCGCGGCACCAGCCGGGATAGATTGAAAATGCCTGCCACTGCTTTCTCGAACAGCTACACGGGTAAGCCAAACCTTGGGCAGCCAGTTGATCGAGCGCCTGCCGATAAGCCTCATCACGGTGGCCTTGCCAGCGGATTTCTTCATCCCAATGAAGCCCAAAAGCGTCAAGCTGACGCAGAATTGTATCAGCAGCGCCTTCAGGACAGCGGGGCGGGTCGATATCTTCAATGCGCACCAGCCACTGCCCGTCAACAGCGCGGGCGTCTAAATAGCTGCCTAGGGCGGCCACTAGCGAGCCAAGATGCAGTGGCCCTGACGGTGTGGGAGCGAAACGTCCTCGGTAGTGCGTGGTATGGGTCATGACAGCCCGAATCAAGTGTTCAAATAGCGCCAGCGATTAACTACGATGATAAGTACAGCGATAAATACAAGATGACAAACAAAAACGGGCACCTCAAGGGTGCCCGTTGGACGCTTTAGCTTGTAACAAACTAGCAGCTTGTAGCGTATTCGCGCCGATGGTTAGCCACCGAGCTGTTTCTCTTTAAGCTCTGCCAGCGTTTTACAGTCCACGCATAGCGTTGCCGTGGGGCGGGCTTCAAGGCGGCGAATGCCGATTTCAACGCCGCAGGCTTCACAAAAGCCGTAGTCGTCTTCATCGATTTTTTCGATGGTTTCGTTGATCTTTTTCAGCAACTTGCGTTCGCGATCCCGAGTACGCAGCTCCAGGCTGAAGCCCTCTTCTTGAGTAGCGCGGTCAGCAGGGTCAGCGTAGTTATTAGCGTCTTCCTGCAGGTGGCGTACGGTACGATCCACCTCTTCCATGAGATCTTGTTTCCAGTCTAGAAGGAGCTGGCGGAAGTGCGCGAGCTGCTTCTCGTTCATATACTCTTCGCCCGGTGCTGGCTCATACGGGGTGAAGGACTTGGACGCTTCCGGTTTCTTTTCCGCTACTGGCATGGGAGTGCCCCTTACGTATGTGACTGCTGATCGACCATGAGCGTGTGTCACGATCTCACGCCAAAGGGATGCTTGTTTAGCTGAAAAATGCGCGCTATGCAAGCATAATAGCGCATTTTCGACCATGGTCTTGCCTCTTCAACGACCTGCATCATGATTTCTCTACCATTTAGTGAAGGAGCCGTTATGGCCTGGAATTCACGTGTAAATCACGTTGCACCTTTTCGCGTGATGCATCTATTGGAAATGGCCCAGGCTCGAGAGGCCGAAGGCCACGATGTAATTCACCTGGAGGTTGGTGAGCCTGATTTTTCGACGCCAGCACCGATTGTCGAGGCGGGCCAACAAGCGTTGGCCTCTGGGAAAACCCGCTATACACCCGCGGCAGGCCTAGCGTCGCTGCGGGAGGCGATTTCAAGACATTACGCCGAGCATTTTAATGCCCATGTTGATCCCGCACGTATTCTGGTAACTCCAGGGGCCTCTGGGGCGCTGCTGCTGGCTAGTCAATTACTGGTCGAAACAGGTGACCGCGTGTTGATGGCTGACCCTAACTATCCGTGCAATCGTCACTTTATGGCCCTAGCCGGCGCAGATGTTGATGCCATTCCCGTGGGGCGCCAAAGCGGTTGGCAGTTAACGGCGCCGCTGATTGAACAGCATTGGCAAGCTAAAACGTGTTTAGCCATGCTGGCCTCTCCGTCTAATCCGACGGGACACACGTTAGGCGCTGAGGCCTTAACCGCGGTATTTAACACCGTTAATGCGAAAGGCGGCGAGGTGATTGTTGATGAGATTTATCAAGGCCTAAATTATGACGATGCGCCGCTATCGGCGACATCACTGTCTGACCAAGCCTTTGTGGTGAACAGCTTCTCTAAGTATTTTGGTATGACGGGCTGGCGCTTGGGGTGGTTGGTGGCGCCTGAGCATGCTGTCGAGCCGCTTACTAGGCTGGCGCAAAACGTCTTCCTTGCCGCGCCTACGCCTTCCCAGCATGCGGCGTTGGCCGCCTTCACTCCAGAGTGTCGAGACATTTTGGAAGCGCGTAGATCGACGCTCAAGCAGCGACGCCAAGTGTTGTTGGATGGGCTAGCGCAGTTGGGGCTTGCGCCGGATCTGCCACCTCAAGGGGCTTTTTATCTGTGGTTGGATATTTCCCATTACAGCCGAGATAGCCAGGCATTCTGTGAGCGGTTGCTGGTCGAGGAGAACGTGGCAATCACTCCGGGCATTGATTTCGCGCTGGAGGGCGGCGAACACCATGTGCGCATCGCCTTTACTAACAGCGTTGAACGGTTGCAGGAGGCCGTAGAGCGCATTGGTCGTTTCGTGAGCCGGCTATGACGACCTATCCTGAGTTGGTGTCTGGGGTGTTGCTGCGTCGTTATAAACGCTTTTTAGCCGATGTACGGTTGGAGAGTGGCGAGGAAGTCGTTGCCCATTGCCCCAATACGGGCTCAATGAAGGCGGTGAATGTGCCCGGTTGTCGAGTGTGGCTGTCACGGAGTGATAATCCCAAGCGAAAGCTGGCTTGGACCTGGGAATGGATTGAGTTGCCACAGCCAGAGGGTGCCTTGGCGCTGGCTTCTGTTCACACTGGCCGCGCCAACCGCATCGTGGAAGAGGCAATTTTAGCCGGCGATATCGCGCCATTGGTGGGCTATCAAACGCTCAAGCGGGAAGTGAAGATTAGTGACGCAAGGCTCGATTTTCGGCTGAGTGATCCTGATAAGGGCGAGGCTTATATTGAAGTTAAGCAGGTCACCCTTAAAGAAGCCGATGGTCATGGTTATTTTCCTGACTCGGTCAGCGTGAGGGGAACCAAGCATTTGCATACATTAGCCGCGCTTGCCGAGCATGGAGAAAGGGCCGTGCTGCTTTTTTGTGTCGCCCATGAAGGTATTCACGATGTAGCCCCTGCGGCCCACATTGATCCCCTCTATGCGGGAGCGCTTGCCGCAGCAGTAGATGCTGGGGTTGAAGTGTTGGCTTACGGCATTACGCTAGATTGGCAGGCGGGAGCACCGGTAGCGGTGCGATTAGCACGACCGCTACCGGTGCGAATTTAACGCTCGATATAAAAACGCTGAATGAAGCTGATCCGCTCAGGGCTGGCATTGCGGTCGTAGCGAACGTCCAAGTTAAAACGCGTAGGCTCATCGTGTCGCAGGGCAAAGGTGGCTAAGTGATAAGTGGCATCACCATCGTGCACGGTACGAAAACTTAGCGATTCCTGGACGTCGGTGAGGCCTGTTACATGACCTTGTACGCTGGCGTTAACGGCGCGGGTGCTGCCATCCTCTTGGCGTTCGCGTACGCTCACATTGACCAGTCCGTGACCTGCGCTGCGCTGAATGCCGTGCGCTTGGGCCACTTCTGGAGTGAGAAAACTGGTGGCTACAGCACTGTAATGGATCTCGTAGTCGCCTATCCGTGTCAGTTGCTCAGCTGCCGCGTGGGCGGCGAAGAGCAGCGAGCAAAGCATCGTAGTAAGCAGGGTCGTTCTGCGTAACGCTCGATAAACCATGGCAGGTCTCCTCTTATGGGCCGATATGGCTAGTCAACGTAGAATAAATTAGCGACGGCGCACTCTAAAAATAGCGATTTCACCGAACAGGTTGGGCCACCATTTTGATGTCCAGTGCCCTTTGTGATCACCAACCCCTACCGCGCGATCTACAATCACCAGCCCTTTTTCACGACACAGATGCTCGAAGTCGTTAAAGGTAGAAAGGTGGATGTTGGGTGTGTCATACCAGGCATGGGGCAGAGATTTAGAGACCGGCATATAGCCACGTAGACCAAGATGAATTCGGTGACGCCAATAAGCAAAATTAGGAAAGGTGATAATGCCTTCCTCGGCGACGCGTAGCATTTCATCAAGCATTTTATCTGGGCGACGTAGCGCCTGAAGCGCCTGGGTCATTATGACTTGATCATAGCTGTTGTCGCAGAAGCTACTGAGGCCATCATCTAGGTTATGCTCAATAACATTCACGCCCCTGGCGACACACTGGGTAATGCCGTCGGGGTCGATCTCTAAGCCGTAGCCGGTAACATTTTTCTCCTGTGCTAAGCGCTCAAGCAGAGCACCATCACCGCAGGCTAAATCCAGCACGTGAGCCCCTTGGGGCACCCAGTCGTAAATCAGTTCAAGATCCGCACGCATTACAGGGTCTCCTCCTTGGCTGTTTCTTCGATATTCAGCTCTCGGGCTATGCGAGTCATAAATGCGCTGAACAGAGCGTGGTAACGCGGCTCGGGCAGTAAGAAAGCATCATGCCCGTGAGGAGAGTCGATATTGGCATAGCTAACCGATTTGCCGGCGCGGGTGAGCGCGTCGACGAGTTCTCGAGAGCGAGAAGGCGGGAAACGCCAGTCAGTCGTAAAACTAACAACCAGAAAAGGGCACTTTGCGGGTGCTAGTGCGCTGGCTAGGTCGCCTGCTTGAGTGGCTGCGGGGTCGAAGTAGTCAAGGGCCTTGGTCATTAACAGGTAGGTGTTAGCGTCAAAGGCGGTGGAAAAGGTATCGCCCTGATAGCGCAGATAAGACTCAACCTGGAACTCGACATCAAACCCAAAGTTTAAATCGTTGCTGCGCAGGTCGCGGCCAAATTTACTGCCCATTGCATCTTCGGAGAGGTAAGTAATGTGGCCCACCATGCGTGCCAGTTTCAAGCCGCGCTTGGGGACTGTATCGTGCTCGGCATACCAACCGCCGAAGAACTCAGGGTCAGAGCGAATCGCCTGACGAGCCACTTCGTTAAAGGCAATATTCTGGGCGGAAAGTCGCGGGGTGGCGGCAATCACTACCGCATTGGCGACACGCTCTGGGTAAGTCATTGTCCACTGAAGCACCTGCATACCACCCAGGCTACCGCCCACTGCAGCAGCCCAACGCTCAATGCCCAGTTGATCGGCTAGGCGCGCTTGGCTGGCTACCCAGTCACTGACGGTGACCATAGGGAAATCAGGCCCCCACTGGCGGCCAGTTTCAGGGTTGTGGCTAACAGGGCCTGTACTGCCATGGCAGCCGCCCAGATTATTGAGTGATACCACAAAAAAGCGGTTGGTATCGATAGATTTTCCGGGGCCAATGTGAGCATCCCACCAGCCAGGTTTGCGGTCTTCGTCACCGTGGTAGCCCGCCGCATGGTGGTGTCCCGATAACGCATGGCAGATCAACACAGCGTTGCTACGCTCAGCGTTTAGCGTGCCGTAGGTTTCGTAGATAAGCTCGTACTCAGGCAGCACCTTGCCACAAGCAAGCGGGAGCGGCGTATCAAATTTCGCTACATGAGGGGTGACTAGGCCAACGGAGTCCGCCGGCCGGTCAACGAAAGCGAGAGTGTCTGAATCAGGCATCGAAAGCGCTAGTCCTGCAAAAAATAAATCCTGCTAAAAAGAGGCTCTGGGGAATATTGCGCGGTTACAGCCCAACCAGTGCGCCAGAGATACCCGCAGCGCGGATCAAAGCCCCTACTACTAAGCCATCCACCAAATTAATTGCGATAAATACCACGATGGGTGATAAATCGATCATGCCCAGTGGCGGAATGACTTTCCGTACAGGGGCCATAATGGGCTCGACTAGCTGCATTACCAGCAAAGCACCTGGGTGGCTAGCATTCGGGGCGACCCAGCTCAGAATAATCATCACAATCATGGCAAAGAAGTAAATCTTTAATATGGCGTTAGCCAGTGCCGCAATGCCCGCAATCAGTAGTCCTGGTATAGGTGGCATGCCAACACCAATCACCATGAAAATGGCCACCATGCTAACCACTTTCAGCACAAAACCCGCGGCTAACGTGGCAAGGTCAAAGCGCCCCGCCACGGGGCCTAAGAAGCCCTGAAATAGCCCTACAACAGGCTGGGTAATTTTAACCACTGATTGGCTAAGCGGGTTGTAATAATCCGCCCGCGATGCCTGCAACAAAAAACGCAGCATCAGTAAGAATAAATAAATATTGATTAACGAGTTAACGAGCATTAACCCGGCACTGCCCACTTGACTACCCATTGCTGCCTCTCCGTTGCAAAGTTGCGTATTTAGTTGGCGCTAAGTTCCTTGGACATTGCTTCTGCGCGCTGGGCGCAGGCCTGCATGGCGTCGGCGATGGTAGCGCGTAGTTGCGCATCTTCCATGTGCTGAATAGCACGCTCTGTTGTGCCGCCTGGCGACATAACATTTTGTTTAAGCGTGGCCGGATCTTTGTCACTACGCTGGGCCATAGTCGCGGCGCCTAGCGCTGTTTGAATGGCCAAGCGTCGTGCCGTAGCGGCAGGCAAGCCAAGTTTGACAGCGGCTTCTTCCATCGCCTCAAACATTAAAAAGAAATAAGCCGGCGCACTGCCTGATACTGCAGTCACCGCATCAAGAAGGCTCTCTTCTTCAACCCACTCCACAATACCAACGGCTTCCATGAGTTGTGTTGCTAGCGTACGTTGCTCTTCGCTCACCGCGCTGTTGGCATATAAGCCGCTGGCACCGATACCGACCAATGAAGGGGTGTTGGGCATGCAACGAACTAACGCATTACTACCACCTAGCCATTGATCAATGGTGGCTGCATCCAGACCCGCCGCGATAGAAATAATCAGCGGTGATTGATGTTGTACGTTATCCCGCATCGCTTCGCATACGCTGCGCATAATCTGTGGTTTGACCGCGAGTACGACTACGTTGGCGTCTGCGACGGCGGCGTTGTTATCGGTGTTTGTATTAATTCCTAAGCGTGCTTTTAAAGGCGCTAGCTCGCTGTCATTAGGGGCGGTGGCAGTGATGTCGCTAGGAGACACACCACTATCGATGAGGCCGCCGATAATGGCGCTGGCCATATTGCCTGCGCCAATGAAGGTAATCTTGCTCGCCATGTGGGTATCCTTTTGGGTAAAAAGCTGCATCGGGCAGCATGGGGTGTCAGTGGTCTTTACGCTCTTCAAAAAGAAGTGCTACTGAGCAGCGTGCTGAGTGGTACGTGCGCCAAAAATCGCCGTTCCTAAACGTACCAGCGTTGCGCCCTCTAAAACAGCGGCTTCTAGATCGTCGCTCATCCCCATTGATAGCGTATCCAGGGGGGCATCGGGTAGCGCTGTCTGAAGGGTTTCCAGCAGTTGGCGCAAGGCCGCAAGCGGAACCCGTTGTTCTGCAAAGCTGTTAGCCGGTGCCGGAATCGCCATGAGTCCACGTAAACGCAGACGAGGCAGGGCGGCTACTTCTTTCGCCAGTGCCATCACCTCATCAGGCATTACGCCCGACTTAGAGGCCTCACGGCTAATATTGACCTGCAAACAAATATTAAGAGGTGGTAGGTGTTCCGGGCGTTGTTCGCTAAGCCGTTTGGCTATTTTTAAGCGGTCCACGCTGTGCATCCAGGCAAAATTCTCTGCCACTGCGCGGGTTTTGTTGGACTGTAGTGGACCAATAAAATGCCACACAATATCGTCTAAGTCGGCAAGTTCGGCTTGTTTTTCTAATGCCTCTTGCAAATAGTTTTCGCCGAATTCACGCTGCCCATGCTGCCAGGCTTGGCGAATCATGGAAGCGGGCTTAGTTTTACTAACGGCTAGCAGCGTTGCGCTATCGAGTGGCCGTTCAGCCTTTTTTAATGCGTTGCTCAGGCGTTCGCTGGCCTGGACGAGTGACTCGGGAAGCGCGATGTCTGTCATACTCAAGCACCTTACCGCTGCTGGGAAAAGAGAGATGGATATTACCGAACTGCTGGCATTCTCGGCAAAGCAGAATGCATCTGATCTGCACCTTTCTGCCGGGCTTCCACCTATGATACGTGTTGATGGCGATATTCGTCGGCTTAATGTACCGGCAATGGACAATAGTGAAGTTCGTCGCCTGATTTTTGACATTATGAATGAGCAGCAGCGTCGAGACTATGAGGCGCACTTAGAAGCTGATTTTTCATTCGAAGTATCTGGGGTGGCTCGTTTTCGTGTTAATGCATTCCATCAAGCGCGGGGGGCTGGCGCGGTGTTTCGTACGATTCCTAACGACGTGCTTTCAATGAGCACCTTGGGGATGGGCGACGTATTCGAGCGATTAGCAATGCTGCCAAGGGGGTTGGTGTTGGTGACCGGGCCAACCGGTTCGGGCAAAAGCACCACGTTGGCTGCAATGATCGATTACATTAATGATCATCGTTTTGAACATATTTTAACGATCGAAGACCCTGTTGAGTTTGTACATACCAGTAAGCGCTGTTTAATAAATCAGCGTGAAGTGCATCGAGATACGCGCAGTTTTACTGCCGCATTGCGCAGCGCATTACGTGAAGACCCTGATGTCATTTTGGTCGGCGAACTTCGAGATCTAGAAACCATTCGGCTGGCGCTCACGGCTGCTGAAACTGGCCACCTAGTGTTTGGCACGCTGCATACAACGTCCGCAGCGAAAACGATTGATCGTATTATCGATGTGTTTCCTGGGGAAGAGAAATCGATGGTTCGCTCAATGCTATCAGAGTCGCTGCAAGCAGTGGTCTCTCAAACATTATTGAAGCGCCAGGGGGGTGGGCGTGTTGCTGCTCATGAAGTATTGATTGCCACTGCCGCGGTCCGGAATTTAATACGTGAAGATAAGGTAGCTCAAATTTATTCAGCCATTCAGACCGGAGGCAATCTTGGCATGCAAACGTTAAATGCCTCGCTTGCGAAGCTTGTTAAAGAGGGCGTAGTGAGTATGGAAGATGCACAGGCACAAGCCAAAGGCACACTCTCGTTAAGCGATGACTAACAAGTGTGTGCTTGTGGACATTCAGACTCGGGTTAAGAGGCGTAAATGCCTCCTAGAACTCTCGGGCCACTGGCACCCGTGACGGAGGGTAAGTTGCCGGGCAGGTTGTGTAAACGTTGATGGGCAAGCCAAGCAAAAGCGCCTGCTTCTATCCAGTCTTCGGGCCAGCCTAGGTCTGCGGGAGACTTAAATGTCGCATTGGGTAAGTGTGACGCGAGTCTCGCCATTAAGTAGGCGTTGTGTGCACCGCCGCCACAAGCAATTAATGTCATGCTGTCGTGGGTCGTTGGCAATTGCTGAGCGCCCTGGGCAACGCTTATCGCGGTCAGTTCCGCTAGCGTAGTTTGCACATCGCAAGCAGCTTCGTGGTCCGTTAGCTTGTTTTCTAACCATGCCAAGTGAAATAGTTCGCGCCCGGTACTGCGCGGCGGTGGTTGATGAAAAAAAGGCTCGTTTAACAGACGTTTTAGTAGCGCTTGATCGATCTGTCCGCGAGAGGCCCATGAGCCATTTGGGTCAAAGCGTCCGTCGTGATGCTTTGAGAACCAAGCATCTAACAGCACATTAGCGGGCCCTGTATCAAAGCCCATTGCGGGGATGCTGGTATCGCTAGGTAGCCATGTAAGATTCGCAAAGCCCCCTAGGTTTAAAACAAGCTGCTCGCTTGCCTGGCGTCCAAACAGGGCTTGATGAAATGCTGGTGCTAGCGGTGCGGCTTGACCGCCTGCGGCTAAATCCCGTCGACGAAAGTCGGCGACCACGGTGCAGCCGGTTAATTCGGCCAACAGGCTGGGATTGTCCAGCTGTAGTGTATAGGCAGGCCCACCATTATGGCCGCCAGGAGCGTGTTCTATGGTTTGCCCGTGGCTACCGATAGCATGAATTTGCTCGGCGGTGACACGCTCTTGTGTCAGCAGTGCTTTCACGGCGTTTGCTTGTAGCTGGCAAAATGCGCTTTCGGCTTCTGCAAGATCCGCAAAGCTTATTTGCTCGGCATGACACAGGTTTAGCAGCAGGTTATGAAGTGATTGGGGCATTGGCGACGCATGAGTAGCAATGAGCTCAGGTGGCGAGTCCGGCGTTATAGCGACCAATGCAGCATCGATGCCGTCCAGGCTGGTGCCCGACATTAAGCCAACATAATACGACGGTAAGGTAGGGTGGGGCGATTTCATAAAGCGGCTCATCCAAAACGTAGTGAAGGCTCAACCAAGGCGATAGGGCATGGTAACATCGCCCGTTATTCAATATCTGACGCCTACAACGGCATATATTACATGGAGAGAGAGGCAATGAGTGAGGTGGATCAGGCGTTAGCGCTACTGTCGCGAGGCACGCATGAAATCCTGGTAGAGGATGAGCTGAAGAAAAAGCTGGCGTCTGGCCGTAAGCTGCGCATTAAAGCAGGGTTTGACCCGACAGCACCTGATTTGCACCTTGGGCATAGTGTGCTGTTAACAAAAATGCGCCAGTTCCAGGATCTCGGCCACACCGTTATTTTTCTGATCGGAGATTTCACGGGTCGTATCGGCGATCCCACTGGCAAAAACGTCACTCGTAAACCGCTCACCGAAGCCGATGTAAAAGCCAATGCCGAAACTTATAAAGAGCAGGTATTTAAAATCCTCGATCCCGAAAAGACTGAGGTGCGCTTTAACGCCGAATGGTTTGGTGAATTAAGCGCCGCTAAAATGATTGAGTTGGCAGCGCAAAGTACGGTCGCGCGGATGCTTGAGCGTGATGATTTTGAAAAGCGTTATAAAGCAAACCAATCTATCGCGATTCACGAGTTTCTCTACCCGCTCGTCCAGGGCTACGATTCAGTAGCGCTCGAGGCAGATGTTGAACTAGGGGGAACTGATCAGAAATTTAATCTATTGATGGGCCGGGAAATTCAGAAGCACTTTGGCCAAGAGCCCCAGGTGGTGATTACCATGCCGTTGCTTGAGGGGTTGGACGGCGTGCAGAAGATGTCCAAATCGTTAGGTAACTATGTTGGTGTCGATGAAGCGCCAGGCTCAATGTTCAATAAGCTCGTATCTATGCCCGATAGCTTAATGTGGCGTTACTTTGAGCTGCTCTCTTTGAAATCTAACGAAGAGATCAATGCGCTTAAGCAAAGCGTTGAGCAGGGAGCGAACCCTCGTGACGTGAAAATGGAGTTAGCTCGCGAGCTTATTGCCCGCTACCACGGCGATGAAGCTGCTGCTAATGCGCACAAGTCAGCGGGTAATCAGCTAGCGGAAGGTGAGTTGCCGGAAGACCTTCCTGAAGTAGAGGTGGATTTCGAAGGTAATGAGCAGGCGCCTATCGCGGCAGTGCTCAACCGCTCGGGTCTCACTAAGAACAGTGCTCAAGCCAAAGATATGTTGAAAAACGGTAGTGTGAAAGTAGATGGGGATGTTGTTGCCCAAGACACGATGCTGGCGACGGGTAGCGCCTACGTTATCCAGGCAGGTAAGAAACGTTATGCTCGTGTGACGCTTACCTAACGTTTTCGATAACTTTCTCAAAAAACCACTTGCCAAGACGGCAGCGAATCCGTAAAGTACGCATCCGCTGCCGGGGACGCACAGCGTTACCAGCGGTGATTGAAGGTGAAAACCTTCGGTTTGTCAGAGAGTTAGGGTAGTTATAAAGAAAGCATCGTTATCTCGCTTTCTTAACCCACTCGCTTCACTCGCTAAAAACAGTGATTGACAAACACTAGGAAATGCGTAGAATACGCCTTCCTCGCTGAGGCAAGCCAGTTCATCGGTTAGCCAGTCACTTCTTCGGAAGTTCAGCAGCGAAAACAGCTCTTTAACAATTTGATCAGGTAATTCATGTGGGCGCTTGCCGATGAGGGTGATAAATCACCAAATATCAAGGCAAGCGGTCATGACAATGTAAATTGAAATGAATTCGTTTGAACCTTGAGCCAAGTTTGATGCGCTTTTGTTGCCTTCGGGTGACGAGTAAGTATCACAATGATTTTAAACTGAAGAGTTTGATCATGGCTCAGATTGAACGCTGGCGGCAGGCCTAACACATGCAAGTCGAGCGGTAACAGATCTAGCTTGCTAGATGCTGACGAGCGGCGGACGGGTGAGTAATGCATAGGAATCTGCCCGGTAGTGGGGGATAACCTGGGGAAACCCAGGCTAATACCGCATACGTCCTACGGGAGAAAGGGGGCTCCGGCTCCCGCTATTGGATGAGCCTATGTCGGATTAGCTAGTTGGTGAGGTAAAGGCTCACCAAGGCAACGATCCGTAGCTGGTCTGAGAGGATGATCAGCCACATCGGGACTGAGACACGGCCCGAACTCCTACGGGAGGCAGCAGTGGGGAATATTGGACAATGGGGGCAACCCTGATCCAGCCATGCCGCGTGTGTGAAGAAGGCCTTCGGGTTGTAAAGCACTTTCAGCGAGGAAGAACGCCTAGTGGTTAATACCCATTAGGAAAGACATCACTCGCAGAAGAAGCACCGGCTAACTCCGTGCCAGCAGCCGCGGTAATACGGAGGGTGCAAGCGTTAATCGGAATTACTGGGCGTAAAGCGCGCGTAGGTGGCTTGATAAGCCGGTTGTGAAAGCCCCGGGCTCAACCTGGGAACGGCATCCGGAACTGTCAAGCTAGAGTGCAGGAGAGGAAGGTAGAATTCCCGGTGTAGCGGTGAAATGCGTAGAGATCGGGAGGAATACCAGTGGCGAAGGCGGCCTTCTGGACTGACACTGACACTGAGGTGCGAAAGCGTGGGTAGCAAACAGGATTAGATACCCTGGTAGTCCACGCCGTAAACGATGTCGACCAGCCGTTGGGTGCCTAGCGCACTTTGTGGCGAAGTTAACGCGATAAGTCGACCGCCTGGGGAGTACGGCCGCAAGGTTAAAACTCAAATGAATTGACGGGGGCCCGCACAAGCGGTGGAGCATGTGGTTTAATTCGATGCAACGCGAAGAACCTTACCTACTCTTGACATCCTGCGAACTTGTGAGAGATCACTTGGTGCCTTCGGGAACGCAGAGACAGGTGCTGCATGGCTGTCGTCAGCTCGTGTTGTGAAATGTTGGGTTAAGTCCCGTAACGAGCGCAACCCTTGTCCTTATTTGCCAGCGGGTAATGCCGGGAACTCTAAGGAGACTGCCGGTGACAAACCGGAGGAAGGTGGGGACGACGTCAAGTCATCATGGCCCTTACGAGTAGGGCTACACACGTGCTACAATGGCCGGTACAAAGGGTTGCGAGCTCGCGAGAGTCAGCTAATCCCGAAAAGCCGGTCTCAGTCCGGATCGGAGTCTGCAACTCGACTCCGTGAAGTCGGAATCGCTAGTAATCGTGAATCAGAATGTCACGGTGAATACGTTCCCGGGCCTTGTACACACCGCCCGTCACACCATGGGAGTGGACTGCACCAGAAGTGGTTAGCCTAACGCAAGAGGGCGATCACCACGGTGTGGTTCATGACTGGGGTGAAGTCGTAACAAGGTAGCCGTAGGGGAACCTGCGGCTGGATCACCTCCTTAAACGATGCATCATCCTCGCGGTAAGCGCTCACAATGAATTACCTGATCAGATAATAGAGCAAACGGTTTACGCACGATCCCCTCTTGGGTCTGTAGCTCAGTTGGTTAGAGCGCACCCCTGATAAGGGTGAGGTCGGCAGTTCAAGTCTGCCCAGACCCACCAAATTCCTGTGATACTGCATTAAAATGCTCCTCGTATAGCAGGCTATACGTCGTTGCATTTTGCCTTGTCTCACAGAAATTAATGGCAAGAGGTTAGGTCGGCAAAAAAATGGGGCCATAGCTCAGCTGGGAGAGCGCCTGCCTTGCACGCAGGAGGTCAGCGGTTCGATCCCGCTTGGCTCCACCATTATGTTGTACGTTACCCACCGTTTGTTGATGTTTTGTGACCACTGATAAGTCAAGCGCAGCGATTGCGTTGTCTTATCACTGTTCATCGAACAGTCGCTCTTTAACAATGTATATCATGCTGACATAAACGCTTCTTTGAAGTGTTTATACGTAATTGTTTTGTGATACGTCTCAAGCGTATCCGGCAATCGTTATCATTGCGAGACACCAGACTCCTTCGGGTTATAGGGTCAAGCAATGAAGCGCACACGGTGGATGCCTAGGCAGCCAGAGGCGATGAAAGACGTGGAAGCCTGCGATAAGGCTCGGCGAGGTGGCAAACAACCTGTGACCCGGGCATTTCTGAATGGGGAAACCCACTCATCATAAGATGAGTATCTTGCGCTGAATATATAGGCGTAAGAGGCGAACCAGGGGAACTGAAACATCTAAGTACCCTGAGGAAAAGAAATCAACCGAGATTCCCCTAGTAGCGGCGAGCGAACGGGGACCAGCCCTTAAGCATGTGACTGATTAGGCGAATGCGCTGGGAAGCGCGGCCATAGTGGGTGATAGCCCCGTAGTCGAAAATCTGATCATGTGAAATCGAGTAGGTCGGGGCACGAGAAACCTTGACTGAAGACGGGGGGACCATCCTCCAAGGCTAAATACTCCTGGCTGACCGATAGTGAACCAGTACCGTGAGGGAAAGGCGAAAAGAACCCCGGAGAGGGGAGTGAAATAGATCCTGAAACCGTGTGCGTACAAGCAGTAGGAGCAGACTTGTTCTGTGACTGCGTACCTTTTGTATAATGGGTCAGCGACTTATATTCAGTGGCGAGGTTAACCGTTTAGGGGAGCCGTAGGGAAACCGAGTCTTAACTGGGCGACACAGTCGCTGGATATAGACCCGAAACCGAGCGATCTATCCATGAGCAGGGTGAAGGTTGAGTAACATCAACTGGAGGCCCGAACCAGGATCTGTTGAAAAAGATTTGGATGACTTGTGGATCGGAGTGAAAGGCTAATCAAGCTCGGAGATAGCTGGTTCTCCTCGAAAGCTATTTAGGTAGCGCCTCACGTATCACCGCCGGGGGTAGAGCACTGTTTCGGCTAGGGGGTCATCCCGACTTACCAACCCGAGGCAAACTCCGAATACCGGTGAGTGCGAGCGTGGGAGACACACGGCGGGTGCTAACGTCCGTCGTGAAAAGGGAAACAACCCAGACCGTCAGCTAAGGTCCCGAAATCCTGGTTAAGTGGGAAACGATGTGGGAAGGCTCAGACAGCTAGGAGGTTGGCTTAGAAGCAGCCATCCTTTAAAGAAAGCGTAATAGCTCACTAGTCGAGTCGGCCTGCGCGGAAGATGTAACGGGGCTAAACCAGGTACCGAAGCTACGGGTTCACACTTAGGTGTGAGCGGTAGAGGAGCGTCGTGTAAGCCAATGAAGGTGAATTGAGAAGTTCGCTGGAGGTATCACGAGTGCGAATGCTGACATGAGTAACGATAAAGGGAGTGAAAAACTCCCTCGCCGGAAGACCAAGGGTTTCTGTTCGACGCTAATCGGAGCAGAGTGAGTCGGCCCCTAAGGCGAGGCCGAAAGGCGTAGTCGATGGGAAACGGGTTAATATTCCCGTACCGGACATGATTGCGATGGGGGGACGGAGAAGGCTAGGTGAGCCAGGCGTTGGTTGTCCTGGTGAAAGTGAGTAGGCTGGCATCTTAGGTAAATCCGGGATGCTTTAAGGCCGAGACACGAAACGAACTGACCACGGTCAGGAAGTCATTGATGCCACGCTTCCAGGAAAAGCCTCTAAGCTTCAGATCATGTGCGACCGTACCCCAAACCGACACAGGTGGTCAGGGTGAGAATCCCAAGGCGCTTGAGAGAACTCGGGTGAAGGAACTAGGCAAAATGGTGCCGTAACTTCGGGAGAAGGCACGCCGGCGTAGGGTGACGAGACTTGCTCTCAGAGCCCGAACCGGTCGAAGATACCAGGTGGCTGCAACTGTTTAGTAAAAACACAGCACTCTGCTAACGCGCAAGCGGACGTATAGGGTGTGACGCCTGCCCGGTGCCGGAAGGTTAAATGATGGTGTTAGCCGCAAGGCGAAGCTCTTGATTGAAGCCCCGGTAAACGGCGGCCGTAACTATAACGGTCCTAAGGTAGCGAAATTCCTTGTCGGGTAAGTTCCGACCTGCACGAATGGCGTAATGATGGCCACGCTGTCTCCACCCGAGACTCAGTGAAATTGAAATCGCCGTGAAGATGCGGTGTACCCGCGGCTAGACGGAAAGACCCCGTGAACCTTTACTATAGCTTCACACTGGACGCTGATGTTGCCTGTGTAGGATAGCTGGGAGGCTTTGAATCTCGGACGCCAGTTCGAGGGGAGCCAACCTTGAAATACCAGCCTGGCATCATTGGCGTTCTCACTCAGGTCCGTTATCCGGATCGAGGACAGTGTGTGGTGGGTAGTTTGACTGGGGCGGTCTCCTCCCAAAGAGTAACGGAGGAGCACGAAGGTACCCTCAGCACGGTCGGACATCGTGCAGTGAGTGCAAGAGCATAAGGGTGCTTGACTGCGAGACAGACACGTCGAGCAGGTGCGAAAGCAGGTTCTAGTGATCCGGTGGTTCTGTATGGAAGGGCCATCGCTCAACGGATAAAAGGTACTCCGGGGATAACAGGCTGATACCGCCCAAGAGTTCACATCGACGGCGGTGTTTGGCACCTCGATGTCGGCTCATCACATCCTGGGGCTGAAGTCGGTCCCAAGGGTATGGCTGTTCGCCATTTAAAGTGGTACGCGAGCTGGGTTTAGAACGTCGTGAGACAGTTCGGTCCCTATCTGCCGTGGGCGTTGGATGTTTGAGAAGGGCTGCTCCTAGTACGAGAGGACCGGAGTGGACGCACCTCTGGTGTTCCGGTTGTCACGCCAGTGGCATTGCCGGGTAGCTATGTGCGGACGGGATAACCGCTGAAAGCATCTAAGCGGGAAGCCCCCTTCAAGATGAGACATCCCTGAGGCCTAGAGCCTCCTGAAGGGCCCAGCGAGACCAGCTGGTTGATAGGCACGGTGTGGAAGCGCTGCAAGGCGTTGAGCTAACGTGTACTAATGGCCCGTGAGGCTTGACCCTATAACACCCAAGGGGTCTGGTCGCAGTGATAACGAGACGAGTGTGAAGACACTCAGAGAACCGGATACGCGAATCAAGCCCAACGTGATACACGAAGGGCTTGAGACGAAAGAGACGCCACAAAACATCAGTAACATGTTCAGCATGATATACATTAAAAGTTACGCCTGACGACCATAGCACGCGTGAACCACCTGATCCCATGCCGAACTCAGAAGTGAAACCGCTTAGCGCCGATGGTAGTGTGGGGTCTCCCCATGCGAGAGTAGGTCATCGTCAGGCACTTATACCGCAAAAAACCCAGCCTATCGGCTGGGTTTTTTGTTTGTGCGGAAGAAAATCAATTAGGGACGTTCCCAAGTCACCGCACCGTCATTCCCGAGTGGGGTTATCGGGAATCCACCTTGACCTTGGCCTGCAGTAGCCCGAAACCCCTGTTCAATATGGATTCCCGCTGGGAATGACGAGGGCGGCTCGAAGGGCTGGGGGGAGTCAGCGTCAGGCGCTTATTCGAAAAAAATTCTCCAGGGCTGTGAACTGATGCCTTGGGGAATTTTTTGCGTAGTGATTTTCTGTCACTTGCATGTTTTTTCCTTTAAACAGCTGTTTTAATAAATTTAATAACAAGAGGTTACTGTGTCGCGCTAGCATGAGTTGCATCTAGCGCCTACTATATTGTGGAACGTATCATGAAGCACCATCTCAGGAGGAGAGGCGATATGAGTACGCAGCTTATGAAGAAACTGGCAATAGCACTATTAATGGCATTAATGATGGGCGGTTTGGCCGCATGTGATAATCAAGGCCCAGCTGAAGAAGCGGGTGAAAGCATTGATGAGAGCATGGAAGACGCTGGTGAAAGCCTTGAAGAGATGGGCGAGAATATCGAAGAGTCTGCAGAGAACTAAGCGGACCCCATGTGTTGTTGATACAAAAAACAGCCGCTTAGAAGCGGCTGTTTTGCGTTTAAATGCAATAGCGCTATGCCCCTGGATTTTGCTCAATACCTTGTAAGTACCATGGTGCTTGGTCACGCATGGTGCGGGTTAGATGCCAGGTTTCATTAAATTCGGTTTGCTCTCCGTTCTCTTCTAGTAGTCCGTGGAATATTACAGAGGCCTCAGCATAGCCATCGTACTCGCTTATATCACCTAATTCTGCAAACAGCCTAATAACGTCAGTACGATTATTAGCAGGCTGCTCGGCGCGCTCTTTGCGTAACAGATTATAAAATTCTGGCGTTACATACTCTTGTATTTGGCTCAGATCATTATTGTCCCAGGCACGCTGCAGCGTCATGAAGTGTTCTTTAGCTCCGCTGAGGAAGCGCTCCTTATCGAACCATGCAGGCGTGCTCTGCAAGCCGCTAGCGAAGCTCCCGGGAGCCGCTGCGATATTGCTAAGCGTATGCTGGGTCTCCTGACGTTCACGCTGATAGCCTGCAGCAGTTGCCGAAGCGGGGCGCCGTTGTCGCATAACGGCTCGGAAGGCGAAGATTGCCAAGGCAACAATTCCAGCCATTAGCAGTATGTCCATAAGGCGCAGTTCATCAAAGGCGCCACCAAAGAAAAGCGCTGCTAGTAATCCCCCTGCCAGCAGGCCTCCCACCATACCACCCATACCACCACGACGAGCGGCAGTAGCTTGGCCTTGTTGCTGAGTGCTCTGAACCTGCTGTTGTGCCGGAGTGCTGGCGGGCCGATCCGCCGAACGTGAAACACTACCCATGCTGCTACCGCCGCCTAAGCGTCGTGCTTCGGCATATTCAACGGCGGCACTTATGCCCATGACGCTGACTAGGAACATGACAAGGAATTGTCGTAACATGTTGATTCTCCATGAGAGATGCAGAAGTTAAGGTTACACGCCTTGGGAGAGGCGTATAGAAAATAATCAGTGACAAGTTTACCGTGTAAGTGGGGAAACGGGTTAAGGTGTTGTTGTGTATAAAGACAAAAAGAGGGTGAAAACGTGCGCTTACATCAAGCTCAAAGTTTGTTACTAATTGTCGACTTTCAGGCGGGACTTTTGCCCGTGATTGATGGGGGCGAATCAGCGATTGAAGAGGCTGCTTGGTTGGCTGGTGTAGCCAAGGCGGTAAAAGTACCTGTTTGGTTAACTGAGCAGTATCCGGAGAGGCTAGGTGGTACTGCCCCTGAGTTGTTAAATGCACTAGGCGACCATCGCGTTTGGCAAAAGCATCATTTCAGCGCAATGGAAGAGGCAGCGTTTGCTGAAGCGCTTGCAGAACATGGGGCCAAACAAGTAATCATTTGCGGCACAGAAGCCCATATCTGCGTTTTGCAAAGTGCGCTTGGTTTGCTAGAAGCGGGGTATCAAGTGTTTTGGCTGAGCGAAGCGACGGCGAGCCGTCGCAGTGATGAGGCCCGCCTTGCTCGGGAGCGCGCTTGTGCTAACGGAGCGGTGGCGGTGACAGCAGACATGGTTGCCTATGAATGGCTATATCGCTGTGATTCGGCACTGTTCAAAGATGTCCACCAACGCTTTCTAAAGCCGCGCTCGCCGCGCGCTGTGACTTTTTTTTAATGAGTGCGTTCATGGACGAGCATTTTCGTTACGGGTGAACACTAACGTGTCTCCTTGAGAGGCCGCAGGATCAAACCGATACCCAGCCACGTCAAAAGCAGTGAGTTGCTCGGGGTCGTTGATTTGTTGTTGGATAATCCATGCGCTCATCAAGCCGCGGGCTTTTTTTGCATAAAAACTAATGATTTTGAAAGAGCCGTTTTTCTCGTCTTTGAAAACGGGGGTGATGATCCGAGCGCCTAGCTTCTTTGTATCGATCGCCTTGAAGTATTCGTTAGATGCAAGGTTGATCAGCACGTTTGAGCCACTTTCTTCAATGGCGCTATTAAGTGCTTGCGTTAACGTTGGTTTCCAATAGGCGTAAAGGTCCTTGCCAGCGTCATTGGGTAGTTTGGTGCCCATCTCAAGCCGGTAGGCCTGGATCAGGTCTAGTGGACGCAGCAAGCCGTATAGCCCTGATAGAATACGTAGATGTTGCTGGGCAAACAGGTTGTCGTCATCGCTAAAGGTGTTGGCTTCTAACCCTGTATAGACATCTCCTTGAAAGGCCTGTACCGCCGGTTTGGCGTTATCCAAGGTGAACGGCGGCTGCCAGTCGGCGAAGCGCGCAGCGTTTAGGCCCGCCAATTTATCGCTAATGCCCATTAGATCGCTGAGTTGTTGTGGTGAATAATCGCGCAGAATCTCAATTAATGGTTTACTTCGGTCGAGAAAGTCGGGCTGGGTGACCTTATCGGTTGTTGAGGGTGTTTCAAAGTCTAGCGTTTTGGCGGGGGAAATAACGCTCAGCATGGCGTGCTCCTTATGCCGTGACAGAAAAGAGGGGGAAGTAATTGATGCGATTATACCAAGCCTCGGCGATGGCCGAGGCTATCGGTTTGATAGTGAAAACGTGATTAGGGGCAGGGATTAGGCATCCGACGATGGATGTCGTCGATCGCAGTGAGTACTTCTTCATCCAGCTTAAGGCTCTCGCTGTCGAGGTTGCTTTCAAGCTGATCCATCGTGGTGGCGCCAATAATATTGCTGGTCAGGAAACGACGAGAGTTCACAAATGCCAGTGCCATTTGGGCGGGATCCAAGTCATGCTCTCTGGCCAGTTGAACGTACGCCTGTGTTGCAGCTTCTGCTTCTGGCGAGGTATAGCGTTTAAACCGCTCATAGAGCGTCAAGCGCCCTTTCGGTGGCTGCGCACCATCAAGATACTTACCTGACAGCACACCAAAGCCCAGCGGCGAGTAAGCGAGCAAGCCCACATCTTCACGGTGGGCGATCTCGGCGAGACCGACTTCAAACGTACGGTTAAGCAAGTTATAGGGATTTTGAATAGACGCGACCCTAGGCAGCCCCAACTGCTCTGATAACTGCAGCATACGCATGACTCCCCACGGCGTTTCATTAGAAAGGCCTATGGCGCGTATTTTTCCGGCATCAACGAGTTCTTTTAGTGCTGAGAGTGTTTCTTCTAGCGGTGTTGCGTCTTCTTGCTCTTCATGGGTATAACCCAGTTGACCAAAAAAGTTGGTTTTTCGGTCTGGCCAGTGCAATTGATAGAGATCGATATAGTCAGTGTTGAGCCGTGCAAGGCTGGTATCAACAGCCTGGTGCAGATGGTCACGCGTCATTCTTGGGCCACCACGAATATGGTCTAAGCCAGGGCCTGCGGCTTTGGTAGCTATAATAACATCGTCTCTGGCACTACGGGCTTTCAGCCAGCTGCCAATATAAGTCTCTGTAAGTCCTTGCGTTTCAGCCTTTGGTGGAACCGGATACATTTCAGCGGTGTCGATAAAATTAATGCCAAAAGCGACTGCGCGGTCGAGCTGCTCGTGAGCTTCTGCTTCACTATTTTGTTCGCCGAAGGTCATGGTGCCTAAACAAAGTCGGCTGACCTCCATCCCGGTTCTACCCAGTGGGCGCGTTTGCATTATCGTCTCCTCAATGAAGCGAAATTGCCTCAGGATATTCGGTGATGAACGCCGCTAATAACGGCGCGTGAGAGGCATGTTAGCGAGGCGCTACAAAAGCAGCAAATCAATAGGGTTGAGTAAGCGCAAAGGCAGGCGTATGCTTGCCAGCCCATCGACCAGCCTAGGGCTGGTTAATCGTATGGTTAGCGGTCAAATCGCAGGAACGATGGCTAGCCGAAGATCTCAACAGATAGGCAGGGTGGTTTGCCATGCCGCAGGCATCAACTTTGTTTACCCGGTTAGAGTTTCGCCTAGCCGAGCAGCTGTTTCATACTCGCTGGTTATTGCCGCGTTCGCCGCGCACACAACGTTTGACGATGCGCTTGCTTAAACGCTGTGCAGAAGCGGGGCATCCGGATGCACAGTCGATCTATGGCCACATGCTGTTTCATCGCAGCTTATCACCGCAGGATAAGGCACGTGGCGCGCGTTATGTGTTAGAAGCGGCTCAGGCTGGCGATATAAAATCACAGTATCAAGCAGCGCAAATTCATGAGCATGGGTGTGTCCAGTATCCGCGTCGCGAGGATTACGCGGTGACGTGGTATGCCCGAGCTGCCCAATCAGGCCATTATTTGGCCGCAGAGCGACTAGCGCGCGCCTATCGGCTAGGTGAGCTAGGCTTGGCAGTAGACGGTGAGCAGGCAACCTATTGGCAACGCTTGGCTGATCGTCAGTCAACGACGGAAATGGCGGCAGCCTAGAAGATAAGTCAGTGGTTTGGCCGCTGAGATCAGTGAATGAGGAAATCAGTGTCCGAGACGCTACCAACAGTGCTAGATATTGAAGCGTCAGGATTTGGGCGCGGCAGCTATCCTATTGAAGTTGGCATTGCTCGTGCCGACGGTAGCTGCTGCGCATTTCTCATTCAGCCGTTGGAAGAGTGGACGCATTGGGACTCCAAAGCTGAACTTTTACACGGAATTTCCCGAGATCGCTTAAAACGAGAAGGTTATCCTGTGCGCCAAGTGGCGCAGTGGTTAAACGACGAACTTCGTGAGATAGGCAAAGCCTATAGTGATAGTTGGGGATACGATAACACCTGGTTGTCGCTGCTGTTTCACCATGCGGGAATGCTGCCGCGCTTTCGTTTAGAAGCGTTACGTATCTTGCTCAGCGAAGAGCAGCAAGCACTGTGGAGTAACACAAAGGAAGCTGTCATCGCTGAACGTGGTATACACCGTCATCGCGCGGGCGAAGATGCTCGTCTGTTACAGCTCACTTATCAGCGTACCTTTATGCTAACTGAAGGCACTAAGCGCTGATGCTGGGAGCGTTCTTAGACGGTTCTTAAGTACTGGTTTTAAACGCTGCCCTTTCCATTATCTCTCTTTAACACTACCGGTTTACGCTGAGCCAAGCTGTGTTTCTAATGCAGTCAGTAGTTGGTTGGGCGTGGGCGCGTCCATCAACATATCGCGTGTTGTTTGGGCCAAAAAACCGTGGCTGACGGTACTATCCAAAAAGGTAAGCAGTGGAGCATAAAAGCCATCGGTGTCGAGTAGACCCATGGGTTTTTCGTGAAGCCCTAAATAGCCCCAGGTCCAGATTTCAAACAGCTCTTCAAAGGTGCCTATGCCGCCAGGAAGGGCAATAAAAGCGTCAGCATTGGCAGCCATAGTAGCTTTGCGTTCATGCATATTTGGCACGCGTATAAGCTCGGTTAAGCCAAAATGTGCCTGCTCGCGCTCAACAAGGTGGTCTGGCATCACGCCAATAACCTTGCCGCCTGCCTCTAGCGTTGCGTTGGCCAGCGCACCCATCAAGCCAATACGTGCACCGCCATAAACAAGCGTGTGTCCGCGGTTAGCAATGGCGGTGCCAAGTGCGTTGGCGGCTTGGCGAAAAGCAGGTGTATTCCCTTCACGCGAGCCTAAATATACACAAATTCGTGCCATGGTAAGCGTCCTTATGACAGATCAGCTGCTTATAAATGAGCGGTGAGTTATGGTGAGTTATCAAGCCGTGAATTGGCCGTTAGCTTAGGCAGCGCTGAACATTGTAGTGTTCATCCATCCATTGCCCGATCACGTTATTACCGCATAAATGGTGGGCATACTGAGTGTGCAGGCAGCGTACCTGTTGCCAATTACTAATGCCGCCCACGCCACGTTCGGTGAGAACATCGCTATAGCCAAGCCTAGCGACTTCATCGCGTTGGGCATCACTCATATGCGCCCAACGTGCTTTAACGTAATCGTGATGGCTTTGTTGGTAAGCATCCAGAAACTCAGGCTCTTCCTGAAGGCGTTGCTCCAGTGCCTTAATAACACCCACGGCTTCAATCCGTGAAATCTCAATTTTGAGCAGATCGGAGCATAGCCAGTAAAGTGTAGGAAACGGTTTGCCATCGACAATCGGTGCCATACGCAGCACAAGTGGAGTACCGTGGGCATCGGTAGCAGCAACGGCTTCAATACCGCGGGGAGCGCGCCCGAGCTGTTGAGTGATAATAGCTAGCTGGCGCTCATTGGGCGCTTGGTCGGTACGGATTACCATTGCGTTGATGTCTCACTTTCGGTCATCTTGAACAAACTTATTTGAGCGGCCAACGGCGCGGAAAAAACAACGATTGAGCTGTTCGGGCGTGGCGACATAGCGCCACTTCTCTTCGCAATATTCTGCGGCTCGCGCCATTAATACATCGTAAAGTCGATTGAACGGGGCATCATAATCGTAGGGGTCTGCGCCGAACAAGCGGATATGTGGGTAGTCAGCAAAGCGCTCCATAAAATAGCGCTCAAGGTCGGCTTCAACGGCGCGATGCTGCGCCGTATTATCTGGATCGATCCAAAGATTATAACGGATTGCCATGGGGATCTCCCTGCGCCCCGCCGAACGGAGGGGAGTGAGTTAAGCAGGCGTTGGCGCGCTGTGTAAGTGTGCGGATAGTGCATCGCGCAAATCACCTTCAATAGGTACCGCACGTTTTTCTTGATGATCGTATTGCACCAGGACGGTATGACCCACATTAGTCAGCGTACCATGTTGGCGCGCTTCTTGAGTCACCGTAAATGAGCTGGTACCTAAACGTGTCAAATAGGTACGTAATTCGATGTCGTGACCATAGAACAGTTCAGCGCGGTAATCGACTTCCATCCGCGCCATAATCAAACGCCACTGCTTGGGATTGAGGTCTGGCGTAAATAGCCTGAATAAGTCGTTACGAGCCAGCTCAAACCAAGCTGGCAGTCGGGTATTGTTAATATGGCCTAGCGCATCGGTGTCGTAAAAAGCCGGCTCAATCATACGGGTGAACATCAGGATATCCTTATTGTTTATTAGCAATTCAGGTTAACCAGAATTACCCCTAGCGAGCGCTTGGTCAAGTGGCGCGACGTTGATACCATGCGGAGAACTGCATCCAGCCAAGTAGCCACAGTGTGGCAGTTGCGAACCCCGCCAATGTTCCCCAGAAAAGCCCTAATGTGCTGTAAGTCAAAGAAACGCATAGCGTATAACTCAGCAACGAGCCAAGCCCCATGGGGTAGTGTTTGATCACGGTTGCCGCGGGCGCGAACCCATAGTTTAGATGCAGGATGAGCAGAAAAGGCAGCATGGTGACTGGAAAAGCCGCTAGCGTGCCCGCCCAGGCGGGTGGCAGCCAATGAGCGAGCCAGGTAATCACAAAAACGATGGCGGTGGCCAAGCATGCTCGCGCGGCAAGTGCAGGAAGCGAAAAGGCACGACTGGCGGGACTTTTTACATCAGGAATACTGCGGAATAACAGGCTGAATACAGCGATAGCACAGAGTGTCAGTAGCGTGCCGCTAAGCCGCGTAAAATTGAATTGGGCAAGTACGGTGCTAACCGCGAACCACGCAATAAAGCCGCCTGCTAAGCCGCCAGCGATGCCTTTGAATCCTGGCTGGCGACCTGCCACTAAATAGCCTGCAACTAACGCCATCGTTGCAGTGAAGCCTGCCAGTGTATGTACCGCGCTTTGAGTTGCAAACAGCGGGGAAATTTCTAAACCAATAAAAAACAGCGCTAACGCGGTTCCTAAAGGATAACCCGCCAGTAGTCCCGCCATACGAGGACTGGCACGCACCGCGATGGCACCAAGCCCGAGCACCATGCTAATCGAGAGGCCTAGTTTTGCCAGTTGCCAAGTGAGAGGAACCTCTATCATGCGGTGTTTTCCTTGCTGTTATTAAGTCGTTACTAGTGTTGCACGGCTATTTTATTGAGCAGCTTTAGTGTTTAAATCGTCTCAAGTGTTGCCAGCGTACGAGGCTTTCTAAACCGTGACGCGTTCAATTGACTCAAGCACCCATGCGCTTTCCCCGCCCCCAAAGCCTGAAGGTTGCGAACTGTGCCAGCGGTCAGCTTCGTTGACAAAACATCACTTGATACCGCGCTCCTTGCATAATAAGCCGCGCTATCAAAAACGTTACAGCCGTGAAGAGCGCCTAACCGCGATTGTTTGGCTTTGTCATCCTTGCCATAAGCATATTCATCGGCTGTACAGCGAGCGCGAGTTAGCAGATCGTTTTGCCAGCCTAGAAGCACTAATGAGTGATGATGACATTCGCGCGTTTGTCGATTGGCTAGCCACCAAGCCCGCTGGCTTTAAGCCAAAGTCGCCAGTGCGCAAACGCCGTTAGCAACACTCATCGTGGGCGAGATTTATCGCTAACTACACCAAACGAAGGCCTTGTTGGTCGCGCCAAGCGGCCTCTAAAGCATTTTCGAGTGGCACTTTTAAGTGGGGCGGCAATGCATCATGGGCGGCTTGTAGAGAATCAAATGACCGGTTGCGCAGCCAGCAGTAAGCCCAGGCGCAAGCCTCTGCATCACTTTGTGGGGTGGGGCGGGCGGGCATTTGGTTGAGTAAAAATACCGCAGTGCGAGGTGCCCAGAGCGGTATCTCGCCATGCTCCTCGTGGCTCCACTGTTCAAGTGTGGCGCCGCTTGGCGTCTCATCGGGGGTGCCTAGTTTTGCGACCCGAGCCGTTTCAGCCAAAATGAGTGCCAACTGGTCAGTATCGGCTTGGCCGAGTGAACGCCATTGCCGCAACAACGCCGATAGTCCCGCACGCATCTTGGTATAAAAGTCATCTTGCGGCATGCTCAATAGTTACTCCCGAGAACATAAGTGAGATTAATTATGGCGTTTGATTTTGCCACACCCGTCGAGCGACGCTCTCCAAAAGGGGATTATGCTTCGCAAAAATGGCATCGCTATGATGCAAGCGTACTGCCATTGTGGGTGGCAGATATGGATTTTTGCTCACCGCCAGCCGTGATTGAGGCGCTACGTGCTCGGGTTGAGCACGGTGTCTATGGCTATGGCGAAGTGCCCGATACGTTAACCGAAACCCTCTGCCAGTGGAGCGCCCAACATTACGATTGGGCTATTCAGCCCGATTGGCAACAGTGGTTGCCTGGCGTTGTGCCCGCGTTGCACTTTGCGGCGATGGCGCTAACCAAGCCCGGAGAAGGGGTTCTCACGATTGCCCCGATTTATCCACCTTTCCTGGCCGTTGCAGAACGTACAGGACGGCTGGCCCAGCAAGCGATGTTAGCTGAGCCTGCGTCCCCTGGCGAGCCTTGGCAGTTGGATATTGACGCGTTGGAAGCCGCGATAACACCGCAAACCCGTCTACTGCTTTGGTGCCATCCCCATAATCCAACAGGGCGTGTATGGAGTGACCAGGAGCTTACCCAGTTGGCCGCGGTCGTTGAACGGCATGATTTATGGGTTGTCTCTGATGAGTTGCACTGCGATCTGCTGCTAAACGAGGGAGCTCAACATCGCCCCTTGGCTGCCATGTTCCCGGAACTGGCTAAACGAACGATCACGCTGTGGGCGCCGTCAAAAACGTTCAATCTTGCGGGGCTTACCAGTGCCTGTGCCGTTATTCCTGATGCTGCGCTGCGTAAGCGCTTTGCTGAGGCCACAAAAGGCTTTTTGCCGGATGGCAATGTACTGGGGCTCGTTGCTGCTGAAGCGGCTTATCGCGACGGTGAACCTTGGCGTCAAGCGCTGTTAGCGGTACTGCGTGATCACCGCGCTACGCTGCAGGCACGGGTAGCGTTATGGCCGGGAGTGACCATGAGCGAGCCAGCGTCTACCTACTTGGCGTGGCTAGATATGCGCGGGGCAGGACTAGGCGCTTCGCCCGCCAAAGCATTACTGGAACGGGCGGGCGTGGCACTTTCTGATGGGGCTGCGTTTGGCTGCCCTGGGTTCGTGCGGCTTAATTTTGGTACTACCGCTTCGCAGCTGGAAGCGGCATTAGCGAGAATGGATAAGCTGCTGAAAGCCTGATCAGTACTGAATCAGTACAGCAGAGCAAATAGCTTGCGCCGATAGGTAACGGTTAGCGGATGGTCGGCACCCAGGGCGTCGAATACTTGTAATAAGGTTTTACGGGCCGCGTCGTCGTTATAGGCGCGGTCATCCTTCATCAAACCAAGTAGCCCCTCAAGGCCTGTTTCGTATTGGCCATCGGCAACATGGCGCAGTGCACGCTGGTACCGCGCTTCACTGTCGTTGCGATCACCCAGCGCGGCGACTTCTTCAACAGAAAGAGCCTGCTCACTAAATTCGATGCTAGCTCGAACGCCACGGGCAGGTGCCGCATCGCGCTCTTCGGGGGGCAAGTTGTCGAGTACGCTGCGGGCATCCTCTCCGCGTTTTTCAGCCACGAGTGCTCTTGCAAGGCCGACCTGGTAGGCGTAATGCTCTGGATACTGGCTAATCAAGGTTTGATAGATTTCTCGTGCGCCTGCTGCATCGCCCGCTGTTAACGCCTCTTCGGCTTGATCTTCTGGACTAGGCGGTGCATCACCTGGTGCTGGGAAGTAGCGGTTTAGCCACTCGCGCACTTCCTTCTCAGGTAATACGCCTTGGAAGCTATCGACCAAGCCACCTTGGCTAACGAGCTTAACATCGGGGGCTGAGCGCACGCCTAACTGGCTGGCGATTTCCGGATTGGCTTCAATGTCCAGCTTGCCAAGCAGGAAAGCCCCCGCGTATTCGACAACTAACTTTTCCAACACCGCTAGCAGAGCGTTGCCACTGGCGTTTGAAGGCGAATAACAGCCCAGTAGCACTGGCACCTGCATCGATGCTTCGAGCACTTGCTGAATATTGCCAGCGTTAAGCTCAATAATAACTTCTTCAGGTGTTACGGAAGGGCGAGCCGTGCCCGCTTCTTCGTTGCTGGTATTAGCGGGTTCCGTGGTCAACGGATTGCCGGTACGTGGGTCAATAATGGACATGGCTAAGCTCTGCATCGCTTGAAGTGGATTACGTCATGATATGCAGGCAATCAGGGAAGGATTCAAGGAAATAGTAGTAAATAAAGTACCCATCACAAAAAGTGCTCCTCATGAATCGAAATCTGGGGCACTTATCCGGCGTTTTAAGAGCGACCTCTACTGTTGCGTTTGCGACGTATCGCTTAGTTTGCAATATGGTTTTGTCGCTATTCGGCGTATTCGTGCCAAAATGCGACTCAAGAGTACTACCACCCCCGGCACGAGTGAGTGTTCACTGCAGTAATGGGAAACTAAGAAACGCCAGCGCCACCTATACTAATAAAAAGAAAAACTGATGATCTAAAGGTGACGGAGGGTAAAACGATGACATCAGACAAAGCAAAAGACCTGACAGCAAATCTCCATCGTGCGGGCGAACCGCAAACCCTGGGTTTTCTCCTGTTAGATAATTTCACCCTAATTTCTCTGGCTTCAGCCATTGACCCTTTACGGATGGCTAATCAGTTGGCTGGCCGTGAACTGTACCGCTGGTACACCCTGACCCAAGACGGTTTGCCAGTGCGTGCCAGTGATGGGTTGCAGGTAACGCCTGACGCCTCTATGCACACTCCCTTATCGCTAGAGTGGGTCGTTGTGTGCGGAGGGGTGGGGCCTCAGCATAGTGTTACTCGTGAGCATGTGCGTTGGCTTCAATCGCAGTCGCGTCAACTAAGACGTTTAGGTTCGGTATGTACAGGAAGCTGGGCGCTGGGCCAAGCGGGACTGCTTGATCACTATGAGACAAGCATCCATTGGGAGTGCTTGGCTTCCATGCAGGAAGCTTTCCCGAATGTCATTCTGACGACCTTTCTGTTTTCGATTGACCGTGATCGATTCACGGCGTCAGGCGGCACAGCGCCGCTCGATATGATGCTTAACCTGATTGCTCATGATCATGGACGTGAGCTGTCGGCAGGCATCTCCGAAATGTTTATCTATGAGCGTGTGCGTAACGAGCAGGATCAGCAGCGCGTTCCTCTTAAGCACGTGCTCGGTACTACCCAGCCTAAACTGTTGGAGATTGTCGCATTGATGGAATCCAACCTTGAGGAACCGATCGAGCTCGATGAACTCGCTCGTTATGTTAATGTTTCGCGTCGTCAGTTAGAGCGTCTGTTCCAACGTTATCTGCTTTGCTCGCCATCTCGTTATTATCTCAAGCTGCGCTTAGTGCGCGCTAGACAGTTGCTCAAGCAAACGCCTTTATCGATCATCGAAATTGCTTCCGTTTGTGGCTTTGTTTCTACGCCCCATTTTTCTAAGTGTTACCGTGAATACTTTGGCGTACCGCCAAGAAATGAGCGCCTCGGGGTACACGATCGGCAAGGAAATAATCACGCCAAGTCGCCGCCGCTGATCAAACGGTGGGGGGGCGAACCCAATACTAATGAGCCTTTCTCAAGCGCTCAGCAGGCACTAGCGTGTGCTCAGGGAGAGCCTACCTTTGCTAGCGTGACGCTGTTGGACTGATATCTCCTACGAGGCCGACGATGAGAACGTGCTATCCAGCGTCGGGTAGCACGTTTTTTTATATCGAAACTACGCTGCTGCAACTATCAAAAGATCCCAAGTAGCTGTCGTGTTCACGACACAATGACGTTTTTGGAATTTCCGTCGTCGTTTCCAAGAGCAGCCCAACTCAACGTCAGCGCTATGCTCGCTACATAAATCAATGTTGGAGCTTAGCTATGACACCCTCAGAACTGCACGATGACGCTATCGTCATCGATGGCTTGATTATCGCCAAATGGAATCGTGAGCTGCTTGAGGACATGCGTCGCGGTGGTTTGACAGCGGCTAACTGCACTGTTTCGGTGTGGGAAGGGTTTCAGGCCACGGTCGATAATATCGTCAAGTCGAACCAACTGATGGCCGAGTGTAGCGACCTGGTACGCCCGGTACGCACCACCGCTGATATTACTCGTGCGAAAGAAGAGGGCAAGACTGGGATCATTTTTGGTTTCCAGAATGCGCATGCCTTTGAGGATCAAATCGGCTACGTAGAAATCTTCAAACAGCTGGGCGTGGGTATTGTTCAGATGTGTTACAACACCCAGAATTTAGTGGGAACCGGCTGTTACGAGCGTGACGGCGGCTTGTCTGGCTTTGGCCGTGAGATTGTCGCTGAAATGAACCGTGTCGGCATTATGTGTGATCTCTCTCATGTCGGTGCCAAGACCTCTGAGGAAGTGATTCTCGAATCCAAAAAGCCGGTCTGTTATTCCCACTGCCTGCCTTCCGGTCTCAAAGAGCATCCGCGCAACAAATCCGATCAAGAACTCAAGTTCATTGCTGATCACGGCGGTTTCGTCGGTGTCACCATGTTCGCGCCTTTTCTCAAAAAGGGCATCGACTCCACCATCGAAGACTACTGCGAAGCGATCGAGTACGTCATGAATATCGTCGGTGAAGATGCTATCGGCATTGGCACTGATTTTACCCAAGGGCATGGACAAGAGTTCTTCGAGTGGCTGACTCACGACAAGGGCTACGCCCGTCGTTTGACAGACTTTGGCAAGATCATTAATCCCAAAGGCATTCGCACCATCGGAGAGTTCCCCAATCTCACCGAGGCGCTCCTTAATCGCGGCTTTAGTGAAACTCAGGTAAGGAAGGTCATGGGGGAGAACTGGGTGCGCGTCCTCAAGGATGTCTGGGGCGCCTAAACGCTTGCTCCATAAGATTGATAGGAGCGATGGGATAAGCCTGCTCCTTAGCCAAGAATAATGATGTAGAGGATGATACCCGTGACCAAACTGGCCCCCGCACTGCCTATCGAAGTCGATAGTGAAACCGGCGTCTGGACGACTGATGCGCTGCCGATGCTCTATGTTCCACGGCACTTTTTTATCAACAACCATGTGGCCGTTGAAGAGGCGCTAGGCGCTGAAAAGTACGCTGAAATCCTCTATCACGCTGGCTATAAGAGCGCCTGGCACTGGTGTGAGAAAGAGGCCGAGTGCCATGGTCTCGAAGGCGAGGCTGTCTTTGAGCATTATATGCTGCGCCTTTCCCAGCGTGGCTGGGGCCATTTCATCACCGAACAGATTGATCTTGATGCTGGCACGGCTCAAGTGCGGCTAGAACATAGCGCCTTCGTTTACCAACTTGGTAAGGTTGGGCGAAAGGTCGAGTACATGTTTACTGGCTGGTTTGCTGGGGCCATGGATCAAATTCTCGCTGCACGTGGTAGCTCGCTGCGCACCGTCGCTGAGCAGACGCAGAGTGCTGCCGAACCCGGCTGCGATGTAGGCGTCTTCGCTGTCAAACCGCTGCCCGATGCTGCCCACTAACCCTGGGTACGAGGAGAGATAACCATGGCATTTGACGCAATCTTTGAGCCAATCGAGATCGGCAAGCTGACTATCCGTAACCGTGTGGTCAGTACCGCCCATGCCGAGGTCCATGCCACTGACGGTGGTATGACGACTGAGCGCTACGTCAGGTATTACGAAGAAAAATCCAAGGGGGGGTGTGGCCTTTGTATCTGCGGTGGCTCATCAGTGGTATCCATTGATAGCCCTCAGGGGTGGTGGAGCTCAGTGAACCTTTCTACCGACCGCATCATTCCACACTTTCAGAATCTGGCGGACGCCGTGCACAAGCATGGCGGCAAGATCATGATCCAGATTACCCATATGGGACGCCGCTCACGCTGGGACGGCTTCGATTGGTCGACTCTGGTATCCCCCTCTGGTATCCGCGAGCCAGTACACCGCTCCACCTGCAAGACTATCGAGGTGGAAGAGATTTGGCGGATTATCGGTGACTTCGCTCAGGCCGCGCGGCGAGCGAAGGAGGGCGGGCTTGATGGCGTTGAGCTTTCTGCCGTGCACCAACATCTGATTGATCAGTTCTGGAGCCCTCGGGTCAATAAGCGCGAGGATGAGTGGGGCGGTAGTTTCGAAAATCGCATGCGCTTCGGCATGGAAGTACTCAAAGCGGTGCGCGCCGAAGTGGGCGATGACTTCGTGGTGGGTATGCGCATTTGTGGCGACGAATTCCACCCGGATGGTCTCTCGCATGAAGACATGAAGCAGATCGCCGCTTATTACGATGCCACTAAAATGGTCGACTTTTTCGGCGTTATCGGCTCTGGCTGCGACACTCACAACACGCTCGCCAACGTTATCCCCAATATGTCTTATCCACCGGAGCCTTTTCTACATCTGGCGGCGGGGATCAAGGAAGTGGTGAATGTACCGGTGATCCACGCCCAGAATATTAAAGATCCCAATCAGGCCCAGCGTATTCTCGAAGGGGGCTACGTGGACTTGGTGGGCATGACCCGGGCGCATATTGCTGACCCTCACCTGATTGCCAAGATCAAGATGGGGCAGATAGACCAGATTAAGCAGTGCGTGGGGGCTAACTACTGCATCGACCGCCAATACCAGGGCCTGGACGTACTGTGTATTCAAAACGCTGCCACCTCGCGGGAATACATGGGCCTGCCGCATATCATTGAAAAGACCGAGGGCGCTAAGCGCAAAGTCGTGGTGGTAGGTGGCGGCCCCGGCGGCATGGAGGCAGCTCGCGTTGCTGCTGAGCGTGGTCATGATGTCACCCTGTTTGAGGCGGCTGACGCCCTGGGTGGGCAGATCACTATCGCTGCTCAGGCTCCGCAGCGTGACCAAATCGCCGGTATCACTCGCTGGTACCAGCTGGAGTTGGCACGCCTAAAAGTCGACCTGCGATTAGGGGCTCGTGCCGATGAGGCAGCCTTGCTTGATCTGCGCCCCGATATCGTGGTGCTCGCCACCGGTGGCCAACCCTTCCTTAGCCAGCACCCGGAGTGGGGCTATTCGGAGAACGCCGAGGAGAGTCTGGTGGTCAGCACTTGGGATATTCTCTCAGGCAAGGTGGCACCCGGCAAAAACGTGCTGATTTATGATGCCATCTGCGAATTCTCTGGCGTCTCGGCGGCCGACTATCTGGCTGATAAGGGCGCCAAGGTAGAGATCGTCACCGACGATATCAAGCCCGGCGCGGCGGTGGGCGGCACCACCTTCCCCACTTACTACCGCAGCCTGTACGAGAAAGAAGTGATCATGTCCTCTGACTTGATGCTGCATAAGGTCTACCGCGAGGGCGACGGTCTCGTGGCAGTGCTCGAAAATGAGTACACCGGTGCCTTGGAAGAGCGCGTGGTTGATCAGGTGGTCGTCGAAAACGGCGTGCGTCCTGACGAGGCGCTTTATTACGCCCTCAAAGAGCAGTCCCGCAACAAAGGGCAGGTGGATCTGGAGGCGCTCTATGCCATCCAGCCTCAGCCCAGCCTGAGCGAAGAAGGGGACGGCTTTTTACTCTTCCGCCTGGGCGACTGCACGGCACCGCGTAATACCCATGCGGCCATCTACGACGCCCTGCGAATCTGCAAGGACTTCTGACGGCTAAAAGGAGGGGAGTACCATGCTCGAAACGCTCTTGCCGATACTGATTTTCACCGCTTTGGTTTTAGCGGTGATCGGTGCCGTACGCCGTATTCGCCTTTGGCGTCAGGGGCGGCCTTCGCGGGTTAATCTGCTCCAGGGGTTGATGGCCCTGCCGCGCCGCTATTTGGTGGATCTGCACCATGTCGTGGGGCGCGACAAAATGATCTCCAATACCCACGTAGCCACCGCCGGAGGCTTCGTGGCTGCCGCCGTGCTGATGATCCTGGTGCATGGTCTTGGTATCGCCAACCCATTGCTAGGCGGGTTGCTGTTACTGGCTAGCACCTCCATGTTCGTCGGTAGCCTCTTCGTAGCGCGTCGGCGGATTAACCCGCCTGCACGGCTCTCCAAGGGCCCCTGGATGCGGCTGCCAAAGAGCCTGATGGCGTTTTCGATAGGCGTCTTCCTGATCACACTGCCCACAGTAGGTTTGTTGCCCGAAGGGTTAGTAGAAGGCAGCGGTAGCTGGCTTCTGGCGATGGTGTTGGCGGGCGTCGTGGTTTGGGGCCTGGGCGAAATGTTCTTTGGCATGACCTGGGGCGGTCCAATGAAGCATGCCTTTGCTGGCGCCTTACATCTCGCCTTTCACCGTCGTGCTGAGCGCTTTGGTGGTGGCCGGTCAACCGGGCTCAAAGCACTGAACTTTGAGGATAAAGCGGCACCTTTGGGCGTGGAAAAGCCTGCCGACTTTACCTGGAACCAGCTGCTGGGCTTCGATGCCTGCGTGCAGTGCGGCCGCTGCGAGGCGGTGTGCCCTGCGTTTGCTGCTGGCCAACCGCTCAATCCTAAAAAACTGATTCAGGATATGGTGGTGGGGTTTGCCGGTGGTAGCGATGCTGGCTATGCCGGTTCTCCTTATCCTGGTAAGCCAGTGGGTGAGCACCAAGGCGCTCCCCATGCGCCTATCGTGGCGCCTGTTGTCATGAAAGAGGGAAAGGCGTTGGTTGACGCTGAGACTCTCTGGTCGTGCACGACCTGCCGTGCCTGTGTCGAGGAGTGCCCAATGATGATTGAGCACGTGGATGCGATTGTCGATATGCGCCGCCACCTGACCTTGGAGCGGGGCAAGACACCCAATAAAGGTGCCGAGGTACTCGACAATCTGATTGCCACTGACAACCCCGGCGGTTTCGACCCAGGCTCACGGCTCAACTGGGCGGCGGATCTTAACCTACCGCTAATGGCCGACCTAAAGCAGGTTGATGTGCTGTTGTGGTTGGGGGATGGCGCCTTTGATATGCGTAACCAGCGAACCCTACGTGCCCTGGTTAAAGTACTGCGTTCTGCCGAAGTAGACTTCGCCGTGTTAGGTGCTGAAGAGCGCGACAGCGGTGATGTGGCAAGACGATTGGGCGATGAAGCGACGTTCCAGTCCCTGGCTAAGCGCAATATTGCCACCCTGGCCAAGTATCGCTTCCAGCAGATTGTCACCTGTGATCCGCATAGTTTTCATGTGCTGGGCAATGAGTATGGCGAGTTGGGAGGAAGCGATTTCAATGCCAACTACGAGGTGCGCCACCACAGTACCTTTATTGCTGAATTGTATGATGCAGGACGGCTGACCTTTGCTCCCTGGAAAGGTGGCAGCGTTACTTATCACGACCCATGCTACTTGGGACGCTATAACGGTGAATACGAAGCCCCTCGGCGAGTTCTAAAAGCGCTGGGCATCCAAGTTGCCGAGATGGAGCGCTCAGGGTTTCGTTCGCGCTGCTGCGGTGGCGGCGGCGGGGCACCAATCACTGATATTCCTGGTGAGCGACGAATTCCCGATATGCGCATGAATGACGTTAAAGAGAGCGGTGCCGAGCTGGTAGCAGTGGGCTGCCCACAGTGTACTGCCATGCTGGAAGGCGTGGTGGATGCTAGCGCTGAAGTGCGCGATATTGCTGAACTGGTAGCCGATGCCCTGTTAGAACGTCCTGCTGATGATGTGTCTGGCGTATCCCGGCGAACCGCTACAGCGACGACTGCTGAAGAGGTGATCGTATGAGTGAAATTATTCGCCGCGACCCACGTCGTGAGTGGATCGCCCGAAACCGTCTGCACCCCGACAACGCCGCGGTGCTGGCCGCTCTTGGTGTAAACAGGGGCGGCGGAGCGGTCAGCGAATGGGTGGGGCCCAACGGCGTGGTGCGTAAGAATCCTCGCGCTATTGGCTTTATCGGCCCCAATGGCGTTAAACGAATTGATCGTAGCGGCCTCCAGCAAGGAGGGCATTCCAGCGCGGCAACCGCCGTGGCTAGCGATAGCCGCCGTACAGTGACTATTGATCAGCCCGCTTTTCTAGTGGCCGTGGTACCTGACCTGATCGGTGGACGCCTTTCTAGCCATGATAAGGATCTGCTGGGACTAGCCAGACGCGTGGCGGATGCCGACGCCGAACAGCCAGGCGCCGTGGTGGCGATCCTGTTTGGTGAGCATAAAGGCGAGGGAGGCGGCGAGCTTAAGAAGCAAGCGCTGGGCGAAGCTGGGATTGATCGCGTCGTACATCTTGATGATGAGCTTTACGCTGGGTTTGCTCCCGAGGCACGGCTGGCGGTGTTAAGTGCCGTCGAACGTGAGATGACGCCGCGTTTCTGGCTGTTGCCGGACTCCCCTCTAGGCGGAGCTGATCTGGGGCGGCGGCTTGCCTTACGCCTGGGTGAACGCGCTGCTACAGGGGTGTGGCAGATTGAAGCTGACGATGAGGCACCTCTGGGCTGGCAGTGCACTGCCCGTGGCGCCGCTGGAAGTTTGGATATCCAGCGCCCTCTGCCACGGGTTGCCCTGGCGTTGGCCGAGTGCGCCGAACCGGTGGATGAGACGCGTCATGTGGCCGAACACCTGACCTTGGCAGCGTCCATTCCCACCACTCTATCGCGCATTGAAGACCTGGGACAGGTGGCTGTAGACCCCGCTGGCGTGGCGTTAGCCGAGGCTGAGTTCATCCTCTCTGGTGGCAATGGCGTTAAACAGTGGGACGCCTTCCATCATGCTGCGAGAGTGCTGGGCGCTACCGAAGGGGCTTCGCGTGTCGCGGTAGATGACGGCTTTATGGCCCGCGATCGTCAGGTGGGCGCGACCGGCACTTGGGTGACCGCCCGAGTCTATATGGCGGTGGGTATTTCAGGCGCTATTCAGCACCTACAGGGCATTCAGCGCTGTGACAAGGTGGTAGCGATCAATCTCGATCCGGGGTGCGACATCATCAAGCGCGCTGATTTGGCGGTGATTGGCGACAGTACGCAAATTCTTGCTGCGTTAGTAGCCATGGTAGAACAGCAGCGAGGAGGGCAATGCGATGCGGCCTGAACAACAGCAAAAACAACAGCAACAGAGAATCGACGTGTCGGTGCTGGTTTCTATCGGCCGTCACCCTATAACCGGCCGTTCGAGGCGCGCCGAGCAGGATGCACGGGGGCTGGAGCTTGCGCTGTCCATGGAAGCCGAACTGCCGGGCACCCGGATTAGCGTACTGCATGCTGGTTCACAGGATGTTGACAGCGAGGTAGCCCTGCGTAGTTACTTGGGTATGGCTACAGGCGTTGGTATGGGGCTTGAGTCTATGACCTTGCTGGAGCAGCCTGATGGCAGCGATGCCATTCTACCGCTGGTGGAACATTTAGCCGCTACCTCGCCCCAGCTAGTGATCACCGGCGCCCGGGCAGAGCGCGGAGAAGGTTCTGGGCTTTTGCCCTATGCGCTGGCAGAACATCTCGGTTGGCCGTTAGTGAATAGCTTGGCGTCCATAGAGAAGGTGGAAAATGGCGTGGTAACGCTTCTTCAGGCGCTGCCGCGGGGGCAGCGTCGCCGTCTCAAGGTGCGCCTGCCTGCTATCATCAGCGTGGATGAAGCAGCGCCGGCGGCGCGCCAGAGCGCCTTTGGCCCGGCTCGTCGAGCTACCTTCTCGGTGTCATCCACTACCTCAGAAGCCGATAGTGAGCTGGCCCAGTGGCACTTGAGCCCCGCACGCAAACGGCCTAAGCGTCTGAAGATCATCAAAGCCGCCTCAGCTAGAGATCGTTTCAAAGCGGCGGCTTCCAAAGCCGAGGGCAAGGGCGGGCAAGTGCTCACCGACGTCACCCCCGAGCAGGGCGCCGAGGCGATCTACAAGCTACTCAAGGAAGAGGACGTGCTGCGCTGAAGCCTTTTGATCAAGGCATGTTAGTAATCTTAAAGCCCGCCCTTTATTGGCGGGTTTCTTGTTATCTATTTTTTATCACTGAGTCTTTATGTTCGAAGTCTTTATGTTCTCTGTCGTTATCTTCTTCTATGACGTTATGAGCTATTTGCCAGCAAAGCCAGGATAAATCCGCAGGCGCTGCCTTTCTCGGTGTAATCCCATCCAGGCGTGTAGCACTAGCACCGTAATGACGATGATCCCGCCCAGTAGCGTTGATGCCGTCGGCGTCTCGCCTAGTAGCCACCAAACCCATAGTGTTCCCAATGCAGTTTCCACCAGATAAAACAGTGCCACCTCGGTAGACGGCAAGTAACGGGTGGCGCTATTGATCAGCACCGTGGCTAGGGGCATCTGCACTAGCCCCATCAGTGCCAGTACGCCATAACGCTCGGCATCAAGCGCCAGCGGCGAAGCCATGGGCAGAGCAATTGCTGCTGAGAGCAGGCCACCACCAGCAATCACCGTCATGGGGTCAATGGCTGGATAGCGGCGTAGCAGGGTCAGGTTGCCGCCGATGGCCGCCGCGGCCGTTAAGGCATACAGGTTGCCCACCAGCATTCCCATGGCTCCCTCGCCCAAGAACACCAACCCCATACCCAACATGCAGACGGCAATGGCTAGCAACGTTCTTAGCGGCACCTTTTCATGTAGGAAAACTCGTGAAAACAGTGCGGCAAACAGTGGCGCTGTGCTCAGTATTACTACCACGTTGGCCACATTGGCGTTCATCACGGCTAGCACGAAGAGGCTCGACATTAGACCCAGCAGCAGCGCTGAGGCGAGTGACGAAAACGGATGGCTTCTCAGCGTCCCTAATCGACTACCCACACAGCACAGGACTCCCAGTACGCAGAACATCAAAAAACCACGCCAGAATACGATGGTCCAGCCATCGGTATTGGCTAGGCGGATCAGCAGACCGTCGAAACTGAGAAACACCACACCCAGTATCACCATGGCCAGACCGCGCTGGTAAGAATTTGACTGCATTGTCGTTGTTCCTGGTCGGTAAAGGAGGGCAACCGCCTGCTGGTTGGGCGGGCGGTTGCGGGGGAGATTACTTGGCGGTTTTGGGTATCGCGTTAAGCTGTCGCCACTCCTTATTAAGGCCTACGTAAAGGCTGACGCACATTATTAACAGTACCAGTGTGAAGGGCAGTCCTGTGGCTACCGCGCCTGCCTGAAGCGCACTGAGTGCGGTGCTACCGCCGCCATACAACAGCACACCCGCAATGACACCTTCAAGTGCGGCCCAGAAAACACGCTGGCCCTTAGGGGCATCGGTTTTGCCTCCGGCCGTGATGTTATCGATTACCAACGAGCCGGAGTCTGATGAAGTGATGAAGAAAACCAACACCAGAATAATGGCTAGTGTTGACGTTATGCTGGTGAGAGGCAACTGTTCCAGCATATGGAACATGGCAAGTGAAACATCACCAATGCCGTTGGCCAATTCGCCTACGCCGTTAGTTGCCTGAAAAAGCGCTGTGCCGCCGAAGGCGCTCATCCAAACCAGCGTGACTAGCGTTGGCACCAGCAGTACGGCAATTAGAAACTCCCGAACGGTGCGACCACGCGATACGCGAGCGATAAACATGCCGACAAACGGAGACCAGGAGATCCACCACGCCCAGTAAAAGATGGTCCAGCCGTGATACCAGGTGTCATCCTCGCGGCCAATCCAGTTCGACAGCGGCAAAAGGTGGCTTACATAGTCTAGCGTTGTGGTGCCAATCCCTGTCAATATCATCAGGGTAGGGCCTGCTATCACAATAAATAGAAGCAGTATCGCCGCGATGATCATATTAATGTTTGAGAATAGCTTTACGCCCCCGTCGATACCCCGCCATACCGAGAATAGTGCAATCACCGTGACCACTAGGATAATCGCCAGCTGAGTACCAATAGTGTTGGGGATGCCAAACAGATAGGCGAGCCCACCTGCTGCTTGGGTAGCGCCAAAGCCAAGCGAGGTGGCGAGGCCGAAAATGGTGGCGAGTACGGCAAGAATATCGATGATATGACCTGCCCAGCCGCGGGTATGCTCACCTAGAAGTGGATAAAAGGCGGAGCGAAGCGTGAGTGGCAAGCCCTTATTATAGGCAAAGAACGCCAGCGAGAGTGCGACGACTGCGTAGATTGCCCAGGGGTGCAGCCCCCAATGGAACATGGTTGCGCCCATGGCGGCACTGGCGCCTTCCGGGGTACCTGCTGGGGCATTTAGGGGCGTACCGTACCAGTTGGTGTAGTAGGCCACCGGCTCAGCAACGCTCCAGAACATCAGGCCGATACCCATGCCCGCCGCAAATAGCATGGCGAACCAGGAGGTGCGCGAGTACTCCGGCTTGGCATCGCTGCCGCCCAAACGAATTCGCCCGAGTGGCAAGCAGATCAGTACGAGGCAGAACACCACAAAGGTATTGCCTGCAATCATAAACAGCCAGTCAAAGTGTTCAATTGACCAGTTCTTGGCAAGCCCAAGATGCGAATTAGCGGCATCCGGGTAAATAAGAGCGTAAAGAATGAATAGCAGAATGGCGAGAGCGGAGAGTGGGAATACGGGGTTATGAAAATCTAACCCCATTATCTGAGTATTGTCCTGTCCGGGCGACAGGACAGGATCGTCATTGTTCTTCATTAGGTGTCCTTGGTAGCTATTGTTAGATGTCGGCTATGCGCCCGCATTGCCGACACAGCGAATTGTTGGGCCTGTTTCAGGGGAAGAGTGTCGTGAAAGCGACCTCTAGCTATTCGTCCTGACTAGGATGTCTTGAATAGATATGTGAGTGCCTTTGTGGGGTAAGTCCTTAGGCACGGAGGGGATAGGGTGGGAAAGCACAATCCACCATCAAGCGCACAACAATAAACAACAGGAGCTAGCCATGAATGCAGCCAACCGCGGAGTGGTCTATAAAGGGCCGGGTGAAGTCGCCGTCGAATCTATTGCCTATCCTGAGCTCGCCATCGGTAATCGAAAGTGTGAGCACGGCGTAATTCTTAAAGTCGTCACCACCAACATCTGTGGCAGCGACCAGCATATGGTGCGCGGCCGCACTACTGCGCCATCCGGTTTGGTGCTGGGTCACGAAATCACCGGCTTGGTGGTCGAGTGTGGCCGCGACGTCGAATTTATCCAGCCCGGCGATCTAGTCTCTGTGCCGTTTAATATTGCCTGCGGTCGCTGCCGTAACTGTAAAGAAGGCCGTACCGGCATCTGCCTTAACGTGAACCCCTCTCGTCCGGGGGCTGCTTATGGCTATGTCGATATGGGTGGCTGGGTGGGTGGCCAGACCGAATATGTCATGGTTCCCTACGCGGACTTCAATCTGCTGAAGTTCCCGGACACCGATCAAGCGATGGAGAAAATCAAAGATTTAACCCTGCTTTCTGATATCTTCCCCACCGGCTTCCACGGTTGCGTTACTGCTGGTGTTGGCCCCGGCAGTACTGTCTATATTGCGGGTGCTGGCCCTGTGGGTCTGGCGGCGGCAGTTTCTGCTCAGTTGCTTGGCGCGGCTTGTGTGATTGTCGGCGATATGGTCGAAGACCGTTTAGCCCAAGCGAGAAGCTTTGGCTGCGAGACCATTGACCTGACCCAGGACGGCGATATGGCCGATAAGATTGAGGTGATTCTCGGCGAGCGTGAAGTCGATGCCTTTGTCGACTGCGTTGGTTTCGAAGCCCACGCCTGCGGCTGCAACCATGGTAAAGAAGCACCTGCAACTGTGCTTAACTCGGCGATGTCGCTGACTCGCGCGGGCGGCCAAATCGGTATTCCTGGCCTGTATGTGACCGAAGACCCAGGTGCCGCTGATGATGCCGCCAAGCAAGGTGCTTTGAGCATGCGCTTTGGCCTCGGCTGGGCCAAATCCCACAGTTTTCATACCGGACAGTGCCCGGTAATGAAGTACCACCGCCCGCTGATGCAGGCTATTCTGTTCGGTAAAGTTAAGATCGCCGATGCGGTAAATGTACAGATGATCACTCTGGATCAGGCGCCCCAAGGATATGCCGACTTCGATGGCGGAGCCGCCAAGAAATTTGTCATTGATCCCCACGGCAGTGTGCCTGCATGAGGCGGAAGCACCTGCCCGCCCGCAGGGGATACGAGATAGATAGTTCGAGATAGATAGTTCGAGATAGATAGCTCGAAACAGATAGTCAGAAATAGGTAGTTAGAAATAGATAGATCGAAAATAGATAATTCAGGATAGATAGTAAGACCCTAGACGGCACCCCGCGGGGTGCCGTCTTCGTTCATTCGGTATACCGCCGATCAAGATAATAATGAGTGACCCATGACCGTCCAGACCGTGACCCCCAAGCGCCGCTTTCGCGGCAAGCCCCGCGGCCGTGAACTCGATCCCATCCGTCTTGAGGGATTGCGTGAACTGCTGGGCGATGAACGCAACGATGCCGCATTGCGTCGACGCGATTTATTAATCGAACACCTGCATGCTCTTCAGGATGCCCGAGGGCATTTATTGTTGGCAGACCTGCGTGCCCTGGCGGCTTATATGAACCTGCCTATGGCAGCGATCTATGAGACAGCAACCTTTTATGCTCACTTCGACGTCATCCATGACGATCAGGACGTACCCCCAGCGTTGACCATCCGCGTTTGTGACTCTCTGGCTTGCCAGTTAGCTGGCGCTGAGGCGCTTAAAGCGCAGTTGGAAGCAAACGCCGATATCGAGCAGGTGCGGGTGTTGCGCGCGCCATGCATGGGGCGCTGCGACACAGCACCCGTAGTGGAGGTAGGCCATCACCACTTAGGTCGAGCCGATGCGGCTCAAGTTCAGGCAGCCATCGATGGCGATAACACTCACCCTGAACCTATTGACTGGCAACGACTTGATAATTATCGCAGCGAGGGTGGTTTTGCATTGCTCCAGGCTTGCCGCAGCGGGGAAGTGACGGTTGAAGCATTGATGGAAGCGATGCAGCAGGCCAACCTCCGCGGTTTAGGGGGCGCGGGTTTTCCTACGTTTAAGAAATGGCACTTTGTGCGTCAGGAGGCTGGCCCCCGCTACTGTGCCATCAATGCTGATGAGGGCGAACCCGGTACCTTTAAGGACCGTTATTATCTGGAGCGTTCGCCGCACCAGTTTCTTGAAGGTGCCTTGGTCAGTGCTTGGGCGGTAGACGCTGAGGCGCTGTATATCTACCTACGTGATGAGTATCCAGCGTTACATGTCGTGCTGCGCGAGGCGATTGGCGAGCTTGAGGCCGCTGGCCTAGTGGCGCCGGGATATATCGTGCTGCGCCGCGGAGCGGGGGCTTACATCTGTGGCGAAGAGTCGGCGATGATTGAGTCCCTGGAAGGCAAGCCAGGCAAGCCCCGCCATCGTCCTCCGTTTGTGGCTCAGAAAGGGCTCTTTGACCGCCCAACGCTGGTCAATAACGTCGAGACCGTCTACTGGATTCCGATGATTTGGCAGCGTGGCGCGGAGGCCTTCTCCAGTCAGGGCCGCCATGGCCGCGTGGGGCTGCGCAGTTTCTCGGTTTCGGGGCGAGTTAAGCAGCCTGGCGTTTATCTGGCGCCTGCTGGCATCACGTTAAGCGAGTTAATTGACGAGTATTGTGGCGGCATGGCGGAAGGTCACCGCTTGGCGGCTTATCTACCTGGTGGCGCCTCTGGTGGCATTCTGCCCGCCACTAAAGCCAATATTCCTCTCGACTTCGATACCCTCCAGGAGCACGGCTGTTTTATTGGCTCAGCCGCGGTGATCGTGCTTTCCGATCAGGACAATATGCGTGGGATTGCTATCAACCTACTGGCTTTCTTTGCCGATGAGTCCTGTGGTCAATGCACGCCGTGCCGGGTGGGAACAGAAAAAATGCTGACGCTGCTTGAGCGTAATGAATGGGACGCTGGGCTTATGACGCAGCTTTCCCAAGTGATGATAGATGCCTCTATTTGCGGGCTGGGTCAGGCGGCACCTAACCCAGTATTAGGCTTGCTCAAGGATTTTCGCAGTGAACTGGCTGCCCAGAGCGTTATTGTCAAGGGATAAGGGAGATCAGCATGAGTGAACAGAGCTTAAACCAAAGCTTTACCCTGACCCTGGATGGCGTTGACGTCAGCGCTTACCCCGGTGAAACCCTCTGGCAAGTCGCCAAGCGTGCAGGCGAGACTATTCCGCATCTGTGTTTCAAGGATGCCAGCGGCTATCGCGCCGACGGCAACTGCCGTGCTTGTATGGTGGAAATCGAGGGCGAGCGCACCTTGGCCGCAAGCTGTCTGCGTCAGGCGGCTCCCGGTATGGTGGTTAATAGTGCCAGCTCTGAACGTGCACACACGGCCCGCAAGATGGTCATGGAAATGCTGCTGGTCGACCAGCCTGAGCGGGAAGAGAGCCCCGACAGCTCAAGCCATTTCTGGGCCATGGCCGACCAGTTGGCCATTGATGCTACGGCGGTGCGCCGTAAGTTGCCCAAGCGCGAAGAGCGTGAGACAGCTACCGTGCACCATGTGGCGCCTAGGGCGGGTAGCCTGGAGCAAGACAGCAGTCACTCTGCCATGCGCGTTAACCTTGATGCCTGTATTGAGTGCAATCTGTGTGTGCGTGCCTGTCGCGACGTGCAGGTTAACGATGTTATCGGACTGGCTCACCGTGGGGCGGCGTCTAAGATCGTATTTGATTTCGACGACCCTATGGGGGACAGCACCTGTGTTGCTTGCGGCGAGTGTGTTCAAGCCTGCCCCACCGGTGCTTTAATGCCTGCCACCCTAGTGGATGAGCAAGGTCACGGAGACTCTGCTGTGGCTGACCGTAAGGTTGACTCAGTATGTCCCTACTGCGGGGTTGGCTGTCAGCTTACCTACCATATCAAAGACGATAAGATCCTTTATGTGGAGGGCCGCGACGGTCCTTCAAACGAGAACCGACTATGTGTTAAAGGTCGCTTCGGCTATGACTATCCGCGCAATCCATCCCGGCTTGTTACTCCGCTGATCCGTCGCGAGGGTGTCGCAAAGGGAATCGATCCAGACTTCGACCCCGCCAACCCCTTGACGCATTTCCGCGAGGCAAGCTGGGATGAAGCCCTGGAGTTTGCCGCCAGTGGGCTTGTGAACCTAAAAGTGAATCATGGCCCTGACGCCTTGGCTGGTTTTGGCAGCGCCAAGTGCTCCAACGAAGAGGCGTGGCTTTTCCAGAAGCTAGTGCGTACCGGCTTTGGCTCCAACCATGTGGATCACTGTACGCGCTTGTGTCACGCCAGTTCGGTGGCCGCGCTCATGGAGTGTATCGGCTCCGGTTCGGTAACCGCTTCCTTTATGCAGGCCAGTCAGGCCGATGTAGTGATTCTTACCGGCTGTAATCCCGCGGTAAACCATCCGGTGGCGGCCACCTTCTTTAAACAGGCCGCCAAGCGCGGTACCAAGATAGTGATTCTTGACCCCCGTGGTCAGGCGTTGGATGCCTACGCCCATCTCAGTGTGCGCTTTTCACTGGGTACGGATGTGGCGCTGTTTAATGCCATGCTCAATGTGATCATCAGCGAAGAGCTCTATGACACGGCCTATATCGCCGAGCATACCGAGGGCTTTGAGGCACTGAAGACACATACGGTGGACATGACCCCCGAAGCGATGAGCGGTTTGTGCGGTGTTGAGCCAGAGACCATTCGCGAAGTGGCCAGGCTCTATGCCAACGCCGAGCGGGCAATGATTTTCTGGGGCATGGGCATTTCCCAGCACACCCATGGGACCGACAATGCCCGCTGTTTGATCTCGCTGGCGCTGGCTTGCGGCCAGACCGGTCGCCCTGGGACTGGCTTGCATCCTCTGCGGGGGCAGAACAACGTTCAAGGGGCATCTGATGCCGGCCTGATTCCCATGGTGATGCCAGACTACCAGCCGGTCAGCGATGCTCAGGTACGCAGTGCTTTCGAAGAGCTGTGGAATACCAAACTGGATCCCACACCGGGTCTCACCGTGGTGGAAATTATGGATGCTATCGCTGCGGGCACCATTCGCGGCATGTATATCCAGGGTGAAAACCCAGCGATGTCCGACCCGGATCTGGCCCATGCCCGGGCCGCGTTAGCCAAGCTGGAGCATTTGGTGGTACAGGATCTTTTTCTCACTGAAACCGCTCAATTCGCCGACGTTATCTTGCCTGCCTCTGCTTGGCCTGAGAAGGACGGCACCGTCACCAACACCAATCGGCAAGTGCAGATGGGGCGTGCGGCCTTGCCACTGCCGGGCCAGGCCAAGCCGGACTGGTGGATTATCCAGGAAATGGCCAAACGCTTCGGCCTCGACTGGAATTACCAGCATCCGCAGGACGTTTTCGCCGAGATGAAGCAAGGTATGGCCTCTCTCGACCATATTTCCTGGGAGCGTTTGGAGCGCGAGCAGTCGGTGACCTACCCTTGCCCAGCGGAGGACGCACCGGGGCAAGACGTAGTCTTCAGCGAGGTCTTCCCTACGGCCAGTGGCCGGGCGAAGTTCGCACCTACGCGTCCGCTGCCACCGGATGAGCCGGTAGATAACGACTATCCGACGGTGCTGACCACTGGCCGTCAGTTAGAGCACTGGCATACCGGATCCATGACCCGTCGCGCCAAAGTGCTCGATGACCTGGAGCCGGAAGCCGTGGCAAGCTTGGCGCCCGCTGAGCTGGTAAGGCTTGGTATGGCACCGGGTGATGATCTGACGATTGCTACTCGCCGAGGCGCCATTACTCTTAAAGCGAGGGTTGACCCAGGAATGCCAGAAGGGATGGTGTTTGTACCTTTCTGTTATGGGGAAGCCGCGGCAAATTTACTCACCAATCCGGCGCTGGATCCGTATGGGAAGATACCAGAGTTCAAGTACGCCGCCTGCCGGCTGAGCCGCTCGAATGTGGCCTGACCGATAGCGCTGTTCACGCCCATGGAGGAATCCTCCATGGGCGTTGCTATGCCTCAACGCCCCTCCCGTAGTTGACGTTACTATGTCTATGATAGGTTGATATTCAACGCTAATTGTCCCCGCGAAAATTGTAATGCGCTACACGCTCGCCTTATTGTCGTTAACAAGTATTACGAAAAAAATATAAATCAATAGGGGGCCTGGGGATGTGTGGAGGCGTGTGTTGAATCGTGCACTTACCTTGGCGCAATGGGACTATTACCGGGGAATGTGCATGAATGAGACCCTTGCAGATGCTGGGGGCACGACGAAGGCAACGGCGGAAGCGCCGTCGAGTTTTGCCCGCTTCGTCAATGTCCAAAAGAGCTATGACGGTGTTGAACTGGTCGTCAAGGACTTCAATCTTGATATCCGCAAGGGCGAATTCGTCACCCTGCTGGGCCCTTCAGGCTCTGGAAAAACCACCTGTCTGATGATGATGGCAGGCTTCGAAACCCCCACCCACGGTGAGATTTTGCTGAACGACGAGCCAATTAGTGGCTTGCCGCCGCATAAGCGTGGCATTGGCATGGTCTTCCAGAACTATGCGTTATTCCCGCACATGACGGTGGCCGAGAATCTTGCTTTTCCGCTTGAGGTTCGTCATCTCAGCAAGGCGGAGATCAAGGAGAAAGTGGCTAAAGCACTGGCCATGGTACGCCTGGAAGAGTTTGGTGATCGCCGCCCGGCGCAGCTCTCTGGCGGTCAGCAGCAACGGGTGGCATTGGCCCGCGCGCTGGTCTTTGAGCCTGATCTGGTGCTGATGGACGAACCTCTGGGCGCGCTGGACAAGAATCTTCGCGAAGAGATGCAGTACGAGATCAAGCGCATTCACGCCCGTCTTGGGGTAACCATGATTTACGTCACCCACGACCAGACCGAAGCACTGACCATGTCTGACCGCATTGCAGTCTTCAACGATGGCATTGTGCAGCAGTTAGCCTCTCCGGACGAACTCTACGAACGGCCGGAAAATGCCTTTGTGGCGTATTTCATCGGCGAGAACAACCGGTTGGTGGGTGACGTTATCGAGCACCTCGGTAGTGACTGTAAGGTGCGCCTGGATAGCGGCGACATGGTGATTGCCAAAACGGTAGCGGCGGGCGACGTAGGCTCGCGTACGACGCTATCACTGAGACCCGAGCGGGTCAGCATCCTGCCGGATGATGCCGACGGCGCGCAGTTCGACAACCAGTTCACTGCCACGGTGCAGGAGGTTATCTACCTTGGTGACCATCTACGCACGCGGGTGTCGGTGTGCGGTAACGAGGACTTTATTTTGAAAACGCCCAATGCCCAAGGGTGTGGGGTGATGCGCCCCGGCCAGCAAATTCAGGTTGGTTGGTCGAGTGCCGATTGCCGCGCGCTGGATGCATGAGCCGGACGGCAGTCAAGTGCGCCGTTTCTCGGTATCCGATGGTGCCGGCGGCGATGACAACAGCAAACGGAGAATCTCTATGAAAATCAGCAATCGCGTTGTTAAGACAAGTATCGCTGCCGTGGGGATGTCGGCACTTGCCGTGGCGGTTAGCGCCCATGCTCAGCAGACGCTGAATATTGTTTCCTGGGGTGGTGCTTACAGCATGAGCCAGCACGAGGCTTACGATAAGCCGTGGATAGAGAAGACTGGTGACAAGATCGTCAATATCGATCGCAGCGGTAACGCTTTGGCCGGACTGCGTGCTCAATCCCAGGCTGGCAACGTGACCTGGGACTTGGTCGACATGCTGCCCGCCGATGCCATGATCGCTTGTGATGAAGGGCTTATCGAGCCTCTCGACCACGATGAATTGCTGGCCGACGCCCCGGATGGCACGCCGCCAAGTGAGGACTTCGTCGAGGGGGCCTTAGGTGACTGCTTTGTGGCATCCATCGTCTATTCCAATATCGTCGCCTTCAATAGCGAGATGTTCCCAGAGGACGCCCAGCCCAGCACCATCGAGGATGTCTTCGACCTGGAAAACTATCCCGGCAAGCGGGCTTTGCTGCGCAAGCCGATTAACAATATGGAATGGGCCTTGATCGCCGATGGTGTCGAGCGTGATGAGGTCTACGCCATGCTTGAGACCGAAGAAGGCGTGCAGCGTGCCTTCGACAAGTTGGATACCATCAAGGATGAAGTCATCTGGTGGGAAGAGGGTGCCCAGCCGCCTCAACTGTTGGCCGATCAGGAAGTCGCCTTTGCCTCCGCCTACAATGGCCGGATCTTCAACGCCATGGTCACTGAAGACCAACCCTTCGAGATCATTTGGGATGCGCAGGTGTTCGAACTGGATGGCTGGGTTGTACCCACCGGCAAGCTCGACAAGGTGAAGGATTATCTCCATTTCGCCACTGATACCCAGCGACTCGCCGATCAGGCTCAATACATTTCCTATGGGCCGGCACGTCTTTCTTCCTCTGAGCTAGTTTCCACCCATGCCGAAACCGGTATCGATATGACGCCGCACATGCCAACTCACGAGCCGAACTTCGCAACGGCGCTACAAAAAGACGATCTGTTTTGGGCTGACTACAACGATGAGCTGACCCAGCGCTTCAACGCCTGGTTATCCCAGTAAGGCGCTGCCGCCGTCCGCCAACAGTCGGGCGGCGGCATGCCGATAGCCGATCGTTGCTGATCGCTTCTTTCGCCTGACGGAGAGATCTACGTGACCCAACCGCCTGCAGCTCCTCTGACAACGGCCGATGGCGTGCCGCTCAAGGTTAGCCTGCGCCGCACCGTGCGACGCTCGAAAATCAAGGCGCTGTTGCTGGTTGCGCCACTACTGGCATTCTTGTTTATCGCCTTTTTGATGCCCTTGTTCGAAATGCTGTGGCGCAGTGTCGATAACCCTGAAGTATCTACCCATCTATCACGGACCGTGTCAGCACTGGAAGGCTGGAATGGGGAGTCATTACCCGATGAAGCCGCCTTTGCCGCCTTGGCTGAGGACCTCCGCGTAGGCCAGCAGGAACGCAACCTAGGGCTGTTGTCCAGCCGACTGAATTATGAAAAGTCGGGCATGCGTTCGACCATTAGCCGCACGGCGCGCCGCGTCGGTACCTTGGAGCCGCCCTATCGCGAGTCACTCATCGAGGTGAATGATACCTGGGGAGAACTCGATACCTGGAAGCTGATCCAGCGCGAGGCGTCGCCCTACACCATTTCGTATTATCTGGCGGCAATCGACCGTCAATTGAGCCCGGACGGCGAGATCGCCAAAGTGCCGGAACATATGCAGATACACGCCACCTTGTTTTGGCGAACGCTATGGATGAGCGCTGTCATCACGGGCCTGACGCTAGTGCTCGGTTTTCCGGTGGCCTTTCTGCTGGCGAATCTGCCGACGCGTCACTCCAACCTGCTCATGATTTTGGTATTGCTGCCGTTCTGGACCTCGCTGCTGGTGCGCACCACCACCTGGATTGCCATCCTGCAATCACAGGGGGTGCTCAATGACGTGATGGTGGCCCTCGGCGTGATCGCCGATGAGGCTAGGTGGCAGATGATCCACAACAAGATGGGCACGATCATCGCCATGACGCATATTCTGCTGCCTTTCATGATTCTACCGCTTTACTCGGTGATGAAGACCATTCCACCCAGCTATATGCGAGCCGCCCGCTCGTTGGGGGGTAAGCCGTTTCTCAGTTTCCGTCGGGTCTATTTTCCGCTGACGATCCCAGGCATCGCCGCTGGTGGCATCTTGGTATTCATACTGTCGATTGGCTACTACATCACACCGGCGTTGGTGGGTGGGCAGTCGGGTCGCTTCATCACTAATTACATCGCCTACCACATGCAGACATCGCTCAACTGGGGACTGGCGGCTGCGATTGCCTCCATCCTACTGTTCGTGGTGATTATCTGTTATTTGGTATTCAATCGTCTGATCGGTGTCGACAAGGTCAAGCTGGGGTAAACCATGGCCATTCCTTCCTACGCCACCCGTGGCGAGCGCATCTGGCATTACATCTTTCTGGCTATCTGCGGCCTCGTGTTCCTATTTTTGATCGGACCGCTATTGGTGATCATACCGTTGTCATTCAATGCGCAGCCCTACTTCACCTTCAGCAAGGAAATGCTGACCTTCGACCCAGCCGGTTACTCATTGCGCTGGTATCAAGACTTCTTCACTTCCAGTGCATGGCTCAACGCTATCAAGAACAGCTTTATCATCGGTATCGCCTCCACGCTGCTGGCCACAGTGCTAGGGACGGTGGCCGCGCTGGGATTGTCGAGTCGGCACATGCCAGCGCGTGGCGCGATCATGGCGCTGTTAATCTCGCCGATGATCGTGCCGTTGATCATCTCTGCGGCGGCGATGTTCTTCTTCTTCTCCAAGGTCAATCTCGCCCAGACCTACGTGGGCGTAATCCTGGCCCATACGGCGCTTGGCATTCCCTTCGTGGTCATCACCGTGACCGCTACGCTATCGAGCTTCGATACCACACTGATCCGCGCGGCGCATAGTCTTGGGGCTAATCCGACACGGACCTTCTTTAAGGTGGTGCTACCACTGGTAACACCGGGGGTGGTATCAGGAGCGTTGTTTGCTTTCATTACGTCCTTCGACGAGGTGGTGGTGGTGCTGTTCATTGCCGGGCCCGAGCAACGTACCATGCCGATTCAGATGTGGTCGGGCATTCGCGAGCAGATCAGCCCAACGATCCTCGCTGTGGCGACCCTGCTGGTACTGCTCTCGATGCTGCTGCTTACCACGCTTGAGCTGCTACGCCGTCGCAGTGAGCGTCTGCGGGGGCTCTCTCCCGACTAAGCCCAAGCAGCGTTTTTATCGCGCCGGTTTGATGCGAAAACTAAAGGTCTTTGACCAACCTAAGCGCATCGTAGATGGCCGCGTGAGTATTGCGGGACTCGACGGCATCACCGATACGGAACAGTTGGAAGTTGCCATCCGGATTGCGCGTTATGCACTGGGGGGCGCCCACGATTAGGTCATCGTAATTCACCTCGCCGCGGTTGCTGGAGTGCGGCTTTAGCTCAAAATAGAGTTCGGCCATCGGTGTAATGCCGTAGTTGACCACCACTTGGTCGATGCGTCGTTCATGATCCATGTCCTGCTGACCGTGAACAACATAATCGCTGGTGATTTCAGCGAGCAGTTGGTTGCCGTCGCGCTGCACAGATTTCAACCGGTAAGTCGGTGTGAATATGACGTTGGCGCGCTGTAGGGAACGCATGTAGGGCACCAGGTTCATGGCCATGATCTCCGCGGAGAAGGTGCGGTCCGGCGTCATAATCTCAAGCTCTGCTCCCGTGGCGGCGATGATCTCTGCCGCCTGCAGAGCGGAATGGTCGCCTGCATCGTCGAACAGTAATACCCGCTTGCCCGGCGGCACGTGCCCGGAAAGAATGTCCCAGGTGTTGATCACTAAGTCGTGGCCGACGTTGGGTTGGTCTTCCAGGGGATAGCCGCCGGTGGCCACGATCACCACGTCAGGTTTTTCGGCGAGCACGTCCTCGGCCTCGGCCCAGACGTTGTAGCGGATCTCGACACCGAGTGCCTGGCAGCGTGCCAAGCGCCAATCGATGATGCCTAGCATCTCGCGACGTCGCTCACTCTGCGCCGTGAGACGTATCTGCCCTCCAGCATCGCTGGCGGCTTCTAATACCACCACCGAATGGCCACGCTCGCCGGCAACACGAGCGGCTTCTAATCCTGCTGGACCTGCGCCGATAATGACGACTCGTCGTTGCTGTGCTGCCTTAGGAATGGTGTGGGGCATGCTGGTTTCACGCCCGGTGGCAGCGTTATGGATGCAGTAGGCGGCACCGCCTTGATAGATGCGGTCAAGGCAGTAGTTGGCGCCAACGCAGGGACGGATCTCTTCCTCTCGCCCCTCTACGATCTTGCGCACGATGTGCGGGTCGGCCATGTGGGCGCGGGTCATGCCGATTATGTCGACCTTGCCGGAGGCGATGGCATAACGGGCAGTGGCGACATCCTGGATCTTGGCGCCATGAAAGGTAGGGAAATCGGTCTCACGACGTATTTCTCCGGCAAAATCCAGGTGCGGGGCGCTGGGCATGCCTTGTATGGGAATCACGTCGGTGAGCCCCGCGTCGGTGTCGATGTGGCCGCGAATCACGTTGAGGAAGTCGACCAGGCCGCTACTCTTTAAGCGTCGTGAGATCTCCAGCCCATCACTGGATGTCAGTCCACCCAATAGCATTTCGTCGCCGGTATAGCGAACGCCGACGATGAACGCCTCGCCAACTCGCTGTCGAATGGCGCGTAGCACGTCAAAGGTGAAACGCAGTCGGTTATCGAGATCCCCACCATAAGGTTCCTCTAAGGTATTGGTCAGTGGCGACCAAAACTGATCCATCAGGTGGCCGTAGGCCTGCAGCTCGATGCCATCGAGACCGGCAGCGTGCATGCGTTCGGCAGCATCGGCGTAGTCACGGATCAAACGTTCGATATCCCAATCCTCTACCTGCTTGGGAAAGGCGCGGTGGGACGCCTCGCGGCGATGCGAAGGCGACACCGCTGGCAACCAGTCACCCTTGTCCCAACGGGTACGTCGGCCCAAATGAGTCAGTTGAATCATCACCGCGGTACCGTGCTCGTGGCAGGCATCGGTCAGCTCACGCATCCAAGGTACGACTTCATCCTTATAGGCGAGAATATTGTTGAACACCGGCGGGCTGTCTTTTGCTACCGCCGCGGATCCAGCCGTCATGGTCAGGCCAAGACCCGCCTTGGCCCGCTCGACGTGGTAGGCACGGTAGAGTGCTTTGGGCATCCCATCCTCAGGATAAGCGGGCTCATGAGCTGTCATCATAAGTCTGTTTTTTAGAGTCAGGTGTTTGAGCTGGAAGGGCTGCAACAGCGGATCGTTAGCCATGGATAGCACTCTATTTTGTTGTGTATTTAACAAAGTTAGGTGCCGATGTTCATGCCTGTCAATTTAATGTTCATTGGTGTACGTTGGTGGGGCGGTAACTGACATAAACCCGTCGCTTATCGCATCGGCCTGCTACTCTTCTACATACCCATGGCGGGCATGGAAGCGTTGCAGTTCCCTTGCATCAGGAGATTGGCCGGTGAATATTTCGACATAGGCGGGGATGCGCTGCATACGCACTTTGATCGGTTCCTGCGTCTTCATCGAGATATAGCCGATCTGGGTTAGGTAGATCGTGCGGCCACGAACGTTGGCCGCCAGTGAATCATAACCATAGCGCTGGAACATGCGTGTCAGGGCTTCGATACGTGTGGCATCGGCAGCCTCGATTTCACTCACCACCGGCGCCGACTGTAGTGCCCAGCTGCGCATGGCGAATTCTAGCGGGGAGTCGAATAAGTTAGGATCTAACCAGCAGTCGAAGACATTAAGCATCGCCTCGACGATATTCTCGGCATAAGCTTCAGTCTGATGCACCAGTCCCTGGGTGTTCTTTTCACGCCAGCGTGCGATCAGTGCTTCCAGCAGTGACTCACGGTCCTTAAAGAACCAGTAGAAACTGGTCCGAGAAAGCTTTAGGCGCTTGGCCAGGGGCAGAATGCGCACGCTATCGATGCCCGATTCCAGTAGCGTCTCAAACGCTGCATCAAGCCAGACGTCTTGGGAGCCCTTGGTGGCGGACGTATTGGGGGAGGGCATGGGGCTAACCTTTAGAAATGTTGCGATATAGTGTACACATGTGTCTTTTATGTGTACATGTGGTTAGCGCTCTCGGCTGAGTCCTGGTGAAGGTGACGATCAATGGCTCTATACGCGCAGCTAAACAAGTCTGGCCCGCATAAGCGGGCCAGATAGATGGGGAATCACTCTGAAAAACGTCAGCCTTGCGCTAGCTGTAGCGTGGGAGCCTCGTGGCCTAGATTCTCAAGCATACGGGCAGCGTACCAATTGACAAAGTCGATAACACCAAACTCATAGGTTTCAGAATAAGGCCCAGGCTGATAAGCCTTTGAGTTGATGCCGCGCTGGTTCTCTTCAGCGAGCTGGCGATCCTGGTCGTTGGTGGCATCCCATACTCGGCGAAGCTGTTCGGGGTCGTAGTCGACGCCTTCCACGGCATCCTTGTGTACAAGCCACTTGGTCGTTACCACGGTTTGCTGCGGACCGATTGGCAACACGCGAAATACCACTGCGTGATCGCCCATGAAATGGTTCCATGAGTTGGGCAGGTGAAGGATACGCAGTGAGCCCATGTCGGGGCTTGATAAACGCCCCATCAGTTTCTTGCTGCCGGGCTTACCATCCATTGTCATGGAGACAATGCCATCCAGCAGTGGCGTACGCGTCAGGCGGTTGCGTTTACCAAACCGCTTTAACTGGTAGGGCACCTGTTCGGCATCCCAATCTGCTTGTTTACGTGCCACTAGCGCTTTATAAGCGGGTGTTGCGCGGGGGTCGTCGGTATCATCAAACTCCTGCAACGAATTAAGCAGTTCAGGGTGCGCGCCGTTACAGTGGTAGCACTCGCGGTTGTTTTCGATGACCAGCTTCCAGTTGGCTTGCTCGACAATGCTGGATTCGGTGGCAACCTTGACGTTGTCCATCTGGTACGGCTCGAGATAATGCTCAAGCGTTGTCAGAAAATCGTCAATTGCAGGTGGTTCATCGCTCAGGTTGATAAAGATGAAGCCGCCAGCTGTTTGGACGTTGACTGGCTTGAGGCCAAACTGGTTGAGGTCGAAGTCAGTGCCCATGTCGCTACCGGCAAACAGCAAGCGGCCATCAAGCTCGTAAGTCCACTGATGATACGGGCAGACGAGTTTTGCTACCTTGCCCTTATCTTTTACGCACAGACGCGAACCGCGATGGCGGCACACATTATGAAACGCATGAATAACGCCTTCACTACCGCGCACAATAACGATGGGGTTGTCGCCAATATCCAAGGTGATGAAGTTACCCTTGGTGGGGATCTCGCATGTCATACCTGCGAACAACCACTCTTTTTCGAAAATCTCCTGCATATCAAGAGCAAACAGGCGGGCATCGTTATAAAACGGTTGCGGAAGTGAAAAGGTGCGTGCCCTTTCCTGCAGCATTTGGGCCGTTGACTCACGAGCCGCAGCCAGTGGGTCGTCCATCATATTAGAAACACTTTTTTCCATACCAGTATCCTCGTAAACCTCCGCTTTCCCCTCAAGGGCTGCGTGGCGGCCGTTAGTCAAGATTGCTTATCTTGTTGTTCTGTTGCGTAACCTGGCGTTGTAGTCGAATGGGGCCTGATGACAGTGTCTGATTGTGTTGCAGGCACATCCTTGTCAATTATCTGCCCGCGACATCAGGTGGCGTAGCGGCGACTAAAGAAGAGGTTTCTAAGCAATAAAAAGTGGCACGAGGTAAGTGCGCGTCGTTGTCAGGTAAGTCAGTTAATAAGAGCGTCCCCAAAATGCACATCAACGGTGCTGGGCTGTATAGCGAATACGGTTCGGTGATGTATAGCGATGAAGGCTGGTCAGGCAGAGGCGATAATGACAACTAATTTCTTTAACCCGGTCACGACCCAAACCTGGACTAACGGCCGCCATCAGGTACGTTGCGTTAAGGTGATCCAAGAAACCCAAGATGTACGCACGTTCTGTTTTATGGCTGAGCAGCCTGTACTGTTTTTCTTCAAGCCTGGTCAGTTTGTGACCCTTGAGCTTGAGATCGATAATCAGCCAATCATGCGCTCCTATACAATTTCAAGCTCACCTTCTATTCCTTACAGCTTTTCGATCACTGTTAAGCAGGTGCCGGGAGGTAAGGTGTCCAATTGGCTGCATGCCAATTTAAAGGTGGGCGATGAGCTGGTGGTGCATGGGCCGGTCGGTAACTTTAACTCGATCGACTTTCCCGCCGAGAAAGTGTTGTTCCTCTCTGGCGGTGTTGGCATTACCCCCTTAATGTCCATGACACGTTGGCTTTTTGATACTAACGCCGCTGTTGATGTCGAATTTATACATAGTGCTCGAGCTCCTCGCGATGTCATTTATCATCGTGAATTGGTGCATATGTTTTCGCGTATCCCCGAATTCAAACTGCATATTATCTGTGAGAGTAAAGAAGATATTGGAGAGGCGTGGGCTGGTTATCGGGGTTATCTCACCGAGCCGTTATTCGAATTAATGGTGCCGGACTTTATGGAGAGGGAGATCTTCTGTTGCGGCCCAACTCCCTATATGAACGCCATCAAGCGTATTTTGCAGCACCATAACTTTGATATGAGCCATTATCACGAAGAGTCGTTTGGCGCCACGCCTATCGACGTTCGTGATGATGTGCGTGAGCTGGCCGAGCAAGCAGAAGTCGATGCTGAAAATATTGATAGCAATGACTTGCACAGCATTGAGTTTGCATCAACCGGCAAAAGTGTGCGCATTCAGCCTAGCGAAACGGTGCATGCAGCCGCGGCGAAGTTGGGTCTGCATATCCCCAAAGCATGTGGTATGGGGATATGCGGTACTTGCCGCGTAGAGCTCAAGTCGGGAGAGGTGGATATGGAGCATAACGGGGGCATTACGGATGAGGATGTCGCAGAGGGCTACATTCTATCTTGTTGTAGTCGTCCTAAAGGGGATCTCGTCGTTGATTTTTAGCACAGTCATTTTTTAATACTTCAGTAAAGCGCCCTTTATGGCTTTTGCCGTTTAGGGCGCTTTTTTATGAGTCATCATCAAGGGGCTATTTGCGAAGCCTGGCTAATTGATGTCGATGTCGCAAATACATCGAGTGGTGACGTCAACAAGTATCTTGGGCTAGGAAACCAACGATAGTATCGCGGTAAGAAAACGTTGATAGAAACTCTGGTTAATAGAAACTCTGTTTGATAGAGACTCTGGTTAATAAAGACCCCGGTTGATAGGAACCTTGGTTTATCAGCGTTAAAGAGAATGCCCAGCACTTAATAAAAAAGTCACTCATCAGGAGGCGATAATGCTTCAAAATAATTTTTCCCCAAAAGCACGTTTGGCCAGTTACGACAGTTTGCTTGCAGAAGCAATTGCTGAAGAAACAGTACGCCAAGAAGCGCATATTGAGCTGATCGCCTCCGAAAATTACACCAGTCAACTTGTCATGGAAGCGCAAGGCACTCAGCTGACCAACAAGTATGCGGAAGGCTATCCAGGCCGTCGCTACTACGGCGGCTGTGAGTTCGTCGACAAGGTTGAAGCCTTAGCCATTGAGCGCGCTTGCAACTTATTTAGTGCCAATTATGCCAATGTGCAGCCGCATTCCGGTGCCCAGGCAAATGCCGCTGTGTTTATGGCGCTGGTTAAACCTGGCGATACGATTCTAGGTATGAGCCTTGCCCACGGCGGCCATTTAACCCACGGCGCCGCTCCTAACTTCTCGGGCAAACATTACAACGCTGTTCAGTACGGCCTCACGCCGGAAACCGGTGAGATCGATTACGAAGAAGTTGAGCGTTTGGCCCGTGAGCATCAGCCGAAAATGATCATTGCCGGTTTCTCTGCCTACTCTCGCGTGGTGGATTGGCGTCGTTTCCGCACTATCGCTGATGAAGTGGGTGCTTACTTAATGGTCGACATGGCCCACGTTGCAGGTTTGGTGGCAGCTAACCTTTATCCGAGCCCGCTGCCTCATGCCCACGTCGTCACCACGACTACCCACAAAACGCTGCGTGGCCCCCGCGGTGGCCTGATTCTGTCTGCGGATGGCGACGAGGCGCTCTACAAAAAGCTTAATGGTGCGGTCTTCCCAGGCCAGCAAGGTGGCCCATTGATGCATGTCATCGCAGCGAAAGCGGTGGCGTTCAAGGAAGCCATGAGCCAGGAGTTTGTGCGTTACCAGCAGCAGGTGATTGACAACGCCCAAGCCATGGCCAGCGTATTCATGGAGCGCGGCTATGATGTCGTGTCGGGTGGTACCGATGATCATCTTTTCTTGGTCTCGCTTATCCAGCAGGGCGTCACGGGTAAGGATGCGGATGCCGCATTGGGCCGTGCGCATATCACCGTTAATAAGAATACGGTGCCCAACGACCCCCAGAGCCCATTCGTGACATCGGGTCTACGTATTGGTACCCCCGCGGTTACCACGCGTGGCTTCAATGCCCAAGAGTGTGGCGAACTAGCTGGCTGGATTTGCGACATCCTAGACGTATTAGCTGCTGGGAGTGATACCGCTGCCATCGAGGCCGAGGTGCTGGCTAAAGTGAGTGACGTGTGTGCCCGGCACCCTGTCTATGCTGAAGCTGTCGCTGAAGCCGTCGAATCTATTGCTTGAATCGGCTTGCCGGCAAGGCCCGGCGCGGCTGAACTAAGGAGACCATTATGCAACGCTATTCCGGCTTCGGCCTGGTCAAGCACGCGCTGAGCCACCATGAAAACTGGGAGCGTCAATGGCGCAATCCCACGCCTAAGAAGCAGTACGATGTGATCATCGTCGGTGGTGGTGGCCACGGTTTGGCCACGGCTTACTACTTGGCCAAAGAGTTCGGTGTCAAGAATGTCGCGGTGATCGAGAAGGGCTGGTTGGGCGGTGGTAATACCGCCCGTAATACGACCATCGTGCGTTCGAACTACTTATGGGACGAGTCGGCTGCCCTTTACGAACATGCCATGAAGCTGTGGGAAGGGCTTTCTCAAGACCTTAACTACAACGTCATGTTCTCCCAGCGAGGGGTGCTCAACCTGGGACATACCCTGCAAGATATGCGCGATATCCAGCGCCGGGTTAATGCGAATCGCCTAAACGGCATTGACGGCGAAGTGCTGGACACCAAGGGTGTGCAGGCACTGGTGCCAATCATGGACTGCTCCAAGAACGCTCGCTACCCAGTGATGGGCGCTTCCTGGCAGCCGCGTGCTGGGGTAGCGCGGCATGATGCTGTGGCCTGGGGCTATGCGCGCGGTGCTGATGCTCACGGGGTGGACATTCTCCAGCAGACCGAAGTTACCGGCTTCAAAATCCGTGACGGTAGGATCTACGGTGTGCACACCAACCGTGGCGATATCGAGGCCAAGACAGTGGGCTGTGTGACCGCCGGTAATTCTGGCGTGTTGGCCAACATGGGCGGCTTTCAGTTGCCCCTGGAGTCCCACCCGCTACAAGCCCTGGTCTCCGAGCCGATCAAACCGATTCTCGATACCGTGGTGATGTCTAATCACGTGCATGGCTATATCAGTCAGTCTGATAAAGGCGACCTAGTCATCGGTGCTGGCATTGACGGCTATAACGGCTATGGCCAGCGCGGTAGTTATCCTACCGTGGAACACACCCTTCAGGCGATCGTCGAGATGTTCCCGATCTTCTCTCGGGTGCGTATGAACCGTCAGTGGGGCGGTATTGTCGATACCTGTCCGGATGCCTGTCCGATTATCTCTAAAACACCGGTGAAGGGGTTGTTCTTCAACTGTGGTTGGGGCACGGGTGGCTTCAAGGCTACCCCAGGATCGGGTCACGTGTTCGCCGCCAGCTTGGCTAAGGGTGAGATGCACCCCATCGCTGAGCCGTTCTCCATGTTCCGCTTCCATAGCGGTGCGCTGATTGATGAGCACGGCGCTGCCGGCGTGGCCCACTAGGGTAAATACGAGAGGAGTATCCGTCATGTTTTATATCTACTGCCCCTACTGCGGCGAGCACCGTGAGGAAGAGGAGTTTCACCCCAAAGGCCAAGCGCATATTGAGCGTCCCAAAGAGCCCGAGGCGTGTAGTGATGAAGAGTGGGGTAACTATCTTTTCTTCCGCAACAATCCCAGAGGTGTGCATCACGAAATGTGGGTGCATGCGGTGGGTTGCCGTAAGTTCTTCAACGTGACGCGCCACACGGTGAGCTACGAAATTCTCGAGACCTACAAAATAGGCGAGCAGCCGACGATTACCGCCGACAGCCAAAGGCAGCCTCGCGAGGCGGCAGCGGTAAGCCATCAAGAAGGAGTGCGGGCATGAGCCAGTCCAAGCAACAAGTGTTCCGCCTAAAGACAGGCGGCCGAATCGATCGCTCTCGCACGTTGAGCTTTACCTTTAACGGTCAGCGTTACCAAGGGCACTCTGGAGATACCCTGGCTTCGGCGCTGCTGGCTAACGGTGTGGATATCGTTAACCGCAGCTTTAAGTATTCCCGCCCCAGAGGCATCGTCGCCGCAGGCGCTGAAGAGCCCAATGCCATTGTTCAATTAGGCAGTACCGAAGCGGCACAGGTGCCCAATGTTCGTGCTACCCAGCAAGCGTTGTTTGATGGATTAGCCGCCTGTAGCACCAACGGTTGGCCTAATGTACAGCGCGACTTGATGGGCTTGATAGGCAAGTTAGGTGGGCAATTTATGCCACCGGGCTTCTACTACAAGACGTTTATGGCACCGGCGTCGATGTGGCTGACCTACGAAAAGTACATTCGTAAGGCGGCAGGCCTGGGCCGCAGCCCTATGGAAGCCGATCCAGATAGCTATGACCACCTTCATCAACACTGCGATGTGCTGGTCGTTGGCGCTGGCGCGGCTGGCTTGTCTGCAGCATTGGCTGCTGCCCGTGGCGGTGCGCGGGTGATCGTTGCGGATGAGCAAGAAGAGATGGGCGGCTCACTGTTGGGTAGCCGCGAAACGCTGGATGGCAAGTCGGCAGACCAGTGGGTTGCTCGAGTGCTTGAAGAGCTAGCCGGATGTGAGAATGTCACACTGCTGCCACGCACCACGGCTAACGGCTATCACGATCACAATTTTGTGACACTGCACGAGCGGCGTACTGAGCATCTGGGCGAAACGGCGCCTGTCGTCAATGGCCGCCGACCGGTACGTTCCCGTATGCATCGAGTTCGCGCTGGTCAGGTGATCCTAGCCACAGGCGCTCACGAGCGACCATTGGTGTATGCGGGAAATGACGTTCCAGGCAACCTATTGGCAAGCGCTGTTTCTACCTACATTCGACGCTATGGTGTCGTGCCAGGTCGCCAACTGGTGCTCTCCACCAGCAACGACGATGGCTATCGCGCCGCCTTAGACTGGAAGGAAGCAGGCTGCGAGGTGGTGGCGGTTGTTGATGCCCGCGAAGCGCCTGCAGGGGATTGGGTCGATGCCGCCCGCGCCCAAGGTATCAAGATCATCACCGGCAGTGCCGTTATCGAGGCGAAAGGCAGCAACCGAGTCACTGCCGCTCGGGTGGCCAAGATCGATATTGGTGCTTACCGAGTCAGTGGCCCAGTCCAGGAATTGGCCTGCGACACTATTGCTAGCTCAGGTGGCTATAGTCCGGTCATCCACTTGGCTTCCCATACCGGCGCGCGGCCTACTTGGCGTGACGATATCCTCGGCTTTGTGCCAGGGCTAGTGAAGGGCGTTCATGCCTGCGGTGGCGCTAATGGCACCTATGCGTTGGAAGACGTACTTGCCGAGGGTGTTGAGGCTGGCATTAAAGCAGCAGCAGCTACAGGCCACGCGGCTCAGCCGGTTAACCTGCCTAGCGTTGAACGCCTCCAGCAGGGGCCTGCGGTGGCACTTTTCCAGGTTCCCCATGAGAAGCCCACGCTGCGCGGGCCTAAGCAATTCGTCGATCTGCAGAATGACGTCACCGCAGCGGGCATCGAACTGGCTACCCGGGAAGGCTTTGAGTCTATCGAGCATATTAAGCGCTATACCGCGATGGGTTTCGGAACGGATCAGGGCAAGCTGGGCAATATTAATGGTATGGCCATTGCAGCTCGCTGCCTGAATCGCTCCATTCCTGAGGTGGGCACCACGGTATTTCGGCCAAATTATACGCCGGTGACCTTTGGCGCTATCGTCGGTCGTCACTGCCGTGATCTGTTCGATCCCGAGCGCTACACCGCTCTTCATCAGTGGCACGTTGAGCGCGGCGCCGAGTTTGAGGATGTCGGTCAGTGGAAGCGTCCCTGGTACTACCCACAGAAGGTGAATGGCAAGACCGAGACCATGCACGAAGCGGTAGCCCGGGAATGTTTAGCGGTGCGCGAGAAAGTGGGTATTCTCGATGCTTCTACGCTTGGCAAGATTGACATTCAAGGGCCGGATGCGCGTGAATTCCTGGCGCGTATCTATACCAACAAGTGGGAGAAGCTGGCGGTTGGTAAGTGCCGCTACGGCTTGATGTGTAAAGATGATGGCATGGTCACCGATGACGGTGTGACCAGCTGTCTTGCTGAAAATCACTTTTTGATGACCACCACCACCGGTGGCGCAGCAGCGATATTGGAATGGTTGGAGTTATGGCATCAGACCGAGTGGCCAGAACTGGATGTCTACTTCTCTTCAGTGACTGACCACTGGGCCACCATGACGATCACTGGCCCCGAAGCGCGCAAGCTGCTGGCTGAGATGACGGATATCGATCTCGACCGCGATAGCTTTAAGTTTATGGAGTGGCGTGCGGGGAAAGTGGCCGGGGTGCCTGCGCGTGTCTATCGAATCTCTTTTACCGGTGAGTTGACCTTTGAGATTAACGTTCAAGCCAACTACGCCATGCACGTGTGGCAGACACTGTTCAAGCATGGCGAGAAGTATGGCTTAACGCCCTATGGCACAGAGACCATGCACGTCCTGCGCGCTGAAAAAGGCTTTATTATCGTTGGCCAGGAAACCGACGGCTCGGTGACGCCGGAAGACCTGGGCATGCAGTGGTGCGTAGGTTACGACAAGCCTTTCTCATGGATTGGTAAGCGAGCCCTGACACGAACGGATACCAAGCGCGAAAACCGCAAGCAGCTAGTGGGTCTCAAACCGAAGGATCCAACGGTGGTGCTGGAGGAGGGAGCCCAGATTGTGTTTGATCCTAAGCATGCGATCCCGATGCCCATGGTGGGGCATGTGACCTCAAGCTACTACAGCCCAATTCTGGACTCTGGATTTGCTTTAGCGGTGGTGAAAGGCGGCCTCAAGAAAATGGGCGAAACCGTCTATCTGCCCATGGCAGACGGCCAAGTTCACGAAGCCGAAATCGTCAGCACCATTTTTTATGATCCCAAGGGAGAGCGCCAAAATGTCTAATGCGGCCACTTTCGATACCCGTACCGATACCGCTATCCCGGTAGAGTCTCCGTTAGCCTTTAGCTACCGTCATAGCGGCGCTCCTCGTGCTGGTAGTTCAAGTCGGGTTCAGCTACGCGAGCGGGCAATGCTTGGGCATCTGATCTTACGAGGCGGTGCCATCGTTCTCGACGAAGCGGTGCGCGACGTGCTGGGGATTAGCTTGCCTGGTAAGCCCCAGGCGCTGGTGCAGGATGCCAGCGGCGAACGTTCTATTCAGTGGCTTTCCCCTGACGAGTGGCTGGTAATTGTGCCTGGCGGTGAGGAGTTCCCGCTAGAGACGCAGTTGCGGGAGCGTTTGGGGGATTCCCATTACGCCATCAGCGATGTCAGCGGTGGGCAGACGGTGTTAGAGATTACCGGAGAGGCGGCCCGCGAGCTGTTGATGAAAGCGGTGATCTACGACGTTCATCCCCGCCATTTTCCCGTGGGCAAAGGCGTTACTACCGTTTTCGCCAAGGCCACGACCATCCTTCGTCGGCCCAGTGAGGAGCGTTGGGAGTTAGTCGTGCGGCGCAGTTTTGCCGACTACTGCTACCGCTGGCTACTGGATGCAGCAGCAGAGTATGGCGTGAACGTAGAACAATAAGCAGGCAGGCCGAAACGCTGTTTCGGCCGCTATCTTCTGCCGCTAACAGAGATACATGCATTATGAGCCGAATGAGTGATACCTGGATACTTGCCGCCCAATGCCAAAGCCTTTTGGGAACGGTGGACGTCGTCACGCGCTTTTTAAAAGAGCAGCAGTGCTATATCACTGAACTTAACTCTTTCGATGATCGGCTTGGTGGGCGCTTTTTTATTCGCGCTGAGTTTCGACCAGAGCGAGATGAGTTCCATGAAGAGCGCTTTCACGCTGATTTTGCAGCGCGAGCAAGCGAATTCGACATGCAGTTTGAGCTGACGCCTCCCGGAAAGCGAACGGGAACTGTGATCCTCGTATCGAAAGCTGATCACTGCTTAAATGATCTTCTCTATCGTTATCGCACTGGGCAACTGCCCATTGATATTAAGGCAGTGATTTCAAACCACCCTGACTTGGAGTCGTTGGCGACATGGCACGGCTTGCCATATCACTACCTACCCATCAGCCCTGAGACTAAGTTGGAGCAAGAAGCGCAGGTGCGCAAAATCATTGCGGATACTGACGCTGAGCTGGTGGTACTGGCAAGGTATATGCAGGTACTTTCCCCCTCAATGTGTGAACTATTAGCCGGACGAGCCATCAACATTCATCACTCTCTCCTACCCGGTTTTAAAGGCGCTAAGCCTTATCATCAGGCGTACGAAAAAGGGGTCAAGCTGGTGGGTGCAACGGCGCATTATATTAATAATGACCTTGATGAAGGGCCAATTATTGCTCAAGGGGTCGAGCCCGTCGACCATGCTCATTACCCTGAGGATCTGGTTGCTAAAGGGCGTGATATTGAGTGTCTCACCCTGGCTAGGGCGATTAGCTACCACTTAGAACGTCGTGTGTTCTTTTATTCAGGCCGCACGGTGGTTTTTGGTAACTAATGTTTTTTAACTGATTCTGCTGTTAATAAACGCAAATAGTTTGAGTGCGTTTTTATAGTTGGGTTGCTGTCGCTGCTAAGCTTTTGCCAGAGCGATATGTAACCCCTTGTTATGCGTGAAAAGTTATGCGTGAGAAGTCGTGATTAAAAGTATTATTTATAAATATAAAAATATCTTCAATAAAAGATAGATTGGTTTTGTTTGTTATCACATAAATAACTTATTGAAATTTTCAGGCGTCGCCTGATTTTCCCCTGTTTATACGTCAAGAGGTGCTCCAATGCCTATCAGTGTTTTCGACCTTTTTAAGATTGGAGTAGGCCCCTCCAGTTCCCATACCGTCGGGCCCATGCAGGCCGCTTTTAAGTATGTTACATCACTACGCGAAGCCGACCTTCTTGATGAAGTGGCCCATCTAGACGTTCATCTTTATGGCTCACTTTCAGCGACGGGTGTAGGGCACGCAACGGATCACGCGATTATTATGGGGCTGATGGGCGAGCGCCCAGACACGATTGACCCTTTGATTATTGGGCCATCTATTGCGTCGCTTAAAGAGAGTCAGTTATTAGAACTTGGACGCCAAAAAACAATCATTTTTGATTGGAATCGCGATATTTATTTCCATGAAGAGAGTCTGCCTCACCATCCTAATGCCATGCGGCTTGCCGCTTTTACATCTCAAGGCCAATTACTGCATGAAAATATCTACTACTCGGTAGGGGGCGGTTTTGTTGTTGAACAAGCCCAGGTGGATTTGCCATTAGAGGATTTGGACGGGGCAACAATTCCCTACAACTTCGATACTGCCGAAGAACTGCTGGCATTATGTAAAAAAGAGCAGCTGAGTATCAGCCGCCTGATGCTAGAAAATGAGAAAGTGTGGCGGACGGAAGACGAGGTTAGAAATGAGCTATGGCGAATCTGGCAAGTCATGTGTGAATGCATCGACAATGGATTAACCCATGAAGGGATATTGCCGGGTGGGTTAAACGTAAAACGTAGAGCTAAGCTGCTTCACCAGCGGCTTTTAGCGGCTGAACAGAATGATTGCCTAATCGCATCGACGTTTTCAGCAATGGAGTGGGTGAATATTTTTGCCCTCGCGGTTAATGAAGAGAATGCCGCAGGAGGGCGGATGGTCACGGCGCCCACCAACGGTGCTGCGGGCATTATTCCTGCCGTCTTGCACTATTACATGAAATTTCAGCCCAACGCCTGCGAGAAAAACGTCGTGGATTTTCTACTAGCGGCAGGCGCCATTGGCATTCTCTGTAAGAAGAATGCCTCAATATCAGGGGCGGAAGTGGGCTGCCAAGGGGAAGTTGGGTCGGCATGTGCAATGGCGGCAGCTGGCTTAGCTGATGTCATGGGAGGAACGCCCGAACAAGTAGAGCATGCGGCAGAAATCGGCTTGGAACACAATTTAGGATTAACCTGCGACCCAGTGGGAGGGCTGGTTCAGATCCCCTGTATTGAACGCAACGCCATTGCCACCGTAAAAGCCATTAATGCAGCGCAAATGGCGTTGCACGGTGATGGCACTCACTTTATATCGTTGGATAAGGTCATTCGTACTATGCGCGATACGGGGAGAGATATGCTTGATAAATATAAGGAAACATCTAAAGGGGGATTGGCCGTTAATGCTATTGAATGTTAATCGCTATTGTATCCGGCAGGCCAGTTAAACCATCAGTCGTTTGGGGGCGTTGTTTTAACGCCACTGAATGCTTAAAAGTGAACTGCTTCGTTTAGGCACAACGAAGGCTGTTAGCGATGTTGTCTTGCATTGTTACGTCAAGGCTAGCTAACAGCCTCCTACTTCTGGCTAGTGACAAAGCGCCGCAGGTAGTTCTGCATCTTTCCAGCTATATTAAGTCCATAGAGTTATTTCTTTAGAGGATTTTGTTATGTCTGGAGTTGCAAGCTATTTTGCTGAGCTTCCATACCGTAATTCTGCCCTTGCCGCCTTGATGGCACTGAGCATGAGTGTCATCACCATCGCTCAGGCTGAAGATACGCCCTCTTATCGAGAAACGCAGTTGGGCTTGTATGTGACCGCTCGCGAAGCCTATGACCTGCTACAGCAAGAAGACGATGCATTGTTGATTGATGTGCGTGATCCCGTCGAAATTAAATTCACCGGTTTTGCAGAACCCACTGATATCCATGTGCCATGGGTACTAACGGACACGACTCAGTTCGATGCTGATAGCAAAACATGGCCAACGGTTCGTAACGCCAATTTTGCCGAACAAATCCGTGCCGCGCTCGAAGCGCATCAAGCAAATGACGATACTCCGATCATCGTAATGTGCCGCTCTGGAGCAACCCGCAGCGCACCCGCTGCAGATCTGATCGCAGAGATGGGATTTTCGCAGGTGTATTCGGTTAGCGATGGCTTTGAAGGGGGCACGCTTGCTGAAGGTGACTCAAAAGGTGTGAGGGCGCGTGATGGGTGGCGTAATTCGGGATTGCCCTGGAGTTATGACGTTAATCCTGACACCGCTTGGTATGAGTCGAAGTAGCGCAGAAAAGCATTTAAAGCAACGAATCGCACAGATTGATAAGGAGATAACGATGCATAAAACATTAGTAATGGCCGGTGTGTTGGCCTTAGTACCGATGGTGGCTAGCGCAGATAATCACGATGCAGAAAGCGATAAAGCGTTAATGATTCTGACCAGCGACGCAGTACAGACGCAATCAATGGCAATGATATTAGGCAATGCGATGCGTCAGCAGGGCACGGATCTACATATCTTGCTGTGTGATGCCGCGGGTGATCTTGCGGTAGATGGCTATGAAAGTGAAGCCGCGGTCAATACTCCGCCTAGTAACCCAGCAGGTCAGGTCAAACCTGAAGGTATGTTGAAAATGTTGATGGGTGAGGGCGTCAGTGTCGATGTGTGTGCCATCTACTTACCTAACACCGATTACACCCAAGAAGATCTACTTGATGGCGTTGGTGTTGCGGCGCCAGGACCAATGGCAGAGATGATGCGCGACCCGGCCATTGCGGTATTCAGTTTCTAAAACGTTAGTGCCATGCTGGCAGTATCAAGCCGCTACTTTTTAGTAGCGGCTTTTTATACTCAGTAGAATGGCTGGATGAGAATTGTCGCCCCACTAACGAAATGCCATCGCGGTTAAGACGAAGCCGTTAATAGTGATATTACAGGATGATGTTACGTTCGATGAGTCCTCTATAATATGGGTTGCTGATCGGTCAAGGCTAACAATGCGCTCGCATTTACTGGACATAACATTGTGACGGATAGCATCCCAATGGGGAGGAGGCGCCTTCCCCCCTGCCCAGGCGATGAGTGCCGACGGCACATCTGCTCCTGCTGCTGCAGAAAAAGGATATCCGCCACCGAAGCGCGGGTTGAGCTCTAGTAAATAGGGCTTCCCAGCGTCTAGAAATACATCGCAGTCAAGGTTGCCGACATGCTTCAATGTTTCTCCTAAGCAGCGTCCGAGGGCGACAAGTTCGGGGCGGCTCTCTGTCACTGCTTGATCTGTCTCACCGGAACGCATGCCTAGTTTGCGCTTGACGAAGGTCGCCTGATATCTGCCTTGTAAGTCATTGACCACATCAATGCCATACTCTTGGCCTTTCAGAGCACTTTGGATAAGTAACCCATCTTTTTTGTCAGCATATTGTTGAAGTGAATGGCGGGGTAAGCGCCGAAGACCCTGATGCCAGGCCCATCTTAATTCGTCTATGTCATAGACGCATTCAACCCCTAGCGATGCTGAGCCCCAGCGTGGTTTTACAAATAGGGGAAAGCATAATTCACCTTGCTCAATAGCCTTAAAGGCGGTGTCAAAATGTAAGTAGCTGGTAGGAGTGGCAATGCCAAGTTCTCTGGCGAAATCTGCAGTGGCCAGCTTGTCAGCAGCCAGCGCGATAATCTCTGGCGATGACACAGCCACTTGGGTGCCTATACGCATAAAGCACTGTTTAGCTCTAGCAAGTATAGAAAGCTCATTGTCATTAAGAGCAATAAGCAATCCAACTTTATGCTCTTTGCAGAGTGTCAGTAGGCTAGAGATATAGTTGGGTGACTCTACGCGAGGGACAAGAAACGCCGCATCTGCTTCCATCATCGCCGGGGCATTCTCGTTGCTATCGGCTGCAAATACACGGCCACTGCCAGACAACGCATCACGGAAATAGTGAAGCAGGTAGTTTCGACGACCAGCACAGGTGAAGAGAATATTCATTGTTTCACTCCTTATGCAGCGAAAAATGGTGAGAGTGATGCGGCTTCGAGCTGGCTGGCTTTTTCGAAAGCTCAATACGCTTTTTTTACACACTTATAAAGGGATCAGGACTGAGAGAGCCTGCTGAGTGAGCCTCACCAGGGTGCACCTCATTGTGGCGTGTGCAATAGCTGCCAAGCATGCTGGAGAAATCGTCGGCTCGTTTGAGCATGCGCCCCTGGCAATTGAGCACGGCTGGAGCTGGCGTAATAAAGGGAGGGGTATAATTTAATGAGTAAGCACCGCGATTTTCGAATACGATGTAATCGCCTACCTCTAGATGACCTTTGAAGTCCTCACCAATAACGTCGTGCTCCATACAGGTATGGCCCACAAGGCGATAAGTATTTTTTTTGCTGTTATGGTTAGTGCTCGCAGTTACCGCATACAGCATCGGCTGACTATCTGAATGAGTTGGGTTAGTGCTGTTAATGCTGGTATCGATAAGTGCTTGATGAATATCGTGCCGTTTTCTTATCTCTATGACCTCGGCCACCAGGCAGTGTGTGTCGGCTACCATTGAGATACCAGGCTCTACAATGAGCTGCATAGTGGGGCTTGGTGCATAACGCTTGAAAGCTAACCCAATCGCATCGGCAAAATCTGCAGTGCTTGGCACCTCAAACGGGAACTGCGATTTCAGTTGATCTGGCATGGCACCAAGCAGGCCGCCACCGATGTTCAGAGTTTCGATGGTATATTCAGGTGCTAAATGTGAGGCCAGTTCACCAAGTAAGCGAATACGCTCTGTATGCGCCGTTACACCGCGCGCCCGATCACTTACATGGCAGTGCAGCCCCACTACCTTTAGATTTGGTATGAGCTTCAACCGGTTCAGAGCACTCTCAAGCTCTCCTGATTCGACCTGAAACCCGAAACGGCTAGCGGGCAGCGAGGCAAAATTGACCCTTAGCCCAATAACCACTTCATTGAATTCACTTGCAAGCCGCTCTAATAACGCAATTTCACGGAAAGAGTCGACATTGATCGTTGAGCCGCTATGCAAGGCTTTGCGTAAATCATCTTCGAGTTTAATAGGACCATTGAATATCAATTGAGTCGCGGGCAAATGACGGAGAGCAATGTTGAACTCGAAACGGGATACGACCTCTGCCATGCCGCCCATCTCGTTGATCAGCTCGCAGATACGTGGCATATAATTGGCCTTGAGTGCGTAGGCCACTTGGGTATTGGAATGATAATGTCGAAGCCGTTCACGAAGCTGTGAATAATTTTCGATGAAGCGGTTCTCGTCAAATAAATAAAATGTTCCACCTGCCAGGTGTGAGAGGTTGTGTAATGTCTGATGATTGAGAACCATGTGCATGAATGTTACCCCTGGTTGGCGTTATACAGCCGTTGTTCCAGCGGCCTGTACCATTCATCAAGACTGACAGGCACCCTGGCGTTATAACCCAGCACCTGTCGCGTTAATGGCGAAAGTGTCGCACCGTATTCGTCACCTAACATCCGGGCGTAGTCCATGTGCGGCTTTACCCAGGCTCGGCTATAACCAACCGTCAAAGCGACACGTGCTCTGTCGCCAGAAATTAAGGCACCTTGATGCCAAAGCAGTGAATTAAAGAGCAGAACAGAGCCTGCGGGAGCCACAATTCTTTCATGGTGCTTCTCAAATTCTTCTTGGTCAGGTTGTTGGTCACTTGTATGAGAACCTGACAGAACTAGGGTGCCATTATCTTTTGTAAAGTCGTCACACATCACCAGCATGTTTAACTTGAGTGGATAACCAGGGATGAAGGTTCTAACGTCTCGGTGCAGCTTGTGGACATAGGTTTTCAGCGCGGGGAAACCGCCTATCGGCGTCAATGAGTGGCAGATATACGGCTGCTCATCGAAATAGTGCGAGATGTAAGGATGAAAAAGATGCATATCGATGTAACGGTCAATGCTGTCATTCGCACCTAGGCAATGGTGGGCGGTACCATCACCATGAGCATTAACGCCATTTCTAACCTGCATGTTTTGGCAAATATCTATCCACTTTAAACAGTCACTGCGTAACTCGTGTATGAAATGCTCATCAAGCACAGATGGGAAGACGACCCAGCCCTTTTCCCTGATGAGGAGCCCGAACTCGTCAACGCTAATTCTTTCTTGCATGGTTTATGTCTCCATCACTTTAGAGCGTGGTAATTCCGAGCCGCTTTCAGAGCAAATCGGTAGCTCCATTAGCAACATATGTTCTCTGCGAGCGCAGGAGCGAAAGCCTTGGCGGTAGTAAAAGCGAAGGGCGTCAGCATTATTCTTGTGTACCCATAGCTTCAAGCGAGAACAGTTATATTGACGTGACTGCGCAGTAACACCGTTAATTAGAGAAGCAGCCAAGCCACTGCCACGAACTTCCGGAGCTAAGATGAATAAAGTGATAAAAGCATCTGGGGTGGCAGGGTCTTTGCAATAATAAGCCACGAACCCCAGGCATTTATCTAACGTGTGAAGGCATAAAAAATCAGCGTTTACCAAAATTTTGTCGATATATTCCTCGACATTATCTACGTGGAGCAACCGCCCAGCCTGTCGGTGCTGTTCTTCCCAAATAAGCGATCGAATCCCATCTTGCCAATTCGTTAGGTTGCGCATAATGTCCCCCCACACACGTTGCTCATCGCCTATAAGAAAGAGACTTAGGCAATGTTGAGCATCGCATAACATCTTTTGGTAACGTTTCGTTACATTTAATAAAGAATATTCATTGATGCAGGATACTTTTACCACCTGTATTTTCTGGTCTTAGTAAAGTTAGAAATGTCATACTCTTTTCAGCTATTCCATGGAGAATCCCAGGATGTAGGGCTCTGGGACAGCTAGGTGATGGATCTTCGGTGGGGCTTTTAATGACGGGGAAATAGAATAGAAGTGACGTTAGCGGGTGGTATAAGTTGCCTGAAAGCAAAAAAAGAGTTTTTTGGCAGGGAGTAGCCAATATGCCGCAGGAAGTTAGCCGGCAAACAAGCACAAAAAAAGGCAGATCAGTTAATAACTGATCTGCCTTTCAAAATATTGGTAGCGGGGACCGGATTTGAACCGATGACCTTCGGGTTATGAGCCCGACGAGCTACCAGACTGCTCCACCCCGCATCAACGTGTGGCGTATTCTACGCATTTTTAGTGCGAAGTCAACCCCCTGCATAAAACGCTTATATTGCTAGTCGCGACCTTCATCGTGCTGCAACATTGGAAGAGTAAAGCTATGCTTCCAATAGGGATAACAAAAAGCTTACTGTCAGTATGTCGTCCAACTATTAATACGACATGCTGTAAATGCTGAGGCGCTTCGGCGCTTATTTAGAATGGCTTGCGACATCATGATAATGCTTAGCGTCCAAGCCATTTGTCATATCAGGGAGGTAGTCAATGGCCAATCAAGCCCCCGTCGCCTGGGTAACTGGTGGAACTGGTGGAATCGGAACGTCAATTTGTCATTCATTGGCGGATGCGGGTTATTTGGTAGTCGCGGGATATCATAATCCTGAGAAAGCCAAAGCCTGGCTGGAAACTCAGCAAGCCGCTGGTTATGACAACATCGCATTATCGGGTGTTGATCTTTCCGACCACAATGCCTGCCTAGAAGGTGCTCGCGAAATCCAAGAAAAATATGGGCCTATTAGCGTGTTAGTTAACTGCGCTGGCATCACTCGCGATGGCACCATGAAGAAAATGTCCTATGAGCAGTGGTATCAAGTGATCGATACCAACCTTAATAGCGTCTTCAACACGTGCCGCAGCGTTATTGAAATGATGCTGGAGCAGGGCTACGGTCGCATCATCAATATTTCTTCTATCAACGGTCGTAAAGGCCAGTTTGGTCAAGTGAACTATGCGGCTGCTAAAGCAGGTATGCATGGGTTGACCATGTCGCTGGCACAAGAAACGGCAACAAAAGGCATTACGGTAAATACTGTGTCGCCTGGCTACATTGCCACCGATATGATCATGAAAATTCCTGAGCAGGTGCGTGAAGCCATTCGCGAAACCATTCCAGTGAAGCGTTACGGTACACCGGAGGAGATCGGTCGTTTGGTAACGTTCCTGGCAGATAAAGAGTCAGGCTTTATTACTGGTGCCAATATTGATATTAACGGCGGGCAGTTTATGGGCTAAACGCCCAACGCGATAAACTGCTTTATTCAATGACGGTATACAGTAAAGCGTAAACGGGAGGCTATTCGCCTCCCGTTGCTAGTGGTGGGGTGTGAGAAGTACTTGTGTAACGTACTTATATAAAGGGCTTAAGGGTGAGGCACTCGCGCTAGGCGACTAAAAAGGTTGTCAAACTCTTCTGCTTCCTTATGCCATAGTTGGCTAGGCATGGGGCCAAGTGCCATGAGCGCTGCTAATATGCCGATAATTTCATCTGGTCGGCTACGCTCGTTATTGATCCCTTCATTTAGCCGTTCTACTTGAATTGCCAACCGGAGAGGTTCATCACGCTGCTTGACGCTACCTAACGCTAACAAAGACAAATGCACTCTTAGACGAGCCAGCCCATCTTCTAGCTCAGCAAGTTTTTCGGCTGAGAGGGGAGCAGAGGTGGTCAGCCGCGCATGATTGCGTTGCTGATGCGCCTCCATAAAAATAGCAGGTAGCCCATCACTCAATATTTCATTCGCATCAAGTGCTTGCGGCTCTTCGCCTGCTAATGCTTGTTGGTCTGCGGCGATATGCGCATTCACCAGCGGTAAGGCGCTGTGCCATTGTTGCACTGTATGAGCAATTTCCAGGCGGCTTAAGCGCTCGCGTTTAGCTCTTACAATGCCGCTAAGGCGTTTCTGCATGCCGTCACTTCGCCGATTACGCGGCAGAGGCTCTAATTGGCTAATGCTTTCTAAATAAGACGCAAGGGTGACGGACTCTTTGGCTTGTGTCGGTTGCCAGCTATCCATTTCGTCAATCAATGTTTGCAGTTGATCGAGTGTTTGTTGCTGGCGTGTCGCCTGCTCATGCTTGTGAGCGTCACGCTGAGCAAAAAGCTGATCGCAGGTATGGCGGAAGGCTTTCCATAGGGCTTGTTCTTCGCCTTTTGGGGCGCGGCCCAGCGAGCGCCACTGCTGCTGTAGCTGCTTTGTACGTGCGATACGGGTAGCTAAGGGTGACTCGTGGTCATCCTGTAAGCTTTTTGCTTGTTCGATAAGCATGCGCTTTTGGTTAGCGATCCGTTCTGCGCGCTGGTCTATGAGCGCTTGAAGGCGATGACGGATAGCTCCAAAACGACGGCCAACGGTTTCTGACTGATCCCGAGGAACCGGAGAGTAGTGGCGCCACTGGTGGCGGGCTTTATCTCGGATCTCGCGCAATACATCGGGGTCGGCATCCTCTGCTGGCTGATCAAGTAACGTTTCAAGTTGTTCGCAGAGTGCTTCACGGCCTTTTAGGTTGGCGTCACGCTCTTGATTGAGCTGTTCTCGCCAGGGAGCCAAACGCTCGTGAATGCGATCAGAAGCTGCACGAAAGCGAGCCGACTGTTCGCGATTAGCAGCGGCATCGCCGAGCGATTTCCACTCTTTTACCAGCTGGCGATGATGGCGATCTAGCGCAACGTCTGCCATGTGTTGATCGTCAGCCAGCGCTTCGATGCTAGCGCAGAGTTGCTCGCGTTTAGGGCCAGCCACAAAGCCGCGCCAATCGCGTAGTTCTGCTAATCGTGCGCCAAGCTGTTTCACGCGTGCTTTTAGTGGCTTGGCTTCTTCCCCCGCCAGTTCGTCGACAGAGGGCTTGAGGCGTTGAAAGAGGCGGCTGGCACTTTTAAAGGCACCACGCTCTAACAAGTGCTCAAAGTTATCCACGTCGGCGCTAAGCGCATTAAGTGACGCGGTAGGGGTGGGTTTGGTAGAAACGTCAGCTTCTTTTAGCGCCTGTGCGTGTTTAAGTAGCTCAGGAGGCGTTATGTGCTTAGGCCAAGCGCACTGCTTAACGTACCTGGCAATGGCCACGTTATCTTGGTTGGCAATGGCCGTTTCTATACCTGCACTGATGGCTTGCCAGCGCTGCCATGCTTCCATGCATGCTTCATAGCGTTTAAGTGCTTGGCTATAGCGTTGTTGAGTGCTCTCACCAGGCGGGTGTTGGTCTGACAGGGATTGCCAGCGCTGACCTAGTAGTTGGCGCTGTGCCCGGAGGCTATCGATATCCTGAACTGTTAGCTGCTCTGCATGTGAAAGGCCTTCTAACGTTTCCTCAAGGCCTTCAAGCAGTTGATCGCGAGTTCGTTCAATCTCTTCGCGATGAGCAATGCTCTGCTGACGCGCTTGTTCTTGCGTTTCATGATGATGCAGTGTTTTCCGGCAGCTAAGCGCTGCCTGATGAAAACGCTGCTCTTGCGTTACGCTGGGCGGGTGGGAGAGGCTTTGCCACTCACGTTCCAAGTGACGGAAACGACCACCATACAGCGGCTCCCAGGGAGCCCTGGCGTGCTGTTCTAACTGTTTGAGTAAATGCTCACGCTGGGCTTGCTGGTCCGCTAGCCACTCAGCATCATTGCGCAGTTGGGTGAGCTTTTCTCGCGCCAGACGAATAACCTGACGATCACGGCGCGCTTCTTTTAATAGTTTTTTGAGGCTCTCTTCACTTTCAATTCGTTGAGCCGCTTGATGGCGCACCGCTGCCACACCGTTATGGCAGGCTTGCTGAACGAGGTCGTTTTCATCGGTTAGTTGCTCTAGCGCAGAGAGCCGCAGGTTAAGATTGTCGCCCTGAAGCGCAATGGCGTTGAGCAGCCGAGGCTCAGATAGTTCTGCCACGATAGCCTGCCGTTTTTGCAGGTCGGTATGGCCCTGTGCGCCACATAAGCGCTGGCAAGCCGCATTAAACCAAGCCTCGTCTTGACGATGCTCTGGAAGCGCATTGACAAGCCCTGCTAAGTCATCAAGGGCCAGTAGAGCAGCAAGCTGGATGTTACTTTCGTTATCTTGTGCTAATTGCTTTAGCGCTTGTTGCTGTTCTGGTTGTTGAGGGTCAAGCTGGTCGAGTGCCTTAAGACGCACCTCGGGATCAGGGTGCTGCCACCGAGGAGCGAACAGGCGTCTTAACAGTCCGTGCATGGATCATCCTGCAGAGAGGTGCGTAGCGTGAAAAAAAATCAACTACCGATGACAGATAGTTGCAGTCATCGGCGCTGTCGCTTAGCTTTGCTGTAGGCGCTGTGATGATTAATACTTCTTCACAACACCCAGCGCGAGATTGCGCTACCTTTATCTTACCTGAACATGACATGGAGTTCGGCCATGAGCCTCAACGCCAATAGTGCCGACATTGCCTTCACCTTTAAAGGTGGCATGCTGCCAATGACCGTCATGGAATTGAGCAGTGCTGACCCTGAACATATACGAAGTCAGCTAGCTGGCAAGTTGTCGCAATCCCCCGCGTTCTTTCAGCATACACCGGTTGTGCTGAGCGTGGAAAAACTCGATGAACCTCACTTGGCGCTTGAGCGCATTTGCGCGGTATGTCGCGATCATAAATTACTACCGGTAGCCGTGCGTGGCGGCGCTGAACCAGTACGTCAATCCGCCTGGGCATTAGGGCTAGGTTGGTTTGCCCCTGTTGAAGAAGGGCGGTCGAAGCTATTAGAGAGCGTTGGCGCTACCGCTACCTCGGATGACGCCATAGAAGAGGCAGAATCTGCTGATCAGGAAGTGGTTGCGGTAGCAACACGCTTATTTCGCGGTACGGTGCGCTCTGGCCAGCAGGTGAGTGCATCAGAAGGCGATCTAGTAGTGATTGGGGCAGTCAATGCGGGCGCTGAAGTCCTGGCAGCTGGTAGTATCCACGTCTATGGTGCGCTTCGCGGACGTGCCTTGGCGGGTATTCATGGCAATACCCAGGCGGGTATTTACTGTCGAGAGTTAGAGGCAGAGCTTCTTTCTGTGGCAGGTAATTACAAACGGTTAGAAGATATCGATTCACAGCTGCTTGGCCGCGCCACAGAGGTGCATTTCGCTAAAGAGCAGCTGGAGATTAAGCCGCTGGGTTAATTCAAACGCATGAGCGTGTGTTGGTGCTTAATGCCTAGCGACGTCGCAAGCGCTATACGTTACAGTGTGTCATGTTGTTGACATTGATGTTCCCGTTATGTGCAGTGCGACCCTTTAAACGTGCTCGCGATGAACGACTTCAAGAAGGAAGTAACTCTTGGCCAAAATTATTGTAGTGACCTCCGGTAAAGGGGGGGTTGGTAAGACCACTAGCGCTGCCGCTATTTCAACAGGACTTGCCCTGCGCGGTAAAAAAACAGTCGTCATTGATTTCGATGTTGGTCTACGTAACCTCGACTTGATCATGGGCTGTGAGCGCCGCGTTGTTTATGACTTGGTAAACGTTATCCAAGGAGAAGCAGGGCTTAATCAGGCGCTGATTCGCGATAAACGCGTTGAAAACTTATTTATTCTTCCAGCCTCTCAAACGCGTGATAAAGATGCACTTACGCAGGAAGGCGTAGAGCGAATACTCGAGCAGCTCAAACAAGATTTTGATTTTATCTTGTGTGACTCCCCCGCAGGTATTGAGAGGGGGGCTCAACTTGCCATGTACTTCGCTGACGAGGCGATTGTTGTCACGAATCCTGAAGTTTCCTCAGTGCGTGACTCTGACCGCATTTTGGGGCTACTTGGTTCCAAGACGCGTCGCGCTGAACAAAGCCTGGATCCCGTTAAAGAGCATTTGCTGATTACGCGCTATAACCCTTCTCGCGTAACGTCTGGGGATATGCTGACCCTGGATGACATTCGTGAAATCTTGTCTATTGATCTGCTTGGCTTAATCCCTGAATCCGAAGCGGTATTGCGTGCATCGAACCAGGGTGTTCCCGTTACTCACGATGCGGCGAGTGATGCAGGTCAGGCGTATTCAGATACTGTATCGCGCCTGTTAGGTGAAGATATGCCTCTGCGCTTTCATGAAGTACAGCGTAAGGGATTGTTGAACCGTATGTTCGGGGGTGGTCGGCGATGAAATTGCTGGAGTTCTTGAAGCGTGAGCGCAAGAAATCCGCCTCGGTGGCTAAGGAGCGTTTGCAAATTATCGTGGCGCATCAGCGCGGCCAGCGCGGTCAGCCAGATTATATGCCGTTGCTCGAGCGCGAACTGTTGGAAGTCATTCGTCGTTATGTACAGGTCGATGATGATGCCATTCAAATTTCGCTTGATAGCGAAGACAATTGCTCAGTGTTGGAGCTAAACGTTACGCTGCCGAAAAGCTGACGTCTCCACACTCACACTGAAGCAGCATGGCCATTCGTTAAGCATGGCTATTCGCTAAGAGGGGCGGCGAGAGGCGTTGCGGTTATGCTAGGCTTGGGCTTTTGTACCCACCTCGGCAAGTGGATTGTTAGCTTGTGAGTGGGAAGCTACGCTCAAGGAGATTTCATCAATGGCGCCACCTAATGCTGCCCCTGTCAGTTTTCTCTGGCATGACTATGAGACATTTGGTGCTGATCCGCGTCGTGATCGGCCCGCTCAGTTTGCCGCATTACGCACTGACGCCGAGCTTAACGAAATCGGTGAGCCGATAGAGCTTTACTGCAAACCTGCCGATGACTACCTGCCGCACCCAGCTGCTTGCTTGATTACGGGCATTACACCGCAAAAAGCGCAGCGGAAAGGCTTGCCTGAGGGGGAGTTTGCCCGCCAAGTTCAAGGCTTTATGAGTGAGCCAGGTACCTGCGTGGTGGGCTATAACAGCCTTCGCTTTGATGATGAAATCTCCCGCCACTTGTTTTATCGCAACCTGCTTGACCCCTATTCCCGTGAATGGCAAAACGGCAATTCTCGTTGGGACTTGATTGATGTTGTGCGCGCGTTTTACGCCTTGCGCCCCGACGGTATTGAGTGGCCGCAACGAGAAGATGGTGCGCCTAGCTTCAAACTTGAACACTTAACGGCTGCCAATGGCATTACCCATGAAGGCGCTCATGATGCAGTGGCTGATGTGCGTGCCACCATTGCGCTGGCTCGGTTGTTAAAAGCCCGAAACCCAAAATTATTCGACTATTTATTGGGCATGCGTGGCAAGCGTGCAGTGGCTAAGCAGTTAGATTTGCCCAGCGCTAAACCGCTTTTGCATATCTCTCGTCGTTACCCTGCCAGCCGTGGCTGTAGTGCATTAGTCATGCCACTGGCTGAGCATCCGACGAATCCTAATGGCGTTATTGTCTACGATTTAAGCGTTGATCCTAGTGATCTGCTGGCCATGAGCGCTGAGCAAATCCGAGAGCGTGTCTTCGTCAGTCAGCAGGATCTTTCTGAGGGAGAAGTGCGTATACCGCTGAAAGTGATCCATATTAATCGCTGCCCGGTCATCTTTCCGGCGACGGCATTAAAAGATGTGGTTGGCCCGCGTAAAGGCGAATATGGCACGATTGTTGAGCGGTTAACGATTGATATTGATGCCTGTCGCGGCCATTGGAAAACGTTGCGAGAGGCTAGCGGCGTGTCGCAAAAAGTAGCCGAGGTGTTTAACGCTGCCCACGAAGACGTGCCTCAAGACCCTGACTTAATGCTCTATTCTGGCAGCTTTTTCTCTGCGGCTGATCGCCAGCAAATGGAGCGTGCATTGGCAATGGACCCCTGGGATTTAGTTGGCCAGCGCTTTGCCTTTCAAGATCCTCGCCTGGAAGAAATGTTGTTTCGCTACCGTGCGCGTAGTTATCCAGACACGCTTGAGGGCGAAGAGCGGGAGCAGTGGGACGCGTTTCGCTGGATGCGCATTAATGATCCGGCCTTGTCGGGTTTTACGCTGAAAGCATTTGCGCGAGAAATAGAGCGTTATAACCAGCAGACCCTATCGGATCGCGAGCGCCAAGTGTTAGAAGAGTTGGTGATGTACGTTGAGTCGATGATGCCAGCTCAGGCGTTTGATGCCTGAGCTGGTGGGTTTAGCTAAATCAGTACTTAGTTAAGCTAATTCGTTTCGCAAATTAGCACTTAGCGTGCGTCGGTAAACGGCACGCGTGCTTCTCGGTAAGGGGCGATATCACTTGGTGAGTCGCCAGGGTTGTAGCGAATATCTAACTGGTGTGATTGAAGAGTAGGCCACAGTGCCTGCAGTTCTTGTACGCTAACATCCAGCGCTAGTTTGGCGAGTTGTTCACGGCGATCAAAGTGCACGTCCTCCAGTGCGGTGGCTTGCCAGTAGCGGTTTGCCATCCCCTGTAGGCTTGTGTCTCGTTGGGTCAAACGAGAATGAACGGCTTGACGATGCGGTGCTAACGCTTCCTCGGTTAACGTATTCAGGCGCTCGCCTGCTGTCGCCATAAAAGCGTCCATGCGCTCGGCGATCATGCCGCTTTCAACATCCGGCGATTGAACCACCAAGGCAATTCCGGGCGCTTCTAGCAGCGGTGAGTAACCCGCATTAACGATGTAACCAAGCTGCTCCTCGGTACGTAGTTGCTGATAAAAGGGCGTATCCAACCATTGAGCCAATACACTGAGGCGCGCCTGCTCTTCAGTGGATTTATCGCGACCCTGTAAATAACGCAGCACAAGAGACTCTTCGCGGGTACTGTGTGGGTGAAGTACCTCAGGCTGATTGCTCACCTGTAGCGCTTCAAGCGCAGGAATATCCTCACGAGTGAGACGCGGTGATAACGCTCCGCGTATTACATTGGCCTGTTCACGAGCCAGCTCTTTATCTAAATTGCCAACGGCCATTGCGTCGATGTAAAGCGCGTCTAAAAACCGCTTGCGGAAGTTTTCTAAGTGGTGGCGCTCTAACCGCTGGCTGGCGTCAAATAACTCAGCCGTTGACCATTGGGGTGTCAGAAGCGCTTCGCCCAGTGCACGGCTTGCCTGGCCATAAAGCGATGCTTGAGGGGCATTGCGCCACTCGCGCTGGAATTGATACCGCACACGTTCAAAAGCGCTAGGGGAAATGTCGGCGTGCTTAAGCTGCTCAATCGCCTGCTCTATCAGTGGCGTTTGTCCATCGCGCCAGCCTGAAAATGATAGCGTCATACCACGCCCGTGAGCATAGGCGCTGAACGATTGGCCAGCCAGCCAGGCCGGATATAACGACTCGTTTAGGCTGTCATTTAGCCATCCCGCTAAGAGGCGGGTGAGTACCGCTTCTTCAGGCGAATAGCTGGCGCTAGGATGCTGGAGGCTTACCCGCCACTCAACGCTTGGCGTATTAAAACGGCTGTCTTGCATGTGCCATGCGGTAAACGAGGGCTCATCAACCAACACCTCGGGGCGCTCATCTTGCCCCGCTTTGAGAGTGAGGTCACTGGCGATAAAAGGGTTGGGTTCAGGTAACGCTAGGCCACCTAGTGCTTGCCCCAGCTGAGTGGGTGGTTGCTCTTTCCACTGGGTGTTAAACCAGGGTGAGGCGGTGTCGCTTTCTACGTCTGGTGCGGAGTAGAAGCGCAGCATGTTATCTGGGGTTAGTGCGTCGAGATACAGTTGCTGACGCTCGCTATCCATACCATCCATCCGGTAAGGCGCATACTGCACATCATCCACCGGATAACGAGAAAGGCTCATGGCTAAGCGGGTGGCTTCCTGCTGCGGTGCGCCATGTTGCTGAAAACGGAACGCCTGTTCATTCAGGTTTTTTTGTTCCTCGTAGCGCCACTCAGCTAACCCTTCCTCGCGCATTAGCTCAATGGCAGCAAATAGAGTGGCCTCAATATCGTCCAGCCGCTCTGCTCCGGCTGGCGTTAAGCTAATCGAGATGGTAAACAGCGCCTCATTGCCGTCTCCTCGGCCTACGCCGGCTGAAAGTGCATCCGCAAGACCCGCTTTGCGTAGCGCTGCCAGCAAGCTACCGTCGCCTTCATCGCCAATCAGGTGAGAAATGAGCTGAGTCGGCTTTGTGCGGTAGTCGTCGGTGGGGTCAGGAATCGGAAAGTAGAAGCGTAGCTGACGGCGATCCTGTAATGACTGACGTTCGATGTAGCGAGGCAGCGTATCTGGATCGATCAGCGGCGTGTCAATGGTTGGAACGCTTAGATCATTATCAGGAAGATTTGCAAAGCGTTCGACAACTAATGCTTCAAGGGCATCAAGTGATTGGGGGGCAACAATGGCCAAGTTCATTACGTTGGCATCATAGTAGCGATGATAAAAATCAATCACTCGATCGCGAAGACTCGCTTCTCCCTCGGGCGGGTTCGCAAGGGTGTCACGGCTGCCTACGGCAAAGCCCGTCGTGGGATTGCCTGGGTTTAGTAGCTGATTCAACACATCGTTTTCACGGCGGGATTCATCACGAATGCGTGCCATGTACTCAGAGTGAACAATATTCCGCTCACTTTCTAAGTGGTCGGCGTTAAACAACGGAGAAAGGAAGAATTCGCTAAAGCGGTCTAACGCGCCTGGCAAAGCCGAAGGCTCAATATCAAAAAAATAGTTGGTGTCTTGTTGGGCGGTAAACGCGTTGTGGGAGCCTGCATTATCAGAAATATAGCGCTGATAGGCATCCGACTGAGGGTACGGTTCAGTGCCTAAAAACAGCATATGCTCTAAAAAGTGGGCGAGCCCCTGCAGGTCGTCAGGGTCTTGAGCGCTACCTACACGAACATTCATTGAGGCGGCGGCTTTATCGGCCTCTGGGTCGCTAACAAGCAGCGCTTGAAGGCCGTTTTCTAGCGTCAGTACGCGGTAATCGCGGTCGTCAAATGGGCTGACGATAGGCGTGGTGGCGTCCTTTACAGGGGTGTCTTGAGCGAAGGCGAAAAAAGGAGTGCACCAAGCGACGCCAATCACGACGCCGATGACGGCCTGCCGTGCAGCGTAACGGTTAGGCAGAGGTTCATTAGATCGTAACATTACGGTTCCTATGGCACAGCCCAGCGCAGCATCGGCCCCACTGGGTGGGCGCAGGACGATGACTGATAGGCAGGATTGTTAACATGCTTTGATACCGGAAAAGCGCCCAACAGTTCCAATGGCGCAGGCATTAATAGCGTATTGAGTGCTTCAAGGTCGGTCGTCGGGTCCAGCCAGCGCGTTAACGCTTCTGGAGGGATGACAACAGGTAATCGGTCAGTAAGTGAGGAAAGGCAGGCGTTGGCAGGTACGCTGATCAGCGCCGTCGAGTCAGTAAATGCGGTGAGCGTTGTGTGGTAACGGCACCATAAAGCACCCAGTAACAGTGGCCCTCGGTTAACGTGGGTAACGAGATAGGGTTGCTTGCTGTGTGCTTGTATCTTCCAGATGTAAAACCCACTGACTGGAATGACACAGCGGCGAGCACTAAACGCCTCGTTAAACATGGCGCGCTGATTAAGCGTTTCTGCTCTAGCGCAATGGGGCGCGTGATCAAGTACCTTCAGCCAAGGAGGCGTTAGTCCCCAAAATAATGGCTGAAGCCGCAAGCGTCCCTGTTCAAGGCGTATTGCCGATACAGGCTGTCTGGGCGCTAAGTTAGGCGATTCGATAAGAGGTTCAGAATCAGTCAGCGAGGGCACAAGGCGTGATAGCGTGAGGCGCTGCACGTGAAGGCGTCCCGTCATGCCTGTCTCCTTATGCGAAATGGGGGGTAGTGAGCGTGCAAAATGGCGGGGTAACGCAACAATAGGTTAAATGTCGTGTTTTAGTGTCGAAAACAGTGTTCGATGTAAGGTATCCTAGCGTATCCCTTGCTCACGCTAAAGCGCGATGAGGCATTCTTCCTGTTTGCCGTTGACCTTAAGAGATCGCCATGGCCCGTCCTAGACAGCATGCGCCCGATGCCCTCCACGCGCAGGTCATGCACGCTTGTGATGAGTGGTTGGCTAAGCAGCCAGTCCATGGTTTGTCACTGCGTGCCCTGGCCAGAGAAGTGGGCTGCGCGCCAAGTACGCTGCTTAAATTATATGGCAGCTTTAATAACTTATTGCAGCACGTCAATGTCGAAACGTTGGCACGCTTACAGCATACCATTACTAGCCTGGCAGAAGATGATCCTGAGCCATGGCTGCGCTCGCTAGCGCTCGCTTATTGGCGCTTCGCTGAGCAAGGCTGCTACCGCTGGCAGTTGCTATTTGATTACCCACTGGCCCAAGAAGGCGAGCTGGATCAGCGCCAGAGCGATCTTATTGAAGCGCTGTTTACTCAGGTGGAAACGTCGTTGAAACGGTATCAGCCAGCATTGGATGATCTTGAAGCACGACGTCTTGGTCGCACTCTTTGGGGGAGCGTACACGGCTTGGTACAGCTTGGATTAAATGAGCGCCTAGGCTATTGGCAAGGTCAGCAGTTGAAGGTGGATGAACTGCTGGATCAGCTAATGAGTACGGTGCTGGCTGGCCTGCGTCACCGGGAGGCGGCGACGTGACGTGGTGGTTGAAAATGGTTCGCTGCTCGCTGCGTCGCGTCATCTATGTCGTTATGCGTATGTGTTATCGGTTCTCTGTACACGGCCAAGAGAACGTACCTAAGCGTGGCGCTGCCCTGGTCGTCTGTAACCACGTCAGTTTTATGGATGCGTTGGTGTTAGGCGGCGGTAGCCCCAGGCCACTGCGGTTTGTGATGGACCAGCCTATTTTTGAATCTCGTTGGCTTAAGTGGTGGTTCCAGCTAGTGGGCGCGATTCCGATTGAATCAGAGCGGCATAGTCCTGGTGCACTGCGTCGAACGCTGGATGAGGTGAGTCACGCGCTTCGCGAAGGTGATGTCGTAATGGTGTTTCCTGAAGGGCGTATCACCCCAGATGGCGATATCCACGCTTTTAGGCGCGGGCTCGAAACCATTCTTGCCCGCGATAATGTGCCCGTCATTCCAGCTGGCCTAGCAGGGCTGTGGGGGTCTTGGACATCACACTACGGCGGCAAGGCACTTAAAAAATGGCCGTCACGTTTTCGTGCGCCGGTCAGCTTACACTTCGGGCCGCCGGTATTGGTTCATGAGGTAGAGGATATTGCCTTGCGCCGCTATTTAGAGGCTCGTGTGAGGGCGCTGAAGGCAGCGGGTGATAGCGAAATCACCCGCCGTTAGATTGATTAGACGGTCAGTCGCTACGTTCGGCGTGCAAGGCGAAGTTTTTGCCAGCAACGTGCCGAGGTGATCAGGTTGTCACGGATTTCTAAAATTTCCATCCGCGTATTACCAATCTGCAAGCAAGCAGGCCCTTCCGGAAACGCCTCTAAGTGCTCGAGGATTAAGCCATTCAGGGTCTTGGGGCCGTCAGTGGGCAATTGCCAGCCCAGCATTTTGTTAATTTCACGAATATTGGCAGTGCCCTCAATGACATGGCTGCCATCATCTTGCTGATGAATTTCTTCATCTTCCGAGACGTCGGTGGTGAACTCCCCGACAATCTCCTCAAGAATATCTTCTAAGGTTACCAAGCCTTCTACGTCGCCGTACTCATCCACCACAATACCAATGCGCCGCTTCTGCTTTTGGAAGTTCAGCAGCTGTGTATGTAGTGGTGTGGACTCGGGAATGAAATATGGCTCCCGTGCTTCTTGAACAATCGCTGCTTTGGTGACTTCGCTACGCGATAAAAAGCGCGCTGCATTGCGTAGATGCAACATGCCAATAATATTGTTGATATCGCCTTTATAGACCGGTAAGCGGGTATGTTGACTGGTGCGAATCTGGGTCAGAATATCTTCTAACGTGTCGTCAAGATCGATGCCAAGAACTTCGTGTCGCGGCACCATGATGTCGTTAACCGTGACATTCTCAAGATCAAGGATCGACAGCAGCATAGCGCGGTGTCGGTAGGGAATTAGCGTGCCTGCTTCGTGAACGACAGTGCGCAGTTCATCGCGGGTTAAGCTGTCGCCACCGTTCTCAACACTTTTAACGCCCATTAGGCGTAATAGGCCATTTGAGATGACGTTGACTAGCCATACCAATGGGTAAAGTAGTTTGAGCAGTGGCTCGAGCCCCAAAGAAGTAGGGTAAGCGATCCGCTCAGGCTTGATGGCTGCGTAGGTTTTCGGTGTGACTTCGGCAAAAATAAGGATTGTAATCGTCAGTAGCGCCGTTGAAATAGCTGGGCCAGAGACGTCACCAAAGAAGTGAATGGCAATGATGGTAGCAATCGAGGCGGCTAAGTTATTGACGAAGTTATTGCCAATTAAAATAACGCCAATCAGTCTATCAGGGCGCGTTAATAAACGCATGACACGCTTTGCGCGGCGATCACCGCTGTTAGCTTGATGGCTTAGTCGATAGCGGTTTATCGACATCATGCCTGTTTCAGAGCTGGAGAAAAAGGCAGACAGCAATATCAAAATGGCTAGCAGGCCGAACAGTAACCCCAGGGGGAAGTCGTCGCTCAAGTCGAAAGTTCCTTTATGGCGTATTAGGCTCGATTTTTAGAAGTATGGAAGTGGCCTGTCAAGGCCACTGTTATCAACGCCAAATTAAATCAGTGCTGATAATGCGGTGAGTATAGGTTTAGCGATTGAGCAAGATTTCCAGTACAAACTTGCTGCCAAAGTAAGCCAGCAGTAGCAGTATGCACCCGCCAAGCGTCCAGCGCACAGCGCGCATGCCACGCCAGCCAAAACGATATCGACCCACTAAAAGTGTGGTGAAAATAATCCACGCTCCCAGCGAAAGTACCGTTTTATGCACCAAATGCTGCGCGAACATATTGTCGAGAAAGATCAGCCCGCTGATGATCGAAAGTGTCAGCAATATAATGCCCGACCATACCAGTTCAAACAGCACTCTTTCCATGGTGGTGAGTGGTGGTAGTGATTGCACAATGCCACGAATATGGTGATGGCGCAGAGCTTGGTTCTGCAGGCCAACAAGAACCGCTTGAATCGCTGCAATCGCCAAGACGGCAAACGCCAGCGCAGAGCTGACGGCATGCAGTAAAATGCCAGGCGTTAAGCCGCTTTGACTCCCCTGGCTCGGTAACCAGGTAGCAAAAATAAGCGCGATACCCGCGAGAGGGAATAGCACGATGCCAGCATTAAGCACCGGCTTAAACAGACTGGCGACGAGCACAACGTTGACGGCCACTGCCATCAGCAGCGTTGCGCTGGTAGTGAAACCAGGTAGCAGCCCTGGGGCTGAGCTAACAAGCTCCACAACCACTGGGATATGCAGTAAAAGCCCAAGTGCACCGAGTAAGCGTACCATGCCCTGACGTGGTGGTACGCGGCGAAATAAAGTCATGCCCTGCCAGATGGCAGCGGCGACATAGAGTATAAAAGCGATCGTGGCGAAAGGGAGCGCCTGCATGATGCTATCCGTGCGCCTTGCAGCGCGTTGTTGAATCCAGTGTCATCGAACCAACGCTGTGAAAGTCAGCGGTGCTAAATCGTTCAAGCTAGAACAGTTCGCCTACTATAACCAATCATGGCGGCGTCGCACAGCCATCGATAACCAACGTTGACGACCATGGAGACTCGCGCGGCGAGCGCGTATAATCGATTAAACATTCGTCCGGTGTGACCGCCCGGCGACAACGACGGAGGCAGAGGCCCCATGTTTCAGAATCTGAGTGAGCGTCTTTCCCAGACGTTGAAGTCGATCAAAGGCCAAGCGCGGCTAACTGACGACAATATCAAAGACACCCTGCGCGAAGTGCGTAAAGCACTGTTAGAGGCAGATGTCGCCTTGCCGGTGGTGAAGGCATTTATTGAGCGTGTTCGTGAACGTGCTGTTGGCCAGGAAGTCTCGAAGAGCCTTTCGCCAGGCCAGCAATTCGTTAAAATCGTCCAGCAAGAGCTGGAAGCGATTATGGGCGAAGCCAATGAAGGCTTATCCCTAAAAGGCTCACCTGCGGTCGTGTTGATGGCAGGCCTGCAAGGGGCGGGTAAAACCACCTCTGTTGCTAAACTGGCGCGTTATCTGCGTGAACGCGAAAAGAAAAAAGTGCTGGTGGTCTCCGCCGACGTTTATCGTCCAGCGGCGATTGATCAGCTAGAGACGCTGGCAAAAGAAGTTCAGGTGGATTTCTTTCCGTCTCGTTCCGATCAGAAGCCAGTGGATATTGCCACAGCGGCAATCAAACACGCCAAAATTCAATTCCATGATGTCGTATTAGTCGATACCGCCGGGCGGCTGGCCATCGACGAAGCGATGATGGCCGAAATCCAGGCGCTGCATAAAGCAATTTCACCGGAAGAAACGCTGTTTGTGGTCGATGCCATGACCGGCCAGGATGCGGTGAATACGGCGAAAGCATTTCACGATGCACTGCCGCTGACCGGGGTGATTCTCACCAAGGCTGACGGTGATGCCCGTGGTGGTGCGGCGCTTTCGGTACGCCATATCACTGGTAAGCCTATTAAGTTCATGGGGGTTGGTGAGAAAGTCGATGCCCTTGAACCTTTCCATCCGGATCGTGTGGCATCACGGATTCTGGGTATGGGCGACATGCTGTCGCTGATCGAAGAAGCCGAGCGCACGGTGGATAAAGACAAAGCCGCTAAGCTGGCCAGTAAGGTCAAGAAGGGCGATGGCTTTGATCTGGAAGATTTTCGTGATCAGTTACAGCAGCTCAAGAAAATGGGTGGCATGGGTGGCCTTCTTGGCAAGCTACCAGGCATGGGGCAAATGGCTGAAATGGCACAAGGCCCTGGTCCGGAAAAAGAGCTTGGCAAGCTGGAAGCGTTGATTAACTCAATGACACCCAAAGAGCGCCGCAAGCCCGATATTATCAATGGCTCGCGCAAGCGCCGTATTGCAGCGGGGGCTGGCCTGCAAGTACCTGACCTGAATCGCCTGCTAAAACAGCATAAGCAGATGCAGAAAATGATGAAAAAAGCAGGCAAAAAAGGCGGGATGCAGAAAATGATGCGCGGCATGTCTGGCATGATGGGCGGCGGCGGGCCGGGTGGTCCTGGCGGCGCCGGTGGCATGGGCGGTATGGGTGGCCCCGGCGGTCTTCCCTGGCGTTAAGCCATTGTTAGCAACCTTGTAACGTGCTTGGCAAGGTTGACGGCTTAAGAGTTTTCTGGCTGTCAGGCTTTCCAAGCAGAGCGCATTTGCGTAGAATGCGGCCTCTTCATGCGTGGGTGTTGGCAAAAATGCGCGAGCATCGCCTTACCATCTGCCAGTGAAGAACCTGATGGTACGCAGCAAATCACTGATTTTAGTCTGCAGTGCCGAGAAAATAGTATGACGAGTGTTCTGTTAGCGATCTGCGCTATTCCACACTCTCGTAACCTCAACCGAAGGATAGTTATCGTATGGTTACCATTCGTTTGGCACGTGGTGGCGCCAAAAAGCGTCCCTTTTATCACCTGACTGTTACTGATTCGCGCAACGCCCGTGACGGCCGTTTCATCGAGCGTATCGGCTTCTTCAACCCGGTTGCCCGTGGTCAAGAAGAGCGTCTGCGCGTTGATCTTGAGCGTGTTACTCACTGGCAGAGCCAAGGCGCCCAGCTGTCTGGTCGTGTTGCTGAGCTGGTTAAAGAAGCGCGCAAACAGGCTTAAGTCTGTTAATGCGTGACTGCTAGTAAGTGATAGTAGGTGATGTTGTCGTTGTAATTTGTTGGAGCGGTCGTCGATGACGCGTTTTGAAACTAGCCATACAGACGACGCACATGTGGTGCTTGGTAAGTTAACTAGCCCTCACGGGATTAAAGGTTGGCTTAAGGTCTACTCCTATACCAATCCCATAGACAGCATCATGGAATACCCAGAATGGTGGGTGCGCCGAGGGGAATCCCTTACGCGTATGACCGTGATTCAGGGGCGTCGGCAAGGCAAGGGTCTTGTGGTGCAGCTAAAAGGTGTTGATGACCGAACGGCAGCCGAAGCGCTGGCGCAAACGGACATTCTGATGCCGAAAGAAGCACTGCCTACGCTTTCCGATGATGAGTATTACTGGCATGAGCTTGAAGGTTTAACTGTCTTCACTCAGTCAGGCGAGCGGTTAGGGCAGGTCAGTTACCTGTTTGAAACCGGCGCAAACGATGTCATGGTGGTGCGCGGTGATAACGACGCAATCGATAAGCGTGAGCGGCTGTTACCTTTCTTACCCGATGATGTAATTGTTGAAATCAGCCTCGAAGATGGCCGCATGGTCGTGAACTGGGATCCTGAGTTTTGAAAACAGGTTTGAGTAAGCAGTTGTCGAGCGAGCTCACAGTAACTGATTCAACCGTTACTGCAGCCAACGGTGAAGAAAGCAGCTTAACGGATGCTCCCGCTATGTGGATTGGCGTGGTATCGCTGTTTCCAGAGATGTTCGATGCGATTACCCAACAAGGTGTGGTCGGTCGAGCGGTAGAGAAACAGCGCATTGCCCTGGAGTTTTGGAATCCGCGCGATTACGCCACAGACCGCCACCGCAGTGTGGACGATCGCCCTTACGGCGGCGGCCCCGGCATGCTGATGAAGGTAGACACCCTGCGTGCTGCTATCTTTGATGCTCGGCAGCGAGCAGAGCAAGCGACGGGACAATCGCCAACAGTGATCTATCTCTCGCCCCAGGGGCGTAAGCTGGATCAGCAGGGAGTTCAAGCCCTCGCCTCAGCTGGCCCTCTCGTAGTGGTCGCTGGGCGCTATGAAGGCATTGATGAGCGCGTGGTGGAAAGTGACATTGATGAAGAATGGTCAATTGGTGACTATGTGCTGAGCGGCGGTGAGTTGCCAGCGATGGTGCTAATTGACGCGGCGGCACGGCTGGTACCCGGTGTGTTGGGCCACCAGGATTCCGCTATCGAAGACTCGTTCAATGATGGCTTGTTAGACTGCCCGCACTATACCCGTCCTGAGACGATCGACGGGCGACAAGTGCCTGATGTGTTGCTAAGCGGTAATCATGCGGCCATCAAGCGCTGGCGGTTAAAGCAGTCGCTAGGCCGTACATGGCAGCGCCGTCCTGATTTATTGGCAGGGCGTACGCTTGATGCCGAGCAGCAGCGGCTTCTAGACGAGTTTATCGAGGAACACGCTCTGTCTACTAAGTGATTGTTTTTCGATTGCATAGAACAGAGCGGCGGTGCAGGGCGAATTAGGCCGATAGTCCATAAGACAGCTAGACCATAAGGCAGTTAGTCGATGAGATAGTTAGCCTACGCACCTGTGTCACCCATAACGACTCCCGCGTAGCTCGCTTCGAGCGCCGGGATCACGGTTTGCCCCTTCCACAACTGCGTGGCAAGCCATTACGTTATTTAGGAGTATGAAAATGAGCAGCAAGAACAAGGTGATCCAGGCGATCGAATCCGAGCAAATGGGTAAAGAGATTCCGGCCTTTGCACCGGGCGACACCATTGTCGTTCAGGTTAAAGTAAAGGAAGGTACTCGTGAGCGTCTGCAGGCGTTTGAAGGTGTGGTTATTGGTAAGCGTAACCGTGGCCTGAACTCCGCTTTCACCGTACGTAAAATTTCTCACGGTGTTGGTGTTGAGCGTACTTTCCAGACCTACAGCCCGTTGGTTGACTCTATTGAAGTCAAGCGTCGCGGTGACGTTCGTCAAGCCAAGCTTTACTACCTGCGCGAGCGCAGCGGCAAGTCGGCGCGTATCAAGGAAAAGCTGGCTTAACAGCCACTTTTTCACGGGCGCACGCTGTTTTTGACATGCGTAGTTTTTGACATGCGTAGTGCTCGGATACCAAGACCCCGTCACCGCTTTGCGGGGCGGGGTTTTTGTTTGTGTGGTACCACCGTCAAGAGACCGTTAGCCTATGAGCGTGATAGATGCCTATCTAGATGCCTTATGGTTGGAGCAAGGGGCAAGCGACCATACGTTAGCGGCCTATCGGCATGACTTAGCGGCTTGGCAACAGCAGCTCGAAAGCGCGGGGGAAACACTGTTAACACCCTCGCCAGAGCGTTTTAGCGAGTGGTTGGAATTACGTCGAGAGCAGGGGTATCAACTGCGCAGCAATGCACGGCTACTATCGTCGCTGCGCAGCTTTTACCGTTGGGCGCGGCTTTATGGGCATATCGCCAATGACCCATTGGCCAATGTGGCGCTGCCGCGGGTACGCCCTAGCTTGCCGAATACTCTGGAAGAGGAGGAGGTCGAGCGTCTCTTACTCGCCCCCGATATCAGCACCTCGTTAGGGGTTCGCGACCGTACTATGCTTGAGCTGCTATATGCCTGTGGGCTACGCGTGTCAGAGCTGGTTGGGCTAACGGGTGATGCGGTCAATCTTCGCCAGGGGGTTGTTCGTGTCAGGGGAAAAGGTGATAAGGATCGGTTGGTGCCAATGGGTGAGGAAGCTGCCGGGTGGATAGAGCATTATGTGAAGACGGCTCGGCCTGCGCTAATGCAAGATCCTACACGGCCCGCGCTGTTCCCTGGTCGGGCAGATAAAGCCATGACGCGGCAAACGTTTTGGCATCGCATTAAAGCTCACGCTATCACTGCGGGTATTACTCGCCCCTTGTCACCTCACACGTTGCGTCACGCATTTGCGACTCATTTATTGAATCATGGTGCTAATTTGCGGGTCGTACAGCTGTTGTTAGGTCATAGCGACCTATCTACAACGCAAATTTATACGCATGTTGCCCAGGCGCGCCTGGAGCAACTGCATGCCGAACACCATCCGCGAGGTTGAAGATACAATGCATCAACGTATGTCTTTAGTTGCTAAATCCTGTGTTCCCTGGCTGGCGCTGGTGGGCTGCTTACTGCCTGTGGTTGCCGGTGCTGATACCGTGCCCGAACATCTGGCGGAGAATTTACAAGTTAATGGCCAGTCAATGCCGGTGGAGCAGGTAAATACAACGCCGATAGACGGGGTGTATCACGTTATCTTGGAAAGCGGAGAGTCTTTTTATTCCAATGCCGATGGCAGCCACTTTTTGGTAGGGGACCTCTATCAAAACGCGGATAATGGCCTGGTTAACTTAACCGAACAGGCGCGTAACCAGGAAAGAGCCGCGGCACTTGCTTCCATGCCAATAAGCGAGCGAGTGGTTTTTCAGGGCGTCGATGAGCCTAAAGCCACGGTAATCGTATTTACCGATCCAACTTGCCCTTACTGTGAACGTTTGCATGAAGTGGTGCCTGAGCTTAACGAACGGGGCATTGCGGTGCACTATATGGCCTTTCCACGCGCAGGCATGGGAAGTGGAGCCGCGACGACGCTTGAGCAAGTGTGGTGTTCGGATAACCGCAGCGAGGCCATGACACAAGCTAAGCAAGGCCAAACGCTTGCGGCATCGGCAAGCTGTGATAACCCCGTTGCCGATCAGTACGAATTAGGTAAAGCTGTGGGCGTACAGGGGACGCCTGCGATTGTGTTACCAGACGGGCAAATGGTGCCAGGGTTTGTACCCCCCGACCGGCTCGTTAGCATGTTAGGCTTGGAAGACGAATAACGTCACGAGCAGTGACGAACGATAGCGCTGAGACACTGATTTAAGAGGCGGCACCTATGGGTGCCCATCACGAAAGGGGAAGTATTTTGAAACCGGTAAGAGTAGGCATTTGTGGGTTAGGTACAGTCGGTGGCGGTACATTTAACGTATTAACACGTAACGCTGATGATATTAGCCGTCGTGCTGGCCGCCCGATTGTGATTGAGCAGGTTGCCCACCGCAGTATTCATCCTGACTGCGATATTACCGGCATTAATGCGACCTCTGACGTGTTCGAGGTGGCGAACAACCCCAACGTGGATGTGTTGGTAGAGCTGATTGGTGGCTACGATATTGCTCGAGAGCTGGTGCTAACGGCCATTGAAAACGGCAAACACGTTGTGACTGCCAACAAGGCGTTGATTGCTGTTCATGGAAATGAGATTTTCCGCGCCGCGCATAAGAAAGGCGTCATAGTCGCCTTTGAGGCGGCTGTGGCGGGCGGTATTCCTGTTATCAAATCGCTGCGTGAAGGCCTAGGTGCTAACCGTATCGAGTGGGTGGCGGGTATCATAAATGGTACCGGCAACTACATCCTGACCCATATGCGTGATGAAGGTCGCGCGTTTGAAGATGTGTTGGCCGAAGCCCAAGCGCTAGGTTATGCAGAGTCTGACCCCACTTTTGACGTGGAAGGTATCGACGCTGCCCATAAATTGACCATTCTGGCGTCAATTGCCTATGGCGTACCGCTGCAGTTTGATAAAGCTTTCACCGAAGGTATCTCTCGCATTACTGCCGAAGATGTCGAGCAGGCCGATAACCTGGGTTACGTGATTAAACACCTGGGCATCTCGAAACGGACTGATCAAGGGTTGGAACTGCGAGTTCACCCGACGTTGATTCCTAAAGAGCGCCTGCTGGCTAATGTGCACGGCGTTAAAAATGCGATTGCGGTGATGGGCGATGCGGTTGGCCCAACACTCTATTACGGCGCTGGTGCTGGCGCTGAGCCGACAGCCTCTGCTGTCGTAGCGGATCTTCTGGATGTTGCCCGTGATATTGCCACGGACCATCACTACCGGGTGCCTTACTTGGCATTTTGCGGCATCGACGACGATGCCAGTCAACTGCCCATTATGCCGATGGAAGATATCACCACGGCGTATTATCTGCGTTTGTTGGCGGTGGATCGCCCGGGTGTGTTGGCGCGTGTTGCCACCATTCTGGCCGAGCAGGGCATCTCTATTGAAGCACTTATCCAGAAAGAGGCTACCGAAGGTGAGTTGGTACCGATTATTTTGCTGACGCACCGGACAAAAGAGAAACAGATGAACGATGCTATCCGTGAAATCGAGTCCATGGCGGATATTGCTGGGCCGGTTACCCGTATTCGCGTTGAAAGCCTGAGCGAAGGGGAGTAACTCATGCGTTATATCAGCACGCGCGGCCAAGCGCCCGCGCTCTCTTTTGAAGAGGTTGTGTTAACCGGCATGGCCAGCGACGGCGGGCTTTATGTGCCGGAAACGCTACCTGAGTTTTCTAAGGAAGAGCTGGCCAGCATGGCTGGCCTTTCTTACGCTGAGATTGCTTTTAGGGTCATGAAGCCGTTTGTAAATGGTGAAATTGACGACGATACCTTCCGTCGCTTGGTGACAGAAGCTTACGCCACGTTCAATCATGACGCCGTTGTGCCGCTAAAGCAGTTGGACGCCAATCACTTTCTGCTAGAGCAGTTCCACGGCCCAACGCTGGCGTTTAAAGATGTCGCGCTGCAGCTATTAGGGCGGCTGCTGGATCATTTCCTGAAAAAGCGTGGTGAGCGTGCCGTCATTATGGGTGCGACCTCTGGGGATACCGGCTCGGCGGCCATTGAAGGCTGTCGCCACTGCGATAACCTCGATATTTTTATTCTCCACCCGCACAATCGCGTTTCAGAAGTGCAGCGCCGCCAAATGACCTCGGTGCTAGCCAACAACGTTTTCAATATTGCTATTGAAGGCAATTTTGATGATGCCCAGGCAATGGTTAAGGCGAGTTTTGCTAACCAGGATTTCCTGAATGGCACGCGCTTAGTGGCTGTTAACTCGATCAACTGGGCGCGCATCATGGCGCAGATCGTGTACTACATCGCCGCTGGCGTTGCATTGGGCGCGCCTCAGCGGGAAGTGAGCTTCTGCGTTCCGTCGGCTAACTTCGGTAACGTCTTCGCAGGCTACATGGCGTTTAAGATGGGGCTGCCGGTGAAGCAGTTCATTATTGCCACCAATGCCAACGACATTCTGCATCGCACGCTTGCCGCCAATGATTTCTCCAAGAAAGAGTTGGCAGCGACCCTCGCGCCGTCAATGGACATCGTTGTTTCGTCAAACTTTGAGCGTTTGCTGTTTGATGCTTACGACCGCGATGGTGCCGCAGTGGCGGCGTTACTAGAACGCTTCCAGCAAGAGCCTACGGCGCTTGCCGATGCACCGCTTGCCAAGCTGCGCGAAAAATTCGCCAGCCATAGTGTTGATGATGCGACCATTCTAGAAGTCATTCGTGAAGCTCATCACCGTACAGGTGAGATTCTTGACCCTCATACCGCCACTGGCTATCGCGCTGCAGAGCGCGCACGAGTAGATACTACGACGCCGGTGATTACACTTGCTACCGCGCATCCGGCAAAATTCGCTGAGGCTGTGGTCAAGGCAGGTTTCCAAGGTGTGCCGTTGCCCACACATATGGATGACCTGCTTGAGCGCGAAGAGCGTTACACGGTGTTGCCAGCTGAGCTGAGCGCCGTGCAGCAGTTTGTCGCTGACAATCGGCGCTGAGGCGTCATGGTCGACGAATCATCACTCACGCAGCAAAACGCCAATCAGCCACGCTTAGAGCCTCGTCCACTGGACGAGGCTATCTATGTACGTGCCCAAGCGGAAGGCTTAAGCGAGCTACAAGCACGGCTATTGGCCTCACGACTGCCGGGCTATAAGGGCGAACTCGCGCCACTGGTGGCGCCGAGCTTGCGTTACTTGGTGCATCCAGAAAAACTAGCCGACGGTCGCCGTGCCGCTGAACGTATTGCTCAGGCAGTGGCAGAAGGGGAATCCATCGGCATTCTCACCGATTACGACGTGGATGGTATTACCTCCCACGTGGTGATTCGGCGCACGTTAGTGGAACTGTTTGGCGTATCAGAACACAAGTTACATAGTTTGATTGGCCACCGTATACACGATGGCTATGGCATTAGCCTGCCGCTGGTGGAGCGCACACTTGGTTTAAAACCGCTGCCCTCGTTGGTGATTACCGCCGACTGCGGCAGCTCAGATGAGCCGCGAATTGCACGCTTGAAAGCCGCTGGTATTGATGTGGTGGTCAGCGACCACCACGCGCTGCCGTTGGAAGGCCCACCGCCTTCTGCCTATGCCTGCGTTAACCCGACACGCAGTGATTGTGACTATCCCGATAAAACGATCGCCGGGTGCATGGTGGCATGGCTTTTGATGTCACTTGCCCGTGGCGTATTGATTGAATGGGGGGCATTGCCTGATGCGACACCTAAGCTATCACCGTGGCTTTCTTACGTCGCGCTGGGCACCGTAGCGGACTGTGTTTCGTTGGGCGGTAGTCCGGCTAACCGCGCAGTGGTTAACTACGGATTAACGCTGATCAACCGGATGGATGCTGCCTGTTGGCGCGCCATGGCGGCGCGGCTTGGGGCCGATAGTGTGCCATTTAATGCTGAAACGCTGGCGTTCCAAATGGGGCCACGAATTAACGCTCGCTCACGGCTGGATGATCCCTATGCGGCGTTACACTTTATGCTCGCGGAAAGCGATAGTGTCGCCAATCGTCAGCTAGAAGTGCTTGATCAAGACAACCAGTCCCGCAAGGCGATTGAGGCGGACATGGCGGAAGAAGCGCGTGCGCTTGCTGTGTCTGCGCTGGAAGCTAATGAGCCGGCGGTGGTGGTGCTGCTGGAAGATGGCCACCCCGGTGTGCAGGGGATTGTCGCTTCGCGGTTAGTACAGGCCTATGGTCGCCCCGCGTTGGTGCTGACCCGCGCGGCGGCGCCCAATATGTTGACCGGTTCTGGCCGCTCGATTGATGGCCTGCATCTTCGGGATGCGCTGCAACGCACCTTTGAGCTAGCCCCTGAGGCGCTACCGCGCTTTGGCGGCCATAGTGGGGCGGCGGGTGTCGGCGTACCAAGAGAGCAGTTAGCGGCCTTTAAAGCCGCATTTTTACAGGCGGTTGGTGAGCAGTTGGGCGATACACCGCTTTACCCGCGGCTATGGACAGATGGCGAGCTTTCTACGTCGCAGCTGTCTCTGTTAACACTAACCGAGGTTGAAGCGCTTGGCCCTTACGGGCGTGAGTTTGACCCGCCACTGTTTGAGGGGCGCTTTATTGTTGAAGCACTACGCCCCGTAGGTGCTGAAGGTTCGCACCTCATGATGGAGCTTTCCATGGGGGCGGTGACTAGCAAAGCGATTTGGTTCCGAGCGTTAACGCCAGGGGAGCTCCCCTCATTTAGCGTGGGCGACACGCTGCACTGCGCCTATAAGCTCAATCGCAACCGCTGGCGAGGACGAGAGTCATTGCAGTTGATGGTAGAACACGCCAGCCCTGTATAAGACTCGCCCTGTCCATCAAGGATGCCATCATGCACGTAGATCATCTCACGCAAGATCCTCATAAGCCTTATGAGGACATTATGGCGATGCTGCTGGGCACATTTTTTGTTGCTTTAGGAGTAGCATTTTACACCCATTCAGTATTGATTACTGGCAGCACCGCAGGGCTGGCATTACTGCTGAATTACGTAACTGGGTGGGGATTTGGCGTCTGGTTTTTTGCCATCAATTTGCCATTTTATTATTTGGCGATTAAGCGCATGGGGTGGAGTTTTACGCTGCGTACGTTTGCGGCGATTGGCTTGGTGTCGCTGTTTTCTGAACTCACCCAAGGCTGGGTACAGTTCGCCAATGTTCCGTCGCTGTACGCTGCGTTGATGGGGGGCGCTTTAATGGGCATAGGCATGTTGATGTTGTTCCGGCATCGAACCAGTCTAGGCGGCATCAATATTCTCGCGCTCTACCTGCAAGAAAAGCACGGCCTGCGGGCAGGCTATGTGCAATTGGGTATTGATGCGCTAATTTTGCTGGCGGCCCTTACCCAGCTACCGATAGACCGTGTGGGCTACTCAGTGCTTGGAGCCCTTACGTTGAACTTGATCATCGCCCTGAACCACAAGCCAGGGCGCTATATCGGTGTTAGCTAAACGGCCCTACTCAAGGCGGATAATCAGGAACTCACCAGCAAAGGCGAGTACGGTAGTGTTACTGCGCCAAGTATCTGCGCGGGCAGCGCCTACACGTCATTTGCTACGGTCACTCAAAACGCCCCGCGTATGTTGTCTGGTCGATACCCATATCGAACATACACGGCTAGTAAGGAAGGCCTGAAAAGTGCCTTCCAGGAATGCGTATATCAAGCAGGGCGCGGATAATGGATCACGATATTGTTTCAAGCAACGCAGAAGTAATCGCAAAAAACACTGATGATAATCAGCGGCTGGCTGATGCATTGAAACGAACGCAATACCTGGAGCCGCCGGTCAAGGTAAAGCCTGTTGCAGAGCATAAAGGCATCATGCACCGCATGCGTCGAGCGCAGCACGATTTGCTTTCTGTGTGGCGGGAGAAAGACTACTCAATACGTACCTCGCGTATGAAACTGCTGAATCAGGATTATGTTCTATGTAACAGCCCTGATACGGTGCGCCGAGTATTTCTTGAGCAGCATGACAACTATGATCGCAAAAGCCCGCAAATGCGGCGTGCACTGACACCCTTGCTTGATGATGGTCTATTTGTCAGTGATGGCGATTTGTGGCGTCAGCGCCGACGCCAATGTGCTCCGTCGCTAACGAACGCTTTATTACCTGGTTTTTGTACCATCATGACCGCCTCGGCTGATGAGACTGCCAAACGGTGGGCCGAGCACCCGCAGGATGTGCCCATCGACATGCTTACCGAGATGGCTCACTTGACGGCGCGTATCATTGGCCGAACGATTTTTGGTGATGATACAACGGACGAAGAGGCCGAACAGGTGGTGGCTGGTTTTACCGAGTATCAGCACCATTCTGAGCATCTGGATATGGCTAATATGCTGGGTTTGCCCTTTTTGAGTTTGCTAGGCAATCCGCTGCGAAGGGCGCGTACGCGTTACTCCGCAAAGCAAGTGCATGAAATTATCGACCGCATCATTGATCGCCATGCGCAAAGATCAGGACAGGGGCAGCATAGCTTAGTAGATAGCTTTATGGCGTCTATGAAAGAGGGCGAAGGTAGTGGCTGCCCGATGGGGCGGAAAGCAGTCCGTAATGAAGCGATTGTCATGTTTATGGCGGGACATGAAACGACCGCCAACGCACTGGCATGGTGCTGGTACTTGCTCGATTATGATCGACAGGCCATGGCGCTCCTGCAGCAAGAGCTTGATGACGTCCTCGGAGGTAGAGCACCGTGTTACGAAGATGTCGCCAAGTTGCCCTACACCATGGCGGTATTTGAGGAAGCTATGCGGCTATACCCACCGGTACCGATGCTAAGTCGCCAAGCGCGTGGTGCTGATCAAATTCGTAATCGTGAGGTGCGCCCAGGTACTGTCTTGCTCGTTTCCCCATGGCTGATGCATCGGCATCGAAAATTATGGGAAGCGCCAAACCATTTTGTTCCCGAGCGCTTTCTGCCCAAGGTGCCTCGCCCAGACAAGTTCACCTATCTACCTTTCAGTGTAGGGCCCCGTGTTTGTTTGGGAAAACGCTTCGGACTATACGAGGGGGTGCTCTGCTTGGCGACATTGGCACAACACTTCACGCCAACGTTGCTGCCTGATCATCAGGTGGCGATTGAGTGCCGCCTTACGTTGCGTCCCAAAGGAGGTCTGCCAATGAAATTGCAACCACGGAAACCTCATGACAAGACCTGCAATTGATCGTGATGCGGTGCTAGCGGCTGTGATGCGGGGGCTGCCGGTGTCGGCTGTCTCAGCCCTGGGGGCACGATTAGGAAGGCGCTATGCCAAGAAAGCCTGGAATAGGCAGGCACGTTGGGTCGAGCGCCTGGTGGGCAATCTTGAGTTTCTGAATGATCGAACGCTGGAAACCGGTGAGCGCCGTGAACTGCTGATGGCTTATGGGGAGCAGATGGGGCGTGTTTATGCCGAGATCCCCGCTCTACCGAGGTTAGTGCGTAGCCCTAAATTTCATATCGTCAATGAAGACGCCATCCATACACTGTCGGGGCCTTGCCTAATCGTTACCCCGCACCTGGCTAACTGGGAAACTGGTTTAGCTGTCTTGGGGCGAGCACTGGATTCGCTATACGTACTTTACGAGCCAAGAGAGACCGAAGCTCGCATGGCGCTCGCCATGCGGGCGCGGCAGTCGATAATGCCCCATGCCCAATTTATCTCGACGGCTCAGCCCCAGCCCATGCGGCAATTGATGAATGCACTGTCACAAGGAGCCAGCGTATCAATCATGCCTGATGAACCGGGGCCTAATGGGCATATACCGGCTTTTGGTAAAGAGCCATTGGCGCGGGGAAACCGTTGGATGGCCGCTAGGCTGGCCGCTAGCCAAGGTGCGCAAATCTTACCGTTATGTGTGACGCGGCACGAAGGCGCTGAGATGACGTTGACAGTGCATCCTCCGTTGCCGAGGGAGCCACGTTTGACCAGTCGGGAACAAGCCATCATTTATTCTGAAAAAATGGATGCGTTGTTCGAAGCCTGGGTACGCCAAGCGCCAACGGATTGGTACTGGTTGAAAGATGTACGACTCTATTGACGCTGAGAGGGGGGAGGCCATTTGTGTTGACGATACCCCTCTCGCATTAGTTTTTCACGATCAAGCGCTAAGCCAAAACCACCATACGATAGCAGCGATAAGTCCGATTCCTGCCAAGTTGATCAATAGGCTCATGATGAGGCTTCCTGTTGGGCGGGCTTCCAAAGCCTTAAACGGTTGGCGTTGCTAACCACGGTGATTGACGATAGCGACATGGCTGCACCGGCAATGATGGGGGACAGCAGCATGCCGGTGAACGGGTAAAGCACGCCTGCAGCAATCGGGATGCACAGTACGTTATAGCCAAAGGCTCCGACTAGGTTCTGTTTGATGTTGATGAGCGTCGCCCGGCTTAATTCAATGGCAGTAGCCACACCATGAAGCGAACCGCGCATCAAGGTAATCCCGGCGCTCTCCATAGCGATATCGGTGCCCTGGCCGATGGCAAAGCCAACATTAGCACGAGCCAGAGCTGGGGCATCGTTGATGCCATCCCCCACCATGCCTACGACTTCGCCTGCTTGCTGACGACGCTCAATTTCCGCATGTTTATCATCTGGCGTCATGCCTGCTCTAAACTCGCTAATGCCGACTTCCCGTGCTACTGCGGCCGCAGTGTGTTCATTATCGCCGGTGAGCATGACGACGGTTAACCCATCTTCTTGTAAGCGTTTCACTGCGGCGGCCGCGTCACCACGCAGCGGGTCACTGATACCGAATAGAGCAGCTAGCTTGCCATTGGCTGCTAGGTATACCAATGAACGTGCTTTCGCTTCTAGCTTGCGTACGCTCTCTTCTGCGGGGGTTAGGTCCACACCAGCCTCTTCGAGTAGGCGGGCATTGCCCAGCAGCAGTGAGTCGCCTGTTTGGGTGCTACCTTTCACGCCGCCACCGGTAACGCTATCAAACGTATCCAGTGTTTCAGCGGGGGCATTATGCTCTTCGGCATAAGCTGTTAATGCATTGGCTAACGGATGTTCCGAACGACTTTCCAGAGCGGCTACCCAGGCGAGCACTTGCGAAGGATCACTATGGAGTACAGTGGCATCGGTCACGCGGGGCTTGCCTTCGGTCAGCGTGCCGGTTTTGTCTACCACCAGGGTGTTAATACGGCTGGCGGTTTGCAGTGCTTCACCGCTTCTTACCAACACGCCGTGTTCGGCGGCTTTGCCCACCCCAATCATGGTGGAAATCGGTGTTGCCAGCCCTAATGCGCAAGGGCAGGCGATAATCAGTACCGTGGTGGCGGTCACCAGCATATGGATCACCACCGGGGCGGGACCGAAGTTAAACCAGATCAGCGCGGTTAGTACGGCGATGATCATGACGCTGGGGACAAAAATTCCCGATACCTTATCGGCCAGTTCGCCAATTGGCGGACGAGAGTTTTGAGCGCTGGCGACCTGTTCGGTTATGCGTCCCAGGCGAGTGTCGCTGCCCACACGAGTGGCGCGATAGACCAAGCTGCCATTGCCGTTAACAGTACCAGCGCTGACATCGTCATCCGCGTTTTTATGAACGGGCAGCGGTTCGCCGGTCAGCATGGATTCATCGATATAGCTTTGACCATCAAGTACGATGCCATCTACTGGCAGTCGTTCGCCGGGGCGTACGCGGATATGATCGTCTATCGCTACGTCGTCAACAGGCAGCTCCTGTTCTTGGCCATTACGAATAACGCGTGCTGTTTTCTCTTGTAGATCCAGAAGGCGCTTCAATGCGCTACTGGTGCGGCCACGGGCACGCAGTTCCATAGCATTGCCGAGTAGAATTAGCCCCACCACCATGGCTGATGCTTCAAAGTAAATGCCCTGGGCGACCTCTGGCAGCCAAGGAGCAAACGCCACGACCATTATCGAATAGAGCCAGGCGGTACCGGTGCCCATGGCCACGAGTGTGTCCATATTGGCCTGGTGGTGTTTGAATTGTTTCCAAGCGTTGGTAAAAAAGTGCCGTCCTGGAAATGCCAAAATAGCCAGGGTAAGCAGACCAATAACCAGCCAATAGAGGCGGCCCATTCCCATGGGGTGTGGGTGGTAAACAAACATGCTCAGCATGAGCGGAATGGCTAGCGATAATGACAGCATGCTGCCGCGCAGGCGTTGGCGATAGGTTACGGCCTCTTGTGCCTCGCGGGTGCGTTCGGCCTCGCGCATATCGACAATGGGCTCGGCGCGGTAGCCCGCTGCCGCTACAGCGTTAATCAGCGCCTCGCGTTCAACGTTGCCCGTTACTTGGGCGGTGTGGGTGCCAAAGTTAACCGATGCGTTGTTAACCCCTGGGGTGTTAGCCAATGCCTTTTCGACGCTATTTACACAGCCTGCACAGGTCATGCCGCTAATTAACAGTCTCTGCCGAGGGGCGCTGGTAGGTGTCTCATTTTCAGTCGTCTTTTTGTCGTTATCTCTATCGGCCGTTTGCGTAGTATCACTTTCCGTAGGCGGTTGAGTCTCGCTGCTGGGGTCATCCGGCGGATAGCCCGCCTCACTCAATGTGCTGTCCAGCGCATCGTTTTCTAATGTACTGGTAACTTCCAGGCGTTTGTCCGCGGGAAAGCCTTCAACGAGGGCGTTGGGGTCTGCGGCTTGAATCGCCTCGCGCATACGCTTGACGCAGCCCTGGCAATTCATGCCCGGCACGGTGCGACTCAGTGTTTGTGGCTGCAGGGTGCGTGATTGCATGGTGCCTCCTCGGGAAAACTCTCAATTAAACGGCATAGGCTATGGCCATCGGGCATGCCATTTGGCATGTGCTGCCAGCTTTCTAATGCCTGTTCCATGCGTTGGGCCAGCGCTTCAAGCTCGGCGATTCGCGCACGGATTTGTGGTAGCCGGTGGGCAAGTAGGTCGCGAACCAATGGACAAGGGGAGTCACCTTGGTCGGCGTGGGCCAATATGTCGCGGATCTCTGCCACACTAAAACCGAGCTTGCGTGCTCGTTGAATAAAGTGCAGCCGCTCTAAGTCAGTGGTTGAAAATAACTGGTAACCGTTATCAGGGTGGCGTGTGGGTGCCAGCAACCCCTCGCGGGTGTAATGACGAACCGTTTCAGCAGTAACGCTACCGCGTTTGGCAAGTTCGCCGACCTTCATCTCTCCAGGCTGCATAACGTCCTCTGCGTGGAAGTTGTGATGTTTTTAAGTGTAAAACCTATGGGTCACACATAGGTCAAGCGATATTGAGGCCTTCAGTCGAAATGACTAAAACACTGATTTAAAACACTCGTTCGACTAATGTATAAGTCAAAACCGAAATAAAACGCTCGTTTGCCCTTGATCCCAAGCGGTCATTGGGCGAAAACTGAGGTGTTAGAACAAAGAGGGTGGATGGAAGTATCCATCGGATCATTGGGAAGAGAGGCCCACTATGCATAATAAATTTAAAAAGCTCACCTTGGCGGCCGCAGTAGCATCAGTTGCTTTTGTTAGTCAGGCACAAGCAGGCGGTTATCAAATCAATGAGCAGAGCGTCAGCGGACAGGGGTATGGTCATGCCGGGCGCAGCTCAAATGTGCATGATGCAACCATTGTGTATGGTAACCCAGCAGGTATGTCGTTTCTTGATCGTGCTCAAATCACGGCGGGTGGCACGTTCCTAAACGTAAATAGTGACATCACGAATGTACGTGCCTCACAGAGTAGCCCTGCTTTCCTGCAGGCGACAGGGGGGGCGACAGATACGTTGCCAGTGGCGGGCACCAACGATGGTGATATGGTGCCGGGTACGCTAATTCCCTTCGCTTTCTATGCGCACCCTGTTAATGAACAGCTGGCATTCGGTTTTGGGGTCTACGCGCCATTCGGTTCTAAAACCGAATACGAAAATGGTTTTCAGGGGCGTAACCAGGGCAATTACACCGAAGTGAAAGTGATGACGGCTCAGCCGACGGTCTCTTATCGCTTCAACGAGCAGTGGTCTGTCGGCGCGGGCCTCACCTATAACCGCGTAGAAGGGGAACTTCGCCGTCAGGTGCCAGTGGCAACACCGCTGGGCCTTTCTGAAGTGGATTCGCGTGTGGAAGGCGATGATGAGGCCTGGGGTTATAACTTGGGTATCATTTATCAGCCAGTACCTGAAACTACGTTCGGCTTAACGTACCGTTCAAAAGTAGATTTTAATCTGGAAGGTAGCTTTGCGGCTAACTCACCAGTGTTGGATCAGCTAGGGATCGGCACAGTAACAGATACGGCAGCGTTGGATTTAACAACGCCTGAAACCGTCAACTTCTCGCTGACTCAGCAAATGAGTGACAACCTCAAGTTAATGTTTGGTGCATCCTGGGCACGCTGGAGTCGCTTTGACCAGATTTTGGTCACCGGCACCGAGCGTGGTGAAATTACCAATGAGCAGCAGAATTACTCCAATGCTTGGGCATTCTCTACCGGTGGTGAGTATCAGTTAACACCCACACTGGCACTGCGCGCTGGGGTAGCGCTAGACTTTACGCCCACCCAGGATGAAACTCGTAGCGTGCGTATTCCCTCTGACGACCGTCGGATTTTCTCGATTGGTGCAGGCTGGAGCCCCACGCCTGATTTAACCTTAGACGTTGCTTACTCGTACCTTACCGAACGCAGCACCCAGGTTGATCAAAGCAAAACTGACAGCTTCACCGTGGCCGGTCAGCAAACGCCGCCGATTACCTCTAACTACTCAGCAGACTATAAAAACGAAGCCCATGGCTTCGGTGCTCAGCTTACCTATCGCTTCTGATCATAAGCTGACAGCTTGATTCGTTTTGCATATAAACCCGGCGTAAGCCGGGTTTTTTGCATTGCGATCCTTTTTTCGGGATGGGTGCGGTAAGCGTTGGCTTTCGTTACAATGCGTCTCAGAATTCCGCCGCTGGGGCGGCTAGCGTTGGCATTTTTAAGCCTAGGCGTTTAGCTGCCCCAGCGGCGCCTGTCTCTTTTGAACCGTGCGATACTGACCAAGGCTAGGCGATCCATGTTGGAAACTAACCCGATTCATAACCAGATTAAGGACCTGTCTGAGCGGACAGACGTTCTTAGGGGGTATCTTTGACTATGCCGAACGCAAAGATCGGCTAGAAGAAGTATCCCGCGAACTTGAAGACCCTAATGTCTGGAATGATCCAGACTATGCCCAAAAGCTGGGTAAAGAGCGCGCATCGCTTGAAGCGATTGTCGCCACTATCGATGAGCTTGATCAGGGCTTGGCTGATAGCCGCGACCTGCTTGAACTTGCTGAGATGGAAGAAGATGAAGGCACCGTTGATGAGGTGCGCAAAGAGCTCGATGGTCTGCAAGTGGCATTGGAGAAGCTCGAATTTCGCCGCATGTTTTCTGGTGAAATGGATGAGAATAATGCCTATCTGGATATTCAGTCGGGGTCGGGCGGTACCGAAGCCCAAGACTGGGCGAATATTTTGCTGCGTATGTACTTACGCTGGGCAGAGAGCCACGGTTTCAAAGCAGAGATTATCGAAATTTCCGCTGGCGAGGTAGCAGGCATCAAATCGGCGTCGCTGCATATTCAAGGTGACTATGCGTTTGGCTGGTTGCGCACTGAAACAGGTGTGCACCGTCTAGTGCGTAAAAGTCCGTTTGATTCTGGGGGCCGTCGTCATACCTCGTTTGCATCGGTATTTTTGTCGCCGGAAATTGACGACAGCTTTGAGGTTGAAATTAATCCCTCTGACCTGCGAGTAGACACCTACCGCTCCAGCGGTGCAGGTGGTCAGCACGTTAACACCACTGACTCAGCGGTGAGGATTACCCACGAGCCTAGCGGTATTGTGGTGGCATGCCAGAATCAGCGCAGCCAGCACGCCAACCGCGACTTCGCCATGAAGCAGTTGAAGGCGAAGCTGTGGGAGCACGAAATGCAAAAGCGTAATGCGGCCAAGCAGGAAGCGGAAGACTCTAAAGCCGATATTGGCTGGGGTAGCCAAATTCGCTCGTATGTACTGGACGATCAACGCATCAAAGACCTGCGCACCGGCGTTCAGTCTAGCAACTGCGACAAAGTGCTCGACGGCGATTTAGATCAGTTTATCGTCGCCAGTCTAAAGCAGGGTTTGTAATTTTTTTAGCGTTTGAACATGAACAGGGTGCCCGATGGCTAACCAAGACGCGTCTTCTCTCGATAACGAAAACCATCTAATCGCTGAGCGCCGTGCCAAGCTCGCAGCCCGCCGTGAGCGCGCTGCAGAGCAAGGTAAGAGTGCTTTTCCGAACGATTTTCGCCGTGACAGTCTCACGGTTGAGCTACACAACCTGCTAGGCGAAAAGGATAAAGCGGAGCTTGAAACGCTTGATCATCAAGCGTCGGTGGCAGGTCGCGTCATGCGTCAGCGCGGTCCATTTATCGTGATTCAAGATGTGGCCGGCCAAATCCAGCTCTACGTGGACAAAAAGGGCTTGCCTGCTGACGTGCTTGAGGACATCAAAGGGTGGGATATTGGCGATATTGTCGCTGCCCGTGGTCCCGTGCATAAGTCGGGTAAGGGTGACCTGTACGTCATGATGGTAGAAGCGCAGCTACTTACCAAAAGTCTGCGTCCGTTGCCAGATAAGTTCCACGGCCTGACTGACCAGGAAGCGCGTTATCGCCAGCGCTACGTAGACCTGATCATGAACCCGCAGTCGCGTAAGGTATTTGAAACTCGCGCGGCGGTAATCAGCTCCATGCGCCGTTTCTTTGAAGCTCGTGGCTTTATGGAAGTTGAAACGCCGATGCTGCAGCCGATCCCCGGTGGTGCAGCAGCACGGCCATTTATTACTCACCATAATGCGCTGGATATTGATATGTATCTGCGTATTGCACCGGAGCTTTACCTCAAGCGCCTGGTGGTGGGGGGGTTCGAGAAAGTGTTTGAAATCAACCGCAATTTCCGTAACGAAGGATTGTCTACGCGACATAACCCTGAGTTCACCATGGTCGAATTCTATTGGGCCTACGCGGATTATCGTGACCTGCTTGATATGACCGAAGCCATGCTGCGCACGGCGGCCCAAGAAGTGCTGGGCACAACGACGATCGAGTACCAAGGCGCTAGCTACGACTTCGGACAGCCGTTTCAACGCCTGACGCTACGCCAAGCGATCCTTGATCATGGCGACGGCATCACCGATGCGGATTTGGATACGCTGGAAGCCGCACAAGCGGTAGCAGAAAAGCTGGGCATTAAAGTGAAGGAGAGTTGGGGGCTGGGCAAAGTTCAGACCGAGATTTTCGAAGAAGTAGCCGAGCACAAGCTGGACCAGCCGACGTTCATCACTGAATACCCCGCAGAAGTTAGCCCGCTGGCGCGTCGAAATGATGCTAATCCTTTCGTTACCGACCGTTTTGAGTTCTTTGTCGGTGGCCGAGAAATTGCCAACGGCTTCTCGGAGCTTAATGACGCTGAAGATCAGGCTGAACGCTTCCGCGAACAGGCAGCCGAGAAAGATGCCGGTGATCTGGAAGCGATGTATTTTGACGCAGACTACGTGCGTGCGTTGGAGTATGGCTTGCCGCCAACGGCGGGTGAAGGGATTGGTATTGACCGTTTAGTAATGCTGTTTACCGATAGCCCCTCTATTCGGGACGTACTGCTGTTCCCAGCGATGCGCCCCGAAGCCAGCGAGTAACACTTCTCAACTACTGAAACACCTTAGACAATGGCGTGCGGAACAAAACAGCTGGAATCCTTGGTAATTCGACCGATGTCTTCACGAATACCAATGCCGCACGCCTTGTCACCGACTACCCAACTGCCGATCAGAGCATGCCGTTCGCCAAAGCGCGGCAGTGGGTGGTAGGCCTGCAAAATACGCGGGTTGTCGGTATAGGGGCCATCAACGGCTTCGTACTGACCACTCGTGGTGATCAGCTCAATATTGCTACCTTCCCGAGAGAAAAATGGTTTGCGCACCCAGCCGGGTGTCAGCGACGTGCCATCACTGGTGTCAAAATACGCCGGTAACAGGTTGGGATGGCCTTCATGCCACTGCCATAGCAACGGCAGGATGCCCTTATTGCTGAGGATGGCTTTCCACGGAGGCTCGAACCAGTGGGTTTGCATCATGGGCAGCAGCTCACCGAAAGCGTCATCGCTCATTTCTTCCCACGGGTAGAGCTTAAACAGTGCGCGGATTGGCCGGTTTTCCAGATCAACGAAACAGCCGTGGTCGGTGTTGGGTTGATAGCCGATGTCTTCGATATGGATAAAGGGGGCATTCAGCCCCGCCTGTAAGGCACAGTCCTGTAGATAAGCAACGGTGGCGCGATCTTCCTCATGGGCTTTGATGGAGGCGAAGTGCAATGCTGGTGGGGCTGAGCCGTTGCGTTCAAGGCGCTGCCCGATATGGGCGAGGGCAGCAATCATGCGTTCTTGAATCGAATTGAATTGATCGGCGTGGGCAGGCAGCAGGCGCTGTTCGATCACCTGTTCAAGCCACAGCCACTGAAAGAAGCCAGCCTCGTAAATGCTGGTGGGCGTATCGTAGTTAAGCTCTAGCAGTTTGGCAGGCCCATTACCGCTATAGGCAAAATCCATCCGCCCATAGAGGTGGGGCTGGCCATTACGCCAGGAGGCCCGAATAACGCCCCACATCTGTTCAGGGATATTTAGCTGGTGAAGCAGTGCATCAGACTGGCAGACCCGGTCAACGGCATCCATACACATCTCGTGTAGTGCCTCGGTGGGGTCTTCAATGTCCTGTTCGATCTGTGCCAGCGTAAACTGATAGTAGGCATCCTCGGTCCAGTAGGGCTCCCCTTCAATGGTGTGAAAGTGAAACCCTAGCTGGTGCGCCAGTTCGCGCCATTGAGGGCGCTCAGTGATAGCAACGCGCAACATAAAGCGGCTCCTTACTGGCGCAGATGAGTTCGGAAGAGGTTAAACGAACGGAAGTTAGCTTAGGAGCCAAATCCACCCCGTGCGCTGGAGCGCGAACCGAACCCAGAGCGTTGAGTTGCCCGTTGGTTAGACTGCATAGCTGATGAGCGAAAGGCCTGATTACGTTGCTCTACCCGTGACGAAGCAGAGGACGACGCAGCGTTCCAGTCGCCGCGATTCTGGCGGGTACGGTAGACTGGCTCTTGATACAGGCTTTGCACCCGTGCGCCATTGCGGTTGGCCATCATGTTGCCAACCATATAGCCCATCAGTGCTGGACCAAACCAACTGCCACCTTGCCCCTGTTGAGCTGATTGGGGAGGAGGCTCACAGGCTCCTTCGCCATGTACCTGTTCGCAAGCTTCTAAGGAGTCAAAGCGCGGAACCGCTTCAATGGCTGCCGTAAACGCTGCTTCACAGGCGGTGCGCGTGTAAAGCTCGTCTGCCACGCACTCGTCTATGTTCTGGTAGGCCTTGGGTTCTGAAAAATTGATATCCGATAGCGTGTCTTGCGGCGGGGATGACTGCCCGCAGCCGGCTAACGCGGCTGTACCGGCTGCGCCCATTAAGGCCAGGGTCAGCCGAGAGCTACGCTTGCGGCGCGGTGGCTGGTTAGATGATTGCATGGGTGTCTCCCTTTACCAGATCATGGACGCTGCGTTGAGCAGGCCAACCGCAATAGCGATGGTTGCCGCAAAAATACCGTATGCCACGTGGCCATCGGTAATATGTCCGGAAAGGCTCTGCCCTTTGCTTTTCAGCACCAGCTTGATGGCAAAGAAGGTAATAATCTGCACGATAAAGGCGATGATGCCCCAGGCGATAAAATCAATGAAACTCACGCTGTTTGCCATAGCGCTATAGAGCGGTATGGTAAAGCCTAGGGTGGCGCCGCCAAAGGCGGTTGCCGCCGCGGCGTTGCCTTCCTGGATAAGCTTCCATTCATGATGCGGGGTAATCTTGCTGTACGCGACCATGAACGCTACCAGTAGAATGGCCGCGGTGATCAAGTAGGCGAAAAACGCTGGCAGGCCTGCCAAGTACATACCGATATTGCCCATTATCGTTTCCTTTTTTAGTCGTCAATCGTTAGGTGTGAGTTGTAAGCTGGACGTGTTGAATCGAAAGTCGTGAAGGGTAATCAGTAAGGCTCTACAGAAAGCCATCAATGCGCTTCGATGATCACTGCGCTGATATCGATGCCCAAGCTGGTGACTAACTGATAGCTGCCTTCCAGTTCATCGGCTTCAGCACTTAGCAGAATATATTCAAAACGCTCTGAGGCCTGATCATGGCGTTCATAGAGCATGCAATGATGCGTGACTTGAGATATTCCGCTGCCATTGGCGCGAGTCACCGTTTCCTCGAGCACTACCGGAGCTGACCATTCGCTGTTTTCAGCGCCCCAGACGCGCTGATAGCGTTTAAGGTCGTCTGGAATGTCGTCGCCTGATTCCAGCGTAAAGCTGCTCTGGCCGAGTGGATGAGCGGGTGCCTTGCTATCCGGCTGATTGATCAAACCATCAAATTCAAGATTAGAAACATGTTGCGACGACAGGAAGTCGAACAGTTTGTATTCAAACACCTTGCCATTAGCAATGGAGGCTTGAATCCATGTGTCATTTTCCAGATAAAAGCGCGCTAGCTGTTCGCCTTGGCCGAGTTCGACGACGCCAATCGCGGCTATTTCTTGCGCAGCGCCACTCCAACTGGCATCAAAATTCAGGCTGTCGAACGCTTTCAGCGACAGCATATTGAGCGACACCATACCGCCGAGTCGAAGACCGCTAAAGTCGTCTGGGGTCATGCCGACGGGTAGGCCGCTAGAGCGTTGGGCGGTTTCGCTGGCATGCTTTTGTTGCACGCCTTTACTGTTGGCACGAAACAGTGATTTAAGTGAACCAAACATAGTGATGGTCCTCCTTGAAACGGTTGGATGTCATGCCAGTAACGATGAGAAATGTGCCGACGTCAGGCGCTCATAGGCCATGTAATACAGCACATCGCCATCACTCAACTCACGGGCGGAGGGTGGGTTGAGCATATTCGCCTCGTCACTAATGGAAGTGACGCCAAGCAAGGTGGCATTATGCGCCTCCTTGGCTAGGGAGAATAATTGGCCAAACGTGCTGCCTTTGGGAATATCTTGCAGCCGCGTTTGGTACTGAGTGGCACCATGATTTACAGCAAGCAGTTCATTCACGACGCGGCTTATGCCTGCGTCAGTCGCTGAGCGCACCAGCATTTCTAGTGCCATAGCTTCGGTGCATTCAATGCCTGGAAGCGTGCGGCGCAACATTGCAGCAGTGTTAGGGTTTTCGCAGTGCGCAACGATATGGCAGCCAGGAGACTTTAGGCTATAAGCGGAAAGCGCCACAGTCGCCACGCGTTCATCGCTGCCGTCATAGATAATAATACGGCTGGCATTTTCAACGCCGGCGCGCTTGAGAAGCTCCATGTTGGCGAAGCTATCACCCTTGACGAATTTTAAGTCGCCCGGACGTGGGTTGTTGATGTCTTTGGTGACACACAGCACGATTTCATCAGGGAGCTGCCGGTCAGCTTTGAGAATATCAATGATCTTTTCAGTGGTTTCTCCATGCCAGCCTAACACCACCGTGTGGCCAGTAAGGTCGCTGTAATCGCCTTTTCCTTGCATTTGCTGCCTCCAAAAGTTGCCCACCGTGACGGTTGCCTTGCCAATCAGGGCAGCAAATAGCGAAATACCGCCTGGGATCAGGTAAAACACAGCGATCAGTTGCCCAGCAGTTGAACTCGGCGAGAAGTCCCCATAGCCCACGGTGGAAGCCGTAACAACGTAAAAATACAGCCACAACGGCAGTGAGTTGGCAACCTCTTCGCCAGAGAGCCCCATGAGTAGCCAAGAGGTTGCCATATGTGCCAGTGCCAGCAGTAACAGAAACGTCCAACTGACGTTAATCGTAGAGGCTTTTAAAACTTTTAGTAGCCGTTGTAGCACTGGCATGGCGTCAGTCTTCCTTGCGTTCAGGCGGTAGTAATAACGCTAGCACTCAATTGCCAGCATTTTGCTTGGCTTTTAGGCGAGCCAGAACATCGCTTCCTGACGTCTGCTGTTTGCCGATACCTGCCTGGGAAAGGCGCGCTTCCAAGTCAGCGCCGGAATCTTGTGCTTGCATTGATTCACCAATCTTAAGCTTTTCAGCCTGTAGGGCCTGGCGCTCTTTAATGCGTTCAAGGGAGGCAACGGCGCTGTTCATGCTGGCATTTTGGCCAGCATGTTGAGATGCCACGGCAGCCTGTGCTTTTTGCGCGGCTTCAGTGGCTTTGACGTGGGACATTTGCTGCTCAACGCGGCGAATTTCACCTTTAGATTTAGCGATGGTCGACTTCAGTGCTTCGATAGTGCCATCATACTGGGTGACATTGGCCTGAGCGATTTCGCGCTCGCTTTCCAAGCGGGCAATTTCTCCAGCGACTTCTTCGGCTAGGCTCTGCTCGCCTTTCTCAAGCGCTGCCATGGCGCTTTTTTCGTATTCCGCCATTTTATCCGACAGCGTATCTACTTCCTTGGCAGCAAGGTTACGCCTGGCCATGATGGTAGTGAGTTCTTCATTGGCCCGGTTCATTGCCGTTTTGGCGTCACGTAGTTCTTGTTCCATAATACGTATCCCCTGACTATCGACAATCGCTTCGCCGGTTTCAGTGGCTTTGCCGCGCAGGGCGGTAAACATTTTGCGTAGTAACATCGGGTAACTCCTTAAATCGAACTAATCCGACGCTTGCGCGTGGGACGAACAACCGGTTGATATTGAATCAGGTGAACAATCAGTCGATTAAATCGGCAATTTCCAGGGCAGCCTGAGCGCAAGCTTCTACTTCTGCACTGATTGCCTCGAGCTTGCAGTCTGAAAATAGCTGCCCATAGACGACATAGTAATCTTCGTCACCCAAGGTGTGGATACCAACGCTGACCAGCGGTAGGGTCATGCCCAGGCGTAACAAGGCATCGTTGAAGGTAGTGATATCCTTAACCGCGCTGGTGGGCGCCACTTCGGTCATCACCAGCCACTCTTGCTCAGAATACGTCAGGGTAACAGGTAAGTCGCCGTAGTCCTTGAGTGTAAACACCAGCGAATCATTGTCTTGGTCGAGGGTGATGTCAGCGTTAGGCCAGTTTAACTCGTTCTGTTCTACGCTGTGTTTAATCGTTTCAAGTCGTGTCTGTGTATTCATTAAGCGTATCCTAATGGTCTATCCGGCAGAGGGCTGTAGATAGGGCTGTAGATAGGGCTGTAACAGCCGTGCCGATGAGTAACGGTGTTGTTGGCTAAAAATTCTTCAGCATTTTACCGAATCAATCGATATTGCGTCTGCACCGATGGCAAACTAATCCGTTAGCACCCATAATGGTCAACGTTTCGACGGCGAGGAGAATCCCATGAAACTGCTAAATCGCTCTGCCCTGAGCGTCAGGCCGACCCAGACCTTCGTGGACTGGATCAATGCGCTCGAACCCACCATGGGAGACGACGACCTGACCCTGGACGACGTCGAACGTGAAAGTACGGTGTACCTTATCCCAGAGATGGATACCCCCGAAGCGCTTGAGACGTTTGTTCGTGAGCGCTATGCAGAAATCCTAGAGACTGAGCTGCGTGCCTGGGAAGAGGATGAGCGCCAATGGCCAGAAAAGCTTGATTGGTCACTGTTCCAAGACTTTTTACGCATTGAGCATAGCTACCTTGCGATTGATCTTGACGACGAAACCGCCCTTGAAATTTCTGAGGTTGATGACGCACTCCTGCTCGACAATGAGCAAGACTAGCGCATTGCCGTCTTGATGTATGCGTATTGTGGAACCGGCCCAGGCCGGTTTTATTGTTTTTAATGGTGCAGTTTAGGAACGAACCACCATGCGATTGTTTGAAACTCGGGCGGGTGACGATGGTTTGCCAGGTCCCGCGCGTGCGCTAGCTGTACTGGCACTCGTCACTGGCACGCTAATGGCGGTGGTCGACACCACCATGATTAATTTGGCTCTCCCGACGATTGCCGAAGACCTTAATGTGCCTGCCTCCAGAGCGGTATGGATCACCAATTTATTCCAAGTGGTCTGCGCGGCGTTCTTATTAGTGTTTGCAGGCATGAGTGAGCTGATCACCCGCAGACGGCTCTATTTATTCGGTTTGGCTACCTTCGTTTTCGCGGCGTTAGGGGCGGCTCTGTCGCGTCATTTAGAAACGCTACTGCTATTTCGCGCCTTACAGGGGTTAGGGGCGGCGGCCACGCTGTCCATTGGCCCGTCGTTGTATCGGGCGATTTTTCCGTCACGTCTATTGGGTAGCGCTTTAGGGCTTAGCGCGTTAGTGGTGGCCGGTGGCTATGCAGCAGGCCCAACGTTGAGCGGCGTTATCCTCTTGTTTGCCGATTGGCCTTGGTTGTTCGCACTCAATGTTCCCCTTGGCGTGTGTTCCTTATGGCTTGCTAGTCGTGCGTTGCCCCGAGATAAGCCGCGCCAGGGCAGCTTTGATGCGCTGGGTGCGCTGCTGTCTATGTTGATGCTGGCGAGCTTCTTTCTCGCGATGGACGCAGTTGGCCATGCCGCACCGCTATGGCAAAGCGGTGGCTGGTCGGTGATAGCGGTGCTGGCTTGCGCGCTGTTTATTCGACGCCAGCGTCACGCGCCTTATCCGCTGTTGCCGCTAAGCATATTTGCTGAAAAACGCTTTACGCTAGCTGTTTCAGCGTCAGGGTTGGCCTTTATCGGTCAGGGACTAACGTTTGTTGCACTGTCGTTTTTTTACCAGGAGCAGATGGGATTCTCGCCGTTGGAAACAGCGTGGTTGTTCACCCCTTGGCCGTTAGCGATTATGGTGGTTGGCCCCCTGGCTGGTCGTTTAGCTGACCGGATCAACCCGAGTCTTCTTTCAAGCGCAGGCTTGATACTGCTAATGATGGGATTAGTAGCGCTAGCACTCGTGGATGAATCTACCGGCGTGGCAGGCAGCCTGTGGCGCACCGCTTTATGTGGCATCGGATTTGGTCTGTTTCAGCCACCTAACAACCGTGAAATGATGGGCAGTCTTCCGCCTGAGCGAAGCGCTAATGTATCCGGTGTGATGAGCACTACCCGTACCGTTGGACAATCGTTTGGAGTGGCCTTGGTGGGGGCGGCCTTGGCATTGGGTTCACCTGTACAGATAACCCTTTGGCTGGGGGCTGGCACCACGCTGCTAGCGCTAGTGGCCAGCCTTTCCCGGGTGGCGCTGGCCCAGCGTGCTCTCATTGAGCGGCGGGCATCGTGTGTTAGCAAGTAAGGGCGTACAATAAATCGGTTGCTGATTGAAGGAGAAAGTACTCATGGCGATGCAGACACAGATTGAGCAGAAGTTAGCGGCGTTAACGCCCGACGTGCTGCACGTAGAAAATGAAAGCCACATGCATAACGTGCCGGCTAACGCTGAGACACACTTTAAAGTCACCCTGGTAAGCGATAGCTTCGATGGCATAATGCCAGTGAAGCGCCATCAGCAGATTTATACGCTGCTCGCCGATGAGCTGTCTGGACCCGTGCATGCATTAGCGTTACATCTGTACACCCCAAAAGAGTGGCAGGCACGTGGCGGTGAGCGCCCGAATTCGCCTAACTGTCGGGGCGGCGGCCAGTGACGCCAGACATTATTCGTAGGCAGTATTTGGATGCAATGGGGATAACAGCCTGGGCATCCAAGTATCAACTGCCGAACGCACGACCGACTGAGGCCTGCGAGTGGGAAGATGCGCCGGCTGTTACTCCGCCGCGAGAGCGCCTTCACGCGCTATTAGACGACGCACCTACACCGCGCCCACGTAATCAGTCGCCTAAAGATGATAGCGTTCCCGTGGCTACTGGCACGGCATCCTCTTCGGCCCCTGCGGCAGTACGTGCGCTGCTGGGCCAGCCTCCAGTTTCTGCCAGTAAGCCAGCCGACGCACCCGTTACTTCCGCACAGGAAGGCTCTACACAGGAAAAAGCGCCTGTTAGCAAAGTTGAGCCGCTTACGTTCAGCCTTTCCTGTATGTGTGTTGGTGGACGCTGGTTAAGCCTTCATGAGGGGGAAATAACGCCTATTGAACAGCAACTGCTAGCTAATATGTTGCGGGCAGCGGGCGTGTTGAACGGCGAGATGCCCGCGGTGACGTATTTCAAATGGCCGCCAATGGCAAATACGTTCACGCCGGAGGAGCCGCTTGAAGAAGCGCAAGACGGGGTGGCTGCCTTTATTGCTGGCGCGGCAGGTAGGCAAGGCTGGCAGTTAGAACGCCTGTTGTGGTGGGGGGCTGACGAACAGCCAGACGACTCGCCCTTAGCGCGGGTTATGGCTGTTAGCCAGCAACGGAGCCAAACGCTGTCGCTGCCCGTGTGGCAAGCCCCAGCGTTGAAGACACTTGTCGAACAGGCGAGTGCCAAGCGTAAGCTTTGGCCTGCGCTGGTGTCGCTTGGTCAACAGTGGCGTGCTGAGGTTGCTAACCAGTGATAAGCCTAATAGATGTTGCTGACAGTGCTACGTTACAGGCGTTAGAAGCGCAAACTAACAGTGGCATAAGCTCGCAGCATCTATGTGATGCGTTAGACGATCCTGGTTCACAGGTGATTGGCTACTGGCAACCATCAGCTTCGATTGGCAATGTGTCCGTTGACGGTGTGCTACTTGGTTATGCCATCGTGGTGCGTTTGCCATTTGAAGCAGAGCTTCAAGCGATTGGAGTGCTTCCGCAACAGCAAGGCCAGGGAATTGGTGGCAAGCTGCTTGGTGAAGTGATCGCCTGTGCTAGGCAGTGGCAAAGCGAGCGCTTACTGCTCGAAGTGCGAGCAAGTAACCAACGTGCGATAAAGCTCTATCAGCACTACGAGTTTAATGAAGATGGTCGGCGCCGAGGTTACTACCCGGCTGCACAGGGTGCCGCCGGGCGAGAAGATGCGCTACTGATGTCGCGCTTACTTTAAGACACGCTATCGCTTTCGATGTCTTCAAATTTGCTGAGTACACCCTGTAAACGGCGCTCCCACTCCTCACGTTCTTGCTTTAGCAGCGCGTTCTCGCCACGCAGCTCTTCGTTTTCAAGCTTCATCAATTCCAACGCCTCAACGGTGTCGGTAATTTTCTGTTCCAACTGGTTAAATAACTCAAGGCTCATGCCTACCTCCAATAACGTCGACAGGCACACTACCTGTCATAACGGGGATAAAAACGTAATTCAGTTGGGCGAGCGTAACGCCGCTGCAGGATTGCGGCAAGCGCAGTTTACACGGGTTTACGAAGATAGAGGCGAGCCGCACTTTCACCCGCCTGGGTTTCCCGATAAAGCTGCCAGTTAGTGGGCACGTTTGGAGAGAGGGACTTTTCAGTTTCCAGGTAAATCATGGCATCGTCTGCAAGCCAGCCGCCGGTTTCTAATGCGGAACAGCAGGAAGCGGCCAATCCTTGATGAAACGGTGGATCAAGAAAGACGACATCTGCAGGCTGTTGGCAGGGTTGGTTGAGAAAAGCGAGTGCATCAGTAGATACCACCCGGCCATTACTAGCTCCAAGGGTGATAATATTTTCACTAATTAGCGCGGCTACCCGGGCGTCGCGCTCGACCAATGTAACGTGGCTGGCGCCGCGGGAAAGGGCTTCAAAACCGAGCGCTCCCGTACCTGCAAAAAGATCCAGTACTTGCTTGCCAAACAGGTGTTGGCCTAGCCAGTTGAATAGGGTTTCACGCACGCGATCAGGGGTGGGGCGTAGCCCTGGGTGGTCGAGTACGGGCAGCTGACGGCGGCGAAAGTCGCCACCGATGATGCGTAGCTTGCCCGGCGGTTTGGCATGCCCGCGCCGCGCCGTCGATGAGCGAGAGGATGAGGGGCGAGAAGAGCGTTGTCGTTTCATAACGCGGATTGTAGCGGGCAACTTATCCAAAGTCTTGGTCTGCGGTGGTAGGATAATCGCAATGTTCACCTATTTAGTCGGATGACACCTATGTTCGGTTTTTTCAAACGTAAGAAAAAGCACGACTCCCAACAGGAGCAGCAAGATCAGCAGGCGCTGTCTCAGGAGGAGCATGGCGAAGTAGAAACTACCCAAGAGCCGGCGCTGGAGCATGAAACAGAGCAGGCTTCACCAGCAGCGGAAGCTGTTGCGCAAGAAACATCAGCGACCAAAACCATGCCATCGGAATATAAGGCATCTGTTGAAGAAACCGCTGAAAAATCACAGACAAGTGAATCAGAACTAGAATCTGAACTAGCCTCTGCTCCAGAGCCAGAGCCAGAGCCAGAGCCAGAGCCAGAGCCAGAGCCAGAGCCAGAGCCAGAGCCAGAGCCAGAGCCAGAGCCAGAGCCAGCCGCAATGCCTGCACCTAAACCGGCTCTTCAAGAGAAGCCAGTGGCGGAAAAAGGGGAAAAGAAAGGCTGGTTCGCTCGTATCAAATCAGGTCTAGGCAAAACGCGCGCCAATCTGACGGACGGTATTGCCGATCTGTTTTTAGGCAAAAAGCAGATTGATGATGAGCTGTTGGAAGATCTTGAGACCCAACTGCTGATGGCGGATGTAGGTATTGAAGCCACTAGCGAGATTATTGAGCGCCTTGAAACGCGTGTTTCGCGCAAAGAACTGAATAATCCAGAAGCGCTTTATCGCGGGTTGCAAGAGGAGTTGGCGTTGATGCTAGCGCCGGTAGCGACGCCTCTTAGTTTTGAAAAAGAGAGCGAAGGGCCTTTTGTTATACTCGTAGTCGGTGTTAACGGCGTAGGTAAAACGACGACTATCGGCAAGCTAACCCAACGTTTTCAACGTGAGGGTAAAAGCGTCATGCTCGCTGCTGGTGACACCTTCCGCGCAGCGGCGGTTGAACAGCTTAAGGTGTGGGGTGAGCGTAACAACGCGCCGGTAATTGCGCAGCATACTGGTGCTGATAGCGCTTCTGTGATTTACGACGCGGTGGCGGCTGCTAAATCACGTGGCGTGGATGTGCTGATTGCCGACACAGCAGGACGGCTGCACAACAAGAGCCACCTGATGGAAGAGTTGAAAAAAGTTCATCGGGTCATGCAGAAGCTGGATAGCACCGCTCCTCATGAGGTGATGTTGGTGCTAGATGCGGGGACGGGGCAAAACGCCATTTCCCAGGCCAGCACATTTAATGATGCTGTGCCGATCAGTGGTATCACATTGACGAAGCTGGACGGTACCGCCAAAGGCGGAATTATTTTCGCATTGGCGAAGCAGCTAAAAACACCGATTCGCTTTATTGGCGTGGGCGAAGGGCTGGATGATCTCCGCCCCTTTGAGGCAGATGACTTTGTTAACGCGCTGTTTGACCGGCAAGGGGATGATGGCCGCGCATGATCGCTTTTGAACATGTGGGTAAGCGCTATGGAGGGCGCTTTGAGGCGCTGGCACACCTAAACTTTCGCGTTGCAAGAGGCGAAATGGTGTTCCTGACGGGGCATTCTGGTGCTGGTAAAAGCTCGTTGCTGCGACTAATTATGCGCCTCGAAAAGCCTAGCCGTGGCCGGGTAGTGGTGGCTGGGCACGACATTGCGGAGCTCCACGCCAGCCAAGTGCCGTTTTATCGTCGGCAAATTGGTGTGGTGTTTCAAGATCACCAATTGCTGTTTGATCGCAGCGTGTTCCGTAATGTATCTCTGCCGCTAGAAATCCAGGGGCTTGAGCCACGCGAAGCAGCGCGGCGGGTTCGTGCAGCCTTGGATAAAGTCGGGCTTTTACACCGCGAAAAAGCGCTGCCAGTAGAGCTTTCCGGCGGTGAGCAGCAGCGAGTAGGAATTGCGCGCGCGGTGGTTAATAAGCCAGCTTTGCTTCTTGCTGATGAGCCTACCGGTAACCTTGACCCACAGCTTTCTGCCGACATTATGGCGCTGTTCGAAGACTTCAATCGCATTGGCACCACCGTGATGATTGCCAGTCACGACTTAGCGCTGATTGCACGACTGCGTCACCGCATTTTGCGTTTGCGGGATGGTCGTCTGGTGGCAGATGAGGGGGCCGTATGAAACGTGCTGCGACACCCCGTTCTATAGGTGCAGCGCCCAAGGGTAAGCGACAAGCGGCCAGAACCTCCAGTGAGCCACCCGCCGAGCGGCGTGGGGCGCGTTCACATCAAACACGCTTTAGCAGCCGCTTACGCGCCTGGGGACGCCATCACCGTGCAATGGCATTGGATAGCCTTTATCGCCTGGTACGTCATCCTGTGGGTAATTTGCTAACCATGCTGGCCATCGCTATTGCGTTAGTTTTGCCTGCGGCACTTTGGTTAACCTTGGATAGCGCCAAGTTGCTAGACGCAGAACTTGATGAGAGTGCAACCCTCACCGTTTATCTGGAAACGACGGTAGACGCTGCGCAGTCCACTCGCATTGAAGAGGCTGTCATTGCGGACGAGGGCGTCGAAACGACCCGCCTTATCAGCGCAGAGCAAGGTATGGTTGAGTTTCAGCAGTCCCTTGGTATTGAAGATACCCTGGCAGGGCTTGAAGATAATCCACTGCCAGCCAGTATTGTGATTTACCCGCAGAGCGTTGACCCCGCCGCTATGGCACAGTTGGCACAGCGGCTAGAAGCGTTCTCTGGGGTAGACGAAGTGCGCGTAGATTTGGCGTGGGTAGAGCGTTTACGTCATTTGGCGGATCTTGGGCGACGGGTGGCGCTCGCGCTTGGAGTGCTATTTGGCTGTGGTGTGCTGCTGGTGGTGGGCAACACTATTCGTCTTTCGGTTGAGAGCCGGCGGAGAGAAATCGAAGTGGTGATGCTTATTGGCGCGACCCATGCCTTTGTCCGAAGGCCCTTCCTCTATAGTGGGGCCTGGTACGGCGTAGGAGGCGGTCTGCTGGCGTTGGGCTTGCTGGGGCTTGGCAACCATTGGCTGTCGATGCCTGTCGCAGCCTTGGCGGCCAGCTATGGCGCGAGCTTTGTATTGCCGCAGTTAGACGTGACAGGCTCTACAATTCTGCTATCTTGCAGTACACTATTGGGCTGGTTAGGAGCTTGGTTGGCTGTCACACGCCATCTCTCTAGCATACGCCCGCGTTGATTATGTTTGTTATGCGGTCAGTAGCGGGAATTTCCACCCCGTTTTGTGTCTTATGCAGTGAATGCATCGGTCATTTGAACCTTATGCTTAGGCTAAGGTCTTAGAGTTAACGGAACACCAACCACGATAGGTTTTAAGGGAGACCACCTGCACATGAGCACTAGTCTTCTACCGGTGGGTCAGCTTTCTCCAGGTCACGATCTGGGCGGCTATATTCAAGCGGTTAACGGCATCCCCGTACTAAGCGTCGATGAAGAGCGTGAGCTTGCATTCCGCCTTCATGATGAAGGCGATTTGGAAGCAGCTCGGCGTTTGGTGCTGTCGCACCTGCGTTTTGTTGTACATATTGCTCGTAGTTACTCGGGATACGGCTTGCCTCAGGCTGACCTGATTCAAGAAGGTAATGTCGGCTTAATGAAAGCCGTTAAGCGTTTCGATCCCAATCAGGGCGTTCGCTTGGTATCGTTTGCCGTGCACTGGATCAAAGCAGAAATTCACGAGTTTGTGCTGCGCAACTGGCGCATTGTTAAAATTGCCACCACGAAAGCTCAGCGCAAGCTGTTTTTTAACCTGCGTAGCGCTAAAAAGCGCCTAGCTTGGCTAAACAACGATGAAGTTAACGCGATTGCGGAAGACCTCAATGTAAAGCCAGAAGTAGTGCGCGATATGGAAGGACGCCTGTCGGCTTACGATGCGGGCTTTGATGCCTCTCCTAGCGATGACGAAGAGAGCACCTATCAAGCACCAGCGTATTTTTTAGATGACGCCTCAGCCGATCCGGCAACGCTGTTAGAAGACAGCAACTTTGAAGAAGATTCAACGCGCCGCTTGCAGTTAGCCTTGAAAGGGCTAGATGAGCGTTCGCGAGACATCTTACAACGTCGCTGGCTCACCGATAATAAAGCGACACTGCATGATCTGGCCGATGTTTATGGCGTCAGTGCTGAGCGGATTCGTCAGCTCGAAAAAAATGCGATGAAAAAATTGCGCCAGAAAATGGGCGATGCTATCGCTGCTTAATTAACGAGTCATAGCTGGCAAGCACGTTAGATAAACGCCCCGAAGGCACTGCCTTCGGGGCGTTTTTATTGAGTGGCTGATCGCTTGATATGTCAACGCTTGCTAAGCCGGTTGTACGGTTTCTCGTAACAGTTGGCTAGATAGTAGCGCCCACTGGTCTTCCCAGTACTCTGTTGGCAAGCGTTTGAAATCACTGCGCACATACTGAGAGATACGCCCTTCAGCCTGGGCGATCAGCAGGTTGGCTGCTGCTGAAGCCGAAATGCTTGTGCGTAGCCCTTCGCGCAGCTCGGCTTCCCGCAGTATCTGTTTTAACTGGGTTTCCAAGCGTTCAAACAGTTGGTGAACGCGCTGGCGAAGTCGGGCCGTTTCGCCAGTCAGTACATCGCCTCCCAGTACCCTGGCAAGTCCAGGATTTTTTTCGGCAAAGCCGAGAAGTAAGGCCAGAATAGTGCCGCATCGAGACGCCGCATCGGGGATGTCTTCTAGGATGCGCGTGATACGCGCAAAGATGCTTTCTTCAATAAAGTCGATCAGACCTTCAAACATGCGCGCTTTGCTGGGGAAATGTCGATACAGCGCTGCTTCCGAGACGCCAACTTGGCGGGCAAGCGCAGCGGTTGTAATGCGCTTGCCGCTATCCTCTTCCAGCATAACGGCTAACGCTTGCAGGATTTGCTCGCGGCGGCGAGGTTTTTGTTCGTCACTCATGACGTTAGCCCTCCGTCGCGGTTAACCTGCGTCAGTAATCAGGGTGCCTACCCCAGCATTGGTAAAGATTTCTAACAAGACCGCATGGGGAACGCGGCCGTCGATAATGTGGGCGCTGTTAACGCCGCCTTTTACCGCGTCTAGTGCACAGCGTATTTTTGGCAGCATGCCGCCATAAATCGTGCCGTCGGCGATTAAGGCGTCAACTTGAGCAGTGCTTAGTCCAGTTAACACCTCTCCTTCACTGTTCATTAGGCCTGCAACGTTAGTCAATAGCATCAGCTTTTCAGCGTTGAGTGCCTCGGCCAGTTTGCCTGCTACTAGATCGGCATTGATGTTATAGCTGTGGCCTTCACCGTCAACGCCGATAGGTGCTATTACCGGAATAAAGTCTCTTGCGGCAAGCATCTCAATGAGGTCGGTGGAGATAGATTCCACTTCACCTACATGCCCAATATCGATAATTTCCGGTGCGGTCATCTCAGGACTTTGGTGCTCTACTTTCAACTGGCGGGCACGAATTTGTGCGCCATCTTTACCAGTTAAACCAATGGCTTTGCCACCGCTTTGATTGATCAGATTAACAATGCTTTTATTGACCAAGCCCCCTAGAACCATCTCCACGACGTCCATGGTTTGGGAGTCGGTCACTCGCATGCCGTTCACAAAGCGCGATTCGATATTCAGTTTTTCTAGCAGGCTGCCAATTTGTGGCCCGCCCCCATGGACGACGACCGGGTTAATGCCGACCTCTTTCATTAGCACGATGTTGCGTGCGAATGAATCGATCAAGGTGTCTTCGGTCATGGCATTGCCGCCATATTTAACGACGACCGTTTTGCCCGAAAACTGCTGGATGTAGGGGAGGGCTTCTGACAATACCTCCACAACGACCTGGGGGTCGCGGCTAGTTGAACTCATGACGTTGTCCCTTTTGATTTTTTCCGTCGCTACTTTTTTATCGCGACCGTTATTACAGCGCGAGCATTGGCTTTTCCATGCGGCGTGTTGTCTAGCATTTTTATTGTGTCGCGCGCTCGATTGGCACGATCACTTTTCTTCTGTTTACCCTGTCGTGTCTTTTCACGTTATTGAGGTTCGGGGATCGTCAGTGCCGGTGAAATCTCCGCCAGCGCCTTGGCAAACTGCGCTTTTATTCGGCTAAGTGCCGCAGCATCGCTACCCTCAAAGCGCAGTACTAGTGCAGGTGTGGTGTTGGAGGCTCGGCACAGTCCCCAGCCATCGGCATAGTCCACGCGAATGCCATCAATCGTGGTTTTGATACCTTCGCCGAAGTCGCCCTCTCTAGCAAGCTTCTTGATAAGCGCAAATTTTTCTTCATCAGCGACCTCGATATTAATTTCAGGCGTGCTGATATCTTGTGGAAATTGATCAAACAGTTCATCGGCACTGCCGGTGTATCGAGCTAGAATTTCAAGTAAGCGGGCCGCGGCGTAGAGACCGTCGTCAAAGCCATACCAGCGCTCCTTGAAGAAAATATGCCCGCTCATTTCACCGCCCAGTTCAGCGCCGGTTTCCCGCATGCGTGCCTTGATTAGTGAATGGCCGGTACGCCACATTTCAGGTTCGCCGCCGGCGTCGCTAATCACTTGCGCCAGGTTACCCGTGCATTTGATGTCGAAGATCACCTTGGCACCGGGGGTGCGTGATAGCATATCAGCTGCAAAAACCATCAGTAGATGATCAGGATAAATCATACGGCCACTTGGCGTGACAACGCCTAAACGGTCGCCGTCGCCGTCAAAAGCCAAGCCAATATCGGCACCTGTTTCATTAACGCTGTGGATCAAGTCGCGCAGGTTTTCAGGTTTGCCTGGGTCGGGGTGGTGGTTTGGGAAGTGACCATCAATGTCGGCAAATAATGGGGTGGTTTTTACCCCAAGGCGCTCGATAAGCTGCGGGCCAAGCTCTCCGGCAACGCCGTTGCCACAATCCACAACCGCGCTTAGTGGACGCTCAATATGGATGTCGCTAATAATTCTTTCAAGATACGCCGTGCGTAGGTCGTGCTGGCGAACACTGCCTTGGCCGCTGGTTAGGTCGTTTGCTTGGATTCGCTCATAGAGGGCAGTGATAGCATCACCGGAGAGCGTTTCACCCGCTAAGACGATTTTGAAGCCGTTGTAGTCAGGTGGGTTGTGACTGCCGGTTAGCATTACCCCAGAACAGCTTTCAGGCAGCGTGTGGGTGGCAAAATAAAGCACAGGCGTTGGCACCATGCCGATATTGATAACGTCTCGTCCTGAGGCTGTTAGGCCACGGATTAGCGCTGCTTGCAAGTGGGGCCCGGAAAGTCGTCCATCACGTGCAACAATGACCGTTTGCTCGCCTCGAGCGGCGGCTTCAGAACCAACGGCGCGGCCAATGAGTTCGGTGGTGGCCTCGCTCAGCGTATCGCCCACAATGCCGCGAATGTCGTAAGCACGAAATATCGACGCAGGTACGTTCATTGTCGCTCCTAGATATACGGTAAAACAGCGCTTGGCCTATTGGCTGCCTGTGCTGCCAAAACCACCGCTGCCGCGAGTGGAGTCTTCAAAGGCATTGACAATCGTAAGTTCCGCTTGCACGACGGGGACAACGACATACTGAGCGAGACGCTCAAAGGGCGATAACGTAAAGCTGCTTTGACCACGGTTCCACACGGATACCATCAGTTCGCCCTGATAATCAGAGTCGATTAGTCCGACGAGATTACCCAGCACGATACCGTGCTTATGACCTAGCCCGGAGCGAGGCAAAATCATACCTGCTAAACCAGGATCTTCTATGTAAATGGCAAGGCCTGTTCGCACCAGCTGGCAGTCACCAGGAGCAAGCACCAGTGGTTCGTCTAGCAGTGCTCGCAAATCCATCCCCGCTGAGCCTGTTGTCGCATAAGAGGGGAGATAGTCGTGCAGGCGTTCATCCAATACTTTGCACTGCAAGCGTGGGCGAGAACCGCTCATGATAATTCTCCGGAGGATTGAGAGGGTATTTGAGAAGGCAGAAGTGATAGTGCGTGACGAATAATTAGCGCGGCTAGCTGGGTTTTAGGCTGAGGTGGGGCTTCCAGTTGATTGGTTCCCGTCGCAGAGCGCCAAAGCAGCAGAGCGGCATTGTTGTCGCTGCCAAAACCGAGCCCCTGCTGAGAAACGTCGTTGGCTACGATCATATCTAGCCCTTTGCGGGTTAATTTGTCTTCCGCGTAGCGTGCGACATCCTGAGTCTCGGCGGCGAAGCCCACCACAAAAGGGCGTTGGTCAGTAGGTAGCGCGGAAACATCGGCAACAATGTCAGGATTCTTGACCAGCGTAAGCGTTAGCGTATCGCTGTCGTCGGTTTTTTTGATTTTGTGCTCGGCAGCACTGGCAGCGCGGTAGTCAGCGACCGCAGCACAGCCAATAAATAGGCCAGCATGAGGTGCTAGTGCTAACGCTTCGTGATGCATTTGTGCGGCGGTTTCCACATCAATCCGCTCAACGCCACTAGGGGTGGGTAGATTAACCGGGCCGCTTATCAGCGTCACCCGTGCTCCCTGGGCGGCAGCTTCAGCGGCAAGTGCGTAACCCATCTTCCCTGAGCTGTGATTGGATAGATAGCGCACAGGATCCAGCGCCTCGCGGGTAGGGCCCGCAGTAATAACTACGTGCGGCGCAGAGGTTGGCGCTGGTGACGTTTTAGCAGAAGTAAAATGCTGTGCTAGGAAATCAACAATAATGTCTGGTTCGCTCATTCGCCCAGGACCGACGTCGCCGCAAGCTTGGTCACCAGCCGCTGGCCCGATCATCTGCCAGCCATCGTTGACTAACTGAATCACGTTGCGTTGGGTTGCAGGGTGTCGCCACATGGCCTGATTCATGGCCGGTGCAATCAACTTGGGTGCTTCACAGGCTAGGCACAGAGTGGTTAGCAAGTCATCAGCCATGCCATGTATCAACCGTGCGATCAAATCAGCCGTTGCTGGGGCAATCAATACGGCATCTGCCCAGCGGGCTAGCTCAATATGACCCATTCCAGCCTCTGCTTCAGGATCAAGGAGTGAGGTGCGTACCGGCTCCCCTGAAAGTGCCTGAAGCGTTAACGGCGTGATAAACGCTTGAGCACCCTCGGTCATTACCACGCGAACCTCACAGCCGGCTTGCTTGAGTAACCGAACAATCAGCGCGCTTTTATAAGCCGCGATACCGGCGCTAACGCCAAGCAATAGGCGCTTTCCAGCAAGCGATGTTAACGGAGATGGCGATAATAAGGCCATGATGGGCAGTCCCATGTAGCGTTTGTTAAAGGTGAGTACCATACCATTTGGCGGGTTATTTTGGCATGCTCAAGCAGCAGTTGGAAAAGCCAGCTTGGGTGGGCGCAGTAGCAAGCGCGGACGGTGCTATTAGGGGTGGGCAAGGAGGCGGCGATGGGGATTAATCACTGGCCGGAAGGTGAGCGGCCACGCGAGAAGTTATTGAACATGGGGGTGCAGGCGCTTTCAGACGCTGAGTTACTTGCCATTTTTTTACGAGTAGGCGTTCAGGGGCGCTCTGCGGTGGATCTGGCACGGGATCTGTTGGCTAGTTTCGGTGGTTTGAGGCAGCTCTTGGAGGCGGATCAGGATCAGTTTTGTGCGGCTCGAGGGCTTGGTAGTGCGAAATTTGCTCAGCTGCAGGCGACCCTAGAGCTTTCCAGGCGCCATATGGCGAGTCAGCTTGCCCGTGGCAATGCGCTCACATCGCCAGCGCTTGTACGTCATTATTTAAGCTCCCAGCTTCGTCATCTGGGTCATGAAGAGTTTGCTGTGCTTTTTTTAGATACACAGCATCGAATTATTCGCTATGAATCCCTGTTTCGCGGTACCCTAGACAGCGCATCCGTTTACCCCCGCGAAGTAGCCAAGCGTGCGCTTGAATTACATGCTGGTGCTGTCATCCTGGCCCACAACCACCCATCGGGTGTTGCTGAGCCCAGCGATGCTGATCGACGTATTACTGAACGTCTAAAAGATGCCCTTGCACTCTTCGATGTGCGAGTGCTTGATCATTTCGTGGTGGGGGACGGTAACGTGGTTTCGTTTGCCGAGCGCGGTTGGCTATAGCAATTAATGAAAACGGTGCGACGACAAAATTTCGTCGTTTACCTAAGTAAATTGTCCAAAAGATGCCTTTTTTGGCATTTTGGGGCGTTTTTGCTTGCTGGTAGCCGGGTGCTCTGGTATAAAGTGCCACCTTTAAACTTGGGTTGAATAACGGATTTGGGTACAGCTAGGCGGTTAACTGCGTCGACTCCCTCCCTGCTCCGGTTTGCCCGACAGTTTTGAACAACTCGCCAAGCGGTTGGAGGCTCTCATGTCCAAAGTATGTCAGGTTACCGGCAAGCGTCCGGTAACTGGTAATAACGTTTCTCACTCCCAGCGTAAGACACGTCGTCGTTTCTTGCCGAACCTGCACACCCATCGTTTTTGGGTTGAATCTGAAAACCGCTTCGTCAAGCTGCGTGTTTCCTCTAAAGGAATGCGCATCATCGACAAGAAAGGTATCGAAACGGTTCTGGCTGATATCCGCAAACGCGGCGACGCCATCTAAGCTAGCATTTTGGGAGAGTTAAACCATGCGCGATAAGATCAAGCTGGTGTCTAGTGCCGGTACAGGCCACTTCTACACCACTGATAAGAACAAGCGGAATACACCGGATAAGTTCGAATTCAAGAAATACGACCCGGTTGTCCGTAAGCACGTTATCTACAAGGAAGCTAAGATCAAGTAATCGCGATTACAATGATCGGCTTTCACCGCAGGCGAGCGCCTGTTGAAAAACCCGGCCCTAAGCCGGGTTTTTGCATGCCCGGTATTTAGTTGCTTACTTTGTGGGTTGGCGGTACCTGTCCCTACGTTTCGGCACCGCTTAGGCGACAGAGTGGTTGTCACGGTGCTGTCATCATAGACTTTCATCATGCCCGAATTGCCTGAAGTTGAAACGACGCGACGCGGCATTGCCCCCTATTTAGAAGGGCAAGAGATCACCGAGGTGCTGGTGCGCCAGACTCGGTTACGTGTACCAGTGCCCGAGGATCTAGCCGAGCGGCTAGTAGGTGCCCGGGTTGGCGTATTAAAGCGTCGCGCTAAGTACCTACAAATTCCCGTGGCGACACTTGAAGGTGAGGCCACGTTATTGTGGCATCTGGGCATGTCGGGCAGCTTAAGGATTGCAAGCGTCGGCGATTTGCCTAAAAAGCACGACCATGTTGACGTGGTGACGGCCAAGGGACATGTGCTGCGCTACCATGACCCACGCCGCTTTGGTTTTGTTGACTGGCAGCAGGGCGATGGCAGCTTGGATAAGCGCCTTGCGCACCTTGGTCCTGAGCCGTTGGATGACGCGTTTAACGGTCGCTGGCTCTATAACGCATCGCGTAATAAACGCGTTGCGGTAAAGCCTTTTTTAATGGATAACCGCGTGGTGGTCGGTGCGGGTAATATTTATGCTGCCGAAGCACTATTTATGGCGGGCATTGACCCTCGACGTGCCGCTGGGAAAATTTCCTTGGCCCGTTACCAGCAGCTAGCCGCTGCGGTTAAAGAGGTGCTGGCGGCAGCGATTACCCAAGGTGGCACCACGCTGCGGGATTTTGTCAGTGGGCAGGGCGAACCAGGTTACTTTGCCCAGCAACTGAATGTATATGGGCGCCATGGACAGCCTTGCCTGCGCTGTGGTGTTGAGCTGCGTCGTATCACTCTAGGCCAGCGGGCCAGCGTGTTTTGCCCTGGTTGTCAGCGTTAGCGGCCGCTCTTTGATATTAACTGTTTTGCCTATGCTTCCAGAGTCTATGGACTTTGTAAGATTGCTCTTTTGGAGATTGTTGTGACTCAACGCCTGCGCCTGAATAAAAATGCCGATCGCCGCCTGAAAGCGGGTCATCTGTGGATTTACTCCAATGAAGTAGATATCAAAGAGACGCCGCTAAAAAACTTTGCGGCTGGTGAGCCTGCTTTAGTTGAGGCTTCCAATGGAAAAACTCTTGGCGTCGCTTACATTAATCCGCACTCGCTGATTTGTGGTCGGGTGATGTCTCGTGATCCAGAGATGCGTCTAGATCGCTCGTTATTCGTACACCGCTTCAACCAAGCGCTGGCGCTGCGTGAGCGCCTGTTCGATAAGCCATTTTACCGTTTGATTCACGGTGAAGGTGATCTGTTGCCGGGCTTGGTGATTGATCGTTTCGGTGATGTGTTGGTGGTGCAGTTGAATACCGCGGGAATGCAAGCGTTGGCGGAAGACATAGTCGATGCGCTGGAAAAAGTCGTTAAGCCAAGTGCCATTGTGTTTCGCAATGATACGGGTGGCCGTCGCCAGGAAGGTCTGGAGGCCCAGGTTGAAGTGGTCAAAGGCACACTTCCTGACGAGGTTCTGCTGGAAGAGAATGGTGTCACCTTTGCGGTGCCTGTGTTGAATGGTCAGAAGACAGGGTGGTTCTATGACCATCGCGTCAACCGCGCATGGCTGAACAGTCAAGTGGCGGGCAAGCGCGTGCTGGATGTGTTCAGTTACGTGGGCGGCTGGGGTGTTCAGGCGGCAGCCAGTGGTGCTTCGGAAGTACTGTGTGTCGATGCTTCTGCACCGGCGCTGGAGAAAGTGGCACGCAATGCTGAGCTAAATGGTGTGCAGGAGCAAGTAGCGGTAGCCGAAGGCGATGCCTTTGAAGCGTTAGCGGCACTGAAAGCCGACGGCGAACAGTTTGATGTGATCATTCTTGATCCGCCTGCGTTTATCAAAAAGCGCAAGGACATCCCTAATGGTGAGCGCGCTTACGCACGACTAAACCGTGAAGCGATGCGGCTATTGGGCCGCGATGGCTTGCTGTTGTCAGCCTCGTGTTCCATGCACCTCGCTCCTGAGCGTTTGGTGGATGTGGTTCGTGGTGCCGTTCGCCACCAAGACCGTCATGGCCAGGTGATTTTTCAAGGACATCAGGGCCCCGATCACCCCGTTCATCCGGCTATCCCGGAAACCTCGTATCTGAAGGCGCTGGGCGTGCGGGTATTCCGCGACTAGGCCAAAGACGCTGCTTGGCAAACATTTGCAAGGCAAGAAGTAGCATCAAGGAGTCACCGCAAGGAGTAGCGTTATGGAGTGGGCACTGCCAAACCCTTTTTTGATCGATCTTCAGGTGACGCCGGAGGCCATTGACGCTTACCGGCATGTCAATAACAGCGAGTATTTACGCTGGGTTGAGCAGATCAGTTGGGCCCACTCCGAAGCCTTGGGGCTATCCCTTGAGCGCTACCAGTCCCTTGACCGTGCCATGGTCGTCCATCGTCATGAGTTGGACTATCTGGCACCCGCCTTTGTCGATGATGAGTTGCAATTGGCGACGTGGATTGTTGCCTGCGATGGCCGTTTTAGTTTGACCCGCCGGTTCCAGCTTAAGCGCGTGGGGAGTGGCAAGACGTTGCTAAATGCCCGCACCAGGTTTGCCTGTGTGGCGCTTAGCAGCGGGCGGCCCACGCGGTTGCCTGATGAGTACCAGCGCATTTACGGTGGTGCGGTGGTGGCTGAATAGGTAGTGGCGAAATGCCGTCGATTTTCTCGCTGATTTTTGTTAAACGCTAGATTTTTCTCCCAAAAAACGCCTTGGCCGGCGTTTTTTTTGTTTTTCTTGCTTGGGGTGGTGGTTAGTGCCAGCTGTGCTGTAATTTGCTTAATAGCGCTTATTGATGGCCTGCCTCTAACGGCTAGGTAGTAAAGATAGATAGTAAAGATGAAGCTCTGACGATCTAGCAGTTGAGACTTAGCAGTTGAGATTTAGCACTAACAAACAATAGAGAAGGAAAACGCTAATGAAAATCGCCGTCCCCAAAGAGATCAAAAACCACGAGTATCGGGTGGCGCTCACTCCGACAGGTGCACGAGAGCTAGTCGGGCGTGGGCATTCGGTATGCGTGCAGGCCGCTGCAGGAGAGGGTGCCGGATTTAGCGACAGCGACTATGAAGCCGCAGGCGCCCAGGTGGAAGCTAATGTAGACACACTGTGGCAAAACGCCGAGCTGATTCTCAAAGTAAAAGAACCTCAGGCCGAAGAAGTGGCGCGTCTAACCGCCAATCAAACGCTGTTCACCTACTTGCACTTGGCCGCTGAGGAAAAATTAACCCAAGGGCTGATGGCCAGTGGTGCTACCTGCATTGCCTATGAAACCATTACCGATGCAAAAGGTGGGCTTCCACTACTTGCGCCGATGAGCACGGTCGCTGGACGCATGGCCGTCCAGGCAGGTGCGCATAGCCTGGAAAAAGCCCAGGGCGGCTCCGGCGTGCTATTGCCTGGTGTGCCAGGCGTTGCGCCGGGTAAAGTTACCGTGGTTGGCGGTGGTGTGGTTGGTGAAAACGCTGCCCGTATGGCGTTAGGGTTGGGGGCCGAGGTAACTATTCTGGATAAATCGATTGCTCGCTTAGAGGTGCTGGACGACCGTTATCAGGGGCGTATCAAAACGGTTTACTCAACGGCGGATGCTCTAGATCAGGCAGCTAAAGAGTCCGATATGATCATTGGTGCCGTACTTATTCCTGGTGCCGCTGCTCCTAAGTTAATTACCCGTGCCATGCTGGCCGATATGAAGCCTGGCAGTGTATTGGTCGACGTAGCTATCGATCAGGGCGGCTGCTTTGAAACCAGCAAGCCCACCACGCATGCCGAGCCAACTTATATCGTGGACGGCATCGTCCATTATTGCGTGGCGAATATGCCTGGTGCGGTAGCACGAACATCCACGTTGGGGCTTACCAATGCCACCCTGCCGTTTGTGCTAGCGCTAGCTGATAAAGGCTGGCAGCGGGCGCTCAAAGATGACCCGCACTTCTTGCCAGGGCTTAACGTCCATAATGGGCAAGTGACTTATCAGGCCGTTGCCGATGCTTTTGGACTCAATAGCATCGACCCAGCGAGCGCAGTGGCGTGATAATCGGTACGTCAATTAGTAGTAGTTGATACCACTAGTATTAGGGTGATGTTGCTAATAATGAGGGGGCACTTCGTCCTCTGGGCGAGTATCGCCTTGTGAGTCACCCGCTTGGAGCGCTTGATACTGCTCGCGCAAGCGGTCACGCATCAGCGTGCTCAGTTGCTCCAGCTTTTCTAATCGGCGCTCTTGCTGGGCAACCGCTTGGTCAAGAGTGTCTAGCCAATGCTCCTGGTAAGCCAGCCGACTCTCTAAAGATTCAAGAAGTTGAGTTAGCTCTGCAGGCGATAATTCGTTTGTCATGATAACATCGTCACCTTGTGTAGTATGCTCGGTACTGTTAGGAATGGGCCTAGTTGGCCGAGTATTGTCCTTCGTCTGTTACCCATACAACAAGAGAGCTTTTATCATCTATGAATCCAAAAGTTGTTTTTCGCTGTTTCTTCATCAGTGTTTTACTTGCCGCCCCCACGCCACTTCTTCTGGCGGGGATTGTTCATTTAACGAATGCACCGCTTGCTGAGCAATGGTTAGCCGAGCTCGCCATCAGCGGGGTGAGTGGTGTGTATATTGCCGCTGCTCTGGGATGTTTTATTGCGTTATTCATAGGCACTTTAGCCGCTGCTGCTCTGGCGCCGCCTATGGTAGTGAAAGCTGATGTTTCTCGAACTAAATCTGCGCCGCGTCAGCCTCAAGCGGTACCTGAAGTGGAAGATGATGAAGAGGAAGATATCATCGACCCCAATGATGGTCGTGAAGAGGGCGAAGTAAAGTGGTTTAACACCAATAAAGGTTACGGCTTTATTACCCGAGATAATGGTGAGGATGTGTTTGTTCACTTTCGTGCTATTCGTGGACGTGGCCCGCGTATGCTTGCTGAAGGGCAGATTGTTCGCTATCACGTGATTAAGAATGATCGTGGTCTTCAGGCGGATGATGTCAGCATTATTGAGTAGCTTTTATTAAATCGCTTTTATTGAATTGCGCTGGCACCGACAACTGCTGAAAAACAAGACCCCGCTATGCGGGGTCTTCTGCGTTTAACGGCCTGAGTCAGGCCATTCAATGGCGTTTTCCTGGCCCCCTGGTAATACCTGCCAGAAACGATCGGGATCATCGCCTGGGTGCCACCCACCTAGCGAACAGCGCACTTCGGTTTGCAGTGCCTCTGCGGCGTGCTGAGCGCACTCTTGGTCGGTGTGCCACGGAGTATGGTGGCTATCAAACCACAGGCTGGCAAAACCATCGGCCGCTTTGTCCACCAATAGTACGGGCACAACTTCACCTTGATGGTGTCCGCGAGTCTTCCATTTGCCTTTGCCTGCGGGGCTAAGAGGCGGTGCATCTAGTGCTTCACTTAACCATGTGTTGACGTCTTCTATCGCCACATGCGCCAAGTAAACTTCGATATCTGGGAACCGTTCCATCATGCGCTTACCTCGTCGTCCGTTAACAAGGCTTGAAGCGTTGCTTCGTAAATGCGGCTTAGGTCATCTAGGTCGCTGGCGCGCACGCGCTCATTCACTTTGTGAATGGTGTCGTTAAGCGGGCCGAGCTCGACCACTTGAGCGCCAAGTGTCGCGATGAAGCGACCATCTGAGGTGCCGCCGCTGGTCGAAAGCGCAGGTCGCTCGCCGGTAACGGCTTCTACCCCGCGAATGGCAGCATCGACTAATTCGCCTTCTGCGGTTAGAAATGGTTCGCCGTTGAGTGTCCAATCGATGTGGTACTCAAGGCCATGTTTATCCAAAATCGACTCGGTTCGGCTTCTTAGCATCTCATGGGTAACTTCCGTGGAATAACGGAAGTTAAAGACGACTTCTACTTCACCTGGAATGACGTTGGTTGCCCCGGTGCCCGCGCGAAAATTAGATACCTGGAAGCTGGTGGCTGGAAAAAAGTCATTGCCCGCGTCCCAGTGCTCGTTAACCAACGCATCCAGTGCGGGCATCGCTTGGTGAATAGGGTTGCGCGCAAGGTGTGGGTAGGCCACATGACCCTGAACCCCTTTGAGATGTAGAACGCCGCCCAATGACCCGCGGCGACCGTTTTTAATCATATCGCCCAGTCGTGAAGTTGACGAAGGTTCACCAACAATACAGTAGTCCAGGCGTTCGTTGCGTTCGCGTAAATGCTCAACCACTGCACGGGTGCCATCAACGGCAGGGCCTTCCTCATCGGATGTGATTAAAAACGCTATCCGGCCATCGTGCTCCGGATGGGTCGTAACAAAGCGCTCAACAGCAGTGAGCATCGCCGCTAGGCTGCCCTTCATGTCTGCTGCGCCTCGCCCACAGAGCATGCCGTGCTCATCAATGCATGGCTCAAACGGTGGGAATTCCCAGTTCGTATGGGGCCCACTGGGTACGACGTCGGTGTGGCCAGCAAAGGCTAACACGGGGCCATGATGGCCTCTTATTGCCCAGAAATTTTTGACATCGCCAAACGGCAGTTGCTCGATATGAAAACCGAGCGCCGTTAAGCGCTCGATCATAAGGTCCTGGCAGCCTTCGTCATCCGGCGTTACCGACGCCCGGCTTAGTAGCTCAAACGCGAGCTGCAGTGTGGGCGACAGCGTTTCAGGCTCAGTTATGGGCATGCAGTGCCTCGTTCAGCGCAATGGCGCTTTTATTGGTCAGGCACTCAATACGACCGTTTTGCGAATTGCGGCGCAGTAATAAGTCATCCTGGCCTGCTAGTTCGCGTGCTGCCACGGTGTTAACTTCCTGATTCTGATCGTCGAGCAGGGTAACTTTCGAACCTGCGGTAATATACAAGCCCGCTTCTACGGTGCAGCGGTCACCTAGTGGAATACCGATGCCAGCATTGGCACCGATCAGGCAGCCTTCGCCTACCTTGATGATGATGTTGCCGCCGCCAGAAAGCGTTCCCATGGTAGAGCAGCCGCCACCCAGGTCAGAGCCTTTACCGACCATAACGCCTGCAGAAATGCGCCCTTCGATCATGCCGGGGCCTTCAGTACCTGCGTTGAAGTTGACGAAGCCTTCATGCATTACCGTGGTGCCTTCACCTAGGTAAGCGCCCAGGCGCACGCGAGCAGTGTCGCCAATGCGGATGCCCGTGGGCACCACGTAATCGGTCATTTTGGGGAATTTATCAACGCAGTCGACTGATAGCGCTCGACCCGCTAAGCGCGCTTTCAGGCGGCGGGCGGGCAGCTCTTCGATATCAATCGCGCCTTCGTTGGTCCAGGCAATATTGCGCAGCAGGCCAAACATACCCGTCAGATCCAAGCCATGAGGCTTCACTAAACGGTGAGAGAGCAGGTGCAGCTTTAAGTAGACTTCAGGAGCGGTTTGTGGTGCCTGATCGCTTTCTAAAAACATCGCGACCAGAGGGCGATGGCTGGTGGCGAGTGATTCGGCGAGGGCTGCCTGCTCAGAGTGGCCGGCAGCTTCTAACGCTTTGGCTAGGCGCGTGCAATCTTCAGGCAGGAAACTGATCGCCGTATTTCCAGTGGGGGCGTCTAGCGCCTCTTTGGCTGCGGCTACCAAGCTGTCTGCAGGATTAAACAGTGGTGCTGGGTAGTAGATTTCTAGCCAGTCGCCCTGGGTGTTTTGGGTGCCGATTCCAAGCGCGAAGCTCAGCATAACGCGTCTTCCTTTAAAGTTTTAAATAATAATCAGTTGTTAGGGTTCAGTGGCGTATTAGCCGCTGAGAGAGTCGTAATCGCCGTCGCGGTAGCCCACTAAAATAGTATCGTTATCAACTTCTAACAGTGGCCTTTTGAGCAACGTGGGCTGTTCAAGTAATAGCCTGCGGGCAGACGTAGCATCCAAGCTGTCTTTTTCTTCCTGGGGTAAGTCGCGCCATGTTTTGCTGCGCTTATTAAGCGCCTCTAATAGCGGTACGCGCTCAAGAATGTGCTCAAGTAGGCCAGCTGAAAGACCATCTTTACGCAGGTCATGGGTCTTGAAAGGAATACCTTTTTCTTCAAGTGCGTTGCGTGCTTTGCGGCAGGTGTCGCATGTGTTGATGATATAGAGTGTCAGCATACAACCTCCTTAAATAAGTCTACGGTGTCTTAGCCGCGCTCAAGCAGTTGACGAAGTCGCTCAGCTGCTTCAAGTGTGGGCGCAAGTTCCGCCACTAATGCTAAACGTAGTCGACCCGAGCCGGGGTTACGGCCATTTTCTCCTGGGCGGCCCATAAGGCTGCCAGGTAAGACGCTGACGTGTTGCTCGCTAAATAGCCGCTGGGTAAAGGCGATGTCATCACCATCGGGCACTGCTGGCCAGAGGTAAAAGCTCGCTTCTGGCGTGGGGAAGCTCATTACCGGGGCCAGAACGTTGGTGACAGCGTTAAATTTTTCGCGGTAAGCGTCCCGGTTGGCGCGAACGTGGGTTTCATCCTGCCAAGCGGCGATAGAGGCATGCTGAAGCGGCAGCGACATTGCACAGCCGTGATACGTACGGTAGCGCTTAAACGGCGCCAGAATATTCGCGTCACCCGCCACAAAGCCAGAGCGTAACCCTGGCAAGTTAGAGCGTTTAGATAGCGAGTGAAATACTACGCAGCGTTGGTAGTCGTCGCGTCCAAGCTCTGCGCAGGCTTGTAGCAGGCCGGGAGGCGGCGTGCTTTCATCCAGATATAGCTCTGAGTAGCACTCATCGGAGGCGATGATAAAGTCGTGCTCATCAGCCAGTGCGATGAGCTCCTTGAATTCAGAAAGTGGCGTGACGGCCCCTGTGGGGTTGCCAGGTGAGCAAATGAATACCATTTGTACATCGCGCCAGGTTGCCGCGCTCACGGCCGAAAAATCAGGGCGAAAATCGTTGTCAGCCGTGCAATCCAAATAGAGCGGCTCGCCACCTGCCAGTAGTGTGGCCCCTTCATAAATTTGGTAGAAGGGATTGGGGACAGCCACCTTGGCGGGGCGATGACGATCCAACGCGGCTTGTACAAATGCAAAAATTGCTTCGCGGGTGCCGTTAACGGGGAGTACTTGCTGTTCGGCATCTAGCCCGGCAAGCGAAAAACGTTGGGTTGCCCAGCGGGCAATTGTTTCGCGTAGGGCGGGTAGGCCGATGGTTGCTGGGTAGCGAGCCATCTCTAATTGGTGGGTAACCAGCGCCTCTAACGCCCCTGCGTAAGGGGCGTGTTGAGGTTCCCCAATAGTGAGGGGAATATGTGCAAGCCCCACCGGTGGCACAAGCGCTGCCTTTAGGGCGGCTAGCTTTTCAAACGGATAGGGGTGCAGAAGGTTTAGATCAGGATTCATGGCATGTCCGTTGATAGCCTAAAGGCGGTGCTGGATGTCTGTAAAAACGGCCAACTAAACCGCCGATTATAGGCAACCCCTGGTGCCACCTCAAACTTAACCACCAAGGTGTCGCTGATTTGAGCGCTTACACGCCTAACACTTCGATAAGCCGTTCACGAAGCTGCTGTTGCCGATCTGGGTCGGTGAGCGGTTCACCTGCTTTTGTGGTAATGAAGAAAACGTCTTCAACCCGTTCCCCCAGCGTGGCAATTTTCGCCGCCGATAAGGCAATATCCTGTTCCATAAAAATACGCCCGACACGAGCCAGCAGGCCGGGGCGGTCTGGAGCAGTTAACTCTAGCAGCGTACGTTCGTTGGCTGGGTCCTGCTCAATAACTACCTCGGTGGGCACTTTGAAGTGCTTAAGCTGTCGCGGTGTGTGGCGCGTAACAATCTCTGGATAGTCATCCGGGTCATCCAATTCTTCGACGAGGTGCCGACGCATCTCCTCAATATGCTCAGGATCACGAATAGGCTGGCCATAATGATCTAGCACAATGAACGTGTTGAGTGTCCAGTCGTTGTGCGAGGTGGCGATGCGGGCATCATGGATAGATAAGCCTAGTTGCTCCATGGCGGCGGCGGTTGCCGCAAATAAATCGTCTACCGAACGGGTGTGGATAAAGACCTTGGTGCCACCTTCGGCCATATCGGCGGTGGGCGCACTAATTAAGACCAACGGCAAAATAGACGGCTGGTGGGCAAGAATGCCTTGGGTCTGCCAGACAATTTCGCTGGGTGCGTATTGAAGGAAATAGTCTTCGCCGAGGGATTCCCACAGTTGATCAATCTGAGCGCTGTCGACGCCGACTGTTTGCAGTAACGAGCGGGCTTCAGTGCGGGTTTCTCGCACCCAGTCATCTCGGTCAGGCGGATTTTTTAGCCCCCGTCGCAATGCACGCTTGGTTTCGGCATGAAGCTGGCGCAACAGTGACGCGCGCCAACCGTTCCACAGAGTGGGGTTGGTTGCGTTTATGTCGGCCACTGTGAGCACGTAGAGGTAATCTAAGCGGGTCTCGTCGCGCACCGTTAGAGCGAAGTCGCGAATCACGTCGGGATCGCTAATGTCACGCTTCTGAGCGGTCATGGACATCAGTAGGTGATGCTCCACCAGCCAGCGCAGTAAATTGGTATCGTGTTGGGAAACGTGGTGACGGTGACAGAATTGTTCAACATCACGTGCACCAATCTCAGAATGGTCGCCGCCGCGACCTTTACCAACATCATGAAACAGCCCGGCAATCCACAGTAGATCCATTTTGGGCAGTTGATGGATAAGCGTGGCTGCGACTGGGAAGTCGTCTTTGGCATCCGATTTTCGAAATCCGTGTAAAAACTTCAGCAAGCGGAGGGTATGAGCATCTACGGTGTAAATATGAAACAAATCGTGTTGCATCAATCCAACCGCGCGACCAAATTCTGGAAGGTACTTGCCTAAGATGCCGTAACGGTTCATACGCCTTAACTGGCGAGGGACATTGCCGGGAGCCCGTAAAATGGACATGAACAGCCGCTGATGGCGCGGGTCTTCACGGTAATGGTCATCGATTTGATGGCGATGGTCGCGAATCAAGCGGATGGTGTCAGCGCGTACCCCCTCTATTTCCGGGTGCTTGGCCATCAACAGAAACAGTTCCAGCATGGCCGCAGGTCGCTCACGAAACAGATTGCGTGAACGCACCTGGATGTAGCCGCCTTTCGTTTCGAAACGCTCATTCAGCTTAACAGTTTCCAAGGCCTCTTTGCCGCGTAGAATAACCTCATCAAAGTGCTGTAACAGCATGTCGTTAAGCCCGGCTAGGGCGGTCACATGCCGATAGTAGCGCTTCATAAACTGTTCAACCGCTAAGCGCTCAGGGGTATCTCGAAAGCCAAACATTTCGGCAATGGTGCGCTGGTGATCAAATAGCAATCGGTCTTCGGCGCGGTCTGTCAGCATGTGCAGGGCATAACGCACCTGCCACAAAAAGGCTTGGCCCTGGCTTAAGATGCGAAGCTCGGCATCGTTCATAAAGCCATTTGCGACAATGTCGGCATAGTGCTCAGTGCCAAAATGGCGTTTGGCTACCCAGCCAATCATCTGAATATCTCGCAGGCCACCTGGGGAGCTTTTGAGGTTTGGCTCTAAATGGTATTCAGAATTGTTGTAGCGGTAGTGGCGAGCAATTTGTTCTTGCCACTTTGCTTCAAAAAAGCGGTCGGCGGGCCAAATGTGCTCGGCACTAAGGCGTTCACGCATTTTTTGGCGAAGGTGTTCGGGGCCAGCAATGAGCCGTGATTCCAGCAGATTGGTCATCACGGTGACATCCGCTTCAGCTTCTCGCTCACAGTCATTTAGTGAGCGTACGCTATGACCAATCTCAAGACCGATATCCCATAAGAAGGTAATAAAAGCGCTTAGCGATTCTTGGAAGGGAGTATCGTCGTCGTGTTCTAGCAGCAGCAACAGATCAATATCTGAGTGCGGGTGTAGCTCGCCACGCCCATAGCCACCTACCGCTACCAGAGCAACACCCTCGTCAGGCCAATCGTGCTGTTCCCAGGCGATGGCTAGCAACTGATCCAGATACCACGCCCGTCCGCGGACTAAGTCGCGTATATCTGCCCCGGAACGAAACTGCTCATCCAGCTTGGCTTGTAGCTCCCGAAGCGCCGCCTTAAACGGCGCAATAGGAGAGCGTGAACCAGCTAGTTCGGTGCGAAACATAGCGAGATCGTACAGCGTGGTGTCCGGCTCGAACCGGTAGTGATGAAGAAGCATCAGCGATTCAGAAAACTGAAGTCTTCGTCGTTGCGTGCTGTTAACACCTCAACGCCGTTTTCCGTGACCAGCAGCGTGTGCTCCCACTGAGCAGATAAGCTTCGATCCTTAGTGACCGCGGTCCAGCCATCGCGTAGTACCTTGGTTTTATAGCCGCCCACATTAATCATTGGTTCGATAGTAAAGCACATGCCGGCTTCCAATGAGATATCGGCATCTGGCGCATAGCCATCATAGTGAAGAAACTGCGGATCTTCGTGGAAATCGGCGCCGATGCCGTGGCCGCAGAAGTCACGTACCACGGAGTAGCCGTGTGCCTCAGCGTGTTGCTGAATAACGCGGGCAAGTTCCGATAGGTGTACGCCTGGCTTTACTAGCTCAATGCTTTTGTACAGGCACTCTTGAGTGATACGGCATAAGCGCTCGCCCTGGATCGTATCGCCGATGACGAACATTACGCTGGAATCGCCGTGGTAGCCGTCAGTCGTTTTGACGGTGATATCCAGATTCATGATATCGCCGTTCTTCAATTTTTTGGCATCATCAGGGATGCCATGGCAGACCACGTGATTGATTGATGTGCAGGTTGCTTTCGGAAAACCGTGGTAGTTCAACGGGGCAGGTGTAGAGCCCAAATTATTAACAATAAAATCGTGGCACAGGCGATCAATTTCACCCGTAGAGATCCCTGCTTCGATGTGGGGTGTGATCATTTCAATGACGCTGGCAGCTTGGCGCCCGGCTTCACGCATTTTCTCGATTTCAGAAGGCGTCTTGATAGGAACGTTCATGAATTCTCGATGTGGATTCTAAAGTAAGTGGTGAACGGCAATGGTGAGCGGTAAATTAAGACCGTTACATGCGCTGTGACTTCATCTTGGTAATGATCTATGGTATAAAGCCGCGCGCTTTCCTGCAATCGCCATCCAATGCTTCTTTATCGGTTGGTCATCTGCAGAAAGGCTATTTTAAACGCAATGCAGGTAGTCTGTGTTGCTAAACAGCAAGCCTTGAAAACACACATGCACCGGCACATGGTCCCGGGTGCCGCTGGCAGCGTCTGACGATGCCACTGGTCGGATCCATGGGGTGCGTGGAGGCCTAACCCGAGTTTCAGGAGTTTTATCATGTCTCACGTTAATATGCGTGACCTGCTGAAAGCAGGCGCTCACTTCGGTCACCAAACCAAGTATTGGAATCCGAAGATGGGTAAATTCATCTTCGGCGCGCGCAACAAGATTCATATCATCAACCTCGAGCACACCTTGCCGGCGCTGAACGAAGCGATCGACGTGGTTGAGAAGATGGCGGCATCCAACAACAAAATTTTGTTTGTTGGCACCAAGCGCAGCGCTAGCAAGATCATCAAAGAAGAAGCAAACCGCGTTAACCAGCCGTTCGTCAACCATCGCTGGTTGGGTGGCATGCTGACTAACTTCAAGACTATTCGTCAGTCCATCAAGCGTCTACGCGACTTAGAAACAATGCGCGAAGACGGTACGTTCGAGAAACTGACCAAGAAAGAAGTCTTGATGGCGACGCGTGAGCAAGAGAAGCTCGAGCGTTCTATCGGCGGTATCAAGAACATGGGCGGCCTTCCTGACGCACTGTTCGTTATCGATGTTGACCACGAGCGCATCGCGATCAACGAAGCCAACAAGCTGGGTATCCCGGTTATTGGTGTGGTAGATACCAACTCAAACCCAGATGGCGTTGATTACGTGATCCCGGGTAACGATGACTCTATCCGCGCTATTCAGATCTACGTGAAAGCAATTGCTGACGCGTGTGGTCGTGCGAAAGAAGGTCGTCCGGAAGAGTTTGTCGAAGTGACTGAAGAAGCCGCTTCTGCCGACACTGACGCTGCTGCCGAGTAACGGTTGCAGTGGTGCGGCGGCCAGACAAGCCGCATCATGTTTAAGAGGGGGCCTTATGCCCCCTTTTTCCCGCTTTGAGTTCGCTCAAGTGGGCCGATTATGCCGGACGCTTAATGCCGGCGAATGCTCTACAAAGTGATACGCAACGGTCATCTACCGAGCCTATACTCTGTAGCGCGTTTAACTTTCAGCTAGAACCATTTCCGAGGTGAAAACTCATGGCTGCTATCAGCGCCTCTCAGGTTAAGGAACTGCGCGAACGTACCGGTCTTGGCATGATGGAGTGTAAAAAAGCACTTACTGAAGCCGACGGTGATATCGAAGTTGCAATCGAGAACCTGCGTAAAAGCTCTGGCCTTAAAGCCGCGAAAAAAGCGGGTCGTACCGCTGCAGAAGGTGCCGTTGTTACTCGCGTAGCAGAAGACGGCAGCTACGGCGTAATGGTCGAGATCAACTCCGAAACTGATTTCGTTGCCCGTGACGACAACTTCATCGCTTTCACCAACAAGATCGCAGATGCGTTCTTTGCGGCGAAAAATGAAGACGTTGCAGCGGTAATGGCTGGCGACCTCGAGTCTACTCGTGAGCAGCTGGTACAGAAAATCGGCGAGAATATCGGTGTGCGTCGTGCCGTTGTTGTGAACGCTGTTGAAGGTGGCCTTGTAGGCGAATACGTTCACGGCGGCCGTATCGGCGTCTTGACCGTTCTGAAAGGTGGTAACACGGAAGCTGCTAAAGACGTTGCTATGCACGTGGCAGCGATCAATCCGTCGGTTGCGCACCCAGAAGATATGCCGCAGGAAGAGCTGGATAAAGAAAAAGCGATTATTCTGGCCCAGCCGGACATGGCCGGTAAGCCTGAGCAGATCGCTGAGAAAATGGTTCAAGGCCGTCTGAAAAAGTACTTGGCCGAGAACAGCCTGACCGAACAGCCGTTCGTTAAAGACCCGAACCAATCCGTTGCCGAGTTCGTGAAAGCGGCGGGTGGCGAAGTGGTTAGCTTCACTCGCTTTGAAGTGGGCGAAGGCATCGAGAAAGAAGAAGTCGACTTTGCTAAAGAAGTTATGGAACAGGCTGGCCGTCGCTAAGGTCAGAGGTTTCAGAAAGAAGATGGCGTGCGCGCGAGCGCACGCTTTTGTGTATCCGGCCCCTGCGAAAAACTGGGGTCGTCTCGCCCGCCTGTGTTCAGGTCTGCCTCAGGAGAGATGCCATGTCACGTGAAGTTCAAGAGTCCGCCCCCGCAGTTGCTGCCAGTAAGGCTGAAAAGTCGAAATCAAAATACAAACGTATTTTGCTGAAGTTGTCTGGCGAAGCGCTAATGGGTGAGCACGATTTTGGTATTGATCCGAAAGTGCTGGATCGTATGGCACTAGAGATCGGCCAATTGGTTGGTATTGGCGTTCAGGTGGGTATCGTGATTGGTGGTGGAAACCTATTTCGTGGCGCGGCGCTCAATGAAGCTGGCATGGATCGGGTGACGGGTGACCACATGGGAATGCTGGCAACAGTGATGAATGCGCTAGCAATGCGGGATGCACTTGAGCGCTCCAATATTCGCTCGCGAGTAATGTCAGCGATTCCCATGAGTGGTGTGGTGGAGCATTACGACCGCCGCACCGCCATCCGCTACTTAACGTCGGGAGACGTGGTGCTGTTTTCCGCTGGTACGGGTAATCCTTTCTTTACGACCGACTCTGCAGCCTGCTTACGTGGTATTGAAGTAGATGTTGACGTGGTGATCAAGGCCACCAAAGTGGACGGCGTGTACAATAAAGATCCGGTTAAACATCCCGATGCCGTGAAGTACGACCAGCTCTCTTACGACGATGCCCTAGACCAAAAATTGGGCGTTATGGATTTGACCGCAATCTGCCTGGTACGTGACCATAATATGCCGGTGCGGGTATTTGATATGAATAAGCCTGGTGCCCTGCTGAATTTGGTAGTAGGGGGCAAGGAAGGCACGCTGATAGACAGAGGGTAATATCGTGATCAATGACATCAAGAAAGATGCAGAATCTCGCATGAAGAAAAGCGTTGAAGCGCTGCACAGTAACTTCAATAAGATCCGTACGGGGCGTGCTCATCCCAGTATTCTCGACGCGGTGACCGTTGATTATTACGGTGGCCAGGTGCCGCTAAATCAAGTGGCTTCCGTTAACGTCGAAGATGCTCGTACACTGACAGTAACGCCTTGGGAACAGGGCATGGTGCCCAAGATTGAGAAGGCGATTATGACCTCTGATCTGGGGCTTAATCCTGCCAGTGCTGGTAATGTCATTCGTGTGCCGATGCCGATGTTGACCGAAGAAACACGCAAAGGCTACATCAAGCAGGCGCGTAGCGAAGCTGAGCATGCGCGCGTGGCGGTACGTAACGTACGTCGTGATGCCAACGGTGATTTTAAATCCTTGCTGAAGGATAAAGAAATTACCGAAGACGATCAGCGCCAAGGTGAAGACGACATCCAGAAGTTGACGGATAAGTATATTGCTGAGATCGATAAAGCGCTTGCCGCAAAAGAACAGGATCTCATGCAGGTATAGTTATTAGTATAAAAATAGCTACCTGCTTTCAATCAACCACGGGGAGCTTGGCTGCCCGTGGGCCATCGCTTGGCTTTACTATGACTGACCTTTGGTGCGAGAACCCATGACGTCTCCGCAGCTTCCCCAAGCGCAGCAGGATGGCAGGCCGCCTTCTCGATCCGAGGAGGCACCGCCATCCCATGTTGCTATTATTATGGATGGTAATAACCGCTGGGCGCGGGCACGAGGGCTTTCCGGAGTGCGCGGTCACCGAGCCGGTGTCGAAGCCGTGCGAGCGGTTATTGAGCGCGCTGCGCAACGGGGCGTTCAAACATTGAGTCTTTTCGCTTTTTCTAGTGAAAATTGGAAGCGTCCCGCGGCTGAGGTGAATGCCTTGATGGAGCTTTTTTTGATGGCGCTTAAGCGTGAAGTCAAAAAGCTCAATGAGCGTAATATTCGTCTGTCAATTATTGGCGAGCAGCGTGGTTTTTCCCATGCGATCCAAAAGCATATTCAGCGTGCCGAGGCGTTAACCGCAGAGAATACCGGCATGCATCTAGTGATTGCTGCTAACTACGGCGGCCAATGGGACCTTGCGCGAGCGGCTAGGCAGTTGGCAGAGCAAGTAGCCGCAGGCGAGCTGGCGGCTTCCGATATTAATGAGGCGCGCCTTGATGCGGCAATGAATACGCACAATGTGCCGCCGGTAGATTTATGCATCCGCACCAGCGGGGAGCAGCGGTTATCTAACTTTATGTTATGGCAGTTGGCTTATGCAGAACTGCATTTTTCGCCACTGCTCTGGCCAGATTTCAACGGGGCGGCGCTTGATGAGGCGTTGGACGACTTTTGCCTACGTCGCCGTCGTTTTGGTATGACCGACGCACAAATAGAGGCGCAAGGTGCTTAAACAGCGGATGATTACAGCAGCCTGGTTAGCGCCCTTGACGCTGATTGGCTTGTTCGGACTACAAGGTGGGGCCTTTGCACTTTTTACAGCACTTATTGTGCTGCTAGGTGCTTGGGAGTGGACCAACTTAGCCGGTGTCGCCCGCCAGGGGGCGCGATTTTCCCTGGTGGCTGTTATGGCAGTGTTAATGCTGGTGATGTGGCTAGGAGGAGCAGCGTTAGCCGCTTGGCCGCTTTGGCTGGCGGTTATAGGGTGGGTAATTAATCTTTATTGGGTGACCCACTACCCTAATGCTGTTAACCAATGGCAAGCCACTTCACGACGGTTGCTAATGGGTGTGTGGGTGCTGCTGCCGTGCTGGGTAGGATTCAACGTGCTCCGCGATAGTGGCGCTGTATGGCTGCTATTTGTGCTATTGCTGGTATGGACCGCTGATATTGGCGCCTACTTTGCAGGTAGGCGTTGGGGAAAAAACAAGCTTGCTCCAAAAGTAAGCCCAGGAAAGTCCTGGGAAGGCGTGTATGGCGGTCTTGCGGCCACATTATTGCTAGCGATTGTGTTCGCTGTATGGCAGCCCATTAATTTTATGGGTGGTGTTGCACTCGTAGTGATTACCGGCTTGGTTACACTAGTTTCAGTGCTTGGTGATCTATTGGAAAGTATGCTCAAGCGCTATCGAGACATCAAGGATTCAAGCCAGCTCTTGCCAGGCCATGGCGGTATACTAGATCGTATTGACAGCCTGACGGCAGCAGTGCCTATTTTTGCGCTGTTCTATTTACAGGTGATCCATCTTCAGGTGAGTGCCCTATGAGCCAACCACCTGTTCAGCGTATTACAGTGCTTGGTTCAACAGGCTCAATTGGTAAAAGCACCCTTGATGTCATTGCTCAATACCCAGACCGCTATCGCGTTTATGCCTTAACGGCTCATACCTCAAAAGAAGTGCTCTTAGCGCAATGTCGCGTTCATCATCCTGAGGTTGCTGTATTAGATGATCCTGAAGATGCGAACTGGTTGCAGCAATCACTTTTAATGTCAGGGCTCTCTACTAAGGTTCTTTCGGGGGCTATAGCGCTTTGTCAGGTGGCACGAGAAAGGCAAGTGGATACCGTGATGGCCGCTATTGTTGGCGCAGCGGGCCTGCTACCTGCGCTAGCAGCTGCCGAGTCAGGTAAGCGTGTGCTGTTGGCCAATAAAGAAGCATTGGTGATGAGCGGTGCCTTGTTTATGGACGCTATTGCTCGCTCGGGTGCAACTTTATTGCCGATTGATTCCGAACATAATGCTATTTACCAGTGTCTACCTACCGAGCACAGGGGCGGGCTACGTCAGCACGGTGTTCGCCAGTTGCTGCTTACTGCCTCTGGCGGGCCTTTTCGCGGCTGGCCGGCAGACGATATCGCTAAGGTGACCCCTGAGCAGGCTTGTCATCATCCTAACTGGTCAATGGGGCGCAAAATCTCCGTTGACAGTGCGACGTTGATGAATAAAGGACTAGAGCTTATTGAAGCGTGCTGGCTATTTGATGCAACGCCCGATCAGATACAAGTCGTGGTTCATCCGCAAAGCGTTATTCATTCTATGGTTGCCTATGATGATGGTTCGGTGATTGCGCAGTTGGGTAATCCTGATATGCGTACGCCTATTGCCTATGGCTTGGCATGGCCGGAACGGATTAATGCAGGGGTTGAGACGCTGGATCTTTTTCAGGTGGCGCGTCTGGATTTCGAAGCTCCCGATGAAACGCTTTTTCCCTGCTTGACGCTCGCCCGCGAAGCAATGCGAAAGGGCGGCGCTGCACCGGCGATTTTGAACGCAGCAAATGAGGTCGCTGTCGAGGCTTTTCTGGAAGGACAGCTTGGCTTCAGCATGATTGCTGAGGTGGTGGCAAAAGTGATGGCCCTACCGTTTGAGGAACCTGCCGACACGCTTGAGCAGATACTATCGGCAGATCAGTGGGCACGGGAGCAGGCGGCTCTAATAGTATGCCAATAGTTCGCTTAGCATCAGCCATCGTTGATCAGCGAGTTGTGTAAAGGAGCGAAGAGTGGGCCTGATACAAAATATACTAGCGGTAATCGTGGTGCTTGGGTTGTTGGTAACCTTCCACGAGTTTGGCCATTTTTGGGTGGCGCGGCGCTGTGGTGTAAAGGTGCTGCGTTTCTCAGTAGGCTTTGGTAAGCCGCTGTGGTCGACCGTTGATCGTCACGGCACAGAGTTCGCAGTGGCGGCCATACCGCTAGGTGGCTATGTAAAGATGCTGGACGAGCGCGAAGCACCTGTGCCCGAAGAGCAATTAGATCAAGCATTTAACCGCAAAACCGTGTGGCAGCGTATCGCTATTGTTGCCGCTGGCCCGATTGCAAATTTTTTACTTGCGATTGTGGCCTATTGGGCACTATTTGTTGCCGGCACCACAACCGTTGCTCCCATTGTTGGTGATGTTACTCCTAACTCTCCTGCGGCAGAGGCAGGGCTTTCTCATGGCGCTGAAATTACCTCGATCCAGGGAGATACTATGCGCTCCTGGGAAGAGATTAATTTAAAGCTAGTCTCCATGATTGGGTTCAATGGCGACCTGATACTTGAGGCGCAGCCTGAAGGGTCGAATGCCTCACGGGTTTATCAGCTTCCTGTGGCCAACTACATGGTTCGCCAGGACCCGCCCCAGCCGATGCAGAGTTTGGGTATTACGCCTTGGCGCCCAAACGTACCCGCGGTGCTAGGCCAAGTGATTGATGGCCAGGCGGCTTCACAGGCTGGCCTGCGAGCAGGTGATCGTATTTTGTCACTGGATGGCGAACCAATTGATGATTGGATGCAGTTTGTCTCAGTTATTCGTGAGAATGCAGGCCAAACCTTAGAGGTTGGTTACCAGCGTGGTGATGAGCAGGGCAGTCTCTCCTTAACGCCTGGCCGTAATGCGCTGGAGAGTGGCGGCGAGGTTGGGTACATTGGTGCCGGAGCGCAGCAGGTAACGTGGCCTGAAGAGCTTCAACGTGAAATCCGTTACGGGCCGGTAGAGGCGGTAGGTCAGGCGCTATCACGCACAGGTGAGATGACGCTGCTGACGGTAGATGCCATCCGCAAGATGCTGGTGGGGCTGATTTCACCGTCTAATCTTTCGGGGCCGATTACCATCGCGCAGATATCAGGTGACTCGGCTCGTGCGGGAATGGAAGCGTTCGTAGGCTTTCTAGCGTATCTTTCCATCAGCCTTGGCGTGCTTAATCTACTGCCAATACCCGTGCTCGATGGTGGGCATTTACTTTATTATTTTATAGAGGTCGTGCGTGGGCGGCCGGTCTCTGAGCAAACGCAAGCGGTAGGGTTGCGTATTGGGCTTGCCATGGTAGGCACCCTAATGTTGATGGCTCTCTATTTTGATCTGATGCGCCTGTGGTAATGACGCGTGTAGGGCGCTGGATGCCTTGTCATCTGCCTGCACAAATGTATATGGTGCCTATCTGGAATGATGGGCAGACCAACGCGAGCGAACTGACTGCATGAAAATCAAGACCCTTGGAATGGCGGCACTGTTGCTAGTAGGTACCAGCAGTGCCCAAGCACAATCCTTTGATGTTTCCGACATTCGTGTGGAAGGACTGCAGCGGGTATCTGCCGCCTCGGTCTTTAATGCGTTTCCCGTCAATGCCAATGATCGCGTTAGCGAGCAGCAGCTTGCTGCCGCTGCGCGCGATTTGTTTGCCACAGGCTTGTTTGAAGATGTTTCCCTCGCACGAGAGGGGGATGTATTGGTTATCCAGGTGGTAGAGCGGCCGACCATCGCGCGCTTGAACATTGAGGGGAATCAGCAGATTTCTGATGAGGACCTGCGCAACGGCCTGCGCGAATCAGGCCTTTCCGAGGGGCAGGTACTGCAGCTTTCAACGTTGGAAGAGATTCAGCGTGAGCTTGAAGGAGTTTATCAAGCTCAGGGGCGCTACAGTGCCCGCATCGATGTTGAAGTTGACGAAATTGATGAAGGCCGTGTTCAGGTTAATATCAATGTTAACGAAGGCGAAGTTGCTAAAATTCGACAGATCAACATTGTGGGCAATGAGGCATTCGATGATGACACACTGCGCGACGTATTTGAGCTAAATGATCGGCCTGGGCGTGTTTTTGGTTGGTTCTCTAAGGATGATTATTCTCGTGAAGCGTTGGCAGGTGACATTGAGCGACTACGCTCTTTCTACCTGGATCGTGGTTACGTTAATTTTGATGTCACCTCAACACAGGTATCGATTGGTCCTGAAAAGTCAGAGATCTTCATCACGTTAAATATTGATGAGGGCAATCAGTTCCAAGTAGGCGACATTCGTTTTGCAGGTGACCTGCAAATTAGCGAAAACGAAGCGAACGAACTACTGATCATTAGCCGTGGTGATACGTTCTCTCGTGGCGATCTTAATGCGTCTACTGAAGCGCTTCGCCAGCGACTTGGTGCGGAAGGCTTTGCGTTTGCTGAAGTTCAGGGTATCCCTGAAATGGCAGGTGATGGCGAAACGGTTGATTTGGTGATTGCAGTCGATCCTGGTCAACGCACTTATGTGCGTCGTATCGAGTTCTATGGCAATACCACAACGCAAGACGAAGTATTGCGTCGCGAAATGATTCAGCTAGAAGGCGCACCAGCCTCCACCGAGTCGATTACTCAATCGCGTCAACGCCTAGAGCGCCTTGGCTTCTTTAGCCAAGTAGAGGTTGATACGCAACCGGTCCCGGGACAGCCCGACTTACTAGACGTAACGTATAACGTTGAAGAACAGCCGTCTGGCTCAGTTTCTGCCAGTGTCGGCTTTTCACAAAGCGCAGGTGTTATTTACGGCGTTGGTCTGGCGCAAAATAACTTCCTGGGCACCGGGAACCGCGTCAACGTAGGTGCACAACGTAGTGATACGTTTACCAGTGTTAACTTTGCTTTCACGGATCCCTATTGGACACTGGATGGTATTTCGCGCGGTTATAATCTCTTTTATCGGGAAACTGATTACGGCGACTCTGATATTTCGACGTTCTCCACTGATGCCTATGGGGCTGGTATTAACTTCGGTTACCCCATTAGTGAGCTTTCACGTCTGAATTTTGGTGCCAGCCTTGAAGAGGTCACGGTTAAAACCTATAACGACTCAGCCTCAGAAATTATTCGTTACGTCGAAGATGAAGGCGATAACGCCCAAAGCCTGAAGCTAACGGCGAGCTGGACACGTAATAACTTGAACCGTGGCATTATGCCGACAGCGGGCAACTATCAGCGTGTATCGCTAGAAACAGGCGTCCCTGGTAGTGATGCGGAGTACTACAAGCTGCGTGCTCGTGCTCAGCAACTGTTCCCAATCAACGATGACGAGACTTGGGCGCTGAAGTTTACTGGTAATCTAGGCTATGCCGACACGCTAGGTAGCAACGACCCTTATCCGTTCTATGAAAACTTTTATGCGGGTGGTTTAGGTTCAGTACGTGGTTTTACATCGAACACTCTGGGCCAGCGTACGACGCCGACTCGAGATGGCGGTCGTGACCGTACGTTGGGCGGCAATATATTGGTAGAAGGATCAGCAGAAGTCCTTTTCCCAATGCCTTTTGTAGAAGATCAGCGTGCGATTCAGCCATCGCTCTTTCTCGATGCGGGTAATACCTTCTTGAGTTCTTGCTATGATGTGCAGGAAGCGGATGTTGGGCGCCAGCAATGCAACTCTGGCGTTGACCTGGGTGACTTGCGCTACAGCGTTGGTGTCGGCCTTTCGTGGCTAACACCGGTAGGCCCATTGACCTTCAGCGTGGCAGAGCCGTTAAGCGACGAAAGCGGTGACGATACTCAGTTTTTCCAGTTCTCGCTGGGCCAAACGTTCTAACATGGTGGGATACCTTTGGTAGCCATCTAATAAAAAGGAGTTAACACGATGCGTAAACTGACAGCAGCTGTGTGCCTACTTGGCGCAATGACGCTACCCGCCTACGCTGTTGCTGCCGAAGTGGCAGTACTTGACTGGCGTGCTGCGTTGATGAATACACAGTCGGCTCAGTCATCGTTGAGCCAACTGGAAGGCCAAATTGGTAACCAACAGCGCGAAGCTCAAGCGTTGGGAGAAGAACTTCAACGACTGCAAGAACGTCTGCAGCGGGAAGGTGAGACGATGTCTCAATCTCAGCGAGATCCGCTAATTGCTGAGCTTCAGGAGAAGGGCAGTCGCTTTGAGCAACTGCGCCGTGAAGTGCTCCAAGCGCAGCAAGCATCTGAGCAGCAGTTCCTTGAAGGGGCTGAGTCCAAGCTAGAGCGAGCGGTAGAGCAGGTGCTAGAACGTCACAACATTGATGTTCTGGTGGAGCCGCAAGGGGTATTGCACTCATCGACTGACCTACCTAATGTGACTAATGAGGTCACACAGATTTTTGATTCGCTAAACTAATTTTATGACTGTCGGTGCGGCTAGCCCGCACCCATGTTTCTCTGGGCTCCCATGACGCACGCTTCTCATCACCTCACCCTTGCGGATATTGCACGTCACTTGGACGTCGATTTTGAAGGCGACGCCGAACAGCCGATTCGGGGTCTTGCAACGCTTAAAGAAGCGGCGCCTGACCAAGTGGCTTTTCTCGCTAATCGTGCGTATTTGAAAGATCTAGCCACCACTAAAGCAGCCGCGGTACTGCTTCATCCTGAGCATGGCAAAAACTGCCCTGTTCCACGCTTAGAGATGGCCAATCCTTATTTAGGTTACGCAAAGCTTTCCCAGCTGTTTGATCCATTACCTGCTCGGGATGTGATCGGTATTCATCCCACAGCCGTTGTGGCAGAGAGCGCCATGTTGGGTGAGGGTGTTTCTGTTCAAGCACATGCGGTGATTGAAGCAGGTGTGGTGTTAGGTGAGCGTGTGGTTGTGGGTGCTGGCAGCGTGATCGGTGCAGATAGTGTGATTGGCGATGATACACGGCTACACGCGAATGTGACTGTTTGCCACGGTGTTGTTGTGGGCAAACGGGTGATTTTGCAAAGTGGTTGTGTGATCGGTGGTGATGGTTTCGGCTTTGCCCATGACGGTGCTGGATGGCATAAGATCGCTCAGTTAGGCGGGGTTGTGCTAGGCGATGACGTTGAGGTCGGCAGTTGCTCAAGTATTGATCGTGGTGCATTGGGAGACACCGTCATTGGCAACGATGTGAAAATCGACAGCCAAGTACAGATTGCGCATAACGTGATCATTGGTGATCACAGTGCACTAGCGGGCTGCGTTGGCATCGCTGGTTCCACCAACGTGGGTAAACACTGCATGCTTGGAGGGGGGGTTGGGCTTTCCGGGCACCTCACTATTTGTGACGGCGTGCAGGTAACGGGTATGAGTCTAGTGACCAATTCGATTCATGAGCCAGGTGTCTACTCTTCGGGTACCGGTGCCATGAACAATACCCAATGGCGTAAGAATGCGGTGCGATTTAAACAGCTAGACGAAATAGCCAAGCGTTTATCCCGTTTAGAGAAGAGCCAACGCAGCGAGTAACATTATGCCAGCTATTTAGAGGCAGGTAGCTTGAGGCTGTACAGCAGCAGGTTATAATTCACTGCTTTTTGACCAGCAAATTTGCTGGTGCGTGCCTGATATAACTCAGGCCTTTTGTCATTTTAGAGGTCGTTACGATGGTTATGGATATTAACGAAATTCGCGAATACTTGCCTCACCGCTACCCGTTTTTGCTGGTGGATCGAGTAACGCAATTAACCGTGGGTGAATCCATCGTTGCGTACAAAAATGTCAGTATTAATGAGCCATTTTTTAATGGTCATTTCCCGCATCACCCCATTATGCCAGGTGTTTTAGTTTTAGAGGCGCTGGCTCAGGTGTGCGGTATTTTAGGTTTTAAAACCGTCAATAAGCTGCCCGCTGACGGCTATGTTTACTATTTAGTAGGAAGCGATAATGTGCGTTTCAAGCGCCCGGTTATGCCGGGTGATCAGTTAGTCTTGGAAGCCAATGTCATCCGAGGGAAGCGTGGTATCTGGAAGTTTGCCTGTCGCGCCACGGTTAATGATGAATTAGCCTGCGAGGCGGAAATTATTTGTGCTGAGAGGAAGGTAGCTTGATACATCCTACTGCACTGGTTGATCCCAAAGCGCAGCTTGCTGACGACGTTGAGGTTGGCCCGTTTAGTGTTATTGGGCCAGACGTCACGATTGGTGCTGGCTCTGTGATAGGCCCTCACGTGGTTATTAAAGGGCCTACCGTTCTGGGTGAACGTACGCGAATTTTTCAATTTGCTTCGGTAGGAGAAGACTGCCAAGACAAAAAATACGCGGGTGAGCCAACACGGTTGGTAATGGGAGATGATAACGTTGTTCGTGAAGGCGTTACCCTCCATCGTGGTACCGTGCAGGATCGCGGGGAAACCACCATTGGTTCGCGTAACCTATTTATGGCGTATGTTCATGTTGGTCATGATTGTGTGATTGGCAACGACTGTATCCTAGCTAACCAAGTGACTTTGGCAGGTCATGTGGTTCTCGGCGATCACGCCATTTTGGGTGGCCTAGCGGCTGTTCACCAGTTTTGTCACTTTGGTGAACATGCGATGGCCGGAGGCGGGTCGATTATTACCAAAGACACGCCCGCTTTTGTGATGATTAATGGTAACCCTGCTGAAGCGCGAGGCCTTAATCTTGTTGGTTTGAAGCGCCGTGGCTTTAGTCGAGACGCGATTAATGCATTAAGCAGTGCCTACAAGCTGGTATACCGCCAGGGCTTAACTGTCGAACAGGCGGTTAGCGAAATGCGCAGCCGATTCGACCTGCCCGAAGTCACCACGTTTGCCGACTCTATTGAACGGTCAACGCGCGGTATCGTCCGCTAATGATAGTGATGTCTAGCTGACATCAACGATGGATTCAAATGCCACTACTTCTCCCGTCATCATGACACTTCGGCGCGTTTACATTGTTGCAGGCGAACTCTCGGGCGATATCCTCGGCGCAGGGTTGATGCACGAGCTGAAGCTTCGTTACCCAAACCTCGAGTTTCGAGGGCTGGGTGGCCCTCGCATGGAAGCGCATGGTCTGACGAGCCGCTTTCCCCTTGAAACATTATCGGTGATGGGGCTTGTTGAAGTCCTAAAGCACTTGCCAGAACTCATTCGTGTACGCCGTACTCTGCGCGAAGAAGCGCTCGCCTGGCAGCCGGATATTATGATTGGCATTGACGCGCCTGACTTCAATATTGGCCTTGAAAAACAGCTGCGCGCCGCCGGTTTAAAGACAGCTCACTATGTCAGTCCTTCGGTATGGGCATGGCGGCAAGGGCGGGTGAAAAAGATCGCCAAGGCGGTTGATGGCATGTTGACGCTACTGCCGTTTGAGGCTGACTTTTATCATCAGCACCAGGTGCCGGTCGCCTTTGTTGGCCATCCATTAGCGGATGAATTGCCGCTTGAGAATGATCGCCAAGCGGCTCGCCAAACACTCACATTGCCTGCTCAAGCTTCTGTTCTGGCAATATTGCCTGGTTCGCGGGGCAATGAAATACGCTTTCTTGGTGATACGTTTTTACGTGCTGCTGAGTTGCTCTGTCAGCGTAATGAATCGCTGCATGTGGTCATTCCCGCAGCGACCCACCAGCGTTATCAAGAAATTACCCAGCTACTGGCAAGCTACCCCACGTTAAGCGAGCGGGTCATGCTCTTGGAAGGTCAGGCTCGCGAGGCGATGGTTGCCAGCGATGCTGTGTTGCTGGCCTCGGGCACTGCCGCGCTAGAAGCCATGCTATGTCATCGGTCAATGTTGGTGGCTTATAAAATGGCATCGATAACTCATTGGTTGGCAAAGCGCCTGGTGAAAACAGAATGGATTTCACTACCCAATTTGATTGCTCAAGAGGGCGTTGTGCCCGAGCTAATTCAGGACGCTGCATCACCAGAAACGATCGCTGATCGGCTTAGCGAAATGCTTAATAATGCCCAAGAACGTAACGCCCTGGAGGCACGTTTTGCCGATATGCACCGTGCATTACAGCGCAATGCCAGTCAGCGGGCGGCACAAGCCATTATCTCTCTGGTGGCGAGCCAGCCATTGGATAGCGACGAAATAGCTTCCCAAGAAGGGAGTCATCATGGCCGTTAAGCCGACTGACTATCCTCCCTTAGTAATCGACTATCGTGGTGACTTTTTAGCGGGCGTTGACGAAGTTGGGCGTGGGCCACTGATCGGTAGTGTGGTCGCATCGGCGGTGATTCTTGATCCTAGTCGCCCTATTGAGGGGCTGACGGATTCAAAAAAACTCAACGCTAAAAAACGCGAAGCGCTGAATGTACAGATTCGCGAACGAGCGCTAGCGTTTGCTGTGGCCGAGGCCAGTGCTGCTGAGGTTGATCAACTAAATATCTATCATGCCACTCATCTTGCTATGCGGCGTGCCATTGATGCTCTAACACCCGCGGCAGAATATTTATTGGTAGATGGTAACCGCTTGCCCGGGCACGAGCTTCCCGGGCAAGCGGTGGTAAAAGGCGATGCTCGCCATCCTGCGATCGCCGCTGCGTCAATTTTGGCCAAAGTAGCCAGAGATGCCCAGATGGCCGAGCTGGATCTGCGCTATCCTGACTATGGCTTTGCCCGCCACAAAGGCTACCCAACGAAAGAGCATTTGGCGGCACTGTCTGCCCACGGGCCGCTTGCCGAACACCGCCGGAGCTTTGCGCCGGTGCAGCGTCAGTTAGCGCTGCTGTAAGCATTTTCTATTTATCTAGCTTTGTTGCTGAGAGTCCCATGACGGTTCCGTTTGTTCATCTACGTTTGCACAGTGAATACTCCCTGGTCGATGGCTTGGTAAAACTCAAGTCACTGGTCAGTACCACCGCTGAGCGCGGGATGCCGGCTCTGGCCTTAACCGATGAAGCTAACTTGTTTGGTTTGGTTAAGTTCTACAAAGCGGCGCAGGGCGCTGGTCTCAAGCCCATCATTGGTAGCGACTTATGGCTGTACAACCCCCATGATGAGGCCCATCCGTACCGCATTACGCTGCTGGCGATGAACGATGTTGGTTACCGCAACCTCACTGAATTGATTTCTAAAGGGTGGACCGATGGCCAACGCCAAGGGCGAGCCATTCTGGACAAACAGTGGGTGCTAGCGCAAAGCGAAGGACTGATTGCGCTATCAGGCGGACGTGAAGGCGAGATAGGTCGTCACTTGCTGTCTGATCATGAGCGCGAAGCCCGAGAGCTGTTGGAAGAGTGGCAGCGCGCTTTTCCAGACCGTTTTTATTTGGAGTTAATCCGTACCGGGCGCCCACTTGAAGAAGATTGCGTTCACGCGAGTGTGAAGCTGGCGATTGAGTCGAATACCCCAGTGGTAGCGACCAATGACGTGCGCTTTTTAGAGCGGGAGGACTTTTGGGCACACGAAACCCGCGTTGCCATCGGTGAAGGTAAGGCCTTGGATGATCCGCGCCGTGAACGACGCTACACCGAAGAGCAGTACCTAAAAAGCCCTGAGGAGATGGCCGCACTGTTTGCTGATATTCCTGAGGCGCTTGAGAACAGCGTCATGATCGCCGAGCGGTGTAGCGTTGATGTACGGTTGGGTGAAATTTTCCTACCTGAGTTCGAAATTCCCGAAGGGATGACTCAGGATGAGTTTTTCCGCAAAGTCTCCCATGACGGCCTCACTGAACGGTTAGATTTTCTGTTCCCTGTTGAACAGTACCCCCGCGATAGCGATGCCTATCGCGAAATTGATCAACGTTACCGTGACAGGCTTGAATTTGAGCTGAACGTTATTATCCAAATGGGCTTTCCTGGCTACTTCCTGATCGTGATGGACTTTATCCAGTGGGCGAAGGATAACAACGTGCCAGTTGGCCCAGGGCGTGGTTCCGGTGCGGGCTCATTAGTGGCTTACGCGCAAAAAATTACCGATCTTGATCCCATTGGCTACGACTTGCTGTTTGAGCGCTTTCTTAATCCTGAGCGTGTCTCCATGCCTGACTTTGACGTCGACTTTTGCATGGAAAAACGCGATAAGGTAATTGAATATGTAGCTAATCGCTATGGCCGCAACGCGGTATCTCAGATTGTTACCTTTGGCACCATGGCCGCCAAAGCGGTGGTGCGCGATGTGGCGCGTGCCCAGGGGCGGCCTTACTCCTTGGGCGATAAGCTCTCCAAGCTGATTCCCTTTGAAGTGGGTATGACGCTTGCTAAAGCGATAGAGCAAGAACCGGCCCTGAAAGAATTCATCGGCAATGACGAAGAAGCCGAAGAGATCTGGGAAATGGCCCTCAAGCTAGAGGGCACCACCCGGGGTACCGGTAAGCACGCGGGGGGCGTCGTTATTGCCCCAACCAAACTGACCGATTTCTCGCCGCTGCTGTGCGATGAAGATGGCTCTGGCCTGGTGGTGCAGTTCGATAAAAACGACATCGAAGACGCTGGACTAGTGAAGTTCGACTTCTTGGGCTTGCGGACGTTGACGATTATCGACTGGGCGCTGGAAATGGTCGATAAAGTGCGGGGGGTAAACGGTCAAGCGCCACTTAACATCGACGCCATCCCGCTGGACGACAGTAAAACGTTTGAGATGCTTAAACGCGCGGAAACCACCGCCGTTTTCCAGTTGGAATCTCGTGGTATGAAGGAGCTGATTAAGCGCCTGCTGCCAGACTCCCTCGACGATATGATCGCACTGGTGGCGCTATTCCGCCCAGGCCCGCTGCAGTCTGGCATGGTTGATGACTTTATCAATCGTAAGCACGGCCGTGCCGAAGTCTCTTACCCCCACCCAGATTATCAGCATGACCTGCTGAAGCCGGTGCTCAGCCCGACGTACGGCATTATTTTGTACCAAGAGCAGGTCATGCAGATTGCTCAGGTAATGGCCGGTTATTCTTTGGGGCAGGCAGACATGTTGCGCCGCGCCATGGGTAAGAAAAAGCCCGAAGAGATGGCCAAGCAGCGTTCAGGCTTTATGGAAGGCTGTGCCGCCAACGGTATTGATAAAGATCTTGCTGGCAATATCTTTGATCTTGTTGAGAAATTCGCCGGTTATGGTTTTAACAAATCGCACTCTGCCGCTTACGCCTTGGTGTCTTATCAAACCGCCTGGTTGAAAGCGCACTATCCTGGCCCGTTTATGGCCGCCGTTATGTCAACGGAAATGGATAACCTGGACAAGGTGGTGCCGTTAATTGAGGAGTGCCGCCACCTCAAGCTTACCGTCACACCGCCGGATGTTAATGTCGGTGGCTACAAGTTCACCGTTGATACAGAAGGGCGCGTGGTTTACGGCTTGGGTGCCATTCGCGGTGTGGGTGAAGGCCCGATTGGTGCGATTGTTGAAGCCCGTAGCACCGATGGTCCATTTAAAGATCTTTTCGATTTTTGTCGCCGCCTTGATCCAAAGCGGATAAACAAGCGAACGCTGGAAGCGCTGATTCGCTCTGGCGCACTGGATAATCTTGGCCCTAACCGGGCGGTGCTTTCCGCCGCGATGGAAGACGCCTTGAAAGCGGCTGCTCAAAACCATGCCAACCAAAATCTGGGTATGCTGGATATGTTTGGCGATGCGTTTACTGCGGAAGAGGAAGAAACGGATCCTTATGCTGAGTATCAGAGCGCCCGTGAATGGACAGATCGTGAGCGCCTTTCTGGTGAAAAAGATACGCTGGGTCTCTATCTGACCGGCCATCCCATTGATGAATATGAGCGTGAGCTAAAGCGCTTTGTCTCTACTCGCATTAGTGATTTGAAGGCCTCTCGTGAGCCGCAGCGGGTGGCTGGCTTAGTGGTAGCCATGCGCACCATGAAGTCCAAGCGCGGCGATACCATGGCGTTTATCACGCTGGATGATCGCACCGGGCGCATCGAAGCCTCTCTGTTTGGCGAACTATTTGAGCAACTGCGGGGCCAAATCGAATCTGACCAAGTGATTATCGTTGAAGGTGAAGTATCCAACGATGACTTCTCCGGCGGTTTACGCTTGCGGGGTAAAGACGTTACGCCGATGGTGACCGCGCGGATTCGCTATGGCGAAGCGGTGGAATTAGCACTGGATGCTGAACAGATCAACGGGCGTTTAGTCGATAGCCTGCGTGAGAGTCTTACGCCATACCGCGATACCGGCGGGCTGCCAGTGCGGTTGCAGTATCGCCACTCAGCAGCGGTTGGCTGGCTGGCGCTGGCCGATGAATGGAAAGTAGCACCCAGCGACGACTTGCTGTTGGCCCTTCGTGATGTGCAGGGGCAGGTTGGCGTTCAGCTCCGCTATCGTTAAAAAACGTTATAAACGTGCGCGTGCCACCGCTAGATTGAATGCTAAATGACGGTGCGGCACGCTAATTGAAAGGGTACTGCCTTGCGTGGCAGGTTCAGGGTGCGATAATGCCCCTTATACATGCCCGTTTCGACAAGGCTTCTTTTTTTATAGGCAGCTTACAGGCAGAGCCGATGAATCCTAACTATCTCGATTTTGAACAGCCCATTGCCGAGCTTCAGGCAAAAATTGAGGAGCTGCGTTTGGTCAGCTCCGATAGCCAAGTTAATCTCTCCGATGAGATATCTCGGCTGGAAGAGAAAAGCCGTAAGTTAACCGAATCGATCTTCAAGGATTTAACGCCCTGGCAGGTTTCCCAGATATCTCGCCATCCGCAGCGCCCTTATACGCTGGATTATCTTGAGCATATTTTTACTGACTTTGATGAGCTTCACGGCGACCGCAACTTTGCCGATGATGCAGCCCTTGTCGGAGGCGTCGCGCGTCTGAATGATCAGCCGGTGATGGTCATTGGGCATCAAAAAGGACGAGATGTTAAAGAGAAAGTACGTCGCAACTTTGGCATGCCGCGCCCAGAAGGCTACCGTAAAGCCTGTCGCCTAATGGAAATGGCTGAACGCTTTAAAATGCCCATTCTAACCTTTATCGATACGCCTGGGGCTTACCCAGGGATCGATGCGGAAGAGCGCGGTCAGTCGGAAGCCATTGCGTATAATTTGGCAGTGATGTCACGCCTGAAAACACCGATTATCTCCACCGTAGTGGGGGAAGGGGGTTCTGGTGGCGCGCTGGCGATTGGTGTGTGCGACGAGCTGCATATGCTGCAGTACTCCACCTATTCGGTTATTTCTCCGGAAGGCTGTGCGTCTATTCTTTGGAAGAGCGCTGAAAAAGCATCTGACGCCGCCCAAGCCATGGGGATCACTGCTGAGCGTCTCAAAGAGCTTGGCTTTGTTGATGAGCTAATTAAAGAGCCGCTGGGTGGTGCTCATCGTCATCCGCTGACAACGGCTGAGCGCGTTAAAGAGGCTTTGGCTAACAGCCTGGAACGCCTGCAAAGCTATGATAGCGATGCGCTACTAGAGCGCCGCTATAAACGGTTGATGAGCTATGGCGCCCCAGCCGCCTAGGCCGCTTTTACGCTTACTGAATGACGCCCTGGCGGAGACCCCGCCGGGGCGTACTATTTGGGTAGCGCTTTCCGGTGGGCTAGACTCTTCGATGCTGCTGACGTTGGCCGCTCAGGTTTGCCGGGACGCACGTCGTCCGCTGCGGGCGATTCATATTAACCATGGCCTACAGGCGGCAGCCAGCGCCTTTGAAGCGCATTGTCAAACGCTGTGCGATACGCTTGGTGTATCACTAGTAACGGCAAACGTTGCTGTGGACGCTCAGGGCGAGGGCATAGAGGGGGCGGCGCGGCGAGCGCGCTACCAGGCGTTCATGGCGCATATTCCCGCTGGCGATACGCTATGGCTAGCCCAGCACCAAGATGACCAAGCCGAGACGTTACTGCTGGCCGCGTTGCGCGGCAGTGGTGTGCGTGGCTTGGCGGGCATGCCTTTTCGCCGCGAGTGGCAGGGGCTCACTCTGCTGCGGCCCTGGTTGAGTGTCAGCAGACAGACGTTGGCTGATGCCGCGCAAGGATTATCAATCAGTTGGTGCGAAGACCCGACAAACCGAGACATCGCGTTTGATCGCAATCGCTTACGTCATCAGGTGATGCCAGCATTACAGCTACGTTGGCCTGGCGCTGCACGAGCCCTTGCCAACAGCGCCCAGCATGCCGGTGAGGCAGACCAGCTGTTGGAGGCCTATGCCGCGGAAGAGCTGGCAACGCTGATGCGCGGAGAGTACTGCATGGATGCTACGCTGCTTAGTCAACGCCCCTTACCTCGCCAGCGGCTGCTGGTGCGTACGCTTTGTAAGCAGCTAGCGCTCCCAACACCCCCTCAAAAACGCCTTGAAAGCCTGCTTGCGCAATTAGATGCAGCGGATGACGCCCAGGTGAAGGTTACATGGCCAGGGGCAGACGCACGAATTTGGCAACGCCGTCTCTATCTCATGGAACTGCTTAAGCCGCTGCCTAAGTGGGAAACCGAGTGGGAGGGTGAGCCAGGGAAGATAACCCCCCTAGGCAGGCTGGAAGTAACACTGCAGCCGCCGCGCCGTGTAACGTTGCGTTGGCGACGTGGTGGTGAAGTGGTTGCATTAAAAGAGCGCGGACGGCGGGATGTTAAACGCTTGCTCCAAGAGCAGGGTGTGCCGCCCTGGGAGCGTGAGCGTTTGATTGTAGTGATGGAGGGTGATGTCTGCTTGGGCGTTATCCAACCGCCTGCCGAGGTATTGTGGCAGGCTGAAGGCGTCGTTCTTGCCTCTATACGACTGAAAACGTAAATCCAACCGCTGTCATATAGGCTTGTTCCTGCTCCATATCAGTACTTAACAGTGTCGGTTCATCGCTGGGTGGTAGCGTCATCATCAGCGCCTCACCCTCGGCGTTAATTTCTGGTAGCGGCGGGGCATTTTCAGACCGGGAGTGATTAATAAGCACGGCCAGGCGCAGCAGGCGAGCAAGCTTAGCACAACCTTCCTGATGGGAGGCCGGCAGAGCCTGCCACTCTTTCGTTGGAAACTTGCGTCGATGGGCGCGCACTAAAAACGCTAGTAAACGCTGCTCAGGGCGCGAAAATCCAGCCAAGTCGGAATGTTCTAGCAAGTAGGCGCCATGGCGATGAAACTGGCTGTGAGAAATAGCCAAGCCAATTTCATGTACATGGCTTGCCCAGACAAGATAGTGGCCTTGCTCTTTTGTTAATCCCCAGGATTTTTTTACTTCATTGAATAAACGAAGGGCAGTGTCGGCGACATTTTCCGCCTGCCGAGAATCAACATCGTAAATCCGTTTCAATGCATCTAGGCTTTTAGAGCGAGTATCTTCTGCACTATTTCGCCCCGCCATGTCATAAAGCACTCCTTCGCGCAGGGCTCCATCCGCAAAGCGCATTTGGGAAAGATTAAAGGCTTCAAAAATAGCGTTTAAAATGGCAATACCTGCCGGAAAGACTTTTGCTCGATCAGGTTTTAGGCCATCTAACTCAACTTTATCGAGCTGTTTGCATTTTAATAGACGCTCACGCAGTTTTTTCAATCCACTCCGGGTAATAACACCCTCTTGGGGCGAATCGCCATAAGCATATAGCACACTGGCGGCGGCTTTTATCGTTCCGCTAGAACCCACTGGGTCATCCCAGCCAAGGCGTTGATAGGGGCGCTGAATGTTGGCCAGTTCTGACAGCGCTGCTAGCTCAGCCCGACGCATACGCTTTTCGCTAAGTTCGCCATCAGGAAAGAAGCGGCTGCTGAAGGTGACGCAGCCCATGCGTAAGCTCTCAAGCGCTTTGGGCTCGAAGGCTTCGCCAATGATAAATTCCGTCGATCCGCCACCAATATCAACAATTAAACGGCGGCCAGTTTCGGCTAGTGCGTGGGCGGCCCCTAAATAAATAAGCCGGGCCTCTTCGCGGCCAGCAATAATTTCGATGGCGTGTCCAAGCTGCGCTTCGGCACGCTCAATAAACGCCTGACTGTTATAGGCATCACGCAATGCATTCGTACCAACAATGCGAAGATTGGCATCTTCAATGCCGGTGAGAAACGGTGCAAAGCGCCCCAGACAGTCCAATGCGCGCTGCATCGCTGCTTCGCTTAAATAACCGTTCTCGTCCAACCCAGCGGCTAACTGAACCTTTTCACCCATCCTGGCAACGACTTGAAGGCGCTCATTTTGATAGTTGGCTACCAATAGGTGAAAGCTATTGGAGCCCAGGTCAATGGCGGCTAAGCGCTGCGGTTCAGTGTGATCCAGTTCAGCAGATGGCGCGGTGAGTGGGAGCGAAATTTCCTTGGGCATGGGCTTTCCTTCCTAGTGGCTATGCCAAGGTTGCGGTGCCTCATTAGTATTGTCAATTGTCAAAGGCTTGCGTTTATCGCGGGGCTTGACTACCATCGAACTACTGGCTTGATCCGAGTTAACTTGTTTGCCTATTAAACAGGCGTATTACTCGGGTATCCCGAGCAGTACGTATCCAAATGGCATCAGCCAGATGTCCAAGTCGTCAGATAACCCGCTGAAACAGCATTTTCTGTGCCGATCAGATTAACTAGTTTATTAGCACCCTCACGCTAAGCAGTCATTGATGCCGCTACTCCTTCATTGGCATTTGCTTCAAGACTGCCTAGCTTTCAGTATCTGAGTGTGTGCCTAGATGGGGTTCTGAACGCATCACTCGGCGCTTAGCCCTACTATTTAGGCCACGCCTCCTGTCTTATTCCCGGCGCTTGTCGCCCAGCTTTCATGAGCAACTTTCTAACACACCGATGAATCTCACTGAACTCAAGCAAAAAACCGTTCCCGAGCTGCTCGATATCGCCCGCGAGATGGGTATCGACAACTTAGCCCGTTCGCGCAAGCAGGACATCATTTTCGCCATCCTCAAAAAGCATGCTAAAAGCGGAGAGGATATTTATGGCGATGGTGTGCTGGAAATTCTTCAGGATGGCTTCGGCTTCCTGCGTAGCGCTGACAGCTCTTACCTCGCTGGACCGGATGATATCTACGTATCGCCGTCTCAGATCCGTCGTTTCAATCTGCGTAAAGGCGACTCCATTTCCGGCAAAATTCGCCCGCCTAAAGAAGGTGAGCGCTATTTTGCCCTGCTCAAAGTTAGCCAGATCAACTTTGATCGTCCGGAAAATGCCAAGCATAAGATTCTCTTTGAGAACTTAACGCCGCTGTTTCCAGACGACCGGATGCGCATGGAGATCGGTAATGGTTCCACCGAAGATCTAACAGCGCGCATCATTGATCTGACTGCGCCGATTGGTAAAGGTCAGCGTGGTCTATTGGTGTCACCCCCCAAAGCGGGTAAGACACTGATGCTACAGAACATCGCGACGTCTATTACGCGCAATAATCCTGAGTGCCATTTGATCGTATTGCTGATCGATGAGCGTCCTGAGGAAGTGACCGAGATGTCACGCACCGTGCGTGGCGAAGTGGTTGCCTCGACCTTCGATGAACCACCCGCCCGCCACGTGCAGGTTGCCGAAATGGTTATCGAAAAAGCCAAGCGCTTGGTAGAGCACAAGAAAGATGTGGTGATTCTACTCGATTCCATCACCCGTCTGGCGCGTGCCTACAACACCGTAGTACCAAGCTCCGGCAAAGTGCTAACGGGTGGTGTGGACGCTCATGCCCTCGAGAAGCCGAAACGCTTCTTCGGCGCTGCACGTAATATCGAAGAGGGCGGTAGCCTGACGATTATTGCCACTGCACTGGTCGATACTGGCTCGAAAATGGACGAAGTCATCTTCGAAGAGTTTAAGGGCACCGGCAACATGGAAGCGCACCTTGATCGCAAGCTGGCTGAGAAACGCGTGTTCCCCGCGATCAATATCCGTCGCAGTGGTACCCGTCGTGAAGATCTACTGGCATCTGAAGACGAAATGCAGCGCATGTGGATTCTTCGCAAGCTGCTCAATCCGATGGAAGACACGGCTGCTACAGAGTTCCTCATTGACCGTCTGAAAGATACCAAGACGAATCTGGAGTTCTTTGAAGCGATGAAGCGCCGCTAGGCGCTGCATTACGGCCAAGTACGAGCGACAAATGTCTGACCGCCGGAGAAGTGCCTTGAGGAGAGTGCCTTGAAGTACCACGACTTGCGCGATTTTATTGCGGCACTTGAAGCGCAGGGTGAACTTAAGCGAATTAAAGCAGAAGTTGATCCTTATCTGGAAATTACCGAAATTTGCGACCGGACATTGCGTGCCGGTGGCCCTGCACTGCTGTTTGAAAATGTGAAGGGTCACGACATGCCGCTGCTGGGCAATCTATTTGGTACGCCAAAACGGGTTGCGCTGGGCATGGGGCAAGACTCGGTAGAGGCGCTGCGCGAAGTGGGTAAGCTACTGGCGTTTCTAAAAGAGCCCGATCCGCCCAAAGGGTTAAAAGATGCCTGGGACAAGCTGCCGATTTTCAAGCAAGTGCTAAGTATGGGGCCAAAAATTGTCAAGCGGGCCCCGGTACAAGCGCTATCGTTTGAAGGCGATGAGGTTGACTTAGATCGTTTGCCGATTCAGCACTGCTGGCCTGGCGATGCGGCGCCGCTAGTGACTTGGCCGTTGGTGATTACTAAGGGCCCGCATAAAAAGCGTCAAAACCTAGGTATTTACCGCCAACAGAAAATTGCTAAAAACCGCCTGATTATGCGTTGGCTCTCTCATCGAGGCGGTGCGCTGGATTTTCTTGAGTTTCAAAAAGCGCATCCCGGTGAGCCATTCCCTGTGGCGGTGGCGCTGGGGGCAGACCCTGCAACAATTTTAGGCGCCGTCACACCGGTACCGGACTCTCTTTCTGAATACGCGTTTGCTGGGCTTCTTCGCGGTTCACGCACAGAACTTGTCAAGTGCGGACATGCTGACCTAGAAGTGCCTGCGTCTGCAGAAATTATTCTTGAAGGGTTTATTTACCCTGACGATATGGCGCCGGAAGGACCATTTGGCGATCACACCGGTTATTACAACGAAGTCGATCACTTTCCTGTTTTTACCGTTACGCGGATGACTATGCGCCGGGACGCGATATATCACTCCACGTATACCGGTCGCCCACCCGATGAGCCAGCTATTCTAGGCGTCGCGCTTAACGAGGTGTTTGTCCCGATCCTGTGTAAGCAGTTCCCCGAGATTGTCGACTTCTACCTGCCGCCGGAAGGGTGCTCCTATCGGATGGCCGTCGTGACCATGAAGAAGCAGTACCCCGGTCACGCCAAGCGCGTCATGATGGGGGTTTGGAGCTTTCTGCGTCAGTTTATGTACACCAAATTTGTCATTGTACTGGATGACGACGTCGACGCGCGTAACTGGGAAGACGTGATGTGGGCAATTACCACGCGTATGGACCCAGCACGGGATACTGTGATGGTGGAAAATACCCCCATTGATTACCTCGACTTTGCGTCTCCGGTGTCTGGGTTGGGTTCTAAAATGGGACTCGACGCCACCAATAAATGGCCAGGTGAAACGGATCGAGAGTGGGGAACACCCATCGTGATGGACGATTCAATAAAGACCCGCGTTGACGAGCGTTGGGACGAGCTGGGCATTGATATCCCGTTACCCACACCTCGCCACGGCTAACCAGTGGCGCAGGTCGGACGATTCTTCATAAAGAGGCTTTCATGAGCGCAAGCACGTCAACTTGCAAGACGTTAACCTGCCAGGTAACCGCCGTTGAGGATCTAAATCCTGACGTCTTTGGGGTGACCCTGGAAGGGCGGCCAGAGGCCATGCAGCATGCGCCTGGTCAGTATTTAGAGCTAAAACTAGATGATAACACCTGGGTGCCGTTTTCAATTGCCAGCGCTGAACGCGGCGATGGCATTATCGAATTGCATATTCAGCACTGGCCTGAGCGTGATAACTCTGCTCGCTTGAGAGAGCTGTTGCAGGTGGCCAACCAGTTGACCGTACGTTTACCCAGTGGTGACTGTGTGCTGGACGCCGAAAGCGAGCGCCCGCTACTGCTGGTCGCGGCAGGCACCGGTTTTGCACAGATGAAAGCCATTGTAGAAGCGACGCTGCGGCAGACGCCTGTTCGGCCTATTTCGCTATGGTGGGCAAACCGCGAGCACCGCGATCTCTATGCCGAAGACTTGGCCTGCGAATGGGCACAGCAGTTTGCAAATGTTGCTTTCCAAGCCGTAACAGAGTTTCCGCTTACCGAGCCGCTGGCAGTTGGTGAGCGTATATCACACCATCAAGGACGCATTGACCTTGTACTGGAAAATGCGCTTGAGAGCGAACTTGCAAAGGCTCAGTTGACACCCAGTGACTGTGATATTTTCCTATCGGGCTCGCCGGGGATGGTTTACGCCTGCGTTGATGTGTTAAGGCGGAAACACATCAGCAGTGAACGAATGTTCTCCGATGTATTTGCCTACGCTCCTCGCCCTCACTAAAATGATTGGCCGATGACTGAGGCACGGCATGTGCCAATAACCGATACCGATAAAAAGGAGGCTTTTATGGCCCACCATGACGACAATTTCAAAGACGAATCAGGTTTACTTTCTATTGTGCTCGGCGTTGTGGTCCTGGTTAGCATGAGCGCACTGCCAGCAACGATTGGTTGGATACAAGCATTTGGCGGCTGATGGTTGCCATTTTGTTTCTATGCAGGCAGGATTAAACATCCAGATGTCATCGTTTCCGATGAGCAACGCGAATTAGAATCGTAAATTAGGACGTAGCTATGCACACAGCACAACTTACTCACCACGTACAAGCAAGGCCGGTATCGGCGGCTAGTGCTTGGGCGTGCGTTGCTGCGTTCTTTTATGCTGCCTATTGGTTTAGCCACGGTGTGCCCCTGGCCGACCAGTAGCGTCGCGTCATCAGGCACACCGACTAGGTTGCCTGCCGCATGCAAAGAAGCCTCGGTTGGTAACCCAGCCGAGGCTTCTTTTGTTTTAACTGTTTATTTAGTTTAACTAGTCAGGTTTCACAGACATTTCATCAAGGAGCTGCATCATGATGTACCGCGCAAACTCTCTCGCTAATCTGCTCGCCAATGTTGCCAACTATATCGGTTATGGCTATGGCTGGCGATTTAGCGACGCGCGGTCGGTGCAAGCTGCCACCTCCGACCGTGCAAGCCAGGGTGGCAAGTTGTTGTTATCACGATGTCACACGCTTCCGGAGAGTTAAGTTATGAATGCCCATGTCAGTCCTGCTTGCACAACCTTGTCAAACCTAGCGTCATTAACAAATAGCCCCTCGAACTCATCGCAGCCATTGCCGTTGCCAGCAGAGCTACGCCGCAGTGTCGCTATCAATAACCAATTGGATGAGCAAATTGCCCGTCAGCGCCAAGCGGTTCAGCGCATCCTCAATGGTCAAGATAACCGCTTATTAGTGGTTGTGGGCCCTTGCTCAGTCCACGATCCAAAAGCTGCGTTAGAGTATGCTGATCGTTTGGCTGCGCTAAGCGAAGAAGTTAGCGAGCAACTATTACCAGTAATGCGTGTTTACGTAGAAAAGCCGCGTACCACCGTTGGCTGGAAAGGATTGGCATATGACCCTGGGTTAGATGGCCGTGGTGATATGTCAAAAGGCATCACTCTATCTCGTGAGCTTATGCACGCGGTTGCCTCACGGGGGTTGCCGGTGGCCACAGAGCTTTTACAGCCAATGCTAGCCCCCTACTTAGATGATCTGCTGAGCTGGGTTGCCATTGGTGCTCGTACCACTGAGTCGCAGTTACACCGAGAGCTAGCAAGTGATCTTGCGGCAGCAGTGGGGTTTAAAAATGCGACGAGTGGCGACGTTCAGGTTGCCATTGATGCAATGCAGGCAGCGGCTCATTCCCATCAGCGTTTCGCAATGGATAATGAAGGACGCCCGATCATGCAGGAAACGGCTGGTAACCCCAATACGCATGTGGTGTTACGAGGCGGTCATGGCGAGCCAAACTACCAGGCGCATCATGTGCGAGCAGCGGTGAATACTTTACGAGACGCCGGACAGAACCCTCGCTTAATGGTGGACTGCAGTCACGCCAATGCGCGCAAAGATCACCGACGCCAAAGCGAAGTGATGCTCGACGTGTTGGCGCAGCGCAAGGCAGGCGATGCAAACCTAGTGGCGCTAATGCTCGAAAGTTACCTGTTCGAAGGTAAGCAAGCGCTGTCGCCTAACGCGATGCGCTACGGTGTATCGGTGACCGATGCCTGCGTGAGTTGGGAAACCACTGAACGGTTGCTAAAAACCGCTGCTGATCGAATGAGTTAACCCCGTTATCTTCCAGCAGTTTGATAATCTCTTGTTTGCCCTGGCCAGCCCCGTATCATAAGAGACTACTTTTTATGATGAGGTTGGCCATGGTTTTCACCCTTGAGCAGCATAATCCCAGTAGTTACCAGCGCAAGGCGCGAATGATCAGTATTGCCATGGCAGGGCAATTAATTGTCTTCGGGTTACTTTTCTCGATGCTTTTAACCTCCGCTTTTGGCAGCAGTTTATGGCTCAATGGGTTAGGAGTTTTCCTTGGCTTGTTGGCAACCAGTGCACTGTTTGCGGTACTGAAGGATCGGCCGTGGATGACTGAAATGCGTTACGTATGGCAACTCAAACATCACCTTTCCCATATTAGCGGCTACTTACAACCACTGCGTCGGGGCGTGGAAGAAGATAACCGTGTGGCGCTGGATATTGTGACGTTTTACCATCAGGGCATGACGCAGCTTGCAGAACTTAACGGCCGTACTACCGATGATGATTCCGAACGCCTAGCTGAAAAAATGCAGATAAAGCTAAAGCGAGAAGAACTGGGGCTACCAGCCCAGGTTGACAGTTTTGATCCGCAGGACTTAAAAGCATTTAAGCGTCGCTAACTGAAGCGAAATTTGTTTATTAAGAAGAACGATGCCGAACGCTAAGTAGACGCCATTGACGATATCTAGATGATGAATGGCATTACAAAGATAGCGGTATGAATAGTAATCACGGTAACAATAATGGTAACAACAGTCATAACAACAGGGAGCAGGATGCATGACTTACTCATCTAATCGGTTAACTGGTTTAATTGCGCTGACTGCCGCGGTTGTGTTGTCTGGCTGTGCAAATACTGGGACAACACCTGCTGATTCTGCTGCTGGCGTATCCAAAACAACCGTGCACAGCAGTGCCCCGTTACTGCCTGCTGTTTTGTTTCCAGGCAGCGCGTCCCACTTTGACGCTTGGGAGTGTCAGCCTGCAAATCAGAACCTAGTGACTGCGGTGAACGACGATAACCTGCGTCTTTGGTCACTGCATGGAGCCTGGCGTTTACCGGAAGCGATTGTGGCAAGCGGTGCGCGCTATCAAGATGGTGAGATCAGCTTCTGGAACCGAGGCGATCAGGCGCAGGTAGAAACACCGCGTGGTCAGCTTCAATGTCAGCAAGGGCAGCGTCGAGCAGCAGCAACCCGTGCGGATCACCCCGGCGTGATGTTTCTAGGACGTGGTAATGAGCCCGGCTGGTCGATTGAGCTTGCCCATGACGCGCCGATGATGACCTGGACAACGAACTACGGCAGCGAGACGCAAACGATGCCCTATATGGTTAGCGTCATGGATAATGAAGCGGGTAGGGTGGTGATTGAGAATGCCAGCGCTAATCAGTTTTTCCGTGTACGTATTGAATCAGGCGCCTGTTTTGATGATATGAAAGGCCAGCCATATCCCGCCCGAGTCACATTGACCATCGGCGGGGAGCAGTACAAAGGCTGCGGCCAGGGTATTGCCCCTTAATTGGTGCGGCCTTTTGAACCCGCTGGTGTGTTAGCAACGGTAAAGGAAAGGCTCTACACGCCAGTGGGACTCGATAAAATCGCTAGCGCATAGGGCGGTGACGTTTCCTGTGGCTCTAACCGCGAGTCTTGAAAGTGTCGAAAGGCGAAGCCCGCGAGATGTGTCTAGTTCTTCGCTAACCTCCACTGGGCGCCAAAGGTCATCATCCCGCGTTGCCAGGGTAAAACTGAATGGATGAAACCCGGGAAAGCCAAGGCGAATATCCGTGGCGATCAACGTTTCCTGGCCATCAATCCACTGCGTGTCATAGCGTAAAAATGGACCAGTAAACCACGCCAGCCGTTGCCCTAGCGGCCCTGATAGCGCTGCTTCCTCAAGAGCGATGTTGCGCTTTATCGGTTCAAGTGTTGGCTCGCGCTGCCCATCAAATACGCTGATCAAACTCTCATAATAACGATCTTCGTCAATAACGGTGCTGCGCCAAAGTGCAATATTGAACGGGGTGGGTTGAATCAATACAGGGGCTGACTGCAATCCAGCGTCCGCTAATGCTGGCGCTAAGCGCTGCTCAACGCTCCACTTTGCGCCTGCCGCCAGTAGTAAATACATGCTGGATACTGCTAATCCGACTGTACAAGCCCTACGTACTTTTTTAGCAGCAATGGCGATAATCAGCGCTATCAATAGTGGCAGGGTATAAAAAGGGTCGATAATAAATACGATAGGCCACGCTGCAGGTGGCATATCTAGCGGCCAAAATAGCTGAGTGCCATAGGTGGTCAAGGCATCTAGTAGCGGATGAGTGATCAAAATGAGCGCAAAAAAGCACCACCATCTTCCCAAAGATATATCCCGGGCAGGCGCGAAACGGTTACACAGCAGCGCTAATAGTGTGGCTAACCCGGTGAGTACAAACAGCGAGTGGCTAAAACCGCGATGCTCTGTCACATTGGCCACGGCATCGCCATAGTCAAGCACTACGTCAAGGTCGGGTAAGGTACCGAGCAGCGCACCGATAAGCACGGCTTTACGGCCCAACCGTTTGCCCAACACAGCACCACCTATGGCGCCCCCAAGAGCTGCTTGTGTGATTGAGTCCACGAATATCTCCTTGGGGTGACCCCCGAATTCCAAGCAATTAATATATTATTATACAGATCTGTGAGGAGGGTGTTTGAATGTCACAAAATCGTCTAATTAAGTATTTTGCCATTAGTCTTCTTGCCACGTATTCGCTCAGCGCGTTAGCAGCACCTACTATTGATGTGCACAGTGACCCTAACTGTGGCTGTTGCAGTGCGTGGGTAAGCCACCTGGAAGAGGCTGGGTTTGATGTTAACCATCACCGTGACGACGACCTACGGTCTATCAAAATGGCCAACGGCGTTCCGCCCGAACTCGCTTCCTGTCACACGGCCATTGTTGAGGGCTACGTGATTGAAGGTCATGTGCCTGCGTCAGATATTCAGCGACTACTGGAAGAGCAACCAGAGGTCGTTGGGCTAACGGTGCCGGGCATGCCGCATGGTTCTCCAGGCATGGAAACAGGTCGAGTTGATGATTACGCTGTTCTCAGCTGGACCCGCAACGACAGCACCCCGACTATCTTTAGCGAATATACCCAGTAATGATGAAGGGAGAATGACATGCAGTTTTTGCACACCATGGTAAGGGTAAGCGACTTAGATGCATCGTTGAAATTTTACTGCGATCTTTTGGGATTGAAAGAAGTGCGCCGCAAAGAAAACGAAAAAGGCCGTTTTACGCTGGTCTTTCTCGCCGCGCCGGAAGATGAAGCGCGTTCAGAGCGCTTAACAGCACCAGAGCTTGAGTTAACCTATAACTGGGATCCAGAAGAAGTCGCCGGGGGGCGCAACTTCGGGCATTTGGCCTATCGCGTTGACGATATTTACGCGCTATGCAAAAAGCTTCAAGATAACGGCGTTACCATTAACCGCCCGCCGCGGGATGGGCATATGGCGTTCGTGAAGTCGCCCGACGGTATTTCTGTCGAGCTACTGCAAAAAGGCGATGCGTTGCCCCCTCAGGAGCCATGGGCGTCAATGGGAAACAGCGGAAGCTGGTAATTTGTCAATAAGGAGCATGAGACAGTGACGGTCAAATTTGGAGCAATGCTAGCCGGTGTGGCTACCGCACTATTAATCAGTGCCTGCAGCAGTACACCAGAGCAAGAGAGCCCGGCAGCGCCGGAAAGCGCGTCGCTGTCAGGCGCGATAGTCGATCAGCGTTGGAATTTGCTATTAGTAGGTACCGATGAGCGGGTATCGTTACCCGATACGCCATTCTTTCAAATTGGACGCGACGGCAGCGTGAGCGGCTCGGATGGTTGTAACCGATTTACCGGCAGTGTGGAGCTGGGTGAAAACCAACGTATCGAGTTTAGCCAGCTCGCGTCGACACGCATGGCTTGCCCCAATATGGAAGACGCCAAACGGGTAACAGATATGCTCGACACGGCCTATCGCTACCTAATCGACCACGATCGGCTGGTGTTTTTTGGACCAGATAGCCGCGTATTAGGCGGCTGGCGCGAGGCTAACTAAGCCTTCAGTTAGAACCTGGTCGCAGTTATCTAGTGCTTAAAAGGCGGATTGAAGCGAGCAATAAAGCGCGCATCAATCCGCTTTTTCCATTCCCATACCCAGCGGCCTGAGAAACCGATGGCACCTCTGCTGGCAATTGCATGCCCGTCGCCAGTACCTATTAGAGCCAGTACACGTTTTGGTGGCTTCCAGTTGACCAGCGGTTCATTGTGACAGGCGGCGCGCAGGTTATCCGCCAGCACTGGCCCCTGGCGCACGGCATAAACTCCGGCTTTGGGTAGTGGGGAAGAGTTCAGTGGAGAAGAGTACAGTGGCGATGAGTGCGGTGATGAGTTGAAGGCTGCGCAGTCTCCTGCGGCAAAAAGCCCCGGTTGGCCCGCTACCTCAAGTGTCTTATTTACCTGGATAAATCCCCGCTGATTCAGCGGCAGAGCGGTGTCTTGCAGCCAAGGCTGGCCTATGGCGCCGGTAGCCCACAGTACGATATCCGCGTCAATCAGTTCGCCTTTAGAGGTTTGGACGCCACCTGCTGTTAGCGCCTGGCCGCGGACACCGTGCAGCACCGTAATACCTGCCCGGCGTAGAGCTCGTTGGGTTAACCAGCGAGGTAGCCGACCCGCATCGGGTAACAGTGTCGTTGATGCGCTGACTAGCCTACCTTGCCAAGTAATATCTGAGCGTTGTTGACGAAGCTGCGTTAACACACTCATTAAGGTTTCGCAGCCTGCTGCGCCGCCGCCTACGCTTACTAGCTGCTGTGTAGAACCATGCGGGAACTGGTCGACTTTCTCTCTTAGCACTTGCCAGCGGTAGTGCAGTGAACTCAGCGGTCGCATCGCCAACAAGTAGGGGCCTTGTTCGCCATGCTTTTCGAGAAACGGCTGTTCAGGCAACCTTAAGGTAGAACCCACGTTAAATGAGGCCACATCAAAATGGATCGCCTCGCCGTTCGCTAGCGCTATCTGGCGCTTAGTGGGATCGAGAGCCGTTGCAGGCGAAGTGATTAAGCGAGCGCCAGCCCGTTGAGATAGCGCCGCCACGTCAATTTGTGTTTCGCGTAGCGAGCATTCCCCTGCCAGCCACGCTGGCACGCTGCCAGAATAGGCTGACAGGGCACTGTCGCTAACCACGGTGATAGCGATTGACGGATCTGGGTGCTGAGCAAAGGCTTCCAGCACGAAGGCATGGGCATGGCCCGCGCCAATCAGCACGAGGTCTTTCATGGAGGGCATCATTTTTCCGCGCCACGCCGCCAGCGGAAATACCTCTCCAACAGGGTGAGCATACGCTCGGGTTTGTGGGCATTTTTCCACACGCCAGCGGTGGCTTTGGCAGCTTCACCAAGGGTGGGATAGGGGTGGATGGTGCCCAGTAGCTTGTTAAGCCCCAGGCCATGCTTCATGGCGAGGGTGAATTCTCCTAGCCATTCTCCGGCGCTTTCAGCCACGATGGTCGCACCAAGGATTTTGTCCTTACCGGGCACAGTAAGCACCTTGATAAACCCGTCTGTCGCGCCCTCGGCAATAGCGCGGTCGCTTTCACTCATGGCATAGCGGGTGACTTCAAACGCCACGCCTTTAGCAATGGCCTCTTTTTCGTTGAGCCCCACCCGCGCTACTTCCGGCTGGATATAGGTGACGGCAGGCATAAAGCGATAATCTACTGTGAAGCTTTTTAACTCACCAAACAGTGCATTGACTGCTGCATGCCACGCCTGATGGGCAGCGGCATGCGTGAGTTGATAGGGGCCTGCCAGGTCGCCGCAGGCCCAAATGTTAGGCAGTCGAGTTTGGAGACGCTCGTTGAGTTCTAGCGTGCCAGTGTTGGTGGTGGTGATTCCCAGGGCTTCCAAACCCAGTCCTTCAACATTGGCTTGGCGGCCAACGCTGACGAGCAAATAATCAAATTCGATGGTGGTACGCTGGCCATTGTGCTCTACCACCAGTTGATGGCCAGGGCCATCTTGGCTTACTTCCAAGGCGTTGGCGCCGGTCATTACGTTAACGCCTTCCTGGGTGAGCGTGCGCTCCACGTGTTCGCCTACGTCTTGGTCTTCTCGGCCTAGCAACTGCGGAATACCCTCCACCAACGTGACCTGACTGCCCAGGCGGGCAAAACTCTGGCTGAGCTCGCAGCCAATTGCTCCGCCGCCCAGTACGACCAAGCGTTTAGGCAACTCCGTGAGTGACCACAGGTTTTCTGAGGTGAGCAGTGGTGCATGCTCGATGCCGGGAAGCGGTGGTATTCGGGGGCGCGCGCCAGTGGCTAGCACAATATGGCGGGCGGTCAGGGTTTTATCACCGATGTTGATTTCCCAAGGAGATATCAGGGTGGCATGTTCCTGATACACCTCAACGCCCAGTTTGGTGTAACGCTCGACACTATCGTGGGGTTCAATATCAGTAATGGCTTGGTGTACGTGCCCCATCACCTTGGCAAAATCAATATCTGGCTCGCTAGCGTTAACGCCAAAGCGATGTGCTGTACGTACTTCGTGGGCAGCGTGGGCGGCACGAATTAGCGCCTTTGAAGGTACACAGCCGGTATTCAGGCAGTCGCCGCCCATTTTGTGCTTTTCTACCAACGCCACTTTTGCTTTTACCGCGCTGCCAATATAGCTAGTGACGAGACCCGCCGAGCCGCCGCCGATGACCACAATGTCGTAATCAAAGCGGGATGGGCGCTTAAAACCACGATAGGCATTGCGCTTTTGTACTAGTAGCGCAATACGGCGAGCTATCCAAGGAAACACTGCCAGCAGCGCAAACGAGGCCAAAAGCCCAGGAGAAATAATACCGCCCAGGCTTTCAAGTTCACCCAATTGACCGCCCGCATTCACGTAAACCACGGTGCCGGGCAGCATGCCTAGCTGGCTTACCCAATAGAAGGTGACTGTTTTAAGCCGCGTTAGGCCCATCACCAGATTGATCATAAAGAAAGGGAATATCGGTACTAAGCGAAGGGTGAAAAGATAAAAAGCTCCGTCTTTATCAACGCCACGATTGACCGTATCGAATTGGCGAGGAAAACGCTTTTCAATCGGCTGTCGAAACAGGAATCGAGAAAGTAAAAAGGCTAGCGTTGCGCCGATGGTGCTGGCAAAGGAGATAATTAACAGCCCCCAACCGAGGCCAAACAGTGCGCCACCTAGCAGTGTGAGGAGTGTCGCGCCGGGTAGCGATAGTGTCGTCATAACCACATATACAGCAAAGAAAATGCCCGCAACCTGCCAAGGGGATTGCTGGAATGCAGCCTGGAAATCGCTGCGATAGGTTTGCAGGGTTTCCAAGGTGAAGAACGTATGGGCACCGCTCACGTAAAAGCCAAGCACGGCCAGTAGCAGCAAGGTGATAATCAGCAGGCGCTGACGGTTCATGGCAGGCTCCGTTAGGGCAAAGTGGTGGTAGAAACAGAACATTCGTTCAGTAACAGTGACGTAAAGAGCGGAATCCTTACAGGCTGTTTGCGTGCTTCAGTGTTTGTTGCCAGCGCTGCCAGTCTTCTGGGCGGTCAATATCCCACATGGTGTCGGGAAAGATGGCTTCTAAGGACAGCGCTTCAAGCCGCTGTCGAGTGACTTGGAGCACTTGCTCGGTTCCCCAAGGTATGTTCTTAAATAGGCTAGGATGATCGTCATGAGTGCCGATCAACCCATAGCCGCCGTCTTCGGCAGGTAAAATCACCACTGGCACGTCTTTAAGCGCTGCACTGCACTGCCTAAGCATCGCAACGGTGATACTAGGGCAATCAGTGCCCATCACCATTGATGGACCTTGAGTGCTATTCAGTGCATGACGTACGCGCATTCCCACATCGCCGTGAAGTTGAGCGGCGAGCGATATTCCGTAGTGAGCCTGTAGCTCCACAAACAAAGGGTGCTGATGCTCTAAGGAAGTCCATAATGTGACGTGTTGCGATCCCAGTGCTTGGCAGGCGGTGGCAACGCAGTGGCGAACCATGGTGGCATGGGCTTGCGCCGCACCTTCTGGCCCAAGGCAAGGAATTAAGCGCGTTTTCGCCTGCCCAGGCAGCGGCGCTTTGGCCAGCAGATGTAGATGGGGCTGCACTGGAGACTTAACGGGCATTGCGATACTCCTTGGCAAGTTGGGTGGCGCTGACACCGCGCCAGTAGCGGTAACGCAGCCGCCACATCAGGCAAATAGTTTTCCTGGCGCCGAACTGATCCCAGCGCCTGCCTGAGCTTATCACTTTGGTGCGTAGGCAGGCGGGGGGAGAAAGTGCCTTTAGGCGCTTGCTTAACTCGATATCTTCCATTAGCGGTTGTTCGGGAAAGCCGCCGACCGCTTCAAAAGACGCTCGGCGTAGGAACATGCCCTGATCGCCAGTGGCGATACCGCTTAGCCGTGAGCGTAGGTTCATCAGAATGCTAACGAGAGGCAGCCAGCGGCTTTTTCCCTCAAGGTGAATATCAAACCGTCCCCAGCAATTTGTGCTTAGCGATTGGAAGATCAGCTTGCAGGCCCCTTCAGGAAGCCGAGTGTCAGCATGTAAAAATAGCAGCGCCGCTGAGCGCGCGCTTTTTGCGCCGAGGTTCATCTGCCGTGCTCGGCAAGGGGCGCTCGTCAGTAGTGTATCCGCTAGCGGGGTGGCCAGCGCCACGCTGTCATCGGTACTCCCCCCGTCGACCACAATGATTTCCGCAACGGTCTCTCGCAGTGGCTGCAGCGCGGCTAGTGCCGTTTCAATCCCTGCAGCCTCATTCAGCATGGGGATCACAATGCTAAGCATAGGTGATTTCGCACCTGGGTTAGCCAAGGGCAATGATTGGTCCTCCGGCGGCATTGGCATCGGCTTCATCATGGGTGACCAGCAGGGTGGGCAGGCCTGCTTCCCGAAGCTGGCCGAACACTAGCGTACGCATCTCCTGGCGCAGTGCGGTGTCCAGTTTGGAAAACGGCTCATCCAGCAGCACGGCACGGGGCTGTGAAAGCAGCAGGCGCATCAGCGCCACCCTAGCTTGCTGGCCGCCGGAAAGAGTCGCCGGATCGCGGTTTTCAAAGCCCGCCAGCCCCACTTGATTCAACGCTTGGGCAACCTGCTGGCGTTTGTCGTTGGCACGGTGTGGCAGGCCAAAGCGACAATTCCCCGCCACACTTAAATGGGGAAATAGCATCGGGTCCTGAAACAGCAGGCCAATGCCACGCTGTTCGGCGGGCAGGGTATCTAGGCGTTTATCACCCAGATAGAGTTCACCTTGAGCCTGAAAGGCGGGGGACAAAAAGCCTGCCAGATAGGCCAGCAACGTAGACTTGCCTGAGCCGGAAGGGCCCATCACGGTTAATACTTCACCAGGCGCAATGTCACGGTGCATTGCCAGCAATGTTTCGCCTTTCAGCGTGATAGACATCTGTTTGATATGCAGCGTTTGAAGGTTGGGGGTCATGCAGCTCCTCGCATTTGGCGGCGTTTTGCCCACACAAGGCGGGGAATCATGAGTGCTAGGCTAAAGCCAATAAAAGGCAGCAGCGCCTGCAACAGCGCTAATACCGCCACTAGTCTTCGATTGCCGCCAGACGCCATGGCAACCGCTTCGGTAGTGATGGTGGGTACGCGACCACCCCCCAGCAGCAGTGTTGGCAAATACTGGCCAATACTCACGGCTAAGCTCACTGCGCAGGCGGTGAGTAGCGGGGCCAATAACAGTGGCAGACGCACTTGCCAGAAAGCTCGCCAGGGGGGAACACCCAGCGACAGTGCCACCTGTACCCAGCGTGGGTCCAGCCGCCGGTAGGACTCTGACAGCGATAAGTAGAGATACGGCACCACAAACAGCAAATGAACGGCCACTACCAAGGCGTGCTGAGGGCGGATGGCAATGCTTTCAGCGGCGACCACTAAGCCAAACAGAAAGGCTACTTGAGGCACAATGAGCGGTAAGTAAAGCAGCCATTGAGCACGCAGTGCAGGCAAGTGGTGGCGCGCTGCATGCTCCAATGTTGCCACGACCAGTACCGCGGCGATAAGTGTCGCGGCCAGCCCCACACTCAGCGTATTCATCAGCGGTGTTGCCACGCCGGGCAGAATGCGCCGCCAATGATCCAGTGTGAACGTGCCCGGCAGCGCATCCGGAAAACGCCAAAAGCCCGCCACCGAAAACAGGGCCAACCCGGCCAGCGCACTGATCGCTAGCAGCGTGACAGCTAGCAGCAGCGCACGGCCACTAAAGGCAATTGCCGTTGACCCTGATGTCCGCGAGCCGTTGGCCAACCAACGCTGACAGAGGCACTTGACCCCTTGTTCGCCAAGCCACCAGGTAAGCAGTGCCGCCAGGGTAACGCCGAGCTGTAGCACGGCACCGGCAGATGCCATAAATCGGCGGCTTAAATCGGGATCATTAAACCAGGTGAGCACCGAAACACTCAGCGTTGGTGGCAAGGTAGGGCCAAGAATCAACGCCATATCCACCACCGACGTGGCGTAGGCAATAACGGCATAAACTGGCAAGCGAATGAGAGGGTAAAGCGCTGGGAAAACGCACTTCAGCCAAGCAATGCCGGGTGCATAGCCCAGCGACCGCGCCAAGGTGACACGTTGTTCAGGGCGCAACTGAGGGAGCGTAGCTAAACTCATCAATAGCAAAAAGGGCACTTCTTTGAGTATCAGGCCCGCCATTAGCGCAAGCCCTAACGGGTCGTTGACGATCAGCAGGTCAGGTGGGCGCTCCCACCCAGTGAGTCCAGGAGAGACCCAGCGCACCAGCAACCCTGAAGGGGCAATCAAAAAGGCGAGCCCGAATGCCACGGCTGCGTGGGGAATGGCCAGTAGCGGTGAGACCATTCGCCGAATGGCGCGGTCAATCCAGGTTCCTTGGCTAGCTGCCAGGAACAGCACCACGATAAACAGTGCCACCAAGGTGGTGATCAGACCGCTAAAATAGCTCAGCAGTACGGAACGGTGGAGACCCGCACGCCCCCATAGAGCATGCCATGCTTCCAGATGAAACGTGCCCTCTCCGAGTACCGGTAAATAGCCAAAGGCAGGCAACAACACCATACCAAGCCCCACACTTACTGGAATAACCAAAAGTGCAATAAGCAGTATAGGGGCTAGCCGCAGGATCAATTAATTAACGCCATAACGCTTAAGCCACGCATCCTGTAGCGCCGTCATCCAGCTGGGGTGAGGTTCGGCCAGGGTATTGGAAAGTGCATCGGCGGGCAGAGCAGATGGGTGGCTTTCGCCTTGTTCGAAGAGCGCCTTGTCGTTTTCATCTAACCGACTGACTGCCAATACGGTGCGATCGCCCCACATGCTAAGCGACTGCTTTTGGGCTTGGGCTTCAGGTGAGAGCAGAAAGTTGGCTAGTGCCATTGCGCCTGCTTTATGGGGAGAATTATAGGGAATAGCGACAAAGTGAACGTTTCCTAGGGTGCCGCCTTCCAGCACGTAGCTGCGCACACTCTCTGGGAGTTCATACTCCATCACCGCGACGGCGGCATCTGTCGGGTAGAAGGAGAAGGCCACGCTGAGTTCACCATCGCTCATTAAAGTGCGAAGGTTAGGGCCTGATTCCGGGAAACTTCGGCCGCTGCGCCATAGGTATGGGTGTAACTCATCCAGATAATCCCACAATGGCGCAGTGATCTCCGCAAACTCCGCTTCAACCACTGGCGCATAAAGGGCGTCATCTTGATTCGATAATTCAATTAACGCCTGTTTTAAAAAGGTGCTACCGGTGAAATCGGGAATACGTGGATAGCTGAATTGGCCAGGATTATCTTTGGCCCACTCCAGTAAATCCGCAATACTTTGCGGCGGCGTTTCAGTTTGAGCGCTGTCGTAGTAGAAAGTGATTTGTGCTTTTCCCCATGGAGACTCATAGCCTTCAGTAGGCAACGTAAAGTCGGTAACCACTTCTGGGTTTTCATCTGAGTGAGTCAAGGCGAAGTTAGGCAGGGATTCGGCAAAGGGGCCAAATAAGAGGTCCTGTTCGCGCATGGCGGCGAAGTTTTCGCCGTTAATCCAGATCAGGTCGATGCGGCCATCATCCATGTTACCAGCCTGCTTTTCACCCAGTACTCGAGCAACGGCACTACCTGTGTCGTCTAACTTCACATGCTCTACATCGACGCCATACGTGGACTGCATTTGCTCGGACACCCAAGCGATATATCGGTTGGTGCGACTGTCACCGCCCCACGCGTTCCAGTAAATGGTTTGACCCTCGGCGGCTTGCAATACGGCATCCCAATCATTGGGATCTGGGGCAGCCATGGCGGGCAGCGCCAGTGACAACATGGCAGTGGCGACAGCGGTCATTAGGGTGGCGCGTGGTTTCATCGTACACCTTTTAAAATCAGTTGGTTATAGAGATGCTTTTAGGTAGAGAAGTTCATTATGAACATGCTCAATAATCGGCAGTGATAAATAGTGCTCGACCCGGTCGCGAACATGGGCAATGACGTCAGCATCGGTGAGATCTGCTGACCAGTCCTGGCCACGGTGCGCGGCATCTTTACGTTGCAAATGCTGGGCACGCCACTTGGCGCACCATGTTAATGACCACAGCCAAGTGGCACGTCGGCAGGCAACCAGCGTTTCCGCGCTGGGTGATTTACCCACATGCGCTTGCCAACGCTGATAAAAAGCGACGACGTCTTCCAGAGTAAGCACTGCCTGGCTGTTAATGTCCCAGGTGGTCGAGGTGTAAAGCGAGGTGTGGGCAAGATCAATGCCCGGTAGGCCGTAGCGACACTTCTCTAAGTCCACCAGCATCGCGCTACCCTCTGCGGTGATCAAAAAGTTTCCAGGGTGGGTATCAAAGCTGATCAAGCAGCGCTCGGCATCGGGCAGCGTGGTGGGCAGAGCCTCCAGCTCATCGCGAACACGGGCAATGATATCGGGTTCCAAGTCGGCCTTTTCCAGCCACTCGGACTGATGGCTAACTTCCTCACACATGGCTTGCCATGAGTCGGCAGGCGCCAGTAATGGTTGGGGATGCTCAGGTAGCGGTAAGCGGTGTAGGCTTGCCAGGGTCTCTGCGATACGTGGTAAATCCTGCGGTAGCTGTGCCAGCCGCCCTTCAATAGCATCGACCAGCAGCCCGCCACGCGGCAGGGCATCACTCACGGGCAAGATGCCATGCAAGCGGGGCACTTGGCCTCCCTGGCTGGCGCGTTCGTAGCACGCAGCTTCATATGCCAGGTTATCGGCAGGGGCTAGATTCATTTGGCTCTGTTTTGGCAGTCGTGCGACCCAATCATCGCCATCGCGATGTACCCATACATGATCGTGGGCAAGCCCAGTATCTGCCATCGGTGAAAGCGACTGGTAAGCGATCTCCGCCTGTTGCAGGGTGTTTTCCAGTGCCTGCAAACGCGCCGCTAATGGTGTTGGCATAGCTTCGTCCGTGTCGGTATATGTTTAGCAATGCCAGTTAGTGGCAGTATTGTCGCCAACCTTACATGTTCTGTCGTAAAGAGTGATTAAAACGCAGTTAATAGGCGTTAAAATACACGCCTATGGCGTTTGCCTATAGGCTATAAGTTTGTCGCTTAGCGGTAAGTTTGCTGATGATCATTTAGGATACGGTTTTATTCTTAACGGGCATCTATCAGGCGAATGCTGCTATTTGTCTAGGGCTGATTATCTAGGGCTGAGAGTCAATGAAAAAAACTGCTATTGATGCCGCAGATATCCGCATTCTTTGCGCATTACAACAACATGGCCCGCTCAGCAAAATGAAACTCTCCGAGCTGGTCAACCTGTCTCCAACACCCTGTTGGGTACGTTTTAACCGTTTAAAACAGGCAGGGCTTATACGTGGATACCACGCTGACATTGCACTTAATCAAATCGCGAACGCCTCGAAGGTGGTGGTGACCGTTTCTCTTAAGGAGCATCAAAAATCGGCGTTCGAGCGTTTTGAGCGTTACATCAATCAAGTAGATGAAATTATCGAGTGTATTGCCACGGGCGGAGGCATGGATTATGTGTTGAAAGTTGTGGCTCCAAGTTTAGATGCCTTTCAGCAAGTGATAGAGGGCCTGCTCGCCCCAGAGTTGGGAGTAGAACGTTATATGACGTATATCACTACCAGAGAAGTAAAATCGACCCAGTTGAATCTCGCTTGTCTTATGACAAATAAAGGCCACTAAGCAACACCGCTGGCCATTGGATGACGATTGTCTTTCCCGCTAACTCCCTATCCTCCTTACACCTAATCCTGCTAGATACGACGTGTGAAACTGACGGTATCCCTCTTACTGCCAAGCCATTAAAACTTGGTCTGTTCAGACTTCTTAAATCGTTTTTTTAGGCCGCGCCGTCACATCTTGTACCCCTATAGTGCATGTACTGAACGCCTAGTCGTTCGATTGACTATAAAACACTACAAAAACAAGGTGGTTAGCATGCCAAATACGACATTAAACAACGTGGTTGTTAGCATCAGTAAGGAAGACGATTTTGGCTTTGGTACACAGATTCGTAAGTCCCCTTACTTTGACGCAACTGTTCGCTGGGGGGCAACGGCGTTTTCGGTTTACAACCATATGTATATTCCACGTGCATTTGGCAACCCTGAGCAGAATTTTTGGAATTTAGTAAATGACGCCATTCTGTGTGATGTGGCTGCCGAGCGTCAGGTGGAAATTACCGGCCCAGATGCAGCGAAATTTGTGCAGCGTATGACGCCACGTGACTTGTCCTCCATGGCGGTTGGGCAGTGTAAATACATCTTAATGACCAATGCTGAGGGCGGCATTCTGAATGATCCGATTTTACTTCGATTGGCAGAGAATCACTTCTGGATATCGTTAGCTGACAGCGACATTTTATTATGGGCGCAAGGGCTTGCTGTCAACTCAGAACTGAATGTGAGGATCAACGAACCAGATGTCTCTCCTCTGCAGTTACAGGGGCCTCGCTCGGGTGACGTGATGAATGCGCTGTTTGGTGACAGCATCATGGATCTCCGCTATTTCTGGCTGCGCGAGGTTGAGCTGAACGGTATTCCGCTGATTGTTTCACGTACTGGCTGGTCAAGTGAGCTGGGCTACGAGCTCTATTTGCGTGATGGTTCACGAGGCGATGAACTCTGGGAGACCATCATGGCAGCAGGGCGGCCCTTTGGTTTGCAGCCTGGTCATACGTCGTCAATCCGTCGCATCGAAGGTGGCATGCTCTCCTATCATGCGGATGCGGACATGCACACTAACCCCTATGAACTGGGCATGGACCGCCTAGTGAATCTCGACATGGCTACCGACTTTATTGGCAAAGCAGCTTTGCAGCGTATCCAGGCGCAAGGCGTGAGCCGCAAGCAGGTTGGGCTATGGATTGATGCAGCTCCGCTGAAAGGCCCAAACACCACTTTCTGGTCGCTTGAACGCAATGGCGACGTCGTTGGCAAGGTAACCTCCGCTGTTTACTCCCCGCGCTTAGATCAGAATATTGCGCTGGCGATGGTGGCGGTTGAGTACGCCGACCTTGGAACTGAGCTAGACGTGTATACCGCTGTCGGTTCAGCTCGGGCCGTTGTTGTCGAGAAACCTTTCTTTGACCCCCAAAAGAAACTCGCCGTATCGGCATAAAAGTAAGCGTGGGGGCCGAAGGGCGGTTGCTTTCGTTCGCATAACAGCCACAGGAGCGCTTTATGTATTCCATTCGTCGTTGGGTCGTACGCAACGCAAGATTTTTTGAGGTCGCTTACCGTCTGTTCGAACCAGTGGTCGTCACGTTAACGCCACTATGGAAATGGATGGGGTACCCGCGAGCAGAAAAAGCCGTTAGCAAGCTGGAAAAGGTCTCCAAGGAGTTGCTGTTCGACTGCAAGATGTGTGGCCAATGTGTCCTGAGTTCTACGGGTATGTCTTGCCCTATGAACTGCCCAAAAAACATGCGAAATGGCCCATGTGGTGGCGTCTTACAGAACGGGAACTGTGAAGTGCTTCCCGATAAGCGGTGTGTCTGGGTAGAAGCCTGGGAGGGCAGTCAGAGAATGCAAGCTGGTGGCCAGATACATGCTGTGCAGTTGCCGGTTGATCATCGTCTAAAGGGGAGCTCGTCTTGGCTGCGTGTGGCGCGACAGGCTGAGGAAAAAGCACCACATCATAAGCAAGGGGAGCGTAATGATTAACCACGAGAGAGGCCATGATCGTTTAGTGGCAACACCAGCGGCATATAGCTCTGCCGGACGTCTGGAGCGTGTCTTAAAGGCTGGTTATTTTGCCGTTACCAGTGAGTTGGCTCCTCCCGATTCTGCGAATCCTGAAGACGTGTATATGCGAGCAAGAGTCTTTGATGGTTACGTAGACAGTTTAAATGCGACGGATGGTTCCGGTGCTAACTGCCATATGTCTAGCGTGGCAATGTGCGCGTTGTTATCACGTGTTGGCTACGACACGGTGATGCAGGTTTCCTGTCGAGATAGAAACCGCATCGCCATTCAAGGCGATGTATTAGGTGCCGCCGCATTGGGCGTCAACAATGTCCTATGTCTGACGGGAGATGGTGTACAGGTAGGCGACCATCCACAAGCAAAGCCGGTGTTTGACCTCGACTCGATGTCGCTATTAGAAGTCATCGCAGGGCTACGTGACAAAAAGATGTTTGTCAGCGGCCGTAAAATAAGCGACCCACCAAAGGTGTTTCTGGGGGCAGCTGAAAACCCATTTGTACCGCCACATGATTTTCGACCTTATCGATTGGCTAAAAAAATTGCTGCAGGGGCGCAGTTCATTCAAACGCAGTACTGTTTTGATCTACCTCGCTTTGCAACGTTTATGGCCCGCTCGCGAGACCTTGGGCTACTCGAAAAATGCTTTATTTTGCCTGGTGTTGGGCCGTTGGCATCGGCACGCACTGCCAACTGGATGCGACATCATGTACCGGGTGTGCATATTCCTGACGCCGTGATTAAACGGCTCGAAGGTGCACAGGATCAAAAGCATGAAGGGCGTCAGATATGTATCGAGATGATTCAGCAGTTACGAGAGATACATGGCGTCAGCGGGGTCCATGTAATGGCCCATCGTCAGGAATCTGCAGTCGCCGACATTATTGAAAAATCCGGTGTATTACGTGATCGGCGGCCATGGTTTCCTGGGAGCGACCAGCGTCTTGATAAGCCTCATGAATTGCCAGTAGACCTCAATTTAGAGTGAGGCGTACTTAACTGTTGAGCGATAGTGGCTAAATGCTTTTCGAGACAAACGCGTCGTTGTGGCGTGTCCAGACAACCCAGCATCTCATTATCTATTTGCATAGGCTTTCTGTTGTGACAAAAAATCTGGATCAAACAAATCACTTTGTCTTAACCGTCAGATGCGAAACGGGTCCGGGTATCGTCTCTGGTGTTACCTCATATCTAGCAGATCACGGTTGCAATATCGGCGAATTATCTCAGTTCGACGATAAAATTACCGGACAGTTTTTCATGCGCGCCGTGTTCAATATTCTGCCAAATTCCAGCGTCTCTTTTGCTCAAATACAAGCAGGGTTTGTTGAGTTGGCCGACCGGCTTGGTTTGGACTGGCAGATGTACCAGGCCGATCAGCCCGCGCGGGTTTTGATAATGGTATCCCGCTTTGATCACTGTCTACTCGATCTGCTTTATCGGCACCGTAAAGGTGAGCTGAATATCGAAATTACCGCAGTGGTATCGAACCATCTGGACCTGCGGCCCATCGCAGAGCGTGAAGGTATTCGTTTTATTTATATGCCTGTCACCAAAGAGAACAAACCGGCCCAAGAAGCTGAACTGATGAAGCTGGTTCATGAAACAGAAACCGAATTGGTGGTCCTGGCGCGTTACATGCAAATTCTATCTGACCAGCTGTGTCAGCAACTGCATGGGCGAGCCATTAATATTCATCACTCTTTTCTACCCGGTTTCAAGGGTGCCAAACCCTATCATCAGGCGTTTGATCGTGGGGTCAAACTGATCGGTGCCACGGCGCATTATGTGACCGCCGACCTAGATGAAGGCCCAATAATCGAGCAATCTGTGCAGCCGGTTGATCACGCCTACTACCCAGAAGAGTTAGTGGCGCTAGGACGTGATACCGAAACGATGGCGCTGACACGTGCTGTAAAGCTTCACGCTGAGCGTCGCATTTTTCTCTCGGCTGACAAAACCGTGATTTTCAAATAGCAACAGTGAGCCCCCTATGGCCCAGTTAATAGATGGTAAAGCGCTCTCCGCTAAGGTGTTGCAGCAAGTGGCCTCAGAGGTTGCGTCACTCAGCGCTGAACATGGCATTAAACCTATGCTGGCCGTGGTGCTGGTAGGTGAAGATCCGGCTAGCCAGATATACGTCAGAAATAAGATGAAGCGAGCGAGTGAGGTGGGCATCGGCTCAAGAGAGTATGTACTTGATGCTGGCATTACTCAGGATGAGCTAGCGCAGTTGATCGATGCTTTGAACAACGATGCTGATGTACATGGCATTCTGGTTCAGCTACCACTTCCCGCTCAGCTGGATGAAGATACCGTTATCGAATCGGTCCATCCGGATAAGGATGTTGATGGGTTTCATCCGTTAAACGTCGGCGCGCTTGCTGCCGGAAGCGACACGGTGGTGCCATGTACACCACAGGGCTGCATGATCATGCTCCGCCAGATCCACTCAGATTTGAGCGGTAAACATGCGGTGGTGATCGGGCGCTCCAATATTGTCGGTAAGCCGATGGCCATGCTGCTTTTGCAAGCCAACTGTACGGTGACTATTGCCCATTCCCATACGCAGGGTATTGAATCCCTATGCCGCCAAGCCGATATCGTTATTGCAGCGGTTGGCTGTAGAGAGCTTGTTGATGCTGACTGGGTAAAGCCAGGCGCAACGGTGATTGATGTTGGTATTAATGCTATTGAGATTGATGGCACGCGCAAGCTCGTTGGCGATGTAGCCTTTGACGCGGTCTCCCAAGTTGCCGGTGCCATTTCGCCAGTGCCCGGTGGCGTGGGACCGATGACAATCGCTTGTCTGTTGCTGAACACCACGGGTGCCGTAAAACGTCAGCTACCGCGTACGTTTGATCTGGCGTCGGGTACTGTGAATAAACCAATAAGGAGTTACTGCTATGTCCGTTCATGAAGCCGCCGTTCACTGGCAGCACGCCCCTCACACAACTGACCCCAACACCTATTCGCGTAACCACCGTGTGAGTTTGAATGGCAACCAGCAGGTAGAGGTTTCCGCATCAGTTGAATTTAAAGGTGATGCCAATTGTGCCGACCCGGAGCAGATGCTGATTAGCGCCGTATCCAGTTGTCACATGCTGTTTTTCCTGGCCATTGCTGAAATGCAGGGCTTTAAGGTGGCGTCTTATCAGGATGATCCGAAAGGCTATCTGGAACGCAATGACAAAAAGGGGATGGCAATTACACGTATTGAGCTATCACCACGCATCACTTTTAGCGGCGATAAAGCGCCCGATCAGAAAGCCATCGACAATATTCACAGCAAAGCCCACAGCAACTGCTTTATTCGTAACTCAGTCACCGCTGAGGTAACGATCAACTCGCTGCCACCTGCCGTTTGAATCAGTCATGTTCGTTGGGAGCCGATGATGAATCATACGAACACCTCACAAGACATTCTGATAAGGGAAGATAGGCAGGGCGCTGTTTATCTCACCTTAAATCGGCCAGAGAAGTTCAACACGCTTTCTGAAGCTATGCTCTCTGCGTTGCAACACGAGTTAGATGCCATTGCTGTTAATACTGCTGCACGCTGCGTCGTGATTGGAGGTAATGGGCGTGGATTTTGTGCTGGCCATGATCTAAAGGAAATGCGGTCGAATCCTGACCAAGCTTATTATCAAGCGCTGTTTCGCAATTGTAGTCGATTAATGCAGAGCGTTGTTGCACTGCCGATACCCGTGATTGCCAAAGTGCACGGCATGGCCACGGCGGCGGGGTGTCAGTTAGTGGCTAGCTGCGATCTGGCCATTGCTGGCCGTTCCGCAAGTTTTGCGGTGTCAGGTATTAACGTTGGACTGTTCTGCTCGACGCCTGCTGTGGCGTTATCGCGGTGCATACCTACCAAGAAAGCGTTCGATATGCTGATATCAGGAGAGTTTATTGATGCGAAGGCGGCGCTAGAGAAGGGGCTGGTGTCTGATATTTGTGAAGACGCTGAGTTAGACACGACTGTCGCCGCAAAGGTAGCTCAGATCCTAGCTAAAAGCCCAGCAGCAGTGCGTTATGGCAAGTCCATGTTTCATTCCCAGCGACAGATGGATTTAGCAGATGCTTATGACTTTGCTGGCAACGTAATGGCCGAAAATATGCTTAACCCAGATGCCCAAGAGGGAATAGACGCCTTCTTAAACAAGCGTAAACCCGTCTGGGGACAGCCTGGCCATTGAACGATTAGTGCTGAGGGTGAGAGGCGTCGCGTTGGCTGTAGAGCCAAGTGATGAGCGGTTGCTAACAATAAAAGGGATAAGACTATGAGTGATATTTGCTATTTTAATCAAGTGCTTGAGAAAAATGCGGCGAATCATGCCGCGCTGTCACCGTTGAGCTTTATCCGTCGAGCGGCAACTGTCTACCCTGATCGTACAGCGCTAATCTATAACGAGAGCCACTATAGCTGGCGCGAAACGTATGCTCGCTGCTGTCAACTGGCATCACTGTTGACCCGCCTAGGCATCTCTAAAGGCGATACGGTAGCGGTAATGCTGCCTAATGTCCCCGCCATGTATGAAGCGCATTTTGGTGTGCCGATGGTGGGAGCCGTATTGAATGCGATCAATACCCGCTTGGATCCAGAAGCAATTGCCTTTATTTTGGATCATAGCCGCTCGCGTCTTTTACTTGTAGACCCAGAGTACACGGACGTGGTCGAGAAGGCCTTAGCCCAGTTGGAAGGGCCTACGCCACAGGTGATCAATGTCTCGGACCCGAGCCAGGGCACAGAGCGGTGGATTGGTGAATTTGAATATGAAGTGTTGCTAGCCAACCAGTATCTGTGGGACGACTGGCAGCTACCCGATGACGAATGGGATGCCATTGCGCTGGGGTATACCTCGGGCACCACCGGCAATCCCAAAGGGGTGGTTAGCCATCATCGTGGAGCTTATCTGAATGCCGTTAGCAACGTACTTTCCTGGACGCTACCCGCTAACGTGACCTACCTGTGGACACTGCCGATGTTTCATTGCAATGGCTGGTGCTTCCCATGGACACTGGCCGCCATTGGTGGCACCAGTGTCTGTTTGCGCAGAGTGGATCCCGAGCACATCCTGGCGCTGATCAAAGAGCAGCGTGTTACTCATTACTGTGGGGCACCCATTGTACACACTATGATTGCCGATGCTGCTATGGCACGCGGAGCGCCGATTGAGCATAAAGTTTATGGGCTGATTGCCGGTGCCGCGCCACCTGCCTCTGTGCTAGAGCGGATGGAGAAAATTGGCATCGAACTCACCCATGTTTACGGGCTAACAGAGACCTACGGCCCGGCGTCGGTGTGCGTCAAGCAGAATGACTGGGCTCAACACTCACTGGAAGAGCGAGTACGGCTCAATGGCCGTCAAGGCGTCGCTTACCCGCTTCAGGAAGATATGGCGGTGCTCGACTCGGAAACACTGATACCCGTTCCCGCAGATGGCAAAACGGTCGGCGAAATTATGTTTCGCGGAAATATCGTCATGAAGGGGTATTTGCGCAATGAAATTGCCACCCGCGAAGCGTTTGCTGGTGGCTGGTTTCATTCAGGCGATCTGGCCGTTATGGAGCCGGACGGCTATATCAAAATCCGCGATCGATTAAAGGACGTCATTATCTCAGGGGGAGAAAATATTTCCTCCCTTGAAGTAGAAGATATTGTGCAACGTCACCCCGACGTCGAGCTTGCTGCGGTTGTTGCCATGGCAGATGAAAAGTGGGGGGAGGTACCTGCTGCCTTCGTTCAACTACGTTCTGGCAGTGTGCTTAGCGAAAGCGCTCTGATCCGTTTTTGTCGCGAGCAAATCACTCATTACAAAGCGCCTAAAAAAATCATCTTTGGGCAGCTACCCACCACGGCAACCGGCAAAATTCAGAAATTTCAGCTGCGACAGCAGCTTGAAAAAACCTATTAGCCTGAATGCATGGAGGGCGATCAGAGATACTTTTTCTTAATCAGGTAGGCAGTGATGACGGGGGCTAAGAAGACGATCAAAAAGAACGGCAACTCATACATTAATGAGTATCCTGCGTGAACTACGCCGACCCATAGGTTGATACAAGCAGCGAGTAACCAGAGAACCGCAAAGACAATGAAATAGTGGGGGCGGAAAGCAGGTGCCAGCCTAGCCGCAAATGCCAGAATAGCAAAGAGTACTAAGCCAGCGCAGATAATCATTAGTGTATGCATAGGCTCCTCCAGTGGAAGATAGCGTTTTAATTATGAAGAATCGGCTGGCGTTCGGCCAGCCGATTTGACTGATCAGCGCGTTGTATAGCCGCCATTGGCAAAAATTGTTTGGCCAGTAATCCACCAGCCGTCAGTTGCCAGGAAACGGATAATGGGGGAAATATCCTCGATTTTGGTAAGGTCCCCATTTAGTGATTGAGATTTATGGTATCCCACCCGCTCTGGCGTTTCCTGCCCGTAGAAGAAAGGAGTGTCCATGGGGCCGGGGCCAACGGCGGTTACCGAAATGCCACGCCCTGCGAACTCTTTTGCCGCCGCACGGGTGAAATGCTCCACGGGTGACTTGCCACCAGCGTAAGTGGAATAGCCATCAGTAAAGGCTGCAAGCAGGGAAGTGACAACAGTGATGATTTTTCCATTGTCATTGAGATGCTTGCCTGCTTCCTTAATAAAGAAATACGCCGCCTTGGCATTGATCTCGAACATGGTGTCGTATTCGTCTTCGCTCGTCTCGACGATGGGCTTGCGCAACACCATACCTGCTGTGTTGACGGCGACATCGATGCCTCCGAATCTATTTTTGGCTTCTAGAAAAAGTGCTTCCACGTTGGCTGGCCGGGTTAAGTCACCTTGGGTGATGTAGGCGTCGCCACCCAAGCCTTTTACCGCATTAACCGTGTCTTCCGCGTCGGCACGGGTGGCATCGCTGTTGTAATGCACCACAACTTTCGCACCCTCTTTAGCAACTTCACGGCTTAGAAGACCGCCGAGGTTTTTCGCACCGCCAGCGATAAGTACTACTTTGTTTTTAAAATCGTATGTCGCCATGTTGATTACCTTCTTGGTATTTTGAAATCAAATGTATTTGCTGTTACGCCGAGCATCGACATCGGCTTGCAGATTCATTTTCTTCAGGCTGAGCATTGGTATAAACCGGCGTAAACTGACAGCATTTGTCGAGAATCACGAACAGTAAGGTGAGGGAAATGGATCGGCTGGAAAGGCTGAATGTTTTTGTCCGTGTGGTGGATTGCATGAGCTTCACCCGTGCTGCAGAGAGCCTGAGTATTCCTCGCTCTACGGTATCGACAGCGGTGAAAGATTTAGAGAGCACGCTGGGAGCCCGTCTGATTAATCGGACGACGCGGGCGCTTGATATCACCGAAGAGGGGCAACTGCTGTACAAGCAGGCGCTGTTATTGTTGGAGGATTATGAGCGGTTAACAGGTGCGTTTCCCGCGGAAGCGGGGCGTCCCAGCGGCAAGCTGCGCATTAATGTCCCAGGGCGACTAGGACGGCGGGTGCTAGTACCTGCGCTGCCAGATTTCCTCGACCGATACCCGGATATTGATATTCAAATGGGAGTGACTGATCGAGCGGTTGATTTAGTAGGCGAGGGGGTGGATTGCGTGATCCGAGTGGGGGAGCTGGCAGACAGTAACCTTATTGCCCGCCCACTTGGCAGTTTGCCGCTGTGCAATTGTGCGAGCCCTGCTTATCTAGCCCGCTTTGGCATGCCTAAGACGATTGCTGATCTATCCGCTCATCGTATAGTTGCATTCGTTTCGTCCATCTCAGGCAGTGTTGAGAGTTGGGAATATCAGCAAGGAGGTCGGGTGGAGAGTGCTCTACTCCCTGCTCGGGTCACCGTGAACACAGCAGAAGCGCTCATAGCTGGTGCTTTGGCTGGCTTGGGGCTAACCCAGGTCCCCCGTTACGATGTTCAACATCACCTGGAATCCGGAAGACTGGTTAGTATTCTGCCTAGTACAGTACCCGACCCCATGCCCATAACTCTGTTGTACCCACATCGTGAGCACATGACGCGGCGTCTTGAAGCATTTATAGACTGGGTGGTGCCGGTATTACAGAGCCAAGTGTTGAGGTCGTCAAATCAGGAGCCATGATCAATGACGTTAAGAAATTTTCCCCTATGCCCTAATACCAGTCAGTCAAGGCTGACTGGCATTACCCTCTAGTCCTATATAGCAAAGCGGCCACCTCCCGAAGCGTGCACCTCACGCATTCCCGAGTCACCGCACTGTCATTCCCGAGTGGGGTTATCGGGAATCCACTTTGACCTTAGCTTGCAGCAGCCCGAAACCCCAGATCAACTTGGATTCCCGCTAAGGGCTTGCGGGAATGACGATGGCGGCTCTGAGGGCTGGGGCGCACCAAAGGATCAGGGAGATGTATCCAGAGGAAAGGTTGCCAGTCTGCTACTACCTATACTCTTTCGAGGGCGCCTTAACTGATACGCATTGGAATAAAATCGGGGAACACAGAAAACGGCAACTTAGAGCGCAGATCGGTTAGTCCAGTCTAATGAGTTTATGCACGCTGACGCAGGATGCTATTTGAAACTGCGCACTCACCGAAATCACGAACTACTTGAAACCGCGAGGGGTTGGGGATGCATGACACGGCAATTGTATTGGGCTCAACCGGGGCTATTGGCAAACAGTTAGTCACCCAGTTAACCCAGCGAGAAGAGCTCGCCCATGTCATCGTACTGACGCGCCGTGAGTTGATGGTGTCGCAGGTTTTTCCGGTGGCTATCTCCTCCAAAATTAGCCTTTGTGTGATTGATTTTGAAAAGTTGGAAGAGCAGGCGGCGGGTTTAATACCTGCTGGTTCAATGGCGTTTGTGGCATTAGGCACAACGAAAAAGCAGGCGGGAAGTGAAGCGGCTTTTCGCGCTATTGATCATGGGCTAGTACTAGCGTTTGCTCGCGCATGTAAGTCTGCTGATGTCAGCCAACTAGGCGTCGTAACAGCAGCTGGTGCCAATGCGCGTTCTGTTAGTTTTTATAACCGCGTGAAAGGCGAGGTGGAACAGGATCTTCAAGCGCTAGGCCTGTCGAGCGTGTTTTTTGCCCGGCCTTCACTGCTGCTGGGGCGACCGGAGGAGGGACGGGGTGTGGAAAATATCGCGGCCACGCTATTGACGCCAATGACGCCGTTACTTCCTAAAGCGGTACGCCCTATTGCGACACAGCGGGTTGCAGCGGCAATGATTGACGTGGCGTTTAGTGGTGAGCCGAATCGGCCGACGTTTGTGCTATCAAATGCTGCTATGCACTCAATATCGTGCTCTTTGACTAGTGGCTAGCGTTGATTAAGAAGTGAGTTAACATCCAGAACGGCACCTCGCGGTGCCGTTTTGGTTTCGGCTGTGTTAGCTAACCCGTTTTACAGCGCCGCGATCTTCGCTTGTTGCTCTTCCAGAAGCTTTTTGGCAGCTTGGAATTCAGCGAGTTTGCCACGCTCTTTTTCCACCACGGCTTCCGGGGCTTTGGCGATAAAGCCGTCGTTGCCGAGCTTCTTCTCGATACCGCCGATCAACTTGTCCTGCTTTTCAATTTCTTTAGCTAGTCGTTTGAGTTCGGCGTCTTTATCGATTAGATCCGCCATGGGCACCAGCACTTCCATATCGCCCACTAGCTGCGTTGCGCAGAGTGGTGCGTCGTCTGGGTTGGATAGCCAGGTGGCGCTTTCCAACTTAGCCAGCTTGGCGAGGAAGTGGCGGTTGCTTTCCAAGCGCTGGGCGTCTTCCGGCTTGCCTTTGGTGAGCAGTACGTCCAGCGGTTTGCCAGGGGCAATGTTCATCTCGGCGCGGATGTTACGCACTGCGATAATCACGCCTTTCAACCATTCGATATCTCGAGTGGCCTGTTCGTCGATTTTGCTTTCGTCGGCTTCCGGCCAGGCTTGGAGCATGATAGACGCGCCATCACCGACGAAGGTGCCTGCCAGCGGCGCAACGCGCTGCCATATCTCTTCTGAGATATAGGGCATCATCGGATGGGCGAGGCGCAGAATCGTTTCCAGTACGCGCACGAGCGTACGGCGGGTGCCACGTTTGGCTTCCGCACTGGCGTTTTCGTCCCATAAAACAGGCTTGGAAAGCTCCAAGTACCAGTCGCAGTACTCGTTCCAGACAAACTCATACAGCGCTTGGGAAGCGTGGTCAAAGCGGTACTCGTCCATCGCTTTGGTGACCTGGGTTTCGGTTTTCTGCAGCTGGGAAATAATCCAGCGGTCGGCCAGTGAAAGCTCAACGTCGCCACCCTCTGTTCCGCAATCTTCACCTTCGGCATTCATAAGCACGTAGCGTGAAGCGTTCCACAGCTTGTTGCAGAAGTTGCGATAGCCATCCAGGCGGTTCATATCAAACTTAATATCGCGCCCGGTGGTTGCCTGGGAAAGGAACGTAAAGCGCAGGGCATCGGTGCCGTGGGCTTCAATGCCGTCTTTAAATTCGTCCTTGGTCGCTTTGGCAATGGCTTTGGCCTGTTTCGGCTGCATCATATTGCCGGTGCGCTTTTCCAGCAGCGCATCTAGTGTGACGCCGTCAATCAGGTCGATGGGGTCCAGCACATTGCCCTTGGATTTGGACATTTTCTGACCCTGTCCGTCGCGTACCAAACCGTGCACATAAACGGTTTTGAACGGTACTTCGCCAGTGAACTTGAGGGTCATCATGATCATCCGGGCAACCCAGAAGAAGATAATGTCAAAACCGGTCACCAGCACGCTGGAGGGGTGGAAGGTTTCCAGTTCTGGGGTTTTTTCCGGCCAGCCTAGCGTGCCGAACGTCCACAGGCCCGAGCTGAACCAGGTGTCGAGGACGTCTTCGTCTTGGGTCAGTGTCACCTCTGCAGCTAAGCCGTGCTTCTCGCGGGCTTCCTCCTCGCTACGGGCAACGTACACATTGCCTTCCGCGTCGTACCAGGCAGGAATGCGGTGGCCCCACCACAGCTGGCGGGAGATACACCAGTCTTGCAGGTCGCGCATCCAAGCGAAGTACATGTTTTCGTAGTTCTTCGGTACAAACTGGATATCCCCGTTTTCTACCGCTTCAATGGCGGGCTTGGCCAGGGTTTCTACCGCAACAAACCACTGGTCGGTGAGCAGCGGCTCGATCACATCGCCAGAGCGGTCGCCATAGGGCAGGGTGTTATTAACTGCTTCCACCTGTTCCAGCAGACCCAATGCGTCCATATCGGCCACAATCTGCTTACGCGCTTCAAAACGGTCCAGCCCTGCGTACTTGGCGGGCAGGCTGGCGTCTTCGTCGGGCTGGGGAGTGCCTTTCAGGTCGAAGATTTCAGCGCGCTCAAGGATGGTGGCATCCTTGGTAAATACGTTGATCAGCAGATGGTTCTGGCGCTTGCCGACTTCGTAGTCATTGAAGTCGTGGGCCGGGGTGATCTTCACGCAGCCGGAGCCTTTTTCCATATCGGCGTGCTCGTCGGCAACGATAGGAATGCGGCGGCCGACCAGCGGCAATTCGATAAATTTGCCGACCAGCGAGGCATAGCGAGCATCGTCGGGGTTAACCGCGACACCCGTATCGCCTAGCAAGGTTTCAGGGCGAGTGGTTGCCACGACCAGATAATCTTTACCATCGGTGGTTTTGACGCCATCGGCCAGCGGGTAGCGGAAGTGCCAGAAGCTGCCCTGCTGATCTTTGTTTTCCACTTCTAGGTCGGAAATGGCGGTGTGCAGGGTAGGGTCCCAGTTCACCAGGCGTTTGCCACGGTAGATCAACTTTTCTTCGTGCAAGCGCACGAACACTTCTTGCACGGCTTTATAGAAGCCGTCATCCATCGTGAAGCGCTCGCGGGACCAATCAACGCTGGCGCCCATGCGGCGCAACTGGCGGGTGATGTGGCCGCCGGACTCCTCTTTCCACTCCCATACCTTGTCGATAAACGCATCGCGGCCCAGGTCGTGGCGGGTTTTGCCTTCTTCCGCGGCAATTTTACGCTCAACCAGCATTTGCGTGGCGATTCCGGCGTGGTCGGTGCCTACCTGCCACAGGGTGTTGTTGCCCTGCATCCGCTTCCAGCGCGTCAGGGTATCCATAATGGTGTCCTGGAACGCGTGGCCCATGTGCAGGCTGCCGGTCACGTTAGGCGGCGGAATCATGATCGAAAACGGCTTACCGCGGCCTGTTGGGGCGAAGCGGTTGTCGGCTTCCCAGCGTTCGTACCAGCGGGTTTCGATCTGTTCGGGTTGGTAGGTCTTTTCCATGGGGGAGTCGGCTCACGGCTTGCAAAAAAATGGTGGCAAGTATACCGCGAACGACCCCCTGGCGTCAGGGGCGTTGATGAAACCGCACAGCGGTTAATCGCGCAGGGCGCGGTCGCGTACTTTCACCACGGGCTCCATGAGGTAGTCCAATACGCTGCGCTTACCGCTGAGAATATCGATTTCCGCCACCATACCGGGAATTATGGTCAGCGGTTCATTATCGGCGTCATAGAGATAGCCGTCGGTGCGCACCTCAACGGGGTACATCAACTCACCGCTTTCGGGCATTTGGACAGCGTCGGCGGCAATAGTGACCAGCTCGCCATCCAGGCCGCCGTAACGGGCAAAGTCGTAGGCCGTTAGTTTTACCTTTACTGGCTGGCCGGGGTAGAGGAAGGCGATATCCGAGGGGCGAATATGCGCTTCTACGACCAAGGCGTCATCGGCAGGAACGACTTCTACGAGCGGCTCACCGGAGCCTGCTACGCCACCTACGGTGCTAATATGCACTTGATTAACAACCCCTGCGACTGGCGAGCGGATGGTGGTGCGTGCCACCTGGTCTGCTCGGCCGGGAAGTGTCTTTTGTAGCTCTGCGACCTGTGAGGTCGCTTCGGCCAGTTGAGCGAGCGCATCGGCTTCAAAGGCATTGCGAGCGGCTGCTTTGCGGTCTTCAATTTCAGCGATGGAAGATTCTGCGCGGGCAACGGCGCTTTGTTGGCGGGCTACCTCGCCGCGCAGCTCGTTGAGTGATTGACGCACGCGCAGCAGCGAGGTTTCTGGTTCAATACCGCGCTGAGCCAGTGGCTGAATGATGGCGAGCTCTCGTTCGGCCAGCTGCACGCCGGAACGGGCGGTGTTTAACGCGGCTTCGAGCTCAGCTTTCTCCTGACTGCGCTGATAGCCCTGCTGTTCTAATACTTGAAGTTCCGCGCTTAGCTCCAACTGCCGCCCATGAAACAGACGGGTTTCGCTCGCAGCCACACTAGGTGCGCCTTGGCTGAGTGCATCATCGAGTGCCAGCGGCGTTTGGTTGATTTCGGCTTCCAGGCGTTGCAAGCGCAGTTGTAACGAACGCAGGCGCTGTAAGCTCTCTTCGTAGTCGCCTTCCAGCGTGCCGCCACTAAGCACCATCAGCGTGTCGCCTTGTTCGACCGTATCCCCACGGCGTACGTTAATCTCGGTCACCACGCCGCCTTCCAGGCTTTCTACTACTTGCAGGCTGCGCGAGGGCACGACTTTGCCTTGCCCTCGAGTCACTTCGTCCACTTCCGTGAGATAAGCCCATAAGAAGCCAATCAGTAAAAAGCCAATAATGGTGAGTAGCAGCAGGCTGCTGGCAATTGGGCGTTTGGCGCGGCCATGGCGTACAAAGTGTTCAAAATCAAGCTGGGACGTCGGGCGGCTCACAATGCTGTTCCTTCACGCGTGCGGTGGGGCGCTGCTTCAACGGGGCGCATCACCTGGGCCTTAGGGCCATCGGCAATAATCTGGCCTTGATCAACAATAATTACCCGATCCACCAGTGCTAGCAGGCTGGTACGGTGCGTCACGACGACCAGGGTTTGCGATTGGCTAGCGGCTTTTAGCCGTGAGATCACTTCTTTTTCGGTTTGAATATCCATCGCACTGGTTGGCTCATCCATCAGCAACATCGGCGGGGCACCCAGCAGCGCGCGGGCAAGGCAGATGAGCTGCCGCTGGCCACCGGAAAGCCCTTCGCCGCGCTCACCAATGGGCATGTCGTAGCCCTGGGGGTGGCGGGCGATAAAGTCGTGGGCACCGGCCAGTTTGGCCGCCTGGAGAATTTGTTCATCGGTAGGGTGGTGAGCACCAATCGCAATATTCTGGCGAACGGTGCCAGAAAACAGCCACGCTTCTTGCAACACGCTACCAATGTTGTGACGTAAATCCGCAGGGTCAATTTGGCGAATATCGGTGTCATCTACCAGTACCGCGCCTTTTTCGGGCGGATAAATACCAAGCAGTAGCCGCGCCAGGGTGCTTTTGCCGGAACCCACGCGGCCCAGTAGCGCAACTTTTTCTCCAGGCTCGATCGTCAGGTTGATATTGGCCAGTGCCGCAGTGGTTTGCTCTGGGTAACGGAAGCTCACATCTTGCAAGCTGATTTTGCCTTCCAGAGAAGAGCGGCTTAAGTAGTGACGGCCAGCGGGGCGTTCGGAAGGCATATTCATTAGTTGGTCGAGCGCACGGTAAGAGGTGCGGGCTTGGTTAATGCGGGTCATGGTTTGAGCCAGCTGCGCCAGCGGCGCGAGTGCCCGTCCGGTGAGAATCACACAGGCAATCATTGCGCCCATGGAAATCACCCCGTCGCCGACTAAAAATACCCCATACACCACAATACTCACCTGAGCGGCTTGCTGGGCGAACGCGGTGGCATTCAGGGCAAATTGTTGAATTGAGCGGCCTTTACGGCCCACGTTAGATTGCTGCTGAACGCTCTCTTCCCAGCGCTGACGAATCATTGGCGCAGCGCCACTGGCTTTAATGGTTTCCAGCCCTGCTACCGCTTCAATCAGCACGCCCTGCTTGGAACGGCTCTCTTCGAAGGCTTGGCCGGAAAGGCGTTTAAGAAAGGGCTGCACCGCCAGGCCAATCAGCAGTACCAACGGCACGGCAATCAGCGGCACCATAAAGAGCGGGCCCCCAATCAGATAAATCACGCCGATAAACAGGAAAATAAACGGCAAATCGACGAGGGCTACCAGCGATGCTGAGGCGAAGAAATCGCGCAACGACTCAAATTCCCGAAGGGTGTTGGCAAACCCGCCAGTAGAACCTCGCTTGGCACTCATTTGTAGATTGAGTACATGGTCAAAAATGCGCCTGCCCATGCGCAGATCAGCTTCTTGTCCCGCCCGTTCAATAAACAGTTGGCGCAACGTTTTTACCGCAAAATCAAACAGCAATGCGATGCTCACACCCACGGTTAGCGCGACGAGCGATTCAATGGCCTCGTTGGGCAATACGCGGTCGTAAACCACCATAATAAACAGTGAGGTGGCTAGCCCAAGGAAGTTGGTTAGCGCAGCGGCAATCACCACTTGGGTGTACACCCAACGATTAGACGAGAGGGCGCTCCAAAACCAGTGGCCGCCTTGTATGGCTGGCTCGCTATTCAGTGTTACCGGCCGGTAGCGGGCGCGCACCGCAATCAGGTGGCCGATGTACTCTGCTTGAAGGGCACTTAACGCGGTGTCGACCGGCTGTTTGCCTAATGCCGGATCGAACAGCGCAAAACGCTCAACATCAATGCGCTCAATGATGACCACGGCGCGCCCGTTTTTTAGCAGCGCGACCGCTGGCAGCAGCGAGTTACCCAGCGTTGCCAACGCGTGTTCACCCAGCGCCGCGACCATGCCGTGACGCTCGGCAGCATCAATAAAGCCGTCGGGGGTGAGCGGGGTGTTTGCGCCTACCCGTTGGGCGCGTACAGCCGCTTCTGAGACCGGCAGCTCAAGCCGAGCCGCCACAAAGGTCAGGCATTGCTCAAGGGCATCCGTGTGGGGATTAGCGGCGTTCAAGGTAAATCTCCATCACATCGAGTAGCTGCCCGGTTACCGCGAGCTGTTGAAAGCTAGCTTGTTCCCAGCGCACACGGCGATTAATCAGCTCTAGCGCGGTTTGGAACAGATCCCGCTGGGCGTCCAACAAATCGTTAATGCTGCTTCTTCCTACGGCGAACTGATCGCGGTAGGCCAGTAGCGCTTCTTCTTCAGCGGCAAGCGTGGCGGTTTGCGCTTCAAGCTCCGCTAGGCGGGTGCGCGTGTCGGTATAGGCAGAGCGTACTTCCCGCTCCAGCTCGCGATGCAAGGCTTGGCGTTCAAATTGGCTCTGCTGCTGACGTTCAACCGCTTGGGCAATGCGCGATGAGGTCGCGCCGCCGCTATAGGGCGTGTAATCAAGATTAAATAACAGCGCCACGTCATTATCCGATTCGTTGAACTCATTCACATCGAATTGACGACCTTCCACGGCTACGCTCAGGCTAGGCAAGCGGGCGTTACGGGTAGCTTGAGCGTCGGCTTCGCTGGCCTCGCTGGCCAGGGTTTGGCTACGCAGCGAGGCGTTACGGGCAAGGGCGTTATCCAGCAGTTGGTCGGCGCTGGTCTCGCTTAGTAGCGCCCCGCCTTGGGGCAAGGCCAGCTCGTCGGGCTGGGTAAAGAACGCTTCTTGGTAGACGTTAATCGCCCTGGCTAACTCACCTTCTAAAGAGATTAGCCGCGAGTTGGCGTCGCTTAAGCGGCTCTGGGCACGTAGTACATCGGCTCGCGAACCGGCGCCTGCCTCGCGGCGAAGTTGAACGTCTTCAAAAATGCGCTGATGCTGCTGCAGATTGTGCTCAGCTAGCTGGCGCTGAGCGCTAACACGGGCAACATCCAAGTAGGCATTCAAGGCGTAGAGGACTTCTTCTTCGACACTGGCGTGGGACTGCCAGTAAGCCGCTTCAGCACTAAGATCGGCAGCGCGGATGCGTTCGCCGCTGGCGCCAAAATCTACCAACAGCTGGCTGAGCGTAATGACCGCGTCAACACGTGAGCCGCGGTCGGGCAGTGATTCAGTGCGCTGCAAGTCGTTACGGTACTCAAGCCCAGCGTTCACCTGAGGGCGGCGTACGGCGCGCACTTCATCAATTTGCAGCACCGACTCACGCTCACGCGAGCGTTGCGCCAGAATTCGAGGCTGTTGCTCTAGCGCCTGTTGGATTTTTTGGCGTAGCGCACCTAGCGCAGGGGTGGCTTCCATTGGCTGACCCGTTTGCCAGCGAAAGCGCGTTAATAGTTGCGTTAGTTCCGGCGAAAATGCCGGCCCTTCCAGCGATGAGGCGGGCAGTGGCGCAGCCTCAGGAAGCGGTTCATCAAGCGCCGTTTGAGCGGCCAGTAATGGACTTGCCAGCAAAAACGCAGCGGCCACGCTGCTTAGTAATAGCCGTTTGCGTGGCCGCGTATCAACATTAAAAGACATTCACGTTCCTGAATAACGTCGGTGCTTGGCACCCAATTAAGAGAGATCCGGCCATTGATAGCGTTCTTCGCTGCTAAACGTTTCTTGCCACTCGGAAAGGGGGCGGGAAGCGTTTGCTTCTGGCGGCGATGTTGTCGGCCGCTGAAGGAGGCTGCGAAGTACGCCAAGCTGCCGTTGGGATATGAGCTGAGCGTACACTAAAGGAACGGCACCCAATTGCCAGAAAAGCCCCATTTGTTCAGCGGATAGCGCCTTCCAAGCGGGCTCATCAATTTGATATAGCGGCGCGCTGCCTTGATAGCCTTCTGGCTGCCAAGGCGTGAGCAGCTTGGCATTGGCCAATGCATCAAGCTGCTGTGCAACTCGCTGGCAACCTGCTTTCCGCTGCTGGAGAAAAGCCAGTACTTGTTGGGGGAAGCTGGCTAGCTCGCCGTGTTGGTTAAAGAAAGGCTCGGCATCCAGGCGCGCCACCACAAAAGGCGAATGCTGGTCGATGCATAGCTTTTCAGGATATTCAGCATGCAGCCCGAAGGGGTGGCTTCGCAGGGCGGCAGGCACATACGCCGCGCGCCAGCCCCCTTGGCTATCGACGATGAGATTTTGTTCATCGCGCAGCCCCAATAGTGCGACGGCCTGCCAGCCTGATGCTGTTTGGGTGAACCCAACTGGAAAACTAGCGGCCGCATGGCGTAATTCGGCTTCTGCAAGGCTTGCCTGGGTAATGTGCTGAGCAAAATGGTAGGCAGTAAAACGTTGCCACATCAAACCGCCGTGGCGCTTAACGTCAAGCGGCACCCAGTGGGCAGCGTGGGCCATAGGAAAACCTTTGTGGTGGTGATAACAAGGCGGCCACCATACCAAGAACACGCGCTAATCATTTACTTGAAGAGAGCCCACGCATGGCGATTAATCCAAGCACTGGGCCAGGTAGTAGCCACCATATCACCCAGGGGCCTTGGCTTACCCAAAGAGCAGTGACTAGGGCAATAGACGGAATCGTTAGGCCAAAGCCAATGGCATTCATCATGGCTAGCGCCGCGCCGAGACGCTCAGGTGGGGCGGCGGCTGACGCCAGCGCGGAAAACTGCGCTGAGTCGGCAATCACGCTAATACCCCAAATTCCTAACAGGGTTAGCAGTAGCCAGGGTGAAGTGCCACCTAAGAGTGGATAGAGCAAACAAAGCGTGCCGGAGGTCGCTAGCGCCACAACGGCCACTCGCGCACTGCCCACTCGGCGGCTCCAGCGGCCAGCCCATACGCAGCCAGGTAAGCCCAACGCAATCACCGCAAAGCTGAGCCATGGCTGAAGGCCCGGCGCTGCGCTTAGGCGCTCCAGCTCTCTAGTAACTAAAAAAGGTACCAGCGCCCACAGGGCGTATAGCTCCCAGCAGTGACCAAAGTAGCCCAGCGCCGCGGCGCGAAAGTTCTTTTGCCTGAAGGCAGCCAGTCCTGCCCAGGGGCGTCCGCCGCTAGCTTTGGCGGGCAGGTGTGGCCCCACGCCTAGTTTAAAAATCATCAGTGCGGCGAGCAGTGCCAGGCCAGAGGCCAGCAACAGCGGCCACTGCCATGGCAAGTGCAGCGTTAGACCGCGCAGTAAGTGGGGCGAGGCAATGCCCAGTGTCAGCATGCCGACCAACCAGCCCAGCGCCGCGCCTGCGTTGTTGGGTGTCCAGCTCACCACCAATTTCATACCGAGCGGATAAATACCGGCAAGACACAGCCCGACCAAAAAGCGTGCTGCTACCGCTAAGCTGACGCTCTCGGCCACGCCAATAAACGCGGCATTAATCAGCGCGCCTGCTATCGCCGAGATAGCAAACAAGTGGCTGGCACGGACGCGGTCGGCAAGCCCAGTGGTAGCAATCAACAGCGTGCCGGTAATAAAGCCTGCTTGCACCGCAATGGTGAGCAGCCCCAGGTCGCTTTCACTCAAACCAACGGCCTGTTGAAGCGCCAGCCCAACGCCGTTAACACTGAACCAGAGCGATGTTCCAAACAGCTGGGCAATGACAATCACCGCCAACGGGGCGCGCGCTAAAAAAGCATGGGAAGATTGAGTGGATGCAAGCCGAGTGGGAAAGCGCATTGAGTGACTCTTCCGCTGAGTTGTTGTTATGTATGGCGCTAGTGTAAGTGGTTATGCATCAGTGGCCAGATGGTAGAAAGATTACCCCAACTTATGCGGCACCACTTCATGACCCATTTCTTTATAGCGTTGCCAGCAGGCACGTTTGGCGACCAGTACTTGTTGGTGCTGATTGATGATTTCGGCAATGCGGGCGTAGCGCTCCACGCCGTCGGGAATGTCGGGGTGCAAGTTCAGTAGAGCGGTTTCTTGCGTTGGCACCGGGAGTTGCTGCCAGCCTAGCGTTATCGGCACGCTGGCGGCCATGTCGCTGTCTTCCAGCGCGTGGGGGAGGTAGGCATCTTCACGGAACTGCCAAAGGGCCTCGTCGGCCTGTTCGGCCAGGGCTTTATCTTCGCAATGCAGGTGCAACCGATAGCCTTTGCGGTGGATGGTTTCTGCTAGCTTGCAAGCAAACTGCAGGCGCGCTTCCAGGGTGGTGTCAGGAAGGATATAAAAATCAATACGTGCCATTGAAGGCTCCAGCGGTTTCCGCTTTTTTCAAAACCTTTCCCTACCACCGCAGCTAGCGGCGGTAGGGTGTCGGTTTATACCAGTTGATTTATACCAACTGATTTATACCAACCGGGTGAGCCAACCGTATTTGTCTTCACTGCGGCCATATTGCAGATCAAGCAGCGTTTTACGAATGCGCTTGGCAATTTCATTGTTGCCATCGCCTTGTAAACGAATACGCTCGTTTTCGGTGACCAGTTCGCCGACCGGGGTAATGACCGCTGCCGTACCGCAGGCGAACACTTCAGTAATCTCACCAGACGCAGCGCCTTCGCGCCATTCATCGATGCTGATGGGACGCTCTTCCGGTGTTAGGCCCGCATCTTTTGCCAACGTAAGCACAGAGTTGCGGGTAACGCCCTCCAGAATGGTGTCGGTGAGGCGGGGCGTCACTAAACGACCATCTTTATAAACGAAGAATAGGTTCATACCGCCTAGTTCTTCAATCCACTTGTTTTCAGCGGCGTCTAAGAACGCTACTTGGCTGCAGCCGTTTGCGGCGGCTTCTTTCTGGGCTGCCAGGGAGGCTGCATAGTTGCCGCCGCACTTGGCAAAGCCGGTGCCGCCAGGGGCTGCACGCTTGTAGTGGGAAGAGAGCCAGATAGACACCGGCTCAATGCCGCCCTTGAAGTAAGCCGCCGCCGGTGAGGCAATCACGTAGTAGTCCACTTCATGGGCCGGACGTACGCCTAGGAAGGCTTCGGAGGCGATCATAAACGGACGCAGGTAGAGGCTGCACTCGTCGGCATCGCTGGAAGGTGTAGGTACCCAGGTGTGGTCTTGGGCCAGCAGCGCTTTCAGTGAACCGATAAAATCTTCATCGGAAAGCTCCGGCAACGCTAATCGGCGGGCACTGCGGCGAAAACGTTCGGCGTTTTTCTCTGGGCGGAATGTCCAGATAGAGCCATCGGCATGGCGATACGCTTTAATGCCTTCAAAAATTTCCTGACCGTAGTGCAGCACAGAGGCCGCTGGGTCGAGGGTGAGCGGGCCATAGGGGCGCACTTGATGGCCGTGCCAGTCGGCGTCGACTGTCCAACGGACATGGGCCATGTGGTCAGTGAAGTGCTTGCCAAAACCTGGGTTTTGTAGAATGTTGTCACGAATCTCATCAGCCATCGGTTGATTGGACGGCAGTATTTCAAAGTGTGATTCAAGCTGGGTGTCTGAAGCTGTGGGCACGGCGTATTCTCTCCGCTATAGCCTGGCCCCGAAGGGCAAGTGTTAGTGTTTATTTGGTGTAGCGTACGCCCTGAAAACAGTACGTACGCTAATGCCCTTAGATGTAACGTTTACGTCAACCAATGGCAACCGTTGATCGCCTGATTGTGATGTTAGCCGTCGCTATTTTCTACTTGTGCATCGGCCTCACGATCAAGCAAGTACTGGGTGAGCAGTCCTACTGGGCGGCCGGTAGCGCCTTTTTGTTTGCCGGAGTGCCAGGCGGTACCGGCAATATCCAGATGCGCCCAGGGGAAGTGGTCGGCAAAGCGTGATAGGAAACAGGCTGCCGTAATGGTGCCTGCCGGGCGGCCACCAATATTGGCCAAGTCGGCGAAATTAGAATCAAGCTGTTCCTGATACTCATCCCATAGCGGCAGATGCCAAGCACGATCCCAAGCTGCTTCGCCAGCGTCCAGCAGGTCAAGTGCCAAGTCATCATCGTTGGAAAGCAGGCCCGTTGCATGGTGGCCAAGGCCAATAATGACAGCACCAGTGAGGGTGGCAATATCAACCACGCTGGCCGGGGTAAAACGCTCGGCGTAGGTAAGCGCATCGCACAGCACCAAGCGGCCTTCTGCATCGGTGTTGAGCACTTCAACCGTCAAGCCCTTCAAGGTTTTGATAATATCGCCGGGTTTAGTGGCCGCACCATCAGGCATGTTTTCAGCGGCGGCAACAATAAACACCACGTTTAGCTTGGGCTTAATGGCGAGCACTGCTTTTACGGTGCCGAATACGCTAGCCGCACCGCCCATGTCGAACTTCATTTCATCCATGCCTTCGCCGGGCTTCAGCGAAATACCACCGGTGTCAAAGGTGATGCCTTTGCCCACGAGCACATGGGGTGCTTCTTCAGGGCTTTCCGCCCCCTGGTATTTCATCACGATCAGGCGAGTCGGTTCTTGACTACCGCGTCCAACAGAAAGCAGTGAACCAGCACCCAGCGCTTCTAGCGCCTCTTCATCTAAAATTTCAACCTCAAGGGCGCCTTGGGATTCGCGGCCCAGCTGTTCGGCTTGTTCGGCTAAATAGCGCGGTGTACAGACATTGCCTGGCAAGTTACCTAGGGTGCGAGTGACGTTGATACCCTGGCCAATGGCGGTACCCAGCGCTGCTCCTTGTTTGGCCATGGGGGCTTCGTCGGCATCGCTGACGATGAGGTTCAGCTTGGCCAGGCTGGGGGCTTTTGCGGGTGATGTTTTGAACTGGTCAAAGCGGTAAATGGCGCGCTCAGCCGCTTCGAGGGTTTTACGGGCTTTCCAAGCAGTATCGCGATCTTCTAGAGGAACGTCTGTAAAGGTAGCGCTAGCTTCATCAATGGGCAGCTTGGTCAACGCTGCCATGGCGGCGTCTAGGGCTTTAATAAACGCTGCTTCCTGACATTTTGCGCGTTCGCCCAGGCCAACGAGCAATAAACGTTCAGCGCCCAGGCCCGGCGCAAAGGGGACAAGTTGAACGTTGCCCAGCGTGGCATCAAAGTCGCCACGGTCAAGCAACTGGCCAATTAGCCGCTCGCTCGCGTCATCTAATTTGGCGACGGCGGGCAATAAGTCGCTACCTTTAAAGACAGGCAAAACGAGGCAAGCCGTTTCGGCTTTGGCTGGGTTCGCGGTCTGAACGGAAAATTCCATGACGTCTCCAACAAGACAAGCATCGAGTGATTCGGGATAATGCCCCGTTACTTAGGTTTCTGATAACAGGTTTCTGATAACAGGCTTTTTTGATAACAGTTTGATTAGTGTACCCAAGCCATGGGCGCATTGCATTGCAACCTGCGCTACTAGCCGGAGAGTGCGTTGATTTTATTTCGGTACTTAACTCGCGAAGTATTACTGACGATGTCAGCGGTGGCTGGAATTTTGCTGCTGGTCATCATGGGCAGCCGTTTTATTCGCTATTTCTCTGATGCGGCAGAGGGCGATATTCCTGTCACTATCTTAGGCAGCCTCATGGTTTTTCACCTGCCTGGATTTATGGAGCTGATTCTACCGCTATCTTTTTTCCTGGGGATATTACTGGCCTATGGTCAGCTTTATATGAACAGCGAAATTACCGTAATGGTGGCTTGTGGTATGAGCCCTATGCGGCTGTTGCGAGTAACGCTGTTGCCTGCTTCAGTCGTGGCAGTGCTGGTGGGTTTTTGTAGTTTGTGGCTAACACCTGCGGGCGCGCTACAAACTGAGGCCGCGCTTGAAGAGCAGCGCAGCCGATTGGATGTGTCAGTACTGGCGCCAGGGCGTTTCCAAGATTTCGGTGGAGGGCGTACCGCTTACATCAGCGATTTCAGCAGTGATGGCACTGAAATGCAGGAGGTGCTGGTTCATGAGCAGCCCGTAGCTGGGGCGGAAAAGACTCATAGCTACGTGACCCGGGCAGGTTCTGGCTATCAAGAAACCAGCATGGAAACCGGCAGCCGTTTTCTAGTGCTGGAAGATGGCGAGCGCTATGGTGTAACGCCAGGTAAACAAGCTGCCGAACGGTTGACGTTCGAACGCTACACACTGCGTCTGGGCTTGAGCCGGAATCGACAAGAGCTGGATTCATTAGAGTACGCGACCACGGCTGAACTGTGGAGCGACCCTAGTCCTCGTGCCCAAGCGCAGTTTCAGTGGCGTGCGGGTTTGCCGCTTATGGTGTTTGTTTTGGCATTGCTAGCTCAGCCGCTTTCCAGAGTAAATCCTCGACAGGGACGGTTTGCCAAATTGCTGCCTGCCGTTTTTCTTTATGTCGCCTATTTAAGTCTGCTATTGGCCGCGGTGGATGCGATCGGCAACGGCGCGCTGGCAGTTGCGCTTGGGGTTTGGCCGGTACACGGGCTGTTTTTGGCGCTTGGCTGCCTGCTGCTATGGCACTCGCAACGTAAAGGAATGCGCTAATGAAGGGGCTAACTCATGCTTGCTGATCGCCTTGATCGTTATATTGCCCGCAATGTATTGGCGGCCATTATTGTTGTTCAGTTTGTGTTGCTGGGCTTGGACATCACCATCGCCTATATCGGTGATTTAGGCGACACCCAAGGTAACTATACCGCGTTAGATGTGTTGATTTATCTGGGAATGCGTCTGCCTTGGCGATTTTATCAGTACGCGCCAGTGGCGGTGTTGATTGGCGCACTGATTGGCTTAGGGAGTATGGCTTCCAGCAACGAGTTAACCGTCATGCGTGCCGCTGGGCGATCCCTTGCGCGGATTGTCTGGGGGGTCATGAAGCCAGTGCTATTAGTGGTCGTGGTGGTGCTGCTGGTCGCCGAATTTGTATCTCCCCGCACGGAGCAATTTGCCGAGGCGTGGCGTCTAGAGCAGCGCCAGGGGGAAGGGGCGCAGCTAACTAGCCGGAGTGGCTGGCAGTTCGAAGGAGAAAGCGTTTACCGCTTTGGTGCTATTCGTGCGGATAACGTGGTGCTGGATTTAACACGCTATCGTTTTGATGAGCGTCGGTTAACTGAGGCTACCCATGCGAATCGTGCGCATTGGGAAGACGGTGCATGGCAGCTGGAAGGCGTTACGACTACGCGTATTTTTGATGACCATACTGAATCGGAGTATCAGCAACATGCGGGTTGGGATACGGCGTTAACGCCCACCCAATTGGAACGTTTGCTGCGTGATATCGAGAGCCAAGCGCCTAGTGAGCTGTGGGCGTACGCCAACTTTTTGCAAAGCCAAAACCTCCAAGCTGACCAGCCGCTGCTCTATTTCTGGCAAAAAGTGCTGATGCCGCTAACGATGGGATCGCTGGTATTAATCGCCGCTTCCTTTGTGTTTGGCCCGTTGCGAACGGTGGCCGCAGGTACGCGCGTGTTTTATGGCGTGGTGACCGGTCTTGTTTTTAAGTATGTGCAAGACCTGCTGGCGCCTGCATCAACCATCTTTGGTTTTTCGCCGGTGTGGGCGGTGTTGGTACCAACCCTTGCCTGTGCGGTGGTGGGTATTTATTTCTTACGCCGCAACGGCTAGTTGGGGCTGCGATAGGTGAAAGAAGATGAGCAATGTAACGAGCCCTCGACGCTTTACCGAATTAGATAGCGTTTGGCCTGCTGGGTTAAGCCGCCGTTTGGGCGCGATGTTGTATGACGGGTTTTTGGTGACGGCCATTTGGATCACGGTAACGGTGGCTCATCTGGCATTTTTTCGGTTTGTGTTGGGGCAGCAGGCAGATGAGATAGGCACAACCTCGTTTGATATCTGGAGCCTTAGATTGATGCTGCTGTTTTTTGTCACGCTGTTCTTTGTCTACTCTTGGCGGCGCGGCGGCATGACGCTAGGCATGCAAGCGTGGCGGCTGAGAGTGCAAACGATCGATGGCCATGCGATTACGCTTAAGCAAAGCCTAATTCGCTGCGTGGCAGCCTGGCTTTCTCTGGCCGCGTTTGGCATTGGTTACTGGTGGGTCTTATTTGATCGGCAGCGTAGAAGTTGGCCAGATATCGCCTCTAATACGCAAACGGTGGTGCTACCGAAAAAATAATTTCATCGCCTTTTTTGCTAAAAATATTGCTATGACAAGACGTTATCATATGGCTCATTTTTATTAAGACGAATGGCTACCAAAAAGCATCCATTTCTACTTGAAAAGATGTATGCGAATCATTTACATTCATCTCATGATCTTTATGAGGTGTTGCCATGTACGTTTGCGTGTGCAAGGGAGTAACCGACCATCAGATTCGCCAGCACGTTAGCGACGGAGCGCGCAGCTGGCGAGAAGTACGCGAAGCTACTGGGTGTGGAACCCAGTGCGGAAAATGCGCCTGTTTTGCTAAATCGCTTACCCGCGAAGCGGTTCAAGAGGCGCGTTGCGAAGCGGATATGAGTCTCGCTTACGCTGTGTGACGCGAATCACTATTGTTTAAGTTATCGTTAGCAAATATATGATTTTTTTGAGTTTTTAATTGCTTCCTATATACTCCCAGCATCGTTGGGAGTAAGCCTATTTATGGCCTATACTCTCTAGTTAGCGTAATTGCACACTAAGAAAGGTGACGTCATGAAAGGTGATCCCAAAGTTATTCAGCATCTCAATATCGCCCTCGGCAATGAACTGGTAGCCATCAACCAGTACTTTCTGCATGCCAAAATGTACAAAGACTGGGGCTTTAAAGAGCTTGCTAAGTGGGAATACGATGAGTCTATTGAAGAGATGCAGCACGCCGATAAGCTAATCGAGCGTATTTTGTTCCTTGAAGGCATTCCTAACCTTCAAGATCTAGGTAAGCTGCATATCGGCGAAAATGTAAAAGAAATGCTCGAAAGTGATTTGAAAATCGAGCACGACGGCCGCAACGACTACATCGAAGCGATTACCTATTGTGAAAGCGTTAAGGATTACGTGACTCGTGATCTACTGCGCGACCTGCTTGCAGATGAAGAAAGTCATATCGACCATATCGAAACGCAGCTAGGTTTGATTGATAAAGTGGGTATTCAAAATTATCTGCAAAAACATATGCAACTGGCGACTGACGAAGAGTAACACCGCTTAACTGGATTAAAGCAAAACGGGCAGCCAAATGGCTGCCCGTTTTGTTTGGGGCTGTTTACGTCTTCTATTTTTGCGCTTGATGATCTTAGCGAGGTAGCTTGCGCAAGCCCACAATACTTGAAAGTGACACCGCTAGTACCGATAGCAAAATCAGTGCTAATGCGGGAATCAGCACCGCCCAAGGCGCTCGCTCAATATAGGGCATACCTTCGGCAAGGATTAATCCCCACTCTGGCGAAGGTGGACGTGGCCCCAGGCCGAGAAAGCCAAGCGCTGCCAAGGCCAGCGCCACACCGGGTAAACGCAGCATGGCGTGGCGAAATACTGGGCCAAGTACTGCCGGTAAGATGTAGCGGCTCATTAAACGGAAATGCCCCACGCCTAGCATTGGCGTAATGCGAACGTGAGGCTGGGCTTTCACTTCTGCCACCAGTGCCGCTGTGTGCGCTGCAAGCGGAGCCCAAGCTACGGCTGTTACCGCAATGATCGCGCCGCTAGCACTTGGCCCTATTAGCCCCGCGACAATTAACCCCGCAATGGTGGGTGGCGTTGCCTTGGTGATTTCAATAGGACCAGTGGCTAGCTTGGGAGCTAGTCCAATCAGTAGCCCTATGACTAGCGAAAAGAAGACGACGACTGTTGCCATGCCCATGGTGGACAGCGCGCCGTGAGCCACCCGTGCCAAAATATCGCGCCCAGTGCCGTCGGCGCCTAATGGTAACGCAAAGCTTGGTGACTCTAAGCGCATAAACGCAGAGCTAAACGGGTCGCGGCCAATCCCCGCTACAATTAGCACAAAGAGCAGTAATATCGCGATGGCGGGTACAACCCATGCCCTGCGAGGAATATTCTGCTCACTATGCGCCACGGGCAGTGCCCCAAGCTGAAAAGCACGGCCTAGTAACAGTACGCGACCGATATTGGCCAAATTGCCTAATATAATGGCAATAATCAGCAGAATCAGAATGCCGGTCTGTAGAGCGGGTAGGTCCTGGGCCGATGCTGCGCCAAGCGTTGCACGGCCCAGGCCTGGAATAGAGAATACTTGTTCGACGGCAATGGCTCCGCCCGTCAGACCCACCATCACCATGCCGACCTGAGGCATCAGGCTGGGTAAAGTGCGTCGCAGTGCGGCCATGACAATTCGGCTGCGTGAAAAGCCTGCTACGTTCCAGGTAGCGACCCAGCGCTCGCTGAAGGTGGCTGCAAGGCCATCGCTAAACAAGCGGCCCAATAGACCGCCTGCCGGAAGGCCCAGCGCGAAGGCGGGCAATAGGGCATAGCTAAAACCTCGCCAGCCGTAAGGCGGTAGCCAGTTTAGCCATGCCGCAAACACCACTAGCAGTAGTGAAGCAAGTAGAAACTCAGGTAGAGCTGTTAATGCTGCGCCAATGGCGCCGGAAGAACGGCTGACCTGACCTCGCAAGCCACGCCGTACAACGGGTAGGCAGATAAGCGTAGCGGTAATTATCGCTACCAGCATGCCAAAGGTCATTAGTGTAAGTGATACCTGGGCGCTTTTTAACATACCTGGTAGCACGGGTGCGCCGGAGATCCAGGAATTGCCTGCATCGCCATGCAGCAGGCCCATCAGCCAGCTCTGTAGCTTTTCGAAGGGGCCAAGATCAAGGCCTAACTGAGCACGAATGGCTGCTAAGGCTTCGGGCGTGGCTTCCTGCTCAGCAGAGCGCGCTCGCAAAATGCTCAGCGCTGGATCTCTGCCGGATAACCATGGCAGTAGCCCGACCAGCACCACCACACCGGCTAACGTTAGCAAACGTGAGAGCAGCGGAATAAAGGCCGTGATGCGCAAGCTGCGCCATAGGCGCAGCGGTATTGCGGTTGTCATGCGTGGCGTACCCTTAGGAGCCACTGTCGGCGACAATGGTGGTCTCTTCAGTAATTAGCATGCGCTCGCGGGGGTCGCGCTCGGCATTTGAGACCCGCGCCGACTCGCCCTGGATAACGCGCTCGTGGAGCATCGGAATGGCCGCATCAGTGCGTAAAATAGCCGCTTCCGCCTCGATAATTGCCTGACGACGCTCATCTCCGGTGGGCAGTATGGCGGCATTGGCCAGCGCTTCATCGACGGTGGAGTCACACAGCTGGGCGATGTTGAAAGAGCCCGCACAAGCGAAGTCGCTGAACATATAGGCCACCGGGTCGCCGGAGTCGAGGACGGTGGCACGCGAAAGAATAAAGGCGTCAAATTCACCGGCTAAGGCGTCTGCTTCTATATGCGCGTACTCACGCACTTCTTGGGTCACGTTAAAGCCCGCACGAGTCAGCTGCTGTTCAAGCAGTACAGCCACTTCGGGCAGCTCGGCGCGGTCAGTAAAAGTCGCTAGGGTGATGTCAGTGCCGTTTGGCTCAGTGGGTAAGGTGCGATCTTCAAGCGGGGTGCGGTAGTTGCTTGCCCACGCTAGCGCCGGGCCGAGCAACCCTTCGGCGATATCCGCGCGCCCTTCGTAAACGGTATTCACAATAGCGGAGCGGTCTACCGCTTCGCGGACGGCTGCGCGAAGGCCGGGGTCGGTCATTGGGCCTGATTCGGTATTCAGGTAAAGCGTATTGGTGCGTGGCATGGGCACTTCGTGGACTAACTCAGGGTCAAGCAGCGCCACCTGGGAGACTGGAATTGCTTCAACCACATCTGCCGCGCCGGTTCTCAAGGCTGCCGCTCGAGCGGTGCCGTCGGGGACATAATCAGCATCAATACCGGCCACTTTGGCGGGCTCGCCCCAGTAGTCATCAAAGCGGTCTAGATGTGCGCTGGTAGTGCCGTTGATCTCTGTTAATACGAACGGGCCGGTACCCGCTTTGATGGGGTTAACCCGGCCATCTTCGCCATAGGCGCTGGCGGCCAGAATCGCTAGTTGCGGGCTTGAAAGGCGGTTGGGAATCAGCGGGTCATCGGTTTCTGTGCGCACAACCACCGCGTTATCACCATCGTCTTCGATGGTCATGTTCACGCCGTCTAAAATGCGTGGCTTCGGGGCGGCTTTGGTGGCCGCAGTAAGAGCGTTCACTACGTCGTTAGCTGTCAGGGTTGTGCCATCATGAAAGGTGACTCCATCGCGAATCACAAACCGCCATGTGTTGGCATCGAGCTGCTCCCACTCGGTGGCCAGAAATGGCTGTGGGTCGCTGCTGTCATCCAGTCGAATCAGGGTTTCTGCTGCGCTCCAGCGCGACAGTTTGAAAGCATCGTCGGAAAGGGGGGTTAATCCCGAGCGAGGTGGTTGCAGCATGGCCAGGCTGATCCGCTCACCAGCTTCTGATGAGGCGGTGTCGCGCTGTTCATCGAAACAGCCAGCAAGCAGTAGGGGGGCAGCAAGGGCAATAGGCAGAGAAAGGCGCAGCGGGCGGCGTAGCATCGTAACGACTCCAGTCGAAGTAACGGGTAGCAAAAACGTGTAGAAAAGATGAATAAAAAACGTCACGGATACGTTATAAAAGCGCTTCTACCTCAGCCGCATTGCAGTTTGGGTGCGCACAAGTGGGTAGTTGCGCAACCGCATTGATTAGCGAGCGCGTTGTCGGGTGACGGGGTGTGCGCCATAGCGCTTCCGTTGGGCGGTCTTCAACTATCTTGCCGTCATCCATGACCAGCGTGCGTTGGCACAGTTTGGTGACCACCAATAAATCATGGGACACCATCAGCAGTCCGGTGCCACTTTCATCACAAAGCTGCTTGAGCACGCTAATCACCTGCGCGCGAACCGGTAGATCCAGGCCGCTAAGTGGCTCATCGGCCAATAAAAAGCGCGGGCGTGTGGCTATCGCGCGAGCAATGGCGACCCGTTGGGCTTGGCCGCCGGAGAGTTCATGAGGCAGGCGCTCCAAAAACTGGGTATCCAAGCCGACTTGCTCCAATGCTTCTCGGGCGCGTTCTCCAGGGTCGCAATCAACGTTTAGGCGTATCAATGGCTCGGCCACTAGTGCACGAACATTCATACGAGGGTCAAGGGAGGCACCGGGGTCTTGGGGAATATACTGAACAGCCCGACGGTACCATCTAAGCTTGGCCGTGGAGGCGGGACGTACCGTTTTATGCAGACAAGTAATCGAACCAGTATCGGGCGCGTCAATCGCTAACAGCGAGCGTAGTAATGTCGTTTTCCCCGACCCTGACAAGCCGACTAGTCCGACACGTTCACCCGGATAAAGCCTCAGGTTGATGTTATTCATGACTTGTTTGCGTTCACCCGCCCGCCAAAAAACAGTGCGGGGTAACGAGACGCTTTTATAGAGCCCGTTTGCTGAGAGGAAGGCTTCCTGGCACTTGAAAAGTGGATGGCTCTGCATTTAGGCACTCTTCAAATAGTCAGTTGGGACTACTTCAGGCGGTTGCACATTATGCGACGCCGCTACTAGCGCTTGAGTGAAGGGGTGCTGCGGGGAGGTGATTAGGGTATCTAGCTCACCGCTTTCGATCATCGTGCCCCGTTCAATAATGACTGCCCGCTGGCATAGCTGTGCTGCCGCGTGTAGATCATGAGTAATGAATAGCAGCGCAGATGCTGAGCTGTCGGTATGTTGATGTAAGGCGCGCAGCACCTGGGCTTGAGTGACGACGTCCAACGCAGTCGTAGGTTCATCGGCAACCATTAGCGACGTTTTACAAGCCATTGCTAACGCAATGCATACCCGCTGACGCTGTCCACCAGAAAGCTCTGCTGGGGTACGCTTGATTAACCGTTGAGGGTCTGGAAGGTCCAGTGACGCGAGTAGTGCCACTGTGGCGTCATTCGCGGCAGAGCGCGATAGGCCATGGTGGCGCAAAAAGGGTTCTCGCAGCTGGGAGCCGATAGAAACTAAGGGATTAAGTGCCGAGAGCGAATCCTGAAACACCATCGACACCCGTGAGTTTTTCGGCCGCTGTGTCGCTGGTGTCGCAATCGCTTCTTGGCCTTGAATCCGTATACTTCCCTGAGCTTGAGCATTGGGGGGCAGCATACCGAGCACTGCTTTAGCTGTGAACGATTTGCCTGAGCCGGAAGCGCCCAAGAGGCAAACACGCTCGCCAGGCAGGACATCAAACGAGAGACCATCGACAACCTGTAGCTGGCCGATTTTGATGCGCAGATCACGCACGGATAACACTGGGTCGCTGCACATTGACACCATCGTTTGCTATACCGCTCAATAAGATATTTTAGTTATGATATAACATTGGATGAATGAGCATCAATCTATGCGTTAATGCTGCGTCTAAAAAGCGTGTTTCAGTGGTTAAAACAACTAGTCAAAACAGCTAGTCAAAACAGCTAGTCTAAAAGTGGTCGAAATGAAGTTAAGAGTCGTCCATAAAAAAGCGCTGAGCTAATCAGCGCTTTTTCTCTTAAGGGACAGTAAAACAATAACTTACTTGGTAGCAGTAGATAGTGTTTGGGTCTGCCCCTCTTGGCCTGCATCAAAGGCATCAGCATGCTCATCAACCGCAAAGGTCGCGCGGCTTAAGCGGCGCACACGCTTCATAAACAGTGCGATACATACCAGCGTTCCCAGCGCCGCGACGATACAGCTTGTTTGGAGTGGCAAACCAAAGCCAATCGGTGCGTAGGCTAAATAGGTAAAGGTAGCCATGGTCATAAAGACAGCTGGGATTGAGGTGATCAGATAAGGTTTACGTGATAGCACTAGGTACATGGTGCCGACCCACAGTGCAATGACTGCCGTGGTTTGGTTGGCCCAGGAGAAGTAGCGCCATAGCAGGGTAAAGTCCATGTGGGTAAGCGCGTAAGAAGCAACAAACAGTGGCAGGGCGATCAAAATACGCTTAATAATCGGCTTCTGCTCAACCTTGAGATAGTCAGCAATAATCATTCGTGCACTGCGGAAGGCGGTATCGCCTGAGGTAATCGGCAGCACAATAACCCCCAGCACTGCCAGCGTGCCGCCAACAGCGCCAAGCATGCTAATAGATACTTCGCTGACCACTGCTGCGGGGCCACCGGCGGCCAACACAGCGGACAGCGACTGTTCACCCTGGAATAAACTCATGGCGGCGGCGGCCCAGATCATCGCAATCACGCCTTCGGCAATCATCATGCCGTAAAAGATTTTACGGCCATTGGTTTCGTTTTGCGTCGTACGCGAAATGATGGGGGTTTGTGTGGCATGGAAGCCTGAAAGAGCACCGCAGGAGATCGTTAAGAACAGCAGTGGGAAAATGGGCGCTCCTTCCGGATGCATATTCTGGAAAGAGAGTTCTGGAATCGGTGCGCCGGTAACAACCAAACCAATACCGATGCCTGCGGCACTGAATAGCAGCAAAGCGCCGAAGTAGGGGTAGATACGCCCAATGACTTTATCAATCGGTAGCAGAGTAGCAACCAGATAGTAGGCAAAAATCGCCAGAATAATGAGCGTTAAAGAGAGTGATGTCATATTAGAAAGCAGCGCTGCGGGCGAGGTTACAAAGACCGTGCCCACCAGTAATAACAGCAAAATAGCAAAGCCGTTAACCACATGCTTCATGGTTTTACCGAGAAATTTACCCGCCAACTGAGGCAAATGAGCCCCGTGATTGCGAATCGAGATCATACCGGTGAGGTAATCATGTACGGCACCTGCAAAGATGCAGCCAACCACAATCCATATGAAGGCCACCGGGCCATAAAGCGCCCCTAAAATGGGGCCAAAAATTGGGCCGACACCGGCAATGTTAAGCAATTGAATAAGTGAGTTGCGCGTGGTGTTCATCGGCACATAGTCAATATTGTCACGCATACTAAACGCCGGTGTTTGACGCTTGCGGTCAGTAACAAACACGCGCTCAACGAACTTGCCGTAGGTGAAGTAGCCCACGACTAGAAGCAGTATCGATACAATGAAGGTGATCATTTAGGGCACTCAGTCTCAGGGGAATTAAGATGGTCGTGCATGCTAGTGAATTACTTGTTAGCACGCTTATTTGGCCGGGCTGAATGTACCGACTCATCAGGATAATCGCTTTAAGACTTTAGTGGCCTATGGTGCTAGCGAGAGCAATCATCAACATAAAAAAGGGCAGCGCTGTGCTGCCCGATATATCGCTGTAGTAATGGGTTTTAAACGTTACGATTCAACGACGCCGCAGGCCATGCGCGCACCGCCGCCGCCTAAGTGGGGATCATCTGAATACGTATCGCCGCCGGCATGGATCATCAGGCTGCGCCCTGGCATATCTTCCATGCTCAAGCGCGGTGCCAACACGGGAAGGTTAGCTTCGCCATCTTCATTCACCGTGAGAACCGGTAGGTCACCCAGATGGCCATCGCCGTAGGGACCTTGGTGGGTGTCAGTCTCTTCGGGATCGTAATGACCACCTGCAGACAGCGCTGCTGTCATTTCGCCGCTATCGTTTTCAGCAGGCTCGCAGCTGGCATTTTTGTGGACATGAAAACCGTATACGCCGGGTTCTAGGTCAGTTAACGACGGCGTAAGCAATACGCCGTGCTCAGTATGCTCAATAGCGACAGTCCCAATAGACTGTTCAATTCCTTCAGCGCTGACCTTGTGCATTTCAACGTCGAGCGTCTCATTGGCCTGAGCGGTGGATGCCAGCAACAAACCCACGGCCATGCCTGTTAGCGGTAGTGAGTAACGCATAGTGCAATTCTCCTGTCCTTATCCATGGAAGCTCGTATGACGAGTTGCCATTTCAAAGTAGCTTCCTGGAAGCAACTCTGCCAATGGATTGGGTTGGGGTTATTCGCTTTCTTGATGCCGCTAGTAGCGGATGACATTGAACCGTTAAGCCGCGACAATAGCGCTGCTTCAAATCACCGCGATTTGTTATCTCAATTGCCGCTATCGGGGAGTGCCATGTTGCCATTGAACATCCTTTATCAGGATGAGCACCTTGTTGCAGTGCATAAGCCGTCTGGGTTACTAGTGCACCGCTCGGCGCTGGCGCGTGGAGAAACAGAATTTTTGCTTCAACGCCTGCGTGACCAAATTGGCAAACGAGTGTATCCGGTGCATCGGTTAGATAGACCCACCTCTGGCGTGATGGTGTTTGGTTTATCATCTGAAGCGGCAGCCGTGTTGAGTGAAGGCTTTAGCGAACGGCAGGTGGAAAAACGCTATCTGGCGGTAGTGAGGGGCAAGGCGCCGGAGCAAGAGCGCCTGGATTACCCTCTACGGGAAGAAGATGGCACGCGCCCCAAAGCCGAGATGCCTGCTATGCCCGCGATGACCGATATTCGACGCCTGGATAGCGTTGAACTGCCTGTACAGGTAGACCGCTATCCAGTGGCGCGCTATTCGCTAGTGGAAGCGCGGCCTATGACCGGGCGGCGACATCAGATCCGTCGCCATCTTTCTCGGCGTGGTTATCCAATTATTGGAGATGCCAAACACGGCAAAAGTGTCCACAACCGCTTTTTCGCGGATCAGTTGAATGCTCCCCGTTTGCTGTTGGCTGCCACCTATTTGGCATTTGATCACCCCTTAATCGATAAGCGCATCCAACTAAGCTGTGCGCTCGATGCGACCATGAGAAGTTTGTTTGAGCAGTTCGGCTGGGCTGGACATCTGCCGCTAGATAGCGTGCGCACCCCAGCCATATCAACGCCCGCAGCACTTCAGCGGTAGTCGTGACGAATCGACCCGTGCTGTCAAATAGCATGTTGTAAAATAGAGAGCCTGTAATGTCTTCGGATTATGACTTTCGCTTTGGCGGCATTCGCCGCTTGTATGGCCAACGTGCTGCCACGGCATTTTGCCATGCCCATGTTGTGGTAGTGGGTGTGGGAGGCGTGGGCAGTTGGACGGTAGAAGCGCTGGCGCGCTCTGGCATTGGCAAGCTGACGCTGATTGATTTGGATGACGTCTGTGTGTCTAACGTCAATCGTCAGCTCCATGCGTTAGACGACACGATTGGCCAGCCAAAGGTGGACGTGTTGGCCGAGCGTTGTCGCTTGATTGCCCCGGAGATAAACGTCGTAGCCGACAGTGCTTTTGTGACGCCCACTAACCTTGCCGAGCGTATCCCCGAGGATGCCGATCATGTGGTGGACGCCATTGACAGCGTCATCGCCAAGGCAGCGCTAATCGCTTGGTGCAAACGACGTAAACTACCGATTACCGTGACGGGAGCTGCAGGCGGTCAGACGGATCCAACCCGCATTCAGGTGGCAGATTTAACGCGCACTGAACACGATCCGCTACTTTCCAAGGTGCGCTCGCGGCTGCGCCGTGATTACGGTTTTTCGCGTAATCCTAAGCGGCGCTTTTCCGTTGAGTGTGTCTATTCTGATGAGCAGCTGGTGTACCCTGGCGCTGACGGCGAAGTTTGCCTGCAAAAGCCCGGCAACGGTGATGCTACCCGTTTAGACTGCGCCTCAGGCTTTGGCGCCGCCACCTTTGTCACTGGTACGTTTGGTTTTGTCGCTGCCTCAAAAGTGCTCGAACGGCTGGCTAAAAAAGCCGCTAAGCCCATGCCTTCAATGACCCATCAAGAGGAAAGTGAATGACTGCGCCTGTTCCCGGTATATATCGCCACTATAAAGGCAGCCTTTACGAAGTGCTGGGCACCGCTCAGCACAGTGAAACTGAAGAGGTGCTGGTAGTTTACCGTGCGCTTTATGGTGACTACGGCCTGTGGGTGCGCCCGCTGACAATGTTCACTGAAAGCGTTAACAAAGACAGCCAACCACAGCCGCGCTTTGCGTTAGAGAAAGTGTTTAATTAATCCGGCGTTCCCTAATAGCGATAACACTCAATAGCGTTCCGTTTCTCCCTTCGATATTTATGCGCCACCCGGGTCTTTTCTCTAAAAAAAGCCCCGGGTGTTTTTGTCGTGCGCTATTGCTTATATTCCAAAATAAGCTATGTTTATAACATTATTTTAATGCCATGTTATGCCTGCACTGCTGCTTAAAACGGCAGTGAGAAACGCTAGGAGAGATGCATGCATACACAATCGTTAGAGAAGGGCGTTGCTATTACTTCACAGCTCACGGTCGAGGAGCTTGAGCACGTAAAAGCTCAGGGCTTTAAAACGGTGATCTGTAACTGCAAGCCGGGTGAAAGCGCTGAGTTTTCTGGAGAGGATGCTTACCGCTTTAAAGCAGAAGAACTTGGGCTTCATTGGGTGCACATTCCTGTGACCCCCGGCGAGTATAGCCAAGCGGATGTCGCCACTTTTGCTAAGGCGCTGCAGCAGCTACCTCGGCCTATTTTGGCGTTTTGTCGGTCAGGTAAGCGTGCTACCCATCTTTGGGCTTACGCAAAGCGCCATACCGAAAAATGCGATCTGGCGGAACTATTTTCCGCTGCCAAAGCAGCCGGTTTTGATTTGGAAGAGCACCGCCAAGGGCTTGAAAACCAGACAGCGTAGGCGTGCGGTGTGATTTGCCTTAGTCAGTGCTATTACTAGAATGAGTACTCCCCATGAACATAGAGCGTTGGGTGCCTGTGGTTGGCTGGCTGCGGCGCTATAACCGGGCTTTGTTATTTAAAGATTCGCTGGCAGCCGTTATCGTCACGCTAATGCTGGTGCCCCAGGCGTTGGCCTATGCCTTACTGGCTGGGTTGCCGCCAGAGATGGGCCTGTATGCCAGTATGCTACCGCTGGTGCTTTACGCCATATTTGGTACCAGTGCCAGCTTGGCGGTAGGGCCGGTAGCCGTGGCAGCGTTAATGACGGCGTCGGCTTTAAGCAGCTTTGCTACTCCAGGCAGCCCTGAATATATTGGCGCTGCACTGGTGTTGGCGGCGCTTTCAGGATTGATATTGATTGCCATGGGCGTACTGCGGCTGGGCTTTTTGGTCAACTTTTTAAGCCATCCGGTTATTTCTGGGTTTATCACTGCGTCGGGAATCTTGATCGCCATTAGTCAGTTCAAGCATATTCTAGGCGTGGAGGCCACGGGACATAATGTTATTGAGCTGCTGGGCGCACTGTTCAGTCAGTGGCAGCAGGTCAATCTCATCACGCTGCTGATTGGTTTAGGGGTGTGGGGCTATCTGCTGATTTGCCGCAAGCGGTTACACACTTGGCTGATGGCGATAGGTATCTCGGCTAGCGCTTCTGGTTTGATGGTCAAAGCCGCACCTATTTCAGCGGTGATGGTGACTACACTGCTGGCCTGGCACTTTAACTTGGGGCAGTACGACGTGGATCTGGTCGGCTTTGTGCCTAGCGGCTTGCCTGCCATTACGCTGCCTAGCCTAGATCAGTCGCTATGGTTTGGCCTGTTGCCTGCCGCTTTATTGATCAGTTTAGTGGGCTTTGTAGAATCGGTATCCGTGGCGCAAACCCTGGCGGCTAAGCGTCGCCAGCGTATCGACCCTAATCAAGAACTCATCGCTCTTGGGATGGCCAATTTGGGCACTGGCGTCAGCGGCGGGTCGCCGGTGTCAGGTGGGTTTTCACGCTCGGTAGTGAACTTTGAAGCGGGCGCGGCAACACCGTTAGCCGGGGCATTTACCGCCTTGGGTATCGTGCTTGCAACGTTGTTGCTCACTGGTCTGCTGGCATTTCTGCCGACGGCGACCTTGGCCGCTACCATTATCGTCGCCGTGGGCACATTGATTGATCTGCCCGCAGTAAAGCACACTTGGCAATATTCCCGCAGCGACGGCGTGGCAATGGTGGCGACCTTGCTGCTCACCCTGCTGCACAGTGTCGAGGTCGGTATTATCAGCGGCGTTGTGCTTTCGTTAGGGCTACATCTTTACCGCACCAGCCAGCCCCACAGTGCCGTGGTGGGCCGGGTGCCGGGCACCGAGCACTTCCGCAACGTGAAGCGCCATGACGTTGAAACCGATGAGCACGTGGCCATGTTGCGCATTGATGAAAGCCTTTACTTTGCTAACGCTCGCTACTTAGAAGATACCGTGATGGCGCTGGCTGCTCGTTCGCCCTCGTTAAAGCATATTGTACTGACCTGCCAAGCGGTGAACGTGATTGATGCGTCCGCGCTTGAAAGCCTAGAAGCCATTAACGGACGGTTAAAAGATGCTGGCGCGATGCTTCATTTGGCAGAGGTGAAAGGCCCTGTGATGGATCGCTTAACAAACACAACGCTTTACCGCGAGCTAACAGGGCAGGTGTTTTTTACCACCTTTGAGGCTTGGCAGACGCTGGCTCTCCCCGCACAGAATGAAGAGCCGCAACCCTATACGCATTAATGGTCATCGTTGATTGGAGAAAACGACGTGAACGCGTTAGCTTAGCCCTAACGTATTGACGACACTCCAGGGAACGGCCATGACCTCGCTATCACCGCAGCAGACGCTGAAGGCAGTATTCGGATTTGATGATTTTCGTGGCGGTCAGCAGGCGGTGGTATCCAGAGTGTTGGATGGATGCTCTACCGCGGCGATTTTTGCCACCGGGGCGGGGAAGTCGCTCTGCTATCAGTTGCCTGCACTTCATCTTCCGCACCTGACGCTGGTGGTATCGCCGCTGCTGGCACTGATGCAGGATCAACTCGCTTTTCTGGCACGCCATGGTGTTTCAGCCGCGAGTATTGATTCCACCCAAGACCGCGCTACGACCCGTGATGTGATGGAACGCGCTAAAAGCGGTGAGCTGAAAATCCTTATGGTGTCGGTGGAGCGGCTTAAGAACGAGCGCTTTCGGCACTTTCTACGCCAGATTCAAATATCGCTGCTGGTGGTTGATGAAGCACACTGTCTCTCTGAGTGGGGACACAACTTCCGCCCCGATTACCTCAAACTACCCGAATATCAGCGCGACTTCGCTATTCCCCAGGTGCTGCTACTGACAGCCACGGCCACGCCCGCCGTTATCGCTGATATGCGCGGGAAGTTTGCTATTGCGCCAGAAAATGTTGTTACCACCGGCTTTTACCGCCCCAATTTGGAACTGCTGGTAGCGCCCGCGATGGAAAATCGTCAGCAACAGCTGATTGATTGGCTTATGCCGCAAATGCCGCTTGGCAACGAAGCGCCCACGATTATTTACGTTACCTTGCAGCAAACAGCCGAGCAGGTGGCAAGTGCACTTGCCACCCAGGGGATTGCTGCCCAGGCGTACCATGCGGGGCTGGATTCAGCCCGCCGCGACGAGATTCAGCGCCAGTTTATGAGCGGCAAATCGCCCTGCATTGTGGCTACCATTGCCTTCGGCATGGGGATTGATAAAGGCAATATCCGCAACGTTGTGCACTTTGATCTGCCTAAATCGATTGAGAATTACAGTCAGGAAATTGGTCGAGCAGGGCGCGATGGGCTGCCTTCCACCTGTTTAACCATTGCCGGACGCGATGGTCTACGGGTGCTGGAGAACTTCGTTTACGGGGACACGCCTGAGTACGCGGGTATTTTGCGCTTACTGGAAGAAATTTCATCAGCCGGTCAAGCGCCAGATCGCCAGTGGGAAGTGCTGCTCAATACGCTTTCTCGAGATACCAATATCCGCCTGCTGCCACTTAAAACGCTACTGGTGCGGCTGGAAATGCACGGCATTATTGCACCGCGCTTTGCGTTCTTAGCCGAGTATCGGTTGCGCTACCATATTGAGCCTACTGCCTTGGCGGGACGTTTTGAAGGAGAGCGGGCAGCCTTTGTATGTTTGTTGATTGACAATATTGCTATTGCTCGCACCTGGGGAACGGTAGATTTTGAGCGACTGCATCAGGCTGGGCAGGCACAGCAAATTGATGCTTCCCGTGCCCGCGTCATTACCGCGCTTGAATACTTCCAGGATAAAGGCTGGCTGACCCTGGAAGGTAAACGCATGACCGATGTGTATGAAATTTGTCAGCCGGAATTTTCGGTCGAGGCGGTAGCAAGCCAGTTGTTTAATGAGTGTCTACATCGAGAGCAAATCGAAATTGAACGGTTGCACTCCATGCTGGCACTGTTTGAGTCGGAAAGCTGCCTGACTCGGCGATTAGCTGAGCATTTTGGGGATACTACCTTCGATGGGCCACTTCATACCGAGCAGGGCCGCTGTGGTCACTGTTCGGTATGCTACGGCAACCCAGTTCGGTTGCCGGATGCGCCGCCGTTACCCACACTGTCTGATAATGATTTCATTCGCTATGCCTCACCGCTAATTGAACGCCATACAGAACAGTTCGGCCGGCCACCTAATGCCCATCGGTTGGCGCACTTCTTATGTGGTTTAACCATGCCAGTCTTTACCCCACTCAAAGCCCGCGGCCTTAACGGCTTTGCGGTCTTTGAGCAGCGTGCCTACCCTGAAGTGCGACATTGGGCAGAGGCAATGCTAGGCGGGTAAGTGTTTTGATAGCTGCTTTACTGATAGGTAGGGCCAATCGTTGACTACGCTTAAGTTCGTTCAAGGAAGCTAATCCAGGGAGTCGTAATGTTAAGCGGAAGTGGGGCAGTCGTCGTCATCACCGCAATAGCCGTCATAATGAGCGTGCTAGTACATTTTGAAGTGGCTATTCGGGTGAGCCGAAAGCTTGAGTATTGGTCGCTAACGTTGCGGCGGCGTTTTTTAGTACTGATATTCTCGTTATTTGGAGCGCATGTTACCGAAATTTGCCTGTTTGCTCTCGCGCTGATATGTCTTCAATACCTGCCAGAAACGGGTCAACTTTCGGGCAGCGAAGCGGTGACACTATGGGATTATGTTTATGTGTCGGCAACCAGTTATACCACCCTAGGTTTTGGCGACCTAACACCTGAGGGCGGTATACGTCTGTTACTAAGTGCCGAAGGATTGATCGGTTTTATGCTGATTACTTGGTCAGCATCGCTTACCTTCTTGCAAATGCAGCAGCACTGGGCTGTGGGGCCTGAGTAGTCAGTGGGGAGATGTGGCCTGTGAATTACTCCCAAGCAGGAAAAGGATCGGGGAGCTGCTTCCAGGCTTCCATGCCTTGTAGCAGTTCAGCTTCACTTAGCAAGCAGGCATCTAGCGCCTCGCGCATGTTGTCTTGATCTAAGTGTTGGCCGATAAACACCAACTCCTGGCGCATGTCGCCAAACGGCTCCTGCCACTTTTCCATAATGAACTGGCGAGTTTCAGGATCTTCCGGCCAGTTAGCTTCTGGGATAGCTTTCCAGAACACTCCCGCTGGGCCGTGATGAGCAATACCGCCTGCTTGGCTCCATTGGCCTGCGAAGCGTGGCCGAGTAGCAAGCCAGAAAAAGCCTTTCGAGCGTAGCAGCCCTTTACCAAACCACTCTTCATTGAGTAAATCGTGGAATTTCTGCGGGTGGAAAGGGCGGCGAGCATGATAGGCAAAGCTACCGATACCGTACTCTTCGGTTTCTGGCACATGCTCGCCACGCATCTCTTTTAGCCAACCAGGCGCTTGCTGGGCGCGCTCAAAATTGAACTTGCCAGTATCAAGCACCTTCTCTAGCGGCACGCCACCTTGAGTGATGGGCACCAGCTCTGCATCAGGGTTTAGTGAGCGTAGAATCGCCGTTAGCGCATCAAGCTCTTTTTTATTGATCAGATCCGTTTTACTGATCAGTAATACATCACAAAACTCGATCTGGTCGACCAGTAGGTCTGCGACGTTACGCTCGTCGTCTTCACCCAAGCTTTCGCCAGCTTCAGCGAGGCTCTGCGCTTCGCGGTACTGCTCAAGAAAGTTGGCTCCATCGACAACAGTGACGAGCGTATCAAGGCGTGCAACGTGGGAGAGGCTCTGGCCGCTTTCATCTTCAAAGGTGAAGGTTTCCGCAACGGGCAGCGGCTCGGAAATCCCTGTGGACTCAATCACCAGGTAATCAAATTTACCTTCTCTGGCCAGTTGGCTAACTTCGTCTAGCAAGTCTTCACGCAGCGTGCAGCAAATACAGCCGTTGCTCATTTCTACCAAACGCTCTTCAGAGCGGTTCAGTGCCACCTCGCCATCTAATGTTGATTCGCCAGGGCCGCCACGTACTAATGCACCGTCGATATTGACCTCGCTCATATCGTTGACAATCACCGCAACGCGACGACCTTCGCGGTTAGCCAAAATATGATTGAGTACGGTGGTTTTACCTGCACCTAGAAATCCTGAAAGCACGGTCACAGGTAGGGGAGAAAATACGGTCATTGTGAATGCACCTCTAACGAGTTTTATAAGCGAGTTTATGTTATGTGATAATATAACATTAATTCAGTGGTTAAAAAGGCCCGTTAGAAGATGGCATCCTATAATTTTTCGTTGCAAATGGTGATTAGCGCTTATATTGCGTCGGGCAGTAGCCGCGTAAAACATCCGAAGATCGCAAAGCCGTGTGTTTAGTCGCGCGACCTGTAACGCGTTTACGCCATAAACGAAACGAGGCTGGCTTAAGCTGGTGGCGCATCACCTCTATGACGTCTGGCTCGCCTAGGCCAAATAGAGAATTGATCGCTTCAAACGGCGTGCGGTCTTCCCAGGCCATTTCAATGACACGGGACTGCTCCTCTTCAGGTAAGCGACGAAAGCGTTTCACAGCTGCTTTAGGCATTGGGCACCTTACATGTTGATGAAGCGAGAAAGTAACGGGTTGTTGTTAATTATACCAGTGTTGGACATTGTTGATTCCAATGTACTGGTATTTTGAGGGGGTGTGCAGTTGTGAGAGCCGTTTACTTTATCGCTAAAAGCGCTCGAAAAAGGCCATTCATCAATACGGGTTCGTCGCGGCGGATAGTAAAGCCTGCCTGTTTAAGCAGTGGCGTTGCCTGACGGGTGATGTCGGTCGCGATCAATGAAGTGATGGCGTTCAGTGCTCGCCGACTTGGACCGGCAATGTGGGTGTCGGGTTGGAATTTATCCATAACACATAGCTGTCCGTCGCTTTTTAGTACTCGGTGCGCCTCGGCTAGTCCCTGTTCAGGGTTGGGCATCACCGCCAAAATGAGATGCATCACAACGACATCAAAATGCTCATCTGGATAGTCAAGTGCTGCAGCATCCATCACATGGCACTCCACGTCACGTTGCGCATGTTCCGCTCGTTCACGGGCGCGCGTCACCATCGCGGGGGTAAGGTCGGTTAAATGAATTTCTAATTCGCGTGGTAAATAAGGCAGGTCTAAGCCGGTGCCTGCACCGACCAGTAACACTCGCATCCCGGGTTCCCAGTCAACTTGGTTTAGCGCATTTCTTCGGGGTTGACGAAACGCTTTAGTCGCCACCAAATCATAGACTGGCGCGTAAATGCTATAACGCAAGCGGTTCCAGGCGGTGGTATTTACCATAGGGTCTCTACCTCGATACAGGACCTTTGCTCGACATAAGGTCTTTACCTCGAAAGGACTGCCGCGCGCTCAATGAATCGCGTTTAACGTTTGTGAAGGGCTTTCTCCAAACTGTTGTTTGTAGTCATGAGCAAATTGCCCCAAATGCCAAAAGCCCCAATAGGTGGCAATTTCAGTCACTGTTTGGTGAGGCTCGGCACTGCGCAGGGCGCGGCGCACTCGGTTAAGCCGCGTTAAACGTAAAAACTGCAGCGGGCTAATACCTAGGATAGTCGTAAAACTGTATTGCAGCGTACGTCTGCTGACATGAGTTAGCTCGCATAGTGTCTCCATCGTCACTGGACCTTCCAGGTGTTCATCAACATAGCGCTTCACCCGGTCAACCACTGCTTTTCGATGAGGATAGCTGGGAGGCAATTCATGGCTTGCTTGGTTGGCTTTTAATACTTCCATTAGGCCTGTTAGCAAAATATCTTGATGAACGTTTTCAGCAATGGGGCCTTGTTGATTTGAGAGTAAGCGTTCAAGCAAAAACGACACAGCATGAAGGGTTTCAGGTGCTACCCGACGGCGGGGTGAAGCATGCCACTCATTATCAAGTATCACCCCCTGTCGCTGGGCGGCAGCCTGTAATAACGGCATACGTATCACCAGCCCATAAATATCAAATGCCTCGGGCGTTACCAGCTCAAAATCGTGACCGCCGGGGTGGCACATCACCTCATGTTTTTCCAACGCCTGCCCATTAATTCGTGACCCTGGTGCTTGAGTGGGGATGCCCAGCCAGAGAGAGTCAGCCCACACCCGGCAGTCTTGTCGCAGCGCTTGCCCTGTATGTTCTTTAAACACCTGCATAGCGGGTAATTCAATTTCATCTAGTCGCCCATAAAATCGGCCAGGACTTAGTTGGTCGTATTGCTGCTGCCAGCGGGTCAGGTTTTGGGCATGTTCGTCGGCATCAAACGCCTCCTGTATGCACTTTTTTGGTGCATGGTCTTGACTTGTCAGCGTCATGAGAAACTCCTGTGAACGTGATTAAAGCGCTATCACGTTGCTTGCTTGTTTCTAATTTATTGTATTTGTTTGAATTTTTATCAGTATGACAGGTTTGCCAAAACTCGATACTCCCCATTAAGTGATAGCGCTATTGTGGAAACAAGCAAATTCTGTTCCTCAACGTGCATTCGGCGCCATTGTTTTAGCAATAGACGTTCTAGGAATAGACGTTTTGGAAATAGCCGCTTTTAAATATAAAAAAGGAAGGTCCCATGGCGCAGACCTATCACACAACTGTCGGAAGCCGCCGCTATCGCTTTAATGGCTTGGCGGAATTAATGGCCAAGGCCACGCCACCACGCTCCGGTGACCGCTTGGCAGGTGTCATTGCAGAATCAGCAGAAGAGCGGGTAGTGGCGCAAATGGTGCTCGCAGAGCTCCCGCTTACCACGTTTTTGAATGATGTACTTATCCCTTATGAGCAAGACGAAATTACTCGTTTAATCATCGATGAGCACGATGCCGCTGCATTTGCGCCGCTGAAGCATTTAACCGTGGGGGACTTCCGTAACTGGCTGCTGTCCGACTATGCCACCAGCGATATTTTAGCCGCGGCTCGCCCTGGCATTACCCCTGAAATGGCCGCCGCTGTTAGCAAGTTGATGCGCAATCAAGATTTGATGCTAGTCGCCAAGAAGTGCCATGTGACGACTGCATTTCGCAATACTATTGGTTTGCCGGGGCGGTTATCCACGCGTTTGCAGCCCAACCATCCTACTGATGACGTGACCGGGATTGCCGCCAGTATTCTGGATGGCTTGCTGTATGGCAGTGGCGATGCGGTCATTGGGATCAATCCTGCTACTGATAATGTCGCCCAAAGCATCAAGCTAATGCGCCTGATGGACGATGTCATTCAGAAATATGAAATTCCCACCCAATCCTGCGTGCTCACCCATGTTACCAATACGCTTGAAGCGATTGAGCAGGGCGCGCCGGTAGATCTCGTTTTTCAATCCATTGGCGGTACCGAAGCCACCAACCGCAGCTTTGGCTTTGATTTGAGTACGCTGGCGGAGGCTGAGGCGGCCGCTCTGACCCTGAACCGCGGTACGGTTGGGCGCAACGTGATGTATTTCGAAACTGGGCAAGGCAGCTCGCTTTCCGCTGACGCTCATCATGGTTTAGACCAACAAACCTGTGAAGCCCGTGCTTATGCGGTAGCGCGCAAGTTTAATCCGCTGCTGGTGAATACGGTGGTGGGATTTATCGGCCCCGAGTACCTGTACGACGGCAAAGAAATCACCCGAGCGGGGCTGGAAGACCACTTTTGCGGCAAGTTGCTAGGCGTACCCATGGGCTGTGATGTTTGCTACACCAATCACGCTGAAGCCGATCAAAATGATATGGACAACCTGCTAACGCTATTAGGCGTGGCGGGCTGTAGCTTTGTGATGGGTATCCCCGGTTCTGACGACATAATGCTCAACTATCAAACCACCTCTTTTCACGATGCGCTGTATGCGCGGCGGGTGCTTGGGTTGAAGGCCGCCCCTGAGTTCGAGCAGTGGCTGGCGAAGATGCAAATCTTCCAAGATGTTTCTTCCTATCGGCTCAACGATCAATTACCGGCCGCTTTCGCTAATAGCCTGCGCCACCTGCCAAAGGAGGATGCTCGCGATGTCTGATAATGAATCTAAAAAAGCCCCATCGATTGTGATTGCTAACCCATGGGAGCGGCTGAGGGCATTTACCGATGCTCGCATTGGGCTTGGACGAGCGGGCATTAGTCTGCCCACGCATCAGCTATTGGCGTTTCAACTGGCTCATGCCCAAGCCCAGGATGCCGTTCACTGCCTTCTTGAGTGCGACGCGCTGGCCGATGAGTTAACGACAGCGCTGAGCCTGAACCAGCCACCTATTCATGTGCATAGCCACGCAGTGGACAGGGCCATGTATCTGCAGCGTCCGGATTATGGCCGTCGTCTTGACGACGCTTCGCGAGAGCAACTGCAACAAGCGGCGCAAAGTGGCCAGCGCTTTGATTTAGCGGTGGTGATTGTTGATGGACTTTCCTCACTGGCAGTACAGCAGAACAGTGCGCCGTTTCTTACTGCGCTGTATCGCGCCTTTGAGAGTGATCAGCGGGAATGGCAGCTCGCGCCATTAACCATCGTAGAGCAGGGGCGTGTGGCGATTGGTGATGAGGTTGGCGCGCTGCTTAATGCCGATGCCGTGTTGGTGATGATTGGTGAACGTCCAGGCTTAAGCTCCCCCGATAGCCTCGGGCTGTATATGACCTGGGAGCCAGAAGTGGGCTTAAAGGATGACCGCCGAAACTGCATTTCGAACGTTCGCCCAGCAGGGCTCAAGCCGGAAGAGGCCGCACGGCGGCTGCTGTTGTTATTAACCGAAGCCCGTCAGCGGCAACTGTCTGGCGTGCAATTGAAAGATCGTAGCGAGGAAAGTGTATTAGAAGGTGCAACAGGGGGGACAACTCAAAACTTTCTGGTGGCCGATTAACGGGGGCTTGCGTACTAAGCGAAACCCATTAACAACCCGCCAATAACGACATATCAATAACAACACTTATAGAAACGCTCCTAACAACACTCCTAACAACAATATGGAACCAACACCCTGACTCAGCACGCCGCTGACAACGATTGCGTTCCACACTAAAAAGGGCAAGACAATGACACAACCTTCTGTCGATCAAGCGTATTTGGCCAAGCGCCAACTGCGCAAGGGTACCGCGGGCTGGCTATTACTAGCAGGGCTTGGGGTTTCTTATGTTATTTCTGGTGACTTTGCCGGCTGGAACTTCGGTATTGCTGAAGCGGGTTGGGGTGGTTTTGCCATTGCCGCCTGCTTAATGGCGCTGATGTACCTTGCGCTCGTATTAGCATTGGCGGAAATGTCCGCAGCGATTCCAGCCGCAGGTGGAGGTTATAGCTTTGCCCGCCAAGCGATGGGGCCAGCCGGTGGCTATTTAACCGGGCTTGCGGTGTTGATTGAGTACGCGCTTGCGCCTGCAGCGATCGTGATTTTTATCGGCTCGGCAGTCGAAGCGCTCTTAGGTATTAATGGGCCGCTGGTTTATTTGCTGTTCTATGCGGTGTTTATCGGTATTCACTTAGCAGGCGTGGGTGAAGCGCTAAAAGTCATGATGGTGATTAGCGGGCTGGCCGTGTTCGCGATTTTGGCAACAGCAGTAGCGCTGATTGGCGATTTCGATTCAGCGAACCTCTTTGATATTGCGCCCACTGATGCCGCTGGCGCGAGTACCTTTATGCCCTATGGCTGGTACGGTATTTGGGCCGCGCTGCCGTTTGGTATGTGGCTATTTTTAGCGGTTGAGGGTGTGCCCCTAGCGGCAGAAGAAGCCAAAGATCCCGCGCGCGATATGCCTAAAGGCATTATTGCTGCGATGCTGTTTCTGCTATTTACCGCTTTATTAGTCGTGGTGTTACTGGCAGGCGCAGCGGGTGCTGAAATGATAGGTCAAAGCGGTGTGCCGCTGGTCGATGCGCTTAAGGTTGCAGGCAACCCTACGCTTGCCACACTGGTTAACGTGCTGGGCCTTGCGGGACTGGTGGCATCATTTTTCTCGATTATCTATGGCTACAGCCGTTTGGTGTTTGCGCTTTCACGAGCGGGTTACTTGCCTAAGCAGTTGTCACTAACCAGTGAGCGTAAAGTGCCTTATCTGGCGCTGATCGTGCCTGGTGTATTTGGCTTTTTGGTCTCACTTAGCGGCGAAGGCGATCTAATTTTAGGGATGGCCGTTGTCGGTGCAACGCTCTCTTATGCATTGATGGCGCTCAGCCACATTCTATTGCGAGTTAAACAGCCTGACTTGCCGCGCCCTTATAAAACACCCGGTGGTGTGGTGACCTCTGGCGTTGCATTAGTTCTTTCCCTCGTCGCGCTGACCGGTGTCTATGCTTTCGACCCACGGGCGTTTAATTACACCATTGTTCTATTCATCGCCGGTGCAGCGTACTACTTCCTTTACAGCAAGCATAAGCTGGTGGCGAAAACCGCTGAAGAGGAGTTTGCGTTGGTGACTGCCGCCCCGGAAGAGGTAGGCATTAGCGAGCCAACGCCAGCCGCCGCCAAGCTGTAATGTTTGGCCCCAATCGCCTAACCTGATTAGGCAGTTTAAGCCTCTGTGCCCAACGGCCCAGAGGCTTTTTAGTAACTTTAGTAACAAACAGCGAAACGTTGACGACGCCAGGAGCCCACATGACATTAACCTTTGTGCCCCGCGCTAACAGCCCCGATTTTAATCAGCATCGTGAGGAGCAGCGCTGGTTTGCAGTAAATGACGGTGTAATGGGCGGCGTCTCTCGCAGTACGTTTCGTATCGAGGCGGGGGCGGGCTGTTTTATTGGTGAGGTGTCGCTTGATAATGGCGGTGGTTTTGCCTCGATACGCCGCGAACCGGGCCACTTTGAACAATCGCTTGCTAAAAGTAACGGCGTTACTCTACGTATACGGGGCGACGGGCGTACTTATCAATTGCGTTTGAAAAGTACGGCGTTAGACGAAGCCAGCGCCTATCGGGTAGCGTTCACACCGCCCCAAGGTCAGTGGGAAACGCTGGCGTTTACTTGGAATAGGTTTGAAGCTGTGCGGCGTGGCACTCTTCTTAACGATGCGCCGCCACTTTCTTCTGAAAGCATTTATCAACTTGGCTTCTTGATTGCTGACCGAACTGCTGGACCATTTCGACTCGACATTGCATCCATTGCAGCGCTTTAGCAGTCTATTTTGCAACGTAACTTTCCAATAAGAGCACACCGCCATGAAGCACTCCCCAGCGTATCGCTTAGCGGTCACTATTCTGCATGGGTTTGATGGTTACCGTGCTCGCTTTAAGCAGATAACCTTTGATGCCAGCCGTCGTTTTCGAGAGGCAGCATGGCGGGAGGCTCAGCAAGCCTCCGCAGCGCGGATTAACCTGTATGAAGAGAAAGTGGGCGATACGCTAACACGTTTGCAGCGCACGTTTGATCATGAATCGCTTACGTACTGTGAAACATGGCGAGAGGCACGTGAGCACTATGCGCAGCTGATCAGCCAGCGGTTGGATTACGAGTTAGCAGAGACATTTTTTAACTCGTTATTCTGCTCGATTTTCCACCACCGCCATATTCGCAATGACTGGATGTTTGTGTACAGCTCTCGAGAAGATGCTGCGCATCATTCTGGAATTGAGCTTTGTCGCCAGCATTCAGTCAACGGTGATTGGTCTCAGGCGCTTGCCTGGGCGCTTGAAGAGGCTCCGTTTGATAACGCTTTTGCTGATCTGGAACGCGATATTGAACTAGGTGCTGGCTTATTAGAAACCCTGCTTCCTGCCGCTATTCTGCAGTCAGAAGATGCTCAATTAGAACTGTTGAAAAGCGTCTTTTATCGCAATAAAGGGGCTTACTTGGTGGGCCGCATTTTGGGTGGCGGTGAGCAGGTGCCGCTGGTATTGCCCATTCTGCATGGTGAAGGGTTTGGCGAGCAGCAGGGCGGCGACCCCTGCCTGCACTTGGATACCGTGCTAACCGAGACTGATGAAGTCTCGATTATTTTCTCGTTTACCCGTGCCTACTTCCAAGTCGATGTGCCGGTGCCTGGGGAGTTTGTCCATTACTTAAAACAGCTCATGCCGCATAAGCCTGAAGGCGAGCTGTATGCCGCGATTGGCTTTTTTAAGCATGGCAAAACCGAATTTTTCCGTGCGTTAAACCTGCAAGTAGCCAAGCGTGAGGATCAGTTTGTCATTGCACCTGGTGTGCGTGGCATGGTGATGGCGGTGTTCGTGCTGCCCAGTTTTCGCACCGTGTTTAAGATCATTAAAGATAAATTTGATCCGGCCAAGGATGTCACCCACGCAATAGTGCGCGAAAAATACCGCTTGGTGAAACGCCACGACCGAGTTGGGCGTATGGCTGATACCCAGGAGTTCTCGAATTTTATCGTGCGTCAGGATCACTTTGCGCCGGAGTGTCTAGAGCACTTGTTAGAAGTGGCGCCGTCTACTGTGTCATTGAAAGATGACAAGGTGATTATTAAGCACTGCTATACCGAGCGCATGATGACGCCGCTGAATATCTATCTGGAGCAGTGCAGCGCGGACGAGCGCGTAATGGTGCTCAAAGACTATGGTAACGCCATTAAGCAGATGGCAGCGGCTAATATTTTCCCTGGTGATATGCTGTTAAAAAACTTTGGTGTTACTCGCCATGGTCGGGTGATTTTTTACGATTACGACGAGGTGTGCTATCTAACAGAGTGTCGCTTTAGACACATGCCTAAATCGTATGGCAATGATTACCTATGCGGCGGTGGTGAAAGCTTTTCTATTGGTCCCAACGATATCTTCCCCGAGGAGTTCGGCCCCTTTATGTTTGCCAACTCGGAGCTGCGCAGTATTTTTATGCAACAGCATCCGGAGTTATTTGATCCCGATTACTGGTTGGAGCTGCAGCAGGCTATTGTCGATGGGCGAGTGATTGATGTTTACCCATATCGTAATAAGCAGCGCTTCGCGGGGATCATAGGGCAGCTGGTATATTAAGTAACCTCTGATTAACTATTGCGCTTGGCCATACTGCGTTAAAAATCGCCTTAAAATGCTCATTTACAACCCGTAAACTCCGCTTTTTCGTTGATTTTTGCCTTGTCTGGCCTGCGCTCATTACATTAATAAGAGGCTCCTTGTGAAACAGTAAGCAGTGATTTAGTCGAGGAAAACATGACAGCACCACCGCACCTAGTGGTTTTTACTGGCTCGGGCATTAGTGCCGAAAGTGGTATTAAAACGTTCCGTGCCAGCGATGGCCTGTGGGAAGACCACCCGGTCGAAGAGGTAGCCACGCCCGCGGGCTGGCGTCGAGATCCTCAGCGGGTGCTGGCGTTTTATAATCTGCGTCGGGAGCAAATTCGTAAGGCTAAGCCCAACGCTGCTCATAAAGCCCTGGCGGCACTTGAAAAAGATGGCTTTAGAGTTAGCGTTGTAACGCAGAATATTGACGATCTGCATGAGCGTGCAGGGTCGCGAGATGTGTTGCATCTTCATGGCGAGATTTTGAAGGCGCGATCTTCAGTGGATATGCGGCTGCGCTACCCACTGCCGAAAGGTGGTATTGCGCTGGGCGATATTTGTGACAAAGGCAGCCAACTGCGCCCGGACGTGGTGTGGTTCGGTGAATCGGTACCGCTGTTTGAAGACGCCTGCGAGCTTGTTAGCCAAGCAGATTTTTTGCTGGTGGTGGGCACGTCATTGGCGGTTATGCCCGCGGCATCGCTGCTGTCGTATATTGACTTGGATACCCCGTGTGCCCTGGTCGACCCCGATGCGGATGCCTTAACACCGCCGGGCGTTCTAGCGATTAACACCACCGCAGGCAAAGGCGTTCCTGCCTTGGTCAATCAGTGGCGCAAACAGGGCAATTTGATGCTGCCTTGAATATTTTCTAATAACTATCGCTTCAAGAGCTAAGTCCTCAAGAGCTATCTGTTCAAAAACCATGCTTTCATTACGTCGGTAATCTGAGTGATGTCGGCGTCGGTAGCGATATAAGCGGGCATGGTGTAAAGCCAGCGGCCGATTGGGCGCAGCCATACACCACGCTCGCGGGCGAACTGCCCGACACCTTTCAGCGCCTCGGCGGAGTGCGCTTCAATCACCGCGGTGGCACCCAGTACTCGCACATCGGCCACGTCTGGGTGGGCGTTCAGCACGGAGTCGTCAATTAACGCTCGGCTAAGCTGTTGGCTGAGAGCCGCAATCTTGTCCAGGTAGTGCTCCTCTTCAAACACGCGTAGGCTTTCCAGCGCGACGCGGCAGGCCAGCGGATTGCCCATAAATGTCGGGCCGTGCATAAAGGCATGGTGGGCGCTGTCGCCAACAAACGCATCGTGAACACGGTCGCTGGCCAGGGTCGCTGCATGGCCGAGGTAGCCGCCGGTTAATCCTTTTGAGAGCACCATAATATCCGGTGTTACGTCAGCGTGATTGGCGGCAAACAGCTTGCCAGTGCGGCCAAAGCCGGTGGCTACTTCATCAAAAATCAGCAACACGCCAAACTCATCGCATAACTCCCGTGCACCGCGCAGGTAGTCAGGCGAGGTCATATTCAGCCCGCCTGCCGCCTGGAGTAACGGCTCCATCAGTAGGGCCGCAATCTCATGGTGATGGCTCGCCAAGACGTCGCGCAGCGCCGCTAAATCGTCGGCTACCTGCTCCGGTGTGGCGTTAAACGGTGCGGTGGGCGCGGGGGCGAAGTAGTGTTGGGGCAGCAGGCTGGCGAACAGGCTGTGCATGCCCTCTTCCGGGTCGCATACCGCCATACAACCGGTGGTGTCGCCATGGTAGGCCTTCATTAACGAAAGCATCTTGCATTTTTCGGGGTGGCCTATGAGCACTTGGTACTGCAGGGCCATTTTCATTGCCACTTCCATCCCAACTGAACCACTGTCGGAGTAGAACACGTGATTAAGCCCGGCAGGGGTGATGCGCACTAGCTCCTGAGCAAGCTGGTCGGCGGGACCATGGGTGAGGCCGCCGAGCATGACATGGCATAGCTCGCCTGCCTGTTCACGAATGGCCGCGACTAAACGCGGATGTCCATAGCCATGAATCATGCACCACCAAGAGCAGGTAGCGTCGAGCAGTTGCTCGCCGCTTTCCAGCGTAAAGTGACTGCCGCTGCCGCCGACCACTTTGGGTGCTGGCGCTTGGGTTTTGAGGTGGGCATAAGGGTGCCAAACGGGAGAACTCATAGAGCGGCTTCCTGATTCAAAACTGAGATGTTGAGCAGCGCGGTTAGTGAAAGCGCGTGGCGCGCATGGACGGCATCAGCGGTGGCTAAATGAGGAATAATGCCTAGACATGGCGCGTTAAGGGTGTTTTTAAGCAGGGTGATGTTGGCGTCAAAGCGCGCTGTGTCAGAGGCGAACTCAGGATCCACTACACTGCCGACCCAACCCGCAAGGGGTAGGCCATCGGCAGCGATGACCTCCGCGGTAAGCCGCGCATGATTAAGACAGCCAAGTTTTAGTCCCACGACCAGAATGACTGGCAGCTGCATCATCCGCGGTATATCGGAAAAGTCGTTGTGCTCATTGAGTGGCACGCGCCAGCCGCCAGCGCCTTCAATGAGCGTTAAATCGCGCGGCATGTCGTTTAGGGTGGCGGTAAGCGAGGCCACTACGCTATTGACGTTAAGAGAGCGTCCTGTCTCGCTGGCGGCCAGATGCGGCGCAATAGCGGGCGCAAACGTCCACGGGTTAACGGTGGTGTAATCGACGGGAGGAGCGCTCTGTTGTTGTAGCGCCAACGCGTCGCTATTGCGCAGCCCATCCGCCGTGATGTGGCTGCCAGAGGCAATCGGCTTAAGCCCCAGCGTGCTGAGCTGCTGCTGTTTGGCAGCGCATAGCAGTGCGCTGGTGGCCAGGGTCTTACCTGCATCGGTATCGGTGCCGGTCACGAAATAGACGGTCATGGTGATTTTTCCAGGTGCAGGGTGATGCAGTGGTAGCTAACGGGGAGCCCTTGGGGTTCACGTAGCGTTTCAAAACGCTGGCGGGCGGCGACCAGGTCTCGGCGAGTAAGACTTGCCTTGGGCCGCGCCACCTGGGCGCCTACCCCCTTGATTGAAGCCATGACGGCAGTGAGATCGGGGTAGTAAAACCGCCGCCATTCGGTGATGCGGTCAACCTGCGTTAGGCCGCTTAAGCCGACGGCGCGTTCAAGCGACTGGGCATTCGGCGTCTGCAGTAATGCCTCAGGGCGCTGCCAAGCAGAGGCGACTTCAGCCAACGTGCCTGGTAAGAGTGTCGTGAGGCGCACTTGGCCGCCAGGGGACAGCACTCGTTGAAGCTCGCGCATAACCGCATCGATATCGCGGCACCACTGGATGGCGAGGTTGGAAAATATTAGATCAAAGGTGCCGCGCTCAAAAGGCAGTGCAGCGGCATCGCCTTGCTGCCAACGAATATGATGGCCATAGCGCGCTTGGGCGTGAGCGAGCATGCCAGGGGCAATATCCAGCCCAGTGACGTGAGCTCGGGGAAATTGAGTGGCTAGCCGTTGTGTCCAGACGCCAGTACCACAGCCAAGGTCGAGTATGTTGTCGGCACTAGGCGGAAGTGATGACCAGAGCGTTTCCCCTATCTGGCGCTGAGCGCTGGCCAGAGCATCGTAGCGGGGTGCCGCGCGAGAAAAAGCGTGGGCGACTTTTGCCTGCCAGTTTGGCGCTGGCGTTGCCGTTAGGTACATACGTGCTCCTTGGCGACCAGTGCGGCCTGGGAAGCGATGGTCGCGACTAGTTGAGCAGGTTGGGAAAGCATCGGGCAGTGTCCCGCGTGGGCAAGGTTGATTGCCTGAGCGCGGGTGCTGGAAGCCACTAACGGATCGTGCTCGCCCACTAGTTGAATGACCGGGCAGGGTGCCTCTTGCAAACGCTGAGTGTTATCCAGAGTGGCAAGCCAGTGGAGCCCCTGGGACAGCGTGCTTGTCGTGGCATTTGGGGGGTCACCCAACATGGCGCGTAGCTGTCGGTAGGCATGGCGGGCATTGGGTTCGCCCTGGGTTTGCCAACGCAAGAAATGCCGCCACGTGGCGTTGGGGTCGCGGGTGAAGGCGCGATGAAAGCTGGCAAGCTCGGCTTTGCTAACCCCGTCATCGCTACAAAATTGCTCGCCCGTGCCAATCAACACAAGGCCGCGTGGCGCTGGCAGCTTATCGAGCAGTGCGCTGGCTAGTAGTCCGCCCAACGACCAACCAATCCATACGGCGTCGCTGGGTAGTTGGTCGTCCATGGCGCTGGCAAGAGTATCAAGGGTGGCCGGTTCAGCCAGGGCAGGGGTGTCGCCATAGCCCGGCCAATCCACGGTATGTACCTTGCTATGGGCAGGCCAGTGGTGTTCCAGCGGCTGCCAGATGCGTTGATCGATCCCCCAGCCCGACAGCAGCACCAGACGTTGAGGGGCGTCTAGGCGGGACATGCTGTTTCCTCACGCTGACAGGCACTCAGCCCTTCAATAAGCCGATCAATATCCTCTGGTGTGTGGCGGGCACTCAGCGTAATGCGCAGCCTTGCGGCACCATTGGGTACCGTGGGGGGACGAATCGCTCCGACGTGAATGCCCCGTTGGGCGAGCTTAGCCGCCCAAGCCATGGTGCGTGGTTCGTTGCCGAGTAACAGCGGTTGAATAGGTGTATGGGAGTCGGCTAAGGGCAGCTCTAGCGCCAGGGCTTGCTGGCGGAAGTAGCTGATATGGCGCTGGAGCCGCTGGCGATGTTCAGGCTCGCGCTGCACGATAGCCAGCGCTTCCAGGGTCGATGCGGCAATGCTGGGGGGCTGGGCCGTGGTATAGATATAGCTGCGAGCAAACTGGATGAGGTGGTCAATCAGCGCCGCGTCACCGGCCACAAACGCGCCAGCGGTGCCCAGTGCTTTGCCCAGTGTACCCACCAAAATAGGCACCGCTTGGCTATCAAAACCTTCCACACAGCCGCCGCCATTAGCGCCTAACACGCCCAGACCGTGAGCGTCATCAATCATTAGCCAGGCGTTGTGCTGCTGGCTGACGTGGGCAAGGGTGGCAATATCAGCAACGTCGCCATCCATACTGAACACGCCGTCGCTGATCACCAGCTTATGGGTGGCGGAGCTGCGCGCTAACAGGTGTTCAAGATCAGCGCTGTTGCGGTGATGAAAACGCCGCGAGCGAGCGCCGCTTAACACTGCGCCATCGAGTAGCGAGGCATGGTTCAAACGGTCTTGAAAAGTGGCGGTATTTGAGTCGGCGAGCGCCTGCAACACGCCAAGGTTAGCCATATAGCCAGTGGAAAACAGCAGTACACGCTGCCGTCCGGTCCACTCGGCTAGCGCGTCTTCCAGTGCGTCGTGAACTTCCAAGTGCCCGCTGACCAAGTGCGACGCGCCCGCGCCTGCGCCAAAGCGGCGCGCACCCTCTGCCTGGGCAGCTTGCACACGTGGATCATGAGCCAGTCCGAGATAGTCATTGCCGGCAAAGTCCAGCGTGCTGTGGGTGTTCACCCGCCGGTGCCGCCAGCGCTGTTCATCGACACGCTGCTGACGGGCGCTGGCTAGGCGCTGCAGCCACGCGTCAGACACTGGCATCTACCGCCAGTGCTGCTGCCCGCTCTGCCAGGGCGCGCTGCTGAGCTTTTTGGGTGAGTCGCTCGGTGTGAGTGGCTTCATCTTCGCAGGTATCACGGCGTTCTGGGTGCAGGCCTAATTTTGCAAATAGCGCGCGGTCGCGTTCTGCCTGAGGATTGCCGGTGGTGAGTAGTTTGTCGCCGTAGAAGATCGAGTTGGCTCCAGCCAAAAATGCCAGTGCTTGAGTCGACTCGCTCATCTGTTCGCGGCCAGCGGAAAGCCGCACATGGCTTTGCGGCATCATAATACGCGCCACCGCGATAGCGCGGATAAACTCAAGCGGGTCCAAGTCTTCGACGTTCTCAAGCGGTGTGCCCGGTACTTTAACCAGCATATTGATGGGCACGGATTCTGGGTGCGGTGACAACTTGGCTAACTGCTGTAACAGCGCGCTGCGGTCTTGTGCGCCTTCGCCCATGCCTAAAATGCCGCCGGAGCATACTTTCATCCCCGCTTCACGCACGGTGGCCAGGGTGTCTAGGCGGTCGCTGAAGGTGCGGGTGGTGATGATTTCACCGTAAAAGTCGGGGGAGGTGTCTAGGTTATGGTTGTAGTAATCCAGCCCAGCAGCCGCCAAGCGGTTGGCTTGGGCACCGTCGACCATACCTAATGTCATGCAGGTTTCCAGCCCCAAGGCTTTTACTTGGCGAACCATCTCTTCGACCAGCAGTAAATCTTTGTCCCGCGGGCTGCGCCATGCTGCGCCCATACAGAAACGGCTAGCGCCAGCTTCTTTGGCAGCCTTGGCCTGGGCAACGACCTTTTCGATTTCCAGCAGTTTCTCTTTTTCGAGCTGGGTAGTGTAGTGACCGGACTGCGGGCAATATTTGCAGTCTTCTGGGCAAGCCCCCGTTTTAATCGACAGCAGAGTCGAGACCTGCACCGCGTTAGCATCAAAGTGGGCACGATGCACTTGCTGAGCTTTAAATAGCAGGTCGTTGAAGGGCAGCGCGAACAGCGCATTAATCTCTTCCAGCGTCCAGTCGTGGCGCGGGGCGGCGGCATTGAAAGCGGTGGCGGTCACGGGTAAACCTTTTTTCTTTTGAAAGTTGACGAGACTCTAGCGGCGTTACGCTTTTGGTGTCAACTATTCAGAGTATGTTGGTTTACTACGAGTGGTTTTTAGAGAGCTGGGGTTCGTCATGGTGGCCGGGCTGCTTTATACTCGGCGCCCTTTGTTGACCGTCTTTTGTTAATCGCCCTTTATTAATCGCCCTTTATGAATTGGAGCGCGGATGTCTGACGCTACGTCACAGCCCCCTGAGTCTTCATCATTGACTGACTACGACCCTGCTACGGGGCATCCGCGTCCACCTCGGCGTGAATTTAAAGCACGGGGCAGTTTTGTCACACGCTGTGAAGGGTGCAATCTTCCTGAGCTCAACTGCCTGTGCCCTTATCAGGTGGAAGCGGATAGCACCGCCCAGGTGTGGCTATTGACCCACTCTATAGAACACTACAAGCCAACTAATACAGGACGGTTAATTGGGGATGTGCTGACGCAAACCAAAGTGTTTACCTGGTATCGCACCGCACCGGACGAAGAATTAGCCGAACTGCTTAAAGATCCACGCTATGCGCCTTTTGTGATCTTTCCAGATGACCAGCCCGACTACGCAGACCGTGTGGTGGATATTAATGCCGTGCACGCTGTGAAGCAGCAAGCACGTATTCCGGTATTTGTAATTTTAGATGGCACATGGCGCCAAGCGCGACGTATGTTCCGCAAGAGTCCTTATCTGGATGCGCTACCGGTACTACCGCTACGCACTGAGCGGGAAACACGTTATCGGCTACGCAAACCTGCCTCTAAAGCGCACCTGTGTACGGCAGAGGTTGCCATTGAACTGCTGCGCCAAAGTGGTGATGAAAATGCCGCCGATGTGCTAGACGATTACTTTGATGTATTTAACGATAGCTATGCCGAGAGCCGCTACTATCGCAAAATTGCTGAACCAACCACTGCCATGCAGCGGCTATTAGACCGAAAGGGTTAGCGCTGAGCGCCAGGTAGCCAGCGAAGCATCACTTTGCGCACCCAGTACCAGCGGTTAATCAATAGGGCGGTAAAAATCAGACTACAGCCAAGTAACTGTAGCAGGGTCATGGTTTCGCCAAACCACCAGGCTGCGAATAGGGCAGTCCACACGGCTTCAAGCATTAAGATAACCGCCGCGTGACTAGGCGTGGTCATGCCCTGGGCTTTGATTTGCAGAAAGAAGCGCAGTGAACTTGCTAGCAGCACGCTGGCCATAAACCAGCCCAGTATTGAGGGGCTGAGCGCTAGCGGTTGATGCTCGACGACCAACGACAGGCAGGTCAGTATGCTGCCTACCGACATCAGCTGTAGTGTCGTTAATGGCAGCGCGGGCACGTTGCGCACCACGCGGGTGTTGACGTTGATCAACAGCGCGAAGCAGAGCGCCGCGCAGACCATCAGCAGTTGACTAGCTTCTACTTTGAATCCTGCGTTTAGCGACAGTAGGGCAAATCCCAGTAGTGCTACCGGCAGGGCAATCCAAGTAGAGCGTGGCGGACGGTCGCCAAACAGTAGTCGCGCCACTACAGGTACCAGCAAAATCCCCAAGCTGTTGATAAACGCACTTTCACCCAGGTGATCAGAGTAATTTAACCCCAGAATCCAGAAGGCTATTGCAGCGCTGAACAAAAAGCCTACCAGCACGCCGCGTCTTATCCTACGTGCGGGTAAGCATCTTAGTGCAGGCCAGGCGAAGGGTAGGAGTATCAGCCCTGCCAGTAAAAAGCGCGTACCAATAAACAGTAATGGTGGCATGCCCGCTAACGCTTCTTTAGAAAAAATCCAGCCGCCAGCGGCTACCACCGTTACCAGCAATAGCAATGCATCAGCTTGCCATGGCGCTTGTTTGATCGCGCTCAAGCAGCACCACTACCGAACAGTGCACCGGCAATTCTAAAGCCTGCTACCCAGGTACCCACCGCAGACCCTAATGTTGCCAAAATAAACACCAGCAACGTACGGGAGACGCGATTTTTCCACCAACCTTTGAGCTCGGTGACATCATGGCGCAGTGTCGAAAAATCGCGCACCTTCGGTTTACGCATATAGAGTTCAACCCCCGCAGCGACAAAGCCTGCACCAATGGTGGGGTTAAGCGAGGTCAGTGGGGCGGCAAAAAATGTGGCAATCACCGTTACTGGGTGCGCAAGGGCTGCTATCGTCGCGCCGCCGGATAAAATTCCATTGATTAAAAACCACTCAATGACCAACTGCCAGCCAAGCTCGGTATTGCGTGAAAAGCCGATCACAAAGCCGGTCAGAACCAGCGCGGTAATCAGCCAAGGGGCTGCTTTCCAGAGTTTAGACGGTGGTGGCGTTGCCTCCAGCGTCTCACGCTCAGTGGTAGGGTTTTCGGGAAGCGGTGCTTCCAGATGTTCACCCGTGCCTTTTAAATGCCCGGCACCCAGTACCACTAACACGTTTTGGTAGCGCCCAGGCGGTGCTTCTTCAGCTAAGCGCAGTGCCATATAGCGGTCGCGTTCGCGAATAAGCGGGGTATAAAGTGCTTCTGATTCGGCAGCAAATTCGCTGAAAGTGGCTTCCAGCATATCGCCTTCTTTGAGCTTTTCGATATCCTCTTTGGAAACATCTTGGCGCGACATTACGCTGCCAATTAGCCCCGAAAATAGCGAGAAGCGTTGCCACCAGGGAACATTGCGGTAAATGCGTTTTAGCGTAATACCAACATCACGATCGACCAACATTAAAGGCAGCTTGCGGGTACGGCACTCTTCTACTGCTGCACGCATTTCAGCGCCAGGCTGAATGCCGGACTGCTCAGCAATCCGTTGCTGAAACGCACCAAGCGCCAGGCTTGCCGCTACCATGCCTGCTTTGCCCTGTTTGAATACCTGAAATAGATCCTGTTCCCCCATTGCATCGGGGTTGTCCATACTGTGATGACGTGCGTCGCATAGCTCAATGGCAACGGCATCGAAAGTGCCACTGTTGATTAATTGGCGAACGTCATCGGCACTTTCGGCAGAGACGTGAGCGGTGCCGAGCAGGGTGTAACGGGTGCCGCCAACGATGACGGTTTTTAACGGGCCGCTGGTCGTTGGCAGCGCGTTTGGTTCTTGCGCCAACGGGGTTGTATCGTCATGGATCATTAATGTGTCTCAATTTGAATAAAAAGCATTGATACGTGTTTAACGACGCCAGAAGGCGGGTGTAAATAGCACAAGTACCGTAAAAATTTCTAAGCGGCCTAGTAGCATCGCTAGCACTAAAATCCACTTAGCTAGGCTGGGCAAGTCGCCGTAATGGCTGCTAGCTTCGCCCAATGCTGGGCCTAAATTGTTCAGTGCAGAACCAACCGTGGACCAAGCGGTAACTTGGTCAACACCTGTTGCCATAACGCCTACTAGCATCAAGAAAAAAAGCATGACATAGGCTGAGAAAAAGCCCCATACCGCCTGGGCGATGCTGTCGGGGACACTAACTTTGCCCACTTTAACGGCAATGACCGCGTTGGGGTGAATAAGGCGCATGACTTCACGCATACCCTGTTTCAAGATCAGAATAATACGGATTACTTTCATGCCGCCCGCCGTCGAGCCGGAACAGCCACCTACAAACGCGGCAACAAATAACAGAAACGGTAACGCACCAGGCCAGCCTGAGAAGTCGGCAACTGCAAAGCCGGCAGTGGTGGCGACAGAGACGACTTCAAATAACGCGTGTCTCAAACCTTCAACATCGTCGTAGGTGTCAGTGAGCCACAGAGTAATTACGGTAATCGTGGTTAACCCGGCAAGAAATATCATTAAAAAGCGGGCTTCTGGGTCCTGGAAATAGTGCAGCAGGCTTTTTTCACGCCAGGCAATAAAGTGCAGACTAAAACTCACCGCTGAAATCAGCATAAAACCAACGCAAATCAGCTCAATAGCGGCGCTGTCAAAATAGCCTATGCTGGCATCATAGGTAGAAAATCCGCCAATCGCGACAGTCGAAAAACTGTGGCTCAAAGCATCGAACCAGCTCATTCCTGCCAACATGTAGGCGACCATGCAGGCCAGCGTTAGCGTCGCGTAGATGTACCAAAGCGCTTTGGCGGTTTCGGTAATTCGCGGTGTTAGCTTTGAGTCCTTGAGTGGTCCAGGAATTTCTGTGCGATACAGCGCCATTCCTCCAACACCCAGAGTAGGCAAAATAGCCACTGCTAACACCACAATCCCCATGCCACCTAACCACTGCAACTGTTGGCGATAGTAAAGAATGGACTCTGGAAGAAAATCGATGCCAGTAATGACAGTTGCACCTGTCGTAGTTAGACCAGAAAACGACTCAAATACTGCATCGGTGATACCGAGTGAGCCTTCACCAAACAGCATCAACGGTAGCGAGCCGAACAGGGCCAGCACGGTCCAAAACATGGCCGCAATAATAAAGCCGTCGCGAATCCGAAGCTCTTTATGAGCGCGGCGGTTGGGTAGGTAAAGTAGTAAGCCCGTTATTACTGTAATGGCGATGCCGCTCATGAAAGCGTGCCAAACACCGTCACGAAACCAAAGCGATATCAGCATTGGTGGCAACATGGTGAGGCTAAATAGCATCAGCAGAAGCCCTAAAATGCGTAGTATGACCCGCAAACTCATAGCAGTGGTTGCCTCATAGCGATGGCTTGGTTTCTTGAAGAACGTTGCCTAGAAGAACGTTAATCCGACTTGGAATAGGCGCTCCACATCACGTATACGCCGCTTATCGATTACGAACAGGATAATGTGGTCACCACTCTCTACCATCACATCCCCATGGCCAATGATGACCTCTTTGCCTCGCACAATGGCGCCAATAGTGGTGCCTTCAGGCAGATTGATCTCAGCAATGGTCCGGCCCACCACTTTTGAAGATTGCTTATCACCGTGTGCGATAGCCTCGATGGCTTCTGCAGCGCCACGGCGTAGCGAGTGCACATTGACAATATCGCCCCGGCGGACGTGAGTAAGCAGGCTGCCGATGGTTGCTTGCTGGGGGGAAATGGCAATATCGATTTCGCCCCCCTGAACCAAGTCCACGTAGGCAGCGTTGTTAATCAGCGTCAGTACTTTCTTGGCTCCCAGGCGTTTGGCCAGCAGCGACGACATAATATTCACTTCGTCGTCGTTGGTCAGGGCACAAAAGATATCGCAGTCTTCGATGTTCTCTTCTTCCAACAGCCGCTTGCTGGTGGCGCTGCCGTGTAGTACCACCGTTCGGTCAAGCCGCTCGGAAAGCGCAGTGCAGCGCTCTAAACTGTGCTCGATAATTTTGACCTGATGGCTGTGCTCCAGGTGCTCGGCCAAGCGTTCACCGATATTGCCCCCACCAGCAATGACCACCCGCCGAAAATCCCGTTCAACACGGCGTAGTTCGCTCATTACTGCACGAATATCGCGCCGTGCCGCCAGGAAAAACACTTCGTCGTCGGCTTCAATCACCGTATCGCCACGGGGAATAATTGGCCGGTTGCGGCGGTAAATCGCCGCCACGCGTGTTTCCACATTGGGCATGTGCTTGGCGAGAAAGGCTAAATCCTGTCCCACCAGCGGGCCACCGTAGAACGCCTTGACCGCCACCAGCTGCACCAAACCACCGGCAAACTCCAACACCTGCAACGCCCCTGGGTGCTCAATCAAGCGGCGAACATGATCCGTGACTACTTGTTCAGGGCTGATCAGTACATCAATAGGAATCGCTTCGTGGGCGAATAACCCCTTACGGGTGAGGTAGGCGGTTGAACGTACGCGGGCAATTTTGGTGGGGGTACGAAACAGTGTATGGGCCACTTGGCAGGCGATCATGTTGATTTCATCGGTGTTGGTCACCGCAATCAGCATATCAGCGTCTTCACAGCCCGCCTGACGCAGCACAATGGGATACGAAGCCGCGCCCGTCACGGTGCGAATATCCAGTTTGGTGTGCAGTTCGCGCAGTTTCGCACCGTCGGTATCGACAACGGTAATATCGTTTTCCTCGCGGGCGAGGTGCTCCGCTAAGGTGCCGCCGACCTGGCCGGCGCCGAGAATGATGATTTTCATTGCTAAGCATCGGTTCCGTTGTAAGCGCCAGCGCGTTCTCGGCAAGAGATATGTGCGCTGCAATAAAGACGGCGGCCAGTGTAAACCAGCCGCCGTTGAAAAGCAGGTCGGGATTACTCGAGAGTGAAGCCGACTTTTATCGTGACCTGCCAGTGAGCGACACGGCCGTCTTCGATATGGCCACGAGTATCGGTGACTTCGAACCAGCGCAAGTTATGAATGGTTTCTGATGCTTTGGCGAGAGCATTTTGCACAGCTTCTTCAATTCCCTTTTCAGAAGAACCGGTTAGCTCGATATGCTTATAAGTGTGAGTACTCATAGTGTCTCCATCCTTGTCATCGGTTCACCGCCCTGGCAGGGGACGGTATGTTAAGCAGTACGCTTCTCTAGTCTGGCATAAAAAAAGCCATCATGACTGCTTTGCGCGGGAAACAGTTGACGTCCTTGGCCACTTGGTTCGCCCCAGGCCACATCGTTTGGCGTGGTGACTTTTGCATCGGGCGTGCGGTCAAGAAAGGCATCGATTTGCTCAGCGTTTTCCTCTGGCAGTACTGAGCAGGTGGCGTATAGCAAGGTGCCGCCTGGGCGAAGTAGTGACCAAAGATTATCCAGCAGTTGGCGCTGTAGTTTAGCAAGCTGGCGAATATCCTCTTTACGGCGCAGTTTTTTAATGTCGGGATGACGACGAATAACGCCCGTTCCAGAACAAGGGGCATCAAGCAAAATCGCGTCAAACGGCGCGCCGTCCCACCAGTCTTGCTGGGTTGCATCAGCGTGCTGCAGCTCTGCTGTTAAGCCGAGGCGGTTCAGTGTGTCGTCTACACGCCCAAGGCGCTGGTTGTCGCTATCAATGGCCGTGAGAGCAATATCAAACTGCTCTAATAGGTGGGCAGTTTTACCGCCGGGTGCACAGCAAGCATCGAGAACGTGAGCCCCAGGGCGGGGAGCTAATGCAGGCCCTAACAGTGCAGCGGAGAGCTGAGCCGCTTCGTCTTGGACGCTGACATGACCTTCTTCAAAGCCGGGGAGTATGGTGACATCACAGGGCGCATCCAGGGTAATGCCATCCGGTGCATGTAGGCAAAGGTGCCCACTTAACCCCTGTTCAGTCAGCTGTTGTAAATAGGCTTCGCGGTCGTTGTGGCGCTGATTAACTCTCAGCGTCATGGGCCCTGGTTCATTGTTCGCTGCGGCAATGGCGCGCCATTGTTCAGGCCAAGCGGTGCGCAACGTATCAAGCAGCCAGGGCGGGTGCTCCAGAGCAACGCTCTCCTCTAGGTCAACGGCGGCTTGAAGCTCTTCGGATTCACGCTGGAGGCGGCGCAGGCAGCCGTTAAGTACCCGGGTGGCCCACTCTTTGCCTAGAAGACGAGCGGCACCAGCGGTTTCGCCGACCGCTGCGTGAGCCGGGATACGCATATAAAGCAGCTGGTAGATCCCTACCAATAACAAGGCCTGAACATCGCTATCGCGCTTTTTAAAAGGCTGCTTGAGAAGCGCGCTAGCCAACGCTTCCAGGCGTGGTAAACGTCGGCAAGTGCCGTAACAGAGTTCTTTTAACAGGCTGCGGTCGCGGGCGATAACGCTATGCTCATCTAATCCAGCGAGCGAGCCTTGATCGGTCAATACAGGTACTAGCGAGCGGGCGGCTGCGGCACGAACTTCCTGGCCGCTGCCGCCTTTAGGTGGGCGATTCTGGCTCATTCACTAACTCCTTGATGAGCGGCGGCGTGCCCAAGGCGTGCGCCGACGGTAAGCGGGGTTTGACGGGCGTTAAGCAGGTCGCGCACGGCCATCGCTTTACCACCAGGTAACTGGGCGTGGCTAACGCACAGTACTTCTTGACCTTGCTCGCCACAGGCAATGCGTAGGTGGTCCTCGCCATGTTGAAGTAGTGTGCCGGGTGAAGTGGAAGGCTGTTCGCCTAGCTCAACACTGGCCATCAACAAACGTAGGCGATCATTGCCTAGCGTGCACCAAGCCACTGGCCAGGGGTTAAAGGCACGGATTTTGCGCGCTAGTTGTTCTGCAGGCTGATGAAAGTCCAGTTCGGCTTCCGCCTTACTGAGCTTAGCGGCGTAGGTGACGCCCTCGTCAGGTTGCGGTGTTGCTTCTAAGTCGTTGCTGTCCAACGCATCAAGCACGTTAATCAGCGCATTCGCCCCTTGAATGGCCAGCCGATCATGCAAGTCACCGCCTGTGGTGAGCGAGGTGATCGGTGTACGAACTTCATACAGCATCTCACCGGTATCCAGACCCGCATCCATTTGCATAATGGTGACGCCTGATGCGCTATCACCGGCTTCAATGGCGCGTTGGATAGGGGCGGCACCTCGCCAGCGTGGTAGCAGGGATGCGTGCACGTTGATGCAGCCTAAGCGGGGAATGTCGAGCACCGCCTGTGGTAGTAAGAGCCCGTAAGCAACGACAACCATTACGTCGGCGTTCAATGCCGCTAATTCTGATTGAGCGTCAGTCTCTTTTAAGCTGACGGGTTGATAGACAGGTAGCCCATGCTCAAGAGCAAGCTGCTTGACGGGGCTAGGGGTGAGCTTGCGCCCGCGGCCTGCTGGGCGGTCAGGTTGAGTATATACCGCTACCACTTGATGCTGACTTTCGAGCACGGCAGCAAGGCTTGAAGCGGCGAAATCAGGCGTGCCAGCAAAAACAACGCGCAACTGTGACATGGTGATGACTACCTAGCATTGAAGGGGGAAAGTAATCGTGCCGTGCGTGAAACAAATAAAGGCCGAGAAGCAACGCTACAACGCACCAGGAAAAACATTCTGTGCGTTTGCAGCGTGTCAGCTCGGCCAGCAATAACACGGCGTAGGTCGGTTTATGCGTCGTGTAATAGCTTGTGGCGTTTCTGCATCTTTTTCATCACTCGGTCACGCTTTAGGGGTGATAAGTAGTCAACAAAAAGCACGCCTTCCAAATGGTCATACTCATGCTGAATGCAGTGGGCTAACAAACCATCGGCTTCTAGCTCGTAGGGCTCACCACTACGATCTAGCGCGTTCAGCTTTACTTTTAAATAACGCGGTACTTCAGCGTAATATTCCGGAATGGATAAACAGCCTTCAGAAAGGGGCTCTTTTTCGTCACCAATTGGCTCGTAGCGTGGATTAATAAGTACTAGCGGCTGCGAGTTATCGTCGCTGACATCCATTACTACGACACGCCGATGAACATCGATTTGCGTCGCTGCAAGGCCGATGCCGCGCGCGTCGTACATGGTCTCCAACATATCGTCGACGAGCTGGCGGACCTCATCGTCAACGGTTTCCACCGGTGCAGCCTTGGTGCGCAGGCGCTCGTCGGGGAATTCGAGAATAGGAAGTTTGGCCATGGCGTTACAATCACCGTTATGCTGAGTCTTTAATATGAGCAGGCCTTGCCACCTGGGTTGGCAGGCCTAAGTGCTTTACTATCGGCCACTATATCATGCTGTAAGCGTTCCTGGGCACGCACAACGCCATGCAGCTCCCCTCAACGGCTTCACCAATAACTGGCAAGGGAGAACGGATGGTGGCGAAAAGGATAGTGGCAAAAAGGTTTCTTTATTATAGCGTGCCGTTGGCATGTTTGACGCTTATGACGACCGCCGCATTTGCGTGGGAATCACCGCAACGGGTGGTAAAGCTTTCTCCCCAAATGCGCGCCGTTCCTCAGCAAGAGGCAATGGCGCCGCTTCCGATGGAAACGATTCGGGCGTTTTTGCGAGCGCACCGAGTGGTAGAGCTGGACGCGCCTTCCCGCGAACTGGCCTACGTCGTGGGCGGTGAGAATCAACGATTGATGAGTGGCGCAGGCGATACGTTGTATGCGCGCGGCGTACTACCGTCCAGAGCGCGTTTAGGCATTTATCGTCCGGGCGAGCATTATGTTTCCGCTGAGGGTGCACCATTGGGGACGGAGTTAATCAATATTGGCGAAGCGCGCCAGCTCAGCAGTGAGGGAGACATTGCTCGCTTAGAAGTACTCAGTGCTTATCAAGAAGTGCGCAATAACGACATTTTGCTGCCGCTTGATTCTCAGTTGTTTGAATCTCAGTCGTTAGAAAATAGCGTTCAGCCTCGTTTACCGTTGAACGATGTCGCTGGCCAGATTATTGCGGTACCTGGCGGAGTGCGCTTTATTGGACGCTTACAAATAGTGGCTCTGGATATTGGTACTCAGGATGGCTTGCAGCCCGGTCATGTATTACATGTTGGCCAGCAGGGGGAGCTCGTTAATGACCCACGTAGCCAAGAGCTTTTGCAACTTCCCGCCACTGAGGCGGGAAGCGTCATGGTGATAAAGCCTTATAGCCTTATGAGCTATGCGTTGGTGATGCAGGCATCGAACGTTTTAGCGGTTGGAGACCGGGTACACACGCCGATACGCTAAACACCACACAACTAACAGGGGATAGGTATGGATGCCAAGGAGTGGCTGGTGGTGAATGAGCTGCCGGGTATGGGGGCGCTTCGCACTGCAGCGCTGGCCGCTAAACAGCCGCAATGGCCCCATGGCTGGCTTGCTGGGCTGCCCAGCAACGCCGCGAGTGCACTGCGGCTTTGGTTAGCGCAGCCAGAGCGAAGCCCGTTGCAGCAGGCAGTCGACCATACTTTCGCATGGCTAGAGACTTCTCCTAATCGCCATTTACTCCATCGCAATCACCCCGCATGGCCTGAGTTGCTCAATCAATTGCCGGATCCGCCTGTGGTGCTTTGGGCACAAGGTGACCTTAGCGCACTAGACGGCCCAAAACTCGCCATGGTGGGCACTCGGCGTCCCACTTCTGAGGGAAGCGGTAATGCTCAGGCGTTTGCCAGAGAGCTTGTTAATCGCGGCTGGTGCATTGTTAGCGGCATGGCTCTCGGAGTTGATGGGGTTGCACAGCGCGCAGCGTTAGCGGCAGGAGGGCAGTCGATTGCGGTGCTTGGCTGTGGCATAGATGTCATTTACCCGCCACGTCACCGTGATCTACATGAGCAACTAAGTACCGTAGCAGGAGGCTTGTTATTATCGGAGCATCCACCGGGAACCGTTGCTCGGCCAGCTTTCTTTCCTCGGCGGAACAGAATTGTGACCGGCCTTTCATTAGGTACGTTAGTGGTCGAAGCGACTGAGAAGAGCGGCTCATTGGTAAGCGCACGATTAGCCCTTGAGCAAGACCGTGAGTTGTTTGCTCTGCCCGGGTCGCTACATAACGTACAGGCTCGCGGTTGCCTGCAGTTATTACGCAGCGGTGCGACGCTGGTGCGTCACGTGGACGATATTTTAGAAGAGTTGCAGCACTGGGCTGAACGCTATATGCCAACCAGTCCACGTGCTATTGCTGACAACGCAAGCCTTAATTTGCCTATCGATAACGATGAGCTCAAAGACAATGTACTAAACGCGCTGGGCGCAACGCCAACGCCAATTGATATATTAGTTCAGAGCGCGGGCATCACGGTCAGTGAATGCCAACAACGGTTATTGATGCTGGAGCTTGATGGCAAAGTGGCGCAGCAAGCGGGCGGCTGGGTGCGTTTGACGCGGCCATGGTAGGATATAAGTAACCGTTTTTCATCTACTGAAGCTGTATCAATTTCAGGTGATGAAGAGCCGCGTTAGTAACGAGGAGCATCTATGAAATCGGCTGTTGAGGTTAAAGAGGCGGTACGAGCATTAAAAGAGGGGGGCGTTATCGCCTGCCCCACCGAAGCAGTCTGGGGGCTGAGCTGTGACCCAGATAACGATGAAGCGTTAGCGCATTTGATGCGTATGAAAGAGCGTGATCCCGCCAAAGGCGTGATTCTTGTTGCTGCGAATATTCGGCAATTTCAGCCTTGGCTAAACCAACTGCCACTTGCACTGCATGCGCCCTTAGCGGCCAGCTGGCCTGGCCCTAATACCTGGCTAGTGCCTGACAATGGCCGCAGCCATGGTTTAGTGCGCGGCGCCCATCAGAGTGTAGCTCTGCGAGTGACCGACCATCCGTTGATGAAGGCACTCTGCGAGGCCTTTGGTGGCCCGCTAGTCTCTACCTCCGCTAATCGCGCGGGCGATCCTCCCGCCATGAGCGCTGAAGAAGTCGTATCCATTTTTGGTGATGAAGTCGCCGCGGTTGTAGCGGGTGAGCTTGGAGGCAACGCAAAGCCCAGCACCATCAAAGACTTGGTGACTGGCAAAATAATGCGTTCATAGCGAGGCACCTTAAACTGTCTCTGCCATTTACTATTTACCAATCACACTTATCTCGACCTCTTTGGAGTTACTGTGGCTCACGAGCACCTAGACGACGTTAAACACTACCTTCTGGATCTGCAGGAACGGTTGTGTGCAGGGCTTGCCGATGCTGATGGAAAAGCGGCATTTAGAGAAGATAGCTGGCAGCGTGAAGAAGGCGGCGGCGGACGCTCACGGGTCATTGAAGAGGGCGCTGTTTTTGAGAAAGGCGGTGTGAATTTCTCACATGTTTACGGTGCTCAGTTACCCCCCTCTGCAACGGCTGCACGACCGGAACTTGCCGGACGTAGCTTTCATGCGGTCGGTGTATCTTGGGTACTCCATCCTGAAAATCCTAATGTGCCGACGAGCCACGGAAATGTCCGTTTCTTTATCGCTGAAAAACAGGGTGAAGCACCAGTATGGTGGTTTGGTGGCGGCTTTGATCTAACGCCTTACTACCCGGTGTTTGAAGATGTTGTGCACTGGCATCGGGTTGCCCAGGCTGCCTGCGTGCCATTTGGCGAAGAGGTGTATCCGCGCTACAAAGCGTGGTGCGATGAGTACTTCTATCTTAAGCATCGCGACGAGACACGTGGTGTGGGTGGGCTGTTTTTCGATGATTTAAATGAAGGCAGTTTCGACGACTGTTTTGCTTTTCAGCGTGCGGTGGGCGATAGCTTTCTGGACGCCTACGTACCGATTGTAGAGCGCCGTAAGGGTGATGCCTGGGGTGAGAAAGAGCGTGATTTTCAGCTTTATCGCCGCGGCCGCTATGTAGAATTTAACTTAGTGTGGGATAGGGGCACTCTGTTTGGCTTGCAAAGCGGCGGGCGCACCGAATCTATTTTAATGTCGATGCCACCGCTAGCCCGTTGGGAGTACGCATTTACACCGCCCGAGGGCAGCCGAGAGGCTAAATTGCACGAGTACTTGGTGCCACGCGACTGGCTAGCCGAAGCCACTCAGTTGGGTAAAGTGTAAGGAGCCTGCATGACTGACCGTTACTGTGTCTTTGGAAACCCGATTAAGCACTCTAAGTCGCCATTAATTCACGAAGAGTTTGCTAACCAAACTCAGCAACCTATGACCTATACCGCCGAACTTGCACCGGTGGAAGGTTTTGCCAGTGCTTGGCGAGAATTTGTGGCAACAGGAGGCCGTGGAGCGAACGTGACTGTACCGTTCAAAGGCGATGCCTTTGCGCTGTGTGATACCCTGAGCCACCGTGCCAAGCGTGCTCAGGCGGTGAATACGCTGATTGTCGGCGGCAATGGCCGTACCTACGGTGATACCACTGACGGTATTGGGCTAGTGCGTGACCTTGGTTACCATCATGTGCCCATTAAGGGTAAACGCGTGTTGGTGATCGGTGCCGGTGGTGCAGTGCGTGGCGTGCTAGAACCGCTGCTTGCCGAGCAACCTCGTGACGTTGTTATCGTCAATCGAACGGCGGAAAAAGCCGTCCAATTAGCAGACGCATTTGCCGACTTAGGTACCCTTCATGGCGGTGGGTTTGAGACGTTAGAAGGCCAGTTTGATTTGGTCATCAATGGCACTAGTGCCAGTCTTTCTGGTGATTTGCCGCCGTTACCGGATAACCTATTTAACCAAGGCGCTTGGGCCTACGACATGATGTATGGCTCGGAACCCACGGTGTTTTTACAGTGGGCAGGGCCACGTGGCGCTAAGCTGCTCGATGGCCTGGGTATGCTGGTCGAACAAGCCGCCGAATCTTTCTTCCTATGGCGTAACGTGCGGCCCGAAACTGCCTCGGTGCGCACACTATTAAGGCAATCGTTGAACGTCGCCAGTGACTAGCGATAGCGAGCATTTCCATACGCTCTGAAGTTAAGACAGCAAAAGGCAGCCATTGCGGCTGCCTTTTCGGTTAATGCTGGTTGCTCTCGTGTGTTTAGCGAGATTTGGTGTAAAAGCCAATCATGCACATAACAAGACCAACCACAGAGACCAGCATGCCGCCGTTGACCAGCAGCGGTGAGCGCTCAAGCCACGATACAAAGGGCTGCGGCGACTCGCTGCATGCACTTGCCAGGTAGTCCCAGTGTCCCCCGTCGAGCTGGCAGGCACGTACATCACCCAGCTCCCAGAAATAGACGCCGAGCAACACTAAAATCGGCAGGACAAGCAGCAATAAACCAAATCGAATCATTCAAACCTCAACATTAAGGTGCTTAAGGACGTGGGCAGTTGGGGGTGCGGCCGCTATTACGCGCCTGCTCGTAGCTTGCCATAGCGTTACTCATGTTAGCTTGAAGCCCTTCAATACGCTGGCCTTCGCTTGGGTGCGTCGACATCCAGGCAGGCGGAGCGCCACCGCCGGAGGCAGCCTGCATATTTTCCCAAACAGTAATGCTTTCCCGTGGGTCAAAACCGGCCTGGGCCATCAATTGGAGGCCGATAACGTCGGCTTCACTTTCATGGCGACGGGAGAATGGCAGCGCGATCCCGTATTCTGCTCCCATTCCCAGTACGCCCATTAGCTGTTGGCCACCAGGAGTTTGCATGCCTGAGGTGCTAGAAAGCACCGATAAACCAAGTGACGTGGCACTTTGGGTCGAGGCGCGTTCGTTGGCATGATTCGCAATGACGTGACCAATTTCATGGCCGACAACCGAGGCTAGCTGGTTTTGGTTGGTGGCGATATCTAGCATGCCCGTGTTCACGCCCATGTAGCCACCAGGCAGGGCAAAGGCGTTGGGCTGTTCAGATTCAAAGACACGGATTTGCCAATCAAGATTACGCTGCTCGGCTGGCAATACCTCTACGATGGCATCCGTAATGCACTGTACATAACGATGGCTTGCTTGGCCTGCGGTGGGAATATCTTGCTGATATTGCGCAAAGGCTTGCTGGCCCATTTGATTGAGCTGATCATCTGAAAGCAGTAGCAACTGAGAGCGACCGGTAGGTGACGTGGAGCATGCTACGACAGAAGCACACAGTGCAGTAACAGCCAAGGGACGAAGCCAGCGCATAAGCGGTTTCCTTATAGACGAGTAGGGATCTTTGCACACAAGATAACCACTGTCAGTGGTAAATCAACTCATATCATAACGCACTCTGAGGACAATCATGGATGCTGAATTGAGCCAACGCTTAACGCGGTTACTGGACCACGTAGAACATTGGTTGCCGCCTGCGCCGATCCAGGTAGATTGGAACAAGCATGTAGCGGCTATTTGGCAGCGTCATCCGTTAGGTGGTCGCTTGGTTCCCGTGCCACCGCGAGACACGATGACGCTGGATGATCTGTTAGGCATCGAGCGTCAAAAATTAGCGTTAGTCGATAATACTCGTGCATTTTTGCAGGGGTTACCCGCCAATCATGGTTTGCTGTGGGGGTCACGGGGCAGCGGGAAGTCATCGGTGATTCGTGCGCTGCTTAACTCATTGGCGAATGATGGGCTGCGCTTGATTCAAGTGGATCGCCACGATTTGGGTAGTCTGCCGATATTGGTAGAACAGCTGCGCGACACGCCGCATCGTTTCGTGGTGTATTGCGACGATCTTTCGTTTGAAGGCAATGACGATGCTTACAAGGCGCTAAAAAGCGTCTTAGACGGCGCATTAACGGGGCCGCCAGAAAACGTCTTGTTGTATGCCACTTCCAATCGCCGCCATTTATTGCCGGAATCTATGGACGATAATAGTGGTACGCGTCTTGTAGGTGAAGAGCTACATCACGGTGACGCTGTGGAGGAAAAAATCTCATTGTCGGATCGCTTCGGCTTATGGTTAGGCTTTCATCCTTTCAGCCAAGCGACTTACTTAGAGGTCTGTGAGCACTGGGTAGCTCGTATTGGTGATAAGCAGGATTGGAGTGATGCCGCACGGGCAGACGCGGTTCGTTTTGCAACGCTAAGAGGAGGCCGCAGTGGCCGAACGGCTTGGCAGTTTGCAGCCCAGTGGGTGGGCCGCAAACGGCTTCATGAAGAGGGAAGGCGTCGGACTTAACGCACAGGTGTTAACTGGCCGTCGGCGCCTACGTTCAGGCGAATGGTCGGTGTTAAAAGTCCCGCGGGTAATGTCATGCCCAGCCCACGTAGGTCTCCCGGTGTGATAGCAAGTTCACTGCCAGGCGGCAGTGAGCCTTGGGTGGCTAACTGACTGGCGAGTTCTAGCATGGGCATCATTCGCTGAGTGTCGGTCGTCAGGATGTCAAACGCTACCGGTAGACGTAACGTTGAGTCTTCCCCAGACGTTAGCGTCACATCCTCTTGATATTGACCTTGCACTGGATCGACTCCAGGCATATTTAGCATCCAGCGGAAACCAGACATCTCAACAGCGGGCATACCTGTGGGTAAGCCCAGGCCCATCGCTAAGGTGGCCTGAACGGGCAAGCTGCCAGCACCAAGGCTAGATGCAAGCAAACTTGTTAGGTCGCTGGTATCAAGTCCTGCTTGCACGCTATAAGGGCCAATACGCACCTCTTCAATGCCCAGCGATGTTACCGCCAAGCGAAAGGCAAATAAGCCTGTTTGGGGCAGAGCAAGGCAACCTGCTAGCAAGCTTGCCATCAGCAGTAAGAGCATGCCGCGCCCGCGTTTTATTGCGTAGTGCATTAATATCCCTCCTAGGAAGGGCAATATAGGTATGAGTGGCGATTGCCGAAAAACGCGGCTATTTGAGGGTTAGTGCGGATAGCTGTCAAGCAAATTTACTCGATAATGGGGGCCATCAACCAAAACGCCTGCTGATGAAGGTCAGCAGGCGTTTTGTAGATTAATGCGTTAGCATTAACGGCGGCTTTTACGTGCTTCTTTAGTACGGTTAAGCTCGCGTTTTTTGGCTTTCTCTTTATCGCTTGCCCCTGCCATGTGGTCAAACGGATTGCTACCCGAACGGAACTCAAAGCGCATTGGCGTCCCGCGAACTTTCAACACTTTACGGAAGGTGTTGGTTAGGTAGCGGCGATAGGCTTCCGGCAGTGATTCAGTCTGATTGCCATGTACTACGATGATGGGCGGATTGCTGCCACCTTGGTGCGCCATACGCAGTTTGATACGTCGGCCGTTAACCATGGGCGGCGGGTGCTGGCTGACCGCATCTTGAAGTAGGGTTGTCAATCGATTGGTCGACCAGTGGGCGTTCGCGGCATCGAAAGCTCGTTCGATCGAAGGATAAAGGTCACCCACCGCGGTGCCGTGTAGGGCAGAGATAAAATGCATCTCTGCATACTCAGCAAAGCCTAGGCGGCGCTTAATTTCTGCGCGCATTTTCTCTTTCGCATCGCTTTCCAGCCCATCCCACTTATTGATGGCCAGCACCAACGCGCGGCCAGTGGTCAGCACGTAATCAAGTAGATGGAGATCTTGCTCAACTAAACCGCTGCGTGCATCGAGTACCATCACTGCGACGTGACACTCTTTGATAGCATCAAGAGTTTTGATAATGGAAAACTTTTCTGCAATTTCGCGGACGTTTTTACGCCGCCGAATGCCTGCGGTATCAATCAATACGTAGGGCTTGCCACGACGCTCGAACGGGATTTCAATCGCATCGCGGGTAGTGCCCGCCTCATCGAATACAACAACGCGCTCTTCGCCCAACAGCCGATTAACCAATGTGGATTTGCCCACATTGGGACGGCCAATAACGCCTATACGAATACCTTTGGTGCCGGTATCCCCAGGAATGCTGGGGTCGCGTTCTGGAAACGGCTCCAACACTGTGTCAATGAGCAGTGAGACATTGCGGCCATGGGCAGCAGCAATCGGCCATGGGTCGCCAAGACCTAAGGTCCAGAAGTCGGCCATGGCCGAATGCTCTTCCAAACCATCGGTTTTGTTGACCACTAGCCAGGTTTTTTTCTGATTAACGCGCAGATGATTCGCAATGGCTTCATCGGCCACGTTAAGCCCCGCGCGAGCGTCTACCAGAAACAGTACAATATCGGCTTCATCAATCGCGGCTAGAGATTGCTCGGCCATTGCCGCATCAATCCCTTCTTCGTCACCGCTGATGCCGCCGGTATCAATCACCGTATACGCTTTGCCGCCTAGCATGCCGTTCCCGTATTTACGGTCACGGGTAAGGCCAGGAAAGTCCGCCACGAGCGCATCGCGTGAGCGGGTTAGGCGGTTAAACAACGTCGATTTGCCCACATTGGGCCGACCGACTAAAGCAATGACGGGTGTCATGGAGTTACTTCCAGGGTTTCCAGGCGACCATTATTGGCCTGGACATGAATGGTGCTGCCTTCAGTGGCAGGACGCACGCTGATGCCAGATTTGTGTACGCGCGTACGGCCTACTAACGTGCCTTCGCGGGCATCAAGTAGATGAACGTAGCCTTCAAAGTCACCGACGACCACACGGCCATCTGCAAACGCAGGTGCTGTTAACCAGCGGTCTTCCAAGTCATCGTTACGCCACACTTCCTGTCCGTTGTCGGCATTCAGGCCAACGACGTGGCTATCATCAGTGACCACTAGCAGAATGTTACCTACCAAAATAGGGGTATGGCGGCTAGATAAATTGCTTTCCCATAGAACGCCACCGCGTGTTGCTTCCAGTGCTACGACGTTACCGTTATAGCTAGTCACGAAGAGTCGACCATCGGGAGTTATTACCGGTTGACCGGCAAGATCAACCAACCTGTCGACGTCGCTACGTCCGCGGGGAGTGGCAATTTGCAAATCCCAAAGTGGCTGGCCATTGCGGTTGTCTAATGTTGCCAGTCGTCCGTTAGCAAAACCAACAAAGCTTACGGGATCAATGACCATTGGCGTGCCAGTACCGCGAAGCGTCAGAGAGGGCTGCGAGCTGGTGTATACCCAGCGCTCCTCGCCGCTGGAGCGATCAAGAGCGGTGATTTGTCCGTCAACGCTTTGTACAAGTAGTAGCTGTTGATTTGCTTGAGGTGCTGCTAGCACTTCACTGGAAACGCGTGAGCGCCAATTGACACTGCCGTCGCGCTGATCCAAGGAGATAACTTCTCCGTTGCGGGTGCCTAAATAGACCTGACCTGCAATAGCGTTCAGGGCGCTTGAAATAGGCGTATCCAGCTCGATTTCCCACTTGCGTTCGCCGTTATCTGCATTAAATGCGGCCACCAGCCCATCGGCATCCGCAGCAAATACGGTGTCGCCTTCACGAGCCGGAGCAATGGGGTAACGGGCACGACCCAGGCCATCGCCGACATTTCTGCTCCATACGCCATCAAGTGAGGACGTTTCTGAAAAGCTACGCAGTTCTTTAGGCGTATAAGCAGGTTCGCCTTTACTGGCGCAACCTGCTAGCAATGCTAATGCAACAGCACCGACGGTAATGCGCACAGACGGCTTTGAAAATAGCGATTTGGGAAGGCTAGTCATGATCATTGTGTCACCTCTTCGACGCCGAGATCGTCAAGCTTGAACTGTACGCCGTAAAGCGGCTGATTCTGGGCTTGGGCAAGTTCTAACGCGGTTTGCCAAGCGTCTCGCGCTTGTTCTGTTTGGTCTAACGCAGCGTAAGCGTCGCCCCGCACGTTAGCCTGCTGAGCTGCCAGGGCATCAGTAATCGACTGATCTAACAAACTCAGGGCTGCTTCTGGATTGTCGTTTGCAATCTCAATACGCGCTAATCTTAGCCATGCGAGACTTTGCACATAGCGGCGGGAAGAGTCGCTCGCCACGTTTTCAAGCGCACTTTTCGCAGCCTCAAGATCACCCTCTTGGACGGCTAAACGTGCTTCCAGCAGCTGTGCTAATTCTGCATAGAGGGTGTTGCCATGGTCACTGGTGATTTCATCAATGAGTTCACGAGCATTGGCTAACTGATCATCTGCCAAGGTGTTACCAGTGGTCATATTGACGAGTTGCTGATAACGCACGGAGGCGGCTTCTGCTTGGCCTTCTTGATAGTTTTGCCATGCATTCCAGCCAAGCACACCCGCTGCAGCAAGAACAGCCCCTGCTATGAGAGAGGTTCCGTTCTCTTTCCACCAGCGTTTAATTACCTCTAGCTGTTCTTCTTCGCTTCTCAGCTCCGCCACGGGCGGCCTCCTGTTCTTTAGCTCAGCCGCAAGGGCGGCTGGCGAGTGTTCGTCTGCCAGAGAGTAGGCAGTAAGGTTAGTGGGACACTAAGTTTTTCAGTGTCGCGGTGAGCTCAGCCTGAGATACGCGCAACTGTTCGCGATCATCACGCAGGAACTTGAGCGTTACGGCTTGCTCTGCCAGCTCGTCTTCGCCCAATAAAACTGCAACAGGCGCGTTGCTTTTGTCTGCTTTTTTCATACGGCTTTTAAAACTGCCGCCACCACAGTGCAGCTGCAGCCTAAGGGTGGGTAGCTCACTACGAAGCTTTTCAGCCAGTGTGAGAGCGGCAATGGTCGCGTTGTCATCCATCGGTAGCAGATAAACATCGCAGCCACCTAGCGCTTCTTCTGGCACCAGGTCTAATGTTTCCAACAGCAATATTAAGCGCTCGATACCCATGGCGAAACCAACGGCTGGCGTGGGCTTTCCGCCTAGTTGCTCAACTAATCCGTCGTAGCGGCCGCCTGCACATACCGTGCCTTGGCTGCCTAGGGCCGTGGTCGTCCACTCAAATACCGTACGGCAGTAGTAATCAAGACCGCGTACCAAGCGTGGGTTAACAATGTAGTCAATGCCTGCTGCATCCAGCATTGCTTTGAGTTGTTCAAAATGTGTCCGCGACTCATCATCCAAATGATCCATCAACTGCGGCGCACCGTTCAGCATTTCTGCCATCGCTGGATTCTTGGAATCCAAAATGCGCAGTGGGTTGCTTGTGAGGCGACGCTTTGAGTCGTCATCAAGAACATCGTGATGCTGTTCAAAGTAAGCGACGAGCTTATCGCGATAGGCCGCGCGCGCCTCTGTGGAGCCCAGGGAGTTAAGCTCTAGCGTCACGTGTTCCAGTAAGCCCAGCTCTTGCCATAGGCGTGCTGAAAGGAGAATGACTTCGGCATCGATATCCGGACCGTCAAAGCCGTATGTTTCAACGCCTACCTGATGAAATTGACGATAGCGGCCTTTTTGCGGACGCTCGTGGCGGAACATGGGGCCTTGATACCACAGCCGTTGCGTTTGGTTATGCAGCAAGCCATGTTCCATCGCTGCCCGTACGCAGCTGGCGGTACCTTCTGGCCGCAGCGTTAGGCTGTCGCCGTTGCGGTCATCGAACGTGTACATCTCTTTTTCGACAATATCGGTGACTTCACCAATAGAGCGAGCAAATAGCGCCGTTTGTTCAACAATGGGCGTACGGATTTCATCAAAGCCATAGCGATGCATGAGCTGACGCACCTTGGCTTCAAAAAATTGCCAGCGGGGACTTTCGCTGGGCAATAAATCATTCATACCACGTATAGCTTGAATTTTTTTTACGGCGGACTTGCTCAATGAAAACTCCTTGTATGGGAGACAACGCTGGGGCGGGAAAAAAAGTTATGCCCGCCTCCAGGTTGGGTGTCGCTTGCTCGGCTTTTTTAAACGCTGCGAGCAATCATGTCGTCTTCTTGCTGCTGTTTTTGGCGTACTTTCTCGCGGATCAGCTTTTCAAGGTCATCCACTAGGTGGTCATTACGTAGTTTGCTAGCAGGTTTGCCATCGATATAAACCAAGTTGGCAGGGGAGCCGCCGGTTAGGCCGATATCCGTTTCTTTCGCTTCGCCTGGGCCATTAACGACGCAACCAATCACCGATACGTCCAGAGGAGTCATGACGTCTTCAAGCCGCTCTTCTAGCTGATTCATGGTGCTGATAACATCAAAATTCTGCCGTGAGCAACTGGGGCAGGCAATAAAATTAATACCTTTGGCTCGCAGCCTCAGGCTTTTAAGCATGTCAAAGCCAACTTTAATTTCTTCTACCGGATCGGCGGCGAGCGATACGCGAATCGTGTCGCCAATGCCATCCATTAGCAGCATGCCAAGGCCAATCGATGACTTCACCGTACCCGAGCGCAGACCGCCTGCTTCCGTAATACCTAGATGGAGTGGCTGCTCAATACGAGTAGCTAGGTCGCGGTACGCTGCTACTGCCATAAATACATCTGAGGCCTTTACGCTGACTTTAAATTCCTGGAAGTCGAGACGATCAAGATAATCGATATGGCGCATGGCCGACTCTACTAACGCTGCGGGCGTAGGCTCGCCATACTTTTTCTGTAGGTCTTTTTCCAGCGACCCAGCATTAACGCCAATACGAATCGGTATGCCGTTATCGCGGGCAGCATTAACAACCGCACGTACGCGATCTTCGCGGCCAATATTACCTGGATTAATACGCAAGCAGTCCACACCTAGTTCAGCGACACGCAGGGCAATTTTATAATCAAAATGAATGTCTGCCACCAGCGGGACATCGACACGCTGCTTGATTTTGCCAAAGCTTTCAGCGGCGTCCATGTCGGGTACTGAGACGCGGACAATATCGGCTCCCGCTTTTTCCAACTGCTGAATTTGTGCCACGGTGGCATCGACGTCCAGCGTATTTGTGTTGGTCATGCTCTGAACGGCAATAGGTGCATCACCACCGACAGCAACGTTGCCAACGTGAATTTGACGAGAAAAACGGCGTTTGATCGGAGAAGGGGCGTGCATAAGACGGGTCACTCTCCCAAGGTAAAGCGGGCAACATTATTAGCACCGGCGCGCTGGACAAGGTTAACGTCCTCGTCTTCGTAGCGCAGTTCTACACCGGTGGCATTGCCGATAGTTAAACGAAAAGGCGGTTCGCCCTCAACACTTGCTGTGGTACCAGGCGTTTGCAGGCCAACGAACACTCGCTGGTTATTGGCATCAAAAATCTCAGTCCATGACTGCTCGTTAAACGTCAGTTCAAGCAGGTTAGGGTTTGTTGCTGGCGCTGTTTCGGCTGTGTTGTCTTCACTGTCAGTAGCAGCGTCCGCGTCCGCTTGTTCAGCAGTATCTGCCGAGGCCAACTCGTTGTCCTCCGCTACTTCGGAAGACGTAGACGACTCTGATGCAGACTCAATGGCAGCCGTCGCGGCGTTAGCCGCTCCCTCATCAATTCCACTGGTGGTGTTGGTTTGTTGTGCTGGTGCGCTGCTAGGAGGCTGAGGTGTAGCAACCGGCGTTTGCTCAGGTGTTACATTGTCATCTGGCGTACCAGCAGAGCCGCCCTCATCTTCCATAGAAGGAGTGCTTCCCATGCTAGGGGGTTCGCTGCCGCCACGGCTTTGCCACCACATCACCGTGACGGCAATCAAGGCCACAATCACTAGCAGGGTGACTAGCTTAAATAACCATGCGCCAATACGAGATGGTGGCCGGGTGACTGAAACTGGGGTCACCCGACGATCTGTCTCTGTATTCCCATGGTTAGCTTGGTAGGCCTCAAGTACTAGACGATCATCCATGCCTAGGTATTTTGCGTAAGCACGTAAATAGCCCCGGCGATAAGCGGCAACAGGAATTTCTTCATAGTTGTCCTGCTCTAATCCGTTAACAACTGCTGGGCGTAAATTCAGAGCCCGTGCGGCATCGGTAAGCGGTACGCCGAGTGCTTCGCGTTGGCGTGAGAGAAGCTCGCCGGGTGTGGCCGTTGGGCTAGAGGTCGTAACATTATCGTGTGATTGTGTATCGCTCATAGCTGAGCATCCTTCAATAATTAGGTGGTCAGGGCACCGTTAGTCAATATTCAATAAGCGTTGGTAGTTCGCAGCCGTAGCGTGATCACCACGGGCGTGGGCGATATCGATCGCCATTTCCAACGCGACTGGATCTTGCCCGGCCAGCTGCAAATAGCGCTGCAGCGGCTCCCAGGCTTGACCGTCATTGCCCTGTGAAACTTCAAGTTCGGCTAATAATAAATATCCACGCGGGCTACGTGGATCAATGCTCACAGCGCGCAACAGGCGTTTGCGTGCTTCCTCAATGTTATCGGCTGCCAAATAGCACTGCCCTAGGTTAGTAAATAGCTGGGCACGATTAGCATATTGGGCATCGCGAGATGCTATTTCTAACTGTTCGCAGGCGGCGTTGAACTGCCCCTGCTGATATAAAAACGCCGCGTAATTATTACGCGCACGTGTCAAAGAAGGTGCTGATTTAATCGCTTGCTGGAAATAGCGATTTGCGAGCTCATCTTCACGCTGCTGTTGATAGACCAGCGCAAGCGCCTGAAGTGCCTCGGCATTGCGTGGATTAATTTCAAGCGCACGATCAAGCGCGCTGAGCGCGCGGGCTAGATTGTTGCGTTCTAGGTAAGCAACCCCCAGTTGGGTATAAGCGTCTGCAGCGCCATCGTCAGCCTGAGAAGACGTGCTACCTGAAGTGGCACAGCCAGCTAACAACATGCTGCTTATTAGCACGCACAGCATGTGAACCCGGGATGGGTAACGTCGCCAGCGGTGACCGATCATGTACACCCTCTTGTAGTAACCGTCTTCAAAGAACCATATGTCAGTGACCATCAGTCGCGTCGTTATTCGATAAACTTGGCGCTTCTGGCGGTTTTGAACGTGTCCATCAAAGCGCCGCACTCGACGGAAGTCAAGATAACGGCGGTTTAGTCCGCATCAAGCTGAACAGACTGAATATAGCGCGCACTTCGCTTAGTGCGATCTTTCACCTTTCCTACCAGTTGGCCACAAGCAGCATCGATATCATCGCCCCGCGTGATGCGTACGGTGGCGTTATAGCCCAGGTCGTATAGCCATTGCTGAAAGCGCATCACTTGGTTGCGTGAGGGCTTTTCGTAGCCTGAATTAGGGAACGGGTTGAACGGTATTAGGTTGATTTTGCAGGGCAGCTCTTTTAACAGCGCCGCCAGTTGTTCGGCATGTTCCTGCTGATCATTCACATCTCTAATGAGCGTATATTCGATAGTCACCTGACGATTATCCGGGCATTTGGATAGGTAACGATGACAAGCATCCAGAAGCGCACGAATATTGTATTTACGGTTAATCGGTACTAGCTCGTTGCGTAGCTCATCGGTAGAGGCGTGCAACGAAATGGCTAAGCTCACGTCGATCTCATCGCCAAGCTTATCTATCATCGGCACAACGCCTGATGTGGAAAGCGTGACGCGGCGTTTGGAAAGTCCGTAGCCGTTGTCGTCGAGCATCAGCTTCATTGCTGGAACGACGTTATCGAAGTTGAGCAGCGGCTCACCCATGCCCATCATGACTACGTTAGTCACCGGGCGGTTGGCGGTATCGCGGCGAGGGCCTACGCTGCGTTGGGCGACCCACACTTGGCCGATAATTTCGGCGGCGGTCAGGTTGCGCTGAAAGCCTTGTTTGCCCGTTGAGCAAAAACTGCAGTCTAACGAGCAGCCTACCTGGGAAGAGACGCATAGCGTCCGGCGCTTGCCATTTTCCGCAGGAATCAGCACCGTTTCCACATAACTGCCATCTTCTACTTCCAGGACCCACTTGCGTGTGCCGTCGCTGGAAGTACCTTCATAGACGACGCCTGGGCCACGAATCTCAGCCAGCCGAGCTAGTTTTTCTCGCAGCGGTTTGGATAGATTCGTCATGGTAGCAAAATCATCACTACCTTCCTGGTGAATCCACTTCATTAGCTGGGCAGCGCGAAACTTCTTTTCGCCAATCGACAAAAAGAAGTCCTCCATCTGCTCGCGAGACATGCCCAGCAGGTTCTGGCGCTCTGGCGCGTTAGTGGCGGCAGGTTCGCTTTCGGTCGAGGAGAGAGAGGTAGGCGTATGTTGAGCTACAGTAGTGGTCATGGCGGTCAGCGTTCAGAGAAAAGGCGGGGGCATAGCCCCCGCGAAAATGGCCGGCAACGGATGTTGAATCGGCGGCACGCTTGATTTAGCGCGGGCAAATTTCGTCGTTACCGAAGAAGTAGCTAATTTCGCGCTCAGCGCTTTCCGGAGAATCAGAACCATGGACAGCGTTTGCGTCGATTGTTTCCGCAAAGTCAGCGCGGATAGTGCCGGGTGCCGCTTCTTTCGGGTTAGTAGCACCCATCAGGTCGCGGTTTTTAGCAATAGCGCCTTCGCCTTCTAGTACCTGAACAACAACCGGGCCAGAGGTCATGAAGCCAACCAGGTCTTTAAAGAAAGGACGCTCTTTATGTTCGGCGTAGAAACCGCCTGCTTTTTCTTCAGAAAGATGAACCATCTTCGCAGCAACAACTTTCAAGCCTGCTTTTTCAAAGCGAGAAATGATGTCGCCAATCGCATTTTTAGCAACGGCATCAGGCTTGATAATAGAAAGAGTACGTTCAATTGCCATGGTGGAATCTCCTTAAGAGGCATAAAGCAGAAGTGCCGCCCCGGAAAGCCGAGGCGGCGCAGGAAAAAAGAGTCGGCAGGGCTGTTGTGCATTACCGATTGCCGAGTGGCCGCGATTATAGCGCCTCAAGGGGGTGATGAATACCGGTGATGCAGCGCTAAACGCTTAGACCGTGAAGCTTTCGCCACAGCCACACTCATCTTTGACGTTGGGATTGTTGAAACGGAAAAAGCGATTCAGCCCTTCGCTTACGTAGTCCACTTCACTGCCGTTGAGTATTTCTAGCGCGTCTGGCGCGATATACACGCTGGCGCCGTGCTCTTCAAAGCGAATTTCGTCATCGCTGACGTCATCGGCAAAGTCGAGTACGTAGCTATAGCCTGAGCAGCCGCTAGGTTTTACAGAAACGCGCAGCCCAAGCCCCTGGCCACGCTCATCGAGAACGTGACGAATTTGCTGAGCAGCAGCGGGGGTAATGTTGAGAGTTGCCATCGGGCGTCCTCCTTCAAGAAGTCGGTAGGTTGATTGCCAGGTGTGGCATCAGCCGTTTAACGCGTTGAGCGTAGTCCGCTCAATGCGTGGCGCAGTAGTGTCAGCGCATGATCAATGTCGGCGTCAGTGGTGAAACGCCCAAAACTAAAACGTAGCGATGAGAGTGCAAGGGCGCGCGGTGTGCCGATTCCCAATAAAACGTAGGAAGGGTCGACGCTAGCAGAGTTACAAGCAGACCCGGTTGACACAGCAACATCGCGCAGCGCCATCAATAGAGATTCACCGTCTACCCCTTTAAATGCCAGGTTTAAAATATTGGGAACGGCATTTTCCGGCGGAGAGTTGGCGAAGACACCATCAACATCTTCTAGCCCTTTTAGGAAGCGCGCGTGTAGCTGGGCGATATGGGCTTGATCTTCCTGGTGATGGTGTTGCATTAGCGCAAACGCTTCACCCATGCCGGCAATTTGATGGGTCGGAAGTGTGCCAGAGCGCATGCCTCGCTCGTGGCCGCCACCATGAATAAGTGCTTCCACACGTATATCTGGATGGCGTTTGACGTAAAGTGCACCAACGCCTTTGGGGCCATAAACTTTATGTCCAGACAGCGACATTAGATCAATTTGTTGAGCCACTACATCTAACGGAATACGTCCTACAGCTTGGGCTGCATCGGTGTGAAAAACAGCCCCGAATTCATGGGCAACTTCTGCCAGCGCGGAAATATCATTAATGCTACCCAATTCGTTATTGACCGCCATTAATGACACGAGTGCCGTGTCGTCTCGCATGGCGGCACGCAGCTGTTCTGGAGTGGTACGCCCGTCTCGCCCAGGGGTTAGCCACGTCACTTCAAAACCTTCGCTTTCAAGGGCATTGGCAGTATCCACAACCGCTTTATGCTCAATGGTGGACGTTACCAGATGCATGCCGCGCTCACGATTGGCGCGCATGTAGCCGATCAGCGCTAAATTGTTGGCCTCCGTGGCACCGCTGGTCCAAACCACTTCTCGTGGGTCTGCGCTAATGGTATCGGCGACTTGACGGCGGGCCTGCTCCACCACCTGTTCCGCCTGCCAGCCGAGCATATGACTGCGCGAGGCAGGGTTGGCGAACAGCTGGTCAACGGTTAAGTAGCGCTGCATAACGTCAGCCACACGGGTGTCGACCGGCGTGGTCGCGGCATAGTCCAAATAAATCGGCAGCGAAGGGGAGGAGGTCATCGTCATAGAGTCCAACGTGCAGTGAAAGCCGTTAAGGGGATGAGGCGAGAATGCCAGCTTCTACGCGCTGCTTTTGCCGAGAGGCAATGCGTATAACATCGGGGCGCTGCATCAGTTGTGCAAGGCTGGTGTCATCAAGGAAATTACGAATCTGCCCTGATAGATCACACCACAGGTGATGGGTTAAGCAGGTGTCGCCTTGCTGGCAGTCTGAAAGCCCTTGGCAGCGTGTTGCATCCACGGTCTCATTAACAGCATCAATCACTTGGGAAACACTGATGTCTTCGGCTGGTTTAGCCAGCAAATAGCCGCCACCAGGTCCGCGCACGCTGCTAACTAGACCCGCTCGGCGCAGGCGTGCAAATAGTTGCTCAAGATAAGAGAGCGAAATTTCCTGACGCTGAGAAATATCCCCCAAGCTGGTCGGGCCTTGGGGGGTGTTAATCGCCAAATCGAGCATGGCGGTAACGGCGTAACGGCCTTTAGTGGTCAAGCGCATGACAGGCACCTCGACGCTGAACCTCAGCGCACTTACGGCAAATGTAACGCCATTATGGAAATCCTGAGTGCTTTGGTCAACTATTGCGAGATGTCGTTGAGTCAGCGGTTGAGTCAGTCGCTGAATCAGATGGCGAGTTAGCCGTTGAATCAGGAACGGTTTGCTGCGTACTGGCGACTACTGTCTCGGTCGCCTCGGCGTTGGCTTTTGGCTCGGAACTGTATTTGCCAACCCCTGGGCAGCCTGTATCATTTTCATCAAGAATGTCGGCGAAATCTTCATCTCGCAGAGCAGGGAGTTGACCGTCGCGATAGTTGGCATCTAATTGACGCAGTGTCGAACACATACGCTCAATGCGCTCATCCACGGCGTGCATGTGGTCAAGCATCGCCTGCATTGAACGGGCCACAGGGTCGGGCATATCCTGGCTGACACCATAAGCATCGAAGCCAAATTTTTGGCAAATCGCTTCGCGGCGAGCTGGGTCAACATCTAACGCTTCCTCCACATCGGGGTCGGCGCGTTTAACAATTTTGCCAGGAATGCCTACCACGGTAGCGCCGGATGGCACTTCTTTGGTGACCACGGCATTAGAGCCAATTTTAGCCCCCGCGCCTACGGTGAACGGGCCAAGGATCTTAGCGCCAGCGCCAACAATGACGCCATCTTCTAACGTAGGGTGACGCTTACCCTTATTCCAGCTGGTGCCACCTAAGGTAACGCCTTGATAAAGGGTCACGTTATCGCCGACTAACGCTGTTTCACCAATCACCACGCCCATGCCGTGATCAATAAAGAAACGACGGCCAATAGTGGCGCCTGGGTGAATCTCAATGCCGGTCAGCCAGCGGGAAAACGTCGATAGCGTTCGCGCCAACCATTTAAAATTTTTCTTCCATAGCCAGTGGCTGCAGCGGTGAAGCAGCAGGGCGTGCAGGCCGGGATAGTTGGTCAGCACCTCAAGAGAGTTACGTGCCGCTGGGTCGCGGTCGAATACGCTATTAATGTCTTCACGCAAGCGTTGAAACATGGGTGATCCTTGGGCGTTAAAGGGCGGCAATCATAAGTTCTTGGAATACGGTTCTTGGAATATGGTTCTTGGAATAATAGTTAGTGCAATTCAGCGCTCAAAAAAACGATGTTGGGGCGCACCGATACGACTTCAAGTTTCGGTTGCCCAAGCCGCAGCAGTGCTCAGCGCTATGGATGATGTTTGTCTGTCGCTTTTTCGGTTGCCGAAAGAATGCCACGTAGAATATTCATCTCCATTTTTTCAGGACGAGCACGTAGGTATAGGCGACGCAATCTCGCCATCAGTTGGCGCGGCTGTGCGGGGTCATGAAATTCAATGGCAATCAGCGTGCGCTCCAAGTGCTCAAAGTAGCGCTCTAGTTCGGCATGGGTAGCCAGCGCATCATTCTGCTCTTCAGCGGTGCTAGCGGTATCCTGTTGGCTTAGCCATGCCATACGGCACTCATAGGCAATTACCTGAACGGCGGCGGCCAGGTTTAGCGAGCTGAAATCTGCATTGGTGGGAATATGCACGTGGGCATGGCAGCGCTGCAGCTCGGCATTGGTTAAGCCGCTGTCCTCGCGGCCAAACACCAGCGCGACACGTGCATTGTCGGGCTGGCATTCGCTGGGCAAGCGCTCGGCCAGCTCGCGTGGGGAAATCATTGGCCAGGGCAGCGTGCGCGAACGAGCGCTAGCGCCCACGGCAAGCGTGCAATCAGCTACGGCGTCTTCAAGAGAGGTGTGAACGTTTGCCTGATGAAGAAGGTGGTCGGCTCCCGAAGCACGGGAAATGCTGTCTTGGGTAATCACCTCGCAGCGCGGCGCCACCAGGGCCAAATCGGCTAAGCCCATGTTGTGCATGGCGCGGGCGACGCCGCCAATATTACCAGGATGGCTAGTGCCAATAAGAACAATACGGATGCGCTCAAGCATAATGGGCTCGGTAATCAAGTGCGGAAAACGCGCAGTTTAGCATGAGTCGATAGCATGCCCGAGGGGGCTCTGTTAGAATTGCGCACCAAAGCAGTCCTGCCACTGCCTCCGTTCTTTAACATCACTGTGACAAGGCCCGATCATGAATCCTATGGTCCAATTTACGCTGCGCGCTGCGCGTGGCGCTGTTGAACACTTTTTACGTGTCCGTGAACGCATTGAAAATGCTCACGATGAATTTAACCTCGACCGTTTGCTAGAAGACACCGCTCGCAAAGCCGAGGCCACTATTGTTCAGCAGCTGCAGCGTGGGTACCCCCTGCACGGCTTCAGTGGCCGCTATACGCCCCATAAAGCGGGTGAAGGCGAAGGCGCTGATATCGTCTGGAAAATTGAACCAATGCACGGCTATTCCAATTTAGCAGTGGCAGGTAAGGGCTTTGCTCTCTCAGTGGTGTGTCTTGTGAAAGATCGCCCCGAACATGCAGTAATTATCTGTCCGTTTTCTGACGATGAGTACATCGCCAGCCGTGGCCGCGGTGCTCAGCACAACGATAAACGCATGCGTGTTAGTAAGCCTACCGCCATTAGTGGTACGCGGATAGCGATGAGCCTGCCAGAAACCTGGTTGCGCCCCAGCCATTTGCCAGCCTATCTGACCATTACTCAACAGTTAGCGCCCCAAGTAGAAGCCATGTTGGCATCTGGTAGCGGTTTGCTGGATATTTGCGAGCTCGCTTGTGGTCGTGTGGACAGTGTTTTTGTCCTGGGTCTTGAAGAGCAGGATATGCAGGTGGGAACGCTATTGCTGAAAGAAGCCGGTGCGTTGATGGGTACGCCTGACGGCAAGCCGACGGTGAATGCTGAGGGTCAACTGATGGCCGCTGGCCCGCGTCTATACAAAGCCTTGATTAAACAATTGGCACCGCATTTTTAAGCATTAAAAAGCGATGTTAAGCATTAAAAAGCGATGTTAAGCATTAAAAAGCGATGTTAAGCATTAAAAAGCGATGTAGTGAATAAGTGATGTAATTAAAAAGCCCCGCTGGTTTTTCGCCAGCGGGGCTTTTTTTGCGTGTCGGCACGATAGAGCGGCTGTTTAAGGCAGCTCTTCTTCCTCTTCATCCGTCTCTTTCTTGGTGGGGATTAGGTCTTCCCGTGAAAGCTTAAGCGGAATCAGTAACGCACCTGAGATATAAATTGATGAGAACGTACCCACCACGATGCCAATTAACAGTGCAATAGCGAAGTGTTCGATCATGTCGCCGCCTAATAGCAGCAGCGCCAGCAACACCAGCACCGTAGTACCAGAAGTGGCGAGCGTACGGGACAGTGTCGCATTGATCGCTTCGTTGAAGATTTGCGGCATATCATCAATGCGAGATGTGCGGATGGTCTCGCGGATACGGTCATAAACAACAATCGTATCGTTTAGCGAGTAGCCGATAACGGCCAAAATCGCTGCCAATACCGTTAGATCGAACTCAAGCTTGAACAACGCGAAGATGCCAACAACGATGATGACATCGTGAAGCAAGGCGAGTAGGGCACCAAGAGCAAACTTGTATTGAAAGCGAAAGGCAACGTAAAGCATCACCACGCCCAATGCCACTAGAAGGCCTAAGCCGCTCTGGTCGCGAAGTTGGTCGCCTACCTGCGCACCTACAAATTCGGCCCGTACAAGATTAACGCTATCGCCATTAGCACGTAGCAGACTGACAACGTCGTTACCGACATCTGCATCGAACGCTTGCTGAATGCGGATAAGTATTTCCGTTGATGCCCCAAACGTTTGCACCGACACATCTTGGAAACCACTGTCTTCTAGCAATTGGCGAATCGCGTCTAAGGAAGGGACTGCACCGTAGCGCACTTCCACCAGGGTGCCGCCGGTGAAGTCCAGTCCGAGATTTAGCTGCTGAAAAATAATCGCGCCAATTGAAATAATTAGCAGCACGGCCGAGACGACAAACGCAAGGTTGCGCCGCCCCATAAAGTCGATTTGCAGTTGTGATAGGGGTTTCATTACCACCTCTTAAATTCTGGGCTAAGCACGTGGTTCAGATCCATGCTTTTCAAATCTATGCCATTTAGATCCATGCGTTTAAATCCACAGCTTTTTGACGGGTTTGCTGCCATAGGTCAGGTTGACCATGGCGCGCGTTACCAGCAGTGCCGTGAACATGGATGTCAAAATGCCAATGGAGAGCGTAACGGCAAACCCTTTCACCGGGCCGGTACCAATCGAGAACAGAATCACCGCTACTAGCAGCGTGGTGATGTTGGCATCCACGATAGAGGTGAAGGCGCGCTCGTAGCCCGCATGGATTGCTTGCTGAATCGACAAACCGTTGCGTAATTCTTCGCGTATGCGCTCGAATATCAGCACGTTGGCATCAACTGCCATGCCTAGCGTAAGCACAATCCCGGCAATGCCTGGTAGCGTTAAGGTGGCTCCTAGCATCGACATAACAGCAACGAGCAGCGTTAAGTTCAGTGCCAGGGCGATGTTGGCAAATACACCAAAGACTTTATAGCGTACCAACATAAACAGAACGACCAGCAACAAGCCGATTTGTACCGATAGCAGGCCACGTTCAATGTTCTCGGCACCCAGGCTTGGCCCAATAGTACGTTCCTGGACAAAGTAGATAGGGGCGGCTAGTGAACCAGAGCGGAGCAGAAGGGCAAGCTCAGCAGCTTCAGTCGGTGAGTCTAAGCCGGTAATGCGGAAGCTGTTGCCCAGTGCACTTTGGATGGTAGCAAGGCTGATCAAGCCGCGTTCGACGTAGGGCTCGCGAATAATCGTTTCTTCGCCCGTTTCGGGGTCGATTTCTACTCTGTCTTCGCTTTTATGCTCAATGAACAATACCGCCATATTGCGACCGATGTTGGTGCGCGTGGCGCGGTTCATTAGCGTACCGCCGGTGCCGTCCAAGTTAATGTTGACCTGTGGACGACCATTTTCATCAAAGCTATTGCTGGCACTGGATACGCTATCACCGGTAATAATGACATCGCGCATCAGCTCTGCCGAGCGTGCTGGGTCGTTACGGAATTCTAGGCGCTCGGTTTCTGTTTCAGGCGTATCGTTGCGTGCTTCCAGACGAAACTCTAAGTTTGCCGTTGCACCCACAATGCGCTTTGCAGCCACGGTATCTTGAACGCCGGGCAGCTCAACCACGATTTGGCTAGGACCTTGGCGTTGAACCATCGGCTCAGCCACACCCAGCTCGTTAACGCGGTTACGTAGTGTGGTTAAGTTTTGATTGATCGCATAGTCCTGAATTTCGCTAACGGTTTGATCGCTGAGCGTCATGACTAGGCTAGAGGCACGGCCATCGCCTTCATTGCTATATTCAAAATTAGGAAAGTCGCGACTAATCAAGCGTCTGGCAGTATCGCGGTCTTCCGTGCTGCCAAAGTCAATTGAAAGTGTGCGCTCGTCGATGGTGGTGTTGCGATAGCGAATGCGCTCACCGCGTAGCAGTTCACGCATGGCGCTGGCATTCACTTCCAGACGCTGGGTAAGGGCGGCATCCATATCTACTTCGAGTAAGAAGTGCACGCCTCCACGTAAATCGAGGCCCAGTGTCATGGGAGATGCAGAAAAGGCTTGCAGCCAGCCAGGGGTGGCGTCAGCGAGGTTGAGTGCGACAGTACCGTCACTACCCAATACATTAGAGGCAATATCACGGGCGTCTAGCTGGTCATCATCGCTCTGCAGGCGAATTAGCCATTGGCCATTCGTTTCTTCAATAGCTTTAATGCCGATGTCGCTATTAATAAGCGCTTCTTCAACGCGGGATATTTGCCGTTCATCCAGCGAATCGCCCTGGGCATCACTAACCTGGATGGCGGGATCTGCGGGGAATAGATTGGGAAGCGAATAGATAAGGCCAACCACCAGGACGACCAGTATCAGCAGATACTTCCACAGGGGGTAACGGTTGAGCATGCAAGCCCTGCCTTCAATTACAAACGGAATTGCTGTGCACGGACAAACCGCGCACAGCAAAGTTCACCATCGTGGCTACCATGTCACCCCTGCCGGGGTGGCTGGCACTGGATCGGCAGGGGGGAGATGCAGGCGTTAGATGGACTTAATAGTGCCTTTAGGAAGTACGGCAGCAACGGCATTTTTCTGCACGTTAACTTCGGTGCCTTCAGAAACTTCCAGCGTTAGGAACTCATCATTAACTTTGGTAACACGACCAACAAGACCGCCACCGATGACGACTTCATCGCCTTTGGCCAAGCTAGTCACCAGCTGTTTGTGCTGCTTAGCGCGCTTTGCCTGGGGGCGCCACAGCAGGAAGTAAAAAATCAGCACAAAACCAACCAGCATAACAATTTGCGCGATGCCACCGCCGGCAGCGGCTTCTTGGGCATGGGCTGGTGAGATGAAGAAATCCAGCATTGCAGAGAACTCCTGGGTTAGAAAACTCAATGGGTGAACCGATTAAACCACCCGCCAATGGCGGATGGCGATTAATTCGCTAGGGGAGGCACTGGCAGGCCGCGCTGGGCATAAAAGCCTTCCACAAAGGTCGTCAATGTACCCGCTTCGATTGCCGCGCGCAAATCAGCCATTACCCGCTGGTAGTAGCGTAAGTTATGGATGGTATTGAGCATGGAACCCAGCATTTCGTTACAACGATCCAGGTGGTGCAAATAACCCCGTGAGAAATTCTTGCAGGTATAGCAGTCACACTCGGCATCAAGCGGTTGGGTATCGAAGCGGTGCTTGGCGTTACGGATCTTGACCGTACCCCCGGAGGTGAACAGGTGGCCGTTGCGCGCATTACGAGTAGGCATCACGCAATCGAACATGTCGACGCCGCGGCGCACGCCCTCTACCAAGTCTTCTGGTTTGCCAACGCCCATCAGGTAGCGAGGGGTGTCGTCCGGCATCCATGTCGGTAGATAATCAAGCACCTTGATCATCTCTTCTTTGGGTTCGCCTACCGACAGACCGCCAATGGCTAAGCCATCAAAGCCAATGTCGAGCAGCCCTTTTAGTGAGCGTTCGCGAAGTTCAGGGTGCATGCCGCCTTGAATAATACCGAACAGCGCTGAAGGCGAGTCACCATGAGCATCGCGTGAGCGTTTCGCCCAACGAAGTGAAAGCTCCATGGATTTTTCAGCTTCTTCAAAGGTGGCTGGGTACGGTGTGCACTCGTCGAAGATCATCACCACGTCAGAGCCCAACGAACGCTGCACAGCCATGGATTCTTCCGGCCCCATAAATACCTTGCTGCCATCGACTGGCGAACGGAAGTGAACGCCTTGCTCGGTAATTTTGCGCATTTCACCTAAGGAAAAAACCTGAAAACCGCCGGAGTCGGTCAGGATCGGTTTGTCCCATTGGGCAAAGTCATGCAAGTCGCCATGGGCTTCAATAACGTCGGTACCTGGGCGCAGCCAGAGGTGGAAGGTATTGCCGAGAATGATTTCTGCGCCAATCTCTTTCACGGAGTCAGGTGTCATGCCCTTCACCGTGCCGTAGGTACCCACCGGCATAAAGGCAGGGGTTTCGACGGTACCGCGGGGGAAGTGCAAGCGCCCCCGGCGCGCACGGCCATCGTCGGCTAGGCGCTCAAAGCGCATAAAGCATTCGTTTCGCATCTAAATAACTCGTCAATAATCGGTTAAGGCGCTGGGCGTATCGTGTCTAGCGGGTCAGCAGCATGGCATCGCCATAACTAAAGAACGCATAGCGCTCGTCAACTGCCGTGTGGTATGCCCGCATCATGTGGTCATAGCCTGCAAACGCAGAGACCAGCATCAGCAGGGTCGACTCGGGCAGGTGGAAGTTGGTAATTAGGGCATCCACACAGCGCCATTCATAGCCAGGATAGATAAAAATATCGGTGTCGCCGCTGTAGGGGGCGATCTGGCCGTCGCTACTTTTTAGGCAAGCACTTTCTAAGCAACGCACGCTGGTAGTACCGACAGCAATGACCCGTTTTCCAGCGGCTTGAGTGTCGCGAACTTGTTGACAGGCAGCCTCAGAAACCTCAATCCACTCGCTGTGCATATGGTGTTCGAGGATGTTGTCGACGCGCACTGGCTGAAAGGTGCCAGCGCCGACGTGCAAGGTTACAAAGGCACTGTTAATGCCTTTCTCTGCCAGGGCATCCAGCAACGGTTGGTCAAAGTGAAGCCCTGCGGTGGGTGCTGCTACTGCGCCGTCGCGGCGGGCATAAACGGTTTGATAGCGTTCCCGGTCACTCAGCTCATCGTCACGGGTGATATAGGGCGGCAATGGCATATGGCCGTGCTTTTCAAGCAGTGCAATCATTGGCGTGTCGCCTAAAAAGCGCAGCTCAAACAGCGCATCGCGGCGGCCTTCAACCACCGCATGAATGTCGCCTTCAAAGATCAGCTCGGTGCCGGGCTTGGGCGATTTGCTCGAACGGATATGCGCTAAACCACGGTGGCTATCCAACGGACGCTCCAGCAGCATTTCTACTTTACCGCCGCTAGCTTTGTGGCCGTGCAAGCGTGCTGGAATGACACGCGTATCATTGAATACCAGCAAGTCGCCGGGTTCGAGTAGCTCAAGTAAATCAGGAAATCGACGATGCTCGAGTGCGCCGCTTTGACCATCCACACATAGCAAACGGCAGTCGCTGCGCTGCTCAGAAGGGTAGCGAGCAATTAGCTCGTCGGGTAGCTCGAAATGAAAATCCGCGCGCTGCATGGAAATGGCTCTTATCAGTGGTCAAACAGGCGGCATAGGATAGCGCTTTAGATAGATAAAGTCAGTCAATGTGATTGACCTGTGAGGTTATCTACGTATAATGCGCAGCCATTGCCGGTGTGGCGGAATTGGTAGACGCAGCGGATTCAAAATCCGCCGCCTTTACGGGTGTGCCAGTTCGAGTCTGGCCACCGGCACCAAATTCAAGGGCTTAGCGATTTATCGCTAAGCCCTTTTTTGTGCCTGCTTTTTATGATCTCTTCGCATCTGGCCGCGCTTTTCGGCTGATTGCAATGCTCGCTACCGCGTTTCAGTGGTGACGATGCGTCTAATGCTCTGTTACCGCTATATAACCAGCCTTTTTCAGGGTTTGGCTAACACTTCTTTGTGGAATACTTAGGCCTATTTTTCTAATGCGCCTGATAAGCACAGTGTTCGTTCAGGCGTGTGGGCGATATACGCCAACCAGATATAAAAACGATTAGGCGCCAAGCGCCTGCGAACTTTCAGTGGAGAAGTGCTCAATGGCGATATCATCAGCCGATATTCTTAAGTCGACCCAGCCTGGCGTGATGAACGGCCACTTGCTCAATGGCGTCAGGGTGAGTGCAGTTAGCTCTCAGGGCGACTGGAAAGCGTTTGCTGACACTCAAGAGGGTGTGGCGCGCATAGAAATACCAGCTGATCCGCAGGCACGTCTTGCTTTCGTTCGCCGTTGGATGGCGAAAAACCAAAAAGTGCTGAAACGTGGCGGAATGGCGGCAACGCTAGTACTGCCGCTGATGGCTCAGCAGGCGATGGCTGATGACATGGTCGCTGTTAATGACCTGCAAGGGGTTGATGAGGTTATTCGCCAGCCTAATGGCAGCCTGACCCTGGTAATGGATAACGGCCAGCGTATTTATCTAGCGGCTGCGGATGTTGAACTTGAGGGCGGGCGCGTGGTAGTTGATATCACGGCGCTCATGGAAAAGTTGGATGCCGACAGCGGTCTGCTTGTACCGTTAAGCCAGTTGCCCAATGTGCAGACCTGGGAGCTGCTGCCCGACGGCAATGTAATGATTACCCGCGCTGATGGCTCACTATTACTAGTAGAGCGTGGCGCCGTGGTTCAACAGGGCGATCTTTTGTTGATCAGCCCGAGCAGTGCGTTGCAGCAAGGCGTGGCACAAAGCACTGACTTTGGCACACTGCTTTTTGTGCCCAGTGCGTCTTTTTCACCTAGCGTTAGTGGCAGCGAAACCACGCCAAGTAATGCAAATGCCACAAACGGTAGCGGCACCCCAGTTAGCTCTTTTGGTGATATTCCACCCTGGCTTTACCTCGGTGGCGGGGCGTTGGCGTTAGGAGCAGCTGCAGCTGGCGGCGGCGGTGGGGGAGGTGGTGGTTCCTCAACACCGCCTGCACCAGAACCTGAACCACCTACGATCAGCGGCTATGTGATTGATGGCTATATTGCGGGTGCCACCGTTACTCGTGCCGTTAACGCTAATCAAGTGGAAACCGATAATAGCGGTTTCTTCAGCGGCCTGCAGGGCAGTGGCATTCTGAGTGCAACGGGTGGTGTTGATATTGCCACTGGGCTGCCTTTTAACGGGGTGTTGCGAGCGCCTGAAGATGCCACGGTAATCACGCCGTTGACCACCATGATGGTTCAGCTATCTGCGCAATTTGATGTCAACGATGCTACGTCGCAAAGTGTGATTAAAACCGCGCTGGGGCTAGATGAGCGCGTTGATTTGCTGACTACCGACCCACTGGACGATCAATCCGCTAGCGTTGAGTTGCTTGTCGCGGGTGTTAAGGTTGCTGGCTTGCTAGCGATGGCCAACAGTGCAGGCATTAGCAGTAGCGACGCGCTGTCACTTCTTGCCAACGCGCTCAATCAAGCCAATGACGCGGGTCGTGAGCTGACCAATCAGCAAATGGCTGATGCATTAGGGTTGCCTTCTATTGCCGGTCAGGTAAAGCAAGCACTAGACGCTATTGATAACGCGGGGGCAGACGTCAACCTTGATGCTTATCGAGACGGCGACAGCAACCCACTTCGCGATGCTCAACAAGCGGTTCAAAACCCCAACAGCGATCTTTCCAATACGATTGATGTTCGCGCTGATCTTCCTTATCTCACGCTTCAAACCGCGGTTAATCTTGCGCAAAAAGGAGACTTGCCCTCTCAGTACTTGATCAACCCTGATCAGGGGTTCTCTGCGGGCACGTTGGGATTGACCGTCGCCGCTGACCGTTTAGCGCTGGTGGAGAAGATCTTAGCAGGTGATTACGATGTTGGAACGGCGCCTATCGAGCTTTCCGACATTTACACTTGGTCAATTCGCGCTAGCGTCGAAGATGTGTTGGTGACTGGCGGTTTGGAGCGCCCCGCCGTTTTAGGTGCTGAGCGCGTTACGCTAACGGACGAAACGATCCGGCCGAACCAGTTTGCAGACTTGAATACGCTGGATAACTTTGTACTTGGCAGCACGGTGGTGCCTTACACGCTTGAAGAGGCGCTGAAAACGGCAGAAATGCCCGCAAACTACACGTTAGATCCAGAAACGCCGTTTGTTAATAATGAATTAAGCCTGCGTGAAGCGGCAGAGCTTATTGATGAAACACGGCTGTTAACAGATCGCGCGCTGAACACTGGGGATGATGGTTTAACACGCGAGATGTTGTTGAACTGGACCATCCTCGATAGTTTTGACAACGTGATAGACGCTTCCAGCGCTGACCCGCAGCTTAATGAAGCCCGCCGTGTCAGCGTTACAGAAGCCGTCATTACGCCAGAGCAATTTAAGCAGCTCGATGCGCTGAGCAATTTCGAGCTAGGTGCCACAGAAGTAGGCTATACGCTTGCACAAGCCCTCGATGCAACACCGCTGGCCAGCAACTACATCATTGATCTCGATGCTCCCCTTAATGTTGGTACCGTGACCGTCGCACAAGCAGCTTCAGCCTTTGCCGATGTTTCGCGGGTTTTGGAAGGTGCCAACAATCAACCGCCACTGACGCTATTTCAGTGGGCCGTGAGTGATAGTGCGAGTGCCATTATTGCGGATATCAACGATGGCCACGTCGCTGGCGCTAACCCCATCACTATTAGTGATCGTGCGATAACCGTTGATGAGTTTGATCAGCTTAATACGCTGGATAACTTCCAGCTAGGCGATACCGTTGTAGGCTACACCTTGGCACAAGCAATCGCTGCTGACGTGCTTGCCGATAACTACGAAATCGCCCAACAACCGCCCTTTAATGCGGGCAGTGTTAGCGTGTTGGAAGCAGAAGATACGCTCGCGACCGTAGAAAACATTCTGGCGAATGCGCTGAACCCAGAAACGCCCAATGTCGGCCAGCTCTTCAACTGGACAGTGCTTGATACGGTTGACGCTATTTTGAAGGCAGGTGATGTTGCCCATTTACTGCGTGCCAATGCCGTCAACGTTAGCGATGGTGTGATTACCTTGGCGCAGTATGAAGCCCTAACAGGACTTCAGAGCAATTACGTACGCACCGGAGAAACCGTCGAGTACACGTTGTCGGAAGCCATTGAAGCTGAAGATGCTGGCTCGTTGCTCACCAATTATGCGATTAATTCTGAGGCCAGCCGTCAGGGTGGCGAGCTCACCGTGGCAAACGCGCGGGAACAGTACCTCCAGATCGATGCGTTAGTAGAAAACGCTGAAAACAGTGAGGAGCTGCGCGAAGATTTGCCATTTAGCTGGGTAGTGGTCGATAACGCCAACACTATCATTGGCGATATTGTCGAAGATCACGTGATGCTTGCGGACCAAGTGCGTGTCGCCAATGCGGGAATTAATCAATCCCAGTACGAACGCTTGGCCATGTTAGATAACTTTGAACTGGCTGCCACGGTTGTTCGCTACACCTTAGAAGGTGCTATCAGTACAGACATTGAACTGGCGGATAACTATCAAATTGCACCAGAAGTTTACAGCCCAGGAGAGCTCAGCGTTGCTGGTGCTAGTTCTGAGCTTGCCCGTGTTGAAGACATTATCAGCGGTGCCAATAACGCCGATGGGCTAGACGCTGGTGAGCTGTTTGATTGGGTGATTAATGATACTGCTGAGGCAGTTTTAGCCGTTGAGCAAGGTGCATTGCATATCGCTCTTGCTGATGAACTTCGTGTCACCGACCAAACGATTACCATTGGTGAATACAATGCGCTGCTAGCAATTGAAAGCAATAACGCTGGGTATCAGCGCGGCGACGAACAGGTGGAGTACACGCTAGCGCAGGCGTTTAGCGTCGGTATCGACGATGTTGTGGCTAATTACATTATTAGTACTGGCGCGTTATTTGCCCCACAACCATTAACCGTACAGTCTGCTATTAATGATCTGGCCGCTGTGCGCCAACTGCTAGATAGCGCCGAAAACGCGCCCAATCTTAGCAATGTTTATACCTGGAGCGTGCTTGATGGCTATGCCAATATCCAGGCACAGTTAAGGGCTAACCTTCCAGATGGGTTGCAGCTTGCGGATACGATTCAAGTCACTAACCCCACCTTAACCGCAGCCCAATATGAGCGTTTGGATACAACGCTGAACAACTTTAGCTTAGGTGATACGACCGCAGTAACCTATGCCGATATTAGCGATGCGCTGCGTGCCGAAGAGGCCGATCTACTCGCACCAGCAGGACGTTTTAGCCTGCTAGATGATACAACAGCCCTGGTAGAGACCTTAACCGTCGCGGAATCCGCCGACACCTTGGCAAACATCCGCACCGTATTGGAAGCGGCGAATGGTCTCGAAAATAACAATGAAACCGTTCAAACCCTGTTTGACTGGACGGTAAGCGACACGGCTGACAACGTTATTCGTGCGATCAATCAAGGCCACGTAACGCTGGCTGGTAATATCGCGATTTCGGATGATCAAATCACCTACGCGCACTATCAGTCGTTGACGACCCTAGGTAACTATCAGTATGCCGATGACCCCATTGAAGTACTGTATACCTTAGAAGAAGCATTAGAGATCATTGACGAAGAGGGTGTAGAAAGTCTCAATAAAGATCCAAGCGATAACAGTGTGGGTTATCGTATTGCTGATGAAGAGCTGTCCGTGGGTACCTTCACCGTTGCTGACGTTAAACCGTTGGTGGATAAAGCGCTATCTGCACTGGCAAATGCCAATGGGCCCACGCCAGCAGTAAATGCACTACTGAAATGGACGGTTGTTGATACGGCAGCTGCCTTGCTAGAGGCTCAGACTGGCACCAAATTCCCGTTGCATATCACTGGCGCAGAGCAGGTATCAGTTAATAACGACATTCTAGCGATTGCTGATTTACAGCGTTTACAACGGCTAGATAATTTTGAGCTTGGCGATACGCCAGTGCGATTTATCTTAACCAGTAACTTAACGCTGAATCAGATTGAAAGCATTGCCAATAGCTATGAAATCACCCCAAACAGTGGTGAGCTACCCAATTTCTCACTTGCTACGGTTGCTGATGCACAAGCCCGATATCAGTCGGTTCAGGCAATTGTTGATGGTGCGCTAAACAGCCGCGATGTCAGTGTGGAAGTGCTGCAAACGTGGAGTATTACCGGGGCTCTGGCGGATAATTTATTAGCGGCGAGTGATGAAGCGTGGGTAACGGGCGCTACTACTATCAGCTTGGAGTTGGGAGCTGATGAGCTTCTGAGCGCCGAGCAGTACGAGGCGTTTGTCGCGCTAGGCAATGTGACGCTCGATAGCGTGGAAGTGGGTTACTCCTTACAAGAAGCGGTTGCCGTAATAAATGCCGGAGAGGTATTGCCTGCCAGCACCGATGAGCGTCCGGGTAGTTACCAAGTGCTGGCTGACCAGCTTTTTGATGCCTCTTCGTTAACCGTCGTGGAAGGTGAGCAGCTGCTACCCACCGTCGCCTCCATTATGGCAGATGCCAACAATGCCGCTGAGCTGGATCGCGAAACGCTGCTGGACTGGGTGGTGGAAGATAGTGTTCAGCAGCTCATGGACGCTATCGATAGTGACGTGCTATTAGCGGCGAGCAGTGTGCGCGTTAATACGGATGAGATCAGTTATCAAGATTTTGAAGTGCTCAGCGAGCTAAAGAACTTTGATCAAACAGGGCTGACGGTGTCTTACCCCCTAGCGGATCTGGTGCAGCGCTTTATCAGCGGGGGAAGCATCCCTGAAAACTACTCGCTGGAGACCGATCAAAGCGCATTTTTCGATGCTGGATTGTTGAATGTTCGCGCGGCTGAGGAGTTGTTTGATACCGCCAGTACACTGCTGGACGGCGCGGTAAATAACGACGTGCCTCTCTCCTCGCTAACCTCATGGGTAGTGCAGGATACCTACAGCAATATCTACACCCTCAATGTCGCAGGCAATGGTGGGGTTCCGGCTGACTTTCTAGTCGATGATGCCGCAAGCATTGTCGTCATTGATGACCCGCTCAACAGTGACGATGAGCAGGATCTGAATATTGCCTTTACGGTCAATGGCTACGAGCATCAGCCCGGTGCTGGAGTCGGTGGAAGCGTCGATCAACTTGCCCAAACCTTTACGGTGGAGGGTCAGCCTGGTGGCGAGGTGATGAGTATCACCGACTTCCGCGTCGGTGATGTGCCAGGTGCTGACGAGTTACGCGTTGACCTGACCGCCGATGAGTTTGCAGCACTGCGCGGTGAGGGGACTGGGCTTGTGATCAGCGATGAGGTGCAAGCGTTAGACGTTAATGACGCCTTCGCCGTGTTCACGACCGCTGAATTTGAAAGCGGTGTTGATTGGCTTGATCAACTTGGCCTGGAAACCGGTGACGTAGTGTATCTCTTAGCCGGTGATGGCAGTACGCCAGACATCGCCGATGATGCGCTACTGCAGCGTGTTGAAGCACTTTCAAACAGCGCGTTTGATACTGACACGCTAGCGTCGTTCGAGACTATTAATCTTGGCGATTTTGACGGCGTTAACTGGAATACCAACTACAACACGATTGCCTGATGACGATGTGAAGGCGGTGCTGGTCAGCCTGGCTGCTACTGTTTTTACAGGTGAACGTAGTCATTTATAGCCAGTAGTTTGTAAAATTGTTTTACGTAAAAAGAAAGCGTTAGCCAAGCGTTAGCGCTTTCTCGCTTTTCTATGGTCAGCCGTTTTATAGTGCAATCGTCAACGTAGAACCAAACGGTACGTCCATGGTCCAGTTTGAGCTGCATAACCGTAATTTAGCCCCCGAGCAGGTGTCACACTCACACGATTTTCACCAGTTAATTCTGGCGACATGCGGCGTGACGGAACTTGCTATGGAAGGGCAGAGCGAGCGCGTCACGGCACGCCGTGGCTGCTTGATTCCGTCGTCTCGACACCATGAGTATCAAGGCGATGGCAGTAACCGCACGCTGGTGTTGGACATTCCTGTTAAGCACTTGGCGGTGTTGGAAAAAGGCAGTGAAATCGAGCGGCTATTTGATAAGCCACGTTTTTTCACCGTACCTCCTGCGCTGAATCAACTGACCCATGCTTTGACGCACCAGTTGGAACAGTGCCCCGCGCTGCAAAATGAAATTGCCGTGCTGCTGCTTCGAGCGCTGTATATGTACCTTCAAGATGAGCCGAAGCAAGTTGCTGATCAGATTGGTGTTCGCTGTATCAGCGAACGGCTTGACCTGGAAAGGCTGGATGCGTGGCTGGATCAGCACTTAGCGGACGATATTCGGGTTGAGCAATTAGCCGCATTATGTGCGCTAAGCCCGGGGCATTTTCATGCCTGCTTTCGTGACCTAACCGGTGTGACACCCTTAGCATATGTTCAGCGCAGACGGCTTGAACACGCCCGCACGTTGGTTCGGCACAGCGCACTAAGCCTGGGCCACATTGCCATGCTGGTTGGCTTCCGTGACCAAGGAAGCTTTTCTCGCGCCTATCGGCGCTACTTTGAGATTGCCCCCTCCTCAGACCGTTAGCTTGGCATACAGAAATCATCGCTCGACGAGTTTCAACACTTACGGGCAAATTTGCCAGAGTTTCGGGCAAGCACGTCACTCATCATCATCGTAGTCTCAAGAGGAACCTCATCTTCCTTGGAGAGACACCATGAGCGTTACCTATCAAGACAGCAATGCCCGCATGAGCCAAGTCGCGATTCACAACGGCACCGTTTATCTCGCTGGCCAAGTGCCCAGTGATGCAACGGCTGATATGCGTGGCCAGACGGAGCAGGTGCTTGCGCGCATTGATCAACTGTTAGCTCAGGCAGGCACCTCGAAAGAGCAGCTTATCTCGGCGCAAATTTGGGTCACCAGCATGGCCGAGTTTGACCAAATGAATGCTGCTTGGGATGCCTGGGTAGTGCCTGGCCGCCCGCCAGTTCGCGCTGCGGTTGAAGCTAAGCTTGCTAAGCCGGAATGGAAAGTAGAAATCATGGTTGTTGCTGCGCTGCCGGAGGCTTGATATGCGGGTTGTGTCTGCGGCGGAAGTGGAGCGCTATCTAACCTGGGAAGGTTTGATTAAGCGGCTACATACCACCTTTGTGAACGGCGTTGAATCTCCGCCACGCCATCATCACGCGATGCATCGCCCCGACGGTGAAGCCACCATGCTGCTGATGCCTGCCTGGGAGCCAGCAGGCTATATCGGCGTCAAAATGGTCAACGTTTTTCCTCAGAATGCCCAGCACAATATTCCTGCTATTTCAGGGCTGTATTTGCTTAGTGAAGGTAAGCATGGCCAGCCACTGGCCTGCATTGATGGCAGCGAACTAACGCGCCGCCGCACAGCGGCGGCCTCTGCCTTGGCGGCACAAGCACTAGCCAATGAGACAGCTGAAACGCTATTGGTGGTAGGGACTGGCAAGTTGGCCCCTATGGTCATTGAGGCCCACGCCAGCATTCGACCAATCAAACGCGTGTTGGTGTGGGGTAGAAACCCTGAAAAGGCTTCTGCTATCGCCGAGGCCTATGCGGATCGGTTTGACACCCAGGTTGTTAGCGATCTGCAAGAAGCGGTTGTGCAGGCGGATATTGTCAGCTGCGTCACGCTCTCCACAGAGCCTTTAATTAAAGGTGAGTGGTTAACACCGGGCACGCATGTTGACCTAATTGGTGCCTTCCGCCCCCAAATGCGCGAAACCGATGCTGAGTGTCTGCGTCGATCTGCCGTATTTGTGGATACCTACGCAGGGGCTAAGGGTGAAGCTGGCGATATTCTTCAGGCAATCGAGGAAGGTGCGTTCCGTTTCGAAGATATTAAGGCAGAGCTTACTGAGGTGCTTGCGGGAACTAAGCCTGGTCGGCGCTCTGCAGAGGCCATCACGCTGTTTAAGTCAGTTGGCGCATCGCTTGAAGACTTAGCGGCTGCCATTGAAGTGTGGGAGGCCATTAACCAGTAGCTAACAGCCAGTAACTAACAGAGAGCCGAGTAGCTAACAGGGAGCCGTCACGTTCGCCTTCTACGGCTTTAACAATAACGATAATAAAACGATCGCTTACGAGTGGAAACGCCAGTCATAACGCAAACCAGCTAATAACCAAAACGAGGTAAGTTATGAAACCTACACAGTCTTTTTTATTCGCTGCCATGGCGGCTCTGCCACTGGCTATTGCCAGTGCCACCGCCCAGGCGCAGTCCTATGAAATGGTCATCGCCACCCAGCTTCCAGAGGATATGAAAAATAACGAAATCTATCCTGCCCTGGTGCATTTCAAAAACCTTGTGGAAGCGCGCACCGATGGAGACCTTGAGGTCTCTATTTTTGGCGGTGGTCAGCTAGGTTCTGAAGTAGAAAACGGCTCAGAAGTGCAGGGTGGTCGTACCCTGCAATCGACCATTATGTCAGCGGGTGCGATGTCGTCGTTTTATGGCGACTACCAAGCGGTAACGGCACCTTTCTTGTTTACCAGCTGGCGCCAAGCGTGGAGCTTCTTTGACAGCGAATGGTTTGCTGACTTCATGTCCGGCACCGTTGAAGACGCCAACATGCGCTACTTAGGTACGTTCGATGATGGTGGTGGTTTTGTGGCCTTCACTAACAACGTGCGCTTGATTGAGACCATGGAAGATTTAGAAGGGCTCAATATCCGTACCGAAGAGAACCCCGCTCACGTGGCTATCATGCGCTCACTTGGTGCTTCTGCCACGCCCCTCCCTTGGGGTGAGCTGATTACTGCCCTTGAGACGGGGCTGGCGGATGGCCAGTTTAACGCTCCCGTGTTGAATACCACGTTCAACTTTGATGCGGTAACGGACTACACCACCCTGACAGGGCATGTGTACAACAGTGCCCCTTGGGTCGTCAGTGAATCCTGGTATCAGTCGCTACCGGAAACGCATCAACAGGCGTTAATCAGCTCTGCCCGCGAAGCGATTCAACTGAGCCACGGTATGTCTGGTGCGCTTGCCACCGCCAGTTGGGTAGAGTCCTGCGAACGTTTCGAAGCTTGCTACCTAATGCCTGATGCTGAGCGGGAACGCATGGCAGAGGTTGCTCGACCCGCTTGGAAAGAGTGGATTGTCGATGACTTCGGTATGGATGAAGCCCGTGTGCAGGGGCTACTTGACGAAGTCGAGCGGGTTGGTCAGCAGCTTGCAGATGATGATCTGCGCATTTACGGCCAGTAAGACTTAGCGACGGACAAACGCTGGGGTAGCACGACTGCCCCAGCGTGAGGAATCACGATGAGCGTTTTACACCCGTTACGCCGCCTAAGCGATCACATCAATCAGGCGGCGATTGTGTTATGCGTTGGCTGTATTTTATCGATGCTGGGCATTTCTTTTACCGCCTTTCTCTACAAGCTGTTTACCGGCAGCACGCTGAGCTGGACCTATTCACTGGCCCGGCTTTTTTTGCCATGGATAGGCTTTCTCTCAATGACCATTTCACTACGCTATGGCGAGCATGTAGCGATGACGCTACTAGTGCGTAGCCTGCCCAGAATCATGGTGAAAATAGCGGCGGTGTTGTGTCTGGCGGTCCTCGGCTTATTTGCACTCATGCTTACTTGGTATGGCTGGGGCTACTTCACCAACGCGACGCAAGTCTACATGGTGTCGGATCAGATCCGCATTCCTAGCAAAGTGACGGCCATTGTTGTTCCTATCAGTGGCCTGATTATATTGCTGCATCTCGTTCATGGCTTTGCACTGCTTGAGCACTTTACAAGCGAGCATGAGGTGATTGATGAGCTTCTTGAGAGCGCTGAAGAGGAGGCTCGACCATGATGCCTACGATTATTGTATTTGTGCTGTTGCTATTTATTGGTGCTCCCGTGGCGGTTGTCATGGCCATGTCAGGACTGGCTGGGGGGTTCTCCCTGGGCGGAGAGCGCATGCTCGGTATCATTGCCGACCGGATGTTTTCAGGGGTTTCAGGGTTTTTGTTAATCGCGGTGCCTTATTTTATTTTTACCGCCGAGCTAATGAATCAGGGCGGGCTAACCCATAAGTTGATTGCGTTTAATAATTCACTGTTTGGCCGTGTTCGTGGTGCACTTTCCCACGTCAATATTTCGGTATCGGTGTTTTTTGCCGGGTTAACCGGTGCCGCTGTCACTGACACCGTGGCAATCGGCAAAATCATGATTCCCGAAATGAAAAGGCAGGGTTACGACGCTGAGTACGCGGCAGCCGTGACGGCGTGTTCATCGATTATTGGGCCGATTATTCCACCCAGTGTGGTGATGGTGGTATATGCCACCCTGTTGCGTGATATTTCGGTGATCGATCTTTTCGCGGGCGGCATTATTCCTGGGCTGTTGATGGCGTTGGCGCTGTTATGTGTGAGCTTTTTCCTGGCCTGGAAACGGGGTTATCCCAAACAGGCACCAACGCCGTTTAAAGTAGCGCTGATGTCGTTTGTGGTCGCGCTGCCTGCCATGGTGGTGCCACTGATTATTTTGGGTGGCATTCTGTCGGGCTTAACCACCATCACTGAAGCCTCTGGGTTTGCGGCGGTGTATGCCATCGTGATTGGCGTTGTATTTTACCGAAATCTCACTTGGCGAAAAATTTGGGACGCGCTGGTCGTGACAGTACGTTTCTCTGGGGTGGTGTTTTTCTTGCTTGCCACCTCGGCGGTACTGGGTTGGTTTGTAACACGCTCAGGAATTGCCAGAGACGCTGCTGGGCTTATTACCACCTTCAGTGATGCTGCCTTCCTACAGTTAATGCTGGTGTGCTTGCTACTGTTGGTGATTGGTACGGTGATGGATGTGCTACCTGCGCTCGTAGTGGTAGCGCCCGTACTTGTGCCAGCCATGATTCAGCTGGGTTTTGACCCGTTGCATTTCGCCATATTGATGATTGTGGTGCTCAACGTTTCCAATGTGACGCCCCCCGTGGGGATGACGCTGATGACGGCCGCCCGAATAGCCGAAGTGCCTTATGAGCGAGCCATCGTGGCATCACTACCATTTTATGTAGCGTTCATTGGCGTTATTGTGCTGTTAGCGGCATTTCCAGCGCTTTCAACCTGGATTCCCTCACTACTTTAAAAGGCGGATGTGCAACACATGAAGTGCTTTTACCACCCTGACCAGGACTACCATGCGCCGCCGACCTTTCTGCTGCGTGGGCAGCCCGCGCCATCACCGGAAGGGCCGGTGCGCGCTGAACTGCTAAGCAAAGGGCTGGCCGCGGCTGGTTTGAGCCTGACGGCACCTAGTGAAACTGACTCGCCGATGCTGCGTAAACGTCTAGAGCAGATTCATACGCCGCGCTATTTACGCTTTTTGGAAACGATTTATCAGCGTTGGCAAGCACTGCCTAATGCAGCGGCGCTGGTGGCACCGAACGTTCACCCCTGTGGTGGTGCTAGCCACTACCCGAGTCACCCCGTTGGCCAAGCGGGCTGGCATTTGCACGATATGGCCTGCCCGTTAAGCGAAACAAGCTTTCAAGGGGCATTAGCGTCGGCTGCGACAGCCGTGGCTGCAGCTGAGGAAGTGATGAGCGGTGCATCGCTCGCCTATCCCCCTCGCGCTTATGCCTTATGCCGCCCACCGGGTCATCACGCGGGGCCGGATAACGCGGGCGGCTTCTGTTTGCTGAATAACGCTGCCTTGGCTGCCAGCGTGCTGCGTGAGAAATTTGCCAAAGTAGCGATCATTGACGTGGATTTGCACCACGGTAACGGTACTCAGGATATTTTCTACTCCCGCGGGGATGTCTGGACTGGCTCTGTACACGTCGACCCGAGTGATTTTTATCCCTTCTTCTGGGGTGGCGTGGACGAGATAGGGTGCGAAGAGGGTGAAGGTGCCAACGTCAACTTACCTTTGCCCTTGGGCAGTGATGGTGAGACCTATCTTAACGCGGTGGCCACGCTGATTGAGCAGCTCAACCGTTACCAGCCAGAGGCGGTCGTGGTGTCTTTGGGGCTGGATATCCATAAGGATGATCCGCTTGCTGGGTTCAGCGTGGAAACGGAAGCCTTTGTGGCATTGGGTGAGCAGTTGAGCGCCTTATCGCAGCCCACCGTGGTGATTCAAGAGGGCGGCTATCCGACCGAATATCTCAGCGCTAACCTTGCCGCCTTTATGCGTGGTTATCAGAGAAGTTGAGAGACGCTCAATGAGTAAGACAGGGTTTTACTGGCACGAACGCTGCTTTTGGCACGACCAGGGTGCCATTGGTGTTTTTTCTGCTCCCGGTGAGTTTCTGCAGCCGCAACCAGCGTCGGAAAGTCCCGAAAGCAAACGGCGGCTGAAGAATATTCTTGAGGTTAGTGGGCTGATTGACGAGCTCCGCGTCGTCAAACCTCCTGCCGCATCTGTTGAGGACCTGCTGCGCTTCCATACGGCTCGTTATCTTGAATCACTTCAGGCCGGTGACCAGGCGCGCGGTGGTAACGGCGGCGACTGCGCGCCTTTCATGCCTGGCAGTTGGGCAGCAGCAAGGCACTCAGCGGGGCTTGCCGTCGCAGCGGTAGAAGACGTGGCGCTTGGGCATGTCAATAACGCTTATGCGCTTTGCCGCCCGCCGGGGCATCACGCCGAGGCGGATCAGGGGCGTGGTTTCTGTTTGCTGGGCAATATCCCGGTAGCCGTGATGCGTGCCCGGGCCTTGGGGCAAGTGAAGCGGGTAGCGATTCTTGATTGGGATGTGCATCACGGTAATAGCCAGCAGTCGGCGTTTTACGCTGAGCCTGAGGTGTTCACCGTTTCCGTTCATCAAGCCGCGAACTACCCTCTCGATACAGGCAGTTTTGAAGAGCAGGGAGAAGGCGAGGGGTTAGGGGCGAATCTTAACCTGCCGCTACCGCCGGGCTGTGGTTTGGGCGCTTATCGCTATGCGATGGCGTCGCTGGTGTTGCCAGCACTGGAAGCGTTTAACCCAGACTTAATTGTAGTGGCCTGTGGCTATGATGCCTGTGCAAAAGACCCGCTAGGCAAGATGCTACTCAACAGTGCCGCGTTTGCCGAAATGACCGCACAGCTAAAAGCACTTGCCGCCCGTTGCTGCCAGGGGAAGCTGGTCTTCGTCCATGAAGGCGGTTACTCAGAAGGCTATGTACCGCTATGTGGACATAGCGTTATTCAAACGTTGGCAGGTAGCACCATTAGTGTTCCTGACCCGCAAAACGATGAAATTGCTGCCTGGGGGTATCAGGCCTTACAACCGCACCAGCAAGCGCTAATCGACGGCTGGCGCCAACAGTGGGAGCAATGCACGCAATGACACCGCTTTATGATCGCGATGGTTGGATTTGGCAGGATGGTGAATGGCTGGCTTGGCGAGAGGCTAAGGTCCATGTGTTTACCCATACGCTGCACTATGGCATGGGCTGCTTCGAGGGCGTGCGCGCTTATGAGGGGGAGCAGGGAACGGCGCTGTTTCGCGTGGCTGAGCATACCCGCCGCTTGGCAGAGAGCGCCCACTCCTTAGATATTCCGATCGCTTTTAGCGAAGAGGCGCTGATCGAGGCTCAGCAGGAGTGCTTGCGTAAAAATCAGCTGACGAACGCTTATCTTAAGCCAACGGTGTTTCTTGGCGCGGAAGGCCTTGGCCTGCGAGCCAAAGGATTAAGCACCCATGTGATGATTGCTGCCTGGGACCTTGGGCCGTATCTGTCGCCGCAGGCAACCCGCTGTGGGTTACGTGCGCTGACGTCTTCCTGGGCGCGCCACCACGTCAATATCAGCCTGTGCCGTGCCAAGACCAGCGGTCATTATGTGAATTCGATGCTGGCGCTGAATACCGCCGTGAAAGCAGGGTTTGATGAAACCATCATGCTTGACCCAGAAGGCTATGTGGCCGAAGCGTCCGCCGCTAATGTTTTCTTATTGCGCGATGGTGTACTGCACACGCCCGAAGTGACGTCCTGCTTGCAGGGTATCACTCGCGACAGCGTGATCCAGTTAGCCCGCGAGGCGCTGGGCATAGAAGTGCGCGAGCGACGCATCACTCGTGATGAGCTGTATACCGCCGATGAAGCGTTCTTAACCGGTACCGCTGCGGAAATTCTTCCTCTGCGTGAACTGGATGGCCGCCGCATCGGGGTAAGGGCGGGTGCGCCGGCTGTCGACGCGCCGATACCGGACGACAGTGTGACCGCGCGCTTGCAGCGCCTGTATCGCCAAGCGGTGCGTGGCGAGCTGGCTGCGTTCAAGCACTGGTTAACGCCCGCTTAGGTTCATTGCCCGCTATTCGCTAGCGTTTGAAGAATGCCTGACAGCCGTCAGGCATTCTCTTTAATGGCCTGCTCAAGAATCGCCAGCTGCCCTGGTTCCAAAGCATCCGCGACGGCGGTGATGCGTAAGACATGACCAAGCGCTGGGTGAGCGGGGCGGGCGATTAAACGGCCTGCTTCCAGTAGCTCACGGTTTATCCGCTCGGCCAGTTCGGCAGTTGGTAAGCGAATGCCGATAAAGTTGGTGGCGCTAGGCAATACATCGGCACCCAGTGCTTGGAAATGAGCCGCTAACTGTTCCCTGCGTGCTTTTACTTCCGCAATATGTTGGTGGACTTCAGCTGGGTGATCGAGCACGATTTCTGCGGCTGCCTGGGTAAAGGTGGATACCGCGTAGTGAATGCGCACCTTCATCATCAATGCGAGCACATCAGGGTCGGCAATCGCATAGCCAATGCGTAAGCCTGCTAAACCGTGGGCTTTTGACAGCGTGCGTAGGCGAATGACACCTGGAAGTGCCTTGGCCGCGAAGTCACTGTTGGCGTCATCACGAAAATCGCCATACGCCTCATCCAGCAGCAGCCAGCAGGTGTCCGGCAGTGCGTCGCGCAGCTTGAGAATGGCACTGTCGCTATGCAGATGGCCGCTAGGGTTATCGGGGTTGGCTAAATAAACCAGCTGGGCATTTTCCTGGTGTGCTGCCGCCGCTAACGCTTCCAAATCAGGGGCCAGTAGGCCAGGGGCTTCAACATAGCTAGGCTCTACTAAGTGGCAACCCTGGCCTTTCGCAAAGTAACCAAAGGTTGGGTAAGTGCCCGCCGTACTAACCACGGTGTCGCCCGGTGTGCAGGTGGTGCGTAGTGCTAACGCGATTAGGCTATCGGCACCGGCATCCACCAGCAAGTGATCAAGCGGTATACCCTTCTGGGCGCTTAGTCGCTGACGAACGCCGAGAGCTTCCGCATCGCCGTAACAGTACACATGCTCGGCGACAGCATCGCCAAAATGTTCACGTAGCGCACGATGGGGCATGTCCAGCCCTTCATTAGAGCCCAATCGATGAGGGATTTCGCGGCCAATGCGGCGCTCCAGAACTTTAATCCCAGGAAACGGATTAAGGGGACCTTCACCAGTAAGATGATGGGGGTAGGAGGGCATATCGATATCCTAATAATGAAAATTTTCAGCTCAAAATTTTACCGCGATTAAGCAACTGATGTGGGTCAAACGCCTGCTTCAGTGTGTGCATTAATTCGATTTCCGCCTGAGAGCGGCAGGTGCTAAGCCAGGGGCGCTTTTCTAAACCAATGCCATGCTCTGCTGAAACAGAGCCTCCCAGCGCTTTAAGTGGCTCGTAAACCAGTGTTTCTACCGCGTGGCGCTCTTCTGGCGCATCGCTGCCAACGCTAATAGAAATATGCAGGTTGCCGTCGCCAAGATGGCCAAACACCACTAGGCGGCCCTCTGGCCAGCGTTGTACCAGCTGCTTCTCTAATACATCGGTATAGCGCTGCATATCGGCAATGGGGAGGCTGACATCAAAGGTAAAGATGGGTGCCAGCCCCTTGATGAGCCCTTCAATATCTTCTCGTATCGCCCAGAGACCATCGCGTTGAGTGGTTGATTGGGCAATCACGGCATCGACGATTAAGTCTTGTTCAAATGCCTGTTCAAGCGCTACACGGAATTGCTCTGCATGGTGAGTTTCATCGTTGCCGAGCGACTCGATAATCACATAAAAGGGGTGCTCTGGTGGAATCGGGGGCGTGTGCCTCGCCAGCGTTTCAGTGAGCAGGCGATAGTGGTTTTGCCACATTACCTCAAACGCCCCCAGGCCACCCCCAAGCGCTTTGCCCATATGGCTTAATAGCCCGGTTAGCGCGTCAAACGAGTGGCAAGCCACCAGTGCCGTTTGCTCGCTAGGGGTAGGCGGCTGAAGCCGCAGCACGGCGCGGGTAATAATCCCCAGGGTGCCTTCACTGCCAATAAATAGCTGCTTTAAATCAAACCCTGCATTGTTTTTCAGCATGCGATTCATGGAACTGACAACACGCCCGTCGGCCATCACTGCTTCAAGCCCTAGTACTTGCTGGCGCATCATGCCGTAGCGAATCACCCTGACACCGCCAGCATTGGTGGCGATATTGCCGCCAATCGTACAGCTTCCGCGTGCGCCTAAATCCAGCGGGAACTGCAGCCCTACCTCGTTAGCGGCTTCCTGTACTCGCTGAAGGGGGGCGCCTGCTTGTACCGTTATCGTGCCGCCGACCTGATCAATCTCTTCAATAGCGGTCATGCGTTCCAGGGAAATGACCAACTCTTCTGGACTCGCCTCCGCGCCATGCACTAAACCGGTTAAGCCGCCATGGGTAACCACTGGCTGTTTAAGCGTGTGGCAGGCCTGCATAACAGCCGCTAACTGTTCGGTATCTGCCGGGCGAACAATGGCGCCTGCCTGGCAGGGCGCACCGGTCATCCAATCAACACGGCGACTAGTGACATCATCGCCCGTGATTACATGGGCAGCACCAACAAGTTTACGCAGCGCCTCCAGGGTTATCTGCATGGGTGTTCCTTGGTAAAGAGGTTAACGATCTAATGATTAGGCGGTAGCCGCCACCGGCGCTTGACGACCAGGAATCGCATCAAGCAGCGACTGGGTATAGGCTTCTTTTGGCTGAAGGAATATTTGTTCAGCGCTGCCTTGTTCAACAATACGGCCATGCTGCATCACCACGATGCGGTCGCAAATTTGCGCGGCTACCCGTAAATCGTGGGTAATAAACAGCAGTGAAAGCGAAAGCCGTTGCTTCAGTTCTTCAAGCAGTTTAAGCACTTGGGCTTGAATAGACACATCCAGTGCTGAGACCGCTTCATCTGCCACAATAAGCTCAGGGTTTAGCGCTAACGCACGGGCAATGCCAATGCGCTGGCGCTGCCCGCCGGAAAACTCATGAGGGTAGCGCTCCACGGCGCTTGCGCCAAGGCCCACTAGATCCAGTAGTTCTCCTGCCTGTTTGAGCGCCACGTTTTTGGGTGTGCCATTGGCCATAGGCCCTTGAGCAATCGCCATGCCGACCCGAGTACGTGGATTAAGCGAGGCGTAGGGGTCCTGAAAAATCATCTGCACGCGGTGGCGTTCACGACGCAGCGCGTCGCCTTTTAGCTGTGAAAGATTAACGCCATCCAGCAACAGTTCACCGCTATCGGGGTGTTCAAGGCGCACCACACAGCGGCCAAGGGTGGATTTCCCCGACCCCGATTCGCCAACAATGCCCATGGTTTCGCCACGGGCCAGGGTTAGCGAGATATCATCCAGTGCGCGGACTTCTCGTGCTGGCTTAAACCAGCCCCCGCGTGAACGAAAGACTTTATTAAGCTGTTTGATCTCGAGTAGCGGAGCTACCTGGCTTGTTTCACGGTGGGGCGGCACTGCATTGCTGGGAATGGCGGCAATCAGTGCTTTTGTATAAGCGTTTTGTGGATTATCCAGCACCTCTTTCGCTTCACCGATTTCGACAATTTTACCATGGCGCATGACACAGACGCGGTTGGCAATTTCAGCCACGACCCCAAAATCATGAGTGATAAACATCACCGCCATGCCTCGGCGGCGCTGCAAATCACGAATAAGCTCAAGGATCTGCGCCTGGGTAGTCACATCCAGCGCTGTGGTGGGCTCGTCGGCGATCAATAGCACGGGTTCAAGGGCTAATGCCATGGCGATCATGACGCGTTGCCGCTGGCCGCCAGATAGCTCAAAAGGGTAGGCGCTAATGGCTTTTTCCGGCTGTGGAATCCCCACTTCAATCAACAGCTCCAAGGCACGTTCTTGACGCTGTTTCGGGGTGAGTTGACCATGCGCTTCAAACACCTCAGCGATTTGGGCGCCCACCCGCATTAACGGATTAAGCGCGGTCATGGGCTCCTGAAAAATCATGCCGATTTTAAGGCCGCGCAGGGCGCGATGCTGTTTCTCGGTTAGGGTGATGACATCTTGGCCCAGAAAGTTGACCTCACCTTGAACGGGGCGCACGCCTTTAGGGAGCAGGCCCATCACGGTGTTAGCGGCCATTGATTTACCCGAGCCGGATTCCCCGACAACACACATGATCTCGCCGCGATTAACATCGTAGCTAACGTTTTCCACCGCCAAGGCACGGTCTGCTCCTTTGGGGAGCGCCACGCTTAAGTCACGAATGCTAAGCACAGTTTCAGCTGATGGATGCTGTTTTTTAGAATCGGTAGTGACCGTCATGAGGGGCTCCTAGCGCTCGCGGGAAAGTTTGGGGTTAAGCGCATCGTCTAGGCCTTCACCAACTAAGTTCAACGCCAGAACGGTGAGTAGAATCGCTACACCAGGGAAGAAACTCAGCCACCAGGCTTGGCGAATAACCGTGCGTGCCGCGCCAATCATGTAGCCCCAGGACATCACATTGGGGTCGCCCAAGCCTAAAAATGACAGCGCCGATTCCAGCAAAATAGCGGTAGCGACCATTAACGAGGCTAGAACAATAATGGGCGACAGCGTGTTAGGCAGAATCTGACGCAAGATAATGGTGCTATTGGTTTGGCCAACCAAGCGAGCCGCTTCAACGTATTCACGGTGCCGTAACGACATAAACTCTGCCCTTACCAAACGGGCAACCGGGGGCCAACTGACCAGCGCAATCGCCAGTACAATGGAGGTGATGCTGGGTTGCATAATCGCCACCAGCACAATCGCCAGGGCAAAGTTGGGGATGGTTTGAAAGAACTCGGTAAAGCGCATGAGTACGTCGTCAATCAGGCCTCCGTAGTACCCCGCAATCGCACCCAGCGGCACGCCAATCAGCAGGGCGACGCTGGTGGATACCAAGCCAATCAGCAACGACACCCAGGCACCATGCATTAACCCAGCAGCGACGTTGCGTCCCATGGTATCGGTGCCCAGCAGGAAACCTTCCTGGGATAGCGGCGGCAAAAAGGGCCGTTGAACCATGCGCCAGGGCGACTCAGGAAATAGCAAAGGCGCCAGAATCGCCATGACGATAATTAGCAGCAGAATAATCAGCCCTATCAGGGCACCACGGTTTTGCGCAAAGCGTGCGAAAAAGCTCATGAGGCCCCCTTGATGCGCGGATCAGCCAAGCGGTAAACCAAGTCGGTAAGAATATTGAAGACAATCACTAAAGCCGCCGAGAAGAAGAAAATACCCAGCAGCAGGTTGTAGTCACGCTGTTGTAGCGCTTCAAACATCAGTCGCCCGATACCCGGCCAAGCAAACACGGTTTCCGTCAAAATAGCGCCGCCAACCATCTGCCCAGCCTGTAAGCCTGCCAGGGTGATGATCGGCAGTAGGGCATTGCGAAGAATGTGTCGGCGCTGAATGACGCTAGGCTTTAACCCTTTCGCGCGAGCGGTTTTAACGAAGTCCTGCTGGGCTGCATCGAGCATAGAGGTGCGCGTCATGCGGGTATAAATCGCCATAAAAAATAGCGCCAGCGTAGTGGCAGGCAGTATTAAATGCGTGGCGACATCCAGCACAAGCGCAAAGCCAGTGTGCCCCGCACCAACGGTGTAAAGACCGTAAGCGGGCAGCCAGCCGAGGTAGACGGAAAATACCACCACGGACATCAGTGCTACCCAAAACAGAGGCGTAGCATAAAACACCAAGGCTAGCGCCATAATCAGTGAACCAGAGGGCTTTTTAACCCGCGCCGCGGCCATGGAACCTGCCACAATACCGAGCACCAGCGAGAGCACAAACGCCGTGCCGGTTAGTAACAGTGTGGCGGGCAGTCGAGACATGATGAGATCAAAAACAGGCACACCAAGCCGATAGGAGTAACCAAAATCGAGCATGGCAATGCCTGATACGTAACGCCACAGTTGCACATACATCGGCTGATCAAGGCCGAAGCGTTCACGCAATTGGTTGAGAAACTCCTGGTCAGCAGCGCCCGCCTCACCGGCTAAAATCGCCGCGGGGTCGCCGGGAGCCATCTGAATAAGGAAGAAGTTAAAAATAACGATTAGAAACAATACGATAACGGCCTTCAATAACCGCATCACTATCAAACGAGCGTAAACCATAGACACCTTCCTGACCGATACCTTCATGACATGGCTGAAGCACCCAGGCAGCTTGCGCGGCCTGGGTGTCGCTTTGGATTAGCGGTCTAACCAAGCATCTTTGAAGCCATCGTTGACACCCACACCGGAGGTCACGAGGTCTTTTACGTCACAGCGGTAAAGGGTAGGGAAGCCAAGCTCCATCAACCAGCCGACAGGCACGTCTTCATGCAGAATTTCCTGCACTTCATGGTATAGCGCTTCACGCTCTTCATCGGGGAAGGCCGTGGCCGCAGCGTTAAACAGCTCGTCAACACGCTCGTTTTCATAGCCTTCTACGTTATTCCAGGGTGAGCCTTTGGCAATATTGTCGGAAAGGTAGGTGCGTGAAATGCCCAGCGCCGGGTCGCCATACTGGAACAGGTAGGTAAAGGCGAGATCGTAATCCCAGTCGCCAAGGCGCTGGTTCCAGCCGCCCACGTCGGTGGCTTGGGTTCTTACGTTAATACCCACTTCACGCAGGTTCTGTTGTACGGCTTCAGCCCAACGGGTCCACGTTTCGCCGTAAGGAAGTGGCAGAATGGTAATCTCTTCGCCGTCATACTCCATTTCTTCCAACAGCTCACGGGCACGGTCTGGATTGTGATCGTAAGGCTCTAAACCATCATGTTGGAAACGCGCATTGGAGCCAAAGGCTGAGAGCGGCACATTGCCTAAGCCATTCCACAGCACATCTTTGGCAAACTCACGATCCATGGCATACATCACTGCTTGGCGGAAGCGTTTGTCGGCGGTTGGGCCTTCACGGTTGTTCATCCACAGCATGGCGAAGGGACTGAAATATTCGTGGCCTTCTTCTGTCATACAGACGTTATCCATGGCAGATAGGCGCGGAATATCGAAGTTCTCAACGGTGCCGCTTGGTAGTACATCAATGGTGCCATTCTCGAAGGCGACCGCACGGGAACCACCGTCTGGAATGATGTGCCAGTTGACGCCGTCCAGATAGGGCAGCCCGTCTTCGTAGTAGTCGTCGTTTTTAACTAGCTCGATAACGGTGCCGCGTTCCCAATTAGCAAATTTGAAGGGGCCTGTGCCAATCGGGTGGTCGTTGTGTTCGTTGTTGCGGAAGTCGGTGTCCGCGTAAAGGTGTTCAGGCACCATGGTGAAGGTGCCTGCTTCAAAGGAGATCAGGAACGGGCCGAAGGGCTCGGTTAAGGTAAATACAACGGTGTGATCATCTGTTGCTTCGATGCTTTCCACATGTTGTAAAACGGCCCGCGCACTGGGGTTCAGCTCGCGGTGGAAAACATCGGCAGAAAACACCACGTCGTCAGCAGTGAAGGGTTCGCCGTCGTGCCAGGTAACATCTTCTCGTAAGTGAAAGGTGTAGGTGCGGCCATCGTCACTGACTTCCCATGACTCAGCGAGCTGCGGCATGGGTTCCAGATCCGTAGTGTAGCGCAGTAGCCCTTCATAGATATTGCCTGCCACGGTGCGCGTAGGTGCGTTTTGCACCATCCCCAGCACTAAGCCTGGTGGTTCTGGTTGAATAATAGTGTTAACAGTGCCGCCCTGTTTCGGGTCGTCTGATAGAGCGGTCGACGAAAAAGCGAATGCTGCAGCGGAAATTGCCAAAGCCAAAGGTGTTTTCATTTTGTTTCTGCTCCTCGGTTACTAGGCCAAAGCCTGGCACGTAATGGATTTACGTTGTCGTTAGGCGAGCGAGGCGTGATACAAAAAAAGCCCAGTTGTGATTGTTGTTATGGATTGTCGTTACAGAGCGTTATAAGAGGCCTTTTTGAACATAGCAGTGGTTTATAAAACTGTCGACAGTCGGCAATCGGCCGTCGACAGAATACTTTTTTGCGTCATACTAAAAATACGTAACACTTAATAAGAGTAGACTCTATGGTCTCTTCCTCAGTGGCTCCCGGCGGCTTTATTCAACAGCAAAACCTTGTTGAACAGGTGGCCGACTATTTGACGCAAGCGATTATCCAGCAACACTTTTTGCCCGGTGAGCGGCTTTCAGAAGTGCAGCTGTCTCGGGATTTAGGCGTCAGCCGTGCGCCGGTTCGCGAGGCCGCTCGCTTATTGGAAAGTCGTGGGTTGTTGGTCTCAAAACCGAGGCGTGGTTTTTTTGTCAGGGCGTTGAATGCCGTTGAATTAGAGGATGTCTTCGATCTGCGGCTATGCCTTGAACGCCATGCCATCCAACGCTTATCAGAGCGCTATAGCAGCGACGCTGAGCGCGCGCTAAAACAGCAGGTAGAGGTTTTATGCGAAGCGACCGCCAGCAATGATGGAACACGCCGCATTGAAGAAGACCTGCAGTTTCACCGCTTAATAATTCATTACGCGGGCAACGAGCGGCTGCTGCGGGCATTTGATGGCTTAACCCATGAACTTCGTCTGTGCATTACGCTGATTACCAAAACCCACGAAGCCCCCGATACCATTGCCACCAGTCACTTTAAGCTGCTAGATGCCTTGGGTAGCGGCCGTTCAGAGGCTTGCCGCGAGGCCATTGACTACCATATAGGCGTTGCTAGGGATTTTGTGGTGAGCAGCGTGGGAGAGTGAATAAAAGAGTGCGTGAGAGCAGCTAACCCCTAATCTAAATGTGCATTGTCATTAGATAAATCAATAGTTCACACCTGAACAGATGTCGCCTTGCTCTAGGTCTGGCAAGATAGCGTTTTCGGACGTTTGACGATCAAGGACACGGCATGGCGCATTTGCTACGCATCGTTATGATTCACGGCCACTTGTCAGGGGTGGTTGAACTCAATGTGGATGGCCACACCAATATTTGCGGCACCAACGCGTCAGGCAAAACCACGCTTCAGCGGTTAGTGCCGGTGTTTTACGGCGAGCTGCCCAATAAGGTGGTGCCGAAAACCCGCATGAAGTTTGATGCCTTCTATTTGCCCACTCGTCAAAGCTATCTCGTTTACGAATATCGCCGCGAAGCAGGTAATGTTTGCCAAGTCGTGCTGACGCGCAAGCAAGAAGGTGGCGTGGAGTATCGTTTTGTCGGTGCCCCTTATCGGCCAGAAGACTATCTGATCGAAACTGAGAAAGGCCCCTTGGCACTGGAGTACCCACAGTGGTCTAGCGGATTGCGCCGCAGCGGGATTCCTGTCTCTTCCAAGCTGGGGGCTACCTCCGAGTTTCGCTCTGTGATCCAAAACGACTTTACCCAGCTGCACGGTAATAGTCGCGATGGCCTAAAGCTGCGCCAAATCGCGGCGCAGTTTAGTCTGGTTAACCCTGAACGGCGTATTCGTCATATCGAAAAATTGGTCTCTGCTGTGCATGCGAAAGAGGGCAAGATGGATACCCTCAAAACCATGCTGGCGGCAATTTTCGAAGAGGATGGCGTCGAGCTGCCGGTCACCCGCATTCGCAGTGCCAAAGCGCGGGAGTGGATTGCCCAGATGCGCCAGTCCATGCGCCTGGAGCCGCTGCAGGCCGCGCTGACTAAACTTGGTGGCATCGACCGCGAATTGGCCCAGTTAGAGACCACGCTGTGGCAGTTGAAACCCCAGCTAAGCGCCGACCATCAGCAGGCAGAGCAGCGCATTGCGGAGCTGGATGGCGAGTTAAACCGCCACCAGCGCGAATTCCAGCAGCGTGAAAATGCCTACACTCAGCAGCGCGATGAGCTGAACGACCGCCACAGTGAAGTTGCGAGCGACTTACAGCACACTCAGCGTCGCTTGAATGACCTGCAAACCCAGTTTGAGCACTACGCCGATGCCGACATGACCGGCCTGGAGCGAGACATCAACGCCTTGCCACAGTGGCGTGAGCAGCGTGATCAGCTTCAGAAGCACCTGCAAGTTATGCAAGAGGCGGTAAAAGAGAGCCAGGCGCGTTTAGATGGCCGGTTACGCGAGCTTTCCGAAGCACTTGCCCGGCAAACTCAAGAAAATCAGGAGTTGATAGATGCCCTGGTCGAGGAAAAAGCCCAACGCCGAGAGCAGCAGTGGCAAGCCGAACAGCAGCATAACGAGCGCTATCAGCAAGAGCGCCAACGGCTAGAGGGTGAGTATCAAGCGCAGTTAGAACTGGGTGTTGAGCAACTAGCCGAATTAAAAGCGCAGCTGGCGATGCCCACCCAAACCGCTGAAGAGGCTCAAGAAGCCGAGCTTGCCCAGGCGCGTTTAGACCAAACACAGCAGGAACGCAGCGCTGCCGCCGCCACGTTGGAAGCGCTGCGCCGCGAGCTTGAAGGCCACAAACGTGAGCGCGACGCCGCTGAGCAGCAGCTGGTGCAGTGTCGCCAGCAGCGTGAGCGGGCCGAACAACACTGCTATGCGCTCTATCAACAGCGCGACCCCGAACAAGGCAGCCTGCGCCACTTTTTGCGTTACCACCGCCCCGGTTGGGAGCAGCAGCTTGGTAAGGTTATTGCGCCAGAGCTACTTGAGCGCCGAGACCTCGCCCCGCAGCTTGCTGAAGGCGCTAGCGACGACCTGTTCGGGCTAGCGCTGGACCTAAGCGCCATTGCACTGCCGGATTACGCCCAAGACGAAGCCAGTTTGCTGGCGGCGATTGAAGAGGCGGATGGCGCTAAACAGCGCGCCCAAGCCGAGTGTGCCGCTGCCGAAAAAGCCTTAAAGCAGTACAACGAACGGGTGCAACAGGCCGACGAGGCCCAAGATCAGGCGCGTATGGGGTATCAGCGTGCCGAACAGGAAGTGGAGTATGCCCTTGAGGCTCGCCGCCAGCAGCAAGAGCGCCATACCAAGCGCCAGCAGGCACGTCGAGCGGAGCACCAAGCGGCGTTGGCTCGCCAGGAGCAGGCCCAGACCGAACTGCGTGAAGAGAAACGCCAGTCGCTTGCCGAGCTGGCCGAGACCCATCAGGGCCAACTGCTGGAGTTAAAAGCCGATGCGCAAAACCAGCTGGATAGCCTGGATGCGCAGCTACGCCAGTACAAGCAGCAGCTTAACGATGCCAACGCGGAACATCAGCGCCAGCGCAATGAGCTGGAAGCCGCCTTCAGCCAGGAACTTGCCGAGCAGGGCGTGGACCCCGCGCAGCTTCAGGAAACGAAAAAACGCATAGAGCAACAGAATGAGCGCATTCGTAAAATCGCCGCTCGCCAGGAAGAACTCACCGAGTACCAACGCTTTATGCGCGTGGAGTGGAGCCAGCACAAGCCCCAGCTGGTGGCGCAGGAAGCGGAGCTTGTTCAGCTTGACCAGCAGTTGAAACGTGAAAAAGCGCGCCTCAAAAACGACTTCCAGGCCGCACGTGAAGCGCATCAATCAGCGGTTAATGAGCTAAAAATTCAGCGCGCAAATGCCCACGGCAGTGTAGAAGCCCTTAAGCCGCTGCTGGCCCAGTTGGAAAGTTTGGACATCGTTTCAGAGGGGGCGCCCTTAGCGGATGCCGTAGGTGACATGGAGGAGCGCATTGAGCGTGCGCGCCAAGCGTTAACCAGCCGCCATCAGCAGCTTGAACAGCTGCGCCGGGGCTGTCTGGAGGTAGAAAGCCAGCTGATTAAAGATGCCAGCAGCGGCTTTGCCGATGCACTGCAAAGCGAACGCGAGAAGCTGCCGAACGACAGCCCGCGACTAGTGTTGCCGCTGCTGCGCGACATGTTAAAACTGTTAGAAGATCAACAGCAGCAACTGATTCAGGAAGGGCGCAATTTAAGCGATGACCTGGATAAATTCTTTATTGTGTTCCGCGACTTAAACCGCCGTATCAGTGCGCAAAGCCGTCGGCTTTCCGACGAAGTAGCGGATGACCTGCGCTTAGAAGGCATCAGCAAAGCGGAAGTGCGCATTCAATCGACGATCGATGAGCTGGGTTTCTGGGAGCCTTTAAAGTTGTTTGCCCAGCGCTACAAAGCGTGGCGGGAATCTGGCCAGATGTTGCCCAGCGACGATTACCTTAATGCGCTGGCCGATGTGGTCGATTTGCTGCGCAGCGACCAGCAGTACAGCTTCGAAAGCCTGCTGCGCCTTGAACTGCACCTAAACGAGGGCGGCACTGACCTGGTGATCAAAAACGACCGCCAGTTGTTAGAGTCTTCAAGCCATGGCATGGCCTACCTGATTTTGTGTAAGTTCCTGCTGGCGTTTACGCGGCTGCTACGGGGGGATGCGCAAATTGCTATCCATTGGCCGATTGATGAAATCGGCACGCTGGCCTACCACAATGTCGAAAAGTTGTTCGACGCTTGTGACAGCAACCGCATTCATATTGTGGGGGCTTTCCCTAACCCGGAATCGGATGTGCTGCTGCTGTTTGCTAATCGCTACCTGATTGAGCGGGACCCTAACCAGCCCAACCAGCGCCTGCTAAAACGTATTGAACCGCGCCTTAGCCCGCTTGCGCAGCGGATCAAGGAGCGTCAGCAAGAGGTGACCGCATGATCGAACACGGCCCGCTACTGGAACGCTTGCTGGCTGGCGAGTTTGTCTGCGCCGTCAGTGATGACAACGCCTTCCGCCACCTAGCCAACGAAGAGACCCGCGACGCGATTGATGACTACCTGCGCCCGCTCAACCGCAGGCTGGCGAGCAATGATGAAGGCAGTGTCTACTTTTTAGCTTGGCGACAGCTGAACGAAGCCGCTCGGGAGCAGCTATCGCGCCAGCTGAGTGACACGGTCAACAGCCTGTTGCCGCTGCTGGAATGGCTGCAACTGGTTCAAGAGGCGCTAGGCCGCGACACCTTGGCGGCCCCTGGTGATGTGCTTAAGCCCGCTGAGTTCAGCGCTAAGTGCGAAGACAACCAAAGCCTGCGTGAGCGTTTGGAACGGCTAGCCACAGACAGCTTCTTTGGTTCCCAGAGCGACCAGTTGGATGCCCAAGTAAAGCAGTTATTTAAACGCTTGAAAGAGCATGGTTACTTGCTTCAGCCCCACACTGAGCGTCAGGTGTTTGTGGTCACCGGTAAAATTGATTACCTGATCGAGGTGGTGCGCTTTATCCGCGATGAGGAAAACTTGCCCATCGATGCGGAGCAGGAAGAGGGTGCCCAGGAGGCGCTGCTGTGAGTGAACTGGAAAGCCGCCTGCTAAAAACCGGCGCTGAACGGCTGGCGCTATTGGGCAAACATGCCGAACGACTGATGCAGGGCTACACTCGTGATGACGTGCCGTTAGATGGACTCAACGACAGTGCGCTGCGCAAACTGTTGGCTGCTCGAGTGTTATGGCGGCCCGATGAGCAGAGCGGCGTAAAGCTCGCTCCTAAAGTGCGCGAGCTGATCGCTGAAATGCTGGCCGACGAAACCCGCCGCCATGTAAATGCCGATGTTGCGGAAACCCTTGAGCTAGTGCGTTCGTTGGTGCACAGCTACCGTGAAGCCCGCAGCCGAGGTGAACATTGGCGACAGGAGCAGCAACTGCTGCGCCTGCGTCAGGAAGTTGACGATCTAAACGGCCGCTTTGCCGATGCTATTGATAGCCTTTGGCAGCGGCTCAATAGCGATTTCGGCTTTGTTAGCCAGTTGAGCGATAAGATTCGCGAAAACGACCGCGCCCAAAAACAGATAGTTAGGTTGTTGGATGGTCTGGCACTGATCGACTTCGACGAACTGATTGCGTTAGTAGGCAGCGATGGCAGCCTGCGCAAGCTACTGATCAGCCAGCTACAGCAGCGCTTAAGCCACCATTACACCAGCCTGCGGGAAGTGCAACGGCGGTTAATTGAGCTAATGGCACGCTTTCGCAAACAGCAGGCACGCAGCCGCCTGATCAGCGGCATGGTCGCGTTTATGCGCGAACATCCAGGCTTTGTGCCGAGTAATTACGCCAAACGCAGTGATGTTCCTGCGTTATTCAACCATGCTGCGCCGTTAAATGCCGCCGCTGCGCCAGCGCTAGATCGCGCGCTGGAAAGTCGCGTGCTGGCAGAACTGCTGCATGAGTTGCCAACCCCACGCCATGCCACGCAAACCGTTGAGTCGGCAGTGCCTGCGCTCACGCCGGAAGATAACCTTGCCGCTGCACGCCAGCAGGCGCTTAAACAAGATGTCGAACGCTTTTATCTTGCGGTGTTAGATCAGCCCCCCGCCGAGCCAATCAGCGCCCTCGCTTATCTGTATGACAGCCACCTCGAATGGCCCGATGAAATTTGGCTGTTTCAGGTTATCTCCGAATACCAGGGCTTGCCACGTAGCGAGCAGCAAGCGTTTCGCCTACACCAAGATGAATCACCGGCCAGCCCATTTAACGATCTGCGCCTGATTCATGACGTCGTACTGGCGGTGGCAGTATGACATTATCAGGCCGCGCCCGTGCCGGGCTTAACAGTGTTGTTCGAGAGCTTAACCGCCAGCCCGTGGTAGAAAAATCCCGTGGCAAGTGGGTCGAAGATGTAGTGGCATGGTGCCATCAGCAAGATATTGATCTAACCATGCGGATTTCCAACCAAGCGCTGCGCTTTGACGCCACGCTCATGGCGCAAATCAACAGCATGTTGGAGAGTGACCGTTTGGCACCGCTAGGGCGCTCGTTAAGTGGCTTAAGCAGTGCCGCCCAAGCAGCTGAAGGCGTTGAGGAGGATAAAAGCCGCCGCGAAGGCCCACGCGCAAAACGCGTGCTGATCAACTTGCCGCCGCAGCCCTCTGCATGGCTTGCGCCAGAGCCGCGCAGCATACGTGATGTTGATGTGAGCGGCCTGAAGCTGCCGGTGTTTGGCGCGCTCGTTCAGGTGGAAAACCTGGATAGCTTCTACGCGTTTTCGCCAGAGATAGCAGCGCTTAGCGGCTACGCTAACCCGCTGGTCGTTTACCGTGGCGACAGCCATTACGGCGGCGGCTTTGCCGAACTGACAAAAGCATGGCGCAAAACCAATCGGCCACACCTCTACGCCGGTGACTTCGACGCCAAAGGAGTGACCCTAGCCCTAGACAGCGGCGCCACGCATCTACTACTACCGGACATCGAATGGCTCACCCAGCACGTCACGCCACTGCACCAACCCGCTGAACAGCTGCCGTTCCAACGCCGCCTACGCCAACTGCATCTCACGTTGCCCAACCACCAACCCCTACGCCCGTACTTAGCCCTGCTGGAAAAACAGCGCGGGCTAAAACAGCAGTGGTTTGGAGGGGATATGGTGTGTGTATCGCTCAGTTAAAAACTGCCTTAGGGCTGTCACTCAACCCCGCTATTTTACGCTTTCCCTTACTTGGCCGTTAACGAGTTCGCAAATACGCGACGTTTTGATAGTTTGCCAACATTGGCTTTTCCCTAAAGGGAATTAGTGGGGTAGATTCAGGTGAGGGCGACAACAACCATTTTTAAGAAAAGCGTATCGCGTTGGCGAGCTTTTTTATAAATTTCAATGTATGGCAGGTAGATGGTTTGGCTGCTGGGTGTTAGGAAAATACGCATGTCAGGACTATTCTTTCCGGCGTTCTTTTTGAGGTGCGTGAGCTTCACCAAGTTGTAGCAATGGCCATCAATTACGAAGGTGAAGAGTACCGATTCCCTGATGGTTTAGACAAAATAGAGCAGGAGTTGGCGCGGTATGCGGCAGTTATCCCTGGCAGGCTAAAGTGGCTGAGCGATGATAGCCCGATGAACCGGTAAAGCTTGAGGAGTATCGGTCTCATGCCCTAGAGCTAGAATCTCGAATGACGAAGGTCCGGCCTATGAGTCAGGAATTAAAAGTTGAAGTCATACCGGGCAAGTCGTCTAACAAATCGCTCAATTCGTCGCCGCAAAACGGCGCGAATTAGCGCAGCGTTAAGTTTTTTGCTCCACCCTCGCAGACTATAATGTCATACGCTGTAGTCGCTAAATATGAGGGTATTGTTATGAGCGTCACCACAATCCGCCTTCAAGCAGACGTTGAACAGCACCTGGAAGCAATCGCCAACAGGTTACACCGGAGTAAAGGCTGGGTGATCAACCAGGTATTGTCGGAATACATAGAAAAGCAGCCGCTTGAGCAAAAGCGGTTGAAACAAACGTTAGAGGCAATGGAGTCTGCTGCCCAAGGCAAGGTTGTTGATGCCAGCGAGGTTCACCACTGGCTTAATAGCTGGGGAACCGAAAACGAGCAGGATGCGCCAGGGTCAGGTAAGTGAAACTGGTTTACACGGCCGAAACCATTGACGATTTGAAACGCCTCCGAGAGTTCATTGCGGATCACAACCCGTCTGCGGCGGCCAGGATTGCCGCCGAGCTTGTTGGCAAAATCGAATTACTTCCAGGCTTGCCCAATGTGGGCGCACCGGTTGAAATGGCACCGGTGCCTGACTCTGTTCGAGATATGGTTTTCGGAAAATACGTCGTTCGATATTCAGTCCATGCCACTGCCATCATTGCTCTCCGGGTATGGCATGGTCTTAAAGGTGAACGGTAGTCATTAAACCAGGCGCGGCACTCGGATGCCTTTGTATCTGCTTTGCTGCGTAAAAACCATCGGCGCTCTGCGCTCACCGGCGAATGCTGAGCATTTGAATCGCTCAACTGAACAATTCAAAGCAGGTAAGGTAACCCGCAGAGACTTGATGGATGAGTCGTCGATTACTGTCATGGACTGACGAATCCTGGAGCGATTCCCTTCACTGGCAAACCAGCGCCATTAAAGGAAAACTTAGCTGGTTTTTGGTCGCGACGTATAGATGATACGAATCGATTCGTCTACGCAGTTGATGATAATGCGATTACGATTATTTTGTGTCGTTATCACTATTAGATTCGGGCCTTCCACAGACTATCTCAGAGACCATTCAGAATAAGCGATGAACCTACTCTTCCTCGGCACCTCCGCGGGTGTGCCCACCAAACAAAGAAATGTCTCTGGGATTGCTTTGCGTGAAAGCAAAGGGAAGGGGTGGTACCTGATTGATTGTGGTGAAGGTACCCAGCATCAGGTCTTGCATACCAAGCTGTCGTTTCATTCACTAAAAGCCATCTTTATTACCCATGTGCATGGCGACCACTGCTACGGGCTGCCGGGCATTCTGGCGAGTGCCGCCATGGGGGGCCGGAAAGCGCCACTGACCATTGTTGCGCCCGCAGGTATCAAAGCTTGGTTGGAGGCCACCTGTGAGGTGACGCAGCTATGCTTACCTTTCGCCTTAGAGTTTATCGCCTCAGACGACTTGCCAAGCGTTGAGTTTGAGAACATCGCGGTTGAGACATTCAGCCTTTCACATCGGGTGGCGTCTTATGCCTATACATTTACGGAACGAAAGGTTGATGCTGCCCTGGACGTGGATAAGCTAGCGCAAAAGGGGATTCCAAGAGGGCCGTTGTGGGGCAGTTGAAGCAAGGGGTTGATATTGAGTTTGCAGGTGAGCAGTTAAAAAGCCATGACTACCTAATCTTCAAGAACACGCCTAGGAAAGTGGTGATCGCTGGGGATAATGACCAGCCTGACTTATTGAGCGAGGCGTGTGCAGAGGCGCAGGTGTTGGTACATGAGGCCACCTATACCGAAGAGATGGCCCAGAAGGCCGGTGATGTGGGGCATAGCTACGCCAAGCTTGTTGCTGCTTTTGCCGAATCGATAAAGCTACCTAGTTTGGTGCTGACACACTTCAGCCCTCGTTATCAGTTTAGCCCCCATGCGTCGCCGTCCATTGAGGACATCCGCAAAGAAGCTGAGTGCGTCTACTCGGGCTCTCTTTTCTTGGCGCGGGATTTTGGCGAATACACCTTGGAAAAAACGGGCCACTTTTCTGAGGTGGTGGGCGAGTAGTTTTCCGCGCGTTTGTCAGTAGTGATACCGAAGCTGGGCGATCAGCAGCGCATCGTCAGTCACCTTGTAAATCATCCGGTGCTCTTCGTTGATGCGTCGAGACCAGTAACCGGCCAAGCCGTGTTTAAGAGGCTCTGGTTTACCAACGCCGCCAAAGGGTTCTCGTTGGGTTTCTTTGATTAGCTTATTGATACGGCCAAGCACTTTTTTGTCCGTTTTTTGCCAGTATAAATAATCTTCCCATGCATGCTCAGCGAAGATGAGTTTCATTCCAAGAGTTCCCGCTCTTGGCCGCCACCTTGCTCTAGCTCGGCAATTGACTCAAGCAAGCGTTGAGCATTCTTGGGGGCGCGCAGCAGGTAGGCGGTCTCTTGCAGTGCCTCATAATCCTCTAAAGAGACCATGACCACAGACTGCGCTTTGTTACGGGTAATGATCATGGGCGCGTGATCTTCGCAGACCTGTTGCATTGTTTTCGCTAGATTGGTTCTAGCTGCTGTGTAGCTAATGGCATCCATAGGTAATTCCTGTTCACGATATTGTTCATGTACAGAATAATGTACGTTTTTGGTTTTGGCAATCGGCTGCGTTTTGAAGATGCCACTTATTTGACGTTGAAGCCGCTTAGTAGCACTGGCTTCCGGAGAAGCCAGTGCTTACTTCTTTATTTCAAAACAAAAGTTATTTCAAAAACGCTCGCAGCGTTTCGCTGGCTTGGTCGATAGCGACAACGCCATCTAAATGGCCGCGGTTGCCTTCTAAGGTTTCAAGCGTTACTTCGGTGCCGTCGGCTTCTATCAGCTCGGCAGTGCGGCGCACGCCTTCGGGGGCGAAGACGAGGTCGTTTTCGCTATAGAGCATCAGCGTTGGGGCGTCGATGGCGGCCAGTCCTTCTTCTAGTGAATCACCGTGGCCCGCCATAAAGAGTTGGTTGGCGCGAACCAAATACAGCAGATGGTTGGCATCGGAAAGTTCGGCGCGGGCGGCGGCGACGTCATCCAGCGTTTTCTCAATAGCGTAGCGGGCGTTGATATCTTGAGCGGGGTCGCGTTCGTCATCGGCCCAGTCGCGGTTGAACGTTTCGTTGGCCCACTGCCAGTGATTGGCATTGAGGGTGACGAGCTTGAGCGCTTCTTTTAGGCCATCGGTGGGTGGCTCGCCATCGTAATAGTTGCCTTCATTCCAGTTGGCGTCTAAGCGAATGGGCGCTGCCCAGGCGCTAAGCGTTGCCAGTAACCAGGGGTCGGCAACGCCGCCGCCAATAACAGGAATCAGCCTGTCCACTTTGTCAGGGTACGCGCTGGCCCATTCAAATGCTTGAAGCGCCCCCATCGAGGCACCCATGACCGCGTGTAGCGATTCAACGCCTTGGCTCTCTAGTAATGCGCGCTGTACCTCGACAAAGTCACGAATCGTCACTACAGGAAAGTCCATTCCCCACGGTTCGCCGGTGTCTGGGTTAATAGAAGCGGGGCCAGTGGTAGTGACATTGGGGTCGTGGGCGTTGAGGTTCACCAGCGTATCGGACGCAATAATGTAGTACTCGTCGGTATCCAGTGGTTTGCCGGGGCCAATGATGGCATCCCAGTAGCCGGTTGGCTCGCCATCCGGGTCATAACGACCTGCAGCGTTGCTGGTGCCAGAGAAAAAATGGGTAATTAAAATGGCATTGTCACGGGCGTCGTTTAATTCACCGTAGGCTTCCCAACCCACCGCAAGTTCGGGGATCGTTTCGCCGCCTTGAGTGGTAAAGTCTTGCATCTCGAAGGTTTGTTTTTCGACGACGCCATCCCAGGCCAGTAGCGGTGATGCTGCCAGTAATCCGAGGCTGGTAACTGTCACCACGGTCAATAAAGAGTGTCGTTGCTTGAGGGGCATACGCCTTCCTTAAATGAGGGATTGTTATGATTATTGTTGGCAACGGCTGCGTTGCCACCCTCTTAGCGTAGACGGCTTTAGCGCATTTTAAATGGGTTTAGCCCGTTAGCTTGTTGCATCATCATGCGTTTGGCGAGCGGTACGCGTTCGGCAAGGTGCAGGCTGAGGTCACCCAGCTGGCGTAGCGGTTTTGCGCCGGTGAACAGGTGATGGAAACTGTCGGTGGCGGCAATCATGGCTTGGTTAGCCAAACGGCGGTGGCATTCGAAGCGGTGCAGGCTGATAGCGTCACCGGGGTCGCGGCCTTTGATAATCAGCTCTGCCAGGGTGTCGGCATCGTGCAGACCAATATTTAGCCCTTGCCCTGCCAGCGGATGCACCACGTGGGCGGCATCGCCAATCAGTGCTAAGCGCTTGCCGATATAGCGTTTGGCGTGCTGGCGTCTAATTGGAAAACTCGCCTTTGCGACCACACGGGTTAGCTTGCCTAGCCGCTTGGGAAAGGCTGTTTCAATGGCCGTTTTTAGGGCGTCGCTGGAGAGCTGTTCACGGGCTTTGGTGGCTTCGTCGCTGTCATACCACACCAGCGATGCACGATGGCCTGGTAAGGGAAGCATGGCAATCGGGCCGGTGGGGGTGAAACACTGCCAACTGATATCTTGTTGGGGTAGCTCGGTTTCTACATTAATAATCATCGCCCGCTGATGGTAGTCGTAGCTACTAACGGTAATGCCAGCAAGTTCTCGTAGCGTCGAATGTGCGCCATCTGCGCCAACAATCAAGCGGGCGCTTAAGGTTTTGCCGTTATCTAGCTCCAGCATGCGGCCGGTGCTAGCCGCCATGGTGCTGAGCGGTGCGCACTGGGTATAGCAGGTCACGCTGGGAAGATTCTCTAAGCGCTGCCACAACGCATATTGCAGGGTGCGGTTTTCGATAAAAATACCGAAGTCATCCATGCCACTGTCCTGGGCAGAAAACAGTGAGTGGCCGGAGCCATCCTGATTAGCGACATCAATATGGCGAAACGGGCAGCAGCGCTCTTCGGGAAGCGCGGTGCCGCTCGCTTTTACAAACGCCAGCGAACGGGCATTAAGTGAGGAGATACGCAGGTCATAATCGCCGCTGAGCGGGGTGGGGGCGCTGCCACGTTCTACCAGCCCAACCGACATGCCGGTATGGCCTAACCGGGCTGCTAGCGCGGCACCCACCATGCCACCGCCGACAATGATAATCTCGTGATCCCATTGCATGAGACACTCCTTACGTTGAATAACGAGGGCATATTGCATACCCCTTTATTGTCATACAGTATCGGTTACTTGTCGCAGTGTTGCATAGGGTGATCCATTGACGCAGGCCGTGGAAATGACAAATAGCATCGCACAGACGGGGGAAGCGCTGGCGGGTTTTATTGAGCGCCACCCTAAACTGTGGGTGATTACTGGCGCAGGAGTAAGCACTGACAGCGGCATTCCTGATTACCGCGATGCGGACGGGCAGTGGAAGCGCCCGCCGCCGGTACAGCATGGCGATTTTATGACCTCACTTGCTGTGCGCCAGCGTTATTGGGCGCGGGCGCTGATCGGTTTCAAAGCTATGCGTGAAGCCCAAGTGAGTGGTGCACATCGTGCACTAGCGGCGCTGGAAACCATGGGCTACGTGGAACTGCTGGTGACACAGAACGTAGACCGTCTGCATCAGCGGGCAGGTTCTAGCAAGGTGATTGATTTACACGGGCGAGCAGACATGGTGGCGTGCATGACCTGCGGTTACCAACTCATGCGCCACGCCATGCACAGCGAAATGGCCAGGATGAACCCGCGTTTTGCAGCACTGGATGCCCGCCATGCGCCCGACGGCGATGCGGATTTAGAAACCGATTTTTCGACGTTTCAGGTGCTGGATTGCCCGCGCTGCCAAGGCATCCTAAAGCCCCAAGTTGTCTATTACGGAGATGTGGTGCCGCCAGCGCGGCGCTTGGCTGCTCAAGCAGGGCTGCAAAACGCCGATGCCGTGTTGGCTGTGGGCACTTCGTTGATGGTGTATTCAGGCTACCGCTTCTGCCGCGATGCCCACGCCATGGGTTTGCCGGTTGCCTCGCTGTCGTTGGGCGTTACTCGCGCCGATGCGCTCTTAACCCATCAGTGGCGCGCACCGTTGACGCCCGTGCTAGAGCACGCGGTGGCGTGTTTGAAGCGTGACTAACGCGCTTTCGAGACCCAGGGATTGCCGTCACTCCACAGCCGCCAAGGGGCGTCGCGGTCGGCGGGCTGGGCATAATCGATACCCACGCGAGGGCCAGAGGCAACGGCATCGGGAGGAGTGCCCGCTGTTATCCATAGCACGTCAGACTGGGTCATATCATGACCATATAGCGTTTTATCAATACGCAGCGCGCGGGTTAGCTTACCGGGGCCATTGGTGAGATTGCGGCCCTTTACATCACGTAGCGCGCGCATGGCCACTTCACCTGACACTGGCTCCACCGCGCGAATAAGCACCGCGCACGGGTTGCCTTCTGGCTGTGTCACTACGTTCAGCAGCCAGTGCATGCCATACACCAGGTACACGTAGGCGTGCCCTGGAGGCCCAAACATGGCCTCCGTTCTCGGCGTTTTGCGCCGATGCGCATGGCAGGCCGAATCTTCAGACCCCCGATAGGCCTCTGTTTCGACGATCTCCGCGACCATCAGCTCGCCTTCGTAGTAACGAACCAGTCGACAACCCAGTAGGTCTCGAGCGACGGCGAGGGTGTCACGGCGATAAAAGTCGCGCGGAAGAGGGGGTAGCGCCACTGTGTTAGCGAGTCGCTTAACGTCAATTAATGGGTCAGTATGCGCCATGATATCGCCAATTACTTGAGTAAGCTGCTAGGGTATTCGTTAGCCCTTTCTTTTAAAAGCGGAGTCGCCCGTGCTGTCATTTGAACACCAGTTTGCAACGCTTCCCGAGCCACTGTGGATGGCCTGTCAGCCCACGCCAGTGAGCCAGCCCGCGCTGATTGTATTTAATGAGCGCCTGGCAGAAACGCTGGGAGTTAAGACAGGGCTGAAGAGTAAGCCCGATGATGCCACTCTTACCCAGTGGTTTAGTGGAAATCAGCTGCCTCCGGGCGCAGAACCACGGGCGCTGGGCTACGCTGGGCATCAGTTTGGTAACTTTGTACCGCAGTTGGGTGATGGCCGCGCATTATTGTTGGGAGAGGTCGTCGACCAGAACGGGATACGGCGCGATGTTCAGCTCAAGGGCAGCGGCCGCACGCCATTTTCCCGTGGTGGTGATGGTCGTTCGCCGCTGGGTCCGGTGCTACGGGAGTATCTGGTCAGTGAATTTATGGCTGCAATGGGCGTACCCACCACCCGTGCGTTAGCCGCCGTTTCTACCGGCGAGCGAGTCGTGCGCCAATTACCTGAGCCCGGCGCAGTATTTACCCGCGTCGCAAGCAGTCATATTCGTGTGGGCACCTTTCAATTTGCTGCGGTACGTAGAGATGAAGCTGCCCTGAAAGCGCTGGCCGACCATGTGATTGAGCGCCACTATCCGGAAGCCGCTAGTGCAGACGATCCTTATTTAGCCTTGTTAGAGGCGGTGGTTGCTCGCCAAGCGGTGCTAGTGGCGCGGTGGATGAGCCTTGGATTTATTCATGGTGTTATGAATACCGACAACTGCAGCATTGCCGGAGAAACTATTGATTACGGCCCCTGTGCCTTTATGGAGCAGTTTGACCCGCAAAAAGTCTTCAGCTCAATTGATCAAGGCAAGCGCTATGCCTTTGATAACCAACCCGCCATTGCTCAATGGAACCTAGCCCGCTTTGCAGAAACGTTACTGCCGCTGATGCGCGAAGAGGGCGATACCGTCGTCGAGCAGGCCACCGATATCATCCGCCGCTTTGAGCGACTGTTTGATGCCGAGCAGCGCCGCTTGCACGCGGATAAGCTTGGCCTTGAAGCAGACAGCGACCAAGCGGTACCGCTAATGGAAGCGCTGGAAAGCCAGATGCACCAGGGGCGAATGGATATGACCGCCACCTTTGATGCGCTAACACACTTTGCCAGCACCTCAAGTGAAACGCATAAAGAAGCACTGCTGGCGCTAACTACCCAGCCCGATGAACTGGCGGCATGGTTAGATAAATGGCAAGCCGCACAGGTTGCCAGCCAAGGCAGCGAGCGCTTAGCCGCCATGCGGCGTGCTAATCCAGTTGTTATTCCCCGTAACCACCGAATTCAGGAAGTTATCGATGCGGCTTACGAGGGCGACTTTGCGCCGTTTCACAGCTTACTTGCTGTGGTCACCCAGCCCTTTGATGAATCCGCAGAAGCCCGCCGCCTTGCAGCTCCCGCAACGGAAAACGAGCAGGTACTAAGAACGTTTTGCGGTACGTAACCTCGGCTTTTCCTGTGGTAAACTGTGATTATTTACAGGTAAGGGCGGAGGCAAGGGCAACCTGTGCGCAAAATTATTCATTGCGACTGTGACTGCTTCTACGCAGCGGTTGAAATGCGCGACAACCCAGCGCTTAACGATGTGCCTATTGCGATAGGCGGCAGCGTTGAGCAGCGCGGGGTTGTCGCTACCTGTAACTACCCCGCCCGCGAATTTGGCATCCACTCGGCCATGCCTATGGCGCAGGCACTCAAACGCTGCCCACATTTGACCGTTATCCGCGGTGATATGGCCAAATACAAAGCGGTGGCGCGTCAAGTATTTGCGATTTATCGCGATGTGACTGAACTGATTGAACCGCTCTCGCTAGATGAAGCCTTTTTAGACGTTACTGATATTTCCCTGTGCAACGGCAGTGCTACCCGCATGGCCGAAGCGATTCGCCAACGGGTTAAACAAGAAGTAGGCATTACCGTCTCGGCAGGTGTCGCACCCAATAAGTTTCTTGCCAAAATTGCCAGTGACTGGCGTAAGCCCGATGGTCTGTTTGTGATCACGCCGAACGATATCGATGGCTTTGTGCAGCAACTGCCGGTCAAGAAAATCCACGGCGTGGGGCCGCGCACGGCTGAAAAATTGGCGGGGTTGGGTATTCAAACCTGTACGGATTTGCGGGCTCGTCCGCTCACTGAGCTGGTCGAACAGTTTGGCCGCTTCGGTCATCGACTGTTTGAGCTTAGCTTTGGGCGCGACGAGCGGCCAGTGAAAACCCACCGTGAGCGGAAATCGATCAGCACTGAGCAAACCTACTCCCAGGACTTACCCACTCTAGAAACTTGTCGCCAACAATTACCTGATCTTCTCAACGACCTAGAGCAGCGCTACGCCAGACTAGACCCCGCGCCCGCCGTGCGCGGGCTAATGGTAAAGGTAAAATTCAACGACTTTACCCAAACCACCGTGGAGCACGCCGATCCCGCGCCTAACCTGGATCAATTCGAATCCCTGTTAACTATTGGCTGGTTACGAGGGGAGAGACCGGTTCGGCTATTAGGCGTGGGCTACCGCTTGGCAGAAGAAACCACCGTTCAGCAACTCTCGCTGTTTTAATTAGCCTGTTAATACTTATGTCGATTGACGCTCATTCCAAGGCGCGTTAAAACAGACGTATGATAGTTTGTCTACTTGCTAGCTAGTTAGCGTGGTTGTTGCTGCCACGATGCTTTCCTGTCTTCTTACCCTGCGAGCTAACCATGTCTGCCCATGCCACCCAACGCCCTCGTTTAGTGTTCGCCCATGCGAATGGCTTTCCTGGCTTAAGCTATCGCACGCTGCTGGAACCGCTGGCAGAGTCGTTTGACCTCCATCCGCTTGATCGATTGGGCCATCACCCGGATTACCCGGTGAACCATAACTGGGGCAATTTAGTCGATGAACTGTTGAGCTACTTGCCGGTTACAGATGCACCGTTATTGGGTGTTGGTCACTCGTTAGGCGGTACGCTGATGGCGATGGCGGCAGATAAACAGCCAGAACGCTTCTGCGGCGTCATTATGCTCGACCCGCCGCTGATGCTGGGGCCGGATGCCTGGGTGATGAAAGCGGCGAAGCGGTTTGGCTTTATGGATCGCATCACGCCTGCTGGTAAAACCCAGGGGCGGCGTAGTGTGTGGCCTAGCCGAGAAGCAATGGCTAACTCGCTGCGCCGTCGTGGGTTATTTCGCCGCTTTACCCCAGAGGCGTTGAACGACTACATTGAAGCAGGAACGCGCTTGCTAGATGACGGTAGCGCTGAGCTAACTTTCGACCCAGGGGTTGAGGTAGAGATATTTCGCCATCTGCCGGATCACCTATCGGGATTGCCACGCCGAGTCGGTGTGCCGATCCACTTGGTAGCAGGGCAGGAGTCGCACTTACTCACCCCTACACGGGTCAAGCGGCTTCAGCGTCGTGGGTTAGCTATTAGCGAGGTTCCCGGTACTCATATGTTCCCTATGGAGTATCCTGATGAAACGCGAGCGGCCATATTGGCGGCGTGGCAGCGTTTTGAGCTGGGAGTCAGTAAGCGCGCATAAAGCGTATAAGGAGGCAGGATGTATCTTTCCGTACAGCTAAGCTATTACCCGCTGGCCGATGATTTTAAGCCAGTAGTGAAAGACGTAGTAAAACGTTTGGAAGCGACAGGATTAGAAGTACACCCTAATCGAATGAGCACCCAGGTGTTCGGGGAATTCGATGCGGTGATGGCCGCTTTAAGCGACGTCATGAAGTGGTCGTTTGAGACTCATGGAAAAGCGGTTTTTACAGCTAATTTCCTCGAAGGCGATCGGCGTCCACGTTAAAGAAACGCCGCCCGATTTGGGCGGCGTATATGTTGGCGCTAATAACGGCTAAACCAGCGATTCCAGGCAGGATTCAATAATATCCAGCCCTTCGTTGAGGACGCTGTCTTCAATTGTGACAGGCATCAAAAAGCGAATCGTATTGCCGTACATGCCGCAGGAGAGCAGGATTAATCCCTCTTCACGGGCTTTCTTACACAGCGCTGCAGCAAGTTCAGCATTGGGCGTGCGATCCGTTTTGTTCGAGACCAGCTCAAATGCCGCCATCGCGCCCATGTTGCGCACATTATCGATGCAGTCGAACTTGGTCTGCCACTCGCCAAAACGAGCCGCTAGCTTTTCACCCAGCGTTCGGCTTTTCTCAAGAATATTTTCCTCTTCGAACACTTCCATTACGGCCAGTGCCGCGGCGCAGGCGGTGGGGCTGCCGGTATAGGTGCCGCCCAAAGAGTTGGGCCCAGAGGCATCCATAACCTTGTCGGTGCCAACAATCGCAGAGATTGGCATGCCGTCGGCCATACTCTTCGCCATGGTCATCATGTCCGGTTCAACGCCGCTGTGCTCAATGGCGAACATTTTGCCGGTTCGGCCAAAGCCAGACTGCACTTCATCGATGATCATCAGCATGCCATGCTCATCGCAAATTTCGCGGATTTTCTCCAGGAAACTTTTAGATGCAGGATAGAAACCACCTTCGCCAAGCACCGGCTCCAAGACAATCGCGGCGGTATCTTTTGGGTTAGCGTCGGTTTTCAGGGTCATTTTCAGACCACGAATGGCTTCGTCTTCGCTGACGCCGTGGTAGGGCACCGGATAAGGCGCGCGGAATACCGTGCCTGGCATCGGGCCAAAATCGGTTTGATACGGGGCAACTTTGCCGTTCATGGCCATGGTGTAGAACGTTCGACCGTGATAACCACCGTCAAAACAAATGACGTTAGAGCGTCCGGTAGCAGCGCGGGCAATTTTAACGGCATTTTCCAACGCTTCTGCACCGGAGTTAGCCAGCATAACTTTGGCGTGGCCACGAACAGGTACGAGGTGACTAAGTTTTTCAGCCACTTTCACATAGCCTTCATAAGGCATGACCGTTTGACAGGTATGCATCACCTTATCCAGTTGGGCTTTCACTGCAGCAACCACCTTGGGGTGACGGTGGCCTACGTTCAAAACGCCAATACCGCCTGCGAAGTCGATAAAGCGATTGCCGTCGGCATCCCAAATCTCAGCATTTTCAGCGCGATCTGCAAAAGCAGTGGCGGGGCTGGCGGCGCCCGCTGCGACATACTTCTGCTTTAGTTCGTTTAGCTCGGCGTTGCTCATGGCTCAACTCCTTTGGGTGTTGGATGTTGCCTGTGAGAAATATGCAGTGTCACAGCTAATATGACAGGTTCGGCCTTCATTGTTTCAGATTCGTTATGTAGGCGATAAAACGGGTGTAGTGGGTAGTCGTTAAAAGACAATCGGTAATAGGCAGTCTGTAATGGGTTTGCATCAGTAGCTTGATGCTTCTAAGCCTACACATACCTCTTCTCTTAAGTCTAATAATCGAGAAGTTAAGTCTGGGCCTAAGGAATTAATAGCCGGTTTTGCGTAGAAAAAACCCTGTTGGCGAGCAATGCCCGCCCGCGCTAGCCATAGTGCTTCCTCGCGTGTTTCTACCCCTTCAGCAATGAGTATCATGTTCAATTCGTTAGCTAGTAAAATGATAGAGTTGAGCAGCGCTTGACGACGCGTATCATGGTCGCAGTTCATTACCAGCTCGCGGTCGATTTTGAGCTTGTCCGGCGTTAGATCAGTCAACAGATCCAGGTTGGCATAGCCATTGCCAAAGTCATCAAGGGCCGTTTTAAAACCCATTTCGCGATAGGCTTCGATGATATTGCGAAGGTGCTGGCGGTCACGTACGCGTTCGGTTTCAGTGATTTCAAAAATTAGCCGATCCATTGGCCATCCAACGCGTCGAGAAACATCAAGCGTTGCTTGTATGCAGGCTTCAGGTTCGTAGACAGCATTGGGTAAAAAATTGATTGATAACGCCGTTGACATATTCAGAGCGCTTGCCATCTCAATCGCTTTAACGCGACAAGCTTGATCAAATCGGTACAGTAGGTCATCAGTCACCTGAGAAATAACGCTCCAGGCAGATTCGCCATTAACCCCTCGTACAAGCGCCTCATGTGTCACTACGCGAGCAAGTGACACGTCCACAATGGGTTGAAAGGCCATTGTGAAATCAAAAGGAAGATCCCCCTCGCATCGTTTACAGCTACCGTCTACCCGTGCGCAGTGACCCATGAAATCCCCCTGTAGCAGTGCGCCAAATTACCCGCTGGCCGATTTACGTTAGCCATTGCCGATTAATTTAAAATTTTTTTTAACTATTTAATCATAGACGAAAACAGTTTAGTCGCTTGTTAACTTTTCGTATAGGTTTTGTATAGAAATTATTGAGTGCGCTGAGCCGACAAAAAAGCGCCCAAGCGGGCGCTAAGATGAATCGTTAGCAGATATGAAGAGAGAAAGGATAAAGAGCGTTAAATAATGCCTGCTTGTTGCAGAGCGTGGCGCTGTTCGCTGGTAATGCCAAGCTCGTCAAGCACCTGTTGGGTGTGCTCACCCAGAGAGGGAGGGGGAGTCTGGGCACTGATGGACTCGCCGTTGATACGGATAGGATTCGCGACTAAGTCGACGTGACCGGCTTGGCTGTGGGGAAGCCTTTGCTTCAAGCCACGTGCCTTAACATGGGGGTCGTCAAAAACGCGATCCAACGTATTGATTGGCCCGCTAGGCACACCGGCAGCTTCAAAGACAGCCAGCCATTCATCGGTTTTCTGCGTCAGTAACACGGCTTCTAATAGAGGAGCCAATACATTGCGGTACTGTACTCGTGCGCCGTTGGTGGCGAACCTTGGATCCAGCGGCAGCGTTGGCTGATCGATCACTTGGCAGAAACGCTTAAACTGCTCGTCATTCCCAACGGCAACAATCATATGGCCATCAGCAGTGGCAAACGCTTGGTAGGGAACGATATTGGGATGTGCATTCCCCAGCCGTTGAGGTACTTGACCGGAGGTCAAGTAGTTGAGCGCTTGGTTCGCCAGTACGCCCACCTGAACGTCCATCAACGCCATATCAATATGACATCCAACGTTGCTATCGCGGCGCTGGTAAAGCGCTGCTAGGACTGCATTGGCGGCATATAGGCCGGTGAAAATGTCGGTAAAGGCAACGCCGATTTTGACGGGACCACCGCCGAGTTCATGGTCAGGCTTGCCGGTTAGGCTCATAATACCGCCCATTGCCTGAATCATGAAGTCGTAACCAGCGCGGTGTGCGTAAGGACTTTCCTGGCCAAAGCCGGTGATTGAACAGTAGATAAGCCGAGGATTCAGTGTCTTGAGGCTCTCATAGTCCAGACCGTACTTCTTTAAACCGCCAACTTTGAAGTTTTCAAGTAACACATCGGAGGTGGCGACGAGCTGCTTAATCAACGCCTGACCTTCAGGCTTGGCCATATCGACGGTGACCGAGCGCTTGCCTCGATTGGCGCAGAGATAGTAGGCCGACTCTGAACTGCCAGAGAGCCATGGAGGGCCCCAGTGGCGAGTGTCATCTCCGCTGATGGGGCGCTCTACCTTGATCACATCAGCCCCCATGTCTGCGAGCATTTGCCCGCACCACGGGCCAGCCAGTACACGTGAAATATCGAGTACTTTGATGCCTGCTAGTGGCTTGGCTGCTGTGCTCATTAGGTGCCTCACTTGTCGCTCGCCGTTTAGAAAAATGCCTGAATACCGGTCTGGGCACGGCCCAAGATTAAGGCGTGTACATCGTGAGTGCCTTCGTAGGTGTTTACCGATTCCAAGTTCACCATATGGCGAATAACGCCGTACTCATCGGAAACGCCGTTGCCGCCGTGCATGTCACGAGACTGGCGAGCGATATCCAGCGCTTTACCGCAGTTATTGCGCTTGATTAGTGAGACCATCTCCGGTGCCCAATTGCCGCTATCCATCAGTCGTCCTACCTGAAGCGCTGCCTGTAAGCCCAGGGTAATCTCGGTTTGCATGTCTGCGAGCTTTTTCTGGATTAGCTGATTCGCAGCCAGTGGGCGGCCAAACTGTTTGCGGTCTAAGGTATATTGGCGTGCGGCATGCCAGCAGAACTCAGCGGTACCCATGACGCCCCAGGCAATGCCATAACGAGCTTTATTCAAGCAGCCAAAGGGGCCTTTTAAACCGCTCACGTTAGGCAAGAGGTTTTCTTCAGGTACAAAGGCATTGTCGAGTACGATTTCACCGGTAATGGAGGCGCGAAGTGACACCTTGCCTTCAATTTTGGGTGTGCTGAAGCCTTCGGTGCCGCGCTCAACAATAAAGCCTTTGATTTGATTATCGTGGGCGGCGGACTTTGCCCAAACCACCGCAATATCGGCAATCGGGCTGTTGGTAATCCACATTTTGGCACCGGTTAAACGGTAGCCACCGTCAACTTTTTCTGCCCGAGTGATCATTGAACCAGGGTCTGAGCCATGATCAGGTTCGGTTAAACCAAAACAGCCGACCATTTCACCGCTGGCGAGTTTAGGTAAATATTTATGCTTCTGCTCTTCAGAGCCATAGGCTTCAATCGGGTACATCACCAGTGATGACTGCACGCTCATGGCTGAGCGGTAGCCTGAATCAACGCGCTCTACTTCTCGGGCAATGAGTCCGTAGGCCACATGATTCACACCTGAACCGCCATATTCTGGGGCGACGGTTGCACCTAGCAGGCCAAGCTCACCCATCTCGCTCATGATCTCACGGTCAAAGCGCTCTTCACGAAAAGCACTTAGCACGCGTGGCTGCAGGTTTTCCTGACAGTAGTCATGGGCTGCATCACGAATTTGGCGCTCTTCATCAGTGAGTTGGTGTTCGAGCAGCAGCGGGTCGTCCCAGTTGAAGCGGGTCATGGCGTGAACTCCTACATAGTCATTTCGATATGATTCAATGTATCGTCGTTTTGTTAAAATATCTACATTTTAAAATAAAGAATTTAATTGATCCCACGTTCCTTGAGAACACGGGTAATAATCGGGACAGGCGTCATTAAGTGATCACGCATGAGGTTGGCGGCCTGCTCTGTGTCACGAGCCAGGATGACATCCACCAGCGCGGCATGCTCTTGTCTTTTTATTTCAAGTGCTTGGGGTGACATGACTGTTTCCTGCAGCCACAAGTGGCGATAGCGTTCTACCTGATCAAACAACGTGTCGCGCATTTGTAACAGGTGCGGCGAGTTGCAGCCGCTAGCAATGGCGGTATGAAATGCCTTATGGCGTAGATCCCATCCATCAAGCAGCTCATCTGGGGAACTTACCTCTGTCACTTTAGCTAGCCGATGAGCGGTGGCGAGGACGTTGGCTTCCCAGTCGTCGTCGCCGCGCTCAATGGCTAAGCGCAAAATCAGGCCTTCTAGCTGAGCACGTGCGTCGTAAATATCGTTCAGCTCGGCCAGCGACATGGGGGCAACACGATAGCCACGCTGGCTAATCGCAATCACCAAGCGGTCGGCAACTAATTGGGAAAGTGCTTCGCGTAATGGGCCGGTGCTAGCGCCGTAATACTCCTTGAGGCGGCTCATTAACAGCTTCTCTTCAGGCGCATAACGGCCGCGAATGATGTCGTGCTTCAGGGCGCGGTAGGCACTGATGGCTAGGTTCGGGCGCGGCGCATCGAGCTCCATGATATCTCCTTAGGCCAACGTTGGACGTGGGGGCTGCATTCACTAATCGCTATTATCAATAAATTTTAGACATTTGGCACAGGTAACGACATTTATACGGGGGGCACCGGCGAATAGCGTTGTATTAGCATCTCACGCTAAAGCCGTGCTAACTTCATTGCACCGCGTTTGCTTGCCGTTTACGGTAACCAGAGGCTGGGACTTCACACCTCCTTATCGTCAACCATACTTATAAGTCCAAACAGGACGGAGGAACCGCTCATGCGAACTCTAAAATATACAGTGGCAGCATCTATGTTGGCTGTTGCACTGCCAGCTAGTGCGCAACAGCTATCAATTGCGACCGGCGGTACCGGCGGGGTTTATTACCCGATCGGCGGTGGCTTCGCTGAAATGATTAATAACCATATTGAAGGCGCTCAGGCGACTGCAGAGGTGACCGGTGCCTCAGTCGAAAATATGGGGCTGATCATGCGTGGCGACGCTGATTTGGCGCTAGCGCTGGCTGACACGGTCTATCAGGCTTATAACGGCAGCGGCGATTTTGAAGGTCGTCAGATTGAAAATACCCGTGCACTGGCCTCTGTTTACCCGAATGCGGTGCAGTTAGTAACGCTGGCTGAGTCGGACATCGAGACCATCGCAGACTTAGCCGGGAAGCGTGTGTCTGTCGGTGCACCAGGCAGTGGCACCGAACTAAATGCGCGGGCCGTTTTGGAAGCCAACGGCATTAGCTATGACGATTTTACCCCTCAGCGACTCAACTTTAACGAAACCGCAGATGCCATTCGTGATGGTGATATCGACGCCGGTTTCTGGAGCGTTGGCCCCCCCACCAGTTCTATTCTTAACCTAGCTGCTACCCGTGATATCCGCTTAATCGGCCTCTCCGATGAAGAAGTTGCCAACGCACAGGAAGCAGAAGCGGTGTTCGCGCCCTACGAGCTGGCAGCGGGCATGTATGACGGTATGGACGAGTCTGTTCAGACCATCGGTATTCCCAACGTACTAGTGGTGAATTCTGATATGGACGAAGAGCTCGCTTACCAGCTGACTCAACTACTGTTTGAAAATACCGACGAGTTGATTGCTGTTCATCCTGCCGCCAACGACACTACCATTGAGTTCACTATGAACTCTACGCCTGTGCCGCTACATCCGGGTGCGATTCGCTACTTTGAAGAAGTAGGAGCGGATATTCCTGATCGTCTGCGCCCTTAACGGTTATAGGGTCTTGCCATAAGACATTGCCATAAGGATATTGCCATGCAGTGGCAACAACGACTGATGGCGCTACTTTTTGCATGTCTACCGCTCGCCGAAGTGGGGGCTTCCCCCGCTTCGGCGAATGCGTCTATGCGTTTAGCTGTGGTGACTGAGCAAGGGAATATTCTCGTGGATGAGCCGATGCCTTCAGAAGGGCGCTGGTGCATCCAGTGGCAACACTCAGTTGAGCACTTTACGGTATTGGATTGCTATCGCAATGCGGCAGGCGTTATGCAACTTGAACGTAGTCATCAACCAGACTTTGCTGCAGGCCTTGGTCACATCTTTGGCCGTGGGGAGCAGGTTTCAGACGGTGACGGCGGATATTGGATTAATGCTATTAATGAGCCTGTTGCGAATAACCGTTATGTATTAAGAGTCGGTTCTTCTACCGTCAATCACCAAGTGGTGTGGCCAAACGGTGAGCATTCACCGGTGAGTTTAAGTGAGTACGCAGCCGGGCAACGTGTGATTATCCAATTATTATCACCTAGCACCGCTCCGCGTGAATAAAAACGATAGTAGTTAACGCTTCCGAGGACGTTCATGAACGAATCCACTCCACCGCCGGTTGTGATGCCCGGCGCGAATGCGATGCAGCCCCGCATGGTTCTGTGGTGTATCACCGTGGTTGCGGTGGGGCTTTCACTCTTCCAGCTCTATTCTGCCGGCATCCAGCCCCTAGGGCTTTTTTACCAGCGTAGCATTCACTTAGCACTGATTATGTTGCTGGCGTTTTTGATGTTTCCTGTGTTTGGGCCAACGCGCAAACGTGGAGTGCTGGGGTGGGGCATTGATCTAATTTTCTTTGCTGGGGCTTTGACCACCGGTGGCTACCTAGTGCTCTTTTTAGATGAGATTATCAATCGAGCCGGCTTCTGGAGTGACACCGATATTTTAGTGGCCTGTATTGCGACGGTTACCGTGTTGGAAGCAAGTCGTCGAGCCGTTGGGTTTGGCATGACGGTGATCGGCCTGCTTGCCATTATCTACGCATTTGCCGGGCCTAGGGGCGAACTGCCATGGCTAGGCGAATGGATGCCGGGTATTTTGGAACATCGAGGCTACACCTTGGAGCGCGTCGCAGGGCAGCTCTATTTAGGACAAGAAGGCATCTTTGGTTTGCCCTTGGGGGTTGCGGCGACCTACATCTTTATATTCGTACTCTTTGGTGCCTTTTTGGAAAGCACTGGCGCAGGTAGGTTTTTTATTGATATGGCCTATGCTGCTACTGGTCGCCAGCGGGGCGGCCCCGCGAAAGCTGCCGTGCTGGCTTCAGCGGGTATGGGGTCTATTTCGGGTAGTGCGATTGCCAATGTGGTGACCACTGGGGCATTTACCATTCCGCTGATGAAAAAGCTCGGTTATCAGCCAAAGCAGGCGGGAGGAATAGAAGCGGCCGCCTCTACCGGTGGGCAAATTATGCCGCCTTTAATGGGGGCGGGAGCGTTTTTAATTGCTGAATATACCAACACGCCCTATTTAGAAATCGTTAAAATCAGCATTCTGCCGGCGATTATGTACTTTGCAACGGTGTATCTATTTGTCCATATCATTGCATTGAAGCAGGGTATGCAGGGGTTGCCGAAAAACGAGCTGCCGCAAATGCGCCAAGTTATGAAAGATGGCTGGCACTTCCTTCTTCCTCTAGCGGTGCTGGTGTGGCTGCTTGCGATGAGTATGTCGCCGATGCGCGTGGGATATTACGCCGTGGTCACCATCATCGCTGTGGCGGTTCTTCGCTATGCGCTTTGGTACTTCTTCATTGCTCCCAAGCAAGGTCAGCCGGTCACCATTAGCCGCACCAAAGGCGTGGTGTGGGCGGGGTTAGTTAAGCTGGTTCAGGGATTGGAGCTTGGTGCACGAAATGCCGTCGCGGTTTCTATGGCTTGTGCCGTGGCGGGGATCATTGTCGGCGTTGTGGGTCTGACAGGGCTAGGGTTGAAGTTTTCCTCAATGATGCTGGCTTTCTCTGGCGGCAACCTAGTGTTGGCGTTGGTGATGGTGCTGCTGGCAAGTTTGATTTTGGGGATGGGACTGCCGGTTACCGCCAGCTATATTGTCTTGATTGTGCTGGTGGGCCCAGCACTGACCGCTGAGTTTGGAGTACCGCTACTAATCGCTCACTTAGTGGTGTTCTGGTACTCCCAGGATTCTAATGTGACACCGCCTATCGCTCTGGCCGGTTTTGCTGGGGCGGCAATCGCAGGTAGTAAACCGATGGAGACTGGCTTCCAAGCCTGGAAATTTGCCAAAGGTCTCTATTTGATCCCGCTATTTATGGTGTTTAATCCAGAAATCATTGTCGGTGGCCCGGTTCATGTAGTGATTTGGAATGCACTGATTGCTATTCTGGCGCTGTGTGCTTTTGCTGCTGCGCTTGAAGGCTACCTGTTTACCAGAATGTCTTGGTTACCGCGTTTGGCGATTGGCGGCGCTATCGTTGGGGTATTTTATCCGAATCTGCTAACTGAAATGGCTGGGGTGGTAGTGATGATGGCCGCGATTGGTGCCAACTGGTTTGCCAGCAGGCGGGAGCCCCAACCGATGAGCGGTTAACCGCAGCACTTAATTCGTATCATTAAAAAAGCCCGGAGACCGTAAGGTCTCCGGGCTTTCTCATTGCACAGGTAATGCTTTAGAAAATGGACTCTGCGGTACCAGAGCCCTGCGAGCCGCTAGCTTCTTCCAGTTCACGACTAATGCGACGTTGCTGGTAGCCGGGAAGATGATCGCGGTGGAAAAGCTCAGAAATGCCCCCTGACTGGCCATCTGCCAAGCGGTGTCCAGTGCTGGGATCTATCCGTGCGGTGACAATAGTATCGGGGCGTTCGGGTAGCGCTGAGGGGGTGCCTTCTAGTGCATCACCCATAAAATCAATCCAGATAGGTAGTGCTGCATTAGCGCCATATTCAGCGATGGTCTCGTTGCTGTCTTTACCTACCCACACCGTCGTTACCAAGTTGCTGTTAAAGCCTGCGAACCATGCATCACGCTGGCTATTGGTGGTGCCTGTTTTGCCGACGATATCATCGCGGTTCAGACTAAGAGCGCCACGGCCTGTACCAGACGTGATGACGTCGCGAAGCATGTCGCGCAGAATATAGACAGCAGCAGGATCAGCTACGCGAGGAGCAACAGGGTACTCTTTACCGTCGATTTCAACCGTTTCCTGCCCATCAGCACAGCTAGGGCAGGCAACCTGAGGTGTTGCCTCATCCACTAGCTCTTCATCATCGTTACGCGTGACGCGTTCGATGAACCAGGGCGCGACCTGGAAGCCGCCGTTGGCAATAACGGAATACGCGTTGGTCATTTCCATCGGCGTTAAACTAGCGCTGCCCAAGGCGAGAGATAGCCCGCGTGGTAGACGGGTGGGGGAAAAGCCAAACCCTTCTAAATAGCGAATGGTATGGTCTAGCCCCATGGTTTGAAGCACACGAATAGTGACCAAGTTACGCGAACGAGCTAGCGCTGGGCGCAAGCGCATTGGGCCTTGGAAGTCACGGCTTGAGTTGACGGGACGCCACAATGAATTACTGCCGTCATCCAGTACAACGGGAGCGTCATTGACTACGCTCGCTGCGTTCATGTCACCGTCTTCTAAGGCGGCAAGATAGATGAACGGTTTAAAGATAGAGCCTGATTGGCGTTGAGCCTGGACGGCGCGGTTGAATTTGCTGGCATTGAAATCAAACCCGCCTTGTAGGGCCAAAATAGCGCCAGTGCGCGGGTCTTGGGCAACCAAAGAGCCTTCGGCGTCCGGGCGCTGTGATAGGCGTAGGGAGCCGTCTTCGTTTTCAACCACGCGGACTAGATCGCCGCGAACAGCAATTTGCTCTGCACTGCTAGGCTCGGCACCGCGACTGCGTGGGCTCAAATAGGGGCGTGCCCAGCTTAGACCGCTCCAGGGAATCGTTTGCAGCTCGCCACCGCGGGTAAGTACCTGCATTTCACGGCCACTGCTCTCAACCACAATCGCCGGCAGAAGCAGGCCGTAGTTGGGCGTGCGCTCTAATACCTGCAACCAGTTGCTGACGTCGCCATCGACACCTTCAACTTGTGTCTGGCTACGCTCTGCTGCCTGGCGGGCGGTTTGACGAATTTCGGGTGACTCTGAAAGCTCTTCTTCAAGGCCTTGAGTAGCGGTTTGCTCTTGCGCTTCTACCAAGCTAGCTGCGATATCTTGCTGTTCTGAACCACGCCAGCCATGGCGAAGATCGTAAGCCAGCAGGCCATTTGCCAATGCTTGGTGAGCATGAGGCTGCATTTCGCTATCAATCGTGGTGTAAATTCGGTAGCCACCGGTATAAGCCCGATCTCCAAACCGCTCAACGGCATATTGGCGAGCCATCTCTGAAACATAAGCTGCGTCTACTTCAGTTTGGGTGTAGTGTCGGCGAGCCGTCACCGGCTCCTGCACGGCCGCTAGATAAGCATCATTATCAATATGCCCTAGCTCGCGCATGCGGAACAGAATCCAGTTGCGGCGAATAAGCGAGCGCTCTGAATTAGCCAGCGGATTAAAGGCCGAAGGTGCTTTAGGCAGCCCTGCGATCATTGCTGTTTGAGCTAGAGTCAATTCAGCCAATGGTTTGTCGTAGTAAGTTTCTGATGCGGCAGCAATACCATAGGCACGATGGCCGAGGAATATTTTGTTGACGTAGAGCTCGAAAATTTCATCTTTATCAAGAATTTGCTCCATTTGTAGGGCAAGCAAAATCTCACGAATTTTTCGAGTAAATGTCTGATCGAGCGTCAACATATAGTTACGCGCAACCTGCATGGTGATGGTCGAGCCGCCTGATTGAATGGCACCGCCACTCTGAGCTAGTTCAACCGCCGCCCTAGCGATACCACGGGGATCAACGCCCGCGTGCTCAAAGTAACTGGCATCTTCCGCTGCGATCAGCGCGTTGATCATATCCTGCGGGATGTCAGCAAAGTCAACGGGCATACGCCGCTCTTCGCCAAATTCACCAATGAGTTTGCCGTCATTGGTGAAGATGCGAAGCGGAGTATGGAGCTCGAAATCTTGCAACTGGCGTACATCAGGTAGGCCAGGAGAAAAATAGATAGCGGCACCCACCACTGCCAACACGGTGGCGCCAATGAGCGCAACGATTAGCGAGAAAAGTGACAGGATGAGGGTTCGAAAAAACGTCATGAACAGAGTACACCCGTGGAAAGGAGAATAGACACGGTATCTAAACGACCGTATCACGCAATTGGCTGCCATTATAGGAAGGCGAGGCAGCGGTCACCAGTGTTGATATGCCGTAATGCCATTCGCGTGTGACTTCACTGAAAATCATGTAACCTCGAAACTCGCACTATAGGCAGGCGGAGCCGAACTCAGGATGCGTTTACTCAAACCCGGTAAAGGGTTGATTGGAGTCGATATTACATCGGCGACCGTCAAGCTGTTAGAGCTCAAACAGTACAACGATAACTATCAAGTAGAGAGCTATGCTGTTCGGCCGCTGCGAGAGGGTGCGGTGGTTGAGAGGCGCATCCGCGACATACATGATGTGGCCAGTGTGCTCCGCCGTGCTGTTGAGCATGCAAAGCCCTCTACTCGTAAAGCAGCAGTGGCCGTTCCAGCGAGCGCTGCTATTACTAAAACGCTTACTTTTCCTGCTTCGTTAAGCGAAGAGGAAATCGAAGAGCGAATAATCGCCGAATCAGACCGCCATATTCCCTTTCCGTTCAGTGAGGTGGCATTTGATTTTCAGTGCCTGGGCCCAGCTCCTTTCGATGAGGACCAGCAAGAAGTTATTTTAGTGGCGTGTCGTCAGCAAGATGTGACCCAGCTTACTGAAACGCTAGAGCTTGCAGGGCTTGAGCCTGCCGCTGTAGATGTAGAAACATTCGCGATGGAACGTGCGCTGGCTGAGCTGCGTCGGCAGCTAAACGTAGAAAACGATCCAACGGCTTGCGTGGGGTTAGTTGATATCGGGGCCAATATGAACGCCTTCCATGTTGTGCGTGGGGGGCACATTGTTTATAGCCGCGATACAGTGTTTGGTGGGCGTCAGCTAACAGATACGATCCGCGAGTATTACCACATGAGTATAGAAGAGGCTGGATTTGCTAAAAAGCGCGGGGGCCTTCCAGACGATTACCAGGAAAAGGTGCTCACGCCTTTTCTAGAAACGGTGGTGCAACAGGTAGGGCGCTCGCTGCAGCTTTATTACACCGCTGGTCGTCAGCATGAGGTGCAACACATAGTGCTGGCGGGTGGTTCTAGTGTCATTCCTGGCCTTGCAGAGCGAATTGCTGATGATAGCGGTATGTCGGTGACCATCGCCAACCCGTTTCAACGTATGCGCATTAACAAACGGCTTAATAAGGAAGCGTTAAGCAACGATGCCCCAGCGATGCTAACGGCGGGTGGATTGGCGATGCGAGTTAGCCAATGAGCATTAATATCAATCTTTTGCCCTGGCGTGAGGCACGGCGAGAGAGGCGGACACGGCAATTCTACGGCGTAATAGTGTTTATGTTGCTGGCGGGCATGGCGTGTGGCTTTGCGGTATTGCACGTACATCAACAACAGTTAGCTGCCCAGCAACTGCGCAATGCCCATATCTCCGCTCATATAGAGCAGCTAGACAATGAAATCGCTGATGTGCAGCGCTATCGGGGTGATACCGAGCGATTGGGAGAGCAATTAGCACTCTTTCACACGCTGAATGCCGAGCGCATGAGTACAGTAAGGTTGTTTAACGATATCGCTGCTAGCGTCGCTGATGGTGTTGTCTATCAGCGCCTATCTCGCAGCGGACAACGAGTTAGTCTTTCAGCGGTCGCTAGCAGTGAACGTCAGATTTCTGAGCAGCTGCGCCAAATTGCAACTATGCCAGGGTTAGGTGTGCCTCTGTTTTCCGAGGTGGCCAGTGGTCAGGATGAGAGTCGGCGTGTTTTTCAGTTTGAAGTAATGCAACTGTCTCCTGAGGAAGCGGTTTCCATGGAGACAACACCATGACATCTATTCGTCAACGCGTTAAAAATGACTGGCAGCGCCTGAGAAACGTTGAATGGCAATCGTTGGATATCAAAGAAGCAGGTGAGTGGCCTTGGCTGCTTAAAGCGCTGCTAGGGCTATTTGTTTTTTTACTTGCTTTTATAGGTATCAACTGGTGGCTGGTGGGTGAGGCTCGCGATTCGCTGGCGACAGAGCAGCGCCAAGAAGAGCGTTTGTTGATCGAGTATCGACGCAAGGCGTCTGAGGCTGCATTTCTGCCGGATATTCGCCGCCAGTTGACCATTCTTGAAGACCAGATGGTGCAGATGCAGGCGATGCTGCCAACCAGTGCAGAAATTCCTTCTTTATTAGATAGCATTAGTGACGCTGCTATCGAAAATCGGCTAACCATTGAAACTATCCGTTTGCGGCCTACGGTGAGTAACACGCACTATATTGAGCACCCTTTAGATATACAGGTGCGCGGTGATTACCATGCTTTGGCGCAATTTGTTTCGGATATCAGCGATTTGGCGCGAATTATAACCCAGCATGATTTTACTCTAGTGCCTGTTGATCAGAATGGCGACATGTTGCGAATGTCGCTGCTTGCACGCACTTATAGCTACAAGGCAGCATCGCAAGAGGGGAGTAGCACGCCATGAAGCGTTTGTTAAGCGTGCTGTCTCTAGCTGGTTTGGCTGGCTGCAGCGACCCTCAGCTAGGGCAGTTAGATCAAACCCTTGCAGAAATACGCCGTGCTCCTGGTGGGAAAGCGCCTGAGATAGTGGAGGCACTGCCAGAGTATCAGTCGCTAGATTATCGCTTTAGCGATGCGCGGAGCCCCTTTCTAGCGCCGGAAGGGATTCGCGAAAACGTATTGCAAGTAGAGCAGACAATGAGCGAGCTTGCTCCCGATCAGCAGCGCACCCAAGAACCTTTAGAACGCTTCCAGCTCCAGACGTTACGCTTAGTGGGTACGCTTCGTATGAGAGGTCAGAACGTCGCATTGATTGCACCTCCCGAAGGAGAGATTGTTAGTGTTCGGGTAGGCAATTATTTAGGCGCCAACCATGGGCTTATTAACCAGATTGGGCCGCGAGAAATCACTATTGTTGAACGTATTTTCAGCCCTCAGCAAGGGTGGCAAGAGCGTCAAGCAACGCTCACCCTTGAGGAGTAGCCTTTTTACTTGTTACCGGATATCACCCTATGGTTGTCACATTTCGCCGAATTTTGCTGTTGTTGATAGCCTTGGTGCCGTCGCTCAGCATGGCATCAGTGCTCACCGATTTAGATGTGCGCCAAACCAATAGCGGTGACGTGGAGCTAGTGCTGCAATTTAGTGGCGGCGTTGCCCAGCTAAGAGGCTATCGATTAGACGCACCTCCTCGTCTAGCGCTTGATTTAGCCGATACACAAAGTGCGATTGCCCAACGCCGTATTGCCGTTAGCCGGGGTGGTGTAGAGCAAGTGACGGTGCTGGAAGGCAGTGGGCGGACGCGTCTCGTGGTTGATTTGAAAGAATCTCTTGATTACACCTCACGCGTGGTCGGTGACCAGTTAAAAATCACGCTAGCATCAAGTAGCTCTGTGCCAGCGCCCCAGCCTTCCCAGGCTATCCAGGAGCCGCGGATTGAGAATATTGATTTTCGGCGTGGAGAAGATGGTGCCGGGCGTTTAGTGGTGACGTTTGATCGTGCGAGCGTGGTCACTAACGTGCGTGAAGGTAGTGAAGGCAGCGTCATAGCGGAGCTGCGTGATGTAACGCTACCTGATGCGCTTAACCAAGTTTACGATGTCACTGATTTTGCGACGCCGGTAACCCGTATTACCCCTCGTCTTAGGCAGCGTGATGTGCGGCTGGAGCTGCAAACCAATGGCCCCTTCGCGATGGTCTCATCGCAAAGCGGGCGTACGTTGACGATTGAAGCGCAGCCCGTTAGCCAAGCGACGCAGCAGGATCGAGAGCAGCAGGGGGAGTCTTTTACCGGAGAGCGGTTAAGTCTAAATTTTCAAGATATTGAAGTGCGTGCAGTGCTTGCCACGTTGGCGGAATTTACCGGCCTGAATCTAGTAGCCAGTGATAGCGTTTCTGGGCGCATTACGCTTAACTTAAACGATGTTCCCTGGGATCAAGCACTAGCGTTGATCTTGCAAAGCCAAGGCCTGGCAAGCCGAGAACAGGGTAATGTGATCGTGGTGGCGCCTGCCAGCGAGCTAGCAGATCTCGAACGCCAAGAGATAGAGACACGCAACCAGCGCCAAACGCTGGCACCGTTAGTCACAGAGTTTATCGAAGTAAAGTACGCGCGTGCCGAAGATCTTGCCCAACTGTTGCGTGGTGGCGACGGCTTTGGGCTGTTAACCGACCGAGGGCGAGTTAGTATTGATCAGCGCACAAACACGTTACTGGTGCAAGATACTGCAGAGCAGGTGCGCGATATTATCCGCACTTTAGACCGCTTGGATGTCGCCGTCCGACAGGTGCAAATTGAGGCAAGAATTGTCATAGCCCGAGATACGGCATCCCGGGAGCTAGGGATTAACTGGGGTGTGTCGAGTACCCGCGGCTTTTTAGAAAACGATGATGGCACATTTTCTCGGCGCGACATCAACCCTAACAGCATCAACCGTGCCCAAGGTGGTCTCGCAGTAGATTTAGGCTCAGCGGCGGCTGCCAACACGGGTTTTAGTTTTGGTTATTTATCAGGGGACGTTCTGCTAGATCTTGAGTTGCGGGCGCTGGAAAGTGAGGGCAAAAGCCAGACGATTTCTCAGCCCCGAGTGATCACAGCTAACCAACGAACCGCTATTATTCGTCAAGGTGAAGAGCGTGCTTTTCAAAGCGTAGACGCACAAGGAAATCCAGATACGGAGTTCAAGGAGGCTGAGCTTTCCTTGGAGGTAACGCCACAAATTACCCCGGATAACCGCATCATCATGGACTTGGTGATTAAAAACGATAGCTTCCGGGAAAGTGAGTTTGGTGGTGAGCCGCCGATTGATACCAACCAGATAGAGACGCAGGTGCTGGTCGATAATGGGCAAACGGTAGTGTTAGGCGGAATTTTGACAACTGAGCAGTTGAGTCAAATAGCGAAAACACCGCTGCTAGGAGATATTCCTTGGCTTGGGCGGCTGTTTCGCTATACCGAAGAGAGCAATGAAAAGGTAGAGTTATTGGTCTTTATTACTCCACGACTACTTGATGATGGTTTGGCGGTTCGCTGATGCAAGAGTTACCCAATATTTTTTTAATTGGCCCTATGGGGGCTGGCAAGAGCACGATAGGCCGCCTGCTTGCGGCTGAGTTATCGCGCTCGTTCTTTGACAGCGATCACGCCATACAAGACCGCTGCGGTGCGGATATCCCCTGGATTTTTGACGTTGAGGGAGAGCCCGGCTTTCGTCAGCGCGAAAGTCAAATGATTGACGAGCTCACACAGTTGTCCGGCGTGGTAGTGGCTACCGGCGGTGGCGCAGTGCTACGTGAAGAAAATCGGCGTGCTCTGCGTGAACGAGGAACGGTGGTTTACTTGCTGACCACCGTCGATCAGCAACTGAAACGCACCGCCAAAGATCGGAATCGACCGCTATTGCAGTGTGATAATCGCGAACAAGTGTTGAACGATATGTTTGCTACACGGGATCCACTGTATCGAGCGACGTCCGACATTACGGTGCGAACGGATCGGCGCAGCCCACGTGCGGTGGTCAACGAAATTCTGCGTCGTGTCCATCGCATGGTGGATCCTTTGGAAATTGCGCGGGCTCAAAGTAAAAAGGTATCACAATGACTGAAATGACAAGTGCCCAGCGTACGCTAACCGTCGCATTGGATGAGCGTAGCTACCCGATACATATTGGTGTTGGGCTTCTAAGGCGCGCCAATATGCTGGAGCCTTATCTCGCTGGTCAGCAGGTGATGGTAGTAACCAATGAGACTATCGCACCGCTTTATTTAGACGCGCTTTGCGCTGGTCTGCCTGATCATTTAGACATTCGCACGGTAGTGCTGCCTGACGGGGAGCAGTATAAAACCATCGAGCAGGTAAGCCGGATTTGGGATGCGCTGTTAGAGGCAGGTTTCAATCGTCGCTGTACGCTGATTGCCTTAGGTGGCGGTGTGGTTGGCGATATGGTTGGTTATGCAGCGGCAGCTTATCAACGTGGCGTTGCCTTTATTCAGGTGCCTACTACGCTATTATCCCAGGTAGACTCTTCGGTGGGTGGGAAAACCGGTGTTAATCACCCGCTGGGTAAAAACATGATTGGTGCTTTTTGGCAGCCAAAAGCCGTCATCGTGGATATCGACACCTTGACTACGCTGCCCAGCCGCGAGCTTTCTGCAGGCTTGGCAGAAGTGATCAAGTACGGGTTAATCCGCGATGAGCGTTTCCTAGGCTGGTTAGAAGAGAATATGCAGGCGCTACGTAGTGTTGAGCCTGCGGTGATTGCGGAAGCGATTGCCCAAAGTTGCCAGATTAAAGCCGACATTGTGGCGGAAGACGAAACTGAGCAGGGCGTTCGCGCGTTGCTGAACCTGGGTCACACGTTCGGTCATGCCATTGAAGCTCATAAAGGTTATGGCAACTGGTTGCACGGTGAGGCCGTGGGTGCAGGCATGGCGATAGCAGCAACGCTCTCTCATCAGCTTGGCTGGATTGATAGCAACGCCCTCGCGCGTGCTAAGGCGGTTGTTGAAAGCGCTGGACTACCGCTAGCCGCGCCTGCCGGAATGTCTGTAGATGACTTTTTAGCCCGCATGAAGTTGGATAAAAAGAATATTGATACTCGTTTGCGTTTGGTGCTGCTCAATGCCTTGGGAGACGCCTGTGTAAGTGATGCCACGCCGCCTGATATGCTGCGTGAGCTACTTCATCACTATCCACGCGATTAAATGCCTAGGCGTATTGGCTATACAATCAAAAGCCAGTATGGGTAAGCAGTATTGATAAACGGTGCTTATAAACAGTACTTACAAACAGTACTTACAAACAGTATTTATAAACAGTACTTATTAATAGTATGAATAGACCGTATTGCTAAACAGTTTTAACAAACAAGGCTGCACAGAAAACCCACCATCGCGTGGGTTTTTTTGTTGTCTGGCCGTTAAGTGATGATCGTTCTGTATGTAATCCGTATGACTTATGCGCTATCGGCATGGGGGTTTTGGGGCAATTAATACTAAAGTCTAGTTATGCGTTTTTATCGTTTAAAAAACGTTTAGCCACTTTGCAAGTGGTTGAAGTTAATATGTTTTTTTATTAACTGAGAATGCAAATGCAAGATTTGACAAGGTTTTTTAAGGATTGGCGGGTTCTGGGTGATTGCGCTACACGCAGGCAAATCGCTATGCTGAGCGACCTTTTCTTGAAGCAGTGGAAGCGGGAAATGCCCTGTTTTTAATGGGTAGCAACAAGTAAAAAATTAGAAAAACCCGTTACGATAACATGAAAACACTGCTAAATAAATACGCTGACTAGAGGCACGCCCATGAATAGAGGTCTTCACCAGCCTGGCGAGTTTCGCGATAACTGTGGCTTTGGCCTTATTGCCCATATGGAAGGGCAGGCCAGCCACGACTTGCTGAAAACTGCTATTGAATCACTTACCTGCATGACCCATCGCGGCGGTATTGCGGCAGACGGCAAAACCGGTGACGGTTGTGGCTTGCTGCTGAAAATGCCGGTGCAATTCATGCGCGCTGCCGCGAAGCAAGCGCTTGATACGGAGCTTGGTGAGCGGTTTGCTGTAGGCGTCATCTTTTTGCCAGATGACGATGCACGTGCCGCTCATGCTAAAGAAACCCTTGAGCGCGAGCTAAGCAGCCGAGGCTTAGAGGTACTGGGCTGGCGCGAAGTGCCCACCGACTCTAGCGTATGCGGCCCGATGGCGCTGGACTGTCTACCGCGAATTGAGCAGCTGTTTGTCCAGCCAGGTAGTCGTGGAACAGGTAGTAGTGGGAATTTAAGCAGTGATCGCTTTGATGTCGATCTGTTTATGGCACGCCGTTATGCAGAGCAAGCGCTACGTAGCGATGAAGACTTTTATGTTGCTTCACTCTCATCAGAAGTTGTTTCCTATAAAGGCTTAGTCATGCCGGAAGATTTGCCGGCGTTCTACAAAGATCTAAATGATCCGAGCCTGGAAACCGCCATTTGCGTGTTCCACCAGCGTTTCTCTACTAACACTGCACCACGCTGGCCGCTGGCCCAGCCATTCCGCCTATTGGCTCATAATGGCGAGATCAATACGATTGAAGCCAACCGCGGCTGGGCAAACTCCCGTAAAGCCAATTTTGTTAATGAGCGTCTGCCTGATATTGCTGAGCTTGACGAAATCGTCAATACCACTGGGTCAGATTCCTCAAGCATGGATAACATGCTGGAAGTGCTGCTGACTGGCGGTATGGAGCTGCATCGCGCGGTGCGCATGATGGTGCCGCCTGCTTGGCAAAACGTTGAGACCATGGACGCCGAGTTACGCGCGTTCTATGAATACAACTCCATGCACATGGAGCCTTGGGATGGTCCGGCCGGTGTGGTAATGACCGACGGTCGTCAAGCTGTTTGTATGCTGGATCGCAACGGCCTTCGCCCAGCGCGCTGGGTGATTACCAAGAATGGCTACATTACGTTAGCGTCTGAGATTGGCACTTATGGTTATCGCCCTGAGGATGTCGTCGCTAAGGGTCGCGTTGGCCCAGGCCAAATGCTGGCGGTAGACACTCAGACTGGCGAAGTGCTCCACACCCAGGATATTGATAACCGCCTGAAGTCAGCTTATCCGTATAAGCGCTGGCTCAAGCAGGAAGCCAATTACCTAGAGTCAGCGCTGACTGAGCTTGCGCGTTTCCAGACCATGGACACTGACGCGCTAAATGTTCAGCAGAAAATGTTCCAGGTGAGCTTTGAAGAGCGTGATCAGGTACTGCGCCCGCTGGCAGAAAGTGGCCAGGAGGCGGTTGGCTCGATGGGTGATGATACCCCCATGGCGGTGTTGTCTAGCCGTCCGCGTCTGCTAACTGATTTCTTCCGTCAAAAGTTTGCCCAGGTGACCAATCCGCCGATCGACCCCCTTCGTGAAGCGATTGTTATGTCGCTGGAGACCTGCTGTGGTGCGGAGCTGAACGTCTTTAAGGCAACGCCTGAGCATGCCCACCGTTTGATTTTGACCACACCAGTGCTGTCACCGCGTAAATTTACTGCGCTGGTTAGCCAGGATGATCCTGCCTTTGCTAGTCACACGCTGTCACTCGGATACGATCCGGAGCACACCAGTTTGCAGCGGGCAGTCACTTTACTTTGCCAGGAAGCTGAAGCGCAGGTCAAAGCGGGCAAGGTGATTCTGGTGTTGACCGATGCTGACCTTCCAAAAGGGCAGTTGCCCATCCAGGCGGCTTTAGCGGTGGGGGCTGTTCACTCTCATCTTGGTCGTTTGGCGCTGCGCCCCAATGCCAACATTGTGGTGGAAACCGGCTATGCAAGGGATGCCCACCAAATGGCAGTGCTGTTTGGCGTGGGCGCTACGGCAGTGTATCCATGGCTTGCTTATCAGGTCATGGCCGATATGCATCGCACTGGTGAGCTAACAGGCAACCCTGCCGATGCTCGTGAGAATTACCGCAAAGGTCTGCAGAAAGGGTTGTTCAAAATTCTTTCGAAGATGGGTATCTCAACGTTAGCTTCATACCGCGGCTCTATGTTGTTTGAAGCAGTGGGGCTATCCGATGAGATCATGGATACCTGCTTTGTCGGCATGGCATCACGCATTCAAGGGGCTGGCTTTGCTGAGCTGCAAATGCAGCAAGAGCTGCTGGCGAAAGATGCCTGGATTGCCCGCAAAGGTATTTCTCAAGGCGGTATGCTGAAGTATGTTCATGGCTACGAATATCACGCCTACAACCCCGATGTCGTGAAGTCGCTTCAGGCGGCGGTGCAAGAAGGCAGCTACGCAAAGTGGAAAAAGTTTGCCCAGCTGGTCAATGAACGTCCGGTTGCCACTATTCGTGACTTGCTTAAGCTAAAGCCTGCTGAAACGCCCATTCCGTTAGAGGATGTTGAGCCGGTTGAGGCGCTGATACCGCGCTTTGATAGCGCCGGCATGTCACTAGGTGCGCTTTCTCCAGAAGCCCATGAAGCGTTGGCCCAAGCAATGAATGAAGCGGGCGGGCGCTCCAACTCCGGAGAGGGGGGAGAAGACCCTGCTCGCTACGGCACCATCCGTAGTTCGAAAATCAAGCAGATCGCTTCTGGCCGCTTTGGTGTTACTCCGGCCTATTTGGTCAATGCAGAAGTATTGCAGATCAAAGTTGCTCAGGGTGCTAAACCCGGTGAAGGTGGTCAGCTGCCAGGCGGTAAAGTGAACCAGTTGATTGCCCGGCTGCGTTACGCGGTGCCTGGTGTAACGCTGATTTCACCGCCTCCACACCACGATATCTACTCGATTGAAGATTTGGCGCAGCTGATTTTCGACCTCAAGCAAGTCAATCCAGATGCCCAGGTTTCCGTGAAGTTGGTCTCTGAGCCAGGTATTGGCACTATTGCTACCGGTGTGGCGAAAGCCTATGCGGATCTGATCACCGTTTCTGGTTACGACGGTGGTACTGCAGCAAGTCCATTGACCTCTATTAAGCACGCGGGCTCCCCTTGGGAGCTTGGGTTGCCTGAGGTGCACCAAGCACTGCGTATTAATGGCCTGCGCGACAAGATTCGCCTGCAGACCGATGGCGGTCTCAAAACGGGTCTTGATGTCGTTAAGGCGGCGATTCTGGGGGCTGAAAGTTTTGGCTTCGGTACTGCGCCTATGGTGGCATTGGGCTGTAAGTACCTGCGTATTTGTCACTTGAACAACTGTGCAACCGGCGTAGCGACGCAAGATGACTTCCTGCGTGGCGAGCATTTCCGCGGCACTGTCGACATGGTGAAAAACTACTTCCGCTTTATTGCTGAAGAAGTGCGTGAACTGATGGCGATGCTAGGGGTGTGTCAGTTGACTGACCTGATTGGTCGCACCGATCTGCTTGACGTGTTGGAAGGCAATACGCCCGCTCAGCGTAAATTGGATCTAACTCCGTTGCTTTCGAATGATTTTGTACCTGCAGGTGCACCGCAGTTCTGTAAGGTGAGCCGAAATGTGCCCCACGATCCAGGCGCTAAGAACCAAGAAGTGCTGGCTGCGCTGAAAGAGGCCATTGAAAGCCAGTCTGGGGGTGAGTTTGACTTCACCATTACCAACTGCGACCGCAGCGTAGGTGCATTGAGCTCTGGCGCGATTGCAAAGCGCTACGGTGAGGACGGCTTGGAATCAGCCCCGGTCACTGCGCGTTTTACCGGGGTGGCTGGCCAAAGCTTCGGGGTGTGGAACGCCCGTGGCTTAAACCTCTATCTCGAAGGCGATGCCAACGACTACGTGGGCAAAGGCATGAACGGTGGCAGCATTGTGATTGTGCCGCCCAGGGTTAGCCAGTTTGAAAGCCACAAAACCGCCATTATCGGTAACACCTGCCTTTATGGTGCGACAGGCGGCACGCTGTTTGCCGCGGGTACTGCGGGTGAGCGCTTTGCAGTGCGTAACTCTGGGGCTACTGCGGTGATTGAAGGTGCAGGTGACCACTGTTGTGAATACATGACTGGAGGCTTGGTCTGCGTATTGGGTGAAACTGGCGTTAACTTTGGCGCGGGTATGACCGGAGGTTTTGCTTACGTCTTGGATGAAGACCGTACCTTTGTGGACAAGTACAACCACGAGCTGGTCGAGATTCATCGGGTCAATACCGAAGCGATGGAAGCGTATCGTCGTCATTTGCGTGAAATGATTGAAGCCTACGTTGCAGCGACAGGCTCTGCTCGAGGCGCGGCGATTCTGGAAGACTTCGGCGACTACGCGCGCCACTTCTGGCTAGTGAAGCCAAAAGCGGCAAGCTTGGGTAGTTTGCTGAATCAATCTCGGCGTCAGCCGGAATAACCCGCCAGAGCCTACGCTTCGAGGAGAGAGATCATGGCTAACCGTTTAAATAACGATTTCCAGTTTGTTGATGTGGGTCGTCAAGACCCACAAAAAAAAGCCGCACACACACGGTCAAAAGAGTTCGCTGAAATTTACGAGCCCTTTAAGCCCACCGATGCGGCGAGTCAGGCGCACCGTTGCCTGCACTGCGGTAATCCGTACTGCGAGTGGAAGTGCCCGGTACATAACTACATTCCCAACTGGCTTCAGCTGGTGGTGGAAGGCAATATTATTGAAGCAGCCGAGCTTTCACACAAAACCAATTCGCTGCCAGAAGTGTGTGGCCGCGTATGCCCGCAAGATCGTTTGTGTGAAGGCGACTGTACGCTGAATGACGGCTTTGGTGCGGTTACCATTGGGTCGGTAGAGAAGTACATTACCGACACCGCGTTTGCGATGGGCTGGCGTCCAGATATGTCTAAGGTGGAGTGGACCGATAAGAAGGTCGCCATCGTAGGTGCGGGGCCTGCGGGTCTTGGTTGCGCTGATATTCTGGCACGTAATGGCGTCAAGCCCGTGGTATTTGATAAGTACCCCGAGATTGGCGGTCTACTTACCTTCGGTATTCCAGAGTTCAAGCTGGAAAAGAACGTGATGGAGCGTCGCCGCGCTGTTTTTGAAGAGATGGGCGTCGAGTTTCGTCTGAATACCGAAATTGGTACCGACATCGAATTCGATACGCTGCTGCAGGAGTACGATGCGGTTTTCCTAGGCATGGGCACCTATAAGTACATGGAAGGTGGCTTCCCCGGCGAAGATTTGCCTGGCGTGTATAAAGCGCTCGATTTCTTAATCGCCAACGTTAATCGTCGCTTAGGCTTTGAAAAAGATCCTAACGACTTTATCTCGATGGAAGGTAAGCGTGTGGTGGTGCTTGGCGGTGGTGATACGGCGATGGATTGTAATCGCACCTCAATTCGCCAGCGCGCCGACAGCGTTATCTGCGCTTATCGCCGTGATGAAGAAAATATGCCCGGTTCCCGCCGTGAAGTCACTAATGCGCGTGAAGAGGGCGTTGAGTTTTTGTTCAACCGCCAGCCGGTTGCGGTGGTGGGGGAAGAGCAGGTCGAAGGGGTTAAGGTCGTGCGTACCCGTTTGGGTGAGCCTGATGAAAATGGCCGTCGCCGTCCTGAAGTCGTGCCCGGGTCTGAAGAAATTATTGCCGCCGACGCAGTCGTAGTAGCATTTGGTTTTCAGGCAAGTCCTGCGCCTTGGTTCGATAGCGCCAACATTCAGGTCGATGAGCGTGATCGCGTAAAAGCACCGGAGCACGGCCAGTACGCCTACCAAACCAGCAATGAGAAAATTTTTGCCGGTGGCGATATGGTGCGTGGCTCTGACCTGGTGGTCACCGCGATTTATGAAGGCCGCCAAGCTGCTGAGGGGATTTTGGATTACCTAGGCGTTTAGTTTTGGGAGTGAGGGGCGTCTTCGCCCCTCTGCCACCTGCAGTTCAAATTGAGCCTTTAGGCGTACTCTGCTATTCTGTCATCCCATCCTGGTGTGGCTTTCTGTTACGCCTTTTGATCACGTTTTGACAGGTTTTCCATGACACGATATATCTTCGTGACCGGCGGCGTTGTGTCCTCTCTAGGCAAGGGCATCGCGTCGGCCTCGCTGGCGGCGATTCTAGAGGCCCGCGGCCTTAAGGTCACCATGCTCAAGCTCGACCCCTACATCAACGTGGACCCGGGCACCATGAGTCCTTTCCAGCACGGCGAGGTGTTCGTCACCGAAGATGGCGCCGAGACGGACTTGGACTTAGGGCACTATGAGCGTTTTATTCGCACCAAAATGACCCAAGGGAACAATTTCACGACGGGGCGCGTGTACGAGAATGTACTGCGCAAAGAACGCCGTGGTGATTACCTGGGCGGTACCGTTCAGGTAATCCCTCATATTACCGATGAAATCAAACGGCGGGTCTATGCGGGCGGTGAAGGGTTTGATGTGGCACTGGTGGAAATTGGTGGCACGGTTGGCGATATCGAATCGCTGCCGTTCTTAGAATCTATTCGCCAGATTCGTAGTGAGCTTGGCGCTAGTCGGGCGATTTACATGCACCTCACGCTGGTGCCGTATATCAAGACGGCAGGCGAGACTAAGACCAAGCCGACTCAGCACAGCGTCAAAGAGCTACGCTCGATTGGTATCCAGCCGGATATTTTGATTTGCCGTAGCGAAGTAGAGCTTGAAGAGAGCGAACGCCGCAAAATCGCCCTGTTCACTAACGTGGAAGAGCGTGCCGTCGTACCGTTACAGGATGCCGATACCATTTATCGGATTCCGTTGATGCTTCATGAGCACGGCTTGGATGACATTGTTTGCGATAAGCTGCGTCTGGAAGCCGAGCCTGCCGATCTTTCGGAATGGGTCAAGGTGCTGGATTCCAAGTTGAATCCGCTGAAGTCGGTGAGCATTGCCATGGTCGGTAAATACATGGAGCTGCTGGATGCCTATAAGTCGCTCAACGAAGCGCTTATTCACGCAGGCATTCAAGGTCGTATTAAGGTCAATGTCGACTATATCGACTCCGAGGATATCGAACATCACGGCACCGAGCGGTTAGCTGGCAAAGATGCCATCTTAGTACCTGGTGGCTTTGGCGAGCGTGGTGTAGAAGGCAAAATTCTTACCGCGCAGTTTGCACGTGAGAACAATATTCCCTATCTGGGTATTTGTTTGGGCATGCAGGTAGCGGTCATCGAGTTTGCCCGCAACGTGGCTGGCTGGAAAGACGCTAACTCTACCGAGTTTACCCACGACACCAAGCACCCCGTGGTGGGCTTGATTACCGAGTGGATTAACGCTGAAGGTAAGATTGAACTGCGTGACGCCGCATCTGACTTAGGCGGAACGATGCGTCTAGGCGGTCAGGTCTGTCATTTGAAATCCGGCAGTAAAGCGCGCGAAGCCTACGGTGCTGATGAGATTGTCGAGCGCCACCGCCACCGCTTTGAAGTCAATAACCAGTTTATTGATGAGTTAGAGCAAGCGGGTCTGGTCATTTCTGGCAAGAGCGTCGATCAATCTTTGGTAGAGGTAGTCGAGCTAGCTGACCACCCATGGTACGTGGCGTGCCAATTCCATCCGGAATTTACATCGACACCACGCGACGGACATCCGTTATTCTCTGGGTTTGTTAATGCTGCCTTAGAGCACAAAACGGCACGTACGCGCACTCATACAGCGACTCAGGAATAAGAGGGAGAGCGAATAATATGTCTTCGACTTCTCAATCATCCTTTCCAGAGCGTCATATTAACGTTGCCGGCCTAACCGCCGGCAATTCTTTGCCGCTAATGTTATTGGGCGGCATGAATGTGCTGGAGTCAGCGACGCTTGCTGATGAAGTGGCGCAGGCTTACGTTAATGTGACGCAAAAGCTCGGAATGCCTTATGTATTTAAGGCAAGCTTTGATAAAGCAAACCGTAGTTCTATCCACTCCTATCGTGGGCCTGGGTTAGAAAAAGGTTTGCAGATTCTAGCGGATATTAAAGCGCGCTATGGCGTGCCCATCATTACCGACGTTCATGAGCCCTGGCAGGCAGAGCCTGCGGCTGAAGTCGCAGACATTATTCAGCTGCCAGCGTTTCTTGCCCGCCAGACCGATCTAGTGGTGGCGATGGCCAACACCGGCGCGGCGATTAATATCAAAAAACCGCAGTTTCTAGCACCTCACGAAATGCGCCATATTCTTACCAAGTTCCAAGAGGCCGGTAACGACCGTCTGATGCTATGCGAGCGTGGTACCAGCTTCGGCTATAACAACCTTGTGGTGGATATGCTGGGCGTTGGCGATATGAAGCAGACCGGTTATCCGGTGTTTTTTGATGTCACTCATGCCTTGCAGCGCCCAGGTGGCCGTGCGGACAGTGCCGATGGTCGTCGCGCCCAAGTGGCAGAGTTGGCCCGTGCGGGTGTGGCCGTAGGTTTGGCGGGGATTTTCCTAGAAGCTCACCCTGACCCAGATAACGCTAAGTGCGATGGACCCTGCGCACTGCCATTAGATCAATTAGAGCCATTTTTGACTCAGCTTTCGCAGTTAGATGCCTTGGTGAAGGGATTTACACCTTTGACCATCCGTTAACCACGACGGCAAATATGGTATACATTGGACCCACAATCATCCATTAGACTGACAACCAAAGGACACTGTTATGACCAAAATTGTTGAAATCAGCGCATTAGAAGTGCTTGATTCCCGCGGCAACCCTACCGTTCAGGCGATGGTTCGCCTGGAAAGTGGCGCCGTAGGTGAGGCATGTGCGCCAAGCGGTGCTTCTACAGGCTCCCGCGAAGCGCTTGAGCTGCGCGATGGCGACAAGACACGCTACCTCGGCAAAGGCGTTTTAAAAGCCGTTGAGGCAGTGAATGGCAAAATCAGTGGTGCGTTGTTAGGAATGGATGCGCGTGATCAGCGTGGGTTGGACGACGCAATGCTAGCCCTGGATGGCACTGAAAATAAGGCTAATCTGGGTGCGAACGCCATCCTAGCAGTGTCGCTGGCTGCCGCTAAAGCTGCTGCCAACGCTAAAGGTGTGCCGCTATATGCGCACATTGCTGAGCTTTATGGCCAGCCGGGTCAGTACAGCATGCCGGTACCGATGATGAACATTCTTAACGGTGGCGAGCACGCGGATAATAATGTTGATATCCAGGAATTCATGGTACAGCCTGTAGGCGCTGCAAACTTCCGTGAAGGCCTACGGATGGGCGCGGAAATTTTTCACGCGTTAAAAAAAGTACTGTCTGCTAAAGGCCTTTCTACGTCCGTGGGTGACGAAGGCGGATTTGCCCCTAACTTGGCATCTAACGCAGATGCCCTGGCGATCATTAAGCAAGCTGTTGCTGATGCCGGTTATGCACTGGGTAAAGACGTTACCTTGGCGCTAGACTGTGCCTCTTCCGAATTCTATAAAGATGGCCAGTACAACCTTTCCGGCGAAGGTAAAAGTTACGATGCCGAAGGGTTTGCCGATTACCTGGCGGGCCTCTGTGCTGATTATCCGATCGTTTCCATCGAAGATGGTATGGATGAATCAGACTGGGCGGGCTGGAAAGCACTGACTGACAAGCTAGGCGACAAAGTACAGCTGGTTGGCGACGATCTGTTTGTTACCAATACCAAGATTCTTAAGCGTGGTATCGACGAGCAAATTGGTAATTCAATTCTGATCAAATTTAACCAGATTGGCTCGCTGTCTGAAACACTGGATGCGATCAAAATGGCCCAGGACGCTGGTTTTACCGCGGTTATTTCACACCGTAGCGGTGAAACTGAAGATACGACGATTGCTGATTTGGCAGTGGGTACCTGTGCCGGTCAAATTAAAACGGGCTCCCTGTGTCGTTCCGACCGTGTAGCGAAATACAACCGTTTGCTCGTCATCGAAGCGGAATTGGGCGATGTGACTTACCCAGGCTTGAAAGCCATTAAAGGGCAGTAATCAAAAATAGGTGCTGGCATGTAAGAGATATCTCAAAATTTTGTAAGAGATATCTTACAAATGCCGGTATTAATTGCTCAGATGATTTTTTTGTTTGATCTTATGTTTTTGATTTTGTTTGTTTTTTAAACAACAGGCGAGCCGCTGCGGCTCGCCTGTTGTCGTTTTAGCCTGCTTGAGTTGTGATCACTTTCTGCCACAATACATTCAGGACAGGGGAGGCAAGGATGCTTCAGGCAGGATGCAACGGGATGCAGGTCAGATACGCCGGGTGACACAATGATGTGGGCCCTGGCAGGGATGGTATCTGAGGAGTTTGACACAGGGAGTGGTCAGAGGAAGTGCTTGGAGCGGGCGGCCTACGGGCCGCCTTTTTTTGTGCGCCATGGGCGGGGCGCACAAAAAAACCAGCGCGAACGCTGGTCTGAAAAGGCGTGACTTATAGGATTAGCGTTCGAGCTTTTCCAGTTTTCCTGTTTTGCCATCCCACTCTTCTGCATCGGGCAGCGGGTCTTTTTTCTCAGCAATATTCGGCCATACATCGGCTAATTCAGCATTAATTTCTATAAACTGTTCTTGGCCATCCGGCAACTCATCTTCTGAGAAGATAGCTTCTGCGGGGCACTCCGGTTCACACAGGGCGCAGTCAATACACTCGTCTGGGTGAATGACCAGGAAGTTGGGGCCTTCGTAGAAGCAGTCGACCGGGCAGACTTCCACACAGTCGGTGTATTTGCACTGGATGCAGTTCTCGGTAACGACAAACGTCATCTTGCTATCCCTCTTGCGGGACCGGGAGCTTCCCGGTCGTGGTCAATAGTTAATGGTTATAAATCGGACGTTTTTTATAAGATAAAACAGTATGGGCGACATTCTAGTGGTGCCCTTACGCGGCGGCAAGCGCTCATAGCTTTCCTTTCATACCATTACAGTAGCTCTCGCCACTGATAGAGCAGCGCTAGCGCTTCGCGAGGTGTTAAATCGTCCACATCGGCTTTTCCCAGTGCTTCCACGACGGGGTGCGGCGCGCTGGCAAACAAGTCGTTTTGTTGCGGTGCTGTGGAAATTCCAATCGGGCGCTGCAGCTCATCCACGTCGCGCTGCTCCAGAGCCATCAGTTTTTCACGGGCTCTGCGTATCACATGGCTAGGAACACCTGCCAACTGGGCTACCTGTAAGCCATAGCTCTGGCTCGCAGGGCCAGATTCAATGCGGTGCATGAACACGATGCTATCGCCGTGCTCGGTGGCGGTCAGGTGAATGTTTGCCACACCCTCAGCCTGCTCGGGCAGCGCGGTCATTTCAAAATAGTGCGTGGCAAACAGAGTGAGCGCCTTCGCTTTGGCTAGGTATTCAGCACTTGCCCAGGCCAGCGAAAGGCCATCGAAAGTGCTGGTGCCACGACCAATCTCGTCCATTAATACCAAGCTATGTTCGCTAGCATTGTGCAAAATATTAGCGGTTTCAGTCATTTCGACCATGAAGGTAGAGCGACCACCTGCTAGGTCATCTGACGAACCAATACGAGTGAAAATACGATCTATAGGGCCTATTTCAGCGCTATCGGCAGGTACGAAGCTGCCACTATGAGCCAGTAGCGCGATGAGCGCGGTCTGGCGCATGTAGGTCGATTTACCACCCATGTTGGGGCCGGTGATAATCAGCATATGCTGATCAGGTGTTAGCGTGACATCGTTGGGTACAAACGGTGTATCGCTGACGTGTTCGACGACAGGATGCCGTCCAGCGGTAATCCTGAGGCCTGTGTGATCACTTAGCTGGGGCCTTATCCAATTGAGTGCTTCCGCACGCTCGGCAAAGGCGCAGAGTACGTCAAGTTCAGCCAATGCCCTCGATGTGTTTTGCAACGCATGAAGCGCCGCGTTGAGCTCTCCCATTAGGCGCTCGTAAAGCCACTTTTCACGTGTGAGCGCTCTGGACTTGGCCGAGAGTGCTTTGTCTTCGAACTCTTTAAGTTCTGGAATAATAAAGCGTTCAGCATTTTTTAGCGTTTGACGACGGATGTAGTCGGCGGGTGCCTGCTGGGCTTGAGAACGAGGGAGTTCAATAAAGTAGCCATGAACTCGGTTATAGCCGACTTTTAAATTGGCTAGGCCAGTGCGCTCGCGCTCACGCAATTCCAGCTGCACTAAATAGTCACCGGCATTTTCAGCCATGCCACGGTGTTCATCTAGTTCGGCGTCAAAGCCGTTTGCAATCACGCCGCCATCGCGAATCACCACGGGCGGATTCTCAACTAACGCGCGAGTTAGCGTATCCGCTATTTCTGGATAGGGGCGAATGTGAGGTTTGAGGCCGTCTATGGCGCTACCACTATCAATTTCGCTCAGCAGTTGCTCAAGCGTGGGTAGCGTTACCAGGGCGTCTCGTAGGCGCGCCAGGTCTCGTGGTCGGGCGCTATACAGCGCGACGCGTGCCAGGATGCGCTCTACGTCGCCTACATCACTTAATGTATCCCGTAATGGCAGGTAGGCCGCTTCAATAGAGAGCAGCGCCACGCCTGCGTGCCGGTCTTCTACGATGTCACGCTGGCGCAGCGGGCGGTTAAGCCAACGCTTTAATAATCGCGACCCCATCGCGGTGGTACAGGTGTCTAGCACACTGGCCAGCGTGTTATCGCTGTTGCCACCGAGATTAATATCAATTTCTAAATTGCGCCGACTGGCCGCGTCAATCACTACGGCTTCATCACGGTTTTCGACGCTAATGGCCGTTACGTGGGGCAGTCGTGAACGTTGGGTGTCTCGGGCGTAATCGATAAGCACACCTGCCGCGATGAGCGCGGTAGTTAGATGCGCACAACCAAAGCCACGTAAATCCTGGACTTCAAACTGATCGCACAAGCTGCGTGTGGCGCTGTCCAAGTCGAACAGCCATTCGCCTTGGCGTCGTAGGCTGCGCTTTTGGGACCATGCGTCGGGCAGGGTCAAACTTTCGGGTACTAACAATTCGGCAGGCGACAGGCGGGTGAGCTCTGCCTGCATCTCGGCTTCACTTTCTACTTCCAAGATATTGAAGCGACCACTGGAAAGTTCCAACCACGCAAGGCCCCAGCTCTCTTTGCCGGGCGCAACGGCGACCAGCACATTATCGCGGCGGGCATCCAGCAGAGCTTCATCGTGAAGCGTTCCAGGGGTGACGATGCGAACCACTTGCCGGTCAACGGGCCCTTTGCTGGTGGCGGGATCGCCAACTTGTTCGCAGATAGCGACGGATTCACCGGCTGACACCAAACGGGCTAAATAGCCTTCAGCGCTATGGTAGGGCACGCCTGCCATAGGAATAGGCTTGCCGCCTGACTGGCCGCGCTGGGTGAGGGTGATATCCAACAGCTTTGCAGCGCGCTTGGCATCATCGAAAAACAGCTCGTAAAAATCTCCCATCCGGTAAAAAAGAAGTACCTCAGGGTGATCGCGTTTGATCTTAAGATATTGCGCCATCATTGGCGTGTGAGCGGGGCTGGCCTGTGACATGGGCGTCCTGGTTGAGCGTTGCGCAAGCAGTCTCAGCTTGCGGCATGTTCTTTGGCAATTTCTTTGAGCAATTTCTTTGGGCAATTTCTTTGAGAAAGTTAAACACGGTATTCTACGCTGAACTGAGGTCTCACATGAAGGAGTCACCATGGCACCTAGCGTTTCAAGCCTGAAGAATCTTGACTTATCACTGCTTGCTCAGCGGTTGGGAAGGCTGTGCCAGCAGCTTGGGGTTGAAGTTTCTACGGCAGAGTCCTGCACAGGCGGCGGTATTGCCAGTGCAATTACTTCTGTCGCGGGTAGCTCCGCGTATTTTACAGCAGGCTACGTAACCTACTCCAATGCCGCTAAAACGCGTATGTTGAATGTGCCTGAAGCAGTTATCGAAGCCCATGGCGCGGTCAGCGAGCAGGTAGTTAATGCAATGGTTGAAGGTGCCTGCTTAGCCAGTGGGGCTGACTTAGCGGTTGCAGTCAGTGGGGTGGCAGGTCCTGATGGCGGCAGTCAAGAAAAACCTGTGGGAACCGTATGGCTTTCCTGGGGCAGTACAGAAAGCCAGCAGGCGATGTGTTTCCACTTTCACGGCGACCGACAGGCGGTACGCGAACAAGCTGTACGCGAAGCGTTGGCAGGGTTAGTTGCGCGTTTGATGGCTCAGGCGAAAGGTAGTGAAAAGAAATAAACATTAAATATGGTGCTGAGGATTTGTTTAGACGCTAATCTTTGGCATACTACTGGCTAATTATACAGTTTGTAACGAGGAATTTCTGCATGGCTCAGGATGACAACCGCACCAAAGCGCTAAATGCTGCACTTAGCCAGATTGATCGCCAGTTTGGTAAAGGGACTGTTATGCGCCTTGGCGATGCTCCGCGCGTGATAATGCCGTCTGTCTCCACTGGTTCATTGGGGCTTGATATTGCGCTTGGTATCGGCGGGCTGCCGTTTGGACGCGTATGCGAAATTTATGGCCCAGAATCATCAGGTAAAACGACCCTGACCCTGTCAGTCATTGCGCAGGCGCAAAAACAGGGCAAGGTATGCGCGTTCGTCGATGCAGAGCACGCTTTGGACCCAAGCTATGCAGAAAAGCTAGGTGTTAATCTAGACGACTTGCTGGTTTCTCAGCCGGATACCGGCGAGCAAGCGCTGGAAATTACCGACATGTTGGTACGCTCCGGCGGTGTAGATGTGATCGTGATCGACTCCGTGGCTGCATTAACGCCGCGTGCTGAAATCGAAGGCGAAATGGGCGATTCCCACGTTGGTCTTCAAGCACGTTTAATGTCTCAGGCACTGCGTAAAATTACCGGTAATATCAAAAACGCCAATTGTTTAGTGGTGTTTATCAACCAGATTCGCATGAAGATTGGCGTGATGTTCGGTTCGCCCGAAACCACGACCGGCGGTAACGCGCTTAAATTTTACGCCAGCGTGCGTCTGGATATTCGACGTACAGGCTCCGTAAAATCGGGTGATGAAGTTACTGGTAACGAAACCCGTGTGAAGGTGGTTAAAAATAAGGTGGCGCCGCCATTCCGCCAGGCGGAGTTCCAAATTCTCTACGGCAAGGGTATCTACCATGCGGGGGAGGTTATTGATCTGGGCGTGCAGTGCAGCTTGGTAGACAAGGCGGGTGCATGGTACAGCTACAAAGGCAAAAAGATTGGTCAGGGTAAAGCTAATGCTGCGCAGTATTTAGAAGAGCATCCTGAGACCATGGAAGAGATTGAAGCGCAAATCCGAGCGCAGCTGCTGGCGCCACCGGATGCAAAAAAAGAAGAAGCCCCAGAGGCAGATGTTGCCGCTGAGAGCGATGATGATTTGCTGTAAGCCTCTTTATGATGCTGTTTTCTAAGCTGTTGAGTTAACGCCTCGTGAAGTGGTGATTCAAATACTGTCTCGGCGCGAGTACGCTCGCGCTGAGCTAGCGTGCAAGTTACAGCAAAAAACATTCAGCCTGATGAGATTGCTGCCTAGTAACTAGCAGCAAGCTAAAGCTGGCGGTAAGCCTGGCCTGTATTTTCAGCATGAAAAAAGGGGTGCCTGAAAAGGCGCCCCTTTTTGCTTTTTGAATGAGAAAAATAGTACTGCAAACTAGATTTTTGATCAGCCCATGTGCTTGACAGAAAAAAACACGTCGCTTACTTTTTAAATGTAACTTTTGATGTTGTTAGGTTTCAGATTGTAATTTGCGGTCACCGTTGCTACTGCGCTGTTGCTACTGCGGAGAGTCCGGTTGTTGTAGGTTGGGGGACTATTTATAGAATTATAAAAAAAGAGTGAAATAAAACTTTTCTTATAGTGGAAAGCCTGGTTGATTAAATTTAGAGGCTAGCTTCTATCGCGAAAAGAAAAAAGCTCATCTTTGGGGAAAGTGTGCTATGCATAAAGTATTCGCGGTAATCCTTACTTATAATCGAAAGGAACTACTGAAGCGATGTCTCGATGCAGTATATGCCCAGTGCCGCTCTTGCGACCGTGTCATCGTCATTGATAATGCAAGTAGTGATGGTACTCAGAAGATGCTGTCCGAAAGCCATTATTCGGGTCTCATGGTACATGTGCTGAAGGATAATATTGGCGCCTCTGGAGGGTTTAATGCAGGTATGCGTCTCGCCTATCAAGAGGGCGCTGATTTTATTTGGACAATGGACGATGATGTCATACCTGAGCCGGATGCACTTCACTTCTTGTTATTGGCCGATGAGGCACTTAAGGATAAAGGAAAAAAACCAGCTTTTCTTCTCTCCCAAGCTTTCACTGAAAATGGGCTAGTTACTAATACTCCCATTATAAGTCCTTTGAAAAATGTCATCGGTTATCGAAACTGGCCCGAGTTGCTTGAACTGGGTGTAGTGGCAGTACATCGCGCTACTTTCGTATCAATACTGCTGCCGCGCACTACCTTGGCGCAACATGGCTTGCCAATTACCGCGATGTTTATCTGGGGAGAAGATAGTGAATTTACCTTAAGGGTCACTCAAGATAACCCTGGTTACGCTGTTGGTATGAGTAAAGTACAACATTTACGCCAAGAAAATGGCCCTATCAGCATTCTTACTGAAAGAAATCCGGCGCGCTTGAAGTTATACCGACACTTTATTAGAAATAAAATTTATATCGCTCGTAAATATCGTCATTTCCCACATTATCGCTACCTTATGATTTCAGAGGTTTATAGAGTTTCTCGACTATTTTTTATACTTGTATTTAGAGGTGAAGTTCGTAAAGCCAATATAGTCCTGCACGGAATGTTGGAAAGTTTATGGTTTTATCCTGAGCCTGAAGCTGCAGATACACCTATTGAAAAAATGAAAACTTCCACGTGGCTGTTAGATCAGCTATGTCCAGAGCAAGCAGACCTTAAGAAAAAGCCGGGATAAAAAAGTCAACTTTAATACAGGGTCATAAGAATACTTGGTGTGCTGATACTCAGATGCTAAATGATGGGGTGATATTTTGAAAATATTGATCGTGGGCAATATGGGGTATGTCGGCTCCGTACTGGTAAGAGAATTAGCCGCACGATATCCATCTGCCATTCTTCATGGTTACGACAATGCCTATTTCGCGCACTGTCTCACGGGGGCCGAACTCCTTCCCGAGTGTTATCTCGCCCAACAGTTTTTGGGCGACGTTAGGGAGATTCCAGCTGGTTTTTTTGAAGGTTATACGGCCGTGGTACAGCTGGCTGCTATCTCCAATGACCCTATGGGAGACCGTTTCGCTGCCGTCACGGCTGAAGTCAATCACTACGCTACGGTAGACATGGCCAAAGCAGCGGCTCAAGCGGGAGTGGACAACTTCGTCTTTGCCTCAAGCTGCAGTATTTATGGCGTTGCCCTTGGTGCGCCGCGTTGCGAAGCAGACGCTGTGGCTCCGGTTACTGCTTATGCCTGTTCGAAAATTGCGGCAGAAGAAGCTTTGGCGGGCATCGAGGGGGACATGGTGATTACTAACTTACGCTTTGCGACTGCCTGTGGAATGTCGGAACGCCTCCGCCTGGATCTAGTGCTCAACGATTTTGTCGCCTGCGCGCTTAGCCAGCAGCATATTACCGTGCTTAGCGATGGGTCACCCTGGCGACCCTTGATCGATGTCTCCGACATGGCAAGGGCTATTAGTTGGGCGATACAGCGTAAGCCCGAAAATGGGGGGCGCATCCTCAATATCAATACCGGCTCTAACGAACGCAACCATCAGGTGCGTGATCTAGCCGCGGCAGTTGCCCAGGCGATTCCTGATACCACGCTGAGTATCAATACCCAAGCACCGGCGGACAGCCGTTCCTACCAAGTAGATTTCAGCCTGTTCGCTAGGTTAGCACCTGAGTATCAACCAAAAATGACACTTTTGGATTCGATAATGGGGATGGTTAACGGCCTAAAAGGCATGAAGTTTGCTGATGCTCAGTTTCGAGCCTCACGCTATGTGCGTCTGCATGCGCTACAAGCGCATATCGATGAAGGACGTCTGTCCGAGAATCTGAGTTGGCAAATTCGTAATGGAGTGACTCCCACTACTTCGCCTGACTCTTCCCCAGTTACTTCAACGCCTGTAATGGAGGCTAAACCATGAAGGTTGCAATTTTTGCGGGAGGGTTTGGCACGCGTTTGAGTGAAGAAACAGCGATTCGTCCAAAGCCTATGGTGGAGGTAGGAGGGCGACCGATTCTTTGGCATATCATGAAAATGTATGCCCATCACGGCTTGAAGGAATTCGTCGTGCTGGGTGGCTATAAGGTTGAGTATATTCGCGACTACTTTCTCAATTATCGCGGCAATCGAACCGACTACACGATCGACCTGAAAACAGGCAAGGTCGCCTGGCTTCAAAGTGTGGATGATGACTGGAAAGTCACCGTGTTGGACACCGGCGCCGATGCCATGACAGGTGGGCGGCTTAAGAAAGCCATGCATTTGCTGGGGGATGAACCTTTTTGCTTGACCTATGGTGATGGGCTGAGCGACTTGAATATTACTGCATTGATCGATGCTCATCTGGCCTCAAAAAATTGGTGCACTCTGACGGCAGTCACGCAGCCAGGACGCTATGGTGCGCTGCGCTTGCAAGAAGGGAACAATCAGGTGGAAGGCTTTCGCGAAAAGGGAGAAATAGATGGAGGCCTTATCAACGGGGGCTTTTTCGTCTGTGATCCGGAGGTCTTTGAGACGATCGACGACAGTCAGACCGTCTGGGAAAACGAACCCATGCAGCGAATGATTGAAATGGGCAGGTTGGGCTACTTTCATCACAACGGATACTGGCAAAGCATGGATACTCTGAGGGACCGAATGGTGCTTGAGGCCGCTTGGGCGGAAGGTGCTCCCTGGAAGCTTTGGAAGGAATGAATCACCGATGATCATTGTTGATACAGCACTTGCCAAGCGAGAGGCACAAGGCAACCCCATTCGAGTAGGAATGATAGGAGCGGGGTTTCAAGCGAGGGGGGTCGGCCTGCAGATTATGACTGCAACGGCAGGTATGCGTCTTTGCGCTATTGCTAATCGTCACCTTGATGCAGCGGTCAAGGTCTATCAACAAGCCGAGATCGAACCAATCACCTGTGACACTCAGCAGGAACTTGAAATGGCGATTGCTGCGGGGCGAGCGGCAGTCACTGAGAATGCCGTGGCTCTGGCTCGCGCCGAAGGGTTGGATGCGATCATCGAGGTAACCGGCTCGTTGGAGTTCGCGGCACATGTTGTGCTGGCGGCACTAGAAAGTGGTAAAGGCATCATCCAAATGAATGCGGAACTCGACGGTACAATCGGCCCTATTTTAAAAGTGAAGGCTGATGCTGCAGGCGTTATCTATAGTTTTGCCGATGGCGACCAGCCAGGCGTACAGATGAATCTCTATCGCTTCGTCGCCGGTCTGGGCGTCAAGCCTGTGCTATGTGGCAACATCAAAGGGTTGCATGATCCTTATCGCAATCCGGCTACCCAAGAAGGTTTTGCTAAACGCTGGGGACAGAAGGCGGCGATGGTGGCGTCTTTTGCTGATGGCACCAAGATTTCGTTTGAACAGGCGATCGTCGCCAATGGAACCGGCATGCGAGTCGCTCAACGCGGCATGCTTGGTCCTGATTTTTCCGGTGGTGTGCCTGGTGGACCCTTAGTACCTATCGAGGAGACGATGTCGGCGTTTGAGCCCTATCTTGATCCGGCAGGGCCGGGGCTGGTGGATTACGTTGTGGGAGCACGGCCTGGGCCAGGTGTGTTCGTGCTGGGTACCATCGATAATCCCCGTCAGCGACATTATCTCGAGCTCTATAAAATGGGAGAAGGGCCGTATTACTGCTTTTCAACGCCTTATCATCTTTGTCATTTTGAAGTGCCTACGTCCGTTGCGCGAGCAGTATTGTTCCGTGATCCGGTTTTATCTCCTTTAGGCGGCCCAAAGGTAGGGGTGATCGCTATGGCCAAAAAAACCTTGCATGACGGCGATAAAATTGAGGAGCTCGGAGGCTTCGAAGTCTACGGCATGGCTGAAAATATAGAAGTGATAAGGCGTGAACGGCTACTACCTATCGGTCTAGCACTAGGGTGTCAGGTGGCAGGTCGTGTGGAAAAGGACAAGGCACTGACCTTCGATGATGTGGTTATTCCACCCTTGCGCTTGATCGATCGTCTGTATGCCGAACAAGAAGCCATGTTTGCCTTGGAACCCCTATCTGGCACCGCCGCTACTTCTGTGGAGTAAGCCATGCTATTTCATCAAACGAAACTCAAGGATGCTACGCTGATAGAGCTTGAAACGCATGGTGATGAACGGGGTTTTTTTGCCCGTACAATGTGCCGCGTGGAGTTTGAGCGCCATGGTTTGCTGGGCGATTTTGTACAGCAGAATACCTCGTTCTCAGCTCATAGAGGAACCTTGAGGGGGCTGCATTACCAGCGTGAACCGCACGCTGAAGCCAAGTTGGTGCGCTGCCTCCGGGGGGGCATTATTGACGTCATTGTGGATATTCGTGAAGATTCAGAAACCTACCTGCACCATCAGCTGTTCGAGCTGACCGAAGCCAATCGGTATCAGCTTTATGTGCCGCCAGGCTTTGCGCACTCCTTTCAGACGCTGACCGACGATGTTGAAGTCAGTTATCTGGTTTCGGCTGCTTATCATCCCGAGGCTGAAAACGGTTTGCGCTATAATGATGAGCGTCTCGCGATCGAGTGGCCTATTCCGCCCACAATAGTGTCCGAAAAGGACGCCAATTGGCCATTGATCAGTGAGCGACGTGACGCGCTCTTCTAAACCGTTGAGAGAACATTATGTTTTCCCCCAGTAGTGAGTTAACGCCACGCGAAGTGGCAATTCAGTTGCTGTCTCGGCGCGAGTACTCTCGCGCCGAGCTAGCTCGCAAGATGCAGCAAAAAACATTTCAGCCTGATGAGATTGCTGACTGCCTAGACGCTCTGGAGGAACAAAATTTACAGTCCGATGAACGTTTTGCTGAAAGCTTTATACGTTCGCGGATTCTTCGTGGGCAAGGTGCTATTCGCATTAAAGGTGAACTGCGCCAGCGGGGTGTAGACCAGGAAACGTCAACGACGGCCTTTGCTAACGTAGAAGAGCAAGAGGCCGTGGACTGGTTTGAGCTAGCCCGTGATACCTTGGCGCGGCGCTTTTCCTCGCCAGGTGATACGCCCAAAGAGCGAGTAAAGCGTGAGCGTTTTCTCGCCACGCGCGGCTTTAATTTTGAGCAAATACGCTACGCGCTTTCGTGTTTGTAATTTCCTCTTTATAAGCCTTTTCTAGTTGTTTTTTGACCCTCTGTTTTAGTTCTGCCACTAACTGCGGCTTTAGTCGTTTGACAACTGCGTTATAATGCTCCCTTTGCGACCCCAGCGGGTGGCGGCGACAGCGCCCTGGGGCATCATGCTTTCTTGTCACGGATACCCTATGAAAAGCGCAGAGATCAGACAGGCCTTTTTATCTTTTTTTGAAAAGCAGGGGCACACGATTGTGCCCACAAGCTCTCTAGTGCCGGGCAATGACCCGACGCTGCTCTTCACCAATGCAGGCATGGTGCCCTTCAAAGACGTTTTTCTAGGCCGAGATCCGCGCCCGTATGTGCGCGCCACATCAGCCCAGCGTTGCGTACGTGCTGGGGGTAAGCACAATGATCTAGACAATGTCGGCTATACCGCGCGCCACCATACGTTCTTTGAGATGCTGGGTAACTTTAGTTTTGGCGACTATTTTAAGCGTGAGGCGATTCGCTTTGCCTGGACGTTTCTGACGGAAACGCTGGGCCTGCCCAAAGAGAAACTCTGGGTTACCGTGCATATCAGTGACGACGAAGCGGAGCGCATCTGGAAAGATGATATCGGCATTGACCCTGAGCGTTTCTCAAAGCTTGATGAAGATAATTTCTGGCAAATGGGTGACACCGGCCCATGTGGTCCCAGCTCTGAAATCTTTTTTGATCATGGTCTGGAAGTATGGGGCGGTCCTCCTGGCAGCCCTGAAGAAGATGGCGATCGCTATATCGAAATCTGGAACCTTGTGTTCATGCAGTTCGACCGTGATGCCGCTGGAACATTGAATCCGCTGCCTAAGCCTTCCATTGATACAGGAATGGGCTTGGAGCGAGTGGCTGCCGTTATGCAGGGCGTTCACTCTAACTACGAGATCGATCTGTTCCAAAACCTGCTGAAAGCTGCTGCCGAGGCGACCGGTCATGGGGACACCACAACGCCGTCGTTACGCGTTATTGCGGATCACATTCGCTCTTGTGCCTTCTTGATTGCAGACGGTGTTCTACCTTCCAACGAAGGGCGTGGCTATGTGCTGCGTCGTATTATTCGCCGGGCGATTCGCCATGGGCATAAGCTGGGTGCTTCTGAGCCGTTTTTCCACAAGCTGGTAACCGCACTCGATACTGAGATGGGCGATGCCTACCCGGAGCTGCGAGATGCCAGCGAGCAGATCGCCCGCGTGTTGCTTAAAGAAGAGGAGCAATTTGCGCGGACATTGGACCACGGCATGGGGCTATTGAATGCGGCGCTTGAAGAGCTGCAAGGTGACGTGCTGCCTGGAGAAACCGTCTTCAAGCTTTACGATACCTACGGTTTCCCCTTCGACCTGACGGCGGATGTCTGTCGTGAGCGCGAAGTCACATTGGATGAAGCCGGTTTTCAGCGCGAGTTAGAAGCGCAGCGTGAGCGTGCTCGGGCGGCCAGCCAATTTGGCGCAGATTACAGTGCTGCTATCGATTTGGAGGGTGAAACCCAGTTCACAGGTTACGAACATCTAGCCGACCAAGCGACAGTTACTGCTATCGTGGATAGCGAAGGTAATGCGTTAGCGGCTCTGGAGGATGGCCAGAAAGGCACCGTTGTACTAGACCGCACGCCATTCTATGGTGAATCGGGTGGCCAGGTGGGTGACACCGGTTACTTATACATTGATGGCGGTCGCTTCCAGGTAACCGACACGCAGAAGCAGAGTGGCCACCACCTTCACCAAGGGGTTATGGTAGATGGCACGCTCAGCGTCGGCGCGAAGGTCCGCGGCGAGGTGGATGCCAGCTTGCGTGGTGCCACCATCCGTAATCACTCAGCGACTCACTTGCTTCACAAAGCACTGCGCATGGTGCTGGGTGACCACGTTCAGCAGAAAGGCTCGCTAGTTAATGCAGAGCGCCTGCGCTTTGACTTTAGCCACTTTGAGCCGATGACTGCAGAGCAATTAGCGGAAGTTGAGCGTCTGGTAAATGAGCAGATCTTAGCGAATGCACCGACCAAGACAGAGCAGATGAGCCTCGCAGAAGCAAAAGCCAAAGGGGCAGCCGCGCTGTTTGAAGCAAAGTATGCTGATAACGTGCGGGTACTGACCATTGGTGCTGACGACTTCTCTATCGAGCTGTGCGGTGGTACTCACGTGAACCGAAGCGGCGATATTGGTTGTTGCCATGTGGTGAGCGAAGTAGGTATCGCTTCTGGCGTGCGTCGTATTGAGGCGATTACCGGTGAAAATGCGCTGGCTTATTTCCGTGAGCAGGAGGCGCGTGTTCAGCGGTTAGGTGAGCGACTGAAAACCAAACCCGAGCAAGTGGAAGCTCGGGTAGAATCACTGGTTGAGCGTAACCGCGCGCTGGAAAAAGAGCTTGAGCAACTGAAAGCGAAACTGGCAAGCGCTGCGGGCAGTGACATGCTTAGCCAGGTGCAAGAAATTAACGGTGTTAATTTACTGGTCACCCAGCTTGACGGTGTTTCCGGTAAAGAGTTACGTGGCGTACTTGATCAGTTGAAAAACAAGCTTGGTTCTGGCGTCATCTTGCTTGGGGTTGCGGATACTGCGGCAGGAAAAGTGAGCTTAATTGCTGGGGTTACCCAAGACTTAGTGGGTCGCGTTAAGGCAGGTGAACTAGTTAATCATGTCGCTTCGCAAGTGGGCGGTAAAGGTGGTGGCCGCCCAGATATGGCTCAAGCGGGTGGAAATTTACCTGATGCCTTGCCTGCGGCATTAAGCAGCGTACCGGCTTGGTTGGAAAATACGCTTAGCTAATTACAAAGGCCGGTGGCACTATTTGCTACCGGCTTTTTGTTAAATAGTAATAACAACACTCACTCTCCATTCCCGAACCTATAGGAAAAAACGGCATATGGCATTATACGTACAGAAGTTCGGCGGCACCTCGGTGGGCTCTGTCGACCGTATCAAGGCCGTGGCGGAAAAGGTTAAAGGCTTTCGCGACCAAGGCCACCAAGTTGTAGTGGTGGTGTCCGCGATGAGCGGAGAGACCAATCGCCTGACCGATATGGCAAACGCAATCAATGAAGACCCAGCACCACGCGAAATGGATATGCTGCTCTCGACCGGTGAGCAGGTAACTATTTCGCTACTGGCAATGGCGCTTCAACAAATTGGTGTTTCTGCCACTTCCCATACGGGTGCCCAAGTCGGCATTCATACCGATAGCGCCTACACCAAAGCGCGTATTCAGCGCATTGAAACTGATGACCTGAAATCTGACCTTGATGACGGGAAAGTGGTTGTGGTGGCTGGTTTCCAGGGCGTTGATGAAGACGGCAACATTACGACGCTTGGACGTGGTGGTTCAGATACCACGGGTGTTGCGCTTGCTGCAGCGCTTGGTGCTGATGAGTGCCAGATATACACCGATGTTGATGGTGTTTACACCACTGACCCTCGCGTGTGTTCCAAGGCTCAGCGCCTTGAGAGCATTACCGTCGAAGAAATGCTTGAACTCGCAAGCCTAGGCTCCAAAGTTCTACAGATTCGCGCCGTCGAATTTGCTGGTAAGTACAACGTACCACTTCGCGTGCTGTCGAGCTTTGAAGATGGCCCCGGCACCCTAATTGTTGCAGACGCAGACCAAGACGAGGACGCTATGGAAGAACCGCTAATCTCCGGTATCGCTTTTACTAAAAATGAAGCTAAATTAACCCTGTTGAATACGCCTGATGTGCCAGGTGTAGCGTCGCGTATTCTTGGTCCTATCGCCGATGCCAATATCGAAGTCGATATGATTGTGCAAAACGTAGCACCTGCTGGTGATTACACTGACTTCACCTTTACGGTAGCCAAAGGCGATTACAAAGCAACGAAGAAATTGCTTGAAGAAACAGTAATTCCTGACTTGGGCGGCGGCGAGCTACGTGGCGATGACAACATTGCCAAAGTATCGCTTGTAGGGGTTGGTATGCGTTCTCATGCCGGTGTTGCTTCTAAAATGTTCCGTGTTTTGGCAGACGAGAACGTCAATATCCGTATGGTTTCAACGTCGGAAATTAAAATTTCCGTTGTCATTGATGAAAAGCATATGGAGCTTGCGGTTAACGCCTTACACAAAGCATTCGGTTTAGATAAGTCTGATATCGAATCTGAATAACAATTATGCGCTAAACCTTCTACGCTGAAGGGTACTTGCTGCCGTGTGGTGGTGAGCTTTCTTTCAACGGGAGGTTAAGGTGTCATAGGGGCTTGAGCCATTGGTGGTGGCGGCACCATGCCGCATAATAGCGTGGTGCCGCTTTGAGCGGACACATCCCGTTGTATAAAACGTCTGAGAAGGAGATCAGCCATGCTCATCCTAACCCGCCGTGTCGGCGAAACACTGATGATAGGTGATGAAATCACCGTTACAGTGCTAGGTGTGAAAGGTAATCAAGTGCGTATTGGTGTTAACGCACCAAAAGACGTGGCGGTTCACCGCGAAGAGATTTACCAGCGCATTCAGCGTGAACGCAACAGCGAAAGCGAATCTGAGTAAATGGCCGTTTGTGCTGCGCTCATTACAGGGCGCTTAAGCGGTAACTGCGGGGCGGTGCGAAAAAAATCGGCATAAGACTGGACAGCAGTCATCAAAATCGGTAATATTCGCGCCGTGCCGTTGAGGAGAGGTGGCCGAGTGGCTGAAGGCGCTCCCCTGCTAAGGGAGTATAGGGTTTATAGCCCTATCGAGGGTTCGAATCCCTCTCTCTCCGCCAACTGCATAAAGCAACATCAATTTGGATAAGCGCCCGTAGCTCAGCTGGATAGAGTACCTGACTACGAATCAGGGGGTCGGAGGTTCGAATCCTCCCGGGCGCGCCAGCTTGAATTCAGAAGTTATTGATGTTACTATGTTTTTGCTCACGCAAGTGATGTTAAAAACTGTTAAGCGCCCGTAGCTCAGCTGGATAGAGTACCTGACTACGAATCAGGGGGTCGGAGGTTCGAATCCTCCCGGGCGCGCCAAATTCGAAAAACCCGCTTTCAAAAGAAAGCGGGTTTTCTTATTTCTAGCCTGGCCATAGTAGCTCGTGCTTTGGTCTTGAGATCGTTTAAAGCGTCCCCGCACAGCGGCCGGGCGCTTTTTTTTTGTGCCGCTACCTAATGCCGAAAACGACTTATGCGGGCTCGCAGCAAAGAGATGTGCTGGGTATCAGGTTGTTTAGCAGCGTATTAAGGTCCGTGAGGCGTTTTAAGCGCTGAAAGTGTTGGTTGGCCTCGGCATTGCCTTGGCGCATTTGTGCTAGCCACTGTTTAACTAGTGACACCACGACGCGCTCTGGTAAATGCTGCCGCTGTAAATCAGCGTACTGCTTTAGAACGTTGGCGCGCATTTTCCAGGTGGTGGCGGGGAGGCGCTCACCCGTGCGCTGCCAATGGCGTATGCGAGCTGCAAGCCATGGATCTGAAAGGGCGCTACGGCCAAGCATGACATCCTCGCAACCTGATAGAGTACGAGCCTTCCAGTAGTCTTCTAGTGTCCAAATATCGCCGTTTGCAACGACAGGGATTGATACGTGGTGGCGAACTTTGCCAATCCACTCCCAGTGTGCAGGTGGACGATAGCCTTCATCCCGCGTACGGCCATGCACGACTAACTGTGCAGCGCCACCAGCTTCCGTGGCCTGTGCGCAGGCCACTGCTAAGCGACGATCAGAAAAACCAAGGCGGATTTTAGCCGTCACTGGAATTTCGCCATCTAATACTTCGGCGACCGCTTTTACGGCGCGATAGACGCGATCTGGCTGGCGAAGTAGCGATGCGCCACCATCATGGCGATTGACCAGTTTTGCGGGGCAGCCAAAGTTAAGATCGATGCTGATAGCGCCCAGCGAGAGCGCTTGTTGTGCATTGCTGGCTAATGCGTCGGGGTCTGATCCCAAAAGCTGTAAATGCACGGGAACGCCGTTAGGGGTAGCGACGCTGCCTGCTGTCAGTTCGGGACAATGTTTATAGAACACGCGAGGGGGGAGTCGTGCGTCGACCACCCTGACAAACTCAGTCACTGCCCAGTCAAAACCTGCCTGCTGAGTCAGTAAATCACGCGTTAAGGCGTCGATGACACCTTCCATAGGCGCTAGGCCTATCCTGCCTTTATGTAGTAAATTAACAACCATGACTTCCACTATGGCGCGATTGCAATCTATCCTGGATGTGGCAGGTTAGTGTATTAGCCTCACTGCGCCAAGCGCCTTTAGAGGCTATTGGTGTGCCGATAAGCATTTGAAAGAGGGGGAATGCGGTATGCAGGAGTCAGAGTTGCTCCAGGAAGGGCTTGCCCTTATGGGGTTAGGTATGGGGTTTGTATTTGTTTTTCTTACGATTTTGGTAATTAGCGTCACGCTGATGTCGAAATTAATTGGCCGTTTTCAGCCTGCCCCTGTTGCAGCGCCGAATGGCAGAAATAGCGCAAAAACATCTGCACCGAAAGGCCAGGATGATGAAGTCATGGCAGTGATTAGTGCTGCAGTGCATCGTTATCGTTCTTCGCGCCGCAAGTAAGGCCCTAGTTTTGTAGCTATCCTACCGCCCAATTGCTAATTATTTTGTTAAATTTACTACAAATCCATAACGTAAAAATTGTGAGCCACGACCATGAATGAAACAAAACGTCCTCTGGGGATCACTGATGTTGTTCTTCGCGATGCCCATCAATCGCTGTTTGCCACTCGTTTGCGTCTTGATGACATGCTGCCGATCGCTGAAAAGCTCGACAACGTTGGCTATTGGTCATTAGAGACCTGGGGTGGAGCAACGTTTGATTCGTGCATCCGTTATTTGGGTGAAGATCCTTGGGAGCGTATTCGGGCCCTGAAAGAAGCCATGCCGAATACACCTCAAGCGATGTTGTTACGTGGACAAAACTTGTTAGGCTATCGCCACTACGCCGATGACGTAGTTGATAAGTTTGTAGAGCGTGCCAAGACCAACGGGGTTGATGTGTTCCGCGTATTTGACGCGATGAATGACCCGCGCAATCTTGAGCGTGCCATCAAAGCGGTTCGTCAAGTAGGTGGGCATGCTCAAGGTACCATCTCTTATACGGTTAGCCCGGTACATACCCTGGATAGCTGGGTAGAGCTCGCCAAAACCATTGCCGCAATGGGCGCTGACTCGCTGGCTATCAAGGATATGGCGGGGCTTCTGACGCCTTATATCGCCTATGACCTTGTTACGCGATTGAAAAAAGAGCTGTCTATTCCAGTTCACCTGCATTGCCATGCCACTACAGGGCTGTCGACCTCGACAATTTTAAAAGCTGTCGAAGCGGGGGTCGATAATGTCGATACTGCGATCTCTTCTATGTCCATGACCTACGGCCATAGTCCGACTGAGTCTGTTGTTGCCATGCTCAAGGATACTGATCGCGATACCGGTCTTGATCTGGAGTTATTGGAAGATATCGCCAGTTATTTCCGTGAAGTGCGCAAAAAGTATGCGGCGTTTGAAGGCTCGTTGCGCGGTATTGACTCACGCATTTTGATTGCTCAGGTGCCTGGCGGCATGCTCACCAACATGGAAGGCCAGCTTAAAGAGCAGGGCGCTGGCGATAAGCTTGACGATGTGTTGAGTGAGATCCCCCGCGTACGCGAAGACCTTGGTTTTATTCCTCTGGTGACGCCGACCTCCCAGATTGTGGGTACTCAAGCCGTGATGAACGTGATGATGGGGGAGCGTTACAAGTCCATCTCCAAAGAGGTTCAGGCGCTGTTAAAAGGTGAATACGGTTCCGCGCCCGCACCGTTTAATACAGAGCTACAAAAACGCGTGCTTGAAGGCGGCGAGCCAATCACTTGCCGCCCGGCAGATAATCTGTCGCCAGAAATGGATCGACTAGCTGCCGAACTTAAAGAGAAGGCGAGCGCAGATAGCATTCGTATTGCTGGTGGAGAGCAGGAAATAGACGACGTGCTGACCTATGCGCTGTTCCCGCAAATTGGCCTGAAATTCCTTAAAAATCGTGACAATCCTGATGCTTTCGAGCCTGCACCCCAGGTGGCTGAAGCGAAAAGCACTAACGTGCCGGCAAAAGCCGAAAGTAAAGCGCCAGTCGTCTCGAGTGGCCCGGAAACATACACCGTTAAGCTCAATGGCAAAGCGTTTGTAGTAGAGGTGTCTGAGGGCGGAGAAATAGGCGAGGTGCAAGAGCAAGCGGCAGCGAGTGCTAGCGCTCCCAAAGAGGAAGCAGCTGCACCCAGCGGTGAAAGCATTGATGCACCGCTAGCTGGCAATATCTTCAAGGTCAATGTGCGTCCTGGTGACCAAGTAGCGGAAGGCGATGTGGTGATTATTTTGGAAGCCATGAAAATGGAAACCGAAGTGCGCGCCAGCAGTGCCGGAACCGTATCGAAAGTTAACGTCAGCGAGGGTGACAGCGTCACCGTCGGCGATTCGCTGATCGAGCTTTAAGGGCATTCGGCAATGGATAAGTTAATCACCTTATGGGAGGGCTCGGGGCTTTATAATCTCGAGCTTGGTCAAGCGGTCATGGTTTTGGTAGGGCTGGGGCTTCTCTATCTCGCTATCTACAAGAAGTTTGAGCCGCTGCTGCTGGTACCGATTGGGTTTGGCGGCATTCTTGCCAATATCCCTGAGGCGGGCTTGGCGATTTCAGCGCTCGATCAGGCGATCGAGGTTGCAAAACCCGCTGTACTGCAACAGATAGCCTCTGTACTGGGCGCTACCCTTGATCCACTAAGCGGTGTAGAAACCTGGCGAGAGTCACTGAAGGCAATCGCTCACGATGCTGCTGCCCCGGACCAGTTGCGAGCGGCAAAGGATATCGCCATGAACGTTGGTTATGGCGATGGCATGCTCTATAGCTTTTATAACGTAGCGATCGCCTCCGGTATTGCCCCGCTGATTATCTTTATGGGCGTGGGGGCAATGACCGATTTTGGCCCGTTATTGGCTAACCCGCGTACGCTCTTTTTAGGGGCAGCGGCTCAGTTTGGTATTTTTGCTACGCTGTTTGGTGCTGTTGCACTGTCGTCGATAGGAGTGATGGATTTTTCCCTCAATCAGGCCGCGGCAATTGGCATTATCGGTGGTGCTGACGGCCCGACGTCTATTTACGTATCGAGTGTGTTAGCCCCTGAACTGCTTGGTGCTATTGCGGTGGCGGCGTACGCCTACATGGCACTTGTGCCGTTGATTCAGCCGCCGATCATGCGTTTGCTGACCACTCAAAAAGAGCGTCAAATTAAGATGACGCAGTTGCGGCCAGTATCCAAGCTGGAAAAGGTTGTTTTCCCGCTAGTGTTGTTGATTCTGGTTGCGCTCTTCTTGCCTGATGCAGCGCCGCTATTAGGGATGTTCTGCTTTGGTAATTTGATGCGTGAGTGTGGTGTGGTTGAGCGCTTATCGGATACGGCGCAAAACGCCCTGATTAATATCGTGACAATTATCTTAGGGCTGTCGGTAGGCTCCAAACTAATGGCGGAAAGCTTTCTGACGTTTGAGACGCTGGGCATCTTGGGCTTGGGCATTGTGGCGTTTGGTATTGGCACGGCCGCAGGCGTATTGATGGCGAAGCTGATGAATTTGGTTAGCAAGATGCCGATTAACCCATTGATTGGTGCTGCTGGTGTTTCTGCGGTGCCGATGGCTGCACGAGTGGCGAATAAGGTTGGCTTGGAGTCGAACCCGCATAACTTCCTACTGATGCACGCCATGGGCCCCAATGTGGCAGGTGTTATCGGTTCTGCTGTCGCGGCGGGTGTTATGATTAAATATTTAGGCTAAGACCCGCTAGCAGTGCCATTGCGCAGTTGTTGTTACGTGATGGTTAGTGGCTAAAGCGCGGCTTACCGGGCAATTGCTCGCGTAAGTCGCGTTTTTTTGTCTAACATATCAATGGCTCTGTTACGGCGTCACTTTTTGAATATCGAGAGCAGTTTTTAGTCGGTTTTCAAGCGTTGTGAGACTTAGGGGTTCATCCCTTGGCCAGCCAATCGTGAGGCACACGCCGCTGCTATCATACTCTGCTTGTTGGACGGGAATTTTCTGTTCGTCACACCAAGTGCGCGCGACTGCCTCATGGGAAAAGTTAACGCGGAGCAGGTAATTTTCTCGTTCGACGACTTCGCATGTGGGTAATGTGTCAACCCCGGCGTTAACCGACTGTGCGTAAGCCCGGGCAAGTCCGCCAGTGCCCAACTTGGTGCCGCCAAAGTAGCGAATCACCACGCAGCCTATTTCTCCTATTTGACTGCCAAGCAAGGCTTGATACATGGGTCTGCCAGCTGTTCCTCCTGGTTCGCCATCATCAGAGAAACCTATATGTGTCTGTTCACCAGGAGGGCCTGCAATAAAGGCCGTACAGTGATGACTTGCATTGGGGTGGGCGGTTTTGGCTGCCTGCAGCATTGCATGAAAGTCAGCAGTGTTGGGCGCATGGCATATCCAAGTGAGGAAGCGACTTTTTTCAACCTCAATTTCAGCGGTATGCCATGTGGCGGGTGCTAGGTTTGGAACTCGGTAACGCAATCGATACTCCCTAAAGCGGGTGACGAATTAGTGGTGCCGAGTGTTGGTAGCGCCATGCTCGACGCCCATCACCATTCCCAGCACTTGAATATCACAATTATGCAGGAAGACGGCAGGCATGGCTGCATCTTCGGGCCATAGGTGAACGCCAAGCCGGCTAATGGAAAGTTGCTTTAGCGCAACTTCTCGCTGGTTAATCATCGCAATAGCCGTTTCTTGATGGCTGCCTTGTTGGTAACGGCGAATAATAATGACATCGCCATCGAATAGATTGCATTCACGCATTCTGTTGCCGCGCACGCGAAGCGCATAAGTATTGCGCCGAGTTACACGAGGTGCTGAATAAGCAGGACGACCGCTATTCAGCGTCGTTTGAGTTAGTGGCTGTTGAGTTAATGCCTGTTGAGATATGGTCAAGGGTGTTGGCATTGACATCGTCATACTGTTTTCTCCAATGCAGCGCCCGCTCCCTAGGCGTGTAATTGAGCAGATTGCTGTGTTTATGATCGGTAATGTTTTTTCATACAGTGGTCGTAGTATAGGCCTGTTTTTGCATACAGTGCTAGTGCTCTGCATTGTCTATTGTTCTTAAGCGAAGATAGGGAGGCGTGTGCTGCGACCCCAGACCGCAGAGAGCGACTGGCGAGAAAGGGGCTTTCCGTGTAGAGTTCGACGCAAAATCTACGTGCCTGGAGATATCCTTGAGCCTCTGCCTGCAAGCCCGACAGCTAGCCTGTGAACGCGATGACCGCTGGCTGTTTGAGGGGCTAGACCTTGATATTCAACGTGGTGAAATTGTCCGCATCGAAGGCCCTAACGGGAGCGGAAAAACCACACTGTTGAAAATTCTCTCAGGCCAGTTGAGCGACTACCATGGCCACATTTATTGGAATGGCGACTCAATGCGTGAGGTGCGTGAACATTTTCTCGCCAATCTACTCTATTTAGGACATGCCCCTGGCATAAAATCGGGTCTTTCTCCGCTGGAGAACTTAGCGTGGTACCAAGCGCTTAGCGGTGAAAAAGGCGATGATTACCAGCGTGAAGAAGCGCTGGCACAGGTCGGGCTTAGTGGCTTTGAAGATGTGCCAGCAGGGCAGCTTTCCGCAGGCCAGCAGCGGCGGATTGCACTTGCTAGGCTAACGCTTACTAAGCGGGCATTGTGGGTGCTGGATGAACCTTTCACAGCAATTGATCGCCATGGAGTGGCAGCATTAGAAGCTCAGCTTGTTGCACATGCCAATGCGGGAGGCTGTGTATTAGTGACGACACATCATGAGTTAACCGCATCCTCCGTGCTTAGGCGCATTCAACTGGGGTAGAAGGAGACAGCGTTGCCAAGCTCACACGCCACGACAGGCATCCCAGAAATGTCGATGCATGCGCCTTCCGGTGGGCTCATGGTCGCCATTAGTGCCACCTTTAAGCGAGATCTAACGCTTTTGCTACGCCGTCGTGGTGAAGTGCTTAACCCATTGGTGTTCTTTGCCTTGGTGATTACGCTCTTTCCGATCGGCATTTCACCTGATCCCCAGTTACTGGCAGAAATAGCGCCTGGGTTGCTGTGGGTGGCGGCATTACTGGCGGCATTGCTTTCCCTGGATAGCCTATTCCGGAGCGACTACGACGACGGTAGTTTGGAGCAGCTACTGTTAGCCCCTCAGCCGTTGGCGGCTCTCAGCCTTGCGAAAGTTGCCGTTCACTGGCTGCTGACAGGACTGCCTTTGGCCCTCATGGCACCGATTTTAGGTATCATGTTGGCACTTCCTGCCGGTAGTTACTTGGTGTTGGCGCTATCGTTGGCATTGGGAACCGCAAGCCTCAGCTTGATAGGTGCAATTGGCGCGGCGCTTACCGTCGGGCTTGCCAGAGGCGGTGTTTTGCTATCACTGCTGGTACTGCCACTCTATATTCCAGTTCTTATTTTTGGCGCGGGCGCTGTGCAGGCCGCTATTTTAGGCGATGGTATCGCGGCACATCTTGCTATTTTAGGCGCACTTTTAGCGATTTCGTTAATGCTAGCACCTTGGGCTATTGCCGCATCGCTACGCATCAGCATCAACGGTTAAAGGACGAAAACACCATGTGGGCCTTTATAAACAAACTGAGATCACCCAAGTGGTTCTACGCGATTAGCGCCAAGCTTCAGCCCTGGTTCTGGGTAGCCGCGGGGCTCTTGTTGCTGCTGGGAACCGTTTGGGGGCTGGCATTTGCTCCCGCGGATTATCAGCAGGGCAATAGCTTTCGCATTATTTATGTCCACGTTCCTGCCGCTTTCCTAGCGCAATCTATTTTTGTCTCAATGGCAATTTCAGGCTTGGTATTTATGGTCTGGAAAATCAAAGTGGCTGATATGGCAGCCACCGTAATGGCGCCATTAGGGGCTGCGATGACGTTTGTGGCACTTTTTTCAGGTGCGGTATGGGGAGTGCCTACCTGGGGAACTTGGTGGATGTGGGACGCGCGTTTAACGTCCATGCTGATTTTGCTGTTTTTGTATTTAGGTGTCATTGCACTGCGCGGCGCTTTCAGTAGTCGCGATAGCGGGTCTCGTGCAGCCTCAGTGCTGGCGATGGTGGGCGTGATTAATATTCCGATCATCAAATATTCGGTGGACTGGTGGTACACCCTGCACCAGCCTGCCTCGTTTACGATTACTGGACGTTCGGCGATGCCCATGGAAATGTGGGCGCCGCTGCTCATTATGGTACTTGGTTTCTACTGCTTTTTTATTGCATTAACCCTGATGCGTACTCGCAGCGAAATACTGCGTCGTGAAACCAATAAGCGTTGGGTGCAAGAGCTAGTAGAGGAGGAGAGATAATGGCTTTTTCCTCACTTAATGAATTTTTTGCCATGGGTGGCCACGGACTTTATGTGTGGGCTGCTTGGGGCATTACTGCGCTGTTGATGCTGGTAATAGTTTGGCATGCGCGCCAAGAGCGCAGCCAACTGCTGAAAGGCGTTAAGCGCCGTGTGCGCCGCCAAAAAGCCCATCCCCAGTCCGCGCAAGCACCGGTTAACTCTGCTCAAAGGGACGTTCGTAATGACGCCTAAACGTAAACAGAAGCTGTTTGTTATTTTAGGGTTGGTTTCACTGACCGCGATAGCGGTGGGACTGACGCTTTATGCGCTGCGCTCCAACATCAATTTATTTTTTAGCCCGGTCCAAATTGCTCAAGGCGATGCGCCTATGGAGCGCCAGATTCGCGCAGGTGGAATGGTTAAAGAGGGCTCGGTGTCGCGAGACCCCGAAAGCCTTGACGTTGAATTTACCGTGACCGACTACGTCGATGACTTGGAGGTCTACTACAGCGGTATTCTGCCGGATCTTTTCCGTGAAGGGCAGGGCGTGGTCGTAGTAGGTGAGCTACAGGCAGATGGACGCTTATATGCCGACAAGGTCTTAGCTCGTCACGATGAGAATTATATGCCGCCTGAAGTGGCGCAAGCATTAGAAGAAGCAGGTTACTCCCCGGCAGATTTTCAGGCAAAAGCAGCCGAAGTGGGTAAGCGTTTGGAACAGGAAGGCACTCCTAAAGCAAGTGACTATTAATGTCTTGTTGTGTCCAGAAAACGGTTATGCCCACTGCTAATTTGGAGCGCTCATGTTCATCAAAATGATTCCTGAAATCGGCCACTTTGCTTTGGTCATCGCCCTATTGATGGCCATAATACAAGCAGTGATGCCGCTCGCGGGGGCAGCTACTCGGCGTCCACTATGGATGGCTTATGGCAAGCCCATGGCAACAGGGCAGTTCTTCTTTGTTGCCATTGCCTATTTGTGCCTAACGGCCAGTTACATGCTGGACGACTTCAGCGTGGCGAATGTTGCCAATAATTCGAATTCACTGTTGCCCTGGTACTACAAATTTAGTGCCGTATGGGGAAACCATGAAGGGTCTGTATTGCTATGGAGCTTGATGCTGGCTGGCTGGGGTTATGCGGCGTCAGTATTTTCCGGCGACTTGCCCCGCGACATGGTTGCACGTGTTCAAGGCATTATGGGAATGGTTTGTGTTGGCTTCCTGCTGTTTATCTTAATGACCTCCAACCCATTCGAGCGGTTATTGCCGGACATGCCCCAGGACGGGGCTGATCTCAACCCGCTGTTGCAGGACTTCGGCTTGGTTGTTCATCCTCCTATGCTCTATATGGGGTATGTAGGATTCTCGGTAGTCTTTGCATTTGCCATTGCCGCACTGCTAGGTGGGCGTTTAGACGCCGCCTGGACTCGCTGGGCACGCCCGTGGACTAATGTGGCCTGGGCATTTCTTACCGTCGGCATCGCGCTAGGAAGCTGGTGGGCTTATTACGAGCTTGGCTGGGGCGGCTGGTGGTTCTGGGATCCGGTTGAAAACGCCTCATTGCTGCCCTGGTTAACAGGAACGGCGCTGGTGCACTCGTTGGCGGTCACTGAAAAGCGCGGTTCGTTCAAAAGCTGGACGGTGCTGTTGGCTATTTCAACCTTCTCGCTGTCACTAATGGGCACGTTTCTGGTGCGCTCTGGCGTGCTGACCTCAGTGCACGCGTTTGCTAACGACCCTTCTCGCGGCTTCTTTATCTTGATGCTGCTGGCAATTACTGTGACGTTGTCGCTGCTGGTATTTGCGCTGCGTGCACCTCGTGTGAGTCATAAAGTCGGGTTTAATTGGTTATCCCGTGACTCGTTGTTGTTGGTCAATAATATTCTATTGGTCATTATGACCGTCACTGTGTTGTTAGGGACGGTCTACCCGCTAATCCTGGACTCTCTTGGATTAGGCAAGATTAGTGTAGGACCTCCGTACTTTAATGCGCTTTTTGTGCCATTAACGGTGCTCATGTGCATGTTTATGGGGCTTGGCCCCATCGCGCGTTGGAAAAGCATGAATGCCAGTGAACTGTGGCGTAAGCTCTGGCTATCCGGCGCTGCTGCGCTCGCGTTGGGCATTGCTATGCCTTTGTTATATGGCGGCGAATGGAATTTGTGGGTTTCCTTGGGGATTATTTCGGCACTCTGGATCGTGCTGCCTATCGTGCGTGATCTATTCGATAAAACTCGTCATGCCAGTTCCTTTATTGCTGGTCTGCGTAAGCTTTCGTTAGCGTATTGGGGCATGGTGCTTGGTCATGTGGGTATTGCGGTCACCATCGTTGGCGTGGCCGTTGTTTCCAATTACAACATCGAACGCAACGTGAGGATGTCGCCGGGCACGACTGTTGAAGTGGCTGGTTATCAGTTCACCATGACGGAGCTGACAAACCGCCGAGGCCCCAACTTCCTGGCAGACACGTCCATCATTCAGGTACAGCGCGGCGATGCCGGGAGCAGCTTTGTGATGCGTCCAGAAAAACGTCTCTATCTTGCGACGGGTATGCCAATGACTCAGGTGGCGCTTCGCCCAGGGCTGTTCCGTGACCTTTATGTAGCTATGGGGGAAGATTTAGGCGACGGTAGCTACGCGATGCGTGTTCAATACAAACCGTTTGTACGCTGGCTATGGCTTGGCGGGTTGCTGATGGCCTTCGGTGGCATTCTGGCGATAGTCGATAAGCGATACCGCCGTGTCGTATCGCGCAAAGTGCCTGCTAACGCAGCCTCTGCAACGACTGAGTCTGGAATGTCTAAGGAAGCTACGGTATGACACGTCGCCTGTTGCTTTTACTGCTGCCCATTGGCTTTTTGGGGATCGCACTATTTCTGTATCAGGGGCTAGGGCGCGACCCTTCGCACCGTGACTCTGCGTTAATGGCCAGACAGTTTCCTGCGTTTGAAGCCACAACACTGCGCGATGAAAACCGCCAAGTTGATCAAACATTGTTAACTGGCGACGTCACCCTGGTGAATGTATGGGGCGAGTGGTGCCCTGCCTGTAAGCAGGAAATGCCGCAGCTGCTGGAATTGGCTGATCAAGGAATTCGCATGGTTGGCATTAACTATCGAGATACTCGCGAAAAAGGGCTGGAATTTTTGAGCGAGTTTGGCGATCCCTTTGAAGTGAATATCTTTGATCCCGACGGTAGCCTTGGCTTTGATTTGGGGGTTTACGGCGCGCCGGAAACCTTCCTGGTTGATGCTGACGGCGTCATTCGCTACCACCACAAAGGCTACGTGTCACCGGAAGACGTTCGTGAACGCATTCTGCCGGAGGTGGAAAAATGGCGCTAATACGCTTAATGCTTACCGTCGCGCTGCTTGTACTGACCAGCAGCGCGTTGGCTGCGGGTATCGAGATACGTGAGTTTGACGATCCTGTTATGGAGCAGCGCTATCGCGACCTAACTGCTTCAATGCGCTGCCCTCTGTGTGAGAACCAAGCAATTGATGATTCTGATGCGCCAATTTCCGGTGATATGCGTGAACGCGTTTATCAGTTGCTACAGGATGGCCAATCGGATATCGAGATTGTTAACCACATGGTTCAGCGGTTTGGAGAGTACATTCTTTATAACCCGCGCTTAGAAAACCGTACTTACCTGTTGTGGGGATTACCGATAGGGTTAGTGCTGCTCGGTGTGATTGTCGTCGTGATGATGGTTCGCGCTCGGCGTAATGCCTCAGCGAAGGCGCTTAGCGCTGAAGAACGTGCCCGCCTGGATGCCCTGATTAACCGTGAGAGGTCTTCATGACACCGCTGTGGATTGCGATTGCTTTACTATTACTTCCTGCGCTTTGGTTAATGATAGCGCCGATGCGCGGTGCCCGAACGCTGCGTGACCAGCTAGATCACTTTGAAGCAAACGATACTGCTGATGAGCAAAACGTGGCAATTTTTAAGCGCCGTTTGGCCTCGCTAGAAGCTGCTTACGAACGTGGCGATATGAATGAAGAGCGGTTTAAAGAAGACCGCCTGGAATTAGAGCGTAGCCTATTAGAAGACACTGCCACCCGTACTAAGCGCCCCTTGAAGACGGCGACCGCAGGCAGGCTTGCTGTTCCCTTGGTTATGGTGGCCGTAGTGGGGGCGAGTACATTTTGGTATCAGCAAAACGGCGCAGAAGGCGACTTAACGCTTTACGCTATTCAGCAAGAAGTGCAAAACGACCCTGATGGCTCACTGGCTATGTATTTAGAGCGCATGGAAGCAGAAGCCGTACGTCAGCCGAATAATCCCAATGTCTGGAGTTCGCTGTTTCCGCTTTACCGTGAAACCGGTCAGGCCGACAAAGCAGCCGATGCATTAGAGCGGTTGATTGCTATTGAAGGGCGCATTCCACCATTATTAGCGCAACTTGCTCAACTGCGCTTTTTTATGGCGGAGCGCGAACTGACCCCCGAGGTACAGTCGTTAGTAGACGAGACGCTAGCGCAAGATCCACGCCAGCCCACAGTGCTTGGCTTGCTTGGTATTCATGCGTTTGATAATGGTGACTATGAAATAGCGGTAGACCGCTGGCGTCGTGCTGTAGCAAACATCGAAGACCCTGAGACGGCATCCTCTTTGCGCGAAGGTATTCGCGTCGCTCAAGAGCGCTTAGGGGTAGCGCCAGATACAGCGGCGGTTGAGGCCGCCCAAAGTCAAGGCGTGCGTGTATCCGTCTCATTAGACGAAGCACTGATGGATAATGTAAGCGACGATGCTAGTGTGTTTATTACCGCTCGAGACATGGAAGGCGAACTGCCGCCGCTCGCAGTTATTCGTGCCCAAGTGTCAGAGCTTCCCATGACTGTTGTGCTTGATGACAACGCGGCCATGTCACCCCAAGCGCAAATATCCCAGGTGCGTGAAGCACGCCTAGTCGTTCGCGTTTCGCAATCTGGTCAGGCAACCCCTCAGCCTGGCGATCTCTTTGGTGATCTAGAGAGCGTAAGCGTTGGACCGATTAGTGAGGATGATGCGGCAAATGTTGTTATTGACCGCGTTTTTGAATAACGTCCACGCACACAACCGCTGCTAAGGGTCGCAATGCGCTTAACCTCTATTCGTCTCGTTGGGTTCAAGTCTTTTGTTGATCCAGTAACGGTACCCTTCGATGGCAATATGACGGCCATCGTAGGGCCAAACGGCTGCGGAAAATCTAATATTATTGATGCAGTGCGCTGGGTAATGGGGGAATCCTCAGCTAAAACCTTGCGCGGTGAATCGATGGCTGATGTTATCTTCAACGGCTCCACCGGCCGTAAGCCAATCAGCCAAGCCTCTATCGAGCTCAAGTTCGATAATCGCGATGGTGGCATGGGGGGTGTTTACGCTCAGTACTCAGAAATTGCAGTAAAACGCTTAGTCACCCGCGATGGTCAATCCAATTACTTTTTCAACGGTCAAAAATGTCGTCGGCGAGATATTGCTGACCTGTTTATGGGTACCGGTTTAGGCCCACGTTCTTACGCCATTATCGGCCAGGGGATGATTTCACGGCTAATTGAAGCACGCCCCGACGATTTGCGTGCCACGCTTGAAGAGGCTGCGGGTATTTCTAAATACAAAGAGCGCCGCCGAGAAACCGAAAACCGCATGCGCCGCACTCAGGAGAACTTGGAACGCCTGGATGATATCCGTGAAGAACTGGACAAACAGCTCGAACGCCTTAAACGTCAGGCAGAAGCAGCCAAGCGCTACCAAGAGTTAAAGCAGCAGGAGTACCGGTTAAAAGGCGAGCTGGCGTTAGTACGCGGACGCGCATTGCGCAATGAGCAATCTCACCAAGAAAGCCGAGTGCGCGAGCTGGAAATTGCGGTTGAGAAAGACGTATTTGGCGTACGTCAGTGTGAAACGCGCCTGGAACAAGCGCGCGAACAGCACGATGAGCTTGCCGATGTACTAGATCGCCACCAGCAGCAGTTTTTTGAAACCACCACCCGGATTGCTCGCCTGGAGCAGGATCAAGCGCACCGTCGCAGTCGTGAAGCCCAATTGGCGAACGATATAGCAACGGCGCGCCGAGACCTTGAGGAACAGCGCAGAGTCAGCGAAGGCGACCAAGAGCGATTTGCCGCTATAGAGGCCCGCTTAGAGGACTTACTTCCAGAGCATGAAGCCCTTGAAGAGCAACTAGAGACGCTTGAACAAACGTTAGCGGATGCGACCCCCGCGTTAGAAACTGCCGAGCAGCAGTGGGCTGATGCAGAAAACCACTGGCGCGATGCCAGTCGAGAAGCAGACCGTAGCCAAGATCAATTACGTGACTTAGAACAGCGTATTGCGCGCATGCAGGCAGAAAATCAGCGTCGCCGCCAGCAGCGCGGTGAACTTGCCGATGTTACTGAACTGCGCAACGAACACGCTGAATGCCAAGCCCAGCGGGAAGAGGCTGAGCAGCGCGCTGAAGCCTTTCAAGTTGAACGTGACCATTGGCAGCAGCGTTATAGCGATGCCAAAGCGGCTTATCAGCAGGCTACCCAGGCACGTGATCACCAGCGTGCTGAATTAAGTCAACATCAAGGCGAACTCGCATCATTGAAGGCGCTAATGGATGCCGCCTTGGCTGACCACGACCCAGATTTGAGCGATGCATTAGCAGCCCACGGCTTAGCCGATGCGCCAAGGCTTGGTGAAGCGATTAGTGTGTCATCTGGCTGGGAGCGAGTGATTTCCTGGCTACTCGCGCCGTGGTTAAACGCCCGCTTAGTGTCTGCGAACCAGCTAACCGCGCTACCTAGCGCCCTAGCCACTGACTGGTGCTTAATTGATCAAGCTGAGCGGCCTGCATCAGCGCAGCGCTTGAATTCGTTGGTCTCGGGTGCAGGTGCGTTAGGTGAGTGGTTGGCAAGTATTCACTTCGCCGAAACGAACGAAGATGCTGAGACGCTATTAGCTGACTTAGCGCCTGGTGAGAGTGTTGTCAGCCGAGACGGTGTATGGCGTGGGCGCGGCTGGCTGCACCAACAGGCTAATGGTGAAGGTGTTGATGCACTGTTGGTCACACGCCGCCGGTTTGATGAATTAAACGCCCGTCTTACACAGGATGAAGACGCGTTGGCGTTACTGGACGAGCAGTGCGAAGTTACTAGCGAAGCCATTGAAGTGCTTGAGCAAACCCGCGAGCAGCAGGCCGAGCAAGAGCGCGCCCACGCCGCTTCGCTCCAGCAGCTTGCAGTGAAAGAGCAGCGACTAGCCCAACGTCTTGAACATTTAGAGAGTCGCGCCACTGAGTTGGATGATGAACTCACCCAGCTACAAGAGGATGAAGCGGCGTTAGCGCTCACTTTAGAAGAGCAGCGCGCTCGATGGCATGTCGCAATGGAGCAACTTGAAACCGCTGCTGAAGCCCGTGAAACCAGCGCTGAACATCGCAGCCGTCAACGTGAGCAGCGTGACCAGTTAAATCAACAGCATGCTCCCATGAAGGCACGTCAGCAGGCTCTAGCGCTAGAGCGAGAGCGCTTGCACGCTGAGCGGGATAGTCTGCGTGCGCAACAAAGTCGTAGTAGCGATAGTGAAGAGCGCCTTTCTCTACGTATTGCTGAGTTAGAAGAATCGCGAGAAATGTTGGTAGAGCCAGACGAATTGGCTGCCGAAGAGTTAGAAGAGTTGCTACACCAGCGCGAGCAGCAGGAGCGGCGCCTCAATGACACCCGTCAGCAGGCTCAGGCATTGGCTGAGCAGCTGCGCAACGACGAGCTGGCTCGCCAGCAGCACGAGCGCAACTTGGAGCAAAGCCGTGAACAGTTGCAGCAGCGCCGTATGGATGTACAAGCGCTGGCGCTGAAAGCGGCTACCCAGGATGAGCAGTTGGCAGAACTAGGCCATGATCCCGATGCTCTGGCCGAGCACTTGCCTGGCGATGCTAGTGAAACTGCTTGGCAGGAGCGGTTGGAAAACACGACAGAGAAGATTCGCCGTTTAGGCGCCATCAACCTTGCCGCGATCGAAGAGTACGATCAACAGGCCGAGCGGCGTAATTACCTGGAAGCTCAGCATGCCGAGCTTACCGAAGCGTTGGAAACGTTAGAACGTGCGATTAAACGCATTGATCAGGAAACCCGCATTCGTTTTCGAGAAACATTTGACCAAGTTAACACTGGCCTACAAACGCTATTTCCACGAGTTTTCGGTGGGGGGGCTGCTTGGTTAACGCTCACCGGAGATGATTTGCTGGAAACCGGTGTTGCAATAATGGCGCGGCCTCCAGGTAAGAAAAACAGCACGATTCACCTACTATCGGGAGGGGAGAAGGCGCTAACAGCACTGTCGTTAGTTTTCGCAATTTTTCAGCTTAACCCCGCGCCTTTCTGCATGTTGGACGAAGTCGATGCTCCACTGGATGATGCCAACGTAGGCCGCTACGCCAAGCTTGTAAAAGAAATGTCTGAAAGTGTTCAGTTTATCTATATCACCCATAATAAAATTGCTATGGAGGCGGCCGAACGGTTGATGGGCGTCACCATGCAGGAACCTGGTGTATCAAGGCTTGTTTCGGTGGGCATTGATGAGGCTGCAGCACTAGTTGTTTAAGTGCTTTATCGGCATGCATGGTACGTTCAATGGTGGTGAGTTAAACGAAGCTCCACCCCTCGAGGGCATCGTGAAATATGCAAAAGTGATGACACAGAGAGCCTGGGGCAGGTTGTTTGTTGAATAGATAATGCCTTCTACTGCTTTATAATTGAGGTTGCTTAGCCATTCCAGACTGTGTTCATTAGTTGCTTTTTATAGCGTTCCTATCTTTGCTTTTTTTTATTAAATTTATTGTTTATCAATATGTTATTTTTATTTTTTATCTTTGGTTAACTGCATGGGTCATGATGGTGATGGCTGCTTCTGCTAAAGCACACAGTGGCAGCTAAGCATGTTCATCTATCTAGAATGGATAAACCTGAAATGTGAACTTTCATTATCTTTGTGTAGCGTTAGTTAAGGGTTTAAAACATATATGCTATGATTTCATTAGCTATTAAATACTGTTTTATTGACGAGTTTCTGATGTTTGATGAGGTAGGTCTCTCTAACACAGCAGTATTTGATCTAGCAGCAGTTGGTTGGGCAGTTTTGGCAGAGTAATTTTGGCAGAGCGGTGACGTTTCGTTACGTGAGTTTGAATGTGGGCTTGTCATATTTCGGTGTGAGAGGCGAGCAAGGGAGGAAAAATTCTCCCTTTAGAAAGCAGACGATGATGTGACGATGTGTCCTGTCGGGATAAATTAGCGCTAAAATGGCACTTTTCTTAGTTGATATAGTCAAAGATTTGGCCTAAAACCACCAGTAGCGGTGTGTTAAAGCGTGAAAATCTGCAAAAAGTGGCCCTTTTCGTAGCAACCGCGCTATGCTTGATGGTAATTAGCTAACATCGGATATGTTACGCCATCAGGCATAGCGCCTTTGCAACCGGTATATTGACCCATGGAATGCTCGACATGGAATTAAGAGAGTGGTTAATCATTCTAGGACTGGCACTGGTATCGCTCATCGTCGTTGATGGTGTGCGAAGGCTTCAGCGCCAACGCCGTGTGCCCCGTCTGGATCAAGCAGTCAAAGACTTGCCAGCCGCTAAATTTGAAGAATTTAATGATGAAGTCAAAGAAGCGGAAATAAATTGGGAATTGCCTAACGGCGGTGCTCGTGTCGTTAAGCCTGCTGATTACAGTAACCTTGGTCAAAAACCCAAACTGGAACGCCAAGAGCACCCTGGGCCTTCCAAAGTGCTGTCAGATTTTCGCCGCTCTTTTTCTAATTCTGCCAGTTCGGCCAAGTCAAAAGCCAACGCGCATTTCTCGTGGTCTCGTAAAAATGAGCCCCGAAAGAATGAACAGCCGTCTGCTGTCGGGCATCCAGCGTCGGCGAATTACACATCATCTGTTCAGCCAGATACTGCTGCGGCCGAGCATTCGCTAGGTAGGACTGCTATTTCTGAACACGAGCGCCGGGAGCCTAGCATATTCATGGCTGATAATAGTCCCAACAATACTGCTAGCACCGATACTCAGAAAAAAACAGAAACTCAGCAAACAGAAACTATTCGTCAGACGACGAGTGGCAAACCTGTACCTACCGCTGAACCCCTTCGCTCTGATGATAGCCATATTGCACCGTCAGCAACTGAACGAGCCGAACGTTACGAGTCAGGCATCAGCGATCAGAAAGCTGATAAGCAAGCCGATGTACAAATGACATCCACGTCTGATTTAGCCGCACCCAAAACAAGCAGTTCAGAAACAAGCAATTTAGAAACGACAGTCGGAAAAGTTCCAGAAGAGCATAAATCTACTGCAGAAAGTAAAACGACAGAAGCAGAAGAAGCCAATATTGATGAGCCGAGCGTAAAAGCAGAGTTGCACGTTGAAACAGAGCCGACGTTAAGAGTTGAGCCTGAAGATGCAGTACACCATGCTTCTGACATGCCCAAGCGGCGTCAACTGCGTCCAGACACTGCCGGTGAGGACAGAGAGCTAGATGACGATGAAGTTGATGAATATCGGCTGGTCGACTTCGAAGGCATTGGTCGTTCCTTTAAGCGTCGCTTAATTGAGCGTCGTAAAGAAAAAGCGCGTAAAAAAGCAGAGAAAGCTAAACGTGCAGAAGCGCTAGCTAAGCAAAAAGCTGAACGTAAAGCACTTGAAGCCGAACGCAAAGCGCTTGAAGCACAGCAGCGTCGTGAAGCAAAAGAGGCGGCAGATGCTGAGAAAGCGCGTATCGCACAAGAGCAAGCTGAAGCACGCGAGGCAGCTGCGGTAGCCGCCGCAGCTGAACGTGAGGCTGCGCAATATAATGAGCCGATGATTTCAGCACAAGATGATAGCTACCACGATGTTGGTAACTATGATGTTGACAACTACGATTACGATGATGATGCGCCTGAAACGGGTTACCGGGACAATGTTGTTCGTACGCACCCCACGTTAGAAAAAGCGTTACGTCACGATGTTAATAGCGAGCGTGCCAGGGATACGCTTACCGACGCTTCTGAAATGGTCGTAATCAGCGTGCTTTCGCGGGAGCCTGAAGGTTTTGATGGCGGTAAGTTGCTTGAGCTAATCATGGCCTGTGGCCTGCGTTACAGCCGTGAAATGGGGGTCTTCCACCGTTTTGAAACAGAAAGCTTCGACAGCGAATTGCAATTTTCAATGGTGAATGTACTTAAGCCTGGTACGTTTCCCATCGAAGAGATGAATGAGTTTGTGACCCCAGGTATTACGTTCCTGATGCCGCTGCCGGGAGCTGAAGATAGCTCTGCGGCGTTTGAGGCTATGGTCGAAACGGCAATGGTTGTCGTGCGTCATATGGGCGGTGAACTTAAAGATGAAAACCGTAGTGTAATGACGGCGCAAACCATCGAGTTTGCAAGGCAACGTGTTCATGAGTTTGAACGTCGCCATCGCTTGCACCGCCAACTTCAAGCGCGTTAAGCGTCGCGTTGCGTTAACACCCGCCTTCCCAAAGAAGGCGGGTGTTTTTGTTATTAAACACCTGTTTTTTTGTATGCCGGAACAACTGAATGAGTCAGCCTGAACCAATACTGCTGGAAGAGATTAGTCAACTACGTGCTGATCTCGATGACGCCAACTACCGCTACTATGTATTAGACGAACCTAAGCTGACTGATGCAGATTACGACCGCAAGCTACAGCGGTTGCAGCAATTGGAGTCTGAATACCCCGATTTAATCTCTCCGGATTCCCCTACCCAGCGGGTAGGGGCCGCGCCAGCGGAAGGGTTTCCTGAAATCGCTCATGCGATTCCCATGCTGTCGTTGGATAATGCTTTTAGCCGCGATGATATTACGGCGTTTGCCGAGCGTGTCGCTGAACGTTTGGAGTGTCAGGCGAGTAGCGTCGAGTTTAGCTGTGAGCCAAAGCTCGACGGTGCTGCGGTTTCGTTAGTATACGAGCAGGGTGTACTGGTTAGTGGTGCAACCCGTGGCGATGGCCGTACCGGAGAAGGTATTACATCGAATTTGCGCACCTTACGGACTGTTCCGTTAAAGCTAATGGGCGATAGCATTCCAGCGTTATTAGAAGTACGCGGTGAAGTTATTATGCGCCACGCGGGCTTTGAAGCACTCAATGACCGAGCCAGAGAAGAAGGCAGCAAGGTATTTGCTAATCCGCGTAATGCGGCTGCTGGCAGCCTACGACAGCTTGATCCGCGGATTACCGCAACGCGTCCATTAGAGTTTCATGCTTATCAAGTTGCCCGGGTCGATATGACGAATCTTGGCGACGGCGCGCTGAGCAATAGCGCAATGACAACCCACAGCCAGCAAATGGAAATGCTCAAAGCATGGGGCTTTCGCTCCAGCACGGAGCTTCAAACTGTCAATGGCCCCGAGTTGGTTGCTGACTACTGCGAGCAACTCGGTGAAAAGCGAGACCAGCTGGGTTACGACATCGATGGCGTTGTGATCAAAGTAAACGACCTGCGCCATCAGCGGGAACTTGGTTTTGTGGCGCGGGCGCCACGCTGGGCGGTCGCGTTTAAGTTTCCTGCCCAGGAAGAGGTTACGACCCTTAACGATGTAGAGTTTCAAGTAGGCCGTACGGGGGCGATTACGCCGGTCGCTAGGCTAGAACCTGTCACCGTTGCCGGTGTGACGGTATCGAACGCTACGCTGCATAACGCAGATGAGATCACCCGCTTAGGTGTCATGATTGGCGATACGGTGGCCATTCGTCGTGCAGGCGACGTGATCCCACAGGTGGTACGGGTAGATATCGACAAGCGTCCTGCCCAGGCGCGAGAGATCATTTTTCCAGAGCAATGCCCGGTGTGCGGTTCAGATATTGAACGGCTGGAAGGTGAGGCGGTCGCTCGCTGCTCAGGTGGGCTTTATTGTGCCGCTCAGCGTAAAGAAGCGCTTAAGCATTTCGCCAGCCGTAAAGCGTTAGATGTGGATGGGTTGGGTGAGAAACTGATTGAACAATTGGTGGACCTGGACTGGGTGAAAACGCCAGCTGACTTATTTCATCTCACAGCTGAGCAGCTTCAGGCGCTGCCACGCATGGGAGAAAAGTCCTCGACCAACTTGGTAGATGCCCTAAACAAGGCAAAGCACACTACACTGGCACGTTTTATTTACGCCTTGGGTATTCGGGAAGTAGGCGAAGCCACAGCGGCAAACTTAGCCAGCCACTTCGGCACACTTCAGACCCTGCAGGAAGCTGATGAAGTGGCGTTGGAGGCTGTGAATGATGTTGGTCCAATTGTGGCCGCTCATGTTCACACCTTTTTCCGTCAGCCTCATAATCTAGAAACGCTGGAAGCACTGCTTGAGGCTGGCATCACTTGGCAAGAGAATGAAGTGACACAAGGCCCGACACCTTTAGCGGGCCAAACCTGGGTGCTTACTGGCTCGATGGACAGCATGACCCGCGATGAAGGAAAAGCGAGGTTGCAAGCGCTAGGCGCTAAAGTGGCGGGTAGTGTTTCCAAGAAAACCACCTGTCTTGTCGCAGGTGAGGCCGCAGGCAGCAAGTTAACCAAAGCAGAGCAATTGGGCGTTGAGGTTATCGATGAAGCCATCTTTATCGAGCGCCTAGCTGCCTGGGAGCAGAGTGAATGAGCCGTTTTATAGAAGTGCCCGCGCGTATGCTGCCGCCGGAAACGCTGGATGCTTTGCTTGAAGCATTTGTGACACGCCAAGGATACGATACGACCGATACCGGCGAAGGTATGAGCGGCTGGGTCGCCGAGCTTAAACAGCAGCTTGAGCGTCACGAGTTACTTATTGCCCATGACCTAGAGTTGGAAATGACCGAGGTGATGACCCTCGCCCAATGGCGTTCCTTTGGGCGAGACCTTGCCGACGATGAGGAAGAGGGGGATTACTGAGCGCGGACTAGCGCACTGATAATTCGTCGTCCTGGATGTAAATGATCCACTAACGATAGTTCTAGCGGCATCGGTTCATCACACATTCGTGAGGCAATGATTTCAGCGCAGAGCGGAGCACTGGAAAGGCCCCGAGAGCCGTGTGCGGTAGATATCCACAGCCCTGAATGATGCTTTCCTTGGGTATCTGGCACGTTAGAAGCATCTTTTTGCAGCGCCGCGTAATCTTGCTGCCATACGTCGGTATGGGGTACTGGCCCTGCGTAGGGGCTTTTGTCAGGGCTGGCTGCCCTTACCGCAGCACGACCTGTTAGCGTGTCGGGGCTTAACGTCACGCCCGCCGTCTCAAGGGTTGCGACCCACTCAGGCAGTGTTTGGCGTAATTCATCAATATTGCACTGATGGTCTGCTGTTGTAACGTCGCTCGTGGCGTTGTTAGGCACAAAGCTAGCCCCAAACGTCAGCACGCCTTCTACTGGTGGCGACACATAGCCACCAGCGCATACCACACACTGCGGACCTTGAACCCCCTCGGGAAGCGTCATTTCGCTCACCTGGCCGCGAACTTGCTGTAGCGGTAGCGCTGCCGTTTGTTCAAAGCGGTTAGCCAACGACGCATTGGCCACCACAACGTGATCAGCGGTCAGCGTTTCGCCGCTGGCCAGCACGACCTGCCAAGTCTTACCGTCGGGCTGAAGGGTTGTCACTTCTCCCTGGTGCAAGATGATATTCGCGTGTTGTAGCAGCTGTTCGCAGAGCAATTTGGGGCGCACCCAGCCTGCCTGAGGATAAAACAGTCCGTGACCCAGTGTGATCGGAAGGCCCACCGGCTCACTAAGCGTCTCAGTTTTAGCGGACACCACTGTTTCTGGCAGAGGGTGGCGTGCCATAAAGCGCTGCTGGCGAACAGCCTCTTTATCACTTAACGCGAGTTGCACTACGCCGCATGGCTGCCACAACGGCGTTTCCTGTAGTGAGGTGGACGCCCGTTGGAGCTGGCTAAGCCAGCGCTGGCTGTAGAGAAGTCCTGATAAATAGAACCGGCTCTGGTTATTCGTTTCCGCTGCTAGCTTTACATACAGCGCACCCTGGCGATTACCGGAGCCACCTGCGCCGGGAGCATCGCGTTCAATAATCGTTACCTGAACTCCACGCTTGGCTAACGCCGCTGCCACGCTGCAACCGGCTATGCCCGCCCCAATAACGGCCACATGGTTAGCAGGCCTTACCGTAGGAGGCATAAACCAAGGGGTTGATTGGCGGCGAGTGTCTTTAGGTGGTGTGTCGATATAGCCCGCTAACATTTCCCGCTTTCGCCCAAATCCAGGTACCTTTTGCCAGCTAAATCCTGCTGCTTTTAACCCTCGTTTAACGACACCAGCACAGGTAAATGTGGCAAATGTGGCACCAGGCCGAGAGCGGGCTGCCATGGCCTCGAATAGCTCAGGCTGCCACATTTCTGGGTTTTTAGAAGGAGCAAATCCATCTAGAAACCATGCGTCGACTTGGCCATCTAGCAGGTTTAGTCGTTCGGTGGTGTCGCCAAAGTGCAGGTCGAGAGTCACTCGCTCGTTGAGATGAAGACGGTGAATGCCGCTGACGGCTTCAGGCCATTGAGCGCATAGCACCTGTGCATAGTGTGCTAACGAAGGCCAGGCGCTTAGTGCGCGCTCAAGAGACACTCGGTCAAGCGGAAACTTCTCAGTGGATAATAGATGAAGGCGTGCAGTGCTCGGTGCGTGTTGCTCAAAACAATCCCACGCGCACAGCATATTAAGCCCAGTGCCAAAGCCTGTTTCGCCAACCACAAACGCGCGGCTGTGTTGCCAATTCGCAAAGCGCTTGGGAAGGTGGTTTGCCCCTAGGAATACGTGCTCAGTTTCAGCACGGCCATCTTCCCTGGAAAAATAAACATCGTCGAAGACGTCTGAATGGGGAGATGTCTCGTTCCATGTGAGTAAAGGAGCCGTTAACGCCATGAGTGGAGGCAGGGCAGTAGAGCGTTGGGTCACGCGGGTATCCCCGTACTGATGAAGTTTGTATTAAAGGTTGGTTAAAAAATGATCAACTTGTTGATAAGGGCATCATCTCTAGCTTTGGGAAAAGCGTCCGCCGAGTTTTCACAGAGTTTTCCACAGGCTCTGTGAAAAAGAAGGCGGACTCTTCACACTCGCCTCTCTCGGTCAAGGCATAACTTTTTTAAACGGCTTAACAATTACCTTGGCATAGACCCCAGCAATGATGTATGGGTCGGCGTCTGCCCAAGCCTGTGCGTCCTCAAGGCTTTCAAATTCAGCAACGACCAAGCTGCCGCTGAAGCCTGCATCGCCCGGGTTATCGGTATCAATAGCAGGGTGGGGGCCAGCCAGAACCAAGCGACCTTCATCGCGCAATTTTTCCAGGCGGCCAAGGTGATCCGGGCGTGCCGCTAGACGGCGCTCCAAGCTGTTGGATACATCTTCACTGATAATAGCGTAAAGCATGGGGATAACTCCTTGAATGCTGGGGCGGTTGTCCAGTGTCGAATTGACCGCGCCCTTGTAAGCGCGCACCATGGCGAGCGCCTGTATACCGTTAAGGGAAAACAGGATGCCTGTTTTGTTCACACCATTTTTTATTCACACCATCCTATTCTGACAAACTCGCCACACGGCGTCATGCTTATGCCCCTACTTCCTGCGAACTATCTTTCTGCGAACTCTCTGCCCCCTGTGTTTGATGCCGACCAGCGTTATACGGTGGATTTACACATGCACTCTACCGCGTCAGATGGCGCGCTTACCCCTACCGAGCTGGTAAAGTTGTGCGCTGAACGTGGTCTTACGCACATGTCGCTGACAGACCATGACACCATGGAAGGCATTGAAGAAGCTGGCGTCGCGGCTCATCAAGCTGGGGTTTGCTTGGTGCCTGGCTGTGAGCTATCCACGCGCTGGCAAGGAATCAACATTCACGTAGTGGCGCTTATGCCCGGCGGTTTGCAAGGGCCTCTTGTAGAGGGGCTTGAGCAGCAGCGCGAAGCACGCATCAAGCGCGCTGAAGTAATCGCCGAGCGGTTAGAAAAAATGGGGTTACCCAACGCGCTAGAAAAAGCGCGCGCCCAGGCAGGCAGCGACCGTCCCTTGGGCAGGCCCGACTTTGCCCGTGCGCTAGTTGCTGAAGGTGTGGTTGATGATTGGGCAGGTGCGTTTAAGCGCTATTTAGGCAGCGGTAAAAAAGGCGATGTAAAAGCCCACTGGCCAGAAATCAGCGATGCAGTGGCCTGGGTTGTGGCCTCTGGTGGTGTGGCAGTGCTGGCGCACCCGCTGCGCTATGGGCTTACCCGGCGCAAGCGAGGTTTGCTGATGGATACCTTTAAAGCAGCAGGTGGACAGAGCGTTGAGCTGGTGAGTGGTCAGCAGAATCCAGACAGCACTCGCGATCTCGCTCGACAATTAGTAGAGCGCGACTTATACGCCTCCATGGGCAGCGATTTTCATTTTCCTGGCAGTCACGCTGCCCCTGGTAGTATGAGCGTGATACCACGCACAGCTGCGTCGCCAATTTGGCAGCACCCGCGCTTAATTCATTTGCGCGATGCGCCCAGTGGTATGTTAGGTCCTGGGTCTTAAACCGCGTATCGACTAACCTAGAAACTAAATGGACAACGATATGCCCACGGTCAGGAGCAAGTGATGAGTCAATACTTTCAGATTCACCCCGAAAACCCGCAGAAACGCTTGATTGATCAAGCCCTAGACATTATTCGCAAAGGTGGTGTGGTCGCGTATCCAACCGATTCAGGCTATGCGTTGGGCTGCCACTTAGGTGAAAAAAAGGCTATTGAAAAGATCAAATGGCTGCGTTCGTTAGACGATAAGCACAATTTCACGCTGATGTGTTCGGACCTATCCGAGATTGGCACTTACGCAAAAGTGGATAACGCGGTGTTTCGGCTGTTGAAGGCCCACACCCCTGGGCCTTACACCTTTATTTTGGATGCCACCACAGAGGTTCCGCGCCTGTTGCTGCACCCGAAGCGCCGCTCCATTGGCGTGCGTGTGCCTGATCACCGTATTACCCACGCGCTGCTTGATGCGTTGGGTGAACCGCTGATGAGCGTGACGTTGATTCCGGTAGGAGATACCCTGCCAATGAGCGATCCTGAAGAGATCCGCGACCGCTTCGGGGCACATCTTGATGCCATTATCGATGGCGGTGCCTGCCATCTTGACCCCACCAGTGTGATTGATCTACGCGAGCTGCCGCCCAAAATTGTGCGGGAAGGCCGCGGCGACATTACGCCGTTTACGAGTTAACACCGTTTTCTAGCCTGTATTGGTAGCCCCCTGGCGGCAAGTATTGGGGGGCTGCTGCTATCCTGCCTGTTTCTATATCCGCGACACAGAAGCCACAAAGAACCTTAAAAATACGATGCGTATCAACGTATCCATTTAGCACGCTACCTTTCTTATTTGAATGACCAATAAAAATAAATTATGATGAATTTTATAGTTTTTAATAACTAACGATGATGGATGATGTGGAAAACTCCCTCCTAACTGATAACCATCACTGACTGGAGATTGCTTAATGACGATATCCCGATACCGCAACGCTGCCACTGCAACGGCATTTGCGAGCTTAGCGCTACTTCCTTTATCAGGTAACGCTATAGCCAATGACGCGAGTGCTTGTGATCAGGCTGAGTACACAATGGGGCTTCGTTACCAACAGCAATCCGCAGAAATAATTGCTTTACAGCGCCAAGGGTTCGAGCTGGCGACCTATCGTTTGGAAAAACAGATTGAGGCGCATGGCGAGGATGCTGATTTGGCCATCATTACCGATGTGGATGAGACGCTCATCGATAACAGCGCCTTATTAGTGCGCGACATGCAGGCCTGTCACGACTTCACTGTTTGGGATACTTGGTTGCATTGGGAGCGCGAAGGCGAGCCGCGTTTGATCCCAGGCGCGAAAGATTTTCTCGAATTTGCCGATGAGCAAGGCGTGTCTATCTACTATGTGTCTGATCGCTACCAAGAAAATAAAGCCGATACGCTGGCCACCATGGAAGCATTAGAGCTTCCCCAGGTATCGGATGAGCGAGTCATGCTACTTGGCCCACCGAAGACCGAGCGTCGCGCTATCGTCGAAGAAAATCACACATTGGTGATGCAGCTGGGGGATACACTGCACGATTTCTCGGGTGACTTTGCCGGTACAAGCCTTGAAGAGCAGCGTGATCTGGTTAACGACCACGCTGAACGTTTCGGCCAAGACTGGATTGTTTTCCCCAATGCGAGTTACGGCAGCTGGAGTGACGCGGAACTAGACGCTTGGCAAGCACCTTTTGAAGATGCTGAAAACGAATAAGTTGTCGTTGCCCAGGTGATGGGTAACCAACTAGCTGAAGAGGCCCTAGCAAGTGACTAGGGCTTTTTTTCGTCTTTTTGCTGTTCTTTTTTGCGTGGGTCTTCGCTGTCTTCATCCAGCCATGTGCCACAGCGCAGGCAGTAACGAGCGCGTTTATCATGGCGGTCATGGCCACAGCCGGGGCAAGCTTCTTCTGAATAGCGGTCTTCGCGAATAGAGCGGATAACCTGGGCGGAAAATACCCCAGTAGGTACAGCGATAATTGAGTACCCCAGCAGCATCAGAATCATCGTGATCGCTTTGCCTATCGACGTGGCTGGGACAATATCGCCGTAGCCCACCGTGGTCATACTGACGATCGCCCAATACATTGACATAGGAATGCTGGTAAAGCCGGCTTCAGGAGATTCGATGGTGTACATAAGCGCAGCAAACAGCATGACGACCATCATGATGCTACTAAAAAACAGCAGGATTTGACGTAGACTGCGTTTAAGCGCATCGAGCAGTAAACGCCCCTCACCGATAAACTCCATCAATCTCAGAATCCGGAAGATGCGTAGCACCCGCAGTATCCGTACGATGACGAGCCCATGAGCACCTGGCATCAGCAGTACTAACCAGGCTGGGATAATGGCGATCACATCAACAATACCGTAGAAGCTTTTGAGGTAAATCGTTGGGCGCTCTAAACAGTAAATCCGCACCGCTAGTTCAATGCTGAAAAGTAGGGTAAATATCCACTCTACATAGTAAAAGATATGCCCATAGCGTTCGGAATAACTATCTACGCTGTCCAGCAAAATGACCCCCACGCTGATTAGAATGGCGATAATCAGCGCAATATCAAAGCCTTTGGCCCCCGGCGTATCAGACTCGAAAATAATATGGAAAAGCCGTGTGCGAAGTCCTTCTGCACCGGGAGTTAATTGAAAACTCATCGTGTCATCCTGAAGTGGGCTGAATGTTTCTAGCGTAGCGTGGTTTGATAGGCGAAGCGATGCGCCAGGGTTAACGCAGCAACGCCATAAGCGGACGTTGGATGTCCGCTGTCAGTTAGTTCCGTGGTCAGTGTCTGTGCCTCTTGTCGAGAGCCTTCATCCAGCTGTGGGTGGGCAGCCAGTGTGGCTAATGCCTGTTGTGCGATGATTAAGTGCTCTTCAAGTCCACTGTCGTGATAGGCATCCAGCGCCGCCGTCGCCCTGTGTAGCCACTGAGCCGGTGCGCTGGCCTCAGGTAGTGTCCACTGCTGTACGCCTAACGCGTTGCCGCGAGCGGCTTTGCTGGTATCAGAAGGGCGCAGCGGCACGCTTTCCGCGAGCGTTAATGCCATCGCCCAAAGCGCCTCTGGTTCACCCGCCTTGAGTTCCAGCTCGACCTCGCAAATAGCGGCTTGAGCATCGCCGCTGACAATTTCCCCTTCGTCTATCACTAGCTCGATATGGCTACCTTGCCAGTTGATTTGCCAGCTACGCCGAGTAAAGTCGGTGCGCAATGCAGGGCGTAGGGCGGAAATAACGGTGCCTAGCGAACCCTCGAAGGGTGGTAAGGCGGCCAAGCTACGTTGGTCTAGCTGTGGGCCAGGAACTTGCGACTCCCACTCTTGTCGGGTGGAGAGGCCGCCACCGCCGTGGCCTGCGGTTTTTACCGTTTGAAGTACACGATCATCTATCTTGCGTAAGCGCACGGCAATCCGCGCCTTTGCCATATCGCCTGCAGAGGTATCGAAATAGGTATTCGCCAGATGTTGCCACTGGGGTGATTCAGCCAGTGCTGGGTGACACAGCAGCATGTTGAGCTGAGTTGGCGCAAGGGCAAGTTTAAGCTCTATTTCGGTAGGTGCTGAAACAGAGTCCGAAGCAAGAGTTGAATTTTTCATGACATTAGCCACCTTTGTATTGTGACATTTCAATTAATTTTTGATGACATTGTGAACTTTTCATGACGGCGGCGAGCGCACTCTTTATACTGGCGCCGCCATTTCCAGGCTCCCCGAAAACAGGCTAAAGGCTATATGGTTACCTCCAACCCTTTTTCCGCGATGTTTGGCCGCTCGCCATTCCAGCCGCTGCTGGCCCACATCGTCAAGGCCAATGAATGTGCCGACCAACTGTTGCCCTTCTTCGAGGCATCGCTTGCCGGTGATTGGGATACCGCAGCTGTATTGCGTGAAAACGTTACTCGCTTAGAGCATGACGCCGACACGCTGAAAACAGAGCTTCGGCTAAACCTACCCAACACGATGTTTCTTCCCGTCTCACGGTCTGACTTGCTCGACCTTATCAGTGTGCAGGACAAGATCGCCAATAAGGTGCGCGACATTACCGGCATTATGCTGGGACGTAAAATGCGTGTCCCCGACGAGCTGGCTGAACCCATGCGTGATTATATGCGCACTAGCGTGGCGTGCGTGGCTCAGGCTCGTCAGGCGTTAGAAGAACTTAAAGACCTCCTTGAGTCCGGCTTTGGGCGTAACGTTTCCGATGTTATGCAGAAAATGATCCGCGAGCTGCATACGCTTGAGCACCAAGCTGATGATCAGCAGGTGAATATTCGGCGACAGTTGTTTGCGCTTGAGAGCCAGCTTCCACCGGTTGATGTGATCTTTCTTTACAAGATTATCGATTGGGTCGGTGAGTTATCCGATCGCGCCGAACGCGTGGGCAGCCGCCTGCAGATTTTGACCGCACGCTAAGGGGATCACATGCAGATTATTGCCCAGCACGGTGAAATTTTTATTATTTTGGCCTGTTTGTTTGGCTTCTTTATGGCTTGGGGCGTGGGTGCGAACGACGTTGCCAATGCGATGGGAACGTCGGTGGGGTCGAAAGCCATCACCATCAAACAAGCCATCATTATTGCGGTTATCTTTGAGTTTTTAGGTGCTTGGCTGGCGGGCGGTGAAGTAACCGCTACCATCCGAGGCGGGATGCTTGATCCTGTCTTACTAGAGTCAAACCCCCAGCTGCTGGTTTACGGTATGCTTTCTGCGCTGCTGGCTGCCGCTATTTGGCTGATGATCGCATCAGCTCGTGGCTGGCCAGTTTCCACTACCCACTCTATCGTGGGCGCTATTGTTGGTTTTGGCGCGGTAGGACTTGGAATGGAAGCCGTTGCTTGGGGCAAAGTGGGTCAAATTGCTTCTAGCTGGGTCGTTTCACCACTGTTGGCCGGTACGATTGGCTTTGTGCTGTTCAAATCCGTTCATCACCTGATTTTCGAAAGTGATGACCCCTTTGCCGCTGCCAAACGCTACGTACCCGGCTATGTGTTCCTGGTAGGGTTTATCGTTGCAATGGTGACGCTGACCAAGGGCCTTAGCCACGTTGGTCTGAACTTGACGTTTGGTCAGAGCCTGCTGCTATCTGTTTTGATTGGTGCTGGGATCATGGGCTTGGGCTTGATTATGCAGCGCCGCATTAAGTTCGAAAAAAATGCCAGTGACCACTTTGGCTACGCCAATGTTGAGCGGGTATTTGGCGTTCTGATGATCTTTACGGCTTGTGCGATGGCGTTTGCACACGGTTCTAACGATGTTGCCAACGCCGTAGGGCCTCTGGCAGCGGTTATAAGCGTGGTTCGTAGTGAAGGCGTCATTGATAGCGCGGCGTTAGTGCCTTGGTGGGTGCTGGTGCTTGGTGGCGGTGGTATTGTGTTTGGCCTTGTGACTTACGGCCATAAAGTCATTGCAACTGTTGGTACGGGTATTACTGAGCTAACGCCTAGTCGTGGCTTTGCCGCCACACTGGCAGCTGCAACGACGGTGGTACTGGCATCTGGTACGGGCCTGCCAATTTCAACCACTCACACGCTTGTGGGGGCTATCCTTGGTGTGGGGCTAGCACGCGGTATGGCGGCACTTAATCTGCGTGTTATCGGTACGATTGTGATGTCCTGGCTGATCACACTGCCAGCAGGTGCCGGTTTGGCCATCTTGTTCTTCTTTATGTTCAAAGGCATGTTTGGTTAACACGGGGAAGCCCGCCGTAGCACGCCATTGCTCGATGCTATTTTGGATAGATAATACAGCGGTACCTTCGCGCAAATTAGCCTGTATCTGGGTGGATTTGCACAAGAAGGTGCCGCTGTTTTTTGCGCTCTGTTAAAGTAAACGCTGATACTCTCATTCACCTGCTGCCGGAGAGCGGCCCTTGGACACACGCTTCCCTTTTGTTGATTGGTTTCGTAACGCTTCCCCTTACATTAACGCGCACCGGGGACGAACCTTTGTCATCTTAATTGAGGGCGAAGCCATGGCGTCTGGCCGAGGGGAGCAGCTGATTCAGGATTTAGCGCTGCTACATACCCTGGGGGTGCGGCTAGTCGTGGTGTTTGGTATTCGCCCACAAGTGCATGACGCATTAACGGCTGCTGGGGTAGAGCCAACACGGGTGGATGGCCGCTGGGTAGCTGATCGAGCAGTGATGGCCCACGTGGAACAGGTGGCCGCGCACCAGCGCTTATGGCTAGAAGCTCGGCTTTCCTTAGGGCTGCCTAGCACGCCACTACACGGTGTGGAGCTTAGTGTGATTTCCGGCAACTTGGTGACCGCTAAGCCACTCGGTGTGCGCGAAGGCGTAGACTTTGATCACAGTGGTGAAGTGCGTCGGGTGCGCGCGAGTGCCATTGAAGGGTTGTTGGAGAAAGGCTCACTGGTGCTGCTGCCGCCGCTGGGTTTCTCGAGTACAGGTGAAGTGTTTGATTTAGACGCCTCGGAAGTGGCGCAACATGCTGCCGTTGCGCTGAAAGCGGATAAGCTCATTCTATTAGGCGAATCGGAAGGACTTGAAGATGAGCGGGGCGCGCTATTGCGACAGCTTTCCCCGGCAGAGGCCGAACCACGCCTGCAACAGGCGTTACCCGGCAGTGAGCTGGCACGCCACCTAAATGCAGCCTGTACCGCCGCCCGGGAAGGAGTGGCGCGCACTCACCTGCTTTCCTGGCGTAATCACGATGCCCTGTTAGGGGAGTTATTCACACGTGACGGCGTCGGTACCATGATCACTCAGCACCGCTATGAGCAACTGCGGCCCGCTACGTTAAACGACGTTGCTGGCTTGCTAGAGCTGCTGGAGCCGCTTGAGCGACGGGGCATGCTGGTAGCTCGTTCGCGGGAGCGGTTAGAGCACGAAATCGATGACTACATGGTCATCGAGCGTGATGGCATGGTGATTGGCTGTGCCGCGTTGCATGTTTTTCCAGGCACCACCGTAGGGGAGATGGCCTGTGTCGCGGTTCACGGTAATTACCGCGGCGGCGAGCGCGGCGAGCGCTTAGTGGAAGCGCTAGAACGGCGCGCGCGGCAGCGCGGGCTTTCCGAAATATTTGTGTTAACTACGCATACGGCCCACTGGTTTGTCGAACGCGGTTTCCGTGCTGCTAGCCTAGATGACCTACCGCCGTTGAAACGCGAAGCCTACAACCACGCCCGAAAATCTAAGGTGTTAGTCAAGACGCTATTGGGATAGAAAAAACGTGTCTAGTAAGTGGGTGTCAAAACAATGGATTAGTGGGAAGCACATAGGGGCGGCTTTGCCGCCCTTTTCATTACTTATGTATTAAGTATTTAAAATAACCCCGCCATTTAAGTGCAACGTTTGGCCGCTCATGTAAGACGACTCTTCGCTGGCGAGGTACACATACGCTGGGCCAATTTCACTGGGTTGGCCGGCTCGCTTCATGGGGACTTGCCCGCCAAAGTTGGCGACTTTTTCGCCATCAAAGCTGGCGGGAATTAATGGTGTCCAGATAGGCCCCGGCGCGACGGCATTAACCCGAATGCCTCTATCCATTAACGACATAGCCATTGAGCGTACAAACCCTTGGATGGCGCCTTTCGTGGCGGTGTAGTCAATTAGCGTGTCGTTGCCTTTGAAGGCGTTAATGGAGGACGTGGCGATAATGGTGTCGCCTTCGCTCAGGTGGGGCAGCGCCGCTTTAGTGAGATAAAAATGGCTGAACACATTCGTTTGAAACGTGCGCAGTAGCTGCTCATCAGGAATGTCAGTGACATCGTCCCAGTCATACTGCTCTGCGGCATTATGAATGACTACGTTGAGCTTGCCGAACTCTTTCAGGGTACGTTCCACAATATCGCCACAAAAGCTGGGTTCCGCCACGTCGCCTTGCAGCACCAAGCAACGGCGTCCCTCTGCCTCTACTAAACGCTTGGTATCGTCGGCATCTTTGGGCTCTTTAAGGTGCACGATAACGCTATCGGCACCTTCACGAGCGTAATGTACGGCCACCGCTCGGCCAATGCCGCTATCGCCACCAGTAATGATAGCAACTTTATCTAATAGCTTATCGGCACCGCGGTAGCTTTCGCGAATATACTCCGGCGTTGGCCGCATCGCATGCTCATCGCCGGGCTGTTTATTCTGATGCTGCTGGGGTTGCTGTTGATCACTCATGTGCGGTCACTCCTTTGTTGGCACATTTTTTTAACGCTAGCCTATTGGAAGGCTAGAAAGATTCAGCACTGGGAAGAGTTGAAAATGACAGTGTATGTTGCATCCGGTTTCAGTGGCTAAATAGGGCATCCCTATTTTTGAGTGCCTTATGTTCTTAATTCGAGTGCTTCTAACGTAGACCAATGGCGCATAAAGTGACAAGTAACCGCTGGATAACCCAGCGGTAAAGGTAATAGCAAACGTTAATAATGACTATTTGAAATGTCCATTAGGTCATTTTTAATAACGTATTAATATCACAAGTAGCTGTTTTTTAAGTTTTATAAAAGATAAGTGTGCTGCGTGCTTTGGATGATTTTAATTTTGCGTAATGGCAAGTAGGTTACGAGCGACTATAGTGAATAAGCCAATTCATTCCCCTTGGCACGTAAGGCGATACGGCGACTACCAAGGAATAGGAGGTAATATGCAACAACCTGATAAAGACGATCAAAAAAACGATCATAAGAAAGATCAGCGCCAAGATCACCATGATGATGCCAATCCGATGCCCGACACGCATCATGTCAATCCTGATGCCGATGATAAGTCGTCCACCAAGCAACCTAAGCACTAATTTAACCGGTTTGCCTAATAATGGGCGCTACCTAATAGTAGCGCCTTTTTTATAGGATGTTGTAATAGTTATCAGTATCTCCGGTGAGTGGGTTTAAATGCTAATATTTTAATTTTTGTTATTTATATTCGCTGTCTTTTGATTTGATTTATGAAAGTTAACGATATTTGTTGGGTTGGATTGGTTTTTTTGATCATTAAGCTGTTTTGAATGGAAAGCTAATGGCGGTTCGCTATAGTTTTAAATAAGAGGTGATTTTCGAAGCTATTTTAACGACACGGAGGGCGTCACCATGGATGAGCAAGGAAAGCAGAACTATTCACATATTGAAGATTCGCATATTGACGATTTACATCTTGATGAGCTAGATGATCACGGTTCACTTAAGCAAAAAAGCCGAGAAGGCGCTGAGGAGCTAAAAGTGACTGCTCAACAACAAGATAAAGAAAAAGCGCTGCATATCAGCTATAGCTCTAGAGGCGCAGCGCACCACTTAGAGGAGAACGTCAAATCAGTTAAACGATGGAACGGCTAAGCCGTTGGTCGATGATAAGCATGATTTGTCACACCGTAGTCCTAACTAGCGGCAAACTCATGGCCACCCTCGCGGCGCTACTTCTTGTAGCGCCGTTTTACTTCCACGTTTAGCCTACCTTCGCCCAGCTGTAGCGAGAGCTTCTGGCCTGGCGCGGTGTCCTCTGCCCGGCGAATGACATGGCCTTTTTCATCCTGGGCAATGGCGTAGCCGCGCCCCAGCACCGCAAGCGGGCTGATGGCATTTAGCTCACGGGCGGCGCTACTCAAGCGTGCCTGACGTATTTCCAACGCTCGCTGCATAGCGCTGACTAAACGGCGCTGGAGTTGGCTAACACGCTCTTGCTCTGTTCGGTGCAGACGCGCCATGTCTTGGCTGGCTAAGCGTTTGCTTAACTGTGTGACCTTAGTTTGCTGCTGCTGAACGCTTTGCTGCATTGCGCGCTGTAGCCGTTGGGAAAGGGCGGTAACGTGCTGGCGCTGGCGGTCAAGCTGTTCGCCTGGGTGGCGAAGGCGGGCGCGCAAGGTATCCAGCCACTGGCTATCCCGCTCTAAGCGTGCCTGCAGGGCACGATGTAAGCGGTTTTCTGCCTGTGTTAATTGCTGCTTAAGCGCATGCTGGTCAGGCACTAAACGCTCGGCCGCCGCTGATGGGGTAGGGGCACGCATATCGGCGGCGAAATCCGCTAGGGTGACATCCACTTCGTGACCCACCGCTGACATTACTGGCAAGCGGGAGTGAAAAATCGCCCGTGCCAGATGCTCGTTATTAAACGCCCACAAATCCTCTAAGCTACCGCCACCACGGGTGATCAGCACCACATCATGGTCAGGGTCTAAGCGTGCCTGTCGGTTCAATAACCCCAGCGCTGAAATCATTGCAGGGGCGGCCTCGGCACCTTGTACGGGTACCGGAATCAACGTGACATCAGCCAGAGGCCAGCGCGTCGCCAGCACCGCCAATACATCGCGAATGGCCGCGCCGCTGGCGGAACTCAAAATCAAAATCTTGCGGGGTGGAAAGGGCAGGGGGCGAGCGTTGGCAAACACCCCTTCACCTTCCAACTGCGCTTTTAGGCGCTCAAATGCCGCCAGTAGCTCCCCCAAGCCCGCCGCCTGCACGGCGTCGGCAATCAGTTGATAATCGCCGCGCGGCTCGAACAGTGAGACCCGGCCGCGCAGTTTTACCTGATCACCATCGCGCATGGGGGCCGCCACAAAACGCGCCCGCTGGCGAAACAGCGCACAGCGAATTTGCGCGCGGTCATCCTTCAAGGTGAAGTAAATATGCCCAGAGGCCGGGCGGGAAACATTGGACAATTCGCCTTCTACCCACACCTCGCCCACCTCTCGCTCAAGGGTCTGCTTGGCGCGCTGATTCAACTGAGTCACAGAGAGCGCTTGAGGTGTATCGGGCATAGAGCAACCTTAGAAAGAAAATGAGCGAGCGGGTGAATTTCGCAAGAATCCTAGCTTATTAGCCATTGGTCTGAATTGAAAACCTTCTTCACATTGCTGGTACGGCCATCAAAACGTTATAATAGGGGATTAACTTTCCACGCCCCACTTCCTCTTCTATCAGGGTGTTGCCGCTATGCTACGTATGGCCCAAGAAGCACTTACGTTCGATGACGTACTCCTCGTTCCCGGCTTCTCCGATATTCTGCCCAAGGATGTCAGCCTCAAAACCCGCCTGACCCGCAATATTTCACTCAATATCCCGCTGCTTTCTGCTGCGATGGACACCGTTACCGAAGCGCGTCTAGCAATTGCGATGGCTCAGGAAGGCGGCATCGGCATTATCCATAAGAGCATGGCCATGAGCCAGCAAGCCGCTGAAGTGCGTAAGGTTAAAAAGCACGAAAGCGTGATTGTAAAAGATCCGGTCACCGTTAGCCCTAAGGCGAAGCTGGATGATCTGCTGGCGATGGCGCGTGAGAACGGCTTCTCTGGCTTCCCCGTCGTAGAAGGCGAAACCCTGGTCGGTATTGTGACCGAGCGTGATATGCGCTTCCAGCCCAACCACGGTGACAGCGTAGCGGACATCATGACCCCCCGCGAGCGGTTGATTACTGTCAAGGAAGGCACCGACCTTGAAACCAGCAAAGCCAAAATGCGCGAACACCGCATTGAGAAAATGCTGATCGTCGATGACGAGTTTCACCTGCGCGGCCTGGTGACCTTCCAGGACATCGAAAAAGCCCGTACTTACCCGATGGCTGCCAAAGACAGCGATGGCCGCTTGTTGGTCGGTGCTGCCGTTGGTACTGGCCCGGAAACGCCTGATCGCGTTGCTGCCCTGGCCGAAGCCGGTGTGGATGTGATCATTGTTGATACTGCCCATGGCCACTCCAAAGGCGTTATCGACCGCGTGCGCTGGATCAAAGAGAACTTCCCCAACATTCAAGTGATTGGCGGCAACATTGCCACCGGCGCTGCCGCGAAAGCGCTGGCCGAAGCGGGCGCAGATGCGGTTAAAGTGGGCATTGGCCCCGGCTCTATCTGCACCACACGTATTGTGGCAGGCGTTGGCGTTCCGCAAATCACCGCGGTGTCTAACGTGGCGGAAGCGCTGAAAGAGTTCGATATTCCGCTGATCGCCGACGGCGGCATTCGCTTCTCGGGTGACTTAGCCAAAGCCATTGCCGCTGGCGCAAGTGCCGTGATGGTGGGTGGCCTGCTGGCCGGTACCGAAGAAGCACCAGGTGAAGTTGAGCTTTACCAAGGCCGTACCTACAAAGCCTACCGTGGCATGGGCTCCATGGGCGCCATGTCTCAGAACCAAGGCAGCGCCGACCGCTACTTCCAAGACAAGAGCGAAGGTGCCGAGAAGCTGGTGCCGGAAGGCATTGAAGGCCGCGTACCCTACAAAGGCATGATGGGCGCTATCGTTCACCAACTGATGGGCGGTTTGCGCGCTTCCATGGGTTACACCGGCTGCCGCAGTATTCAAGAAATGCGCACCAAGCCGGAATTTGTACAAATTACCAGCGCTGGCTTTAACGAATCCCACGTTCACAACGTGCAGATCACCAAAGAAGCTCCCAACTACCGGGTGAGCTAACCAGCACGTTTCGTTAAATGGCGCGGCGGGCATTGCCCCGCCGCTTGCTTTTTGGCCTTAACAGCGGCACCCACACCGCTTAACCGAGACCCCGCCATGAGTGACATTCACGCCCATAAGATCCTGATTCTCGACTTCGGCTCCCAGTACACCCAACTGATCGCCCGCCGTGTACGTGAGATCGGTGTATTCTCCGAAATCCGCGCCTTCGATATTACCGAAGAAGAAATTCGCGAATACAACCCGAACGGCATCATCCTGGCTGGTGGCCCGGAATCCGTGACCGAACTGGATTCCCCGCGAGCACCGGCGTGCGTGTTCGAAATGGGCCTGCCGGTGTTTGGTATCTGCTACGGCATGCAGACCATGGCCGAGCAGCTTGGCGGCAAAGTGGAAGGCTCTAACCAGCGCGAATTTGGCTACGCCCAGATTCAAATCGACGGCGACACACCGCTGTTCAAAGACATCAAAGACCACATCGATACCGACAGCGGCAAAGGCCTGCTAGACGTATGGATGAGCCACGGCGACAAGGTCTCCCAGGTGCCTGACACCTTCACCGTGACCGCTTCCACGCCGAGCTGCCCGATTGCCGCCATGGCCTGGGAAGAGAAGCAGTTCTACGGCGTACAGTTCCACCCGGAAGTGACCCACACCCTGCAAGGCCAGCGCATTCTTGAACACTTCGTGCTGGATATTTGCGGCGCCGAAAAACTCTGGACGCCTGCACAAATCATCGAAGACCAAGTACAGCGCGTACGCGAGCAAGTGGGCGACCGCCATGTACTGCTTGGTCTTTCCGGTGGTGTCGACTCCTCGGTTGTGGCAGCGCTGCTGCACAAAGCCATTGGCGACCAGTTGACCTGTGTATTCGTCGATAACGGCCTGCTGCGCAAAAATGAAGGCGACCAAGTCATGGAAACCTTCGCCAAGCACATGGGCGTCAAGGTGATCCGTGTCGACGCCGAAGAGCTTTTCCTCGGCAAGCTGAAGGGCGAGAAAGACCCAGAAGCCAAGCGCAAGATTATCGGCAACACCTTTATTGACGTGTTCGATGAAGAAGCCAGTAAAATCGACGGCGTCGACTTCCTGGCCCAGGGCACCATCTACCCGGACGTGATCGAATCCGCCGCCTCTAAAACCGGCAAAGCGCACGTGATCAAATCCCACCACAACGTTGGTGGTCTGCCGGAAACCATGAAGCTCAAGCTGGTGGAACCGCTGCGCGAACTGTTTAAAGACGAAGTGCGCAAACTCGGCCTCGAACTCGGCCTGCCTTACGATATGGTCTACCGCCACCCGTTCCCTGGCCCCGGCCTGGGCGTGCGCATCCTGGGTGAAGTGAAAAAAGAGTATGCCGACATCCTGCGTGATGCCGACGCCATCTACATCGAAGAACTGCGCGCCGCCGGTTGGTACGAAAAAACCAGCCAAGCCTTCGCCGTGTTCCTGCCGGTGAAATCCGTAGGCGTCGTCGGCGACGGCCGCCGCTACGAATGGGTCATCGCGCTACGCGCGGTCGAAACTATCGACTTCATGACCGCCCGCTGGGCGCACCTGCCCTACGAGCTGCTGGAGAAAGTCTCCAACCGGATTATCAATGAGTTGGAAGGCGTTTCGCGGGTGACTTATGACGTGAGTAGCAAGCCGCCTGCGACGATTGAGTGGGAGTGAGGTTTGAAAGCCTAATGAATGAACATAAACCACCTGTTTGTCGGGTGGTTTTTTAAAATTAAATAAAAAATATGTGTTGATTGTGTTTTTTCGAATATATTTAAATTAAAAATATAATGAGATGAGCTATGCAAACTGATTTGTTCACAGTCTCAAAATTGTTCACAGAGCGATTGTTTAGAATTCCTGATTACCAGAGAGGCTATGCATGGAGGGAAAAGCAGTTAAAAGATTACTGGAATGACTTGGAGCAGCTTGAAGATAAAAGTCATTATTTAGGGGTTTTGACGTTAGAGGATGTCCCTGAAGAAGTAGTGAAGGAATGGAAAGATGATAAGTGGATAATTGATTCTAAAGGTTATACTCCTTTTTATATCGTTGATGGTCAGCAAAGGCTTACAACTACAATAATATTGATTCAGGCTATAACGGAAGTTGTTAAAGAAGGTGAAAAAATAAATTATACTTCTAAAGAGGAGATTAAAAGAAGATTTCTTTGGGACTCTAAAGATGACGGTATATCAAGGTCTTATATTTTTGGTTATGAAAAAGACAATCCAAGCTATGAGTTTTTGAAAACAAAAATATTCAATGAATCATCAGATATAAGTTTTCCGAGTCAAGATACTATTTATACGAATAATTTAAGTTTTGCGAAAGATTTTTTTCTTAAAAAGATAGTTGATCTTGATATAAGATCTCTAGAGGAAATATATAAAAAAGTCACGCAGCAGCTACTTTTTAATATATATGCTATTTCGCGTGAAATTGACGTTTTTGTCGCTTTTGAGACTATGAATAATAGGGGTAAGCCTTTATCTCATCTTGAGCTTTTAAAAAATAGACTTATATATTTATCGACTAAATTTCAGGTGGAAGATTATGAGAAAGATAACCTCCGTGCAGTTGTAAATGAAAGTTGGAAGAATATTTATCACTATTTGGGTAAAAATAAAGATAACCCGCTTGATGATGATTTATTTTTAAGAAATCATTTCCTCTTATATTTTGGCAAAAGCCTAACAGATGAAGATGATCCTGATTATCGTGGCTATTTAAGGATGAGAAGAAGTTATGCTCACGATTATAAAGACTATTTGCTGGAAAATCATTTTACAACCAGGAATATAGAAGGTGTTGGAAAGAATGGAGGGAAAGCAATAAAGACTAAAGATATCTATGATTATTCTAAAAGTTTAAAAGATTCAGTTGAAATATGGTATCAAATACTTAATCCGAGTGATAGCACATTTAGTAAAGCTGAGAAGGAGTGGTTAGATAAGATAAATAGGCTTGGTATTGAATTTGTTGCCCCTCTAATTATGGTTTTTTATCAAAAAGTCAAAAAAGCCGCTTTAAAGCTTGAGTTTCTTAAGGCTTTAGAGAAACTCATTTTTTTAAATGAGCTGGTTAGATATCGTCATTACATGACATTTGATCCTGTTCTTTTTTTAGAGATGTCTTCAAAACTTAGCTCTGGTAAGTCTAATGCTGAAGATATAGTTAAAGAATTAACTGTTGCATTCGAAAGTGGGAGAGATAGTAAAGAGATTTGGAAGATAATTCAAGCTGAATTTATTCGGTCAGGCTACTATGGTTGGAGAGGGATAAGATATTTTCTTTATGAGTATGATTTGCATCTTAAGTCACAGTCAAAAACCCAAAGAGAAAAGATAGATTGGGATGTTTATATAGACACCCCAGAAGATTATCATACGGTAGAACATATTTATCCTCAGCGCGCCAGGCGTGAGTGTTGGACAAAATTATATACTGCATATACTAATAAAGAGAGAAGCGTTTTAAGACACTCTTTGGGTAATTTAGTACCACTTTCTAGGCCCAAAAATTCATCTTTCTCAAATAAATGTTTTCAAGATAAAGTTGGCGATATTAGCACTAAAGTTGGCTTCAGATATGGTTCATATGCAGAGAATGAAATAGCTACCTACGAGAAGTGGGGAGCTGTTGAAATACTGCAAAGAGGAGTTACTTTGCTAGATTTCATGGATGATAGATGGAGTTTGAAAATTGGAGATAGAGGGAAAAAAGTAAAAATGTTAGGCCTTGACTTCGTAGAAGAAAAAGAGGGTATAACTAAAAAGAGAAGAAAATAATGGAAGTCTTGGGAGCTTCTTTAATATAGAAGCTTCCATTTCTTCTTTTATGTGTTGGCGATGTTGTTTATTAATCATTGGAAGATATCAACACCTGACCTTTCTCCTAGATTAATACCACTCGCTTTATGAAATGCTCCACCTTTTCCCGCTCCTTGAGCATACCCATCGGGTGACAGGAAATTGAGATGGAATGAGCCCCCGCTGATACTTGCTAGCTCAATGACTTCCATGCCTTGACGATTAAAAACTGTCGAGGAATTGTTAGCGCTGACTTTGAGGTAAAAGAGGCGACCCCCAACCCGCTGTGTGCTTTACTACCTGCACCTGTTATTCACGGAGGAAGTATCCATAGCCATAGGCGGCTTAAAGGATTACTGGATGACATTGCCGCATTGGCGAAGTTGACCGCAGCATCACTGGACGATGTGAGCGCCGCCGCTGGGCGTGCGACGGCGGAGGCGGCTGGGGTGGTGGTGGATGATACGGCGGTGACGCCGCAGTATTTGCAGGGGGGGACAGAGGAGCGTGAACTGGCGGTTGTGAAATAGATCGCGCTGGGGTCGATCCGCAATAAGCTGGTTTTGCCACAAGCTGGTTTTTAGCCCACCAGTAGCGCTGCCGATGTGCCATTGCGTTTGCCCATTCGGCTTCTTTTGTCATCTGAAATAACTCCCTCACGTCACCCATGAGCCGAACATATATCTTATTCGGCTCGCAATATGAGCTGAATAGGCTGAGCAATCGGCTCATGGATGACTTCGGGGCAAGTTTGAAAGCGTGGTGAGCACTAAGGATATGAGAGCTAAGAGTTACGCTGTTTCTAAGCCATCAACAATAAACACGCGATAGTCGGCACCCTGGAAACGGTGTTTGCGGGCTTCCTGATAGGCGGGGCTTTCGTACCAGGCGCGGGCGGCGGCCATATCGGGGAAGCGTAGAATCACCGCACCTTCCATGGCGCTTCCTTCTAGCACCTCAACATCTCCATAAAAGGCGAGTGGTTGTGGGTCGTGGCCTTCGCGGGCGGCTTTGGCCTTTTCGCTGTAGCGCTTCATTTCTTCGTTGTCGTGAGTGTGTTCACGGGTTAGTACGATGTAGGCGGGCATTCGGCTCTCCTCGTGGGTATTAAATGCGCTATGCAATCATACCTGTTGTTGGTTGGGCGCTGTCCACTTACTCTCAACCCCCTGCTCTCAAAACTTTGCTCCAAAGCCCCATTAGCAAGCCACCAACCTATTCGATTGCCTTGATAGCAACTGTCGGTATCATATTGTGGGTGTTGTCCATCATTACGTCCCTTTACCGCGAGCTTCTATGACCCAATCTAAAACGCCGTTCATTGTGGTGCTGAGCTTGGCATTGACCATGATGCTGGGCCCGTTTTCCATGGATACGTACCTGCCAGCTTTTCCGGTTATTGGAGAATCGCTGGGAGTTTCTCAGCAGGCGGTGTCGTTGAGCGTTTCAGTGTATGTCTTCGCGATGGCGTTTGGTCAGTTAATCGGCGGAGCGCTTTCAGACCGCTTCGGGCGCCAGCGGGTGTTGATGAGCGGCCTGGCAATTTTTGCGCTCTCAAGCATTGTCATTGGTATGGCGGATTCTCTGAACACGCTGCTCGTCGGGCGGGCAGTTCAGGCTCTTGGCGCCGGTTGTACCCTGGTATCGGTGCCGGCGCTGGTGCGTGACCGGGTGTCAGGCCGCGACGCCGCGAAACTGTTCTCGATGATGGGCTTTATCATGGTGCTGGCGCCAGGCATTGCGCCGAGCGTGGGCAGCGCGATTCTGGCGTTTGGTTCCTGGCACACTATCTTTTTCGCCTTGGCAATATACGCGGTGCTGCTGGTGCCGTTGTTGGTGCGGGTACTCTTTACCGGTACGGGCAAGGTGTCTCGAGTGAAAAGCCCAAAGATGAGCCTGCTGGCGCGTTATAAACTGGTCCTGTCGACAAAGCCAGCTCTGCCGTTCATCGTTTGGCAGGCTGCCTCGTTTTCTACTCTGATGATGTTCATCACCTATGCGTCATTTATCTATCAGGGGCATTTCGGCAAGTCGCCTTCGGCTTTTTCAATGCTGTTTGCGGCGAATATCGTCGCGATGCTTATCTTCAATATTCTCAATCGAGTGTTGCTTTCCAGGCTATCGTCACTGCGTATCCTGCAGCTGGCAACGGGCTGCCAGGGCGTTGGCATACTGTTGTTGGTGATGGCTGCCTTTATGGAGTGGCCGTTGTACGCTTTCTTGCCCGCTATGATGCTGACCATCGGCTCGATAGGGGCGATCTCGCCGAATATACAGGCCTGTTTTTTGGAGTACTTTCCCACCAGTGGCGGAACGGCTGCAGCGCTTCTGGGCGCTGCCCAGTTCGGTGTCGCCGGGCTGCTAAGCGCACTGTCCGCTATGTTGCCGCATACGCTTGAAGCGGTCATTCTGGCCATGGCTGCCTGTGGATTGGTGGCGTATTTAATGCTTGCCCGCTCTATTATCAAAGGGCGTGCCACTGTTGAGACGCCCTAGGCTAGACGGCGAGCCTTTGCCAAAAGCCTCGTGTTATCCAAAACATAATGACCCATCTCGTTAGAAAAGGCTGGCTGTAATGAATATTGATCTCTACCAAGTAGATGCGTTTGCCGCTAAGCCGTTTGAAGGTAACCCTGCGGCGGTTTGCCCGCTGGAAAAGTGGCTGGATGATGCGTTGTTGCAGGCAATCGCCACGGAGAACAACCTCTCTGAAACCGCCTTTTTTGTGCCGACTGAATCTGGCTATCACCTGCGCTGGTTTACCCCGTCGGTGGAAGTGGATTTGTGTGGTCATGCCACGCTGGCGGCGGCGTGGGTGATTTTTAATGTGCTGGGCGATAGCGCTGAAACACTGCAGTTCGAGACCCGCAGCGGGCAGCTTTTAGTGCAGCGTGATGGCGACGAACTGGCGATGGATTTTCCCGCAAAGGTAGTCGAACCCTTGGTGATGGAAGCTGAGGTAAAGGCAGCACTAGGGATTAACAAGCTCGAAGAGCTGCTGATATCGGACGATATCGTGGTGGTGGTTAACGATGCGCAGTTGATTGAGTCACTAACGCCGGATATGCAGCAATTGAAGCGCCTTCCTGGGCGCGGCATGGTCGTTACTGCGAAAGGTAGCGATGTCGATTTTGTCTCCCGTTGGTTCGGCCCCAAAGTGGGTGTGGAAGAAGACCCCGTTACCGGCTCGGCGCATACCTCGCTTGCGCCATACTGGGCGAAAAAGCTGGGTAAGCAGCAGCTTACCGCACGCCAGGGGGGTGCCCGCAAAGGTGCACTGAGCTGCGAGATAGAAGGCGACCGCGTCATTATCAAAGGCCGCGTTGCGCCTTACTTGAAAGGGGTAATTACGCTGCCACCACAGTGACAGGCCAGTGCTGGTGCCGTCGATAATCCGCTAATGGGAATTAGCGGAATCGTCAGCTGGAATAAAGGTCGCAGGCTCAGCCATGGGAGGTAGCTGCTTATTTTCCAGGGTGGCCAAGGCAATCTTGTAACAATCCTCAATATGGCTGTTGCCCATGTACTTCATGGCGGTAAAGCTAATAGTGCCAGCCACGGCGCTGCCAATGAAAGGAACAAACTTAGTAACCCCTTTGGCGGCGACTTTAACGCCCATCTTATTCAGCAGCGTTATAATTAGTTTCTTCGTGATGTATTTTCCGGCTAACTTGCTTCCCGTGTTGGAAATGGTGGTCATCACAAAGAGCTTGGTTTCGGTATCTAGGCTTTCGATTTGTTCAGGCGACAATCCAAACTGAGCGTTAATTTTGGGAATTATGCGCATTAAGATAGCTACGTCTGAACCGATATCTAGCCCTGGGATAGGAATGATAGCGGTGCCCGCCGAAACCCCCGCGCTTTTGGTCACCATCGAATAGCATGACTTTTTAATGGCGTCGAGTTCTTCCCTTGTCTCAATCATGCGGCATTCCTTTTTTACGATGCTGATATAACCGTAGCCGACGGCTGCGCGAAATTCGATGTTGCGGGGGATGTTGTCAGGCGAGCCCTTATGTTTTCACTTCCCCACACCCCCGTTCAGTGCAGGCGGGTTGGTGGTCGTATAGCGTTTGAATGATCTGGCAGTTGGCTGTTTTTCCGCCTCGGCATTGGTGAACCACCTGGCGCAGTTCGCCTGCCAGAGCTTGTAAGGCAGCGATGCGCTCTTCCAGGTGTTCGAGATGGCGGCTGGCGATGTCATCGGCGGCGGTGCAGTCGGTATCGGGGTTGTCGGAAAGCGCCAACAATTCCTGAATACTGTGCAAGTCTAATCCCAGGCTACGACCATGGCGAATGAAGCCAATGCGTTCTAGCGCGGCCTGATCATAAGACCGGTAGCCTTGTTCTCCCCGCTGTGGCGGTGCCAGTAATCCCAGCTTTTCATAATGGCGAATGCTTTCCGGCGAGCATCCGGTTCGGCTGGCAACTTCCCCAATACGATAGTGGCGTTTCATCGGCTTGACCCTGTAACGATTACAGGGTTTAGGCTAGTCGTTATTCTCTTGACTAACAAGCAGGTAACCGACGATGAGTTTGATCAATGAGCTGTTGAGTATCGCGCTAAGTGCCGCGCCTTGGCTAATGCTGGGGTTGGTAATTGCAGGATTAATTAAGGCGTTAATGCCAGAACACCTATTACAGCGTTGGATGGGTGGCCGCGGGCTGGGAAGTATTACCCGAGCGGCGGTGATTGGGATGCCGTTGCCGCTGTGTTCGTGTGGGGCGATTCCCACCGCGTTGGCGTTGCATCGGGGTGGGGCGGGCCGTGGGCCAACCACGTCTTTTTTGATCAGCACCCCAGGCGTAGGGGTAGATTCAATGCTCATCACCAGTGTGCTGTTAGGTCCCTTAATGGCGCTGGCGCGGGTGTTGGGAGCGCTGGTAACGGCGATAGTGACAGGCATTTTAGTGGGCTTTACCGGCCAAACAGCGCTGCCGAAAAGCACCCCTGTTAGCAGCTGCTGTGCATCAAAAGGCTGTGACGCTGACAGCGCTAACGCACATGCCTCTGATGCGACGGGAATAATGGCAGGATTGAAGTATGCCTTCAGCGATTTATTGGATGACATCAGTAGCTGGATGTTTGCCGGTTTATTGTTGGCGGGGGTGCTGGTTACCTTTGTGCCGCCAGAAACCCTGGTAGGTTTTTCGGGTGGTTTGTTGGCGCTAATCCTTATGGCGGTCATCGGCATTCCTTTGTATATCTGTGCTACCGCAGCCACCCCCGTTGCTGCCGGTTTACTATTGGCGGGCATTTCGCCGGGAATGGCGTTAGTCTTTCTGCTTGCTGGCCCTGTAACGAGCCTAGCCACCCTGGCTATTCTGTGGCGTGAGTTTGGAAACCAAGCGTTAGCGGTTTATCTCGTCAGCATTCTACTGGTGACGGTGTTGATCGGCTGGGTGTTTGATAAAGGGCTAGCAATGACGGGGTGGGACCCGGTTCAGCAGGCCAGCCAAGTTCAGGAGCTGCTACCTGCATCGGTCGAGTGGCTGGCCTTAGGCGCACTGGTACTATTCTCTATTCGCCCTGTTCGTAAGCGGTTGTTCGGGTTTTAGATCGCTGCATTCACTAATAAGTCTTTTGAAGAAATGATCATAAATAGAGCTGAGCTTTACCGGCAGTTAGCCTTAGAAACGCACCTGCGGCAGGGGTTGTCGACCATTAATAGAGTCATCTGCGTGCTGATTTTGCTGGCATCGCTGGTGGCTATTTTGGAAACGGAGCCAATGCTGCGGGCGCTTTCACCTCGCCTTTTTCCTACCCTAGAAACCGTGTTTGTGGTGATCTTTATCGGCGAGTATTTACTGCGTCTGTATGTTGTCGGTGAAGATTTTCGTTACCGCGGGATAAAAGGCCGGTTGCGCTATGTATTTTCGTTTTGGGCCATGGTGGATTTACTGGCGATTTTGCCTTATTTCCTGGGGTTTATGGTTCAAAACAACGGTTTCTTACTACGCATGTTGCGTTTGGGGTTAATGCTGCGGCTAACCCGTTTAGGTAGATTCAGCCAGGCTTGGGTAGCGCTGGCAGAGGCGCTGAAGTCTCGTTCTCATGAGCTGTGGTTGAGTGCGGGTTTGGCGATGCTATTGCTGTTACTTTCCTCTTTCTGCCTGTATTTAGCAGAAGCCTCTGCCCAACCGGAAGTGTTTGGCAGCGTGCCCCGTGTGCTGTGGTGGAGTGTTACTACGCTGACGACGGTGGGGTATGGCGATATGGTTCCTATCACTGGGTTAGGTAAGTTTTTTGCGGGATTAACGGCGGTGGCGGGCATCGGGATTATCGCGATGCCCACGGGAATTTTAGCGGCGGCATTAAGTGATGCGTTTCAGAAAAATCGCTAGTCTCCGGTAGGAAGTCATCCGCTGAGGCTTTTAGGTGTTATTCCCACGACGAGCGGGGTGTCATGTCGTGGAAAACGTGTTACTAAAACATCCAGGTCGCGCCTAGTAGTGGGCCACTCATCGACACATCAACGCGGGTGCCGTTTTCATCGCGGTCTACTGCTAAGTGCCGAAAGCCTGCTGAAAGGTGAAATGCATCATTTACCTGGTAATTCGCCGTGGCGACCGCTTGCCATGTGCTACTGGCATCTATGCCGAAGCCGCCCCCATCAACATGCACTAACGTTGACCACTTAGGTGTCCACGTTGAGCGCAGCCGGGCGGCTAAAAGTGGATCGACCCAGCGTTCAGTGTGACTGGCGCTAACGCCTAAGGCGGGCACGCTCACGTCAGCTTCTATTCGCCAAGCCCGTGCGCCCGCTAATAGATCTAGATATTGGGTCGGGGTGTTGAGCACTTGATAGCCTGCTGCTGCGGTTATCGAACGCTGACGTAGGTTGCCTTTTATCGCAACGCCGGGCTGCAACGTGCTCTCATGGCTCAGTGATGCCCAGGTAATATCTCCAAACAAAACCCAGCGGTCTTTACGGGCGCTGCCGGCCATAAAAAAAGCACCTTCTAGGTCACTCAATACATCACTAAAAGAGCGTGAGGTGCTGATGGTCGGGGCGTTGGAGAGTGGCCGCACATCGCCAGCCAGCCCTGTCATCCACACATAGGGGGTTAGCTGGAAACGCCAAGAGTCATCTTGTGCGTGGGTGTTGGCGGCGAAGCCAGCAGCCATAAAGCCAACTGCGGCAAGAAGTAAGCGGGCGTTGGGCATCGTCATTGTCCTAATGAGAGAGTCCTAATGAAAGTGTCTTAATGTTAGCCGTGCCGTTTAACTTTTACCGAGATATGTTCACCGACTCAATCGGTAGCGCAGTTTTGGTAGTGTGCGAGCGACGGGCGGCAGGCGGGTTGCCATGACTAATGTGGCAATGGCGGCATACATGGCCCACTCTTGCATGTCGGCGCGCACTACCCAGAAAAAGTGCAGTAATACCAAGCCTAAAATGACATAAGAAAATTTGTGCAGTGGCTTCCAGCGTTTGCCTAAGCGACGCATTGACCAGAGGTTAGAGGTAGCACCCAATACGGCAAGGCCGATCAGTGCGATCATGCCAACAATGATATAGGGCCGTTTGATCAATTCGCTACCTAGTAGTGCCCAGTTAAGCCCCAGAATAAACAGCGCATAGCTGAGCATGTGCAGGGTGGCGTAGGCGAGTGTCCAAAGACCAAGCTGACGGCGGATCAATGCAAAGCCTTTCCAGCGGGTGAGTTTGGTGAGCGGTGTAAGGCTTAGCGTGAGGAGTAGCATCCATAGCCCGCCAGTACCGATGTTCAGCAGCAGGTAATTGCCAGGCTCGGGACCAGCGGCGTTAATGGCTACCTGCCAGCCCCAGAACACCAGCGGCGCGAGCGCCGCCAGGAAAACGCCTATCCGCCACAGTAACCATACCCGTGGCGCTGCCATTAGTAGTGCTTCCTTAAATCCATGCCGGCATAAAGCTCAGCGACCTCGTCGGCATAGCCGTTAAACATCTGCGTATCAATGGTATTAGAGTTGAACAGGCTGTTGGGAAGCCGCCGTTCGGTGGCTTGGCTCCAACGCGGATGGTCAACTTCTGGGTTAACATTGGCATAAAAGCCGTACTCATCAGCGGCGATTTGCTGCCAGGAGTTGACGGGCTGCTCTTCCACCAGTGAGATACGCACAATCGATTTAATGCTTTTGAAGCCATATTTCCAAGGCACCACCAGCCGTAAGGGTGCGCCGTTTTGGTTGGGCAGTTCACGGCCATACATGCCCATGGCGAGCAGTGTCAGTGGGTTCATGGCCTCGTCTAAGCGCAAACCTTCCACGTAAGGCCACTCGATGATCGAGAACGAAGAGCGCTGGCCACGCATCTGCTCTGGGTCGACTAGGGTTTCAAAGCGCACGTACTTGGCTTTGCTGGTGGGATCGGCACGTCGAATCACCTCCGCAAGGGGGATGCCCAGCCAGGGAATCACCATCGACCACGCCTCTACGCAGCGCAGGCGGTAAATACGCTCTTCAAACTGTGAAGGCTTGGCGAAGTCTTCTAGGGCAAAGCGCCCGCCGTTATTCACTTCACCATCGATCACTACGCTCCAGGGCTGGGTTTCCAGGCTGCCTGCATGGCGGGCGGGGTCGCGTTTATCGGTGCCAAACTCAAAGAAATTGTTGTAGCCGCTGGCATCGTCAAAAGGGGCGATTTTATCTTTCTCGGGGTTGCTGGGGGTGATGGCTCGCCACTGAGTGTCGCTGATTTTTTCCTTCAGCCAGGCTGGGGCATCGCCTTCCGGTACATCAGAATAATCTTCGTTGGCGCGGACGTGGCCGGAGAGGGCAAGCCCCGCGCCTAGACCCGCCATGCCGCCCATAAAGCGCCGTCGGGAGAGGTAAATAGATTCCGGTGTTACATCGGATTCGTGTAAATCACTCGGTTTGGCAATCTTTATAAGCATGTGGTATCTCCACTCGCTATGGGGAAGGGGGGTGATGACTGTGGCCAGTTTGCACCAGATTTATCACAACCAACTCTCTAGGTTATTACGTATTTATAACGTTAGAGGGCGAGGGGCGGTGGGGAACCGTATGCAGAAGGATGCACCGCCAGTGTCCAGGTTCTCGACACTGATATCACCGCCCTGAAGCGTCATGATTCTACGCGCAATGGCCAGCCCTAATCCTGCATGGCCAGCGCCACCAGAGGTCTCACCACGATAAAACGGGTCAAAGATATGCGGCAGGTCCTGTTCCGAGATGCCTGAGCCGCTGTCTTGTACGCAAACCTGTGGTTTGCCGTCCGTTTGACTAAGCACTACGTCGATGTGGCCGCCAGCGGGGCTGTAGGCAATGGCGTTGCTGATCAAGTTGTCGAGTACGCGTTCGGTCATAGCAAGATCGGCGTAGGCACTGGGTAACGCTGGATTACCGCTCAACGTTAGCGCTAATTGGTTGTCTCGTGCAGCTTGATCGTGCTTCTGCACTACGTCATGTACCAGTTCTGCTAGCGGGAAGGGTTCAGGCACTGGCTGTTTCTCTCTTGCCTCAAGGGCGGCAAGCTCGAAGAGCTCATCCACTAAGCGGCTTAACCGACGGCCTTCTTTGAGGGCAATGTCGAGAAAGCGATCCTGTTCTTGGGGGCTGAGACGATCACGCCTTAATTTCAGGCTTTCGATATAGCCTTGCATGGAGGCAAGCGGGGTGCGCAGGTCGTGGGATACTTGGGCGATCAAGCGACGGCGTTGGGTATCCTTTTCTGTCAGCTGTTCGATCTGTGTGGCAATTCGATGAGCCATGTCGTCGAAGGTAGCGTCCAAATAATCGATTTCATCGCGCACCACGGACTGTTTGTCGTGCCATCTGCTATCGAGCCGGGGCTGGCTCATGTCGCTGTTCTCAAAGGCTTCCACTCGGCGTGTTAATGATCTCAGGCGGCGAGTCAGCAGGCGGAAAATAGTCAGCCCTGCTAACATCGCCACCGTTAGGCTGACGAGTAACGCCCAGGCGCTCATTTCCAGTAGTTTGCCACCACGGGCCATGGTTTCCGCCGTGTCGTACTCTTCACCCCGTAACACGACATAGAGGTACCCTTCGGGGTTGTCTGCTGTTGGCACCGGGGTAACGGAAAAGACTTTCTGCCGATCGTGACTGCGGGGGTCATCGCCAAGTATCGGATAAAGGCTCATGTCATCCATCAGCCTGCGTATGGGAGCCATCGAGACTTGCTTGCGTTTAATCTTCGCTGGGTCTGCTGAATAAGACAGGATGGTGCCATCCAGCCCTAGCAGGTAGATCTCGATGCTGGGATTAATGGCCATGTACAGTGAGAATAGTTCTTCCAGAGCGCTACTATCAAGCTGCCCGTTGCTGACCAGATTTCTGTCTGATACTAGATTTTTGGCCAGATTCTGGTGTAACGCCTGATTGACCGAAGCATTGTATTCGCGCAGCGAATAGAGGCTGATGAAGGTGTATAGCAGGCCGACGGCGAGCAATAACAGAAATAAGCCTAAGGCTAGCCGAGTATAGAGTGTTTTCAGCATAACTTATTCGCGGAAGCGATAGCCCACCCCCCAAACGGTTTGGATAAACACCGGGTCAGCGGGGTCTGCTTCGATCTTGCCCCGTAAGCGATTGATATGGGTATTGACGGTATGTTCGTAACCTTCGTGGCTGTAGCCCCACACAGTATCAAGCAGTTGGGCACGGCTAAATACCCGCCCGGGATGCGTGGCAAAGTGCCATAGCAGGTCAAATTCTCGGGCAGTGAGTTCAACAGGCTGGTCTCTTATAAATACTCGCCGACGCAGCGGGTCAATGCGCAGCCCATCGGTGATTAGTTCTTGCTGGCTGGGTTCCGCGGCTGAGGAAGATGCCATGGCATCTACGCGTCGGAACAAGGCTTTCACCCTTGCCGATAGTTCAGCCACACTGAAGGGCTTGGTGAGGTAATCATCCGCCCCCATTTCCAGGCCCAGCACTCGATCAAGCTCCGTGCTTTTAGCGGTTAGCATCAGTACCGGAACGTAACCTGGGCCAGCGCGGATTTCGCGGCAAATTGACAGCCCGTCCAGGCCGGGCAGCATCAGGTCGAGAACCACAAGGTCGATGCCCCCTTCACGAAAACGCGCAAGCCCGGAATCACCGTGCTCGCAAAGAATAGGGTTCATGCCAAGCTCGGCCACATGCATGCGGACGAGCTCACCAATACCCGGGTTATCCTCAATAATCAATACGTTTCGTGTCATAGGTAGTCGCATTATCTTCTTTTGTGCTTTCGCCTTATGGCGCTAGGCGCTTGGATACTCGTGATATTTTCCTACTCATTGGTCGGAAGATTCGAGACTATCCTCGATGTACACCATTACGGGGGTGTCACGGGGTGATATAGAGTGTATCGCGCAAAGTTCACAAATGTGTCACGGGGACTCTAACGATAGGGCGATGTCTGCATTAACGCCTTCCCTTATTTCAATAAGTGTGTTTCAGCAAGGAGAGCGCCCATGGCGACTACACGCCGTAAACTCATGTCGTTAATCGGGCAGGGAGTGATACCTCCTGAGCAAGTGCCGTTAGCGGTTAAAGTGGCGGGGCTGCACCCGTCGCCCCACGCCTGGGCGCGGTTGATTGACCGGCTGCTGCTGTGGCTGGGGGGCTTGGCGTTGGCTTGCGCGGTGCTGTTCTTCGTGGCTTTCAATTGGTCGGACATGGGCCGCCTGCCCCGCTTTGCGTTAGTGCAGGCCGCGTTGGTATTGGCGGCTGGCATCGCGGTGTGGGGCAGCGCGAGGGTAATGCTTTTTCGCGTGGCATTAACTGCGGCGTTTCTGTTGATAGGCGTACTACTGGCGCTGGTGGGGCAGGTTTATCAAACCGGTGCTGACCCATGGCAGCTGTTTTTCACCTGGGCGTTGCTCACTTTGCCGTTGGTATGGGCAGCACGCTTTGATGCACTTTGGGTAGCGTGGCTAGGGCTTTTGAACCTATCCGTGTGGCTGTATAGCAGCACCTGGGGCGGTATTTTAGGCAGCGTGTTCTTTACTGATAACGCCGGTTTATGGGGGCTGGTGCTTATTAACTTAGCGGCTCAAGTCGTGTGGGAGTGGGGCGCGCAGCGCCGAGGTTGGCCAGGGCGTTGGGCAATTTGTTTGTTGGCGCTGGGTAGCGGCGTGCCGCTGACGCTACTGATGATGGCGTGGGTGAGTGGGGAAACGCATGCGTTGACACCGATTGTGGCGGTTTACCCCGTGTGGTTGGCGGTGCTGTATGGCGTTTATCGTCAGTGGCGGCTTGAGTTATTTATGTTGGCAGGGGGGTGCGTATCGCTGATAGCGGTGGCCACATTGCTGCTCGCACGCTACGTACTATGGGAAGGCCAATGGAATGAAGGCGGCTTGCTGTTGCTGGCAGGTGCAGTCTTTGCCATGGGGGCGGCAGCGGTGATGTGGCTGAAGCGATTAAACGCGGAGGAGGCGTCATGAGTCAGTCGATGAGTACGTTAACGCAGCAATTAACTCAGGCTGGCATTGCGCTAAATGAGCCTTCATCAACAGCGCCGCTGGAATCACCTTGGTTTGTGCGGGTTCTGCAGGCGTTTTCCGGCTGGTTAGCAGCGCTGTTTCTATTGGGTTTTATTGCCACTGCAGTGGTATTTGTACTGGAAAGCACAGGGGCTTCTCTTGTTGTAGGCAGCCTGTTGATTGGCGGGGCATTCGCGCTACTACGCGCAGCGAGAAGCGATGTGTTGGAACACATGGCGCTGGCATTTAGTTTAGCTGGGCAATTATTAGTGGCCTGGCCAGCGGTCGAGATGTGGGGTGTTTCCGCAAGCCTATGGTGGGTACTGCTGGCGCTACAGTGCGCGCTGGCGCTGATCATGCCGAGCCAGGTTCACCGCAGTATGTCGGCGTTTTTAGCAAGTTTAGCGTTAGCGATGGCGTTGGCAGCCAATGGACTGGCACCGGTGGCGATTGGTTTGGTGGTGCTGGTGCTGACACTGCTCTGGTTGAATGAATGTCGTTGGCCTAGGCGCATAGGGGCAGTTCAGGCATGGGGAGCTGGCCTGTTAGTGGGGTTGTTGGTGCTTCAAGGGCAGGCGTACTCTAACCAGCTTGCCTGGTTCTACGATTCAGGTGCTCAGTGGTTTGGCCCATGGCTTGCCAGTTGGCTGAGCACTGCGTTGGTGGCGTTAGCCTTAGTATGCGTTATTCATCAGGCATTTCGTCAGCACTCTCAGCCTGCCATTGTGCAACGCTTGGCGATTTATGGCGCAGTCGCGCTAGTGGCGGTGGTATCAGTTTATATGCCGGGGCTTGGCGCTGGGGTTACCGTACTATTGCTCGGATTCACGATTGGCCATCGGGTGCTGATGGGAAGCGGTATTTTGTTACTACTGATGGCGGCTAGTAGTTATTACTACTGGCTAGACGTGACGCTGTTGGTGAAATCACTCATGTTGCTGGCAATGGGGGCGTTCCTGTTAACCCTTCGCTGGTTATTGAAGCGTTGGTGGCTCAACCAGTGGCTAACAGTGCATAAGCCCGCGCTGCTAGGAGATACCAATGAGCAGTAACGTGAAGCGACACCGCTGGATAGTGATTGCCGCCACTGTCGTTGTGCTAGCGGTGGTTAACTGGATTATTTGGCAGAAAGAGCATCATCTGGCCGAAGGTGAGATTGTTTATTTGGAGCTTGCCCCCGTTGATCCGCGCTCGTTAATGCAGGGCGACTACATGGCGCTAATCTTTGCGTTGGCTAATCGTATTCGCATGCAGCACGCAATGGATCGCCACGAAGAGGCGGGTGGAAATGCCATGCAAACGGCAGCCAATGACAGCGTGGTGGTTCGTTTGGATGACGCATCAATCGCCCACTTCCAGCGCTTGGATGATGGCACGCCGCTAGGCGACGACGAAAGGCGTTTACGTTATCGGCTGCGCAATGGAGGCGTGCGCTTTGCTACGGATGCGTTCTTTTTCCAAGAAGGCCATGCTGAGCGTTTTGAGCCCGCCCGTTATGGTCAGTTTCGAGTCAACGAGCACGGCGAGCTACTGTTAGTGGCGCTATACGATGAATCGCTAAACCGCTTGGGAGAGATGGAAAGGTGATGCGTTGCATCAGTGTTCAATACCCATTGCCGCATAGCGCTCGGCTAAGAAATCAAGCAGCGCCCTTACTGAGGGAAGTAAACCGCGGCGAGAGGGGTAAACAGCGTGGATGACTTCTCTGCGCGGTTCCCACTCAGGTACTACTTGCACTAGCTTATTTGAGGTCAACGAATCGCCTAGCATTAAACTTGGGAGTTGCACCACACCAACACCAGCCAGCGCTGCTCTATAAAGTGCGGTCATATCCGTGGTAATAAACCGTGGCGAATGTTCAATTCGGCACTCTTCACCGTCGCGTTGAAGGTGCCAAGCGTGAGCTTCCTCTGGCCTTGCTCTGCTTAGGCTAGGCATTTGGCGAAGATCGTTGGGCGTTGATGGCATGCCATGCTGCTCAATCAGTGCTGGGCTTGCTACCAAGCATTGCCCGCGATCCGATAGTACCTTCAGAATAAGCTCGCTATCTTCCAATGGAAGGGGGCGGGCACGGAGCGCAATATCAAAGCCTTCAACAAAAGGGTCAATGCGGCGGTTAGTTCCTTCCAGATGTACCTGGACATCTGGGTATAGCACCATGAAATCCGCCAGTATTGCACTTACGTGAAAGCTCAATAGCCCAGTGGGACAACTGATGCGGATGGTACCGCAGGGCACTTGTTTGGTTTCTTCGATGAACTGCTGGGCCGCTTCAGCTTCCACTAACATGGCTTTGCAGTGCTGGTAGTAGCGTTGGCCAATATCTGTGAGCGTTAGGTGGCGGGTCGAACGGTGCATCAAGCGCACGTTAAGCTGACTTTCTAACTCTCCCACTCGCCTACTTAATTTTGATTTGGCAATACCCAGCGCACGACCTGCTGGAGAAAAACCACCATGGTCGACTACCTTCACAAAATAATAAAGATCATTCAGATTAGGGGGCGTCATGTGTTCTCCCTCTGTTCTCCCTATGCAACGCTGTGTCTTAATTTCCCATCTAATCATCAAGTAAGCGAACTACTAAACTCTTTATGGCATGCGCAACAGCTTTTGGATCTTTGTTTTCCAAAAGCCCACTCAAGCTAATAGATAAAGGAGTATGTCATGGCTAACCCCTATGTTCGTCTCGATAAAGATAACGCCGCCGTTCTTTTAGTAGATCATCAAACTGGGCTGTTGTCCTTAGTTCGTGATATTGACCCTGATCGGTTCAAAAATAACGTACTGGCGCTTGCAGATTTGGCGAAATACTTTGGTCTGCCAACGATTCTTACCACAAGCTTCGAAGATGGGCCTAATGGGCCCCTGGTGCCTGAATTAAAAGAGATGTTTCCAGAGGCGCCTTACATAGCACGCCCTGGACAAATAAATGCCTGGGATAACGAGGATTTCGTAAAAGCGGTTAAGGCGACAGGAAAGAAACAACTGATTATTGCGGGCGTAGTGACAGAAGTATGTGTTGCTTTCCCGGCGCTTTCCGCACTTGAAGAAGAGTTTGACGTGTTTGTTGTCACAGACGCATCGGGTACCTTTAACGAGCTTACCCGTGATGCTGCTTGGGATCGCATGAGTAGTGCAGGCGCGCAGTTGATGACCTGGTTTGGAACAGCCTGCGAGCTACATCGCGACTGGCGCAATGATATAGAAGGCTTGGGCACACTTTTTGCAAATCACATACCTGACTATCGTAATTTAATGAATAGCTACAGTACTTTGACAAAGAGCTCTGAGTAAGGCCTCTGACAAAGAGCTCTGACAAGAAGTAAACCGTGTTTTGACCGGAAGTGAGTGAGCTTCCGGTTTTTTTAATAATTTTGAGCTATTTATTAAAGGCAAAAGACTGGCTAGACGATAGCTTTGTAAAATAAAAACTATCGATGATGCCATTGCTCCGTTGTCCATTGTATATGGAGGAAATTCCTATGAGCTGGATGCCCGACATTGAGCCAAAATGCCCTTCCGCAGGCAATCTACACGATATTGAAACACTGATCGTACCTCGTGCACACGACCTAGGTGGCTTTGAAGTACGACGTGCGCTTCCCGCGCCCAAGCGCCAGATGGTTGGCCCGTTTATTTTTTTCGATCAGATGGGACCCGCTGAATTTCTTAGAGAGGATGGTATCGATGTTCGTCCTCATCCCCATATTGGACTTGCCACAGTTACTTACTTGTATCAGGGAGAGTTCCAGCATCGTGACAGTCTGGGGACTAATCAGATGATCCATCCTGGGGCGGTTAATTGGATGGTTGCTGGCAATGGCGTGACCCATTCCGAGCGTACTAGCCCCGCTACACGTCAGAATAAGCACTCCCTGTTTGGTATTCAGACGTGGGTGGCATTGCCTGAAGCATACGAAGATAAACCCGCCAGTTTTGCGCATCATGAGCAGGAGACATTGCCGCTGCTTAAAGGTGAGGGTAAAGAGGTTCGCTTGATTCTAGGTTCGGCATGGGGTGAACAGGCGCCTGTTCAGACTTTTTCTGAAATGTTCTATGCGGATGCGGTACTCCAGCCCGGCGCTAAGCTTCCTTTGCCCGATGACCACGAAGATCGAGGCCTCTATGTAACGTCGGGTAGCGTTAGTATTGCAGGGGATACATTCGATGCGGGACGAATGATGGTTTTCCGTCCGGGTGATCCCATTACCTTAACCGCGGGCGAAAGCGGAGCTCGGCTAATGCTGCTCGGCGGCGAAACGCTCAATGGACCACGCTATATCTCCTGGAACTTCGTGGCGTCTTCACGGGAAAAGCTAGAGGCTGCCAAGCAGGCGTGGATGGAAGGAGACTTTGAGCATGGGCGGTTTAAATTGCCGCCGGGGGACGATGAAGAATTCATCCCCTTTCCAGACCAGCACCGCAATTAATTTACAACGAAAGGGATGGCTGTCTAAGCCAGCCCTTTCGTTACTTCAACAGTAGTTATTTCAACAATAGAAGCTTCAATAGTCGTTACTTAAACAGCGGTGTAATTAACTTGGCATTTGGCCAAAGCGGCCGTTGTTAAAGTCTTCTATCGCTTCAATGATGTCACGTTCGCTATTCATCACAAACGGCCCATGACCGACCACTGGCTCATTGATCGGCTCGCCACTCAGCAGCAAAAGGGTTGCATCATTATTGGCTTCAAGCGTCAGTGCGTCACCTGCTCTAGAAAGCTCGGCTACTTGTGCGTCACGCAGTACCTCTTCGCCATTGATTTGAACCGTCCCTTTTAGCACGACCAGCAGGGTTGTCCATCCATCCGGTTGCGTCAGCGTGGTTGTCTGGCCACCGTTTAGTCGCACATCCCATACGTTCATCGGCGAGAACGTCTGTGCTGGGCCCGAGTGAGCCTTACGGTTGTCATCTATATAGCTGCCGGCGATCACGCGGACGCTCCCAGCGTGATCAGGTAACGTTGCCACAGGGATCTGGGCATTAAAAATTGCCTGATAGCCTGGCGTGGCCATTTTGTCTTTGGCAGGCAAGTTTACCCACAGCTGCACCATCTCAAGTGTGCCGCCTTGCTCTGTAAACGTGGGCGAATGAAACTCATCGTGCAGGATACCCGCACCTGCCGTCATCCACTGCACGTCGCCAGGGCCAATTACGCCGCCTTTGCCCGTTGAATCTCGGTGCGCCACTTCTCCCTGGTAGACAATCGTGACTGTTTCGAACCCTCGGTGCGGGTGTTGCCCGACACCGCGTGGCCGCGTGGTGGGAGTAAAGTCGGCGGGGCCAGCATAGTCTAGTAGCAAAAAAGGACTTAACTGCTCGGAACGTGGGCCATAGGAAAACAGCGAACGCGCCGGAAAGCCGTCACCAACCCAATGAGGGTGCGGTGCGCTGGTAACACCTACTAACTTTTTCATTGTTTCTCCTCACAGAGTACGTTGTTGGTTAAGAAGGGTACGCGTTAGGGAAAGCAACTAATAGATAGTGAATATAAGACGCAGAGTTGCAGTGCTGGAACACTAGGTGCTTGCTTGATTGAAGAACGTAGTCTGTACTTTGGTCAACCACTGACATGGAGGCACTGTGTTTAGCGCAGGGCTGGCGGCTTTTGCGCCAGTTGGTGGCTGGTTGTTTGGCTCACTTACTTTTAATGACAAGGTTGGTATGAAAAAAAACAGCTCGTGGCCTGTGTGGGTTGCGCTGGTTGTCACTTTGGTGTTTTCCAGCGTCTGCGCAGCGCAAACTCAAGGAGATGAGAGCGAGGATAAGCGATGGTTCGCCATTGATTCGCTTAACACAGGGCTAGGCGATGTGCCTGAGGATGTTGGGCGGATGTCGCCACGGGAAATGGTTCGCAGCTTTTTAGCGTTCACCGAAAGCGAGAATTACGCCGCAGCCGCGCATTTGCTTAACCTCAACGATATTGATCCAGGCGAACAGCAGGCTCAGGGCGCCGAGCTCGCTAAGCAGTTGGCTGAGGTATTAAAACGCGGTGAGTGGCTGGACGCATCTAATATGTCCGGCCGTCAAGACGCGGTGATAGAAGACCCTTCCGGGCAGAATCCGCAGGCAGGCGAGCCGCAGCGCAATATTGAACTGGCAGCTTTAACGGCAGAGGGCCAGGCCTACGATGTTCGGCTGGGGCGATACCGCGTGGGTGAAGAAGATCCGGTGTGGTTAGTCATGCCAGAGAGCGTGACGTTTATTCCGACTCTTTACGAAGAGTACGGGCCTTCAATGCTGGAACGCTATATTCCCGAACGGTTAAAAGCATCGTTTGGCATGCTAAAAATCTGGGAGTGGTTAGCAATCCCGATTTTTTTAATCGCCATTGGTACGGTGGGAGTGGTCACTTATTACTCAGTTGGGCTAGTAGCTCGCATCCTGCCTTCTGGCGTGTCTACTATTTTTGCCGATCAAATTGGCGTGCCCATGGCGATGATTGTTATGTCGCTGGTAACGCAGATGCTGCTGGACTACGTCGTATCCTTTTCCGCTATTGCGACGACGACGTTTCGCGTGCTGTTGATCTCTATTATGGCCTGGGGTGCAGGTACTATTGCGCTGCGTTTTGTCGACACGATTATGCTGCGTTTAACGCGACGCTTGGTGGGGGAAATTGATGACACGAAGCCTAAAGATCAGCGACGGCTGCTAACCTCGCTATATGCATTGCGCCGCGCCATTATTCTGATCACCGTAACCGGTGTATCTATCTACATCCTAGGCCAAGTCCAGCTTTTCGAAACCCTTGGCTTGTCTATTCTGGCGTCTGCTAGCGTATTGGCAGTATTAGTGGGTGTGGCGGGGCAAACGGTTCTTGGCAATATTCTCTCCTCGTTTCAGTTATCGCTTGCGAAACCTATCCGTATCGGCGACTTGGTGATCTTTGAAGGGGAGTGGTGTTATGTCGAAGGGATCTTTTATACCTATATTCGACTGAGATCATGGGACGAACGACGCTTGATTGTGCCCGTCACCTACTTCACTTCTAAGCCTTTCGATAACTTGTCTGTGAAGAGCACCAAGCTGTACCGATCCTTGGTGCTGACGCTTCACCTCAGTGCCGATATAGGGCTGCTAAGAGATAAGTTCCTCGAATTTGCCAAAGAGGAAGAGAACGTTGTTGAACACCATAAGCTGCTCTGTTACGTGACGGCACAAACGGGGACGGCCCAGACTATCACCTGCTATTTAATGACATCTGACCCCATGGCAGGCTGGACGGCCGAGATGAACCTGCGCGAGAAGCTGCTGGCCTTTATCCGCGATAACCATCCAGAGTGGTGGCCAAGGGAAATCATGGTTATTAGCCATGAGGATATTGCGCGTGGAGAAGGGCAAGGAAAACGTTCTCAGGAATCGGATAGCTCTGCGGATAAACCGCCTGAATAATAGGCATTAAGCAGCGGCAAGTGCCGCTGCTTTTATCAGTTCTATCGCTCAGTGTTTATTTACAAAGTGTCAAAAAGCCGTCTTCATCGATAAACCCTTTATCGCCGGTGACGAACCAGCGTTGGCCATCGAGTTCTTTAATGGCGGCGGCTGTGCGCTCTGAGTTGTTTAGGTAGCCCTGCATCAATTGGGGGCCGCTGATCAAAATCATGCCCGCTTCTCCGGTAGGCTGTTCCACAAAGCTTTCCGGCTCAACGATTTTAAAGCTGGTGCCGGGGAGCGGCATGCCGACGGTACCCGCTTTACTGCCTTGCTGTATTGTTTGGTAATGAGCGCCCAACGAATCCGGTAGATTGACCGATGCCACAGGAGCGGTTTCGGTTGCCCCGTAGCCTTTATAAATAGGCTTATGGAATTTTAGGACGAAGTCGCTGCATACCTGCTCATCCAATGTTTCGGCACTGACAACGACTGCCCGTAGGCTTTCTAGCATGAGTGGGTGCACTTTGGGGCTGTGGTTTAGGTGCTGTAGAAAGTCTGATGTGCCGAACATCAGGGTGGCTTTGTGCTTGGCGACAGCGCTGGCAATGCCAGCAGTGTCGTTGGGGTCCGCGTGGCAGACCAACGGCAGGCCTTCGATAAGTGGCAGCAGTTGGGTAACGGTGAGCCCAAAGGCATGAAACAGAGGCAGCGAGCCGATCACCACATCGTCATATTGGGTATTAAGCACATCGGAGGTCTGCTTGATATTGGCCATCAGATTGCGGTGACTCAGCATGACGCCTTTAGGCTGCCCTTCGCTTTTGCTTGGAAACACAATGGCGGCGGTGGTATTGGCATCTCTACTGCGGCAGTAAAGGCGCTGAAGCAGCCACGCAGGTAGCAGGCGAACGGCAAGCCAAGTGCTGACGCGTTCATGGCGCCGGGTATCGGCTTGTAGGTCTTCCAGGTAGATCGTCTGAGTGTTTGCTAGCCGCTGGCTGATGTTTAACCCTTGTTGCTGGAGTTTTTCGACGAAGTGGCGCGAGGTCAGCACTGTATTGATGTTGGCTTGGGTGAGTGACGCAGAAAATGGGGTTTCGTACGAATTGTCATTGGGGCTGTCGTGGAGACTGTCGTTAAAATGATAGTTGAGGTTAACCAGTGTTTTTCCAGCCAGAAGTGTTGCCATATTGGCCAGTGCACCCACGCTGCTATTGGGCAGCAGTAAACCTACGTTTTGCCTAGGAGTTAGCGTGTGGATGCGCTTTGCAATAAGCAGACTGGCGGTAAGTGCTTGGCCTGCCGTCAGCGGGTGGCTAAGGGTATCCGTGAGTGCTTGTGCGCCAAGGTTACGCTTCACGCTTCGAATCCAGGCGTCAGGCAGCGAGGGCAGTTCATCGATAGCATGTTGCCACGAGTTGGTTGCTTGTTCGAAGATGCGCCGTTTGAGCACGTCGGCCGGGGTGTCTTTAGGCAGCGGCTTGCCAAACGCAACGACGACTGAGCGATGGAGAGGCGCGTTACGCAGCTCTTTGAGTTTGCTGGATGAGCGAGAAAACTGGCTACCCCACAGCCCGCGTAGGTAAAACGGAACAATACGTACCTCTGGGTTGGCAAGCTTACAGGCGCGTTCATAGCCTCGGCGCAGCTCGCCTAACTGGCCGTTGCGGCTAATCGCGCCTTCGGGGAACAGGCATACCACTTCACCGTTATTCAGCTGTTCGGCAACGGCGGCTAGGGCGTTATCTGCTCCTGCGCCCCGTTCGATAGGAATACAGCCCAGCGCCTTAAAAAACCAACGTAAATACCAACGCTGATAAATATCCTTCAGCATGACAAAACGCACAGGGCGAGGGCTGGCAATTTGCACCATTGCCCAGTCCACCCAACTGATATGATTGCCGAGCAGCAGCACGCCGCCTTGGGCGGGCAGGTTTTCGAGCCCATGGACATCAACACGATAGCGGCGGGTCAGTAGAAAACTGAGTAGAAAGCGCACCAAGCTTTGGGGCAATTTGAAGATAGTGTAGCCACCGCCCACCATGGCAACGGTCGCCACGAGTAGCAACAGGTAGTGGCTATCCACACCTGCCAGGGCGAACAGCGCGGTAAGCGCCAGAAAGCCCAGCATAGAAAGGTTCTGAATCCAATTGTTGGCAGCCAGCACAGTGCCTAGCTCATGGTCTGCCGCGTGAAATTGAATCAGTGCATTGAGCGGCACAATGAATAACCCGCCCATCATGCCAATAAATATAAAGTTCAGTGCTTGGCTGATGGGAGTAGTAAGCATTGGCAGGCACCACAGACCCACCGCAACGCCGATAGCGCCTAATGGAATCAAACCGGTTTCAATACGGTTACGAGACAGCTCGCTGGCCAGCAATGATCCTAATGCAATCCCAATACCGCTAGCGGCAAGAATCCCTTGCAGCACTAAGTTGTTATCAATGCTGAGTGCATCTTTGGCATAGGCGGGAAACGCGGCGAGCAGCACTTGACCCACCGACCAGAAAGTTGCAAGACCGATAATTGACAGCCGCAGCACCGGTTGGCGGCCCAAAATGCTCAGGTTGTCTTTCAGTGCGCTGCCTTTGATATAGCGCTGCCAAGTGAGTGGGGGCGTTGAGGGCTGCGCGTTATCTGGTTTCAAGCGATACAGTGCCATCACTTGTATAACGCTGTTCAACACCAGCAGCCAACCCAGCGGCGCAATGCTGCGCAATAGCTCGCCGGGTGTTTGGGCGCTGGGTAAGATCCAGCTTTCAAACAGCGCGGTAAAGACCACGGTGCCGGCCAGAATGGCACCAATGGTGACGGCCTGGATAAGCCCGTTAGCTTCTGCCAAGCGGGGTTTGCCAAACAGCCCTTTCACCAAGCCATATTTGGCGGGGGAGTAGAAGGCCGATTGAATTGCTAGCACTAGCGTCATGGCAAACGCCAGCCAAAACCAGCCTTGGTAATAAGCGGCGGTGATGCCCAGTGAAACAGCGACAGCAGCCCAGGCGGAAACCCGGAGAATGCGAACTTTGGGATAGCTATCCGCCACATGACCTGCGGGGCTAAACAGCAAAATAAACGGCAAAAGGATAAGCCCATTGACCAACGCCGTCAGTACCACCTGGGTTTCGCCGTCGTAGCTTTTAAAAATCGTGTTTTGAATGACGATTTTATGTCCTAAATCCACAAAGGCATTCAAGAAAATGGCAATCAGGTAGGGCCAAACACCCGTGATGCGTAGTAAAGGTTGCATGAAATGACGCCTTATAAACCAGAAGTTAGGGCACTTTCGGTAAATGGGGTTAATGTTGCAACTTTGGTGGTTCAAGTTGTGTTATTTGGGCTTTACGGTATCGTTATACGCTACTTTATATGTCTGGAGGTCATGTGTCTCAGACAAGTGCACTTATCGATACCTTAAAACGTCAGCTGCGTTCCCAGGGTAAAACCTACGCTGATGTGGCGTTATGGCTTGGGTTGAGCGAGGCCTCGGTCAAACGGCTATTCGCTGAACAGCACATTACCTTAGAGCGGCTAGAGCGTATTTGCGATCAGCTTAACCTGGAATTTGCTGAGTTGGTGCAATCCATGCAAGAGGAAGAGCACCGTTTGCAGGAGCTGACCCAGGCGCAGGAGCAGAGCATTGTCGATGATCGTGAGCTGTTTTTGGTCGCTGTGTGTGTGATTAACGGCTATCGGTTTGATGAAATTCATCACCAGTACCAGCTCAGCGAGGCTCAGTGCACTCGGCAACTGCTGGCGCTAGAACGGCTAAAGCTGATTGACCTATTGCCGGGTAATCGAATCCGGCGGCGTGTGGCCGCGAATTTTCGCTGGCGCCCTGGTGGCCCTATTCAGCGTTTTTTCCAGCAATATATTGCCACGGAGTTTTTTCACTCTCGTTTCGAGAGCGACAGCGAAAAGCTTATTGTGCTGAATGGCCTGCTTTCTCATGCGGGTAATGCTGAATGGCAACAAACGATGCAGCGGCTGGCAAAAGAGTTTCACGCCCTGTGTGAACGCGAAAGCGGGCTGCCCATTCATCAGCGCTTTGGCACTACCTCGGTGCTGGCTGTTCGTCAGTGGCAGTCAACGCTGTTTAAAGAGTTTGCCCGCGGACCATATGGGCAAAAGAAAAGTGTATAAACTATTGTTTTTTTATGAGTATACGTTTTATGAGTACACATTTTATGAGTTTGCAATGCTATGAATAGCACTCCTTTTCAATTACTAGCCTGCCCGTTAGATGGCGAGCCACTTTATCTGGCAGGCAGCACTTGGCGTTGCTCTGCTGGACATAGCTTCGATGTTGCCAAGCAGGGTTATGTCAACTTGCTTCCGGTACAGCAAAAGCGTTCCACTGACCCTGGTGACAGTAAGCTGATGGTGGCGGCAAGACAGCGTTTTCTTGGGGCTGGTTACTATCAGCCCATTGCTCAGGCGGTAAGCAAACATCTGTTAAGCCATGCTGAGGCTCAACCTGCTAGCTCGCTATTTGGCTGCCTAGATGCTGGCTGCGGTGAAGGCTATTACTTGCGTGAGCTATCCCGTGCTGAATCGAATTCGCGACCACTTTCACTGGTGGGGTTAGATATTTCCAAGTGGGCAGTGCTGTCGGCGGCCAAGCAAGATAATAAGAAATCTCCACTCTGTAGCTGGGTAGTCGGCAGCAACGCGCACTTGCCAGTTCAAACGGCAACGCTTGATAGTGTGCTGTGTATGTTTGGCTTTCCAGTGCATCACGAATTTGCGCGGGTATTAAAGCCGGGCGGCTTGTTGTTGCAGGTTGAAGCAGGAGCGGAGCACTTGCGTGAGCTACGAGAGGTGATTTATCCCACGCTTAAGCCAGAAGCGATAAGCGAACGGGAGGTGCCGGAAGGCTTTGTATCGTTGCAGACAGAATCACTTAGCTATCAAATAGCGCTGGAAGGGCAAGACTCGATTGGTGATTTATTAGCGATGACGCCCCATCTTTACCGCGCTAGTCAGGAAGGGCGGGCACGTGCAGCGGCACTTGATGCGTTAACGCTGACGGTGGATGCCAAACTAATGGTATATGAGCGTAAATAAGGGGCGAAGGTTTTCAACACGCAAACGCAACAAGGCCCGCATAAGCGGGCCTTGTTATCCGAACCGGTTAAGGTTCGAGCAAATTCTTAAACCGTTAAGGCTTAGGACATTTGCTTGATGTTAGAAGCCTGAAGGCCTTTCTTACCCTGGGTAACGTCAAAAGAAACGTTAGCACCTTCTTGAAGGGTTTTGAAACCGTCAGACTGAATTTCAGAGAAATGAGCAAAAAGGTCGTCGCCGCCGTCAGAAGGAGCGATGAAACCAAAACCTTTAGTGTCGTTAAACCATTTAACTGTGCCAGTTGCCATGATGTAGATCCTTTCGCGCTAATGCGCCGTAATAAAGTTCCTGGTATTACCCAGATGAATAGTAGCGGGTGAAACAAGGAATACAATATCAGGCTGCCGAAATAGATCGTACACTTCTGAAACCATGCTGCTTGCTAACCAACTGACGCTACAGTGACATGATTTTTTCTTCGGGTCAAAGCCTTTTATGAATATTTTCTGAGGGTGGTGTCAGGATAATGGCTACTTCCACCCCATTTTCCAGATGCTAGCGTCTTTTAAGTCTTGCCAAGCAAGAATGGTCTCGCGGTTGGAATGAATAGCTTCAATGATCACCTCTACGACCTGCTCCTCTTCATTACGTCGTAATTTGGTGACGATGAAATGCTTCTCTTTATGGTGAGGTTGGACGGCAGTCCATTTGCTGTTGTGAAGTTTATTCGGGTTGATGTTGTTCACGATGATATTCCTGTGGGGATTGTGTTTGGGAGTGCTATACGGTGAATCAGACCTTAAATGTTAAAAATGGTATCTTTGACGAAGCATTTTTGAAACGACAACCCTGCCGGTAAGGCACGTTATCAAAACGAGGAGAATCCAATGATTGCCGAATACGAACTGGCATATCTAAAGCGCGCCGTGGCTTTAGCAGAGGAGGCTTTAAATGCAGGGGATGAGCCATTTGGTAGTGTGCTGGTAAATGCTGAAGGTAAGGTATTAGCCGAGGATCGAAATCGCATTGCCGGTGGAGATTCTACTCAGCATCCAGAGTTTTCGCTGGCCCGTTGGGCAGCGAATCATATGACGCCTGAAGAGCGCTCTAAAGCGACCGTCTATACCTCTGGAGAGCACTGCCCAATGTGTGCAGCGGCTCATGGGTGGGTAGGGCTAGGGCGTATCGTTTATGTCAGCTCCTCTGAACAATTGGGTGCATGGCTGGCTGAACTTGGCGTAGCGCCGCCGCCTGTCGCTCCGCTGTCGATTAATGAGGTGGTGCCCGATTTGGCTGTTGATGGCCCAGTGCCTGGTCTGGATGAGCAAGTTCATGCCTTGCATTGCCGCTTGCATGCATAACGTCAGAGTCGAGTTTTGAAGGGCAGGATTTTTATTGGCTGGCTAGGATCGTTGATAAACGTATGGCCAATAAAGACAAACACCGCCTTGTGTTCTACAAGGCGGTGTTTATTAAATCAGTGCAAAAAAAGCATCAGTGCTTCGGTTTGTCTAATGTTTCAATATGACATAGAACGCATGGATGATGCCTGGAACAAAGCCAAACAGCGTGAGAATGATATTCAGCCAGAAATGTCCTTTGAAACCGACCTCAAAAAACACCCCTAGTGGGGGCAGAATAACAGCAAAGATCATCTTGATCGGGTCAGTTGCGGTAAACGCCATGCAGCCTCCTTTGCTTACACAGTCTGTGTTAGTAACGAACACGTTAATAACGTAGGTATCAATAGCGTGGGTATTGATAACGTAGATATCGATAGTGGTTTTAGCGCTGATTGCTAATGCTTCAATAACAATGCTTTGCAGCTGCTGACTGTAGCGTAGTCATAATGGATAATTTTAGCGAATCAGAGCGCTTTAAATAAGACCCCGCGTTTGGGCTATCGTTCACCCGCTTAGCCAGGCGTATTCAAGAAACTAGGTTTTCAAAAAAATTAGGGCTTCAAGAAATTAGGGCTTCAAAAAATTAAGGCTGCGAAAGCCCGTCAACTTCAGATTATTAAGGGACATCATGAGCCACTATCTACCGCCATCACTACTGCTCGCGAGCGTTTTTCTAGCCAGCCCTGTGGGGGCGCAGGCACCCAGCAGCGAAGAGACTGTGCTGGCTACAGTAGAGGTGAGCGCCCCGCGTTTAGCCCGCGAGCTGTATGCCACGCCAGCGGCCGTTTCTACCTTGGAGCGTGAAGAGATTGCCCAAGGTCAGCAGCGGGTGAGGTTGGATGAAGCGCTTAACCGAGTGCCGGGTGTGTTTTTACAAAACCGCGATAATTTCGCTCAAGGACAGCGAATCGCTATTCGCGGCTTTGGCGCGCGTGCTCCATTTGGTGTGCGTGGGATTACCGTTATGGTAGATGGCATTCCGTACACGCTTCCAGATGGTCAAGCCCAGCTGGATGCTATTGATTTAGATAGCGCCGAGCGCATTGAGGTGATCCGCGGGCCGTCTTCAGTGCTTTATGGCAATGCGGCTGGCGGGGTGATTGATGTGACCACTGCCGATGGGCGTGATAATCCTGGTACACGGCTGCGGATGGGTGCAGGTAGCGATGGCTATCAAAAAGTGGCACTGCAAAATGGTGGTGTACAGGGCGATTGGTCGCACCATATCAGTCTGACGGCGCTTAATGTTGATGGCTATCGCGAACAAAGCTCAACCGAGAAGTATTTGCTGAATGCCAAAATACGTCGAGAATTAGGCAGTGAGCGGGCGGTTACCGCGATTATTAATCTACTGGAGAACCCCCGATCGGAAGATCCCGGTGCACTTAATGCCCGTGAAGTTGCCGCTGGGCGTGATCAAGCAGCGCCTAATTCAATCGCGCTAGATGCAGGACAAAGCGTTGACCAGCAGGTGTTTGGCCTCCAGTACGAAGACTTAGCGGCAGGGGATGGTGAGCTGTACCTCAAGGGCTTTATTGCTAAACGTAGCTTTGAACAGCAGCTTCCATTTGTGGGCAGTAGTCGTTTGGGGTATCAGCGCGACTATATGGGCGCAAGCGCTGAATACCATCACGAGGTGGCGTTAGGAGGTCTGCCGCTTAGCTATATTGTGGGCGTTGATGCGGCTCGCCAAGAGGATGAGCGTTTTCGTAATAATGTCGATGCCCAGGGGGGTGTTGGCGAGCAGTTAGCGGATGAAACCCAAACTGCGACGTCCGCTGGCGTGTTTGCCCAAGGAGATTTAGCGCTCTCGGAACAGCTCTCGCTCTCGTTGGGCGCGCGATTTGACCGGGTGGCGCTAGACGTCGACGATACGTTTCTTGATGACGGAGATCAAAGCGGAAAGCGTACCTTTAACGAGTGGAGTGGCTCGGCGGGGCTAAGCTATCGCTATCGTCCGCAGCACCAAGCGTATATTAATACCGGCACCGCGTTTGAGACGCCCACGTTTTCTGAGTTTGCCAATCCGACTGGCGGTGGTTTCAATCCCGCTGTTGAGCCGCAAAAAGCATGGAATCGCGAAATAGGGTTGCGTGGCTACATTGAGCCGTTGGCAATGGATTACGATCTCGCACTATTTTCGGTCCGCGTTCGCGATGAGCTAGTGCCGTATGATGAGGGTGGCCGTACCTTCTATCAGAATGCAGGCGACACAAATCGCGATGGCCTAGAACTGGCGCTGGGCTGGCAGCTTGCCGACCAGTGGCGTCTGGATAGCGCTTTAACTCTCGCGCGTTATGAATTCGATAAGTTTGCAACACCTAGTGAACGCTTTGATGGCAACCGGATTCCTGGATTGCCAGAGCAGACGTGGGTCAATCAATTAACCTGGGAAAACCTTGATCAGCGTTTCGCCACGTTGGAAACCGAATACATCGGTGATTTAGTAGCGGATAACGCTAATGCGACGGAGGTAGATAGCTATTGGCTGCTCAACCTCCGAGTGGGTGATAGTTGGCAGTTAAGTGAAGGTACGCGACTAAGCGCTTATCTTGGTCTGCGCAATTTGCTTGATGAAGAGCACTATGCCAATGTGCGCTTAAACGGCACCTTTGGCCGCTTTTATGAGCCAGCCCCAGGGCGAAGTGTTTATGGCGGCGTGGAGCTGAGTTTTTAATCAGAGGCTCCTTAGCAAAAAACGGGCGACCCATTGGGGCGCCCGTTCTCATTTATTACTACGCTGAGTGATGGCTATTCCGGTAACGCGTAACCAATCACGTAGTCACCCATTTTGGTGCCGAAGGTGCCGTGACCACCGGCGGTAACGACTACATACTGGCGGCCATCTGCGCCGGTGTAGGTCATCGGCGTTGCTTGGCCACCAGCAGGTAAACGAGCTTTATACAGCTCTTCGCCAGTGGTGATGTCGTAGCCGCGCAGGTATTGATCCAGTGTGCCGCTTAGGAATGAAACGCCACCCGCAGTAGTCAGTGGGCCGCCTAGCGCAGGAACGCCGACGTTCAGGCCAATCGGCAGATCAAAGGGCATGCTGTCGCGGGTGGTGCCATTGCGGTGCTTCCACACAACCTCGTTACTTTGTAGGTCGATTCCTGCCACATCGCCCCAAGAAGGCGCCTGGCAGGGAAGGCCGAGTACTGACAGCAGCGGGCCGAGTTCAACCGCATAAGGTGCGCCTGTGTTGGGCTGCAAACCTTGCTCGCTAGCGGATCCTTGGCCATCCTCAACTTCATCACGTGGAATCAGCTTGGAAACAAACGCTAAGTACTTCGCGCCGGTAAACAGTGCTTGGCGTTCGGGGTCTACCGCAACCCCCCCCCAGTTCATCACTCCAACGTTGCCGGGGTAGATAATGCTGCCTTCCAGCGAAGGCGGTGTGTACTGGCCTTCATAACGCAGCGAGCGGAACTGGATGCGGCACATCATCTGATCAAAGGGTGATGCGCCCCACATGTCGCGCTCAGTCAGCGGCGGTGGCAGCAAATTCAGCGCTGAGCGAGGTTGAGTTTCTGCCGTCCAGTCGCCTTCAATAGCACCTTGAGGAGCGGGCACTTCTTCAATGGGCACAATCGGCTCGCCAGTCTCACGGTTTAATACATACAAGCTGCCTTGTTTAGTGGGCTGAATGACAGCCGGCTGGCTGCCATCTGTCGTCGCCAAGTCAATCAATACGGGTTGTGCGGGTGTGTCCATGTCCCATAAGTCGTGGTGCACAAACTGGTACACCCAGGCCACTTGGCCGTCGTCCAGATTAAGCGCTACTAGCCCGGCGCTGTAAGTCTCATCATTTTCAGAACGGTTAGCGCCGTATTGGTCCGGTGTTGCGTTACCCATGGGGAGATAAACGAGGCCGAGCGCTTCATCAACGCTAATCGGTGCCCACACATTCGGTGAGTTGCGTGTGTACGTCTCGCCTTCCTCTAACGGTGCGGTGTCTTCGGGGTTACCGCTGTCCCAGTTCCACACCAGCTCGCCAGTATGCACATCAAAAGCGCGTATAACGCCAGAGGGTTCGTCGGTTGAGCTGTTGTCGGTAACGTGGCCACCCAAAATCACTAAGTCTTCAGTGACAGTAGCAGGCGATGTCGAGTAATAGCCCCCTGGGCTAAATTCGCCAATATTGTTCGTCAGATCGATTTCACCGTTCTCACCGAAACTTTCGCAGCGCTCACCTGTATCGGCGTTAAGCGCAATCAGGCGGGCGTCGGCGGTGGGCAGATAAAGCCTGCGGGGGCACATCACATTGGTGGCGCTTAGCAGCTCAGAAGAGGAGCCTTCGTCAGAGGTCAGCGAGAAGGATAGGTCGAGTTCAAATTGGCTGCCATCGGCATACAGTGTTGGTTTATCGATGGTGGAATCTTCAGCACTGCTGGAATAGTTAGCCGCATCGTAGTAAGCCAAGCCACGGCAGGTCATATGCGCCCAGCCGGAAAAATCCTCTGCGCCCATGGTGCTAATATTGGGATCAAACGCCCACAGAGTTTCGCCAGTTTCGGGCGACAATGACATCGCACGGCTGTGTGATGTACAAATATAAAGGCTATCGTTGACCTTCAAGGGTGTGTTCTGGTTGGTGATTTCAGGTGGTGCATTGGGGCCGGGTTCATCACCGGTTTGAATACGCCATACTTCTTCCAGCTCGCCGATATTGTCGGGGGTAATCTGGCTAAGTGAGGAGTAGTGTGTTCCTGCATTGGTGCCGCCATAAGCGGGCCAATCATCGCCTGCAGCCTGTGCAGGGTTAACTTCTGCATTGTTACTGGCCGACTCAATCGTGCCTTTAATAGTGCCTGGGTAGGTAAATTGGCTGGCAATTGCCACGATAATCGCTGCGGCAATGCTTGCCATTAGCGCTAGGCTGCCGCCGCGTGAATGTAGCGGTTTTCGCCACCAGGGAAGCAGTAAAATAATGCCAATTAAACAGACAATGGCAACCCTGGGAACCAACTGCCACCAGTCTAAGCCGACTTCCCAGAGTGCCCATAGCAGCGTTGCAAAAAGTACCACCGCATAAAGCCATAAGGCGGTGCCTTTGCGCATTGCCAGCAGTATACCGACAACAAAAATACTAATCCCAGCGATTACATAGTAAGCACTACCGCCTAAGTTGAGCAGCTTGGCGCCGCCAATGGTTAGTGCAACACCAGCTACCGCGAGTAGCAGGCCCAACAGTAATGCTGGCCATTTTCCGCGGGCACGCGTGTGTTCATCCATGAGAAAGCCCCTATTAACAACGAGTTGAAGTCGCTTGGTAAAATTATAAAAGCGACAGATCTGCAACGTGCCCTAACCCATTGGCAGTGATGATGGGTTAAAACACACATTGATTGTCAGTAATTTTAATAATCAATTCGCTTTTGGTCTAACTATTTGCTTGCTAATTAGTGCCATAAACCAAAAAAGCCGCGCCTGTTGCCGTAGCGCGGCTTGTTATTGAGATAGGAAATAGTGAGGTAGGAAATGTGGGGTTAGCTTGACGTAAGCATGGCTTAGTTAGTGAGCTTCACCAGCATTTTGCCGGTATTGCCCCCTTCAAAAAGCGCTAAAAAGGCATCCGGTGTACTTTCAAGCCCCTCTTTAACGGTTTCTTTATAGACTATATCGCCTTTCGCTACCTGAGGAGAAACTTCGTTAAGGAAGTAGCGATAGCTCGACCAGTGATCAGCAACAATAAACCCCTGCATTTTAGCCTTACGTACCACCAGTTGGGAAAGGTTGCTCGGCCCTGGTGCTGGCGCTTCAGCGTTATAGCTGTCAATCATGCCGCATACGGCAATACGTGCGCCGTCATTGAGCTGATTTAACGCGGCTTCTAAGCAGATACCGCCAACGTTCTCAAAATACACATCAATGCCATTTGGGCTAGCAAGCTTAATAGCGTCGCTAAGCTCCTGTGCACTTCGGTCTTGGTAGCTAACTGGCTCAACGCCCAATGATTCAAGCCACGCAAGTTTATGTGCAGCACCAGCAATGCCAACTACGTGGCAGCCTTTTGCTTTCGCCAACTGTACTGCAAGCGAACCAACGGCACCACTGGCAGCGCTTACCAGTACATTGTCGCTAGGTTTACATTCGGCAATAAGGTTCAAACCTGTCCATGCTGTCATTCCTGGCATGCCCAATACGCCTAGGTAAGCTTGTTCAGGCACATCACTGTCTGGTAGGACAGTGACACTGTCGCCGCTCACCTGAGCGATATCACGCCAGCCGCCCATGTGGCTAACTTTATCGCCTTCCTTAATCGTTGGGTGATTAGATGCTATGACGTCGCCGATTGCGCCGCCTTCCATCGGTTTGCCCAGCTCAAAAGGGGCAACATAGGTGCGCACCCCTGTCATTCGGCCACGCATATAAGGGTCAACGGATAGCCAGCGATTGCGAATCCTCACTTCACCGTCGTCAAGGTCAGGAAGTTCCTGGCTTTCCAGCGCAAATAATTCGCGCTTAGGTAAGCCCGTGGGATAATTAGTTAATGTAAAAAAGCGAGATTGCATGGGTGCCTCCTGCATATATGATTTAGACAAATCTCCTTGCAGCATAGAGACCGTTAGCGTGCTTTCAAGTTCGGCGAAAGATTAATTTCAGTGCAATAAAAAAGCGGCCCTTGTGAGCCGCTTCCAATCAAACTGATTGTTCTTTAACGCTGTTTGTTTAAGGGGTATCACACGCTTGCGGGTGTGTTATCCGTTAATCGACCAGGGTGATCATGACTGGTGCAACGCCACGTCGAATCATACCGAGTTGGCGAGCTGCCCGTTTAGAAAGGTCAATAATTCTACCTTTAACAAAGGGACCGCGGTCATTGATTAGTACTTCAACTTCTTGCCCAGTATCAGGGCGAGTTACAAGCACCTTGGTGCCAAAAGGAAGTGTTGGGTGAGCTGCCGTCAGCGCCTGTTGGTCAAATGGTTCGCCACTGGCAGTGGGCGACCCTTGAAAACGGTCACTGTAGAAGGAAGCAACCCCTTCACGAATTTCGATATCAATAGCAAACGCATGACTAGCGGTAAAAAAAATGAGTAATGCCGCTGCACAACTCGTTCGGATGAAACGTTTAGATGCTCCCATTGGAGTGCCTCAGTTTTACATAGTGCGAATTCTTTACGTGTCGGTGTGTTACCGAACATATCCTTCGATAGTAACGTGAGCTTTTTGATACGGCAAGCTTTAAGAAGATCGACGCAATTGGCTCCTAAATTATGAATTTTTGCAACTTTCTATAGTGCCTTTGCTTTTCAGCAAGTTAACGAAATGTGGCTGATATAACCAGGCTGTCTTTTAGGGCTAATGTAAATTTTAGATAAACACTCACTTTAATCAGGTAAGCATCATATAATTAATGCTCGCTAGGTTTTAAAAGTTTGCCAATAAACAAGGATGCACCTATGGCTAAGTCTTCTTCTCTAACGCTGATTTTGGTTGCTGTCGGCGGGGTTGCTGTTGGGTTTTTAGCTGCTCAGACCGTGCCGAGCTTTACGACACCGGCCTCCGCTGAAGAGTCTGCCAGCCCAGAGCAGGGAGAGGCTTCCCCGGCATTAGCAGGGCTTGATAGCGTCACGCTTGGCGAGCGTGCTAGAGGTGAAATTACCTCGGCAGGTGAGTTAAACGGTAATGACGGTAGTCGCTATTTGCGCTATGCCATCAGCCTTGAAGAAGGTTCGTTAGTAGAATTTTCTCTTAGCGGCGCCTTGCAGGGGTTGGTAGCACTCTATGACGATCAGCTACAGCTGTTAGAGAGTGCTGAGACAGTTCGTCACCATGTCGAAGAAACTGGAGACTATCTGGTGATTGTCAGTGGGGCGGATGCAAGTAGCTATGGCCCATTCACCCTTAATAGCCGCACGGTTGAACTGAGCGATTCTGACACGCTGGCCATTGGCGAGCCGATGGATAGCTGGTTAGATGGCACCTCTCGGGAAGTATCGTTAACCGTCGAAGAAGCAGGCATGTATCAAATCGAGATGCGCGCTGATGAGTTTGATGCGTATCTGGAGCTATCCGGTCCGAACGGCTACTACCGTGAAGACGATGATGGTGCTGGCAACTTAAATGCACGTATTTCAGACTTTCTTGCTCCTGGTGATTATACCGTCACTGCACGGTCTGCATTCGGCGAAGGGAGTGGCCTTTTCACGTTGAGTGCCGAACCGCGTGAATTGCCGGGTGATGGTGAGCTACGCAACGATGGTAGCGTTATGCCTAGCGATACGCTTAGCGGTTGGTTGAGCGGTCAGGAGCTGAGTTATCAGCTAGAGATCGAAGAAGCAGGTATGTATCAAATTGATATGCGTTCAAACGATATCGATGCTTACCTTGTGTTGGAAGGACCTAATGGCTATTTCCGCGAAGATGACGACAGTGCTGGCAATTTGGACGCCAGTATTGCTGATTTTTTAGCGCCGGGTAATTATCAGTTAACAGCACGCACGGCGTATGGCTCCGATAGTGGTTTGTTTACGCTGTCAGTAGAGCCACGTGAATTGCCGGATGATGTAGAGCTGCGTAATGAAGGTGAGCTAACGCCCAATGAAACGCTCAATGGCTGGTATAGCGGTGAGCCGTTGACTTATGAACTCACCTTAGAAGAAAGCTCTTTGGTCAGGCTTAACATGCGTTCAAGTGACTTTGATACGTATTTAGAGATTTATGGAGAAAACGATTCTTACAGCGACGATGACGGCGGTAATGGCACTAACTCACGTATAGAGCAGGCGCTTTTGCCGGGAACCTACACCGTTATTGCTCGTGGCTTCGCTGTTAGCGGCAGTGGTATGTTTGAGCTACAAGTAAACGCAGAGCCAACAGAAATGCAGCCCGACGCGTAATGTAGCGCACACTGCATGATTAACAACGCCCTTGCTGGTTACAGCAGGGGCGTTTGCTGTTGTATTACTATTGACCTGATTTGAAAGTGGCTACGTTATTCACAAGGAGGTTTTATGTTGCGCTATTCAGCCGGTTTAACGGTGATTGGTTTATTGTTATTAGGTGGCTGTCAGTCGTCAGAGGATGCTTCTGCAGAGTCACTTACGCTTGCTTCAATAGCAGTTGAAAAAGAGTACTCAGCACCTGAGTGTCAAGTTGAAAAGTGCTCTACAGTCACCGTGTCGGCGCTCGCGTTTCCTCAATCTCCTGAGCTAACAGACCAGTTACAAAAACGGCTATTAACGCTTGGTATGGGCATCACTGAAGAGAGCACATTGCCAGCGGATAGCTGGGATGCCTATGCACAAAACTTTTTTGAGCTAGCAGAGGAAGATAATCGCACCGCACCTGGAGCAATGACTAGCGAAGCGATGTTAGAAGCCAAGGTTTACGGGCAGCACAATGACTTATTGATACTTGAATTGAATAGCTACGTTTATCATGCGGGGCAAGCGCATGGTTTACCAATGACTGAGTTTATGGTGATAGATGAACGTCTGCGACGCGTGGTTGATTCAGACGATATGCTGCTGGAAGGCCAGCAGGAAGCTTTTCAAGCACTGCTCGATCAGGCCCATCAACGCTGGATAGAGGAGATGGGCCATGATGAGCAGTTTGCCATCAGTTGGCCGCTCAGCGAAAGCCACAACATAGCCCCGTTAGCAACTGCCTGGGAAGTTAAATATAACGTCTATGAAATTGCTCCTTATGCCGTCAGCCAGCCTGTCTTGACGCTATCCCTTGATGCGTTGGAGGGCATCGCAAAGCCCCGCTATTTAGGAAAATAATGAGTCAGCGGCTCGCCTTTAAGCAGCCCACGACGACCAATAAGGCAGCCGTTGGCAGTCGCCAGTCGAATACGCTGACGCCTGCCAGCACCAGAAGTAGTGCCGCTAGGATCGGTACGCCATAGGCAAGGCTGCCTACTAGGCTGGCTTGACCAAATCGTAGCGCTTTATCCCAGGCCACCATAGCGATACCGTAAGGCCCAAGGCCCAGCGCGATGCCCGCCAACAGAGCCTCGCCCTGTGGCATTATGAAAGTTCCTTCCATTATCAGGCTGGCGCAGGTTGCAAACGCACAGGCGATCATTAATAACCGCGGTAGCAATGGCGTCAGTGATACGGGGGCTACTTGCCCCAGCCATGAGTAGAGCGCCCAGCAACAAGCCGCCAGTAGCGCTAACCCATACCCAGAAGCAGCGCCACCAAAACCACCACTTAAGGCCTGAGGCAGCAGCAAAATAGCGGCGCCAGAAAAAGCGATTAACGCGCCTGTTACGCTTGCGATATGCAGACGGCCCAACCGACTCCACTGGCTTAACAGTACAAACAGTACTGGCCAGGTGTAAGTGATTAACGCGGCTTCTGCGGCGGGAGCTAAGCGCATACCGATGTAATAACTGCTAACAGCGCCGACAATTAACAGCGGTAGGCCAAGCCATACGCTAATTTGCCAGCGAGGTCGGCAAGCCGCGACATTGACTCGACGGCTTAGTGGCAATGTTGCAAGTGCACCTGCCAGCAACGTAAGTGCGGTGAGCTGAAGCGGAGAGGTATCCCGCGCCAACTCTGCTAATAGCGGCGCTATGCTCCATAACATCACCGCCACAAGCGCTGCGCATACACTGTACCTGGGTGATATTACAACGGGGGAATGAACGGGATGCATGGCGTCTCTCCTTGCGTTAAACCTGAGACGCGCAGCATACTCAGTAAAAACTCATCACAATATCGATCTTTTATGATCATTCTTATCAATAATGGTGATGTATGCGTGCGCCAACATTTGACCTAACGCTACTTCGTACGCTGGTTACGATTGCCGATACTGGTAGTGTCACGGCAGCGGCAAAGCGGCTGGCGTATACCCAGTCAACAGTGAGCATGCAGTTACAGCGCTTAGAGACACAGCTTGACGTGAGTTTGCATGAGCGAGCGGGACGGCGACTACGTTTTACACCTGAAGGAGACCGCTTGCTGGCTCACGCACGCCGCCTATTGGCACTTAATGACGACGCGTGGAGTGATATGCAGGCGCGCCAGATAACAGGCGATTTAACGTTGGGTATTCCTGAAGACTATGCGTCGCTGTTGCCGTCAGTATTTGCGTACTTTCACCAGCTTTATCCTGCGGTGGGACTAACCGTAAAGTGTGGCACCAGTGCGCACTTGGTCGAACAGGTCAAAGCAGCGGAGTTGGACTTGGCGCTAGTAACTCGCCAACGGAACTCGCCAGGTGGCGATGTGATTCGTCGTGAGCCGCTGATATGGGCAGTGGGGGTTAATCAGCAGCCTTCGCTAAGTGACCCTATTCCGCTTGCGCTTTATTCGCCGGGTGCTGATGTTTTTCGGGAGGTTGCTGAGCAGGCGTTACAGGGAGCAGGACGTGATTGGCGCGTTGCGTATACCAGCCAATCAATGGCGGGTCTTGCGCCTATCGTCACGGCGGGGTTAGCCGTTGTTGTGGTAACGCGTAGTATGTTAACTCCATCGCTACGTCCGCTGGATGACAGTAGCGGCCTTCCTGCCTTGCCAATGATTGAACTAGCGCTCCATCGTGCTCCACACCGTCCTTCTGAACCTGCGCGGCGTTTAGGGGAGTTGATTCGCGAACAGCTAGCGGCACCTAGCGAAGCGTTATAAGGTGTTGCTTTAACGTATTCTTTGACAGGAAGCTACGATGCCTATAGTCACTATCCAGCAATTCCCCCGTGATCTTGCGCAAAAGCGAGAATTGGCAAAGCGTATTACTGACGCTTTCTGCGAGGTGTATGGTACCGATCCGGTGAGCGTGCAGGTGTTTTTTCAAGAAGTGACGCAGGAAAATTGGTCCAAAGGCGGCCAAATGGGGGTTGATCGTGATTCTGCTCAATGAGGAGCTCGATAATTAGTTTTTCTAACGCAACCTGACTGAACTAAGCTAACTACCATGACGCGAATGGCCCAGGAGTTCTGAATGCACGAGTTAGATCACTATATTTATCCGCACCGAGTGTTGCATTGGTTAGTGGCAGTCGCCGTGTTGCTGTCATTGGCAAGTGGCTTGACGCTTGGATTCCTGGGCTATGAACGCACCGTAGATTTGCTTGGGAATACGCTTACCAACGTGCTCTATACCAGTCATAAAACGTTAGGCGTGACAATACTGTTGCTAATGACCTTGAGGATTATTACGCGGCTAGCTTTTGTTGTGCCCGACCACGAACCGCCGCTCAATGCCTTCGAGCGGATTGTCAGTACTAGCGTGCATCACTTGCTTTATGCAGGGTTAGTGGTTATGCCGCTAATTGGTTGGGCAGCCACCGCTACCGGCGGCTTTCCTGTTGAGTTTTTCCAATGGCATTTACCGGGGTTATTGGGCAAAAACGAAGCGCTTTCGCAAACGCTGTTTATTTGGCATGAGCGTTTAGGGTGGGCGTTAGTCGTGCTCATTACGCTGCATATTGCGGGCGCTCTATTTCATTGGCGAATCAAGCGCGATAACGTTATGAAACGTATGAGCTTGTTTGACTAATATAGCTTAATATCCGTTCGGGTCACGCTGAACCATAGCCATAGTAACGGGTGGTTTGGCGTGACTTGACGGCGTACATTTGGCTATCTGCCTCACGCAGCAAGCTGGCTAACGTATTGTTATTTTCATGGCTAATACTAATACCTATGCTGACGCCTACGCTAACTAGCGTGCCGCAAGGCAATTTGATAGGTGAGCGAATGGCCTGTTCGATACGATTGCGCATCTCCTGTAACACGGTCTGATCAGACACCCCCTCTAGCAAGAGAATAAACTCGTCGCCACCAAAGCGCGCGCAATGATCACTCTCACGTGCGACATGAACGAGACGTTTGGCAACTTGCTGGAGCACGAAGTCGCCTACTTCATGGCCATACTGGTCGTTAATAGGTTTGAAGCAGTCAAGGTCGCACATGACCAGAACCAAAGGCGTATGCGTTTGTTTACAGCGTTCAAGAGCGGCCTCTGCACAGCGTGCCAGCCCATTGCGATTAAGTAGGCCAGTGAGCATATCGTGGTTGGCAAGCTTTTCTAATGCTTGGGTACGAGCGGCTACCTTGGCTTCAAGAATAGCTTCCTGCTTTTTTAAAATTGCGACGGTTTCTGCTTGAGCGCGCTCTTTCTGCCATTTTAATTTATTAAAACGTGCGGCCAATGCGAAAGATAGCAGCAACATCTCAATGGCTGAGCCGATTTGTATTCCGTGAAGCGTAATAAAATTCGCGGGCAGAATACTGAGATTGCGCAGCGCAAATACAGCAGCGCCTAATAGAAATATTGACCAAGCGAGAACAAAAATACGGGCGCTAGGTACGCGGCACCAACTGCAATAAATACCGCACACTAGCATTAACAGCGAGGCAGCAAATCCTGTTATATCCATTAAGCGCAGGGCAGGTTGAATCGGCAACAATATCACTGCTATGAGCGCTAAATAGCAGTAGCCTCGAAACAGCGAGATGGCTTGGTGCCATCGTGGGCAGTAGATGGCTGTATTGAGGAAGCTTTGGGCAAACAGGGTTCCTATTGTTGAAGCAAACGTAAAACCAATCGCTACCAGGCGGGCAGTGTTATCGCCCAAGAAGCTCCAGAACATCAGTGTGCCAATGCCATTGAACGTCAATATCGCCAGTGTAAAACCAAAGGCAAAGAGAGCGTAGTAGAGAAATACGCGCTCTTTAAGCCCAAAAAATAGCAGCAAGTTGTAAATGCTTAATGCCAGCAGCATGCCGAAATAGGTCGCTAGCCAGAAATTATGCCGGTCATTTTGAGTATAAAAAGCTTCAGGTGTCATTAAGCTATAGCTTAGAAACTTGCTACCTGTGGCATTTACCTGGGTATAGAGCGTCACCGTTTCATTGCCGGCCAGCATCAGAGGGAAAACAGCCTGACGGTGGGCGATTGACCGTTCATCAATGGGTACGGCGCTCCCGCTGTGCTGAACTTCACTAGCGTGTTCTCTCAGCGTATACAGCGTGACATGATCTAAAAATGGGTACTCGAACTTAACCATCCATGTAGTGGGGAAGGGGGACGCATTATAAATTTGCGTCTTTAGCCATACATCGCTTTGTGTATAGCCGAAATGCAAATCAGAAGCGTGATGGGCCGGTTTAAATGAGGGAGATAAGGCTAAAATATCACTTAGGTTCAGTGATTCTGACGTATGCCAGTATCCGCTTACTTCATTTAAATCGTAGTGTGCCTGTTCAGAAGAGACGGCGATTGTGGTAGCTGCACTCGTTTGAGTGTGCCAGCTAATAATAAGCACTAAAAAGCCTGCCGGAAGGCGCTTTAACCAACAGTAAGCATCCATAGATATCGCTATTTTGGATTTTTTGGGTTGGGCTTTGTTGCTACTAGGTCTTAGTGCCTAGGTTCCCTTGCCTGCCTTGGACGCGATTTCCTCCTAAGCTGAGTGTAGACGCCTTTTAAAGTGAGTGGCCGACAATGAGGCTAAAGCATGAGGCAGTTCAGTCTTTCTGTTAGGCGTTGGACAAGCTGTCCACTGTGGCGCCAGAAGTGCCAATAAAGTGGAACCGTAAGCGAATGACCAGGAGCGATGCTAACCAGATGGCTGCTTTGTAACTGATCTAGTACCTGTAATTGTGGAATCATCCCGTATCCAATGCCTGCTGTGGCGAGACGCACAAACCCTTCTGAAGTAGGGCAAAGATGGTAGGGGAAATGGCCATGATAGCCACACTGGGCAAGAAACTGATGCTGAAGCTGGTCATGAGGGCCGAATACTATCACCGGGGCTTGCTGAAAGGCCTCTGGAGAAAGGCCGTCAGGAAAGTAGCGTTTCACGTAAGCAGGTGAAGCAAGCGGTAGATAACGCATCTCGCCTACGTTAATACACCGAGCACCCGCAATGGGGGTTGGCGTAGAACAAAGACAGGCCGCTACATCTCCATCTCGCAAACGTTTAAGCCCAACGTCCTGATCCTCAATGACTAAATCGAGCAATACGCCCTCGGTCTGACAGATATCTGCCACTGCGTTTGCCCACCACGTCACCACGCTGTCAGCGTTGATTGCGATTCTTAATCGAGTCGTTGCGTTATCAAGAGTCGGTAGCGACTGATGTAGATCGCGTTCCAATAACTGTACTTGCTGGTAGTGGGTGAGTAGCCGCTGACCCGCAGGCGTGGGCGAAAGTTTGGGGTGGCGCATTAGTACTGGCTGGCCTAAACGCACTTCCAGGGCTTTTATGCGTTGGGAGATGGCTGATTGAGAAAGCCCCAATACATCGCCTGCTCGTTCAAAACCGCCGCACTCCACCACTGTGGCCAGGGCATGGAGAAGTTTGTAGTCAAACATGGCGGTATCTCAATCAGCTGGGCAGTAAACGATAATCAAAGCCCTTGTGTTAAGCAAAGCCAATTCTCAGGTGAAGACTGCTCTGGAAAGAAAACTAACCCGACCGGGTGGTGTGGCGAAAACTCATTGGGCCACGGCAATATTGTGCTCTCCGTTGGGGTGCTTCATCACCTGCATCGGTAGGCCATAAATCGCTTCTAAGGTGCTGCAGCTCATCAAATCATCCGGGCTGCCATGGGCTAGCAAGCGACCGCTGTGCAGTGCCATCAATTCATCGCAGTAGCGCGAGGCCATATTGATATCATGCAACACAATAATGACGCCAAGGTTCAGCTCATCGCATAGCTTGCGAACCAGCGCTAGCACCTCAATTTGGTGGGCGATGTCCAGCGCTGCTAGCGGCTCATCAAGGAGTAGAAAACGACTTCCCTGGGCGAGTAGCATCGCCAGCCACACCCGCTGGCGTTCGCCGCCAGAGAGCGTATCGACTAGGCGGTCGGCAAATGCCTCTGTATGGGTTAACGCTATGGCGCGTTCTACGGCATCTTTATCTTTCTGTGTATGGCGACCCAGTAACCCGTGCCATGGGTAGCGACCAAAGCTGACCAGTTCGCGCCCCGTCAGGCTTTCAGCACTCGGTAAATGTTGCGGTAAATAAGCGACCTGACGTGCGAACTCTCGATTACCCCAATCACTCAGTGGGCGCTGGTCGAAGTAAATCTCTCCCCGGCTGCTGGGCTGCTGCTGGGCCATGAGCTTGATTAGCGTCGATTTTCCCGAGCCGTTGTGGCCAATCAGGCCATATACCTTACCTTCATGAAAGGTATGCTCAATGGGCGTTAGAATCGGTTTGCCATTGATTTCAAAGGCGGCCCCTTTGACCTCAAACATGCATTACTCCTAGCAATAGGATGAAGAATGCGCCTATTCTAGTGCTAATGGTTATCATTTTTAACAAAAAAGTAAAAAGATTTATGTGGAATATGAAAGATGCCGCTTTTGAAAAGCAGGTAATTGATAGGTCTTAGTCAGTAAGTGGTTAGCTAAAAAGTTATTTAAAACAGTCAGGGAGCACCCCGCTGGGCGCAGTTGTCGTAGAAAGTAACCGTGGCGGGCCAGTCGCTGAATACGCCGATGACCCCTACCTCATTGACGAGGGCATCCAAGGTGATCAGTTTGTCGCCATCACGCTTGATAACATCTTCAGTCGTGTTGTGGTACCACTGGCCGCCTTCCCCTAGCGGCCCTGAGCGCTCAAGTGTCCAAGTAATCATTGCTAAACCTGCGTCTCTAGCGTGCCGGGCATAAAGTGAAGGTTGGAGGCGTCTTTCCTGCTCGTTACTGCCAAACGCTGGGTTCGCCTCGAGTAGCATCCAAGTAGGAGGAGCGATAATCTGAACACCACTTTCTACCAGCGACTGCATGCTCGGTTGCCATGTATCAGGGTTAGTGTGATCAAAGCCTTCATCGCTGTAGCGGCCATCTAGGTAAACCGCCTGTTTGCCAAACTCCGGCTCATGTTCAATCCAGTAAAGCACATCATTTAGACTGAATGACTGTGGGAACACGTCATTAGGGCGAACACCTGCGGCCTTATACTCATCTATCATTTTTTGTGCGTAGGCCTGCTGTGTGAACTCTGGCGTAAACGGCATCTCTACCTCAGGTGTTTTCAGTTCTGGGGTCATCTGCACGCCTAACTGTTGAAAGAGAGCAATACTGTCGGCATGGCTCATCAATGTGCCGCGTGTCGCATAAAGCTCTGTGCGCCACTCAGGCGTGCCTGCAAGATACTCCTCAAGGGTGGTGGCTTCGCTGTTGACTCCTTCCATGGTGCCTTGCAGGCTGCGAAATTCAGACAATGTGATGTCACTTGTACAACAGCGAATATCTGCTGCATTCATTAGCTCTCCATTGGCCTCATCAACAATAGGAGGAACGCTACATTTTTCAGCTAAGTCCGTCTCGACGATGTTGGTGGTGTAGTGTAAGTCGCACTGAGAGTGGCGGCAGACAAGTTCTTCATCAGCGGTGAAGGCGACATCGCACTCCAGAATGCCTGCACCGCCTTGGGCACCGGCAATGTAAGATTCGAGCGTATGCTCAGGAAACTGTAACGGGGCACCACGATGGCCAATCGTTAGAGGGGACCTCTGCCACTGGGTTTGCTCTGCAGCACAATTCAGTAAAGAGGCTTTCAAGGCACGCTCGTGCTCGTTATCTGCACTCATATCATTTACCAAAAACAGCGGGCGTGGCCCCAGCGTCACCTGCTGTGCTGCGCTAATAAGGGCGTCTTCCCCATGCGCTGAGCCTGTCGCTTCTTGGGCATGAGCAGTGTTAGCGGCCAGCAGGCCACTGACGACAAGGGTGGTAGCTAAAAAGTTGAAGTAGGTCATCAGCGCAATTCTCTGTGCCGCAAAGTGGATGTTTTGAGTGTAGGCAGGTCTCACGCGTTCTTCGATGACAATCGCAAGCTTCATAGATATTTACATAGTAATTCTAACTTTTTGAGATGTTACCCCTAGCATCAATACGGTGATGACGTGAGTTTGGCCCACCAGCCCTAGCGTGTGTTAACGGAGGTAGCGTTATGAACATTTTTGAAGACTATATTGTTTATCGCCGCACCCTTAGCCATTGGCTTTACCCAGCCGCCAGTAGCCCATGCTAGTGACATATTGTTTGGGTAGACCGCACTCGTTAATCAAGTAGCGGCGGAGCGTCATGGCGACTTTGGTTTCAGCGGCAATCCAGGCATAGAAGGGCGCGCTGTCGTCCAAATTGGCAGGCTCCCAGAGCGGTGCGTTTTCATCATGACCCAGTTCATCCTCACTGCATTTATCCTTACTGCCATGAGTCGCAGTCGAAGGACTGCCTCCCAGAGTGGCAATCTCTTTTTGTAAATCGATATCGCGCAATGCTCTCAGCAGCAGCTCGCCGTGCTTGCTATGGGGCTCTCCATCACGCGCCAGCCAGCGCAGCTTCGCGATCTGGGGAAGCGGCTGAACATCGTCGCTACGAGGGACTTCGAAAAGCGCTTCGACGTTGGGTTTGAAAGGTAAATCGTTAAGCGCTTCGAGTATGCCTGCGGCGGCGGGAAGCGCAGTTTCGTCGGCGATAATCAGGATACGTCGCACGTCTTTAGGCGGTTTCCATTCGTAACCCTGTTTGGGGCCTTCTGCATTGGCGACGGGGGCTGCCATGACTAAGCGATCACCTGGGCGGGCGCGCATTGCCCAGCGTGACGCAGGCCCATTGTCGCCGTGCAAAACAAACTCTACATCTACCTCGGCCTGTTCTGAGCGGAGCGCGCGAAGGGTATAAGTGCGCGCGGCGGGCCGCTGGGCATCGGGCAAGGCGCGGTAAGCACCATACCAGTCGTCCTCTTCCCGTTTACCGATCTCCAGTAGTGGGTTAAGAGTGCCACCGCCTTCAGGAAAGAAGAGTTTTATACGTTGATCCGGTGCGTAGGTCGCCATGTGGCTGACACTAGGACCGCTAAACGTGAATTTAACTAACGAGGCGCTGACTTGGGTGCGCTGAGCGAGGGTGATATCGAAAAGCTGGTAACTCTGCTTGGCCGCCATCGTAGCTGTCTCCGTTCATAAAGTAGTTAATTGTAGTGCTAATTATTATCATTTAGAATAATTGTTGATAATTCAATCATCAATTCCAGAAAACACCAAGGCTAAGACAATGACGCTGCTGCCTATCACGCCGTGCGTGACGATGTGCCCGGCTATAAGAAGAGGTTGTTTGCCATGTTAGGTGCCGGGCTATTTACCCAGCGAGCAGGGAGGATGTCGCCCGCGAAAGCTTTCCTACTGCTTAGCTTGCCGATGGTGCTGCTGTTTTGGGCGGGCCTGCAGGGGCAGGGCGGTTTTGCGCTGGGGGTGCAGGCGTTAGTGGCGCCCACCTTCGAGAATGTTGACGAGTTACTGCTTTATTATGCGTGGTGGCCGCGCTTCTCGATTGCACTGCTAGCCGGAGGGGGCTTGGGGTTGGCCGGAGTTCTGATGCAGCAGGTGTTGCGTAATCCGCTGGCTTCGCCTACCACGCTGGGTGTGGCATCGGGCGCCAACCTTGCACTATTGACCGTCACTTTGATGGCCCCTGGACTACTAGTAGTGGGGCGTGAGTGGATCGCTTTAGTGGGGGGGGCGTTGGCGGTGGGGTTGGTATTCCTACTTTCCTGGCGGCGTGGATTGGCGCCGATCGTGGTCGTGCTGGCGGGATTGGTGGTTAATCTGTATTTGGGGGCGCTCTCTACAGCGCTGCTGCTGTTTAACCACGAGGCGCTCTCAGGATTGCTGATCTGGGGCGCTGGTTCGCTGACGCAAAACGGTTGGGACGGCGTTGCCATACTCTGGCCACGGCTGGCAATTAGCTGTGTGGCGGCATGGTTTCTGCTGCGTCCCTTGGCGGTTCTGGAGTTGGACGACGCCAGTGCCAAGAGCTTGGGTGTCTCGCTGACCTATTTGCGTTTTGCCGGTATGGGGTTGGCGGTATTTATTACCGGTAGCATCGTTAGCGTGGTGGGCATTATCGGGTTTATTGGCTTGGCGGCGCCCAATATTGTGCGTATGGCCGGTGCGCGGCGCTTAGGGCCGCGGCTGCTTTGGTCGACGTTGCTGGGGGCCGTATTATTGTCCACCACTGACCTATTGCTTCAGCAGTTCTCTGGCATGGCTGCGGCCTTTATTCCTACTGGGGCGATTACCGGTGCGCTGGGTGCACCGCTTTTAATGTGGCTGATTCCGCGTTTGAAGCTGCAGGGCGATCGGCCACCAAAAGGTGCGGGCGTTTTCGCCAATCGCCATCCTGCACCGTCACGCTTGGCTACCGGTTTACTGATCGCGTTACTGGCCGCGACAGTGCTTGGGTTGTTAGTTGGGCAGGGGGTAGACGGCTGGTATTGGCTAGCGCCCCATAATTGGGGTGTTATGCAGTGGCGTTTTCCTCGGGTAATGGCGGCTGCGGCCAGTGGATTAATGCTGGCGATTGCAGGCACTATTCTTCAGCGACTTTCCGCTAACCCCATGGCCAGCCCTGAAGTGTTGGGTATCAGCGGAGGCTGCGCCATTGCGCTAATGTTGGGGATTTTCTTACTGCCCGCGCCCACTAACATGATGTTGATTGGCGTAGGTACCCTGGGGGCTTTTGCAACGCTGTTAGTGTTGGTCGTTATCAACCGCAAGAGCGGTTATCTCCCCGAACGTTTGCTGCTTACCGGGGTGGCGGTCAGTGCACTGTTTGATGCAGTGCGCAGCGTAATGCTAGCAGGCGGCGACCCCCGAGGTCAGCAGGTGATTGCTTGGTTGGCGGGCTCCACCTATTACGTGGATGTTACCAATGCGGTAGTCGTAGGAGGCATTGCCGCTGTACTAGCATTGGTCTCGCTGCCCTTTACCCGCTGGCTGGATATTTTGCCCCTGGGCGCACCGACGGCCAAGGCCCTTGGAGTAACTCTTAACCGAGCTCGTTTGGCGTTACTGCTGTTGGTATCACTGCTAACTGCCTGTGCCACCCTGGTGGTGGGGCCGCTTTCGTTTATTGGCCTGCTGGCGCCGCATATGGCGCGTTTAATGGGCTTCTCTCGTGCAGGGCAGCATCTGTTGGGGGCCGCGTTAATCGGCATGCTATTGATGGTGTTGGCCGACTGGGTGGGGCGTCAGATTATTTTCCCTTATGAGATACCGGCAGGCTTGGTCGCTTCCTTGATTGGCGGTGCCTACTTTATGTGGGGGCTTCGGCGACTATAAGTAAAACTAATGCTCTATTAGCAAGATGATTTTTAGTTATTTAGATTGCCCGTTACCTTAGTGCCACGATTCTTTAAAGCGGCATTAATTCTGACACTGGGGACAGGGCAATGTGGGAAAGCTACTTAACGGGCTTAGTGGTATCTGGCGGGATCATTATGGCTATTGGGGCGCAAAATGCTTACGTTTTGGGGCTGGCGGTGCGTCGTGAATATCACTGGTGGTCAGCTGGGATGTGCATGAGCGCGGATATTATCTTGCTAACCGCTGGCATGTTCGGCGCCAGTGCATTTTTACTGACGATGCCGAATGCGATGGAAGCCATGCGCTGGATAGGTGTGGCGTTTTTAAGCTGGTTGGCCGCACAAGCCTTACTTCGGGCTGTTAGCGGGCGGGAAGGGTTGCAGGCGGGTGGCGTAAAAGCTCGGAGTTTGCGCGGTGTGCTACTGGCAACCTTGGCCGTTACAGTACTGAACCCCCAAGTGTATCTGGACACGCTATTGTTAATTCCTGCCATTGGCGCCCAGCAGGAGAGCGCTGGTGTATTCGTTGCCGGTGCGTCGACTGCCTCTGTTTTATGGTTTAGCTTGCTGGCGTGGGGCGGGTCCGCGCTTTCGCCTTGGCTTTCCCGCCCGGGTGCATGGCGTACCATCGATGGGCTAATTGGACTGATGATGGCGGCCATTGCTATGCACTTGGCGCTGGGTTCTACGTTGCTATAACAGGCCCTATACTGATTAGTGGCGACTGAAGTAGCTTTGCATAACGGCGATTACTTTATCGATATCAGTCTCATCAATATCCCGGTGGACAACAAAACGCGTGGCGTAAAGCAGCTCAATCAAAATGCCATGTTCTTTCAGCCACGCAGAGAGCGGCTTCACATGTTCGTCGGGGAAGTGCGCGAACACCATATTGGTTGCCTGATCGGTGATTTTAACGCCAGGCAGTTTTGCTAAGCCTTTCGCCAAGCGTGCAGCACGATGGTGGTCATGGGCTAAGTCTGCGACATGGTGCTCCAAAGCATACTGGCAGGCGGCGGCGATAATGCCTGATTGGCGCATGCCGCCACCGACCATTTTGCGCCAACGCCGTGCGCGGTCGATCAATGCTTGCGAGCCCACTAAGGCAGAGCCGATGGGCGCGCCCAGGCCTTTCGAAAAGCAAAGCGAGACGCTGTCAAACGGCAAACAGAGCTGCTTGAGTGAGGCATCAGTGGCTACTGCTGCATTAAATAGTCGCGCGCCGTCTAAGTGCGTTGCCAGCCCTCGTTCCCGGGCAAGCTCAGTGGCTTTGATTACGTAGTCTGCGGTTAGCACTTTGCCGCCAATGGTGTTTTCTAGCGCCAGCAGCTTTGTGCGCGCAAAGTGAAAATCATCGGCTTTGATGGCTGCGCCTATTTTCTCTAACGGCAAGCTACCATCGACGGCATTTTCAATCGGCTGCGGTTGAATGCTGCCTAATACCGCAGCACCGCCACCTTCATAGCGATAAGTATGGGCTGACTGCCCGACAATGTACTCATCGCCGCGTTCGCAGTGGGCCATTAGCGCCACTAGGTTGCTTTGTGTACCGCTTGGAAATAGCAGCGCCGCTTCCTTTCCTGTCTGCTCAGCCAGCTTTTCCTGAAACGTGTTGACCGTTGGGTCATCACCCCACACATCATCGCCCACTGGAGCGGCCATCATGGCATCTTTCATGGCAGCGGTAGGACGGGTCACCGTGTCACTGCGTAGGTCAATCATGCGGAACTCCTTTTTGGGTTAGCCACGTTGAGACGCTTTACCGAGCAAGTTGTCAGGAACCATCTATGGTTAACAGCATACTTCTATCGCTCATAGCATACTCCAGGGCAACCCAGCATAGGCAATCAGATGGATTTGAAAAGTGGCTACCCGTTTTGGGCCGTAAAGAATGGCCTGTTAAAAACATTTCCCCAGCTTACCCGTGATCATCAAAGTGAAGTGGTTGTTATTGGCGGTGGTATTACTGGAGCCTTGATGGCGGATGAACTAAGCCGCAACGGCCATCATGTGGTGGTGCTTGAGCGTCGTGACGTTGGGTGGGGAAGCTCTGCCGCCAGCACAGCGTTACTGCAGTACGAAATTGATACCCATATGGCCGAGTTAACCAAACGCTATGGGGAAGATGAGGCGGTGCTTGCCTATCGCGCCTGTGCCGATGCCATCGGTGAAATTGAAACCTTGGCCGCAGGGTTAGGGGATGTAGATTTTGAACGTCAAAAAAGCCTTTATTACGCCAGCAATGGAGAGGATGTTTCGTCGCTCAAGGAGGAACTGTCTCTACGCCAAAAGCATGGTTTTGACGCTGACTGGCTTGAAAGCGAGGCGGTATTGGCAGAGTACGGTTTTGTGGCACCTGGGGCTATTCTTACCCAGCTGGCCGCTGTTGTTGACCCATATCGGATGGCCTATCAACTGTTTTCCAAGGTTGTTGAGCGTGGAGGGGAGGTATATGACCGCACGCAAATGCAGATGATGACGCCGGATGAGCAAGGCGTCACGCTGACGCTGTTGAATGGCGCCAAGCTGCGCTGTCAGTATGTGGTGATGGCTGCAGGGTATGAGTCGCAAGCCTGGTTGCCCGAATCGGTGGCCGTCAACCGCAGTAGTTACGCATTCATTACTGACCCGTTACCGCCTGAGGCATTAGGTAAGTTACGTCACACCATGGTGTGGGAGTCGGCGCGTCCCTATCTCTATATGCGTACTACCCGAGACGGACGGCTTCTTGTGGGCGGCGACGATGATAATGAAGACATACCCAAGCGTCGTGACGCGCGAGTAGAGGACAAAGCCGAAGGATTGGCACGCAAAATAGAAGCATTATGGCCAAAGCTTGCTATTAACCCGACGTTTTCATGGGGCGGCACTTTTGCAGAAACTGACGACGGATTGCCGTTTTTCGGCCCTCATGAGGCATATGGCCCACGAGTGCATTTTGCGATGGCTTATGGCGGTAATGGGATCAGTTATAGCATGATTGGCGCCAAGCTACTTAGGGCGCTGATTGAAGGCAAACAGCATCCCTTAGCTGTGCTTTTTTCATTTCAGCGACTGACGAGATATTCCCGTAAAACGTGATAGTCCTCAGCGGATAATGAGTAATTTGAATGACGATGCAAGAGAGTAGTAGGTGATGGATAAACAACTTTATTTACGTGCATTAGAGCGTAATGATCTGCGCTTTGTTCACGAGTTAAATAATAACCAGAGCATCATGTCGTATTGGTTTGAAGAGCCTTACGAATCATTTGATGAGCTGGAGGAACTTTATAACAAACATATTCATGATAACGCCGAACGGCGCTTTGTAGCAGAGGACAGCGACGGGAATGCCATTGGTTTAGTCGAACTGATTGAAATTGACTATATTCACCGCAGCGGTGAATTTCAGATCATCATCACGCCAGATCACCAGGGTAAAGGATTTGCTCGGTCATTAATCCGTCAAGCACTGCACTACTCGTTCACGATTTTAAACCTACACAAAATATATCTGATTGTGGCGGTGGAAAACGTTAAAGCTATTCATCTCTACGAGGAGAGCGGTTTCATAGAGGAGGGGCATTTGGTTGAAGAGTTTTTTATCAACGGCAAATACCGCGATGTGAAGCGAATGTATATCTTGCAGGACACTTACTTAGCGCAGTTGGCTTGATATACAAGCAGTGAATGGTCTTTGCCCCCAATGCTGTATAGAAGTGTTTTGATGAAATATTAATCAGAACGACAACGCCTCAGGCTGAAAACTAACCAAGGACTGAGGCGTTGTTGCTTACTGCTGACTCATATAAGCAGCGATGGCGTCGAAAGCTGCACGTTGCTGTTGGGCACGATTAGCCCAAACCTGCATCACATCCACTTCTCCTGTCTGACCTTGAGCAGCGAAAGATGACATAGCGAGTACTCCTAATTCAGAGGTTGAGGGACGGTTCAGCCATAATGGGCTCTAGTGACCCCAGTTTAGTTATACATAGTTTGCTTTGTGCATCGCAGCAAGTTAGCTGCAGGTTAAAGTCTATGCGCATTTCAGCCCTTAAAGCTAGTCCTAAAGATGTAGGAGAATTGCTATGCCGTGTAAGAAATGGCTTACAAAATCGAAAGATGGTCACCTATATCTTTGAATGGAAAAGATTTTCATAAAATAAAAAAGCCGACTGAAAAAGTCGGCTTGTGTCGTTATCTTTTCGTCTACAGGGGAGAGATGGCGATAAAAAAATGCTTCTTTCAGCCGAAATAGGCCGCTAATGCTTCATTAGCAGCATGCTGCCAATGGGCTTGACGGCGCCAAAAAGCAAGTACCTCGTCATCTTGAGTAGATAATGCGAATGTAGAGATCATAAGGTGGTCCTCCTATTGGGACACACCTAGAGTATAGGCTATTTTTGTTGCGGTGCAGCATTTTGGCCATTAATAACCAAAATAATCGTACACAATTTTATGTACCTAGAAGGGTATGCTGATGACATACCTATAACTAATCAATAAAACAACGAGTTATATCATGGTGCCAACTACTGCCGATTCTGACACACTCTCTCCTGAACCTAATTTTCAAGACCGTTGGGTAGCAACTCCGCGTGGTCGCCTGTTTGCTCGTACTTGGGTAACGTCTCATTTGCGCTCGGACGTGCCCATTGTCCTGCTCCATGACTCGTTAGGTTGTGTGGATTTATGGCGTAGCTTTCCAGCAGCGCTATGTGCGGCGACCCAGCGACGAGTGATTGCTTATGACCGTCTAGGGTTTGGGCGCTCCGATGCGTGCCTGACACCGCCACTGCTGAGCTTTATTGACGATGAACCCTTTACTAGTTTTGCAGCACTTCAGAACGCCTTTCAACTAACGCGTTTTATTGCGCTGGGGCATAGCGTCGGCGGTTGTATGGCGGTGCACTGTGCAGGACAGTATGCAGAGCAGTGCCAAGGAGTGATTACCATTGCAGCGCAGGCGTTAAACGAACCACGCACGCGACACGGTATTGAAGAGGCAAGGGCCGCGTTTCAAATGCCGGAACAATTTGCCAAATTAGAAAAGTATCACGGCGATAAAGCTCGTTGGGTACTGAATGGCTGGATAGACACGTGGTTGCATCCAGCGTTTGAACACTGGTCGCTTATTCCCGCTCTTAACCGCGTTCACTGCCCCACGCTAGTGCTTCATGGTGAAAATGATGAATATGGTTCGCACCGCCAACCTGAATGCATCGCTCGCAATACCCGTGGTTCTGCGCACAGTGAAATACTGCCGGGCGTTGGGCATGTGCCCCACCGTGAAGCGGAAGTAGTGGTTGTTAATTATGTTAGAGAATTTATTGAGCGGCTTACGCCATAAGACAACCGTTCCACAGGGAAACGTGAGGAATGCTATGCGCTTACGAATTTTATCCGACCTTCATTTGGAGTTTTTTGATGGAGACCGCGAATTGCCAGAGGTAGAAGCCGATCTCATCATTTTGGCAGGCGATATTCATCAAAAAACGGACGGGCTTGCCTGGGCCAGGCAGCGGTTTCCAGAGATGCCTATTTTATATGTGCCGGGAAACCATGAATTTTACGGTACCTGTATGCCATTACTTCGTGAAGAGCTCGCCATGGAAGCCAAGCGCTACAATATTGAGTTGCTGGATAATCGAGCGGTGACTATCGGGGGAGTGCGTTTTTATGGCACCACGTTATGGACTGATTTCTCGCTCTATGCCGATGACCCAACGCACAACCCAGAAGAGACCGATGCTAAAGCATTGCGCTATATGCCTGATTTTCGCATCGTGACAACCGCTCCTGGCCATGTTTTTACGCCTCAAGCAAGCCAAGAATTACACGTTGAAGCACTTTCTTGGCTCAGCAATGAGCTTGCGCAACCCTTTAATGGGCCACGCGTTGTTATTAGCCATCACGCGCCTTTACACAGCTGCATTCCTGAGCAGTATCTCGGTGATGCGTTGTCCCCAGCCTTTGCCTCCCACCTGCCTCAATTGATGGGCAAGATGGACCTATGGGTGCATGGTCATGTTCATGAGCCCGTTGATACTTTATGTAATGGCACGCGCGTCATCGCTAATCCAGGCGGTTATCCCTATGAGTTCACTCCAGCCCTGTTTGAGCCGAGCTTGGTGGTTGAAGTTGATTGATAGGTCATTGAATCAATAAACCCTTTCGCCCTTGGGTCTTCAATATAAGCAACGTTGAGTCTCCGCCAGGGCGTTGGTTGATGATCGGCAAAGAATAAATGCCCTGGCGACAGGGTAACTTTCCAGTCATCAGCCAGTTCACTCAATCGTTCAGATGTTATCGCTGTCGGTGGCTTTGCCCACACAAACATCCCGCCGGTAGGCTCGGTATAAACTTCCCAATTGGCACGTTTGAGCATCGCAAGCGCCAGAGACATGTGGTTGGAAAGCCTAGCACTTAACCGTTCAGTCAGTTTTCGGTAGCTACCGTTTTGAAGCATGGTGGTAATAACTTGCTCTGCAAAGCGTGAAGAAGAAATGCTGGTTAGCATTTTGATATCGACAATGCGTTGCACCATTGAAGAAGGCGCTGCGATATAACCAACGCGCAGTGAAGAGGAGAGGCTTTTTGAAAAACTGCCCAGATAAATAACTCGGTTGAGGCCATCTAACGCAGCTAAGCGAGTGCTTGGCGCATGTTGAAAGTCTGCATAAATATCATCTTCTATCAGTTTGAAATCGTACTGCTCGGCTAATTGTAATAAGCGATGCGCAACGGTGGGCGTTAGCGTTCCCCCTGTGGGGTTTTGAAAAACGCTGTTGGTATAAAAAAGTGTCGGCCGATGCTCTGCAAGTAATTCTTCTAAGCGTTCAAGATCAGGGCCGTCGGCTAAGCGAGGCACGCCGATAACACGGACACGTTGCAGATGTAGCAGGCCAAATAAGTTGTAATAGCCTGGTGATTCCACGAAGACAACGTCTCCGGGTTCGAGAAGCAGGCGTACCAATAAATCTAGCGAATGACTGCTGCCGCTGGTGGTGATTATTTGCTGATGATTGGCCGTGATCGCTAAAAGCCGAAGTCGCTCTTGTATTAAGTGCCGTAACGCCGTGGGGCCTTGGGGGGTGCTGTATTCAAAAATGTCCGCGCGATTCATACGCGCAACGTGACGGATCGCATAAGTTAAATCATCGCTCTCCCGCCAATGACTGGGTAACCAACCACATCCAAGGGGCAGGGCCGTCTCATCAGCACTAAAAAGCCCCCAAAGCCCGTTGGTCACTTCCTGCAGTGGGCTGGAAACTGTTTGGTGCTCACTTGGTGGACTATCGGCAACAAAAAATCCTGCCCCCGGTTTTGAGCGGACCAACCCTGCCGAGATTAAACGCTCGTAAGCCTCAATGGCCGCATTGCGGCTAACGTGGTGTGTCGCAGCTAAATAGCGAATGGAGGGTAGGCGGCTGCCATTGCCAGGTTTGTTTTGTTTAATCCAAGTGCTGATCGCCTCTTCAAGTTGCTGTGCAATAGGCGTATTGGCATGCCGATCAACTTTTAACTTCATATATAGTCCTGCTGGATCAACTGTTCATTAAAAAATCGGAACAGTGCCTCAATAATAGTGGCCCAGTGTATCTTACCCCGCTTGAATAAGCGTGCGAGCTTTATGGTTCTTTTAGCAATCTCAAGTGAGTTAATGCATGAACCAGTACAGCGCAGCCCGCCTTGCTTTCGGGCTATGTATGATTACCACAGCCGTTAATTTGCAAGCACCGCTATATAGTGCGTTAGCAGCGCAAGGCGGGGTTGGTGTTGGTGCCACGACAATTGCTTTTGCCTGTTACGTAGCAGGGGTGATGCCCGTATTGCTGGGGCTTAATGGCTTGGCCGAGCGGGTAGGTTACAAAGCAATCATTGTCACTGCGTTACTGCTTAATATGCTGGCCACTTCCCTGATGCTAATAGCGCCTGGCATCGTAATGCTCGGCGTGGCGCGTTTTCTACTTGGGGTGGGGACCGCGCTGGCATCCGCGGTGGCGCCAGCCTATATGCAACAATTATGGCAAGGCGATGATAAACAAGCTTCTACCAGTTACGTCACGATTAGCAGCGCGCTTGGGTTCGGTTTAGGGGCTGCGGTGACTAGCGTTTTTATCGTTACTACGCCTAGCTTAACGCCCCCCAGTTTGTGGTTATATCTATGTATTAGCGCTTTCGCATTAATAGGCGTGTTGACGCTGCGAAAAAGCATGCCTAGTGGGCCGAAAGGCAGCATGTTACGTTTGCCCAGTTACCCAAAAGGGGCTATTCGATTTGGCTTTGCGATTTTAATTGCCTGGGCCACGGTGGGGTTGGTAATTGCCATATTGCCTTCCGCATTAGAGCAGCATGGTTTAAGCGTTTGGAGTGGTTTCGCTGTTTTCGGTATTTGCAGCTGTGGCGTGTTATTTCAACCCTGGGCCAGAAAGTTGTCGTCATATCGGTCTACGTTATTGGGGCTTGCGATTCTGCCACCGGCTTATGGGCTGATTGCTTGGGGAGCTATCGCGGGGCACTTACCCATATTACTACTAGGCACGATCATGGCTAGCAGCGCCTGTTACGGCTTTATTTACCTAGGCGGATTAAGTGGCGTGTTAGCCGTGGCTGGCCCATCTTCTACCCAAGCGAGCGCTGGATATTTTCTAATGGCCTACATTGGTTTCAGTATTCCTGTGGTCACAACGGGAGTGCTTATAGATGCCCTAGGGCATAACGCGGCATTAACGCTGTTTGGAGTTGCCTTATTGGGGGGAGTTGTCACAACACTCTGGTTAGTTATCCAGAATCAACGAGAGTACCGCCCAGTGCTAATGGATTAGGCTGGCGCCGTGGCTCTTTAAGCAAATAGCTGACGAAAAATTTAGTGGCGCTTTATATGCTGAGACTATTTAACAATAGTTGAAAGTTGCTGGCGCAGAGGCTTTGTTAAAGTCAGTGAGTTGGGAGGCTTAAACAACAATAATCTTGCAATACAAACGTAAGCGTTGGTTATCCCCAAAACAGTACTGATAACAGCACTGATAACAATACTGATATAAACAACGCAGCAATGGAGCGCCACTAATGAGTGATACTAAGTTCGCCCAACAGGGTATGTCTTTTCGTGAAAGTGTTGAGCACATGGTGGATCACGCCATCGACATCATGGAGCTGGAAGAGGGCATTGGAAATGCTCTGAAGGTATGCCAGAGCGTGGTGCAGGTATCGTTTCCGATTGATATCGACGGCAAGATTGAAATGTTTACTGGCTGGCGAGCCACCCATAGTGATCATCGTCTGCCCTCAAAAGGCGGTATTCGTTTTGCGATGATGGTCGATCAGGACGAAGTCGAGGCATTGGCAGCGCTAATGACCTATAAATGCGCGATTGTCGACGTACCGTTTGGTGGTTCAAAGGGTGGGCTGATCATTGATCCGAGCAAGTACACTCAAAAACAGCTGGAAGCCATTACGCGGCGTTTCGCACGCGAGCTGATAAACAAAGGTTATCTAAGTCCTGCCACCAACGTACCTGCTCCCGATATGGGCACCGGACCGCGTGAAATGGGCTGGATGGTAGATACCTACCGCCAAATGTTCCCTAATGACATCAACTACATGGGGGCGTTAACCGGGAAGCCGGTCGAACATGGTGGCGTGCGAGGGCGCAACGAGGCGACCGGACGCGGGGTGCAGTATGCGTTGCGCGAACTTTTTCGCCACCCTGAAGAAATCAAGCGTTGTGGTCTGTCTGGCAGCTTGGCTGGCAAACGAATCGTGGTGCAGGGGTTAGGCAATGTGGGCTATCACGCCGCGCATTTTCTGCAAACCGAAGATGACTGCTTGATTACCGCGATCATTGAACGTGATGGCGCCTTGGTTAACGACAATGGTTTAGATGTTAAGGCCGTGCGTGAGTATATTGCTGAGACCGGTGGCGTTAAGGGATATCCGGCGGCTGAGTACCAAGAAGATGGCAGCAAGGTGTTAGAACGTGCCTGCGATATTCTTATTCCAGCGGCATTGGAAGGCGTTATCAATGCCGAGAATGCACACCATATCCAAGCGCCGCTTATTGCTGAAGCTGCCAATGGCCCGATTACCTATGAAGCAGATAAAATTCTTCAGCAGCGGGGGATTGAGATTATTCCCGATGCTTACTGCAACGCCGGTGGCGTAGTGGTTTCCTATTTTGAGTGGATTCGCAACCTGAATCACGTTCGCTTTGGCAGGCTCGATAAACGCTTCCATGAAGCACGTGGTCAGCACATTATTCGGGCGATTGAAGAATCAACGGGCCATAAGGTGCCAGATCATCTGGCTGATGAGCTAGCCCGCGGCGCCGACGAGTTTGATCTAGTACGTTCTGGTTTGGACGACACCATGCGTTTGGCGCTACAAGAGATCATTCGCACCCGTAATGAAAACCCGAAAGTTAACGACTACCGCATGGCGGCTTATCTGATTGCCATCGAGAAAGTTGCCCGCCACTATCGCGATATCGGTGTTTAATACAACGCTGCTATTGCTAGCTCAGCTGTAACGCAGTAGTGCATAAGCCATCCCTCATGTGTGTCATGAGGGATGGCTGAGTGTCTTAGCGATGACTTCCTTCCAGCTGCGCTATTAAATAGCCATACATTGCATCTGCGGCGGGTGAAAGGCTTTGACGTGCTCGCCTTAATACACCAATTCGGCGCTCCAAGTGTGGGGTGGCGAGTGGAATAAAGCGCAGCCGCTGATGTTCTTCCTGAAACGCTAACCGGGGCAGGGTGGTTACACCTATACCCGCTTCCAGCATGGCAGTCAGCGAAATCATGTTGGAAATATACAGCGTGCTATGGGCTAAAAGCTCTGCTGCTGGTGACCCTTCAAGCAGGCGCGAGGTGCCGTTACGAATGAGTGTATACGGCTTTAAAGCGCGCCAATGCAGTGCATCTTTCTGAGCCAGTGGGTGGTCGTCACGACACACCACGCCAATATCATCGTGGAGTAGCGCATCAAAGCGGAGGGTGTCATCGGGTAGCCATAAGCTAGTGATGCCGAGCTCTACCTCGCCTTTCAGAACCATCTCATTGACTCGCTCGGAGTGGCCGTCCTGTAGGCTGATATCAATACCGGGGTAAGCCTCCAGAAATCCGGCTAATAGAGCGGGCATAAGACGGCTGGCGACCGAGGGTACAGCGGCAATATCAACGCGGCCACGCTGCTGGCGAGCAATGGCCAGCGCATCGCGACATACTCGGTCGTGATGCGCTACCAATTCGCGAAAACGTGGTTCGCACCAACGGCCAAAGGGCGTTAACAGGGCTTTGCCGCCGCCTTTTTCAAAGATCGGCTGGCCAAGGCGCTCTTCAAGGTCACGCACGGCCATAGAAATGGCTGGCTGACTGCGATGCAACTGATTAGCTGCGGCGTGAAAGCCACCCGAATCAAGAATCGCCAGTACATAGCGTAAAGGTGCCAGTTTCAATTCGGGGAGCATGGTCGGTGTTTCATCTCGCTATAGTGGCAAGCTGCAATGGTAAGTTTTACTGATCATTTTATCTGAATTATTGATTATCCTTATCTTCCCGCCTTCTCTAGCATGTCGTCAACAACCCGTATCAACGACATTAAGAGAGAGGTCGCTATGTCATCCCTCCACGCGCTCTATATCAACGGCCAGTGGGTCGATGGCGAAAGCCATATCACCAACGTCAATCCCTCGGATCTTGCTGATGTGATTGGTGACTATGCCCAGGCGAGTGTTGCCCAGGTTAACGAGGCAATCAATGCAGCTCGCAGTGGTCAGCGGGAGTGGGCCAAGAGCGGTTTGGAACAGCGCTATGGCGTGCTGATGGCAATCGGGGATGAGTTAATGGCGCGAAAGGAAGAGCTTGGCTGCCTGCTATCCCGTGAAGAAGGCAAGCCGCTGGCTGAAGGTATGGGCGAAGTGGCGCGTTCGGCGCAGTTTTTTCACTATTACGCCGCTGAAGTGCTGCGCCAGATTGATGAGCGGGTAGAGTCAGTCCGTCCTGGCGTTGAAGTTGATACACGCCGCGAGCCGGTAGGCGTGGTGGGCATTATCAGCCCGTGGAACTTCCCCATGGCTACCGCGGTGTGGAAGATCGCCCCAGCACTGGCCTTTGGTAATGCGGTTATTTTTAAGCCTGCCAATCTAGTACCGGCCAGCGCTTGGGCGCTGACCGAAATCATCAGTCGTCAAACACTGCCAGCGGGTTCCTTCAACCTACTGATGGGGAGTGGTGGTCGTGTTGGCGAGGCGCTGATCACAAGCCCAGTTATTAATGCGCTGACCTTTACCGGGTCGCTGGAAGTGGGGCGCCGGGTGGCGGCCGCTACCGCCGGTAATCTGGTCAAGTGTCAGTTGGAAATGGGCTCCAAGAACGCCCTGATTGTTGCTGAAGATGCCGATCTGGATCTAGCGGTGGAAGCGGCGTTTAACGGTGCCTATTCCGGTACGGGACAGAAGTGCACAGCGTCTTCACGGCTGATTGTTCATGAAACCATTCACGATGCGTTTGTGGACAAGCTGACTGCGCGGCTAGCGAAAGCCAAAGTCGGGCCAGCCCTGGAAGAAGGTGTGCAGATTGGGCCCGTCGCTGATGCCCGTCAGTTGGAGTCCAATCTTCATTGGATTGAACGTGGTAAAGCTGATGGCGCCAAACTGGTCTTTGGCGGTGAGCGGGTAAGTTGCGCCAGCCAAGGCTTCTTTATGGCCCCCACGCTGTTTGTGGAGACCACTAATGAGATGGCCATCAACCGCGAAGAGGTCTTCGGACCAATAGCCTGTGTGATCAAGGTCGCCGATATGGACGAGGCGATCGCTACCCTGAATGACACTAATTTCGGCCTAACCGCAGGCATTATTACTGACTCATTGGCGCTGGCGACTCGCTTTAAAGCCGAAGCCGAGACCGGCTGTGTGATGGTCAACCTGCCCACCGCTGGCACCGATTATCACGTGCCGTTCGGCGGACGGAAGGACTCCAGTTTCGGCCCCCGTGAGCAGGGGCGCTATGCGCGTGAGTTTTATACTGTAGTCAAGACTTGCTACGTGAAAGCGTGAGGAGCGGCGCATGTCTAAACAGGTGCTGACCGTTGATGGACTGCAGTATTCCAACTGGTCTCGAGAGATTTTTGAGCAGATGCGCGAGGGTGGTGTGGATGCCGTCCATGCCACTCTGGTGTATCACGAAACCTTGCGCGAAACCCTAACCCGCATCGGCGAATGGAACCGCCGTTTTGAAGCCCATGGCGATTTGATTATGCCGGTGCATGCCCCGAGCGATATTTTGCGCGCTCAGCAGGCAGGCAAAGTGGGCATATTCTTTGGCGCTCAAAACTGCTCGCCGATCGAAGATGATATCGACATGGTGGCGGTGCTGCGCCAGTTGGGCCTTTTGATTATGCAGCTCACCTATAACAACCAAAGCTTGCTGGCGTGTGGTTGTTATGAAAGTGAAGACAGCGGTATTACCCGCTTTGGCCGCCAGGTGATTCGCGAGATGAACCGGGTCGGTATGGTGATTGATATGTCTCATAGCAGCGAACGCTCGACGCTTGAGGCTATCGAGATTTCCGAGCGCCCGGTAATTATCTCTCACGCAAACCCGAGCTTTTTCCACGCCGCCAAGCGTAATAAGTCTGACAAAGTGCTTCATGCAATTGCTGAAAGCGATGGTCTGCTGGGCTTTTCGGCTTATCCGTTCCACCTGAAGAACGGCCCGGACTGCACTCTGGAAGATTACTGCGACATGATTGCCCGCACCGTAGACATGATGGGGATTGAACACGTCGGCCTGGGAACAGACTTGTGCCAAAACCAGCCGACCACGGTGCTGGAATGGATGCGTAACGGTCGCTGGTCGAAAGAGATGGATTACGGTGAAGGCAGTGCCAACAACGCAGGCTGGCCCCAGCCGCTAGCTTGGTTACGCGATAGCCGCGATTTCCCCAACCTGATTATTGGGCTGCGTACCAAAGGATTTGGCGACGAGGAGATTGCTCGCATTATGGGGCGCAACTGGGTCGAACTGTTAGAGCGAACGATCATGTTAACGACCTAACCGGCCAATTTATCACGCCACACCGGCTGCATTGATCACTATCAACACTTACCACCAACACTTACCACCAACAATAATCAATAACGAGGTTCCCCCCATGAACTCACCCAAAGACACAGGCCCTGCCCATGGGCTTGCTAAGTTCGGCGACCCGGTGGTACTCGGGCTTAGCGGCGGTTTTGTAATTCTTTTCGTGGTGCTTTCGTTAATCAATCTCGAGGGAGTCGCTGGGGCTATTTCAGCTGGTTTTGCCTGGACAGCGGCTGTGCTGGGTTCGTATTTCCAACTGCTATTGCTACTGACGTTCTTTATTGCCATTGGCTTGGCAATTTCGCCAGCAGCCAGCGCTAAGGTGGGTGGTCTGGATACGCCCGAGCTGAGCACCTTTAAATGGCTTTCTATCATTATGTGCACCCTGCTGGCGGGCGGCGGCGTATTTTTTGCTGCAGGAGAACCGGTGTATCACTTCGTGGTTACACCGCCCGCCTTCGACACTGAAGCTGGTACGGTGGAAGCCATTGCCGGTGCGCTAGCGCAGTCATTTATGCACTGGGGCTTTCTGGCCTGGGCGGTACTTGGCTCGCTGACGGCTATTGTGTTGGCTTACTGGCACTATGACCGCGGCCTACCACTTCAGCCACGTACCTTGCTTTACCCAGTGCTGGGCGAGCGGTTGATGCGTAGCTGGGTCGGTGGTGTCGTAGATGCCTGCTGTGTCATTGCCGTAGTCGCAGGCACCGTTGGCCCCATTGGCTTTCTGGCGACCCAGGTCAGTTTTGGCCTGCATGAGCTGTTTGGGTTGAGTTCAGGTTATGGCACCCAGTTGGCCATTCTGTTGGTACTGGGCACTGTCTATGTCACTTCTGCCGCGACCGGTATCCATCGTGGTATTCAGCTGCTCAGCCGTTTCAATGTGTTTCTGGCCCTTGCAATCGCTGCCGTGATCTTTGTATTTGGCCCAACGCTGTTCTTTACCAATGCTTACCTGCAAGGCTTTGGTGTCTACATCAGCTCCTTTTTCGCCATGGCGACCATGACCTCGGAAACTGCGCCGGCTTGGTGGATGCAGTGGTGGACTGTGTTCTTTTTCGCTTGGTTTATTGGCTACGGCCCACTAATGGCGATTTTCGTGGCACGTATTTCCCGTGGTCGCACTATTCGTCAGATGATTCTAGCAGTGGCGGTTATGGCGCCCATTGCGACTACCGTCTGGTTTACTCTGCTGGGTGGTGCCGGTATCCACTATCAGCTAACCGGAGCGATTGACTTGGCCGAGGCGCTCAATAACTTCCAGTTTGATGTGGCCACCTTGACGGTTGCACAGGCGCTACCGGGTGGCACCCTAATGGCTCTGGCAATTTTGCTATTAACGACCATCTTTGTGGCTACCACGGGTGACTCAATGAGCTACGCCATTGCTGTGGTTTGTACTGGTCATGATGAGCCACACACAGCTGTGCGCATTTTTTGGGGGATCACTATGTCGTTAATGGCCGCGATCCTGCTTTACATGGGCTCCGGTCAAATCGGTGTTCTGCAGCAATTTATCGTGATTACCGCCATTCCCGTTTCGCTGGTGCTGTTGCCATCTCTGTGGTTAGGGCCAAAAGCGGCCTATGCCATGGCACGTGAACAGGGACTGACGACGCGCAAGAAGGTGATCGTTAATGAGTAACCGAGACTGGGTGCTGGCGCCACTCGCGCCCCTGAATCTTCGCCCCGCTGATGAAGTGATGCGCTTGGAGCGTCTGGGCAGCTTGCATGCTTGCCGACTGAGTTTTGTGCGTTCCCTGATGCGTCAGATGGGGCGTCAGCGTTGGCAAATAAGCAGGGTGCGTTTTGATCTTGATGAAAATGGCTATGGCACTGCCGTTTATCGCCTCCAGACTCCCTATGGGCGTTACCACGGCGTTATGTTTGCCCAGGCGCTTGACGATGAGCGCCGCTCCGACCGCGTTATTGCTGACGCTTGGGACGTCACGTTTGGCTTAGTGGAAGGTGACGTAGATGACAGTTTGCTGGAACAAATGGCCGCCAATGTGCCCTTGCAGGAAGCAGGGCGTCAACATCCTCGGGTGCTGGTGCTGTCCCGCGCCAACAAGAGTTTGCGTAACTTTGCCCACTTTGTAGAAGCGTTAGGCAATGGTCAGCAGCCGGACCCGCAGTGGTTAACTCGGGTGGGCTATCTCTATCGCACCACGGCGGTTTACGGCAATGGTAAGTTTGGTCTCGCTGACTTCGCTCGCTTGCATGAAAACCCTGACTTCCGTCGGCCATTCTCGGTGCAGATGGCCGGCGTCTATTTGTTGCGGCATTTCTCGATTGAACAAGTGGAGCATCTGGCACGCAGTCAATCCCCTGAAACGGCTTGCGGGCTAGCCATCGAGTTGCGCCGCTATTTGGGGATAGGGAACTCAACTGGTCTAGGGATGGCTCCCTTTCTAATTAACCATCCGCAGCTGATTGCCCAGTGGGTCACCCAGCGTGAAACCGCATTGGCGTTGGCACAGCGTCAGGCGCCTAGCGAAGAAGAGCGAGCGCGCTTGATTGCGCTGACCAAACGTGCCCAGCAGCATTTGGCAGAAACCGTAACCGAGGATGCTGAGCAGCGCGAGCGCAACGTCGCAACCGTGGCCGCATTACCAGATGTGTTGAGCTGGTTGGAAAGTGTACCGTTGGAAGAGAACCTATGGGCTCAGTTAGTGGCGTGGAGCGAGCGCACTCTGTCGCTAGAAGCTCAGGAGCTCATCAATACGCTGTTGATCGAGCTGTACCCTGAGCAGGTTGACCCGCTGGAAGAGCAGATGGGGGTTAATGAAAACCTCGACCTTGAGCCGGATATGCCATTGATGCGTCTGCGCCAACTAATTGAAACGCACTACGGTTGGGCACTTTCCCATGATTATACCAGCGATGAGGGTGCGTATTGGTTCTGGTACCGGTCGGCTGAAAAAGAGGAGCCGCGCCTAGGCGTGCGCGATGAGGAGCCTGGCGCTGAAAAGGAGGTGCCCATTGCCATGGGGCCACGTGTCGCCCACAGCCACGCAGCGATTTGTGAGTTTTTAGAGGATACACCGCGGGCCAAAGTGGTCGATTTTCTACTCGCCAAGCCACGGCATAAGGAAATTATTCGCCGCGTGCAAACCCTAGTAAAAGCCACTTACGGCGATATTCATGCCAACCTGTGGCATCGGGAAATGAAGCCGATGCATCTGCTGCGCACTAAGCTGGCGTTTTTTGGTGCTAGCCGCTTCGACCCCAAATCAGATCGCTGGGTGCGTATTACGCTGTTCCAAGGAGCGCCGTTGGTGGAAGAACTCAACGCCGAGCCGGAAGATCTCAGTCACTTCGATGATTGGAGTTTTCCGCTACAGCCACAGTTGGAAAAGGGCTGCGTGGCACCCGCTGGGCTATCTCCTCAGGGTGATCAATATCCACAGGGCGAGCGGTCGCCATTACAACAGTCGTCATTCCAGCAACAGCGAACTGCTAAAGGGGGAGTGTCGTTATGAAAGTCTCCTTTAATGAGCTGCAAGGTCTGTGCAGAAAAGCATTTACTGGGATTGGATTTGAAGACGGTGATGCCGCCGATGCCGCCGATATGGTGGCGTGGATGCAGTGTCATGGTTTCAACGCAATTGATCAGCTTAACCGCGGGCTAGATTTCCTGCTTGAAGAAGACCCTGAGTCGTTACCCAAGGTGATTTATCAGGACGGTGACCTAGCCGTACTGGATGGCCATGGCCAAAGCGTGCTGCGCAGTATTAGCTTGGCGACTGAATTGGGTTTTGCCAAAGCGCGTGCCCGCGGGCTTTCGGTGGTCAAAATTCGCCGCTGCCATAACCGCCAGCTCATCATGGGCTATCTGTCACGCCTCGCGGGTCGTGGTATCAATATTACTGCCTTCTGGCGTAATGCTCAGGAGCCGCTCACCGAGCAGGTGGTGGGCTTTCGTGCGGGCCGCTCTACGCCAGAAGTGCGTATCTATTCGGTGCGCGATGTTCCGGAAGAAAACGAACCCAACGACGGCATCACCCTAGTGATGGCCAACCACGTTGAGCTACTGCCTTCCCTCGGTGTTGATCATGACCTTGACCTGCTGGCTCGTCATTCTGAGTCTGATCTAATGGCCTGCCGCGAGCGTTCTCTGCAGGAAGGTATTGAGGTGAATGACGCTATTTGGGCACGCCTTAAAACGCTTGCTCATCGTATTCTTGTGGAGTCTTCTGAGGCTTCCCGAGGCGGTGCTGGCGCAGGTGTCAACGACAACGATTGAGAGCTAAATGGGAAGACTGTCATGATCCAACCGGTAAGAACTGATCTCTATGCGGCTAAGGCCCCGCTTGAATGGGCCGTGGTCGGCAATGGCATCTTATTCACCACACAAATTCCCATCGGCGACGATGGCGCTGTGGTGGAAGGCGGTATCGAAGCACAAACTCGTCAGACGCTAGATAATTTGCAACATACCCTGAAAAGCGCCGGCGCAGGAATGCAACAACTGACTCAGGTATTGATCTACGTGACGCAACGCGAAGATCTGGCCACCGTTAATCGCGTCTATGCGGAATATGTCACCGCGCCTTTTCCCAATCGGGCCGCCATTATTGTGTCTGGTTTTGCGCGAGAAGAGATGTTGGTAGAAATGGTGGCTTATGCCGCTGTATCAGAGGTTTCATAGTTATCATAGACACAAGCGTTATTCCCGAGTCACCGCATGTCATTCCCGAGTGGGGTTATCGGGAATCCAACTTGACCTTGGCCTGCAGCAGCCCGAAACCCCAGGTCAACATGGATTCCCGCTAAAGGCCTGCGGGAATGACGAGGGCGGCTCGGAGGTCTGGGGTGGAGTCATCGTCAAGCACTTATTAAACAAAAAACCAGCCCATCTGCTAATGCCAGTCAGCCTTAACTGACTGGCATTAGGCCCACGGGCCGCTTTTTTAGTGATGTGCGATTAAGCGCGTTTTTTCACTAACTGCCCGCAGGAAGGCGCTGCCCAGCGATCATCTTCGGTAAAGACCACATCGCAGACGACCGGCGAGTAAATACGGCGCACTTCTTCATCAATTTGCTGGCGTAGGACATCTTGATGGGCAAGCGTAGACGCATGAAATGCTTTGGGTAGCACCACATGGACCATGATATACAGCAGGCGGCCAGGGCGTACCATGCGAACCCGCACTTCCTGGGTATCGATATCTGCAAGACCACGAGCAACCGCCTGGCGAACTGGCTCGGCGATTGTTTCGTCGGGTGTTTTATTGAGCAGTTCTCGCAATGCCTGGGAGGCCATTCGCACCGGTACGCCAAGGCATAGCAGCACCACGGCCATTACCAGAAGTGAATCGACATAAGGTACGATTCCCCGCCAGTCTAGGCGCTCAAATAGCATCACCAAGCAGAACGCCGCTAACACAGCAGCCGAGATAATACTGTTCACCAGCCAGTTGAGTTTGTCAGCAGCCACCAGCGGGCTACTAACATGGCGCTGACTGCGGTGCATGACCCATGCGGTGAGCGAGCAAGCGGCGGTGGCAAACAGTGCGTAGATAACCGCCAGCCCCGCTGAGATCTCCCGTCCACCTGTCAGTAACGCAGCGATGGCGTCCACCAACGCAAAGATGGAAACGCCTAATATCAATAAGCCTTTGCATAGATTTACCAATGACTCGAAGTAGCTGTAGCCAAATGGATAGGACTCGCTATCGGGTCGGCTGGCTAGCTTACTAACCTTGATGGTGACCAGGGCTACGCTAAAATAGATAAGGTTAAATAACCCATCCAGCAAAATAGCCTGGGAGTTAGATGCCAGTGTCGCAGTGATACCTGCACAGCCAATCAGCAGCGCCATAAAGGCAGAAAACGCTAAGGTGCTGGATTCTGTTTTCACGAACGTTTGCTCCAATATTACCTACCCAAGAGGCTGGCAAGCATAGCAATATCAGTGGTCGCAATGTCAGTGATTTGTTTATTCTAAGGCTACAGAGATAGTCTTTAGAGATAGCCTTTAGAGATAGTCTTTGATGCACTGATTTAGCATCCAAGGAGAGATGTGCTTATGCGCCATGCTGATGCTGTTTCCTTTAGACAAATTGCTCCGGAAGATGCCGCCGAACTATTGTTGTTCGAAGCCACTGAACGTGACTGGTTTGAGCAGCACATAGAGGCCAGAGCGGAGCACTTCTACACGCCTGAAGGTACTCGCCAGCATATTAATGAGTGCTTGGCGTTAAATGCCCGAGGACGTATGAGACCGCTTATTATCCAACATCGAGGTGTGATAGTTGGGCGCGCCAACCTACGTGAGATAGAGAATGGTTACGCTAAGGTGGGGTATCGGATAGCCCAACATGCGAGTGGTAATGGGCTGGCGCAAAAGGCATTGAAGCATCTTATTAGCGAAGCTCGTTGCATTTACCAAATTAATACGCTCACGGCGACTGTTTCTTTAGACAATCACGCTTCACAGCGGGTACTGAAAAAAGCTGGGTTCGAAGTAATGGAAAAGCTACCTGAGTATTCGGTAGTAGCAGGGCGGAAGCTTGACTGCGTGGTCATGCAAAAAACAGATGTGTAGTGTTTAGAAACAAATGTATTGTTGTGAGATAGGGCTTTAGCTTTGGTTCGACACTTCGACGATGATTCAACTGATTTACCTAGTTATAGCAAGGGTGGCTACGCCGCCATCGCCCTCTAAAGTGGCCTCCTACATTAGATGATGAGCCTTGAGTGCCTGAATAAAATTAAGCGGGCACTGATCATGGGCAGCCACTGATTTAATGAGACCTGAATCCTCGCAAACGTATGCATAAGTACTTAATGGTCTGCCCTGGGATAGGTTGAAGCCTGCACCAGGGACAGGAATGTCTAAGAGGTTAACGAAAATAGCGCTGGCATTTTTTCCGCTTCTTGTTGAATGTTGTCGTCGACCGGCGTGTCGTAAGTCTTGAGCAGGTAGCCCAATACCGAATAAAACCCCACCATAGCAATCAGGTCGATAACGGCCTTACGTCCGATGGCGTCTGCTAACTCTGCTTCTTGCTCAGTGGACAGCATTCGGTGATCAAACAATGCATCCACCGCGTCGACGATAAGACCATCAACGCCTTCGGGGCGAGTTCGAATGGCATCGATCCGAGTCGTGGAGAACCCAAGAGCGAGCGCCCGACTAACATGATGAGCCCATTCGTAGCGTGACCCCATGCGCAAGCCCGCGCGTAGAATCACCACCTCGGTTAATTCTGGCCCTAAGGCATTTTCCTTAACAACATGCTGGCGCAAAGGTGCCCAGGCGTTGAGTAAATCCGGGTGATGAGCCATGGTGCGATAGACATTGAGAGCACCGGCAAAGTCTTCGCGTAATTCTGCGATCTCGTTTGGCCAATCGGCATCAGCAATAGGCGGGCAGGGAGAAGAGGGCGTCATGGGTGAGCTCCATTCAGATAGGGTGCGTGACATCACTCGGCGATGGCGGCGTTGATGGCGTTGGCAATGCGCTCAATGATTAGGTCGACATCATCGGCTTCAATAATATAGGGCGGTGCGAGCAGGATATGATCACCGTGAATACCATCAATCGTGCCGCCCATAGGGTAGCTGATTAGCCCACGAGCCATGGCTTGTCGCTTAATCTTGGCGTGAATTTTTCGGCTCGGATCGAAAGGTGTTTTCGTGTCCCGGTCCGCCACCAGCTCGATACCGCGAAACAGCCCTCTTCCCCGGATGTCGCCGACATAAGGGGATGCACCGAGAATGTCTTCCAAACCGCTTTGTAATCTCGCGCCCATGGCGTTTACATTGGCAAGTGTCTCGGGGCGCGCAATGATTTCAACCACTTTGTTAGCGGTTGCCGCGGCAACAGGGTGGCCGATGTAAGTATGCCCGTGCTGGAACAGGCCAGAACCGTTGGCGAAGCTTTCGTAAATTTTGCCGGACAGCATCACTGCGCCGATCGGCTGATACCCCCCGCCCAAGCCTTTGGCTATGGTGACGATATCCGGTATGACGTCGTCTTGCTCGCAGGCGAAGACCGTGCCGGTCCGCCCCATGCCGCACATCACTTCGTCGAGGATCAGTAGCACGCCATATTTGTCGCAAATCGCACGAACACGTTTAAAATAATCCGCGACAGAGGCGACAGCTCCAAGGGTGGCGCCTACGACGGGTTCGGCAACGAACGCCATCACTTCTTCAGGGCCAAGTTCCAAAATTTTTGCTTCGAGTTCATCGGCAAGCCGAATAGCGTAAGCCTCAGGCGACTCATCGGGGCCTTTCTCGCGATAGGCGTAGCAGGGGGAGACATGATGAGTTTCTGGCAGAATGGGCTGAAACTGCTTACGCCGCATCGCATTGCCACCGGTTGCCAACGCACCAATTGTGTTGCCATGGTAACTCTGACGCCTAGCAATGATGTGCCTACGCTGTGGGGCGCCAATTTCCACGAAGTACTGCCGTGCCATCTTCAGCGCCGCTTCAACGGCCTCTGATCCGCCTGACACGAGATAGACGTAATTCAAGCCTTCAGGTGCTAAGTTGACGAGTTTTTCGGCAAGTGCTTCGGCAGCATCGGTGGTGAAAAACGAGGTGTGTGCGTAGCAGAGGTTATCAATTTGAGCACGCATCGCTGCCAGCACTTCCGGATGGGCGTGACCAACGCTGGTGACCGCAGCGCCACCCGAGGCATCTAAGTATCGGCGTCCAGCAGTGTCTGTAATGTAGACGCCTTGCGCCGACGCGGCATGAGGGAGTGTTGGGCCGATACTGCGATGAAGAATACGAGTCATGGAGACGGTTCCTTATGGTCACTAAGCGATGAGAGCACGCCATAAGGAGAAGATTGGCACAGTTCAGTTCATAAGTGCAACATGTGAATCATTTTTGTTTTTAATAAAACACATAGATCATTGTTTTTTTAGAACTGTAACGTTTAAATCGGCGGCTGTTTTAACAAGCCGTATAAGAGGCAACACGCATGCCGCAGCGCGACCCTTTAAGGGAACAGATTATCGCCCAGTACGATGCTATGTCGCCGCAGCTTCAGCAGGCTGCCCGCTACGTGCTGGAACACCCGGATGAGGTGGCGCTGGTTTCTATGCGCGAGTTGGCGCGCCATGCGGCGGTGCAGCCTGCGACCATGACGCGGCTTGCAAAATTCCTGGGCAAGCAAGGATACGATGACATCCGCGAGCACTATGTGGCAGCGCTGCGGCGGGGAAGTGATGGCTTTGCCGCTAAAGTTCGCCAACGAAACGAGGGGGCTAGAGCCTCGGCCAACGGCAATATCGCCGCGCATATGCTGCATGGGCTGAGTGCTCAGATTTCCCAGCTCTGTGAGCCTGACTCGCTGCAGCGATTGGAAGCCATCGCTAACACGCTGAAATCGGCGAGAAAAGTGTATGTACTAGGCTTGCGTTCATGTCACTCCGTGGCGTGGCATTTCCATTACGTTATGTCACTGTTGGGGGACCGCTCGGTCCACCTAGATGGGCCGGCGGGCACCGGCGGCGATGCGCTAATTCGCGCCACGCCCGAAGATGCCTTGCTGGTTGTCTCCGTCAAACCTTATGCAGTAGCGACACTGGAACTGACGCAGTTGGCAAAAGACAAGGGGCTGACGATTCTGTCGATCACCGATAGTGAAGTATCGCCACTGGTAGGGATGTCAGAGCAGACGATTTTTTGTCCCACGGAAAGCGACAGTTTTTTCCATACGTTAACGCCCGCCTTAGCCATCTCAGAAGTACTGTGCACCTTATTGGCAGAAGATGATCGACCACAGGCACTCGATGCGTTGCAGCGGGCGGATGAACATTTCTTGAGCCTGAATACCTACGCGAGCGCTATTCCTCGACGGGAGTAACGTCATCGTAAAGCAGTTGTCAGTTACCCCTGCACCCATACCTCCTCGCCCCTAAACGCGACTTTCCAGGTACGCAGCTTGACGTTCTCATCCTCTAAGCATTGGCCATCTTCAAGGCGAAAGTGCTGCTTATAGAGTGGCGAGGCAACCACCGGGCTGCCTTGTACATCACCGATAATGCCGCGGGCAATGACGTTGGCGTTAGAAAACGGATCAAAGTGGTCGAGTGCGTAGAGTTCTTTCTCCTGTCCCTGGGAACGCTGCCCCGGTAAGTAGAAAATGGCCACTTGGGCAGGGCCTTCTGACGTGTTCAACCAAGCAGCGACGCCGGAAAATGCCACTAGGTCAGCTTTAGCGCAGAGCGGCTGCCAGGTGTCGGTGCTCACGGTGTGTTTGATTGCGGTTGCGGTCATCAGTAACCTCATTGGCGTTGTCTGGTTTGCGATTATGTAGTGTTTAAGCAGAGCATTAGTGTTTAAGCGGGACGTAGCTGGCCGCGCTCGGACGTCATAATGATTGACGGGTCGGGGCGCGCGTCGTTGACGAAACTACGGAAGCGTTTGAGTTTGTCTGGGTCGCTAATGGCGTTGGCCCATTCGCACTGGTAGCTATCGACAACATGCTGCATTTGCCGCTCCAGCTCGCTATTAATGGCTAAGCTGTCTTCCAGAATCACCTCTTTGAGGTACTCCAGGCCGCCGTCGAGGTTTTCGCGCCATACGGAGGTGCGCTGCAGTCGGTCGGCGGTGCGTACATAAAACATCAAGAAGCGGTCAATAGTGCGGTAGAGCTGCTCGTCGTCCAGGTCAGTGGCGAACAGTTCAGCGTGGCGAGGGCGCATGCCACCGTTACCGCACACGTAGAGGTTCCAGCCGTTTTCGGTGGCGATAATACCGATATCCTTGCTCTGAGCCTCGGCGCATTCCCGGGTACAGCCTGAAACACCAAACTTAATTTTGTGGGGCGCGCGCAGGCCTTTGTAACGATTTTCCAGTTTGATGGCCATGCCGACGCTGTCCTGCACGCCGTAGCGACACCACGTGCTGCCGACACAGGACTTCACCGTGCGTAGTGATTTGCCATAGGCGTGGCCGGTTTCAAACCCTGCCTCAATGAGCTCGCCCCAGATAGCGGGGAGGTCTTCTAAACGTGCGCCGAACAGATCGATGCGCTGGCCGCCGGTGACTTTGGTGTAAAGCTGGTACTTCTGGGCCACTTGCCCGAGCACGACTAACTTATCGGGAGTGATTTCACCGCCTGCAATGCGCGGCACCACCGAGTAGGTACCGTTTTTCTGCATATTGGCCATAAAGGTGTCATTGGTATCCTGCAGCGGCACGTGAGCAGCATCGGTGATCGGTTCGTTAAAGCAGGAGGCTAGAATGGACGCCACAGCGGGCTTGCAGATATCGCAGCCCAGGCAGTGGGTGTCTTGATTGCCGTGTTTTTCGATCAATTCGCTGAAGGTTTTGATGCCTTCCACGCGCACAATATCGTAAAGCTCCTGGCGGGTATGGGCGAAGTGCTCGCAAATCGATTTATCAACTTCTACGCCGCGGGCTTCTAGCTCGTGGTCGACTACGCTTTTGAGCAATGCGGTGCAACCACCACAGCCTGTGCTGGCTTTGGTCGCCCCTTTGACGTTGGCAAGGTCAGTGGCACCGCCATCAATGGCGGTGCAGATATTACCTTTAGTGACGTTATGGCATGAACAAATCATCGCGGTTTCCGGCAGCGCGTCTGGGCCTAGCGCTGGGGCGGCTCCGCTCTGCTGGGGAAGAATCAACGAGGCTGGCTCTTTGGGCAGCTCAATGCCGTTGGCGTAGTACTGTAAGAGGGTGTCGTACGCGCTGTTATCGCCTACCAACATTGCGCCCAGCAGCTTTCTACCATCGCTGGTTACCACCATCTTGCGATACACCTGGGTGAGTGGGTCGAGATAGCGAAACATGCGCGCACCGGGGTTTTGAGTACCATGGGCATCGCCGATAGAACCTACATCCACACCCAGTAACTTCAGCTTGGTGCTCATGTCGGCACCGCTAAAGTGTGTGTTGCCGCCCGTCAGGGTGGAGAGCGCCGCTTTGGCCATTTGGTAGCCAGGAGCGACTAAACCAAAAATACTCTGGTTCCACAGCGCGACTTCGCCAATGGCGAGAATGGCGGGGTCGCTGGTGCAGCATTGGTCATCAATAACCACGCCGCCGCGCTCGCCAATGTCTAAACCGCATTCGCGTGCCAAGGTATCTTGTGGACGAATGCCTGCTGAAAACACAATCAGGTCGGTTTCCAGCACTTTGTCATCCTGGAACACCATGCGCAGGCGGCTGGTCTCGCCAGGTTCGATACGCTGGGTAGCTCGCTCGGTAAGCACCTGGACGCCCAGAGCTTCAATTTTTTCCTTGAGTAGCTCACCGCCTTCGTTATCTACCTGCATGGGCATCAAGCGTGGAGCAAACTCCACCACGGCAGTATCTAGATTAAGGTCGCGTAGCGCATTGGCGGCTTCCAATCCGAGTAACCCACCCCCAACAACCACACCGTTCGTAGCGTTTTCTGCTGCTGCTTGAATGGCGTCCAGGTCATCCAGCGTGCGATAGACCAGACAGCCTTCGCTGTCGTTGCCGGGAATAGGCGGTACAAACGGGAAGGAGCCGGTGGCCAGAACGAGCTGGTCATACGGGTAACTGCCCTGGGCAGTGATGACGGCTTGCTGTTTGCGATCAATGCGAGTGACCGCCTCACCGCTGCGCAAAGTAATGCCATGGGTGGTGTAGTAATCGGCCTCGCATAGCGCAAGCGACTCTGCGTCGCGCCCGCTAAAGTACTCCGAAAGATGCACGCGATCGTAAGCGCGGTGGCGCTCTTCGCCAAAAATTGTTACTTCGAAACGCTCAAGCGCACCGCTCTCAACTAGCTGCTCGGCCAAGTGGTGGCCGACCATGCCGTTACCAATAATGATCAGTTTTGTTGGGGTTGCCATGGTTATGCCGCCTCTGAGGTCGGTGGATGAGAAGAGGATGGAGAAGCCGATGATGAAGAAGCAGGACTGTTCGCGTTATCAGTGTGCTCGGTTTGCAGTACCTCGGCATCGGAAGGGCCAAACAGTAGTGCTTGGCGGCAAGCCGTAAGGTCAGCACTTGCCAATGCCTGTTCGAAATACCAAGGACCGTGGCGGGTATCGCCGTAGAGCACCGCCCCTTCAAGTTGGCCATCTCGGAGTAGCAGGCGGCGGTAGTCGCCGCTTTCTGGGTCGCGGTAGCGCAATACGTCGTGTTCGTGGCCTGCTTCGGTAGGGCCAAATGCGAAGAGCGCTACGCCGCTGACTTTCAATTTGGTAGCAGTGGTGACTTCTTGATAACCATCGGTTGTTTCTCCACACAGCACGGCTGCCAACACGTCAACCTGACGCCAAATCGGCTCCACTAACCCATAGGTGTGCTGCTCAAATTGGCAGCATTCGCCCAGGGCTGCGATATGCGGGTCAGATGTGGTCAGGTGCGCGTCAACCACAATGGCACGTTCGCAGTGAAGCCCCGCCTGCTGCCCCAGCTCCACATTGGGCGTAATGCCCGCCGCGACAATCACACTATCGGCGGGTAAACGGCGGCCATCGCTCAGCATGACCGCCTTGACGCGTCCGTGGCCGTTATCTTCCAGTGCAGCAAGCGAGGCGTTTGTTTCGATGTGGAGACCACGCTTACTCAGGGTGTTCTCCAGCAGTTGGGCGGCGGTTTCATCCAACTGATGATTCATTAAACGCGTGCTGCGTTGAAGTACGCTAACCGAGAGCTTTTGAGAGAGTTTTTGAAAAGGCTCTTGGGAAGGCTCTTGAGAGAACGACTGCTCGCTGCGCTTACGCAGGCCTTCGGCGGCTTCCAGGCCCAGCAGGCCGCCGCCGATAACAACCGCATTACCGCCACGTTGGGCGATGGCTTCTAGGGCGGTGGCGTCTTGCAAGTCGCGAAAGCTATGGACGCCCGCTAGCTCAATGCCGGGAACGTTGGGTATCGTTGGTCGTGAACCCGTCGCGAGCACTAAGCGATCGTAATCCAGGCAGCGGTCGCTCTCCGTAGTAATACGGCAGTTGTCGCGATCAATCGTTACTACTTTGTCGCCGAGAAGCAGGGTAATGCCCTGTTCGGCGTACCATGCTTGGTCACGGAAAGTAAGCGCGTCAGTGGCAAGCTCACCCGCCAATAAGGGGGAAAGCAGTATTCGGTTATAGGCAGGTACAGGCTCTTCACCAATAACGGTGATACACGTTGGGCGCTGTGGGTGGCGCACCAGCGCTTCAATTAGGCGATGGCTGGCCATGCCGTTGCCAATGATAATTAGGTGGTCGATAGATGCGCACCGGGAAGCGGTTTCCATAGGTGGCTCCTTGCATTCAGCATGTGTGTCGAGCAATAAAAAAACGCCCCTGACACTGCCCTTCGTTAAGAAAGGTGTGTCAGGGGCGTCGTTGCCCGTTAGCGTCGTTAAGTCACGTCGATGAGCACGCTGTGCAACCGCCGTTGGCTGCCGAGTTGTCTCATATGCTTAATACGCAGCAAAAAATTAGCCAGCTACTCCCTTGATATGAATTAATCCTTTCTAATCAGTTGCTTGTTTTTTTGATGTGCCCACAAGCTCTCGCCTGAGTAAATAAGTAAGCGCACACGATTGGTGCGTTTGGCGAGTGCTGCGCACGGTCATAGAACGCTAGTGGGCAGACAGCGGGGGTTGAGCGTGCTATCAAACGGTTTGGTGGTTTTTATAAGATTTTGTTTTTGAATGTTATTTTGTTTTTTGTAGGGAGTTGGGCTTATTGATTGCAGTAATGTTGATAACAAGTAATAACGGCTCATTGCAGTGTATTAGCCAAATAAAACACAACGACAAATCGCAACGAACAACACTAACTGCAGCAAACCACTGATGAGTATGGCACCAAAGTGGGTGCCCCTGTGACAACGGCGTCCAGGCAGGCTTCTTTTAGAGGCTCGCTTGGGCGCTTTTTGCTTTTTAACGTCGGAGGAAAACGCAATGCCAAAGCCTAATCGGCTCGCTGAAGGCGATATCCGCACCACGTGTCCCTATTGCGGCGTTGGCTGCGGAGTGAAAGCGACGATAGACAGTGGCAACGTCATCGCTGTGGAAGGGGATCGTGAACATCCTGCTAACTACGGGCGCTTGTGTGTTAAAGGCACGGCGCTGCATGAAACACTGGGTGTGCACGGCCGCTTGCAACACCCTCGGGTGGATGGAAAAGACGTTTCCTGGGAGCAGGCGTTAGCCGAAACGGCACAGCGTTTACAGGCGCAGCGTAACGCGCATGGCAATCATACGGTTGCCGCGTATCTTTCGGGGCAGCTGTTAACGGAAGATTACTATGTGGCTAATAAGCTGTTTAAGGGCTTTTTGGGCACGCCGCATCTGGATACCAATTCGCGGCTGTGTATGGCGTCAGCGGTGGCGGGCTACAAGCGCGCTTTTGGCGCCGACGCGGTGCCCTGTAACTATGAAGATTTAGAAGAAGCGGAATTGGTAGTGTTGGTCGGCTCTAATCTGGCCTGGAATCATCCGGTGCTTTATCAGCGCCTGAAAGTTGCCAAAGAGCGCAACCCATTGATGCGTGTGGTGGTCATCGACCCAAGGGTGACCGATAGCTGTGAAATTGCCGATCTTTATCTTGGTATTCGGCCGGGCAGTGATGCTTATCTGTTCAACGGGCTGCTGGCGTGGATGTCAGCACATCACCGATTGGACAGCCTCTACCTTGAGCGTCATACCGAAGGGTTTAACGAGGCATTAAGCGCTGCTCAGCAGAGTGCCAGCAGCGTGAATGATGTCGCAATAGCCTGTGACGTCGACCCGGAGCGCTTAGAAACCTTTTACTACTGGTTTGCCAGCCAGCTGCATGTCGTCACGCTCTATTCCCAAGGGGTTAATCAGTCCACCAGCGGCACCGATAAGTGTAATGCCATCATTAATTGTCACTTGGCGGGCGGTAAAATTGGCCTGCCGGGGGCTGGGCCGTTTTCAATCACTGGCCAGCCTAATGCGATGGGCGGGCGAGAAGTGGGTGGGCTTGCCAATCAGTTGGCTGCGCATATGGACTACCACACCCCCGGTGCGCTTGATCTGGTCAGCCGCTTTTGGGCCACTGAACACTTAGCACCCACGCTGCCGGATGCCCCCGGCCATAAAGCTATTGAGCTGTTTGATGCCATTGACCGTGGTGAGATTACGGCGCTGTGGGTAATGGCTACCAACCCGGCCGTTAGCTTGCCGGATGGCGCAAAGATACGCCGCGCGTTGGCATCGTGTCCGCTGGTAATTGTATCGGAATGCGTTGCTAACACTGATCTGCTGCCCTATGCCGATATTGTGCTACCCGCGTCAGGTTGGTCGGAAAAGGATGGGACGGTCACCAATTCTGAACGACGAATCTCCCGCCAGCGCGGCATGCTGACACCGCCTGGTGAAGCTCAACACGACTGGTGGATTATCTGCGAAGTTGCTAAACGCTTGGGGTTTGCTGAAGCGTTTAGCTACTCCCATCCATGGGAAATTTTCGACGAGCACGCACGGCTCTCCGGTTTTGAAAACTGTGGCACGAGCAAGCGGTTGTTTGATATTTCGGGACTGGCAGGCAAAGGGCAGGCCGCTTATGATGCGCTCTTGCCGATTCAGTGGCCGGTTAATCAATCTGCGCCTCGGGGCACGTCAAGGCTGTTTGAAGAGGGTGTGTTTGCCACGGCCAATGGCCGAGCCAAACTATTGCCGATTACGCCACGGTTGCCAGAACAGGCGCTCAGTTCGACCTATCCGCTGCGACTGAATACCGGGCGAGTGCGCGATCAATGGCACACCATGACCCGCACCGCCAGAGCACCGCGGCTGATGAATCATCGGGCAGAGCCGTTTATTGAACTGCACCCTGTGGATGCGGCCAACGCGGGCGTAGCTGACCAAGGGCTTGCGATGCTGACGGCAGTTGAAGGTGAGTACCGTGGGCGAGTACGTATTTCAAACGCCCAGCGGCAAGGGGAAGTGTTTGTGCCCATGCACTGGACCGACTGCTTCACCAAGCAGGGCCGAAGCGGCGCACTGATCACCGGCTATACCGACCCTGTGTCTGGCCAGCCAGAAACCAAACAAGGTGCGGTAGCATTAATGAATTTGCCCATTGATTGGCAAGCAACGCTACTGGTGGCCAACGACCAAACCAGTACGGATACTCCCAGTTGGTGTAAGAACGCTTATTGGTCGCTTATTCCTATGGGTAACTGTGAGCGCTGGCAGCTCGCTGATACGGCACCGGTCAGTGATTGGCTAGCAACGGTGGAGTCGTGGCTCGATGTACCTGCGTCGCTGTGGTGCGAGGATAGTGGTAGCGGCAGACTGCGCGCAGCAGGAATAGTGAATGGCCAGTTATGCTGGTGGCTAATGGTAGGGCCACCGCAAGAATTACCGGGGTTTGCTTGGCTTGAGGCGCGCTTTAACGACGCGACGCTAGACCTTCACCATCGCCAACGGCTACTGGCAGGTTGCGATGACGGTGCGGTAGATGCGGGCCCCGTTGTGTGTAGCTGTCATCAAGTAGGACAAACCACTATCATTAAGGCAATTCGTGGGGGCGATATCAGTGTTGAAGCCCTCGGCGCACGGCTGGCTTGCGGCACTCAGTGCGGCAGCTGTATTCCAGAATTAAAATCATTACTTGAAGAGGAGCGTCCAAATGCGTGCGCTAAGCAAACAACTCACCCAGAAATGGCTTGAGGCCTTTATGCGCCTCAGCCAGCGGGTGTTAGCGCCCTTTGGCCGCGAATCAGCCACGCGCTTAAGCCTTCCGCTTAGCGGCGAATGCCGTTCTGGGACAGTATATTTAGTCGGTGCAGGTAGTGGGGATATGGAACTGCTCACCTTGAAAGCAGCACGTCTGTTAATGCAGGCCGATGCGGTAGTGTATGACCGCTTAGTGGGTGACGATGTGCTGGGGCTGATACCGTCAGGCACTGAACGCTATTACGTGGGGAAAGCAAGCGGGCATCATAGCGTGCCTCAAGATGAGATAGGCGCGCTAATCGTCTCGCTTGCCCAGGCGGGTAAGTCGGTTGTGCGTTTGAAAGGTGGCGACCCAGGCGTGTTTGGGCGCATGGGTGAAGAGCTGGGAGCATTAGCAAATGCCTCAATATCCGCCGAAATAGTGCCAGGCATTACCGCTGCCTCGGCAGCCGCTGCGGGGATGGGTATTCCGCTAACTGATCGTGGGCATGCCCAGCAGCTGCGCTTTATTACGGCGCAACTGTGCCGGGAGGGCGGCACGCCGGACTGGACCAACCTTGCCCGTCAGGATGAAACCCTGGTGTTCTATATGGGGCTTTCCAAAGTAGACGCTATCTGCCACGGCCTGCGCCAAGCGGGTCTGCCGGATACGTGGCCCATTATGTTGGTGGCCAATGCTAGCCAGCCCGAACAGCAATCATTGGTGGGCACGTTAGCGGACATGCCCGCGCGACTCGCTGCTCAACCGTTACCCTCGCCATGCCTGATTATGGTGGGCAGCGTGGTGAGCATGGTGGCAGAAAGCCCTGCCGCGAGCACGTTAGCCACTTATGGTGATCAAACGTCATCGTAAGGCATTGGGAACTTGATCAATCTCATTTGGTCCTAGAAGCGGCTAAACAAATAGGAATGGCGGCAACAGTAGGGGCAGGACAAACTACTGCGCTGCCAGACAAGCGTTTGTTAATGTCTGTTTTTTCAAAGACTGTTTTTTTCAAAGACTGAGGAGTACACCGTGAAAAAAGGCAAGATACGCGATAACGCACTGAAAGCGCAGCTGCGAACGCCCATGTTCAAAATGCAGCAGCAAACACCGAAAAAAGGCAAAGGCAGCTACTCCCGCAAAGGTAAAGCCTCAGCGCGAGGGCATCGCCAAGCCGCTTAATCAGGCGTTTTGGCGATGCCTTCCCCAGGCATCTAATTGCTCGGCCTTTTTACCGAGCAACTCTCATCAGCTTGGCCGACCTATTGGGTCGGCTTTTTTAGTAGGTATTGATGAGGGGGAGGTTGATGACGTTTCCATTCGATAGCCTGACTGGTAAACGCTGCGCAGCCGAAGCCCATGGCGGCCATCCAATTCCAGCTTGCGGCGTAGTCGACTGACATGAGTATCCACCGTGCGCGTAGAGATACTACCTTTAATCCCCCACACTAGTTCCAAAAGATGGGCGCGTGTTAGCAGCTCGCCGACTTTAGAAAAAAATAGGGTTGCTAATCTGTATTCCCGCTCAGTCAGCGCCACATAGCTCCCCGCGATACTGATGCTATGTTCTTCCTTATTAATAGAAAATATATCTGGGCAAGTAATCGCTGGCCTTGGAGTCTCGTAACCTGAGCGACGGCCAAGTGCGCTAACGCGGGCAATTAATTCTCTTGGACGTAACGGCTTGGCTAAGAAGTCATCGGCGCCTTGTTCAAGTGCTTGTACGACGTCATCTTCGTTTTGGCTTGCAGTAATAAAAAGGATTGGGCCTCGCCAGCCATCATTTTGACGGAGATGGCCTACGACATCCATTCCGCAGCCATCAGGCAGACGCCAATCAACAATAAGAAAATCGAAACGTTTCTCTTGGGTAGCTCGGCGCAATTCGCTTGCGCGACTAAACAGAGACACTTGATGTTCGTCAGAAATAAGGCACTGTTCAATAAAAGCTTGCTGATCAAGGTCGTCCTCAAGCACACCGATATGCATAGCGCGTTACCTACCATTTCATCGTGTGATAAATCTCACACCGTTAAGTGTAATTATTCATACCTTAAGTCTAGTTTAGAGGATGGTGATGACACAAAGGTTTACAGTTAACGCTTAAGTGGCAGAGCTATACTATTTCCACAGTTGAGGAGGGTGGAGATGATCAGTCAGTTGAATAAAAAACGACGTTGGGGTTTGGCTTATGTTTGCTTGAGTTTAGCATCAACAGCCCATGCACTTGACGTACCTACAGGCCCTGTGGTGCTGGAAGTCGGCGGTAACATTGCGATGACCAATGTTGGTGATGAAGCGCATTTTGATAAATCGATGCTCGAAGCACTGGATCAACACACAACAGTGACGAGCACTCCATGGCACAGCGGTGTAGTGAGTTTTGAAGGTCCGCTAGGGCGTGCCATCCTTGAAGCCGTTGACGCTAATGGTGAACAGCTGAGAGTCGTTGCGTTAAATGACTATGCGTCAACAATACCGATTAGCGATTTTTACGACTATAACGTTATTTTTGCCATGAGTGCAGACGGTAAGGCGCTGCGTGTACGAGATCATGGTCCACTGTTTGTCATCTATCCATTTGATGAAACCCCCTCGTTACTGAGTGAGGAGATCCTAACTCGCTCTGTATGGCAGGTGAAAAGAGTCGTTGTGGAGTGAAAATGGTAGAGTAAACGAGAATATTACGAGACCAGGGTTGCCGGATAGCTCTTATGCTGAAGTTTTTTAAACACTATTTTTCACGCCGTGTTAGGGTCGCTACGTTTTCAGCGATCCTTTTTTTTCTTTCAGCAATTATTACTGGCGGGGTTATTTTTCAGCGTCAGCATGCCATAGAGAATAGATTGTTAGAAAATTTAGTGTGGGCAGGCTATCAGTTTGATAGGGAGGTTCGAGAGTTTCATTTGGCGCTAGTTGATAGACAGGTTGGCAATATTTCTGTTGAAGACTTACTGCTTCGATTTGAAATTTTGTATAGCCGTAAAATGTTATTTCAACAAGGTGAAATTAGTGTTGCAGTTTCAAAAATAGAGGGAGTTGGTAGTTTAGTCGAGAAAACTAGCTTTATGATTAATGAAATGGACAATCTGATAGCGCCGGAGTGGGATTCTCCTGAAAGTATTAGTGCTACCGTTATTGCAGAGTTGCTTACTAAAACATTGATGTTACAGGGCTTAACAAACAACATTTTGTTGGAAACGAATGCTAACGTGGCAGGGATGAGAACCCTTGAGCGTGAAAAAATGATGCAACTTTATGGCCTCGCGTTGGTGCTGCTATTGTTGCTCATGTTCTCGGGAGGGATGCTGGTACGTGCATTGATTCGGGAGGGGAGAACTAGTTTACGCAAAGCTCAGGCTTTAGAAGTTAAAAGTCGTGAACTTAAAGAGACAGCGAAGCAAGCTGAAATAGCCAGTCAAGCAAAATCGGAATTTATGGCAGTAATGAGCCATGAAATACGTACGCCATTAAATGGCGTGGTAGGTATGACGGACTTATTAAGTGATGAGGTTGAGGGAGAGAAAGCAGAGACATATTTATCAGCATTAAAACGTAGTGCAGAAAGTTTACGCGCTGTTATTAACGATATTCTTGATTATACCAAGATTGAAAGTGGCTATTTAGATCTCGATGCTCGTGCATTTGATGTGAAAGCGTGTATTGAAGAGCTGTGTGTAGGTTATCAGCTGCAGGATAATCATAAGAGTGTGACCTTCAGCTATTCAATTGATCCTGCGTTACCTCAGCTTGTGGTTGGGGACGTCGCTAGGTTACGCCAAGTAATGATGAATTTGATCAATAATGCACTCAAGTTTACTGAAGAAGGGTTTGTTAAATGCCATGTTGCCCCTAGGGGGGAAGATCGATTATTTGTCGAGATACATGATACTGGCTGTGGGATTGCTGCTGCCGATCATGAACGATTATTTTCTGCCTTTTCTCAGGTGGACACATCTATCGCTCGACGGCATGAAGGCACTGGTTTAGGGCTGGCGATTTGCAAGCGATTAGTGGAAGCGATGCAAGGTGAGATTGGTGTGATCAGCGAAGTAGGTCTGGGGAGTCGATTCTGGTTTGTGGTTACTATGCCCAGGGCCGAGAACGTGGAGGTCTATCAGCCTAGCGAGCCTCGATTGGCATTAGTCGAAGATCATCATATTCTTATTGTCGAAGATAATCCGATTAATCAAATGGTTGCCAAAGTCATGCTTGAGCAGCTAGGGCAGCGGAGTACAGTAGTGGAAAATGGTTACGCAGCCCTAGAATATTTAAAAGCACATGCCGCACAGTTAGATTTAGTCTTGATGGATATGCAAATGCCCATCTTAGATGGTGTCGAAACCACAAATCGTTGGCGTGAGTTTGAAACTGAACAGAATTTGCCGCGACTGCCAATCATTGCCATGACAGCCAATGTAATGGCTGAGCACCGTGACCGCTGCATTGAAAGCGGCATGGATAGTATGATTACCAAACCCTTTACACGATCAGAGCTGTATCAGGCGATCAGCCGTTACATCATCACAGAGGCAGCGTCTCCAGCGTTAATGTTAAGCGATCAAGAAGATGAGAGCGGTTTGAAGGAAGGAGATATTTTAGATCAGTGTATTTGTAATGAACTTAAGGAAGCTTTTGAACCAGCTCAATTAAATACGTTGCTAACAGTCTTTTTTACTCGTTTTGAGGAGCGGTTGGAAAAACTTACTAGGCACTATCAGTACGAGCAAAGAGAGGCACTACGTGAAGAAGCCCACTCCTTAAAGGGGGCCGCTGCTTCGTTGGGCTGCCTTGCCATAGGGGAAAAGGCGGGGCAATTAGAAGAAATAGCTCTAAATGCAGAGTCTTTGGAACTGACTAGATGTATAGATGAATTGGTCTCGTTACGCGAAAAATCTCAGCAAGCTTTAATCGCAGCTGGCTTGTTAACTCTTTCCTTCTAGCCTTTTCTAATGAACTCTTTCTTTCGGTTCCTTCCGCAGTGTCGGTTGTTCGAGGGCCTCTTTCATCCAGCGGTTAAATGCCTGTGCAGTTAAAGGGCGGGAAATATAATAACCTTGGCCAGCAGGGCAACCCGCCTCCACTAGCAGTGTTTGCTGAGATTCATTCTCAATCCCTTCAGCGACCACTGTCATGCCAAGTCGTTTTCCAAGGTCGACAACCGACAGTGTGATTGCCAGCGCGCGGCTGTCTTGATCAATATGTGATACAAAGCATCGATCGATTTTTAATTCGTTAAATGGGAGCCGATGAAGTTGAATAAGTGATGAGTAACCGGTTCCAAAATCATCCAAGGCGAGCTTGCATCCGCGTTGGCGCAATGCCTCCAAAATGTGGCGTGCATAGCCCAGGCACTCAACGCCGACAGACTCAGTAAGCTCCAGCGTGAGATAAGGAAGTGCACTTTTTCGATGTTGAGTGAGCTTGTCAAATTTCTCCAGCATGTGCTCTGATTGAAGGAAAGCGGCAGGTACATTGATGGCTACCTGCAGGTTCCAGCCTAATGCTTGCCACTTTTCCTGCTGTTCAAAAGCGAGTTCGAGAATGCACCAAGTCAGCGGCCCCATTAGCCCACTTTTTTCTGCTAATGGAATAAAAGTATCTGGATAGAGCATGCCTCGCTTTGGATCCTCCCAGCGGACTAGTGCTTCTACTCCAGTAACCTGGCCGTTCTGTAAGTCTTTCTTCGGTTGAAATGCTAAGCAGAGTTGTTTCGCGCTGATAGCAGTCGCTAACTCGTCGCAAGTAGGTGCTTTAGGTGTCGCCTTTAACTGTTCAAGAAACGGAGTGAGATGAGTAAGAAGCTGGGATTTTGGAAGAAAGCCCAGCATTCTGAGGCCTCTGGCCTTACCAGCGGCAATGGCATAAGCCGCGGTTTCTTCTGAGCAACTGCTGAGCAAAAGAATGGCGGCGTTCAAACGTAAATCGTAGAGGTAATCAAGAATATCAAGCCCGGTAAATTCGCCCAGACCAAAATCAAGTACGATCAACTCGGCCTCTAATAATGCTGGCTGTCGAGCCAGTTCCCCTAAACTGCCAGCTGTTACCACGTTGTATCCATGCTTGCAGAGCAGCATTTTACCCAGCAATTGCACATCACTATCGTCATCAATGACTAACGCGCTAGATGGCATATATCTTCCTTTGATTACTCACGCCACAGGCGGCTGTTTTTAACAGCGGCTTGGCGCGATAGCAGTGAGTGTGAACGTAGTAAGTCAAAAACTAGCACCCTTAGTGTTAGGGGAAACTAAGGGCGCATTTTAATTAAGGGTACTCTAAAACGTTAGAAGGCCTCCCACTCGGGCTGGCTTGTTGAACGTATTGGCCGTTGTGGCGCGGCTACTTTGGCAGGCTGCTGATAATGACTACTTTGATTAAAGGACATTTGGTAATGCGTTGTGTGCACGACAGAGGAGTCACTAAGCTTAAATGAACCTACCAGCGCACTGAGCTTATCCGCTTGTTCACGCAGCTCCGCGGCAGCCGCACTAGACTCCTCGACCATGGAGGCATTGTGCTGTGTCATGCTATCCAATTCGCTCACTGCATCATTGACTTGACCAATACCAACACTTTGCTCTTTAGCGCCAGCGCTAATGTCGGCGATAACATCGGCAACCCGCTCAATACTGGTAACCATTTCTTTGATGGTCGCTCCCGTTTGCTTAACTTGCGCAACACCAGACTGTGTCCGCTGAACAGACATGCTCACCAACTCTGCAATACTTTTTGAGGCATCGCTAGCACGGCTGGCGAGTGTTCGAACCTCTTGGGCAACGACCGCAAATCCACGGCCGTGTTCGCCAGCACGCGCGGCTTCAACGGAGGCATTTAACGCTAATATATTGGTTTGGAATGCGATACCTTCAATCATGGTAACGATGTCGCTAATTTGGCTGGAAGAGTCACTGATAGCATCCATCGTACGTTCTACTTTATGCATAGAATTAAGGCTTTGTTGCGCTGTGTCTCGTGTCGAAAGGGCTATCTGGTTAGCCTGCTGGGCAGATTCAGATGCATTGGTCACGACTGCCGCAATCTGCTCCATCGATGCAGATGTCTGCTGCAAGTTGGCAGCTGCTTGCTCCGTGCGCGACGCAAGTTCCTGGCTACTTTTCGCGATTTCAGTAGAGGCATGCTGCACACTGGTAGTGCTATGATTAACTGACTGTAAAGTGTCATCAATGCGTTTTATAAAGGCATTGAACTGATGAGCTAAATCACCAATTTCATCACGACGACGGCTTTCAATACGTGCGGTAAGATCGCCGTCGCCGTCAGTAATTTCTTTAATTCTGTGCGTGATGTGTTTAATTGCCCGGGACATCATCATTGGGCCAAATAGTGCTAGCAATACGGCAAATACAAACACAACGATAGAAAAAATAACCGTACTTGTTTGCTGAAATTTAATTCTCTGAGTGACTGCTAACTCTGCACTAATAATGGCGGCTTCAATACTTTGGTCAGACCAGTCATATATTTCTCTTAGTCGTTCAAAATGCTGTAAAGATGTGCCAGAGAGCGTGCTTAATGCTCTAGAGGTTTCACCCGAACGGTGCAAGTCAAAAACACGCTGACTTTCCTGGCGCCAATTTGAATATAAATTTTCAAAATTATTAAAATGGTTAATCAATTCAGGGTAGTTTTGCATGCTTTGGGCGTACCTTTGCATACGGTCATACGCTTGCTGAGCATTCTCCTCATAGCTTGCAATGAGCACTTCCGCTTGATCAGAATTAGGATCTGTCAATATATACTCCATTGCTGCAACTCTGGCCTGATATAAGTCACGATCACCATTCAGCGTTGCTGATAGCGCAGGAATATAATTGTCTGTAAACGTATTTAAACGGTTTTTGACCATGTTAACCAGTAAAGCGTCTGCAATGACAACAGCGAGAAGCGCTAATGCAACACTGATAAAAGCGAGGGTGTATTTAAAGCTAATTCGATGGATATGACTCATGCTGGCCACTCCTAGGGTAGGAAATTATGAGTGGACAATAGCTGTAAAGACCTCATTCAGTCGATAAGCGATGTGAGTGTGTCACCTTTTTTAACGTTTCAAACTAGTTCTATGGCTAACTATTTTTAAATCCTAAAATAGCAACTGTTATTCTTCTTATTGCTACTGATAGCCTTCTGCCTGCAAATGAAATAACGAAGCATACCTTCCGTTGACTGCTAGCAGTTCTTCATGGGGTCCGCGCTCAATAATTCTCCCCTGGTCAATCACAATGATCTGGTCGGGGCTGCGCACCGTCGAAAAACGGTGAAAACTGCACCAGGAGAAATGCTTAGCCTCGTACAGTGAACTTCTGCCGCCTAAGGAGTGAAGAGCAATTCCTGGCAGAGAAAAAAGTGTGCGCTATGATGTTAAAACACCTATCAAAAATAATTCTAACAATTCCTTCTGCATACCGCTCACTCTGATTCTTTGGATGGGATTGCGATGATCTTTTGCATTAGGGGAGGAGGTATGTGATGTCTAATGTAGATATTAGCCGCCGTACTTTACTTGCGCTTGGAATGGTCAGCGTTGTTACCCCTGCTTTAGGGCGATCTCTACCAGTAATATTGCGCCAGAATGAAGAGGGCCCCTTCGATACTGTGCTCATCGGTGGTCGTGTGATTGACCCGGAGACAGGCCTTGATGCGATTAGAAATGTTGGGATAAAGGGTGAACGTATTGCCGCAATCTCTGAGACACCTCTTAAAGGCGACAAGACGCTAGATGCATCGGGGTTGATCGTTGCGCCTGGTTTCATTGATCTTCATGCGCACGGCCAGCAATTACCTGCTGCCTGGATGCAGGCTTTTGATGGTGTAACCACAGCACTTGAGCTGGAGTCTGGGTTGCTACCTATTGCCCAATTCTATGATAAAACCGCTGCCGAAGGGCGCCCGATCAACTATGGTGCCTCTGTCGCTTGGACTTACGCGCGTATTGCGGAGAAAGAAGGGATAGAACCTGACGGTACGCTCCAATGGTTTCAACAGGCTTTTTCCTTGGATAACTGGCAAAACACGCTTGCCACTCCCGACGAGCTTGAGCGCATTATTAGTCGAGTCGAAAGTGGGCTGCAGCAGGGAGGCATTGGCATCGGAATAAATGCTGGCTACGCTCCTGGTTACGGGCGTAAAGAGTATTACGCTTTGGCACAACTTGCTGCTCAGTACGAAGTACCTACCTTTACACATGTTCGCTCAATCAGTGTTGTGGAGCCTCTCAGCGCCTTTGAGGCGCTTCAAGAACTCGTTGCGCTGGCTGCAGCGACAGGTGCTCATATGCATGTCTGCCACCTTAACAGTAGTGCCGGGCGCGATATTGAAATGTGCGCAGAGCTGCTTAAAGGCGCACAGGAGCGCGGTCTTCCAATCAGTATTGAAGCCTACCCATACGGTGCAGGTTCATCAGCAGTGGGCGCGGAAATTTACCGAGGGAATTGGCTGGAGCGCTGGGGAGCGCCTGATCCGACGAGTTTGGAGTTGGATGGTGTTCCACTTACGCAAGCTAAAATAGATGAACTTCAAGCGAGTGAACCTGGAGCTGTTGTCGTCATGCATTTCTTGCGGCCAGATGATAGCGAAGAGGATCAGCGATTGCTCGATTTATCTGTCCTTTATCCAGGTTCAGCTATCGCATCGGATGCTATGCCTTGGGCTGTACGTGGTTCAGCCCTAACGGAAGACGTTTGGCCGCTCCCAGAAGGGGCTTTTGCCCATCCGCGCTCATCAGGATGCTACGCGCGCTTTATCAGTCAATGGGTTCGTGATCGTCAGGTAATTTCTCTGTCTGAGGCACTTGCGAAGACAAGCTTAATTCCAGCGCAGATACTTGAAGCCTCAACACCGCAGATGCGCACTAAAGGTCGCCTCCAGGTTGGTGCTGATGCAGATATCGTTATTTTTGACCTTGCTGAACTGCAGGATCAAGCAACTTTCTTGGAGCCAGCGCGTCCATCTACTGGTGTTATGCATCTGATTGTTAATGGTACACCTGTAATCCTCTCAGGAGTACGGCAGGAAAATGAGCGACCTGGGCAGGCTATACGACGCCCTATAGGATAAGCAGAAATGGTTCCTATTACCCTCGTTACCGGTTTCCTTGGGGCGGGAAAAACAACGCTCCTCTCTCATGTTCTACAAGACCCACAAGGGCTGCGCATTGCAGTGCTTGTCAACGATTTTGGCGCAGTGAATATTGATGCAGAGCTTTTGCGGGAAACTGGGGAGGAAATTATTTCACTTGAGAATGGTTGTATCTGTTGCAGCCTAAGCCAGGGGCTACTTGCCACAGTGCGGGGGGTGCTGCAGCGCCATGATCTCCCTGATCGCATACTGATTGAGGCGTCAGGTGTTTCGGATCCCTTTGAAATAGTTGAAACTCTATCTGACCCTGAATTGCGTGATTACGCACCGCTGGATGGAGTAATTGCAGTTGTTGATGCTGGAATGGCCCTTTTTAACTCGGAAATTCTTTCGTTGGCTCAGCGGCAAGTAGCGTGTGCCGGGTTAGTACTTTTAAACAAAGTAGATATTGGCCAAGGAAATGAGGTTCGTGCTTGGATTAGGTCCGTTTCTCCAAAAGTGACAATCATTCCAACGCAGCAATCATCCGTTCCGCTACCGACACTTTTTTGCGTTGGCTCACATGTGGATACTTTCGTTGGAAATGCGGTAGTGCCCAACTTCGAAAGTAATGATTTACTAGTGAAGGCACCCATTTCATTGCAAAGTCTGCACAATCTTCTTAGCGCTCTCCCTCGGGGCATCTTTCGAGCTAAGGGGACCGTAAATTTGGTAGAGAAACCTGCCCATCGTTGTCACCTGCAAGTTTCTGGCGGGCAAGCAACCTTAACGGTGGGGCAAGCTTGGGGAGAGGATCCTATCGAGACGAGACTTGTTTTTATCGGCTTATCAGGTAGTTTGGATTCATCATGGCTAGAAGCCCAGCTTGGGTTGTCGTGATCATATTCGAAAGCTGTAGTTTTTTTGAAAACATAACAATGAATTAATTTATTATTGCTACTGATAGCCTTCCGCCTGCAAATGAAATAACGAAGCATACCTTCCGTTGACTGTTAGCAGTTCTTCATGGGTGCCACGCTCAATAATTCTCCCCTGGTCAATCACAATGATCTGGTCGGCGCTGCGCACCGTCGAAAAACGGTGAGAGATCAAAATCGTCATTTTATCGCGGCTGTGCTCGCGGAAACGCGCGAATACTTCTGCTTCTGCTGCGGCATCCATGGCTGCAGTAGGTTCATCTAGCACCAAAATATCGGCATTTTTCCGCATATAAGCACGCGAAAGCGCGACTTTCTGCCACTGGCCGCCGGAGAGCTCTTGGCCATTTTTAAACCAGCGTCCTAGCTGGGTTTGGTAACCCTGCGGCATGCGGTCGATAAAGCCATCTGCCATGCCGTCGTGAGCCGCCTGCTGCCAGCGTTTCTCATCGCCAAAGGCATGCGTATCACCCACACCTAAGTTTTCACCTACTGAAAGCTGATAGCGCACAAAGTCCTGGAAAATAACGCCCACCCGTTCCCGTAATGCCTGGGTATTCCAGTGATTAAGGTCGCTACCATCTAACAGAATTCGTCCGGTCGTCGGGCGATAAAGTCGCGTCAATAGCTTAATTAGCGTCGTTTTACCTGAGCCGTTTTCGCCAACGAGTGCAATACTTTTGCCGGGGGCTAAATGCAGCGAAATATCGTGTAATACTTCGCTGCCACCTGGGTAGGCAAAGCTGACGTGCTCAAAGCGCAGCCCATCTCCTGGCGTTATGCCCTGGGAGAGATGGCCTTCTTCGGCGTCCGTTGGCTGCTCAAGGTATTCGTAGAGGTTTGATAAGTAGAGGTTATCTTCGTACATACCGCTGACCGCTGTCAGGCTTGCCGATAACGCTCCTTGGCCTTGCTTAAACACCATTAAGTACATGGTCATTTGACCCAGGGTGAGTGCTCCAGCGACCGTTTCGACCACCACCCAGCCATAAGCAGCATAAAACGTTAATGTGCCGAGCAGCCCAAGAATAAATCCCCAGCTTTCGCGGCGCAGGGTTAGGCGGCGATCTTCGGCAAAGAGCGCACTAAAAATATCCCGATAGCGCTGAAGAAACAGTCCCTCTAGGCCGAACAGTTTGACCTCTTTAATGCTGTCTTCGCGGGCAAGCACCGTTTCTAAATACATCTGCATCCGCGTTTGCGGCGAACGCCAGCGAAATAGCCGAAAAGCATCGCCGGAGAACTTCGCTTCTGAGAGAAACACCGGTAACGCTCCAACTACCAAGATCAATAGCGCCCACGGTGAAAACTGCACCAGGAGAAATCCGAAACTGACCAACGAAATAGCGTTCTGTAGCAGTCCAAAGGTTTTATTGACGAGGGCGAGCGGACGGGTGGATGCTTCGCGGCGGGCGCGAGTGAGCTTGTCGTACAGTTCGGAGTCTTCAAATTGGCTGAGTGATAAGGTGCCCGCCTTCTCTAAAATCATCACGTTGACTTTCTGGCCTAGCAACGCACGTAATAGTGATTGCTGAGCAGCCAGCCCACGCTGAGCCAGGGCGATAAACGCAATAATCAACCCTTCCAGGGCCACCAAACCTAATACCGGGGTTAGCGTTTCCCACAGATTAGGTGAATTCGCTGCCTGATAGCTGTCCATTGCCGCCACGACGCCATCAACAATCAACTGACCAACCCAGGCGGCCACGGCAGGCAAAACCCCAGCGACTAAGGTACATAACGCTAAACCAAGCATCATCCAGCGGGAAGTTTCCCACACCAACGCAAGCGCGCGTCGGCTATAACGGAACACGCTAAAAAATCCGCTGAAAGGGGAGTGAGCGGGTACAGAAGGGGGTGGCGTCATTGATTAGCAACATAACCGATAAAAGTGGTTGCCATGATGCGATGCTTTGGCGTTGATAGCTAGCCTACTGCTGGACAGTGCGTTAATTGCCCAGCAGTAAGTGAACCAAGTCGGTGCTGCAACGTGGAGCAGCAGAACGTTTAAAGAGGTAATACCGCACCATCAGTGCGTGGTTCTGTCCCCCCTTGCAGAACACCGCTTTCAGGGTCACGCAGAATAATTTGACCGCGACCAAAGCTAATTGAATCAGCCACTTTTACAATGTGATGTCCGCGACGTGCCAACGCCAAGGCAAGATGGTTGGGGAAATCGGCTTCAACCTCAACCGTTTTGCCTTTGGTCCATTTCCAGCGGGGCATATCTAATGCGGCTTGCGGGTTTAAGTGATCTTCCAGCATGGCCGTCACTACCTGCAGCTGTCCTTGGGGCTGCATATAACCGCCCATGACGCCAAATGGCCCCACGGCTTGGTTATCTTTGGTAATAAACCCAGGAATAATGGTGTGATAGGTGCGTTTGCCAGGGGCTAATGCATTGGCATGTTCTGGGTCTAGGGAGAACGACCAGCCGCGGTTTTGTAGGCTAATGCCGGTGCCTGGCACCACCATGCCAGAGCCAAACCCTTTAAAATTACTCTGGATAAACGACACCATATTGCCGTCGCTATCGGCGGTCGCAAGATACACGGTGCCGCCTTGTAAGGGGTTGCCATGGACAGGGTCAACGGCCTGCTCGCCAATCAGTGCGGCGCGCGCTTTTAAGTAGCCATCATCTAGCATCTGCTCGGTGCTAGGAGCCATGTCAGCACGCTCAGTAATGTGTTTGAAACCATCCATGTAGGCCAGTTTCGTAGCTTCGATGCGGCGGTGAAGAGTTTCTAAGGTGTTACCTGGGCAGGCTTCTAGACGTTCCAACATACCAAGTGCTTGGAGCACGATCATACCGCTGCCGTTGGGGGGAATCTCCCAAATGTCGTGTCCTTTATAGCGAATGCTAATGGGATCTACCCATTCCGGTTGATAGGCGGCAAGATCTTCTTTACGCAATAAGCCGCCGTGTTTCTGGGAAAACGCATCAATAGCGTCTGCCAGTTCGCCTTTATAAAAGGCCTCGGCCTTGGTGTTGGCGATAGCGTTTAAGCTGTTAGCGTGATCAGGTGATGACCACAACTCACCCGGGCGTGGAGCGCGACCTTTTGGCGCGAACGTGTCGAACCAAGGTGTAAACGCCGCATCGGAGTAAGTTGCATAATTGTTGAAGGCTTCTTGCCACATTTGATGAATAACGGGCGTCACCGCAAAGCCTTCTTCCGCCAAGGCAATGGCTGGAGCTAGCAACTGCGCAAACGGTAACTTACCAAAGCGTTCAGAAAGCACCGCCCAGGCGGCGGGGGCGCCAGGTACGGTAACTGGCAGCATGCCGTGGTTGGGTATCGTGTCATGGCCAAGGGCTTTTAGGGCGTCGATAGTCGCTGCTCGTGGGGCTGGGCCACTGGCGTTAAGGCCGTGTAGCTTGCCATCAACCCATACAATGGCGAAGGCATCGCTGCCAATGCCGTTGGAGGTCGGCTCCACCACGGTGAGCGCTGCGGCGGTGGCAATGGCGGCATCAATGGCATTACCGCCCTGCTGTAAAATGCTAATACCTACCTGGGCAGCTAATGGCTGGGAAGTTGCCACCATGCCGCGTTTTCCGAAAGTAGCCATGCGGCGAGAGGCGCTTGGGTAGTAAAGGGCATTGTGTTGCATCATAAAATCCTTTGCAGCGGCATAAGAAAAACTATTTATGGCGATCGAGTGGTTTGTTGAAGGCGCTTAACTTTGCGGTCTTGGTAAAGTGAGAACACCACCGAAGCAACCGCTAGTGCCAAAAACAGGGCAGAAAGCGGCCGTGTTAAAAAGGTGAGCCAGTTGGGGTCAAGCTCTAAGGCTCGGAATAACTGCCGCTCTAGATTATTGCCTAGCACAACACCCAGAATTAACGGGGTAAGCGGCACGCCTGCTTTCCACAGCAGATAGCCAATCACGCCAAAAATAAACAACACCCAAATATCGAATACGTTATTGTTCAATGCATAAGCACCGATGGCGCACAGCATCAGTACAGCAGGCACCAGAATTTGCTGAGGGATAAGGGATATCTTGGCGAACCAGCGCACCAGCAGTAAGTTACATAGCACCATTGCAATGGCGCCAATTAATAGACTGGCGTAAATAGCCCCCACCAGAACCGGGTTTTGTTCAAACATCATTGGCCCTGGGGTGATACCGTGAAGAATGAGCACACCCATCATAATAGCCATTGGCAGGTCGCCAGGAATGCCCAGCGCTAATGTGGGAACAAAGGCACCGCCGGCAACGGCACTGTTTGAAGCTTCAGACGCGACAATCCCACTAGGTGTCCCTTTGCCAAACTCTTCAGGGTGGCGTGAAAATTTCTTTGCCTGATCGTAGCTGACAAAGTTAGCCACTGTTCCCCCAGTGCCCGGTAGCGCGCCAATCAAGCTACCAATTAATGAGGAGCGCAACGTATTGAGCTTTTGGCTGGCTATATCCTTCATGATTAAGCCATAAGGGATAGTGACGTTAGTATCGATTTTCTGGGCACTGCTCTTCTCATCGTTTAGCTTTTCGATATTGCCAAGCAGCTGCGAAAAGGCAAATACCCCAATCATTACCGGCAACATTTCGAAACCTGAGCCTAGAGCAGGCAAGTCAAAGTCGAAGCGCAAATTGCTGTTACGATCATAACCGACCGTGGTAATGAGTAGACCGATAGCCGCCGCCAGTAGCCCTTTTAACAGAGCCCCGTTGGAAAGCCCTGCGACCAGTGTTAATGCAAAAACAATCAGCGCAGTAATTTCCCATGGGCGAAAATTCATACTAAAACTAGCGATTAAAGGGCCAAAAAACACCAGCACCGCAACGCTAATGAGTGTGCCAAGAAACGACGCCATTACCCCAATACCCAATGCACGTCCAGGTTCTCCGCGCTGTGCCATCGGATAGCCATCATAAACGGTGGTGATTGATGAGGGGGTCCCAGGTATGCCTAACATCACGCCAGATACAATGCCTCCTGAGTAACCGCCGACAAATACACCCACCATTAGTGATACGCCGCTGACTGGGTCCATAGCGAAGGTAAAAGGGAATACGACCAGAATCGCCATCGTGACGGTGAAGCCCGGGATACTTCCACCGACAATGCCGAATAGCACACCAATAATAATTAAACCCAAAACAGATGGATTGCCCACTTCGGCAAGCGCTTGAAGAAAAAAGTTGGTCATTAGTCGTTCCTCAACATTAGGGCAGCCAAACATTTAAGCCGTAGCGAAAAATCACAAATACCAACGGCACGAGTGTGCAACTGATCCCTAGGTTGATGGCCCACTTACGCTTAGTGTCTACGCCCAATAGCAGTGCAAGTGACGCAATTAAAAAAACCATAGTGGCAACGATGTAACCCAATACAGGCAGCAAGGCGGCGTAAAGCCCAAACATAACAAAGAGCGCCACAACGGTTTTACGACGTTCAAACCACTCAGTTAATACCCCCCTCCCAGAAGCTGGGGGAGCTACTTTGGTGAATAGTGAGCGAACCAAGATGACGACTGAAAGTAGCGCAATAGTGACGAGTAAAATGCGCGGAAATAGCGCTGATCCATAAGGCTGCCAACTAGTAGGTGGTCGGATAGACCCGGACTCAACCCACATGACAGCCACAATTAATAGTAGCGCCAGCGCCAGCGCGCGGTCTTTCGTTAGCGTTAGCATTCGCGATGCCTCCAGGCGCTCCCAGGAGAACTACCACTGGGAGCGTTAGCTTGGAAATGTGGGCGTTAGTTCTGAAAATCGATATTTTCAGCCGCCGCAGAGAGCGCCGCTTCGTTTTCGGTCAAAAACGCCTGATAGTCATCTCCAGCAAGGAAGCGCACCACAGAACCAAACTCATTTTCGATACGACTTTTCACCTGCTCACTTTCAAGGGCTTGGCCATAGGCCTGGGCAACAGCATCAAGAACTTCTTCAGGGGTGCCCTTAGGAGCAAAAATACCTCGACTGGTAGAGTGGTCCATGGCAATTCCTTGTTCACGCAGAGTGGCCACATCCGGCATGCTGTCTAAGCGCTCTGGGTGAGCGATACCTAGCGGTTTAAAGGTGCCATCTTCAAAGAAAGCGCCCCCGGAAGGCAGGTTAAACATGGCAAAGTCTACTTCTTCAGCCATCAGTGCCGAAACCTGCTGACCTGTGTCGGGATACCCCACAAGACGGACATTTGCCATATCGATGCCAGCCTCTTCAAAAAATTGTGCCCAGAAGAAGTGGTCGGTAGAACTGGGGATCATGCTAAAGCGGACTTGGCCAGGGTTCTCGCTGACATAATCGGCGATTTCATCAGCGCTATTGACGGCATGTCCTGCATAAGTGGCGGGGATATTAATTGTTTGGGTAAGTAGTGCTATAGGCTCAAAGGCGTCGTAAGAATAATCAACAGTACCTGCGAGTTTTGAGAGAGCAATCGTGTCGTGGCTGCCCAGTAGCGTATAGCCATCTGGAGAAGCATCTTTGACATTGCGTGACCCTAGCGTTGCACCGGCACCTGCCATATTGACAGGGACAATTGACTCACCGAGATACTGCTCTGCTTCTTGTGATATTAAGCGAAAAATAATATCCGTTGCGCCACCTGGGCCGTAAGGGATTATTAAGCGGATATCCTGCTCAGGATAGTCAGCCTGAGCGGTGGATACGAGGGCCATACTGGAGGTCAATCCAATGGCGGCGAGAGTGGTACTTAGAGCAAGTTTTGAACGCGTCATTCTGCTACACCTTTTTTGATTGAGTTGGTGTGGTGATACGCTGCTGTAAAGCAGCGGGGTGGTGAGCGCGTGATCCCATAGTGGGTTCTTATTGTTTGCAGTGAAAACACATTAGCCCAGGAAGAGCCCTCCATAAATCAATGCGCCGATAACAACAAACGCTGGATGAGTGTTAAAACGCACAAGAGCAATAGCCGCAATAACGCCCAGTAAAACGGTATGTAATGCACCGCTGGTATCAATACTTTCCAGGAAAAAACCGAGAGTTAGCCAAGCCATCATCATGGCGATTACCGGGCGAACCCATTGGCTCATACGCTTGACGCGAGGAGAGTCTCGATGACGATAAAGCAGCCCCAGCGCCCCGAGCATCAGCAGTAAAGAAGGAATAACCGTGGCAGAAACAGCCACAAATGCACCGCCAATGCCGGCGATGTCATAGCCAACATAGCCCGCCATTTTGGTTGCAATAGGGCTGGGGAGTGCGTTGCCCAAGGCCAGGGTTTCGGCGAACTCTTGAGAGGTCATCCAGCTATAACGGCCAACTACCTCGGCTTCAACAAGAGGAATAATCGCGGGGCCACCGCCATAACCAATAATGTTAGGAATAAAAAACGCTAAGAAAAGCTCCCAATAAATCATGCTGAGCCCTCGACGCGTTTTTTACCCGTTGGACGCAGTAAGGCTGTTAATAGGATGGCACCAATGACCCAGCCAGGATGCACACCCAGCCAATAAATTAATCCACCTGCAATAACTCCCATTAGCGCGCTTGCTATCCAGCCAAGAGCTGCTTGAGATTTGTCGAAAAAATCCCAAGCTAACTGGCCCATCATGACCATAACGACAGGGATAACTGCCTGTCCCATGCCGCGTATCCACGTAACATCACGATAGCGGCTAAAGATACCTAGCATAATAATCATCGCAACGATCATTGGCAGAACGATGGCAATCACTGCCGCCACGCAACCACTGATGCCAGCAACTCGATAGCCGATATAGCCAGGCATTTTCGTTGCAATGGGTCCAGGCAGCGTATTGCCGATAGCAAGTACGTCGGCAAACTCTTCATCAGTTAACCACTTGTGTCGCGTAACCACTTCAGCACGTACTAGAGGTATCATGGCTGGGCCTCCACCAAAGCCAAAAATGCCCACACGGAAGAAAGCCCAAAAGAGTGCTGACTGTTTCATATGCCCAATGCCATGAGGGAAAGCATTTCTATTAAAAGCATCTTTTCTGCCTGTTTATCGTTTGTTTTGTAAAAAATCGATTATTCTATGTAAAATAGAATATAGGTCAGGCTATTGTGAGTCGTCAACACCTAGCCCTACAATCTTTGCTAACAGATGCGATCGTGAAGATACGTAAAAGGATTACGGCATGAACAGACACATCCCGCTTCCCCCTGATACCGCCTCTAGTCCTATTTACGATGCGTTGCGCAGAGATTTAGTTGGTGGCCGCTTTGCAGCTGGAGAAAAATTAGCCATTAATGCGCTGAAAGAGCATTACCAAGTTGGGCTAAGCCCGTTGCGTGAAGCATTAAACAAACTAGCGGCGTATGGTTTATTAATCCAAGAAAACCAACGTGGCTTCAGGGTTCCGAAGCTGTCACGGGAAGAATTGGATGATATTGCGCGTTTGCGCACTGAGCTAGAAGGCATGGCGTTTGAGCGTGCTATTGTCCACGGCGATGCGGTCTGGGAAGCTGATCTTTTAGCGGCAGCTCACCGCTTAAAACGTGCGGATGTATCACTCGATAAAGGAGAGGAGTGGGAGCAGCTACACACTCAGTTCCATCGGACTCTGGTGGCGCCTTGTGGGTCGGTTTGGTTGCTTCGATTTATAGAACAGCTACACGACCAGTTTGATCGTTATCGCCGCTTGGGGCCCAAAATGCCCTCTATTCGCCAAGAGCTGGACGATCAGCACCACGAGCTGGTTGAACTGGCGTTAAACCGAGATGGAAAAGCGGCTCGAGCCCTAATGGATGATCATATCCATAAATCTTATGAGGTGGCGTTGGCACGGTATCAGGCGCACACCTGAAGCATTTGCTTGTTCTTGCAGGTACACTATTTCTTACAGGTACACGGGCAGGTTCTAACCGTGGTGGCAGCCACTTTAATGTAAGGTAGTAGGTGCGATGCAAGAGGCAGATAATCAGATAGCAGAGCAGACGTTAGCGTGGGTCCGCACCTTTATCGTGGAACACAATATCTGCCCATTCGCTAAGCGTGAGATTGATGGCGGCAACGTTCGGGTCGAGGTAGTGCGCTCGAAAAAAATCGACGTGGCACTGGAAGAACTAATAGCCGAAGTAGAATGGTTGAACGAGCATCCGGAAACGGAAACCACGTTGCTGATATTTCCTACGCTGTTTAAAAGCTTTGATCATTACCTGGATTATGTCGAACTGGCCGAAAGCCTGTTGGCAGAGTTGGGGTATGAAGGGGTCTATCAGTTAGCAACGTTCCATCCGGATTACTGTTTTGCCGATGCTGAACCCGAAGACGCGGCCAATTACACCAATCGCTCGCCTTATGCGATGGTTCATCTATTGCGCGAGGCCAGCGTCGAAAAAGCGATTGCTTTTTATGGTGATACGGAACAAATCCCTGAGCGAAATATTGCCCATTTAACCGAGTTGGGCAGCGCCGCTGCTGAAGAGCTTCTACAACGCTGCCTTAAATAACCAGACCCGCTATCACGGATGTCCTAATTATAAAGCGCTGCCCTTTTTTCAAGCGGCCACTAAAGCGCTTTATACATCACGTAGCTATCGACAAAACCAAGGGACGCATGCCGGTAGGCGTTAGGAATCGTGCCGACAATCGCAAACCCTAGCCGTTGCCAAAGGGCGACGGCCACCTCGTTAGTGGACACTACCGCATTAAATTGCATCGCTTCAAAGCCATAGTGACGCGCTACATGCTGCGAGTGTTCGCACATCTGGCGGGCGACACCTTTCCCTCTAGCCGCAGGCGTTACCATATAGCCGCAGTTACAAACGTGCTGGCCAGGGCCTGCTGCATTAGCTTTTAGATAGTAAGTGCCTAGTAATTCGCCTTGATCATCTTTTACCGCAAATGACGCCTTAGGCTGCTGACACCACAGTGTATAAGCCGCTTCAAAGGTCATGTCGGGATCGAACGCATACGTTTCTTGAGCCATCACGATGGACTGAAAGGTAGGCCAGAAGACCACAAAGTCCTCTTGCGTCATTGGTGTAAAGCTAAGTCTGGTCATGGTCTTTGTGTTTAATTAATGGGTTATCGAGCGATATCTGCCACAATTTCATAGCTACGCAAGCGGTCGGCATGATCATAAAAATCGCTATTGATCATTAACTCATCAGCGCCAGTGCGCGCTTGAAAGGCCTCTAGCTCAGCTTTGACCGTATCGGGCCCGCCAATGATGGCTGCGCCTAGGAACTGGCTTACTTGGGAGCGCTCCATCGGTGTCCAGTCCATCTGTTCAACCGGGGGCAGAGACTGAGTCGGCTTGCCTCGAATAAGGCTAAGAAATTTCTGTTGAGAGGTCGTTGCTAAGTAATGGGCCATGGCATCACTTTCGGCAGCGATAACGGGCAGCCCTACCATGGCATGGGGTTTGTCTAAGTGCTCCGACGGCCGAAAGTTATCACGATAAAGCCGCAATGCTTCAAATAAGTAACCCGGTGCAAACTGGGCCGCAAATGCAAAGGGTAGCCCGAGTTTTGCCGCCAATTGCGCACTATAACCGCTAGAGCCAAGTAACCAGATAGGCACGTGGGTGCCTTGCCCAGGGACGGCTTTCACTCGCTGCTGTGGGTCCGCATCCGCTAAGTAGCTTTGCAGTTCATTAAGCAGCTGTGGAAAGTCATCGACGCCCGCCTGAGCATTACGGCGCATTGCCTGCATGGTGGCACCATCTGAGCCGGGTGCACGGCCCAGCCCTAAGTCAATCCGGCCTGGGTAAAGTGTTTCTAAGGTGCCGAACTGCTCGGCAATCACCAAGGGTGGATGGTTGGGTAGCATAATGCCACCACTGCCCACGCGTATAGTGGAGGTTTGCCCAGCAACATGGCCAATTAATACGGCTGTTGCTGCGCTCGCGATGCCAGCAATGTTGTGGTGTTCAGCCAGCCAGTAACGCGTGTAGCCGAGCTGTTCTGTCCGTTGCGCTAGGGACACGCTGTTGCGAAACGTTTCTTCAGCGCTACCACCTTGACGAATGGGTGCTAGATCGAGCACGGAAAGGGCGGTATTAGCGAGTTGGCTCATGGGGCACCTGCATTAAAAAGCGTATGGACGGCTAAATTTACGGCGTTATTTATTAGCACGCTAGGTATCCCAGTGTTATGTGGGCATGCAAGAAGAAATGCAAGGTGCCATTGTTGTCCGTTCGCAGCGTCGATTAATCAGTGGGTGGCGTTGGCCGAATTAAAATCTCGTTCACATCGACGTGCGGCGGTTGAGAAAGTGCATAAATCACGGCGTTGGCAATATCGCGATCTTCAAGTGCGTGCTCTGGTGGCTTATCAAAGAAAGGGGTATCCACCATGCCGGGCTCAATCAAGGTAACGCGCATGCCCGTTCCGCGTAGCTCTTCACGCAAGTTATAGCCTATGCCGGTCACTGCCCACTTTGTGGCGCTGTACATCGAGCCTGGAATCGTGGTTCGTCCTGCGGCTGACCCGGTTAAAAGTACATGCCCTTTGTTCCGCTTTAGCGCGGGAAGGCATGCCTGAAGCGTTAGTCCTACACCGTAAATGTTGGTCAGGATCATCTCGCGCCAAGCGTCGTGATCTGCACCGCTAAAGCCGCCGGGAGAACCACCGCGTCCAGCGTTAGCAAAGACTGCATCGATACGTCCAAATGTTTCAATTGCTTGATCAACCATTGTTTGCTGTTGCGACATGTCGGTGACATCCAACGCGCATGTCAGCACGTTTTCAGGGCCAAGTTCCTGGGCCAGTGCGGTGAGTTTGTCGGTAGAGCGGGCGGCAAGTACCAGCTTATAGCCTTCACGTGAGGCCGCTCGCGCGGTGGCGGCACCAATTCCACTTGAGGCGCCTGTAATCATTAGGACACGGTGCTGCATAGCGTGTGCTCCTAGCTCATTCAGAAAGGGGAAATATAAGAATGGCTAATTGCCCATAGTGTTGCAAATGAGCTGTTTCAGCTAGTGTGCGTGTTTTTCGTCTTTGCGTTTGAGCATAGATGAAAGATCGAGTATTGACTGCGCCATATCGGCCATGCTTTTGCTGTGATCCATCGAGGTTTTACGTAAAAAACGGTAAGCCTCTTCTTCGGTCATTTCCTGGTGGGCCATGATAAGGCCTTTGGCGCGTTCGATGAGCTTACGTTCACGCAGGGCTTTGCGGGTGTTTTCCAGCTCATCGCTAAGACCTTGAAGGTGGCTCGATTGGGCATGGGCAAGCTCAATCAGTGAACGTCCTAATGGAGAGGTTAAAGCGCTAGCGGTCAGCTCTCCTAATGGTTGTGTATCGCTTAAGGCAAGAAGCTGCTCGCAGGGAGCAAGAGTTGGTTGGTTAAGAGGTGTTTTAGCCTGCTCTAATGTCGAATGCACCAGAGCGATTTTTTGATGACATAGCGCCGTTAATTGGTGATTTAGCGTGTCTTCAACGGCTTTGATGCTATCTATGCGTAATGTGGTTAGGTCGTACCATGTTTCACTAAGCGTTTTGTCTGCACGGCCTTCTTGATGAGAGTGTTGGCAAACATGTTGGTAAGCAATGTTGCGAAGCTGTTGAATCCCCGCGAGTGTTCGCGGCGAGAGAGTCTGCTGCCAGACAAGCTCAGCGTCGGGTGAGGCAAACTCTTCAAAGGTGTCGAAGCAGCGCTGCTGGCCACGTACTAATTGATTCATTAATTCGCGATGGGCTTCGTCGAAATGCCCATGGGTAAAGCCAAAGGCACCACAGGCACGTTCTTGCCCTGCGAGCTCTTTACCTTGCATAAGGTGGAAAATAGCCACTAGTGCGCGAGTGATATCCGGGTCTGCCGAGGTGTCTGCTGCTTCAAATACAATAGCGAGGAGCCCGCTGATTAAGTGGTTAAAGGCTTGGGTTGCTGCATCTGGAGAGATTGCAAGCGAATGTATGGCTTGCCGTAAAGTGCTTAAGTCATCCAGGGCAAGCCACACCGCAGCGATCCGCCTAAGTAAGCGTGCCGCTGCCTGTGGTCGTGCTTCTTCGGTAAGCGCTTCTAGCCGCTGGCGCATAACGGTCTCGGCTTCTTGGCTATGCTGTACAAATTCCTTTCGCCGAGTAGCAAACCGTTTACCTTTCGAGACAAGGTAAATCGTCGAGGCACCTCGTTCACGTTGGAGCGCATGGATAAAACCGCTAATGTCGCCAACGATCTCTGAGGTAGTGGCTAAGTGGTGCAGGCTATCGATATCGCATCGAAGGGCGGTCAAGAGTAGCTGTTGGGCTGAAGACATAGTGGTTTCCTTTACTCCCCGCCTGAGATGAAATCCCCTCTGTTGCGATAAGGGTCGCGAAAACGTGTCGTAAAAAATCGTCGCGGATAAAGCGTACAGAGGGGTAAGTGAATGCTAACGCAGCGAGAGTGCGCCTGCGCTCGTATCGTCGCCAACCGCATCACGATAGGCGGTTGCTTCTTCGGCTTCAGTGGCATCGCTGAAGCGTACTACCAGTACACAGGAAGCAAGCACTAATACGGTAATGCCAAGGTAAAAAAGCCCTTGTTGATAACCAAGACTTTCACTACGAAACAGAAAGGCGGCGGATACGGCACCTACGTTTCCACCCGCCCCCACGATACCGGCAACAGCACCGAGTGCTTTTTTATTGATAAAGGGCACCACGCCAAATGTTGCTCCTTCGGCCATTTGAACAAACAGGCTAAAGACCAGCATGATGCCGATTGCGAGACTTAAGACATGCATTTGTGAGAAGGCAATGAGTGCTATTCCTTCACATACCAAGGCGATAAACAGCCAGCGAACTCGCCCTTTTAAACCACCTTGTTTGGCGAACAGGTCTGAAAAAACGCCGCCAAGGGTACGGGCGAAAATATTCATTAGGCCAAATAAGCCAGCGATTAAACCTGCGGTCGCCAGGGTCAGATCAAACTTGTCGAAGAAGTAGATAGCGGCAATATTATTGATGGTTAGTTCGACGCCAAAGCAGAGCCCATAAACAATAAACAGCGCCCATACGCGAATATCTTTTGCTGCGGTCAGAAAGCTTTGTACTGCGCTATTTTCACCTGTGGCTTCGGGTAGCTCACCGCGGGCGCGCAGGTCGCTAAAATTGCCATCGGGAGCGTCTTGGGTAAACAGCCAATAGCCAATCCCAGTAAAGAACAGTACGACGCCAGGGACCACCATTGCTAAGCGCCAACCTAGCGTTTCACTAACGCCAAGCATTAGTAGACCTGAGAAGATCAACGGCATCAGGATTTGCGTCGTACCGCCGCCCAAGTTCCCCCAGCCAGCACTGGTTGCATTGGCGGTGCCAACGACATTCGGCGCAAACATCATCGTGGTGTGATATTGGGTGATAACAAACGATGCACCAATGGCTCCGATGGCCAAGCGTGCGAGTAAGAAGGTCTCAAAGCTATTGGCAAAACCTATGCCCATGACGGGGACAGCGCCCAGCATCAACAAACCAGTATAGGTTTTGCGAGGCCCAATTTTGTCGCACAGCACGCCAATGAGCAGGCGGACAATAACGGTAATAGCAACGGAAGCAATAATGGTATTGCCGATTTGTGTTTGAGTAAGTGATAAATCTTCACGAACCACTGCCATCAGAGGGGCGATACCAAACCAGCCAAAAAAGCAGATATGAAACGCGAACCAAGAAAAGTGGAACGCGCGCATTTGAGGGGTAGAGAAGTTTAATAGCCGAATGCGGTTAGCTTTATTGCGAATGTCCATGGATGGCCTCACAGAGCACGATACGAGTGGGTCAAAACATGGCGCTTGGAAAGGCGCTATGTTGTTAACGAGAACATGCCTTCGCCATTGAAGGGCAGGTTCGACGCACTCGTACCCGTTGGGCCTGGTCCACGCCTACCATCATTCAGTAAGGGTTAAGCAATTAGTTCGCCATCATATTATTTTTAATTTAAAATTAATGGTTTATGTGTGTATTCTTGATGGGTGGAAAGTTGCGGTAGGCTAGTAATGCACCAAGATGGCGCATCTGCAGTGAAGGCGTGCGACACGTGAGTGCTGGTTATTCGTGCAAATAAACAGCGTCAATATCCAGTGTTGAACGTTCACCTATCGCTTCAAAGTGCGTTTCTAGCCAGCGTTCGGCGGCATCGCGCCCTTGGTCAAACAGGTAACATAGAAACGCCCACTCTGAGTTCATTTTGCTCGATACCGAGAGATCTTCTAGCGCCTGTTCGCCACTGATGCGGTGGAAGAGCGCTTGCTGGTAGCAGTTTTCGATGCCCTGCTCATCCAGTGCGCGCTTAAGCAGCGCAATCATACGTATTTCTTTAATCAGGGCTGAGTTAAAGGTAATTTCATTTAGCCGATTCATTATGGCTGAGGCAGAGGTGGGGACTTCTTCTCTGCTGATGGGGTTAATCTGCACCAATAGAATGTCGCGTGCGCTGCACTCCTCCATTAAAGGAAACAGTGCTGGGTTACCCATATAGCCGCCATCCCAGTACGCTTCACCCTCTATTTCAACCGCTTGAAATATAAAAGGCAGGCACGCTGAGGCCATGACCGCATCTACACTCATCTCTTCGCGGCGAAAGACACGCTGTTTTCCGGTGCGAACGTTAGTGGCTGTCACGAATAGCTTAAGCTGATCACAACGTCTTACACGTTCGAAATCAATATGTTCGGCGACAATGTCGCGCAATGGATTAATATTCAGAGGGTTCAGTTGGTAGGGGGATACCAAGCGGCTTAAAAGGTCCATGGCCACATAACCCGGAGAATGATCGAGTGACCAGTTTCCAGTAAGTACATCTAGGGGGGAGCGGCGAATTGGGCTCGCCATACCCGCTCGACTAACTGCTTTCCAAAACTGGTGTAGCGCTTGGCGAGCCGTCTCTTTGTCACCGCGGGTGAGGGCGTCTGCCATGACCACGCCATTCATTGCGCCAGCGCTTGTACCGCTGATGCCCTCTATTTCGATACGGTCATCCTCAAGTAGACGATCGATAACACCCCATGTGTAAGCTCCGTGGGCTCCACCGCCCTGTAAAGCGAGATCTAGCTTTTTGATCTGCGACATTGCCTTCCCTGCTAAGTGGGTGATTAAACGCGGTAATGCACCCAGCATGGCATAAAAGGGTGTTATATGTGTACGCCTGCAAGGAAGGCGTACGGCACGTCATTAAGGTGAGTCTGCTAATGGTGATGGGCGGCCAGTTGAAATGGGAATCTCATATACGGCATGTTCCATCAGTTTATCAAGCTGGAGCGCTAGCTGGCTGCTGGCTTCTTCCATCATAGCCAGCGCCGCAAGCTGGCCATTATGATCACCTTGGCGGGCAAACTTAAGCGCTTCTAAACCACTTTCATGAAAACGCTTATGTGGTGCTGCCAGCGCTTTGTAAGACTCCGTATGCTTATAGCGACGACCGTCACCCATAAAGTACCAATGCCCAAGCGTGCAGTGCTGATGATCTTCTAAACTCTCTTCCAGATGAGCAGAGAGTAGTTGCCTATAAAGGCGACTTTTCCATACTGCATGCTCGAGTTTAGCGGCGTGCAAATAAGCCGTGGTTGTACTGTGGTGTATGACCTTATACATATGCCGTGACTGGTCTATCAACTGCTCAATTACCTGCTCTGCTGATTGGGCGGCGCTGGTTAGAGCCTTTATTTCTTGCTGTTGATAATCACGGATCTTTGCATCTTCATTTACTTGCGATGTGGTGCGCTCGATCCATTGCGCTAGCTGATGTGCTAATTGCTGAGAGTGTTCTGATAATTCCTGCAGGTCCTGCACAATCGCTGGCATACCTGCCGGTTGTTTATGAAAGTGGGCGACTTCCAAGGCCGCAGTAATGGCTAACGCTCGCGTATGGCCTGCGTTGTGCCCTAATTCGACACTCAATTGGCGTATATCGTGAAAGGCTTGCTCAGTCACTAAAGAGGACGATAGATACGCGTCTGTTTGCTGGCAGCGTTGACGGTGTTGTTGCAACGTTTGTGCGGCTTGCTCGGCTTTATGGAGACGGCCAAAGGTGTCGGTGAGTGTAGATTGCTCGGCAGCAAGGTGCTGAGCATGCACTTCTACGCCTTTGCTCAATGAGCAAAGCATGTCCGCGCCTCTGGCCTGAAGCATGCTGAGCGACTCGACCGGCGTCATCAAGCTGATCGCGCGACAGCTGTGACGCTTTTTTTCAGCTTCTAATTGGGCATTCAACGCTGCCACTTCTTGCTCTAGGCGATGGATAGTTTGATAAGGGTGTATAAAAGCAAACATGGCCAGTACCTGCAAAATAGTAAATAGCTTTGTGATGTTTTGTCACAAAGTATTGCAGGTGGTTGCCTTGCTTGCCGGAGTTACCTTGTATTAATGATGAAAACCAGTCTCTTGCGTTTTTGAGGGCTATGTTTCTTAATGTATCTGGATCAGTCTCAAAGACCAGCCTAAAGGCTGGTCTAACAAAGTAGGCAGCTTCGCCGCTCGACAATTTTGGTAGGAAGATTATCAGCGTTGGGCTAAGTGGGGAGCATTGTTATTTGGGCAGCGCAGAAACTGTGACGTTGCTAACCACTCCTCATCAGGGTAATAGGCGAAGACATATTGATTCTCTTTCAAACTGTCGATAAGTGGATAAGTGATGTCTTCACGTACAGCAGGGCAGCCGTGGCTACGTCCGAGCCTGCCAGTCTGGGTAATAAAGTCGTCGCTAACATAGTCAGCGCCATGGATCACAATCGCTCGCTCAAACGCGAGGTCATTAACCTCAGGCTCTAAACCATCTAGGCGTAATGAGTAGCCATTACGACCATAATAACTATTCATAGTGCGAAAGAGCCCAATGCTGGATTGGTGGCTTTCGGGGGTATTGGAGAAGACCTCTGCCAGTGCATCACCAGAGCCTTGCCCATGGGAAACAAGCTCTTCAAATAGCAGTTTATGTTGATGCAGGTCGAAGACCCATAGCCGTGGCTCGGTAGACGGAAGCGAGTAATCAATGACGGCTAAGCGCTCAGCAGTTGGGTCAGCACAGCTAAGTGATTGAGCGGCGAGTCGCAGCGCCTCTGGTGTTGCAGATGGGGCTAGCTGGAGTAGTTGATGATGCAAGGGCGAAACACCGGGAGGCGCTGAAGAGGCGACCTGTGAAAAAAAGCTGGCTGCCTGTAAGGGAAGACTCAACAACATTAGTGGAAGCGAAAAAACGGCGGTAGAAGCTCGAAGGTAAAAAGACATAGAGTGCAATCCTGCAATAGATATCGACGAAGGAGACATGGAAACGGCTATGATAAATAGATGTAGCGTAATAATGATCAATAGCAATGATGAATAGCGACGATGAATAGTAACGCAAGGAGGAGCGATGAACGAGACAACGTTAATAAGACGATGGGCGATAGGGATGGCTCTATGTCTGACGCTGATCCAAGCGCCTCAGTTGATTACCAGCGCGCATGCTGATGCAGGCTCTCTTGGGCAGGCGTTAGCTCAGCGTTTAGCTACTCAGACCAGTGCGTTACTGCCTGTTGAGGACTTCTACCAACAATTAAATCAACGGCCCGTCTGGCAAGACATCAACCGGGTTGAAGCACTGGTGCAGGCGTTAAACAGTCTTGAAGATGATGGATTAGCACCTAGTGATTACGACGCGGGCACTTTGCTGAACGCATTCGAGGCTAGCCAGCAAGCAGGTGCGTTGGCGCAAGCTGATTTTGATATTCAGGCCACGACAGCACTTTTACTAGCACTTGAGCACCTTTCGCGGGGCAAGGTGAATCCAAACGAGGTTGAGCCTAAATGGGATATCCCGAGGCCTGAGCGTCGCTACTCTTTATTGCGTGTTGCCCATGCGGTGGAAAATGGCGATATTCAGGGCGCGCTTGACTATGTGAGGCCCTCATCAGCGGAGTACGCTCAGCTACGTGATGCGCTACGTCAATACCGTACGCTGGCTGAAAAAGGCAATGTTCCCTATTTGTCGGGCAGGGATGAGGCGTTACGCCCAGGTGACACGAATGAGGATGTGTTGGTACTACGACAACGTTTGTCCTATTGGGGCGAAATTAATTTGCTGGCGGCAGATAGCAATGCTTACCCCATGATTGAGGTTCAATCAGCGGTTAGCAACCAGCGCACCTATGATGCTGAGTTAGAAAGGGCCGTTAAGCAATTTCAACGTCGCCATCAGTTACAAGAAGATGGTGTTGTGGGTGAGCGCACGCGGCTTGCACTTAACACACCGGTTACTTCGCGTATCGATCAACTTCGCGTCAACTTAGAGCGGGCTCGATGGATCAAACCCACCCAAACCAATGAACCGAGAGTATGGGTTGATATTGCTGGTTATCGATTGCACTACACTCGGCCTAATGGTGAGCACTGGGATGCCCGCGTCGTGGTCGGTACACCGCGGCGCGAAACACCTATTATTCACTCGGCGATTAGCCACTTAACCATAAATCCGTCATGGACGATTCCGCCGACCATTATGCGTGAGGATGTTTTACCTCAAATAAGACGAGACCCTGGCTATTTAGCACGGCGAAATATCCAAGTACTAAGTCCTTCCGGCGAGCGGTTAGACGCTGAGACTATCGACTGGCAACGGCCGGGTGCGGTGATGTTGCGCCAAGTATCAGGTGGCGGTAATCCACTAGGACGTGTGGTAGTACGTTTTCCCAATAATGAAATGATCTATCTTCACGATACACCCGCCAGAGGGTTGTTTCAGCGCGATCAGCGAGCGCTCAGCTCGGGCTGTGTGCGTGTTGAAGGCGTAACGGAATTTGCACAGTTACTGCTTCAAGATAGTGGCAGTCGCCATCAGCTCTCTTCGTTGCTTAACAGCAGTGGAAGCGATCGAAATGTTAATCTCCCACAGCGTATTCCTGTCGCACTGCACTACTTGACTGCTTGGCCAAATGCCCAAGGAGACGTAGAGTTTCGCGATGATATTTATCGTCGTGACGCCGCCCTATTAGCCGCCTTGTCACGTTCTGCATAACGTGGTGATTGGTGTTTATAAGAATGGCTGATAAGCAGGGGTTTTAAACACAGAGTTGTTAAAAATTAGACTCGCTCCAAAGCAATAACGCCGCCCTGTAGGGCGGCGTTATTGCTTAATACAAAGAGAGTGAGAAGGTTACTGCTCTTCTTGGCGTTCGTAGTTGGCAACGCTGATAGTGCCTGTCTCACCGCTATCCAATGCTGCCAGCATGGGCTCAGCTTGGCGCTGGAAAGCAATCAACGTGTCGCCGCTAAGGCTGGTATTTTCAGGCAGCTCTACGTTCATCGCGTTTACTGGCGTGTTGTTGACGATGACTTCATAGTGCAGGTGAGGTCCCGTGCTACGCCCTGTATTGCCTGAAAGTGCAATGCGTTCACCCATCTCAATACGCTCCCCTTGAGTCACAAGTGGGCGTGAAAGGTGTAGATAGCGAGTGCGGTAACCATTGTCATGGCGAACGACGATGTAGCGTCCAGCTGCATGGTGGTTGCCCACTCGTTCTACCAAACCATTGGCGGGAGCAACCACGGGAGTACCAATGGGCATCGCAAAATCGGTACCATTATGTGGGCTGATACGGCCAGTCACCGGGTGTTTGCGGCGCGGATTAAAATTCGAGCTTAAACGATAATTGCCTTCAAATGGGTAGCGCGAGAAGGCTGGGTCTAAGCTACTGCCTTCGGGCGTATAAAAGTTGCTATCAGTAGCATTACGAAGTAGCGTCAAGTCCATGCGTTCACCATCGTATTTAACGGCAAGAACGCGAGAGTCAAGTGCTTCTCCATCAATCATGTCTGACTCAACTAACACTTGAAAGCGATCTCCGCGACGGCTGTCGCGGCGAAAATCGAGTTTCTTCTCAAGTAAGTGAGTGAGTTCAGTAACGGCACTGCTGCCTAGGCCGGTTGCTTGGGCAGAACGTGCAAAACTACCGCTTACACTACCTGCGTAGAGACGCTGAACCGCCTCACCCTGACGCTCAATAACGGTTGCGGCAAAGTGCTCTTCATCACGCTCTAGCAAAATACCGTCGCGGGTGTTTTTCATCATGCGTAACGAGAGTAAGCGACCATCTTCATCTAGTTGATAGTCAAAACTATGGCCTGCGCGCCAATGAGTAAGCATGCGTGGATCTGGGAGATCCTCAAGCAGCGTCAGCACTTCACTGTAGCCAAGGCCTAGCTTATTTTGTGCAAGTAGTGCGAACGTCTCGCCCGACTCAACAATGTGCGTCTTCCACTTAGGTACGTAGGGCTCGTCTGTCGCAAGTTCTAGTTCGAGAAACGAAATGTCATCAAACAGCTCTGCACCATAATCTTCGTAAGAAGTGGCATCGGCGATTTCGACGGAAGCCGTATTGTCGACATCGAGCATACCGCTTGTGAGAGTCCCAAGTACCACGGCCATGTGAAGCGCGCCGTCATCAAGCTGGGCATTAGTAGGGGAGACTGTCGTGACGCTAGCCATTGAGGCTTCAGCGCTAGTAATGACATCCAGATCGACAATTTCCGTAGCTGCGAGGTCCTGAAGTGGGATGTTTTCTCGCGTGGCATCAATAGCGCGTGAAGCTCTATCAATGGCTTCGGCAACGGGGGTGCGCTCTTGGCGTAATGAAGGAACCCCAGGAGCAGAATCGCTGGGAAGCGGTACCAGCACGCTTTCCAGTGGTGTATGAGAGTGATTTAAGTCGTGGTAGGTCGTAATTAACTTTTGTGTGCCCAGCACAGTGACCATTGTAGCCACGGGTAACAGTAACAGTTTATGCGTGCGGGGCAGCGAATGAAGAATTCGCAACATGGGTAAATGGGCCGCCGAGTTCGTGATAAATGAGTAACATGAAAGAAAGTAAACCCAGGAACCATACCCCATGACGGTAAGAGTGAACAGACTGTATGCCTGTACACTAAATGTACTTCATTGAAATACGGAAGCAATAAGTAAATAAATCTGTTTATGAACGCCGTTTGCTAAAAAAAGTAACTTCGCGAAAGCCGCCCTAGAGCGATGCAGGCAAACTAATTAACCATAGGAAGGTGACGCTAATCAATATTTGCCACCAAATTTAGAAGTTAAATTAATTTCGTAATGATTCTGTATTGGTTTTGTACTGTTTTTGTCAAGGAGTTGGGCTGCTCAAAAGCCAATTACCGAGCACAAAGCAGTCTTTTTTAGCTTTCTTAAGGAATCTTAGTAGTCGGTAGGTGTTAGATACCCCCTTTTTTGTAACGAATTGTTTTTTTGTCGTGTTTGACAATTTTAATGTCGATTGACCGTCATTTAAGGGAAAAAGAGTCAGGTAGCCCCTTTGGGCAGCCTGGTACCTAGGAATAATTGTTTGCAAGCAAGTACTCAGCGCTTTTTCCTGGCATTCTATAAGGGTTTTTCGAAGATTAAGCGGATTATTTCGCTGTTTAGCGTCGAGGGAATCGAAATGTCTCGAGTAACTCTTGCACAGTGGCAGATGCTGGCAGCCGTTGTTGACCATGGTGGGTTTGCACGGGCGGCCGAGGCTATTCACAAAAGCCCATCTACGCTTAACCATGCCGTGCACAAGCTAGAAGAGCAGTTGGGTGTTCAGGTGCTGGAGCCTGTGGGCAGGCAAGTACGCCTAACTGAGGCGGGCGAACTTTTATTGCGCCGAGCACGCCAGTTAATTGAGAGTGCTGCTTCTTTAGAAGATGTCGCTACCCGTTTGGCTGCAGGTCTGGAAGCTGAAATCGTGGTCGCTATTGACCAGATTTTTCCAGCGGCTGCCCAAGCGAAAGCACTTGAGCGTTTCTCAGAAATGTATCCTCAGGTCAGAGTGCAGTTGCATGAGAGCGTGCTCAATGGTGGTACGGAAATGCTCCACGATGGCCGTGCCGACTTGGTGGTCTCAGGGATTGCGGCTCAAGGGTATTTAGGTGAGCCGCTGGTGAACGTCCGGTTTATAGCCGTTGCGCACCCAAGCCATGAGTTACACCAGCTTAGTCGCTCACTAGACCTGCGGGATCTTACCCAGCATCGGCAGTTAGTAGTGCGCGATTCAGCGCTACGCCAGTCGACTAATTCCGGCTGGTTGAAAGCGGAGCAACGATGGACGGTGAGCCACTTAAATACGTCATTAGATATGCTGAAGCGTGGACTGGGATTTGCCTGGATGCCAGAGACTCGTATTGCTGAAGAACTTTCAAATGGACAGCTCAAACCCTTGCCGCTCAGTGCGGGCGGGGTACGAATGGTGCCTATGCAGTTAATATTCAGAGACCGAGATCGCGCTGGCCCCGCGGCGCATGCCATGGCACAGGCATTGAAGCGGGGAGTAAGCGAGCTCTGTCCTAAGGATTCGATTTCATCGAATGAATCGCCGTAAAACATCCGCTTGAGCATCGGGAGTGCGGGCGTATGCTAAACGTCATCAGCACTATTAATACGTTTACTACATACGATTATTACAATAGGAGACCGCCCGATGGGACTGCTTGTTAACGGCGAATGGGTTGATCAGTGGTACGACACTAAAAAGCATGGTGGAGAATTTGTCCGCGAGTCTGCCCAGCTTCGCGACTGGGTAGGTGATGATACGATGATGGATGCACCGTCAGGCAAAGAAAGAGAAGGGCAGAGCTACCCTGCGCAATCAGACCGTTACCATCTTTATGTATCTCTAGCTTGTCCTTGGGCGCATCGAATTCTGATTATGCGCAAATTAAAGGGGCTGGAATCACTCATTGGCGCTTCTCATGTCAGCCCGTTGATGCTGGATAAGGGCTGGACGTATGACCAAAGCGAGGGCTCCAGTGGAGATCCTATTAATCATGTCGACTATCATCATCAGCTCTATACGATGACTGATTCCACCTATACGGGGCGGGTCACGGTACCAGTGCTTTGGGATAAGCAACGTAGCGCAATTATCAATAATGAGTCGGCTGATTTGATGCGCATTCTTAATCGCGCGTTTGATGAGTTGACCGGTAACGATTTAGATTTTTACCCTGACGACTTGCGTAGCACTATTAATAATATCAACGACGATGTGTACGAGCACATTAATAACGGTGTTTATAAATCAGGGTTTGCGACGGATCAGCACGTGTATGAAAAACATGTGAAGGCGTTGTTTGATGCCTTAGACCGAATGGAAAAACGCTTGAGCGAGCATCGTTATCTAGCAGGGGAGTGGTTAACAGAGGCCGATATTCGGCTTTTTACCACGCTGATCCGTTTTGATGCTGTCTACTATGGCCATTTTAAGTGCAATTTAAAACGTATTGAAGATTATCCAAATTTGGCAAATTATGTGCGCGAGCTGTACCAGTGGCCGGGTATTGCAGAGACTGTCAATATGGAGCAAATAAAACGCCACTATTACTACAGCCATGACACGATTAACCCAACGCGCATTGTGCCAGCCGGGCCGCTTCTCGGTTTAGAACGTCCGCATGATCGTGAACGCTTACAAGGGCAGGGTATCCGTCGTAGAGCTTCATAATTTATAAACAGAGAGCTTCTCAGAAGTTGCATCTCAAACCTTGGTACTAACAAACAGGGCCACCCAACAATTAGGTGGCCCTGTTCGCTAATTAACCGCTACTAGATTAAGCAATTTAAGCTAGTCGCTTACTCGTCATCATTAACGGCTTCGCGGGTAGACTGCCAGGCGCTTTGAGCACCTTCTTTGGTCGTTTGCCATGCATCGCGGGCACTGCTTTTAGTCTGTTCCCACCAATCACGATCATAAGTAGGGAAGGATTCAACTTCCTCTTGGGAGGCCTCAAGCATTATGCGATGCTCGGTATCACCATCGCTCTCGGTATGGGTCTCCAGGGTAAATTGATCGGTATTGATAACAATTTCACGACCACCCAATCCAAGAATTGCACCGCTTTCGATGACTAGCGCTGAAATGCGCATTTCTTCATCAAAAAGAATGTCTTCGACTTCACCTATCTCTTCACCAGAACCACCAGAGAAGAACACCTCTGCATCCATGATGTCATCTGCCGAATACATACCTTGTGGTTCAGTTGATGCCTGAACACCAAAGGCTAGGCTGCCTAAAAGGGCGGTGCTGATAGCGGTGGTAAGCATTGTCTTACGCATAGCATCTCTCCATGTAGCTATAAGTGTGCAGTTTAATTGGACGACAAATGTTAAAGACCGTTCGCCCATTCATCGGCACGGCGTTCGGCTTCTTCCCGTTCTAAGCCATATTTCTGCTGTAGCTTGCCGACGAGTTGATCTTTTTTGCCGCCAATCTGAGTAAGCTCATCGTCAGTTAATTCGCCCCAGCTTGCGCGAGCTTTTCCCTTCATTTCTTTCCAGCTGCCTTCAATTTGATCCCAGTTCATAGCATCACTCCTTGAAGTTAGTGAACATCATTAGGCATTTCTCAGGTTAGACGAATAGTGAATATGTGCAAGCCAGAATGTTAATAACAGTTAAAGTAAAAAAACTGGTCATGAGCGACTGGTGGTGTTAGGATGCGCCCTCCTCGCATGTGTTGACCCCTCCATCACGACGATAAGCGATTTCCTATGTAGCTATGACTACGAAGTGAAATGCTTGCGGGAACATCTTGCCAACTGTAGATGTTCATTGCTGTGAAGATGGCGCGCCTCCAGCATTTCACCAAACGGGTGAAATCGGCGCAGAAGGTCGCCACAGCGGTTAGCCCGCTTTCGCGATGTTTGCTAACCGAATGCTAGGTGCGACCGGCGTCTCCGACTCCACTGATGATGATATCCGCCTTGCGGATCCTTGTTTATTAATATGCATTGTCACGCGTATTAACAAGCAGAGTCAGAGACGCTTACGATGTTTTTTGCCGGAAAAACCGGCCTACCAAGGTGTGATTAATGACCTCGACTTCTGTCGCTTCGCCGAGCTTCGGCGATCTTGCTCTGTTGCCTGCCGTTCTCTCTGCTGTTGAAGCACAAGGCTACGAAATTCCCTCGCCGATCCAGGCGCAGACAATTCCTGCGTTATTGGAAGGCCGCGATATGCTGGGCCAAGCACAAACCGGCACCGGCAAAACTGCTGCGTTTGCATTGCCATTGTTATCGCGTTTAGAACTTACCCGTCGCGAGCCTCAAGTACTGGTTATGGCTCCGACTCGTGAACTTGCTCAGCAGGTTGCGGCTTCGTTCAGTAAATATGGCCAAAACCTCAAGGGTCTTGAAGTAGCTATCCTTTGTGGTGGCCAAGAATACCGTGAACAGTTAGGCGCGCTAAAGCGCGGTGCCCAAGTTATTGTTGGCACTCCTGGCCGTATTATCGATCACCTTGATCGCGGTAGTCTGAAACTCGACGGTCTTTCGGCACTCGTGCTGGATGAAGCTGACGAAATGCTGCGCATGGGCTTTATCGACGACGTAAAACGCGTGGTTGCCGATACCCCTAAAGATGCTCAGCGTGTGTTCTTCTCGGCAACGCTGCCGACTGAAATTGAGCGCATTGTTAACCGCTACTTGGTTAATCCGGTGAAAGTCGCGATTGAGTCGCGTACGACGACCGGTGAAAACATTGAACAGCGTATTGTACGCGTCGATGGTGGCGCTAAGCTTGAAGCCGTGGCACGCATCCTTGAAGTTGAGCCGGTTGATGCTGCTATTGTCTTCGTGCGCACTCGAGCTGCTTGTACCACGCTGGTTGAACAGCTGACAGCGCGCGGCGTTAACGCCGCCGGTCTGTCTGGCGATCTAGACCAAAGCCTGCGTGAGCGCACCATTACGCGTCTCAAGCGTGGCAAGATTGATGTGTTGATTGCGACCGATGTGGCTGCTCGTGGCCTCGACGTTCCGCGTATTACGCACGTTATCAACTATGATCTGCCGCAAGACGCAGAAGCGTATACCCACCGCATCGGTCGTACCGGTCGTGCGGGCCGTAGCGGTATCGCGATTACGTTCGCTGGTTTCCGTGAAGGCCGTAAAGTGGGCTGGATGGAGCAGGCTACCGGTCAGAAAATGACTGAAATGCCGCTGCCAGACGAAGCCGCTATTCGCGCTCACCGTGATGACGTGTTCCATCATCGCGTTGTAGCAGCCCTGACCAAAGGTGCTGAAGAGCAACGTGCATTGGTTGAGCGTTTGGTAGAAGAAGGTCATGATGCCGTTGAACTAGCCTGTGCTTTTGCCGCAATGGCACGTGCTGACGAGGCGCCGATTGGTCGCTTGCAAGCACCGCGTAAAGAGCGTACTACGCGTGATAGTGCGCCTGGTGGCAAGCCCGGTGGCCGTCGCGAGCGCTCAAGCGCACCTAGCGAAGGTATGATTCGTTACCGTGTTTCTGTTGGCCATAAGGATGGCGTTAAGCCTGGTCAACTGGTTGGCGCATTGGCGAACGAGGGTGGCATCGAAGGTGCACGTATCGGTCGTATCGATATCCGCAACGCTTTCTCGGTAGTTGAACTACCCAGTGGCCTGCCTTCCACTATTCTGGCGAAAATGGCGCGCGCTCGCGTTGCTGGTCGCCCGTTAGAAATTAGTGAAGACAGTGCACCTGAGCGTGCTCCACGTCGTCGTCGTGATGACGGTGATGCACCAGTTCGTCGCCGCGAACGCGCTTAAGTTAATGTATAGCGCCATATAATGGCGCTTTAAACGACGTTTAACGATCGTTCTATCCCCTTACGCCCAACGGCGTAAGGGGATTTTTTTTGCCTGTAATTGCAGCTGGGAAGTTGAGCTACGTTAGTATGATGATGGTTTAGTAAAAGGAGGCTGCATGGACGCACCGCTACATGACTGGAATTTAGCTCCAAAAGAGGCCGTAGCGCTGCAAACAGAGCTGGCGAAACGACTTGAATCCACTGATCGTATCGGTTCTGTGCACCACATTGCTGGGGTCGATATTGGGTTTGAAGCGGGTGGTGATATCACTCGGGCGGCGGTCGTCGTTTTAGCGTGGCAGCCTGACAGCACACAGCATTTGGCTGTGGTAGAGCAGGTGGTTCATCGTGAGCCAACGCGGATGCCGTATATTCCTGGTCTGCTCTCTTTTCGCGAGATCCCAGCCGCTCTGGAAGCGTTCGCTAAGCTGACGATCACACCAGAGCTGGTAATGGTCGATGGGCAGGGGATTGCACATCCTCGGCGGCTTGGTGTCGCTGCCCACCTGGGGCTGTGGCTAAATTTACCGACGATCGGCATCGCTAAGTCCCGCTTAACGGGGCAGCATGCAGAGGTGGGAAATACGCGTGGTGATTGGGTGCCTTTAACATCAGGTAACGACGTTATTGGTGCCGTGCTACGCTCGAGGGAAAATGTGAAGCCGGTGTTCGTATCGCCTGGACATCGATTATCCCTTGAAACATCGCTTGACTGGGTGGTGCGCTGTTTAGGACGCACCAAGTTACCAGAACCCACGCGACTAGCGGATCGGCTTGCGTCAAGACGCGACCAAAAGCGGCTTACGTAAAGCGTAGGAAGTGGCGCAGTAAGCCCGAGGCTGCTTGAGTATCGGTGATGGCATTAATAAGTGCGTCAGGATTTTCACCTTGATCGCGCAATGCGGCCTTCTGGCGCTCGATATAAGCATGCATCACTGGTTGGGTGAATTCTGGATGAAACTGCACGCTCCATTGGCGGGGGCCATAACGTAATGCTTGATGAGCATCGTGGCTGTTATGAGCCAATACCGTGGCGCTGGGTGGCAGTTGCATGACGGACTGGGCATGGGTTAAGTGAGCCGGGAAGTGTGTGGGCAGCTTACTAAAGAGAGGGTCTTGATGACCTGCTTGGGTAAGCCGTACATTGCGCGTTCCTGATTCTCTTCCTGCAGGGTGGTAATCGCTAATGCCCCCGAATGCTGACGCCATCAATTGATGACCATAGCACACGCCAAGCATAGGGATGTTCTCGGCTAGCGCTTGCACAAGCCAAGGTTTTAGCGCCTCGCTCCACGGCTCCTGTTCGCTCACCATGCTGTGGGAACCTGTGAGCATAATACCGGCGAATGAGGTGGGTGAAGGAGGAATACCTTGTTTGCGTGCATCCCAAACCTTGAGTGACAGATGTGTTGGCAGTGCCGTCGAAAGCTGATTGATAAAGAGTTGCTCGAAATCACCGTATTGGTCGACCACTTCAGGGAAGGCGTCACCGGTTTTGATAATGACTAAAGAGGCCATGGCGTTCTCGTTGTCCTGTCAGAGGTAAAATTAGAGAAGAAAGGTTAGAGAAGAAAGGTTAGAGAGGAAAGGTTAGCCCAACCAGGGCATTGCCCTGTAAGGTGGTAGCTCTCACCATATACCTTTTTAGCTTTATATTAGGAGCCTAATATGCAACAGATTACGCGTGCTGGCGAGCCCATGGATGTGGCGGGGACGCTACCTGCTCCAGGCCAAACTGCTCCGCCGATGACGCTCACCAATGCCGATTTAAATGATGTCACCCTTGATACTTATTCAGGCAAGCGCAAAGTGCTGAATATTATCCCGAGTGTGGATACGCCCACTTGTGCGGTGTCTACTCGACGGTTTAATGAACTGGCCTCGCAATTGGATAATACCGTTGTGCTGGTCGTGTCTGCTGACTTGCCATTTGCAGCCAAGCGCTTTTGTGGCGCAGAAGGGTTAGATAACGTTGAAACCTTGTCTACCTTCCGCCATCGAGAGTTTCAAGAAGCTTGGGGTGTCGCATTAGCTAATAGTGCAATGGAAGGATTGTGCGCTCGTGCCGTGGTAGTGCTCAATGCAGACAACCGCGTGTTGCACAGTGAACTGGTGAGCGAGCTGAAAAATGAGCCTGATTATGAGGCCGCGCTGGCAGCCTTAAAAGGCTAGCTAGATGACAGCACGCAGGTTTCTAGCGTGCACTTTGCGTAGCTGCCGCCACCAGTGCACTAATTAAACGCTGCTGGGGGCGGTTGAAAATAAGCCACTCGGGATGCCACTGCACACCAATCAAAAAATCATGTTTTGTCGACTCAATTCCCTGTACTAGCCCGTCCCGGTCGCGGGCGACAATATTGATGCCGTCACCTGCTTTATTGACCGCCTGATGGTGCAGGCTATTCACGCGACACCATGTGACGCCTAATAGCTGATAAAGCTTGCTCCCTCCGACAATATCTACTGTCTTACGCGGTAACACAGTACGCCGTCGTTTCAGGCCTTCATGGGTGGTGTAAATATCAGGGTCGAGGGTGCCACCTAAATGGACGTTGATTAGCTGCGCCCCCCGGCAAATACCCAATACAGGCGTATTTTGCGGAATAAATCGGCCGAGTAGGTTGAGCTCCAGTTCATCGCGAGCTGGGTCTAGCCTTACATCCAGCTGCACCTCACCGCCGTAAAGATGTGCTTGAATATCATCGCCGCCACCAATAATTAGCCCGTCAAGGTGGGCAGGCAAGGCACGTGAAGGTGACAGGCGAAGTGGTTTGCCGCCATGTCGCCATACGGCGAACCAGTCAAACCACCACGCTAGATGGCTTTTTTGATCAGAGGTTGTAATCCCAATAAGCGGTCGAGACATGCTGGCACGTTCTCACTAAGGCGGTGTGTTTAGGATGACTTGAATAGGCCAAGCAGCTTCGTTTTACAGCGTCTCCACCAAGGTTGGCTGTGTTCAGCAATATACTCATCGCAGCGTGCGCGTAGTGCGTCACTGTTTGCGGCCAGCTTTTCTACCTCAACCCAGCGGTTCCATTCCACAACTGACCCCCAACCGGGTTGAGAAAGCTGCGCATTTGGCAGCCGGTAATGAAACGTCGGGCGTGGTTTAGTGAGCTGGCTATGCAGTAGTTCATGAGGATGGTCTGGACGCAGGTGCGCAAACAGCGGCAGTAAATCTAACTCTCGATTACGCGTTGGGTTGTAGTGTAGATAGTCATCGATAAACGTATCTAAATCAGGCTGATAACCAGAATCCAGGACTTTAAGGGCGTACTCTTTATGAAATGGATTGGCGTGAGGCAGTACTTCACGGGTAATGTCGACTTTGATCTCATCGCGCAGCCAGCTGGCGAGTAGCAGGTACGCTTGCATCATGGCCAGAAGGTAATCAACGTCAAGCCGTTCCACTTCAGGGTTTAGATGCAAGCCAAATCCGTAGAGCAAACTGGCATCGGTGCCTTTCGCGCCTTTGTCACGCAAGGCACCAAATAGCTGGTCTAGATCCTCTAGCTCATTCCAGGGAATCGGCGGGCAGACAATTTCCGTAGGCACTAAGCCCGTCACCATGTCGCCTATCAGTTCACGAGTTTTTTGATGGAACTCTATTCGCCGATGGCGCTGCTGGCGTGCCCATTCACTGTCGCTTTCATGGTGTTCTTCCAGTAGCGTCTTATCAGGATGAGCATACTGGGTATCCAGCTCAATACCGAACTCGCCCCATCGAGTCGCTTCAACGAGTAGCCGATGGGGACTTACCACGTTAAGCTCACCCCCAAATAGCTCGCGTACCAGCTCAGCGGTATCACGCGGCGGAAGTCCGGCGAATTCGATTTCCACACCGACACGCCTTGTTTTTCCATCACTATTTGTACGGTTAGGAGGAGCTTGCAGCGTCATCTCGGTATCCTTGAGGTGAACGTTTAAGCCAACAGCCTATCATAGTCACGCATTAAGGCTGAGAGTATAAAGTTAAGTAAATGCTAACTAATCGGCGCGTTATGTCGATTCATTTTCAGGAGTCAGGCGTGCGACAGCACTGGACAATCAATATCGTGTTAGGCGTTTTTTTGACGCTACTCATAGGTGTGATGACTTACGCACAGGCACAGAGTGTTTCTCTGCCTAGCCTGGGTGGGGGGAGTGATGCATCAGAAGAGCAGAACGTCAGTGGTGAAAGCTTCCAAAACTCGCTTAACGATGTGATCGCAATGCTTGAGAACGAAGAGCAGCGTCAAGCGCTACTCGACTCCCTACGTGAGTTACAGCTTACTACCGAGGAGACTGAAGATGACAAAATTGTCCATCAAGGTTTACTGGGTGCATTAGCCGATACGTTGACTGATATTGGCGAGCAGGCTCAAGCTGGCGATTCACCGATTGACGAGTGGTCGCGGCAATTGGTCCAAGGGGCAGCTGATTTACGCGCATTAAATGATGGTGCTGATCAGGGTGAGGCAATACGTGCAGTGGCAGATGGTGCCGTCCTTGCGTTTGTTTGGGTTGTACTGTTGATCGTTATGATTGCGTTTGGGCGCTTGCTCGCCACGCGTCGAGAGTGGCCGCTAGATTTACCTCGAGACCCAAAAGCGTGGTTATTGGCAGTGCACTTTTTGCGTCGCATGCTGCCTTGGGCACTGTCATTTGCGATCACACTGGGGATTGGGCAGATATTGCCTTACAGCCCCGGCCGAACGGTTGTACTGGTTGTGGCTTACGTTTGTGTGTGCGGTCGTGCGCTGTCGGTGGTTATTGAAACGGTCATTGCATTTTTCAGTCGAGGTCATCGTTTTACAGCGGTGCAGGTGCTACAACAAAAAGCGTTACGCGGCCTGTTTGTCATTGGCGCATTAATTGCCCTGGGCGATGCAGTGAACTCCACCCGCTTAGTAGAGCTGTTGGGTAGCGAGCTCTCCAGCTTAGTGTCTGTCCTTGCAAACATGCTGGCTGCGCTGCTGTCGGCGCGCTTTATCTTTAAGTTTAAACGACCTGTCCGCCATTTGATCTGTAACCGCCCTTACAAACAGCGCCGCGATGCAAGTGCAGCTGTTGAGATGATCCGTGCGCTGGGCGGCCTTTGGCATATTCCTGCGCTGCTGATGGTGGGTGGCTCATTATTAGCGATCTTTATCACCGTGGGGGATGTGGGTACGGCGCTTGCGCGCTCGATTATCTCGGCAAGCTTATTAGTATTGACGTTGGTAGTAACGGGTTTGCTAAGACGTCAGTCTGAGCGCTTAGGTAAACGCCGTCATCGCCGACGTTATAGCCAGTATCGTAAGCGTTTAGAGCGTTTCGGCTTTGTACTTGCCCATCTTTGCGCCTGGATGGTGTTTGCTGAACTGTTTATGCAGGTTTGGGGCGGTTCGCTGTTTGGCCTTGGCCAGCAAGCGGTGGCCAGTGCCCGTATTGGCCAAGCTCTGGTAAGCCTGGGGTCAACTATTCTGCTGGCTTGGCTGGTCTGGATCTTTGCTGATACGGCTATTCAGCGTGCGCTAACATCATCCGCGCGTTCTCGCGGTAGGCGAGTGAATCAAGCCCGAGCGCAAACCATCACGCCGATGATACGCAATGTGATTTTTGTCACGATTTTGATCATCGCGGTAATTGCCGGGTTAGCAAATCTTGGTGTTAACGTTACGCCGCTACTCGCAGGTGCGGGTGTTATCGGTTTGGCGATTGGTTTTGGTGCCCAAACGTTGGTGCAGGATTTAATCACTGGGATCTTTATTCTGATTGAAGACTCCTTGGCGGTGGACGACTTCGTTCAGATTAATGGTCATATGGGAACCGTTGAGGGATTGACACTGCGGACCGTGAAGCTGCGTGATTTGGATGGTGTTGTCCATATCATTACCTTTAGCCGTATTGAGTCGATTCATAACATGTCGCGCCAATTCGGGATTGCGCTGATGCGGATTCGTATCCCTTATGCGATGAAAATTGATGATGCAATTACGCTGATGCAAGAGACGGCGCAAGAGCTACGCAAAGATCCTATGATGCGCCACTATATTTGGTCACCTTTAGAAATGCAGGGTATTCAAGGTTTTGAAGATGGTTGCCCCATTTTACGAATGCGTTTTCGTACAGCACCAGAAATGCAGTGGGATGTATCGCGTGCCTTTAACCTGCTATTGAAGCAACGCATGGAAGCGCAGGAAATCGATCTGGGCGTACCGCGCCTCAGTGTCAGCATGGAGGCGCGCTCAGAAGATGGCAGGCAAGATTATATGCCCGATGAGGCGAGAAAAGAGAGTACGAAAAAAGAGAGCACCGGCACGGATTTCACGCTCGACGAGCCAAGCGATGAACAACCGCGGGGAGATAAGGCTAGGGGAGGTAGTGCTAGGGATGAAGGCGACGATAGCCCACGTAAACGACCACCGCCGCCAAAGCCTGCTCCGCGTCCGACAGAAGCAGAAATGCGCCGAGATGAGCGTGAGCGGACAAAGGCATCATCCCATGCTAAGCCCAAGGCCCAAGGCGAGCCCAAAAGCGAGACCTATGCCAGCACCAATGGTGAACAAGGCGACGAGTAGCCACGGGCCTTTGAAACGCCTCCAGCGGTTATAAAGTGATACCGAGAGACTAACGCGATCAATTAGCTCGTCATGGCGCGAAATAGCATTATCGGGTGGCAGGGAAAAGTCGTTGGCCACATCGCCTTGCCAATGAGCGCCGTGGGTTAGTCCAAGCCTTGCCCGCAGTTGTCCTATGTCACTCACTGTTTTATGGAGCTTGTTATAAGCATCGCGGTGTTCTACAGCACCAAATACAGTTTCAGCATCCTGGCGCAGCGCGCTGTTTGGGCAGCGGGTCACCGCGCTTTTGATTTCTTGATCGCTCGCGTCGGGTGTTAGTGTCAGTCGTTGATACAAATCGCGCATAATGTTCGAGTCGATACTCACTGTCGGTTTGGGTGCTCTGCCCTTAATCGTTAACAGTAGGCTGATCAGGTGTTTTGCATCAAATAATCGTAGGCGCTTTTGATGCGCTGAAAGCGCGTTGATGCCAGTGCTATTTGATGTTCACTACCCGAATAGAAGCGGTCAGGGTGGTGCAGCTGAGCCATACGGCGATAGGCGCGGCGAATATCGGCACGATTAGCTCCAGGTGTTAGCCCTAATACTGCCAGCGCTCGTGTGTTGCGGTCGGGTGGTGAAGAGGGGCGTTCCCGCTGTTGGCGGCGGGCTTCTTCCTGACGCGTCTGCTCTTGTTGCCAGCGCTGATGCTCTTGTTGTTGAGTATGTTCTTGTCGTTGACGGCGCTCTTTTTGCTTATTCTGTTCTTGTTTGTCCTGTTTTTGCTTGGCCTGATCCTGTTTTGCCTTATTACGGCGTGCATCATCCTCTTGGCGCTGTTTATTCTGCCGCTTTTGTTGCTGTTGTTCATTATTAGCACGCTGGCGCTCTTCGGCCTCTTTTGCTTTCTGCTCAGCAGCGTGTGCATCACGTGCCTTGCGCGCGTGATATTCTGGATTGTGCACCCGCCAGTAGGCGTCTCGACTGGGATCCTCTGCTGCTCGCAGTGGTTTGCCCGTTAACTCATGAAAGAGGGTATTGAACGTGGTAGGCGTGACATTTAGCAAATCAGCGAGAAAGCCCAGAATGTAATGGTTATTCAGAGATAGCTCACCATCGTCGGTAGCAACCGTGATCGCTTGGTGAAGTATGCTCAGACTACGCTCGTTGGAGCACTCTTTGCGCACTACCTCGGCCGCTAACTGTATGGCTTGAAGGTCTTGGCTATGGGCAATGCTCATCACTGGCCCAAGTTCATGCCCATGACGAAATTGCGCAGTGACTTGAGCCAGTCGGCGTCGCCTCTGGCCTTCAGACACCTGTTGGCGATGAACAAGCACCCAGGCTAACAGTAGTAGTGTTGCCGTATCCACTTGGCTGCGGCTTTTTAGCAGCAACAGCTCAAAGGGTGAAAAACGGGCAATGGACATTCCCTGGCTCCAAGGCAAAAAAGAGGGTAACCACAGCGGCGCTTTAACGGCCATCCTGATAATGATTGGCCATGGTATATCATCGCGTTACGCAATGAAGTAGGAGATTCGTTAGGTGATCAATGTTGAGCGTAAAAATAGCTTCCAGCTGAGGCTCACTCGACGGCTCAAGGAAGAAACGTCGCACACGCTCGATGTTTACCTATTTGTGCCCAAAGAGCTTGGGCTTAGCACCCATGTCATTTCCGAAGAGGCGTTTTATCACGGCGCGATCAGCGTTTCACGCACTTACTACAGTGATGAGTATCATTTGCCACTGGTTCATAGTCGCTTAGCGAGTCGCAATCAGTTAGGCAGTGATTCCTATCGATTAAGTTTGAGTTTGTACGCTTACCAATACGTTGGGGCGTTAGAACGAACGACGCAGGCAATGCTGGTTAGCGCCAGAAAACTACGCCATGCCACCAGTGACCAGCGCCAGGAGAGTGGCGAGCTTCAAGAGCTGGCCGATGCGCTCCGTGATCAACTGTATGAAATGAGCGATTTGAGCGAAGGCATTCTTAAGCGATTGCGACGCAATTCACCCACAGATGAGCGGCTCTATAAATACTTTGCCAACATCGATAATTACCTTTCCTGGTTTACCGAGCAGCAACTGCTGGCATTGGTAGCGCATATGCCTCGTGGCGGCGAATTTAGTGAGATAAAGCGTCGATTTATCATCGTCTGCCAGCGTGAGAGCGACTATCGAAAAGAGCAAGAGTATAACGCCGAACGGGTGATGGAAGATCCCACTCGGATGTCGAATAAAATGCGCTTGCTAAGGCGGCTTATTGAACACCCAATTACGCTTAAACAGCGAGCCCTAGAGCTTGGGGGCGGTGAGCAGAAAGCAGTGAAAGCGCTGGCTACCGCAGTGGTAATGACCTTTGTATCGCTTGGTGTACTCCACCTTCGAAGCGTACTGGGTGATGTTACTGCACTGTTTGTATTAGCCATGGCGTTGCTTTATGCGATGCGGGAAGTGTTTAAAGACGACTTGCGTAACACGCTTTGGCGCTGGCTTCGGCGCGGAAGGCCAAAGTGGCGGCGACAATATATCGACCCCACCCGCAATCAATCGGTGGGCCGGCAGTTAGAGTGGTTCGACTATAAACGTTATGCCGCACTAGAGGCGGACATTCAGCAAATGCGCCGTCGTACGGTTGCTCAGCGTGAGGAAGAGGTGCTTCATTACCGTTCCAGCTCACGTATGTCGCCCACCCGCTTTTTAAGTGGTTATGAGCATACCCGTGAAACGCTGCATATCGATCTTTCCATGTTGACGCGCTTAATGAGCAAAGAGAAGCACTTCATTTACCGGCTGAAAGAAGGACAGGCCGTTAGAGAAAGTGTCGAGAGACGTCACCTGTTTAACTTGGTCATTCGTGAGACGGGTAGTGAGGACACAACCTACCTAGCTCGCTGGAAAGTGGTTGTGAGCCGTTCTGGCATTGTCGATGTCGAGAAAGTCGCTGAGGAAAGTGTAGAGAAAACCAGCAAATAAACTGCGTTGGATCAATAGACTGGCACTGAGACCGGGCCTGCATAGCGAAATCACCAGTAGCACACTAGTCTCAAAGGTGAGCAATATAATTTGCGACTGCGACCCTGTCGCCTGGAGGATACTGTGCAAGCTATCGACATTATGACACCCAACGTGGTGTGTGTAGGGCCCGACGCAAACGTGCGCGATATAGCGCAGTTGCTACTCGAAAACCGCATTAGTGCCGTACCGGTCGTCGATGATGAGCGTAGAGTGTTGGGTATCGTGAGTGAAGGCGATTTGATGCGTCGAGTGAAAGATGAAACGGATGATAACCGCTCTTGGTGGCTCTCGCTCTTCAGTGGCGGTAAAGATGCGGGCGAGTATGTTAAATCCCATGGGCGTAAGGCGCATGAGGTAATGACATCAAACCCATTGACCGTTGAGGAAAATGCACCACTACATACCATTGCTCGTTTGCTGGAAAAGCATCACATTAAGCGTGTGCCAGTGGTAAAAGATGGCAAAATCGTCGGGATTGTCAGTCGCGCAAACTTACTTCAAGGAATTGCTAACGCAGTCGTAGCACCCACCCAGTCGCCGGAGGATGACCGCTCTATTCGTGAGGCCATTCTCAAAGAGATCGATAATAACACCGGCGTACGAGCCGAGAGTTTCAGTGTCATTGTCGATGGTGGAAGCGTAGAAATTTGGGGGTTAGTAGAGTCTGAGGAACAGAAACAGGCAGTGACCGTAGCCGCTGAAAATACCCAGGGCGTCAAGCGTGTTGAAAATCACCTTGGCATGATGCCACGCGGGGCGGGCTATTTCTAATACGTTGTGTTTCTTATCTGAACAGCCCGTTGCCTTTGTGCAGCGGGCTTTTTTGTGGGCGCTAATGCGTACTCTGTTTACTCTTGTGAAGCGACTAAAGTTGTATTTAAGTAAACGTTTACTCTTTGCAGGTAAACGTTTACTTTAAGCCTCGAAGGTCATTTTTGAAGATGTTTTATTTCGCAGGAGAATGTATGAGCATTAACGTGACCGTATGGGGAGAAAACGTCCACGAGCAAACCAATGATGTCGTGGCGCGTATTTACCCTAAGGGCATGCACCAGTGCATCGCCGAAGGTTTAAACGAAGCGGAAGGCATAAATGCCTCTGCCGTGACGCTGCAGGATCCTGAGCAAGGCTTAAGCGAAGCAACGCTTGAAAGCACGGATGTACTGCTATGGTGGGGCCACGCCGCCCATGGCGATGTATTGGAGGAGACGGTTGATCGCGTTCAAAAGCGCGTGCTCCAGGGCATGGGCTTGATTGTGCTGCATTCTGGGCACTACTCGAAAATCTTTAAGCGCTTAATGGGAACTACGTGTTCACTAAAGTGGCGTGAAGCGGGTGAGCGGGAACGGCTTTGGGTGGTGAACCCAGGTCACCCGATTGTTCAAGGGCTGGGGGACTATATCGAGCTGCCCCATACCGAAATGTACGGCGAACCGTTTGCGGTGCCCAATCCTGATGAAGTGATCTTTATCAGTGCCTTTGAGGGGGGGAAGTATTCCGCTCTGGTCTGACCTATAAACGTGGCAACGGTAAGATTTTCTACTTCCGTCCCGGCCACGAAACTTACCAGATTTATTACGATGCTCAAGTGAAAACTGTGTTGAAAAACGCCGTGACTTGGGCGCGCCCGGAAGGTTCTCGATGGATCGACAGCTGCCCTAATGTTCCCGCTGAACAAGCGCCTAATCCGGTCGAAATTAAAGGCGAAAGCCTGCATAAACCTGGCGAGGAGGGCTTCAAATGATCCGTTTGGCGATAATTGGTGCAGGCAGTATGGCCGGCGAGCACGCCAAGCATTTTGGCCGTCTTGAAGGAATCGAAGTGATTGCCGTGTGCGACCGAGACCTTGCCAAAGCCCAGGCGTTTGCAGAGCATCACGGCATTGCTGACGTTTATCAAGACCTGGAAGCCATGCTGGCTCGGGATGATATTCACGCGGTAAGCAATGTAACTCCTGATGGTGTTCACAAAGCTACATCGTTGGCCGCTATTGCCGCCGGAAAGCATATTCTGTGTGAAAAGCCGCTGGCGACAAATGCACAAGATGCCCATGAAATGGCGGCGGCTGCTCAGGCCGCTAACGTGATCAACATGGTCAACTTAAGCTACCGCGATGCCCCAGCTATTCAGCACGCACGTGCGCTGATTGCGGGAGGGGCGATTGGTCAAGTTCGTCATGTAGATGCTAGTTACCGGCAAAGCTGGCTAGTGAGTAACGCCTGGGGACGCTGGAATGAAGATAGCCAGTGGTTGTGGCGGCTTTCCGAGTCCCACGGCAGCAAAGGCGTATTAGGCGATGTCGGCGTGCACATTGTCGACTTTGCCAGCTTCCCTGTTGGCGACATTACCCGCGTTAACTGTGAGCTAACCTGCTTTGAAAAAGCGCCAGACAATCGCATTGGTGAGTATGTGCTGGATGCCAATGATACGGCGCTGATGAGAGTGTCATTTGCCAATGGCGCAAAGGGCACTATTCAGGCTACACGTTGGGCAACAGGGCATCACAACTCGCTGGCGCTGAGTGTACACGGCGATAAAGGAGCAATTCGTATTGACCTGGACGCCTCAAAAGAGGATGTGCAGGTATGTCTCGATGATGACGTACATCCCGCTCGCTGGAGCACAGTGAAAGCACCGTCCACGCCGAGTATTTACCAGCGCTTCGTCGAGAGCATTCGCAGTGGGAATAACGATCAACCTGATTTTGCGCGCGGCGCTGCGATTCAAACCGTGCTCGATGCCTGTTTCGTATCAAGCCAGGAAGACCGCAGCCTAGCGATTGCCAGCTAGGTGGGTGGCTCTTCAAATAACAAAATACTAATCCGATTAAGTTAACGAGCACCCTATCTACTAATAACAATCCTAACTACCAATAACAATAGAGGTGAATGCTATGCGTTATTACCTGCGCTCATCAGCGGTACTGCTTGCCCTGCTGCCCACAACGCTGCCTGCCATGGCGGCTGAAATTACCATTGCCTGTGGTGATGGTGGGGCAGCAGATTTCTGCCCAACGCTGGCAGAACGGTGGGCCGACGCTAACGGCCACCAAGTGAATATTGTCACCACGCCAGCATCGGCGACTGAGAAGTTGTCGCTCTATCAGCAACTATTAGGCAGCCAATCGCAAGATGTGGATGTGCTGATGGTGGATATTGTGTGGCCAGGGCTACTGGCCGACCACTTGGTTGACCTAAATGACTACCTGCCAGAGGGCGCGACTGACGGCTTTATTCCCTCACTGATGGATAACAATACCGTGCAGGGCAAGCTGGTGGCATTGCCGTGGTTTACGGATGCAGGGCTGCTCTATTACCGCCACGACTTGCTAGACAGATACGACGCCGAAGTGCCAGAAACTTGGCAGGCGTTGACTGACACCGCGCGGCGTATCCAACAGGCTGAGCGCGACGCAGGTAATGCGCGCATGCATGGGTTTGTATTTCAGGGGCGAGCCTATGAAGGGTTGACCACGAATGCGTTGGAGTGGATAGCCAGCTACGGTGGCGGCACCTTTGTGAATGCTGATGGGCAAGTCACCATCAATAATCCCCAAGCTGTAGAGGCCATCACGCTAGCAGCCTCTTGGGTGGGTGATATTAGCCCTGAGGGTGTGCGCAATTACATGGAAGAAGAAGCACGTGGGGTGTTCCAGGCGGGTAACGCCGTATTTATGCGCAACTGGCCTTATGTCTGGTCGTTGGGGCAGGCAGATGGCACGCCCATTCAAGGCAAGTTTGGCGTCGCGCCGTTACCCCGCGGGCCCGAAGGGCAGTCTGTCGCGACGCTTGGCGGCTGGAACTGGGCGGTTTCGCGCTACTCAGAGCACCCTGACATCGCCGCTGACCTAGTGGCTTATCTCACGGCTGAGGAGCAGCAGAAAGCTCACGCCATTGAGTTTGGTCGAAATCCGACGCGGCCAGTGCTCTATGAAAATGCCGAGGTGCTGGAAGCCCATCCGTTTATTGGCGAACTTTATGAAACCGTTATGAACGGCGTACCACGTCCTGCGAGCGTTACTGGAGAAGCGTATCCACGGGTGTCTAACGCAGTGTTTAACCGCGTGCATGATGCCCTATCCGGAGATACTTCCCCCGAACAAGCAATTCAGCAGCTCGATAGCGAGCTTGCCCGTATAGGGAGGCGTGGTTGGTAGCTGGATTTGCCGCAATGCTTAGCGATTTTTGGCACAATTTTTGGCACAATTATAAGCCGAGTCGCTGAGGCATGGCATGAAACAGACCAAACAGAGCGCCCAAACGGCGACCATACGTGAAATAGCCCGGCGGGCCGATGTATCCATTGCCTCGGTTAGTCGGGCGCTAAATGGTAAGCCTGGGCTAAGCGACGCGTTGCGGGAAAAAATTCTCACCATCAGCCGTGAAGTGGCGTATCAACCTAGCGCAGCAGCCAGGCAACTGATTAGTGGTAAAGCTGCTGTAGTCGGTATTTCCTTGGGGCGTCAGGATATCGAGCTGCGCCCCTACTATATTTTGCTGTATCAGCACTTAACCGTGGCACTGCACCAGCAGGGCATGGTGCCGATCTTTTTCCACCACGATCAGACGGCAGAACTGCCGGAACGGGCGGGCGCGGCTATTCTACTGGGTGAAACCGCCGAGGATGAGCGCCCCAGCTTGCTAGAAAATGTCGGCGTGCCTTTTGTACGTATTGGCAACCCAGGGCAAGGATTTTCGGTCGCACCGGATGATGACCAAGGGTTTTATGAAATGACGCACCACCTTATTGCGCAAGGACGTCGTCAGATTGCTTTTGTTGGTGGTGAACTGGAAGTCCCTGGACCTCACAGCCGTTTAGAGGGGTACCGACGGGCGCTGGATGAAGCTGGGCTCTCTGAGCAACTAATTAGCCTGCCGCACCGCTTTAGCTCAGATTCACTAACCAGCTATCGCCATTTAAATCGTTTGTTGGCGGATACATCAAACGGCCAAACGCTGCCATTTGATGCGCTAGTATGCGCCACCGACGAGCTGGCGCTTGGCTGCGTCGCTGCGCTAGAAGACAGGGGAATCGACGTGCCTCACCAAGTCGCGGTGACCGGTTTTGATGATCTGCCAGCGCTTGCTTCTGGGTTAACCACCATTCGCCAAGATATTGCAGCGATTGCGGCAATGAGTGTCGAGCTATTGGGCGAAGCGCTAGCAGGTAAAGCGCCCCGGCACCTATTGTTGCCGGTGACGCTTGTCATGCGGGAAACAGGGTGAACACTTAACGCGGGGGCAGTTGCTCGGGGCCGAAGGCGTCAGGCAGTAGCGTTTCCATGGTATAGGTTTTTAGCACGTCGCCCTGGTGGGAAAGCACCATGATTTGCGTTTCTGGGGTGGCGAATTCACGGATGCGCTGGCGGCAGTCGCCGCAGGGTGTGCACAGGTGCTCGCCTGGTCCCATCACGTACACCTTGGCAAGCTCGCGCTGGCCAGCGGTGATCATGGCGGAAATCGCTGAGGCTTCCGCGCACAGCCCTTTGTAGTGCGCCACTTCCACGTTAGCGCCTGCAAACTGCTGCCCATCAGGGCACTCCATTACCGCGGCGACTGGATGATTGGAGTAGGGCGCATAAGCGTTGTCCAAGGTGGTCAGTAGCGTGTCAACCAGTGCCTTATCAGCTTGGCTCATGGCGTTATCCTCATAAATGGCTATTAGGCCTTAGCAGCGTCGTCGCGTAGTACCGTGTCTAGCGCAATCGTCATCATGTCATTGAAGGTGGTCTGGCGGTCGGCGCTGGAGAGCGACTCGCCTTTCAGGATATGGTCGGACACCGTGCAGATGGTTAGTGCGCGAGCACCAAACTCTGCTGCCACGCCGTAAAGGCCTGCCGCTTCCATTTCCACACCCACGATGCCGTAGCGCTTGAGCAGTTCGGCCATGTCGGTCTGCGGGTTGTAGAACAGATCCGCTGAGAAGATATTGCCGACTTTTACCGGTACATTCTGCGCCTTGGCGGCAGCAACGGCGTGGCTTGTCAGCTCAAAGTCAGCGATGGCCGAGAAGTCGTGGTCATTAAAGCGCATGCGGTTCACTTTGGAGTCGGTGCAGGCACCCATGCCAATAACCACATCACGTACATTGACGTCGTCGCGCACCGCGCCGCAGGAACCGACACGAATAATCGACTTAACGCCGTAATCGGTAATCAGCTCTTTGGCATAAATAGACACTGACGGTATGCCCATGCCGTGGCCCATGACCGAAATTTCGCGGCCCTGGTAAGTGCCGGTATAGCCGAACATGCTGCGTACATCGTTCACCTGACGAACATTTTCCAGGTAGGTGTCGGCGATGTACTTGGCGCGCAGCGGGTCGCCGGGCATCAGAACGGTATCCGCGAAATCGCCCATTTCAGCATTGATATGTGGTGTTGCCATAAAACGCTCCTATTGATCGTTTTTCAATCAGATTAATTCGCTCAACGTTACGGTTCAGGCAGCGTTGGGTAAAAAGCTCTTGCCGTCTTCCATCGCTTCAACGGCGAAGAAGGCGGCTAACGTCTGGCCGATATCGGCAAAGGTGTCGCGCTCGCCTAGCGGGCCGGGGGCAAACCCTGCGCCATGCACCATCACTGGCACATATTCGCGGGTGTGTTCGGTGCCTTCCCAGCTGGGGTCGCAACCGTGGTCGGCGGTGAGTAGCAGCAGGTCGTCATCGTTCAGTGCGGCAAGCAGTTCCGGCAGGCGGGCATCGAAATGCTCAAGCGCGGCGGCGTAGCCCGGCACGTCACGGCGGTGGCCGTAAACCGAATCAAAATCAACAAAGTTGGTCATGATCATAGTGGTTCGGTCGCTGGTTTCTTTCGCGGTGCGGGCTACTTCGGCGAGCGTCGCTTCCATCAGGGCATCGTGGCCGCTGGCTTTGACTTTATGGGTAATGCCGCAATGCGCGTAAATATCCGCGATCTTGCCAATCGAGACCACTTCGCCGCCCGCATCGGCCAGTTTCTGCAATACGGTGGGGCTGGGTGGCTCAACGCTGTAGTCGCGGCGGTTGCCAGTGCGGGCAAAACTGTCGCTGTCGTCGCCGTTAAACGGGCGGGCAATCACGCGGCCAATGTTGTAGGGCTCAAGCAGTTCGCGCACGGTTTCGCATAGGGCGTAGAGGCGCTCTAGACCAAAGTGTTCCTCATGGGCAGCAATCTGAAACACGGAATCTGCCGAGGTATACACAATCGGCTTGCCGCTTTGGATGTGCTCTTCGCCCAAGCGGGCGATGATCTCGGTGCCAGACGCGTGGCAGTTACCGATTACGCCGGGCAGGTCGGCTTGCTGAACGATTTTTTCCAACAGCTCGGTGGGGAAGCTGTTGGTTTTATCAAGAAAATAACCCCAGTCAAAGCGTACTGGTACGCCAGCAATTTCCCAATGGCCGGAAGGAGTGTCCTTGCCGCTGGAGATCTCTTTGGCGTGGGCGTACGCGCCTTTCAATTGAGCTGGCAGGCTAACACCTTCGGCGACGTTTCCCGTCGCGTCGCGGTGGGCGTGGAACAGGCCAAGCGCCGCCATATTCGGCAGCTTCAGGGGGCCTGAGCGCTCAGCGTTATCGGCGTCACCGCGGGCGCAGGCAGCCGCGATGTGGCCCAGGGTGTCAGCACCCTGGTCGCCGAATTTATCAGCATCGGGGGCGCTACCGATCCCAAACGAATCAAGGACTAATACAATCGCACGACGCATTAGGCTTCTCCCCGGAAGGTGTCTTGAAGCAGTGTGTCCGCTGCGGCAGGCTCTTCGCTAAGGGTCATGGCGGCACGCAACTGAGCCGCGGCACGCTTGGCCGCATCTTCACTGCGGGCGTGAACAATGGCTAACGGGCGCTGGCTATCGACGCGATCGCCAATCTCGACAATATCGCTAAAACCGACGCTGTGATCGACGCTAGCGTCGTTGCGCAGGCGGCCACCGCCTAGCTCGACGACGCTCATACCGACGGCACGGGTGTCGATGCGCTGTACGATGCCACTCTGCTCAGGGTACACCGGCTGAATGACCGGTGCGGTGGCCAAGTAGCTATCTGAGCGTTCCATAAAGTCGGCGGGTCCGCCCAGCTCTCGCACCATGCGGGCGAAGACTTCGGCTGCTGCACCCGATGTGAGCGCTTTTTCCAGCTTAGTTAGGGCTTCTTCACGGTTGTTGACCAGTTTGCCAGCGATCAGCATTTCCACCGCCAGTTCGCGGGTGACCTGCATAACGCGGCTGTTGGCACGTTCGCCGCGTAGCAGGGCTAAGGTCTCGACGATTTCGACTGCGTTGCCAGCGCAAGGGGCCAACGGCTGGCTCATGTCAGTGAGCAGGGCAGTGGTCGGCGTGCCGGCTTGGGTTGCCACGTTGGCGATGCTTTTGGCTAGCTCGCGGGATTTTTCCGGCGTAGGCATAAAAGCGCCGCTGCCGACCTTAACGTCCATTACTAAGGCGTCTAAACCAGAAGCCAGCTTTTTACCCAGAATAGAGGCAGTAATCAGTGGAATGGATTCCACGGTGGCGGTCACATCACGCACGCCGTAAATGCGTTTATCGGCGGGGGCTAGGTTGCCTGTTTGGCCGATAATCGCTACACCGGTGGACTTCACCACACTGCTAAAGCGTTCTGGCGCTGGGTAGGGGTCGTAACCGGGGATCGACTCCAGCTTGTCCAGCGTGCCGCCGGTGTGGCCAAGGCCACGACCTGAAATCATCGGCACAAACGCGCCGCAAGCGGCTACCCAGGGGCCTAGCACCAACGACACTAAATCACCAACGCCGCCGGTAGAGTGTTTATCGACAATCGGGCCGGGCAGGTTGAGAGAATCCCACTGCATGACATGGCCAGAGTCTCTGGTCGCTGTGGTCAGTGCGACGACTTCTTCACGGCTCATGCCATTTAAGAACACCGCCATGGTGAAGGCACCAATCTGGGCATCGCTGATGCGATCATCGGCAATGCCCTGCACGAAGGCTTTGATCTCTTCCGCGGGTAGCGGCTGACTATCGCGCTTCAGGCGAATCAGTTCCTGAGGTAGGAGAGCGTGATGAGAAGCGGTAGATGACATTTAGTAGCCTCCGTTAGTCGTTGAAAGCGGGGCGGTTTGTGGGGCGCCGCTTAGCGTATTCAATAAATTACCCAGCAGGCTGGAGGCACCAAACCGGAAGTGCTCAGGCGTTACCCACTGCGCGCCCATAATGTTAGTAGCAAGTGCGAGATAATCGGCGGCTTCTTCGATGGTGCGCACGCCACCAGCGGCTTTAAACCCGACATCTTCACCGCTGGCTTTAATCGCGTTGAGCATGATCTCGGCGGCTTCCAAGGTGGCGTTTGTGTCGACTTTGCCTGTCGATGTTTTAATAAAGTCAGCGCCGCCTTCAATAGCCAGTTCACTGGCACGCTTGATAAGCGCGGGATCTTTGAGTTCACCCGATTCAATGATGACTTTTAAGCGTGCTTGACCGGCGCAGGCGGCTTTACACATTTCGACCAATTCAAGACCGGTTGCTTCATCGCCTGCCATTAATGCGCGGTAGGGGAAGACCACATCGACTTCATCGGCACCGGAAGCGACAGCGTCGCGGGTTTCACGGGCGGCGCCCATGATGTCGTCACTGCCGTCTGGGAAGTTGGTAACCGTGGCAATTTTAACGTGGTCATTGAGTTTGTGAGCGGTTAGCGCGCGCTGCGCGGTAACCACAAATTGCGGATAAACGCATACCGCTGCTGGGTTGCCAAAGGGTGTTTTAACTTGCTGGCAGAGCGCCTCAATCGTGCTGTCGGTGTCGCTGTCGTTCAGGCTCGTTAGATCCATGAGGGTGAGTGCTTGGCGGGCAGCTTGGGTAAGTTGGGCTTGAGTATGCTCAGAGGAGGCAGTCGCAGTCATGGAGTTCTCGCAAATTAATAAAAGACAAAACGGGCACTGCGTGAAAAAAGCAGCGCCCGTTGCATAGTGTTGTGCTCGCTGCGTTAAGCCGTGGCGCTACTCAACGCAATAAAGAAGCCTGCAATTGAGGCCGACATTAGGTTAGAGAGTGTACCGGCCAATACGGCCTTCACGCCAAAACGGGCAATCTCTTTGCGGCGAGTAGGGGCAATGCTGCCTAAGCCGCCCAGCAAAATGGCAATGGATGACAGGTTGGCAAAGCCACACAACGCAAAGGAAAGAATCGCCATGGTGTGCGGCGTCATCATTTGACCCGTGGCGGCCACCACCTGTTCCCCATCAATGTAGGGAGCCAAATTGATAAAGGCCACAAACTCATTCACCACCAGTTTTTGACCTATGAACGAACCCGCCAGCGTGGCTTCTTCCCAAGGGACGCCAAGTAAGAAGGCAAGCGGTGCAAACAGCCAGCCAAGAATCAGTTCAAGGCTAAGTGATTCAAAGCCAAACCAACCGCCAATGCCGCCCAAAATACCGTTAATCAGGGCAATAAGTGCAATAAATGCGAGCAGCATGGCACCGACGTTGGCGGCAAGCTTCATGCCAGACGTAGCGCCCGCTGCGGCTGCATCCAATACGTTGGCGGGTTTGTCTTCCTGCTCTTTAAGCTCTTCTTCTACTTTTGAAACGCTGTCGCTATCCGTCGCGTCTTGAGTTTCAGGCATGATAAGTTTGGCAAACAGTAGGCCACCCGGTGCCGCCATAAACGAAGCGGCGACCAAGTATTCCATGGGGATACCCAGCGCGGCGTAGCCCGCCAGTACCGAACCGGCCACCGATGCCAGGCCCCCGCACATCACTGCAAATAGCTGAGAAGGCGTCATGCGGGCGATAAACGGACGTACCACCAAAGGCGCTTCGGTTTGGCCAACAAAGATATTTGCCGTGGCAGAAAGGGATTCAGTACGTGAGGTACCGAGTGCTTTTTGCAGCGCGCCGCCTAAAATCCGAATAACCCATTGCATGATGCCTATGTAGTAAAGTACCGCGATGAGCGACGAGAAAAAGATAATCACTGGCAGTACTTTTATAGCAAAAACAAAGCCGACGTTATCGACATCGGCTAAGCCGCCAAATAGAAAGCCAATGCCGTCATTGGCGTAGACCAATACTTGGCTAACGCCGGACGAAATGGCTTGCAGGACTGCTTGGCCAAAGGGCACATAAAGTACAAATGCACCAATACTCGCCTGAATGGCAAACGCGCCAAGCACGGTGCGCAGCCGAATGGATTTACGGTCGTAAGAGAAGATAAGTGCGATGGTTACCAACGTAACCATGCCTACCAAGCTCATGATGAGAGTCATGTGGGTACCTTCCGAGCGTGTGAAGTGAAGCGATTACAGTAAGTTTAATTTTACTGAGTAAATCATCGCATTTTGGTAAGCGTTCGGAGTACCCAGCTTATTGTCTGAGTAGCGATACTGCACGCCGGTGGTAATCAGCTCAGAAGGGTGCCACCACAAGCTAAGCGCGCCGTTAGTGCCCACGCTGCCCGCTTTACCGCCCACGTAGTTTTGTTCCAGGTACTCGTCGTCACGGCCAAAGGTTTGTTCATGCCAGTTAGTGACACTGAAGTTCTGGTTGAGTGCTGAGAAGTCATAACCTGCTACCCAGCCTGCCATAAAGCCATTCATGCCAGTGTAGCCGTCGCTCTGTACACGCGCTGCGCCAATAAACGGTTTGAGCCATAGGCCGTTGTCGAACGTCGTGCGGTAGCCTAGACCGAGAATTTGATCCTGCTCGCGAGCGTTGAAACCATAATCGCGGAAGTCGTACAGGTGCGCGTAGATCGATAGCGGGCTGTCGCCTAAATAAATATGCGAGGTGACTTTTCCTGCGGTACGAAAGTTGTCTTTACCGCCGCTTGATTCGTCAAACTGATCGTTGGTTGGGTTCTCGAAATCGAAGAAACCGTAGAATTCACCCCAGCTGTAACCTACGCCGCCTTCAATTTCTACAAACGTGAAATCACTTTTTGCTGCGTTATTAGCAGTACGCGCTTCAGTGCCGCTAGACCAATCCAAGTAGTTCACCGAAACGTTGGCAAACGACCAAAGAGGAGTCATTGGTGAAGAGGGGGTGTCGCTTGCTAACGCAGGGGTTACCAGCGCGGAGCTAGCCAGCAAAACGCCAGCGCCAAGCGTGACGAAAGAAGAACGAGAAAGGGTTTGAGCAGTCATGAAAGCCTCAACAAGGTTGTTATGAGTCGTGTGGGCTGGCAGTAATGTTAAAATTATAACATTGAGTGTTATTTTTTTAACGTTGATTTGCAAGTATTACGACATCAACGCTATGTATATGTGATATGACTTTCAAATAGCCAAAGGGCGGCCTCTGACAGTGGAAATATCATGGGGGCTGGCTCAGCATAGGCCTTGGATACCCGCTAACCGCTGATAACAAATAACATCTGAACTTGGGATTAAAGGAGAGGTTTGCTATGAATGACCGAAGCGCTCAGCGTTTGGCAATGTTGCAAGAAGCGCTTGCCAGTGGGGGAACATTGCATCTACGCGATGCTGCTGAGCTGTGCGGTGTTTCTGAAATGACGATCCGTCGGGACGTTACTACGCAGCCTTCGGCGATTAGCTTGTTGGGCGGTCGGTTAGTCATGGCAAACTACCCTGGCGTAACGCCGGTGTATGATCTGACTGAGCAACAGGCGAGCCATTATCAGATCAAACACCGCCTCTGTCAGCGAGTAGCCAGCTTTATCGAAGACGGCGATACGCTCTTTATTGACTGCGGTTCAACGTTGATTCCGTTACTTAGTCAGTTGAGCCATTTCCGCGAGCTTACTGTGGTGACGTATGCCCTTAATGTGGCTAATTCAGTGGCCGCGTTGCCTAATGTGCGGCTAGTGCTGCTAGGGGGGCTGTTTTATGCCTCATCGCAATCGTTTGGCAGTGATGGTATGCGTGCTGCCATTGAGCGTTTAGGCATTAATAAAGCACTGATCTCTGCGGCTGGGGTAGATTGCGAAAGGGGCGTTAGCTGTTTTCATTTTCATGAGGTGGCGCCAAAACAGGCTGCCATTGCGACCGCTATGCAACGTTTGTTGGTTGTTGATGCCAGCAAATTTGGCTTAGTTCGCCCAGCCTATTTTGCCGCGTTATCCGATTTTGATATTGTCGTAACCGACGATGAGCATGCACCTAAATTACAAGATTGCCTTCCCCAGGCATCGCTTAGCGTGACTGTCACCTAACATATTCTGAAGCATTCAGGGTGCGGCAAAGCGTCTCTTTCTGATTGATCCAGATCAATAGAAAATACTTTAGTCTTAGTTTATGCATGCGTGGCGTGTATGAGCTATGGCTCGCTACCAACCCCTTCGGTAGCGCATATTTTTCCCGAAGCAACGCTTACGTACTCACTGTTCTGGGAAAAGTATGGGGTGTTAGTTAGCGGGCTATTTAGCTAGCTATTAAGCTGGCCAAATAGTGCGCTGTTTTGGACAACTCTCTGACGAGATCACACCATGCAACGACATACCCTCTGGCGCAGGCGAGGCACATTCGTGCTCGTCATGTTGTGCCTGTTGTTAACGGGCTGCAGTTCTGCATTGTTGGATCCCAAGGGGCAGATTGGCGTTGAGCAACGCTCGCTAATACTGACCTCATTTGGGCTGATGCTAATTGTAGTGATTCCGGTGATAGTGATGACGCTGCTGTTTGGTTGGCGTTATCGGCGCAGCAATCGCAATATTGCTAAATACCTACCCGACTGGGCGCACTCTAATGCGATTGAAGTCGCGGTATGGACAGTGCCTTGTTTAATCATCGCTGTCTTAGCGTTTCTTACCTGGAAAACCTCCCATAGTTTAGATCCCCATAAGCCCATCGAAAGCGATACCGCCGCAATGGAAATCCAAGTGGTAGCGCTGGACTGGAAATGGCTGTTCATCTACCCCGAACAAGGCATTGCCAGTGTCAACGAGCTGGCCTTTCCTGTGGATACGCCGGTGCGTTTTCGTGTCAGTTCTGGTTCGGTGATGAATGCGTTCTTTATTCCGCGCTTAGGCAGCCAAATCTATGCCATGGCGGGTATGGATAACGATGTTCATCTAATTGCAGATGACGTCGGCGTTTATCCAGGCCGTTCCACTAATTATAGCGGTTCGGGCTTCTCTGGAATGACTTTCGATGCTCACGTTACCACCCCTGAAGATTTTGAGATGTGGGTTGAAAACGTGCGGGCTTCCAATGAAACCCTGACCTATCCCGAACGCTATAGCGATTTAGTCAAACCGAGTGAATACCACCCGGTCGAGTACTTCTCTGAGGTGTCTCCGGCGCTCTATACGTCGATTCTGACCAGCTTTCATACCGGTGGCAGTGGGCACGGTGGTCATGGCGACCATGTTAACCACGAAGCCGTCAGTGATGTTGACGATAGCCACGGCGAGTCTGGCGAGCTAGAAAGCGCAGGCGCTACCCATCATCAGGCCGCGTTTGGCCACGTTACCAATCAGCATGCTAGTGAGGATCACGCGATGAGCGGCCATCCCACAAGCGTTGAAGCGGGGGGTTAAGCATGTTTGGAAAACTGACGTTAGAGTCGATTCCGTATCACGAACCGATCATTATGATCGTTGCCGCCATGATGGCGATTGGCGGTGCTGCGCTTATCGGCGCATTAACCTATTACCGAAAGTGGGGCTGGCTGTGGAACGAGTGGTTTACCTCCGTTGACCACAAAAAGCTCGGTATTATGTATTTTGTGGTTGCCTTGGTGATGCTGCTACGCGGCTTTGCCGATGCGATTATGATGCGTACCCAGTTAGCTATGGCTGCTGGTGGGGCCGCGGGTTACCTCCCTCCTGAACACTATGATCAGATCTTTACCGCCCATGGCGTGATTATGATCTTTTTCGTTGCGATGCCCATGGTCATCGGTTTGATGAATCTGGTGGTGCCGCTGCAAATTGGTGCGCGCGACGTTGCTTTTCCTTTCCTGAATAACCTGAGTTTTTGGCTGTTCGCGGTGTCCGCGATTCTGGTTAATATTTCTCTGGTAGTAGGGGAATTCGCCAAAACTGGCTGGCTCGCTTACGCGCCGCTTTCGGGGATAGAGTTTAGCCCTGGTGTGGGGGTCGATTATTGGATATGGGCGTTACAAATATCTGGCATAGGTACGACGCTCACCGGGATTAATTTCTTTGTTACGATCCTGAAAATGCGCACTAAAGGCATGACCATGTTCCGCATGCCTATTTTTACCTGGACATCGCTTTGTGCCAACGTCCTGATCATTGCCTCTTTCCCGATTCTTACCGCAACTATCGCGCTGTTAACCCTAGACCGCTACTTCGGCATGCACTTCTTCACCAATGATTTTGGCGGCAATATGATGATGTACGTCAACCTCATCTGGGCCTGGGGCCATCCGGAAGTGTACATCCTGATCCTGCCAGCTTTTGGCGTGTTCTCTGAAGTGATCGCGACCTTCGCTCGTAAGCGTCTGTTTGGTTACACCACTATGGTATGGGCCACAGTGGCGATCACACTGCTGTCGTTCATCGTTTGGTTGCACCACTTCTTCACCATGGGGGCTGGGGCCAACGTCAACGCCTTCTTCGGCATTATGACGATGATCATTGCCATTCCCACTGGGGTGAAAGTATTCAACTGGCTGTTCACTATCTTCCGCGGCAGCCTGGAGCTGACCTCGCCGGTGCTATGGACCTTAGGCTTTATTATTACTTTCACCTTAGGCGGTATGACCGGCGTGATGTTGGCGCTACCCGCGGCCAACTTTGTACTGCATAACAGTCTGTTCGTGATTGCCCACTTCCACAACGTGATTATTGGTGGCGTGGTATTCGGCATGATGGCGGGCTTAACGTACTGGTTCCCCAAAGCCTTCGGTTTCACGCTTAGCGAGAAGTGGGGTAAGCGTTCATTCTGGTGTTGGTTTATTGGCTTCTATGTCGCCTTTATGCCGCTCTATGTGTTGAGCTTCTTTGGGGCGGTGCGCCGCATGCAGTCCTATGCCAACCCTGAATGGCAGTCGTGGATGATCCTGGCCTGGGTAGGTGCCGTTATCATCATGATGGGCATTGCCTGCACCATTATTCAGTTCTGGGTGAGTATTCGTGATCGCAAACTGAATGCTGATGTGACTGGCGACCCATGGGATGGCCGTACATTGGAGTGGTCAACGTCATCACCAGCACCGTTCTACAACTTTGCCCGTTTGCCAGAAGTTGGTGATATCGACAGTTTCTGGTCGCAAAAACAGCGTAGCAACGAGCAGTTGGATGAAGCGCCTTATACCGATATCCACATGCCTCGCAATACCGTGGCAGGGCCGGTTATCAGCTTGTTTGCCCTGGTACTTGGTTTTGCACTGGTATGGCATATCTGGTGGCTAGCCGCGGTGGGCGCGCTTGGCGTAGTCATCAGCTTCTTAGCGCGTGTTTTCAACGATGATATCGACTACTACGTACCTGCCGCAGAAGTGGCGCGGATTGAGCGTGAGCACCAGCAGCGTAAAACCGCACCGCCCGCCAGTGACTCAACTGATAGTAAGCAGACAAACTATGCGGAGGCGCGAGCGTAATGGCTACCGATACCCTACACCATGGCGCAACGTCTGAGCCCCATGAGCACCATGATGCCAGCGGCACCAAAGTATTCGGCTTTTGGGTCTATCTAATGAGCGATCTGGTGATCTTCGGGTCACTGTTTGCTACTTACGCCGTGCTCATGAAAGGCACGGCGGGCGGCCCGACCGCGGCAGATATTTTCGAGCTGCCTTTCGTGCTAGTCGAAACCTTCTTGCTGCTGTTTAGTAGCTTTACTTTCGGCATGGGCGTGTTAGCCATGAATGCTGAGCGCATTGGCCAGGTAAAGGCGTGGTTAGCGATAACCTTCCTGCTGGGTGCGGCATTTGTTGGCATGGAACTCTATGAGTTCCAGCACTTGATTCATCAAGGCTATGGGCCGGATCAGAGTGCATTTCTCTCGTCATTCTTCACCCTGGTGGGTACTCACGGCCTACACGTGAGCGTTGGTTTGGTATGGATTCTCGTGATGTTGGTGCAGCTTTCTACCAAAGGGCTAACACCGATGACTCGCCCCAGGATTCTGTGCCTAAGCCTATTCTGGCACTTTCTGGATATCGTCTGGATCTGTGTTTTCTCGTTCGTTTATTTAATGGGAGTGCTGTGAGATGAGCCATTCTTCATCTAATTCAACTTCTTCCCATGGCAGCGTTAAATCGTATGTGACTGGGCTTCTGCTATCTTTAGTGCTAACCGTGATTCCATTCGCGGTCGTTATGAGCGGTGCACTAAGCATCGCCACAACGGTGGTCGTTATCGCAGTAACAGCCGTGCTGCAGATTTTGGTTCAGCTGGTCATGTTTATGCATATGAACACCAACGCCGACGAAGGGTGGAACGTAATGTCTTTCGTTTTCACGCTGACGATACTTGTCTTGGTGGTAGGGGGCTCTTTATGGATCATGCAGCATCTGCATCTCAACATGATGATCGGCTAACGGTGGTGCCTAGCCGTTGGCGTGACCTGCTCGCGCTGACAAAGCCAGGCATTATTGGCGGCAATCTCATTGCGACCTTAGGCGGCTATTTTTTAGCCGCCCACGGTACCTTTGATTGGGTCACGTTTAGTACGGTCATGTTGGGTATTGCACTGGTCATTGCGTCTGGCTGTGCCTGTAACAACGTTATTGACCGTGATATTGATGCTTTGATGGCGCGTACGCGTCATCGCCCTTTGGCCAAAGGGCGTATCTCTATTACTCAGGCATTAGGCGTTTCGGCGCTGCTTGGGGTCGCAGGCGTGGTGTGTTTGGCGTTGGGCACCAACGGCTTAACCGTGGCACTAGCGGTGATCGGCTGGGGTGTTTACGTTGGGGTGTATAGCCTTTATATGAAGCGGCACTCTGAGTACGGCACGTTGGTAGGCAGCCTTTCTGGGGCGATGCCGCCGGTCGTTGGTTATTGTGCGGTGACGGGGCAGTTTGATAGCGGTGCTTTCATGCTACTGGTTATCTTCTGCCTTTGGCAGATGCCGCATTCGTATGCCATTGCGATTTTTCGCTATGCGGATTATCGCCGGGCATCGATTCCGGTGCTGCCGGTGGTGCATGGTATCAAACGGGCAAAACACCACATTTTGGGCTACATCGTCGCGTTTATTCCCGCATCACTAGCCTTGGTGCTGGCGAGCAAAGCGGGCACAGGATATCTGTGCGTTGCATTAGCAATGGGCGGTTACTGGCTGTATCTAGCGCTGTGTGGTTTTCGACTGGGTGATGATGTGCGCTGGGCCAAAAAGGTGTTCGGTGTATCGATTCTGACGATTACTGCAATGAGCTTAGTGATGGTGCTAGAAGCCATGGTGCCTATGTGGGCGTGAAGCGAGCGGACTGAAAACCCTTGGCAGGGGCGCTGTAAACCCATCCCTGGGCGCTACTTTCGCCATCCCTGGCGAAAGACCCCCGATACGGGTTGACTCAGCCCTTTGCCTTCGATAGAGGCTTCAACCTAAAACGCCCCGAGCAGCTTATTCACTGTTCGGGGCGTTTTTATTAGTAGATACAAAGAGTAGCTAGTGGCCTAGCTCTCCCGTTGGCTGGCTTGAATCGCGGTGAGTGCAATGGTGTAAACGATATCGTCGACCAGCGCGCCCCGGGAAAGATCGTTCACTGGCTTATTCAAACCCTGCAGCATCGGGCCAACGCTGACCACACGAGCGCTACGCTGTACGGCTTTGTACGTCGTGTTGCCAGTGTTCAGATCCGGGAAAACAAACACTGTAGCTTTGCCCGCGACAGGGGAGTCGGGTGCTTTCTGCTTACCAACGCTTTCAATGGCGGCCGCGTCGTACTGTAGCGGACCATCGATCGCGAGGTGTGGGGCGCGCTCTTTGGCGATGCGGGTAGCTTCGCGCACTTTATCTACATCCGCACCGGTGCCAGAGTCGCCAGTGGAGTAGCTGATCATGGCGACTCGCGGTTCAATGCCAAACGCTTCAGCGGAGCGGGCGCTTTGTAAGGCGATTTCCGCTAGGGTTTCGGCGTCGGGGTCAGGATTAACCGCACAATCGCCATACACCACCACCTGCTCAGGCAGCAGCATAAAGAAGATCGATGATACCTGATTATATTCCGGTGCCGTTTTGATCAGCTGAAACGCTGGGCGCACCGTGTTGGCGGTGGTGTGCACGGCACCTGATACGAGACCGTCGACTTCGTCTAATTGCAGCATCATGGTGCCCAGCACTACATTGTCCTGGAGTTGGGCTTCAGCGGTTAGCTCGTTCAGTTTGCCGCGGCGACGCTCTACCATCGGGCTGATATAGCTGGCCCGGGTGCTCTCAGGATCAATAATCGTGAGCGAACCCGGCAGCGTCAGGCCGCGATGACGGGCAACGCTTTCGATATCTTCACGCTTACCGAGCAAGACGCAGTCGGCAATGCCACGCCGCTGACACACAATCGCGGCTTCAATGGTGCGCGGCTCATCGCCTTCAGGCAATACAATGCGCTTCTTGGCTTGCTGGGCAAGTTTGACAAGCTGATGGCGAAACGCTGATGGGGACAAACGGTGGATATAGCCACGGCTGAGCTTGGCTTTAAGCCACTCTAAATCCATGTGGGCAGCCACATAGCGTGCTACCTGCTCAGCTCGTTCGAAATCGTCCATGGGGATTTCGCTACTCAACTGGCTCAGGTTTTGCGCCGTGGTCAAGCTGTCGGTTTCCACTGCCAGTACTGGCAAGCCGGTTTTTAGTGCCGGGCGACACATTTCAATCATATTGTCGTTAGGCATGAAACCATTCGTGAGCAGCACACCCGCTAGCTGGGTGCCGTTCATGGTTGCTAAGGCAGATGCCAGCATTACGTCGTCACGGTCCCCAGAGGCGACAACTAAACTGCCCGGTTTGAAAATATGCAGTGCATTGGCGGCACTTCGTGCGCACAGGCTAGTAGAAAGCACGCGGCGGCTAGCGGCTTCCCCTTCATTGAGCATCTTGGCATTCAGCGCTCGCGCGACATCTAAGGTGCGCGGTGCGCTTAACGTATTGCTGTAAGGCACTACGCCAATCAGGTGAAAGCTGTCTGTTGCTAGCGCTGGCGAATAGCGACGCAGTTCATTGAGTATCGGCTCTTCAAGGTGGGGCTTAATCGTGCCGGGTGCTGCAGAAAGGTCGTCTTCCTGACCATAGGGCAGGTTTTTCATGCGCATTAAAATGCCGCCAAGCGTGCGGCTGGAGCTAACGCCACCAAAGCTTCTAGCATGCATGTCCAGCTCTTCGGCAAGTCGCTGGGGCTCGTTTAAATCGCCAGTGCCGACCAAAATGATTCGCGCATTAAGCGCATCTGCCAACTGGGCGTTGGTTTGGGTGGCGTAAGTGGTATGTTGGGTTGGAACAACGCCTTCTACTACGACCAAATCTAGTGCGCTGCCATCTCTGTAGGCTTGCTGGGTGACCTGCTCAAAGAGCTCAATGACGTTCTCCATTAGCTCATCGGTTTGATCATCACGCAATAAGCGTTCTAGCCTTGCCTGGGAAATAGGCGACGGCGGGCGCTGGTTGAGCGTGCGCGACACCAGGGCTGTTGAGCGGTCAAGCCCTGGGCCGTTTAGCTCATTTTGCATAAATGGCTTTAAAAAACCGGCTTTCAAGCCGATGGTATCCAGTGCTTGAATTAACCCAAGGCATGCGGAGGTTAGCCCCGCGCCCATGCTGGTGGGTACCAGTAAGATAGCTTGGGGTTGCTCGACAGTGTTGTTCATTTAGTCGTCTCCACACAGTGGCGGGTTTCCAAGGCGATACGACCCTCTTCATCCGTAGGAATTACCCACACTTCGGGGCCATCGTGGTCGGCGTTGTCCAGCTTGCCTTCTTTACCCCGAGTAGTGGCTTCATTAGCCACGTCATCTAAACTGAAACGAAAGTGGGGCAGTAGCGCCAGTACATCACGGCGAACGATCGGTGAGTTTTCGCCGATGCCGCCGGTAAAAATAACGCCATCGAGTCGAGGCAAGGCGCAAGATAGGGCGGCTAACGATTTAGCAATGCGGTAGCAGAATATCTCTAGCGCCAGTTTGGCACCTTTATGGCCAGCCAGTGCTTGGTCTTCTACTTCACGCATATCATTGGTTAGGCCGGAAAGGCCCAGCAAACCACTCTGCTTGTTGAGTACGTTATCGATCTCATCCATTGACCAGCCAAGCTGGCGGTGGAGGTGAGCGTGCAAGCCAGGGTCAACATCGCCGCTGCGGGTTCCCATCACTAAACCTTCTAACGGCGTAAGCCCCATGCTGGTATCCAGGCTTTGATTGTTCCATATGGCACTAGTAGAGCAGCCGTTCCCCAAATGGGCGGTTAACCAACCACCCGCACCGCGGCTACTTAATTTGGCAGCACGCTGACTGACATACGCATGACTAGTGCCATGAAAACCATAGCGACGGATGCCGTGCTCTGTGTACAGCGCTTCCGGTAGGGCGTAGCGGTAGGCACGAGGCGGCAGTGTCTGGTGAAAGGCCGTATCAAACACCGCTACCTGAGGTAAGTCTGGAAAGACGTGTCGGGTGGCGGCAATACCAGCCAAGTTAGCAGGGTTATGCAGTGGCGCGAGTGCTGCGGTGGTTTTTATCGCGGCTACAACGCTATCGTCAATCATAGCTGCCTGGGTGAAGTGTTCGCCGCCGTGAACAATGCGGTGCCCAACTGCGCCAGGTACTCGACCTTCCAGGCGCTTAAGGATAGCGCTTAGTGCTTCAGCGTGATCAGCATTGGGCAGCGCTTGGGTAAAGCTTTCCCCCGCGCTGTTCTTACCTTTTAAACGGGCTTCGCTACTCCCTAAACGCTCTGCTAGGCCAGCTAAGCGCGGTGCCTGAGGGTCAGAATCAATCAATGCATATTTGATAGAAGAAGAGCCACAGTTAATGACCAGCACCGGTGTGTTCATAACAACCTTTATAAAGTAGTTAGCGTAAAAGAGGGGTAGACCTTAGTATAACATGCTGCGATGCATGATATTAGCGCGGTATTTCGTTAGCCTTCACCATTAAATGTCGTCATCCTGCTGTTTAATCTACTTAACGTGAGCCGTTTTGTTCCTATGCCTTCTACGTCGTTACCAACGCTACTGCCTCGCCACCTAGCCATTTTTTTGATGATGTCGGTGGCTACTATGTTCGCAGCTAACCACGTTTCCGCGCGGCTTGCGTTTGATAATGGTACTGGCTTACTTCTTGCGGTATTGATGCGTTCAGGCGTGGCGTGTTTGATTTTGCTGACACTGGTCGTGGTTCAAAAAAAGCGGCTTTGGCTACCGCCCGGCACATGGCCATGGCAGCTGGCAGTAGGGCTTCTGATTGCCATCCAAAGTGTGAGCCTTTATTCAGCAGTGGCTCGTTTGCCGGTGGTCATTGCATTGTTGCTTGTTAACACCTTTCCTATTCAATTAGCGCTGTTAAGTTGGGCGCTAGGCGGTCCTCGGCCTTCGCTGCGCAGTTGCCTGATTATGGGCACGATTTTAATTGGGCTGCTAGTGGTACTCGATATACCGAGTTGGTTCGCGGATGCCAATGCCATGGGACCTGAATGGTTGGTCGGTATAGGGTTCGGGCTAAGTGCCGCTTTTGCGTTTGCTTGTGCGCTTTGGGTCACCGAGCATCGATTAGCAAGGGTAGGCAGCACGTTACGTAGCCTGCTGACCATGCAAACGGTATTTATTGTCATGATCGTTGGCGGGTTGCTAGGGGCGGTTCCTGGGGGAATGAGCTTGCCAGATAACAGCGCAGGCTGGACAGGACTAGCCTTATTAGCTTTGCTATACGGTAGTGCTTTTTCCCTACTGTTTATTTTTGTGCCACGCCTGGACATGGCGCGCAATGCACCGGTTATGAACTTCGAGCCAGTAGCATCGTTACTGCTTGGTTATATCGTTCTAGGTCAGATGCTAAGCCCAAGCCAACTCGTAGGTGGGGCAGTGGTCGTTGGTGGCATTGTTGTGCTCAGCCTTTCTAAAGGTAGGTAAGCAGGAGAGGAAAAAGGAAACTATATGCAAGTTGGGCCGGAAGATTGCGTTCTCCTAAAGTATAAGCCAAAATTAAAAAGTGTAAGGAAACGCTGTTTTTTAACTGAGGTTTAACTTATGAAGATGACCGTATTATCACTCACCTCTGCCGCTCTTTTAGTTGGTGCGGGTACGTTCGCGGCATCGGCTCAAGCGCAACAATCCTTCCAGTACCCACAAGGATATGTGGGCGGCGATGCCATGTTTTGGAGCCTGAACCCAGAAAGAGGCTCTTCACGCGATGACGTTGGTTTGCGTCTCCGCGGTGGGGCACAGTTCAATGACTATTTCGCCTTAGAAGGTCATTTGGGCACGGGTGGTTCAGATCGTGGCGCCGAGCTAGATCACGTTGCAGGTGCTTATGCGAAAGGTATCGTACCCATTGCACCGGAAGTGCGTTTGTATGGCTTAGCGGGCTTCACTGAGGTTGATATTAACAACGACCGTGAAACCGGTTTCTCCTACGGTGCCGGTGCGGAAATGGATATCAGTTCCAATGTATCAGTAGGCGCTGACTACATGCGCTATCTGGATAAATCTGCCTATGATTTTGATGCTGCCAGTGTAGGCCTAAAGTACCGTTTTTAAGGCAATCGCCTAACACTTGATTAACCTGCCAGCAGAAACAAAGCCCTATTGCTAACCCTAGCGATAGGGCTTTTTTTTTGCGCTAAACAAAGGGGGGCTGGCTAACGCTAGTAGGGGGCTGGTTCACATAATAAGTTAATGTATTGAGAGAAAGTCATTGGAGTGACTTTATTGAGCGCTTGTTCATAATGAAAATATTGTTAGCGTGCTAATGATTTGTTAGACTAAAGTATTCCACCTAACAATATCTCCAAGCGGCGACATAGTCGCTTTGGTGCTCGTCAATGAGAAATTCCAATGTCCCCTGATCAACAATTTACCCGCTGGGTGAAAATAGCCCTGTCAGTGTTTCTGTTGCTGTTCGTTTACTTCTTACTGGCCGACAGCTTTATGCCTATGACGCCTGAGGCGCGAGCAATGCGCCCCGTCACCAGCATTGCTCCTGAGCTAAGCGGCCCCGTGCAAGACGTCGTGGTGGGCGATCATCAGCAGGTAACCCAGGGGGATGTGCTGTTCCGCTTAGACCCATCTCCCTTTCAAATCGCCCACTCCCAAGCCCAATTAAACCGGGAGCAAGCGGAGCAAGAAAACGCCCGATTGAATGCAGAGCTAACGGCTGCCAGGGCATCACTTTCCTCGGCACAGGCCACTCTCGATGAGCGTAGCGGTGAGCGCCGCCGTGCTGAATCGCTTCTTGGGCGACAGGGGATTTCTCGTCAGCAGTACGAACAGCAGGTCGCGGCCGAACATACCGCACAGGCGGCTGTGGCATCTGCCCAGGCACAGATTGAAAGCTTAGAGGTACAGTTGGGAGAAGAGGGCGACGATAACTTACGCCTTCGCCAAGCGAATAATGCCCTTGAAAAAGCTGAGCTGGATTTAGCCCATACGGTGGTAAAAGCGCCAGAGTCCGGTGTGATCACTAATCTTCAGCTACAGCCTGGCCATTATGTGCAGGCGGGGCAGCCTGCGGTGGCGCTGGTCGCGAGCACGGTAGAGGTCGTGGCTGATTTTCGTGAAAAGAGCCTGCGCCATGTGGCGCTTGGCGATGAAGCAAAAGTGGTATTTGATGCGTTGCCTGGACAAATTTTTGAAGGGCATGTCAGTGCCTTTGATGCTGGCTCCCGTGCAGGCCAGCAGGCAGCGGATGGTCAACTTGTGGATATTCCTGCTTCAGATCGTTGGGTGAGAGATGCGCAACGTGCGCGTATTCATGTGGCGTTAGATACGCCGTTGTCTGAGCTGCCCCCGAGTGGTGCGCGGGCAACGGTACAACTAGTGCCAGGCGAACATGCAATGGCTAAGCCGTTTGCGTGGTTGCAGGCGCACCTGATTAGTTGGCTGCACTATGTTTATTAAAGCGGCTATTAAAACGGTTATTAAAAAAACGCCTGTAGTCGCTGTTAATAAGCCAGCGCTCTCTCAAAACGGCCTGCGCCAGTGCCTGCGGGTAGCGGGAGGCGGTTCGCTGGGGTTTATTATTAGCCAATTGATGGGCTGGAATTATGGGGTGTTTTTTACCGTTTTCCCGATGTTCTTGTTGGGTATGGTGCCGATTTTAAATGGCAGCATCATTCGCCAGTTTTTGGTGAACGTTAGCTTGAATGCTTTGGAAGTCAGCATGGTGGTGGGGCTTCTAAAGCATATGCCGGTAGTGATGACGCTGGTCGTACTAGGTCTGTTTTTGCTGCGCTTCAATCTAATGGCAAAAGGCCCGCTGTTTCTGTTTGGCGCGAATGGCGTGTTGACGCTAAGCATATTACTGCACTTTGCTAGCTACCCTGGTGTTGATTTAAGCGCTCTCTTGGCGAGTAATATTATGGCCAGCTTACTGGCGGTATTTATTGCCATGTTAATGCATACGCTATTTCCCGATATTGATCCCCGCCAGCCACCACCGCGCAGTGCAAAGCCCGCAGCTCAAATTCGCCATGAAACATTGATGGGTGGCATTACGGCCACACTCTCATTTGTAGTGTTCCAAGTGTTTGACCTACGCGATTCACTGTCAGCGCAAATGGCCACCATTCTGATTCTGTTTGCTTTAGGTTATTCCGGCGCTCGCGTGTCGGCAGGTAAGCGAGCAATCGGCACGCTACTGGGCTGTAATCTGGCGTTGGCGATGCAGCTACTGCTTTACACCCAGAGCCATCATTTTTTGTTGGTGATTTTGCTCTATTGGCTTGGATTAATGCTGTTTGCTAGAGAACATATTTTGGAAGGTGGCGGCTCAGGCATTGGCTTTGGAGGGCTGACAACGTTGGGTATTCTCTTTGGTCAATCGTTAGGTCCTCAGCAAGACCTTGTTTATAGTGCGCTTTATCGGTTTTCTTCGATGAGCGTTGCGCTCGTGAGCACCTTGTTGGTAATGGCTTGTTTGCACTGTTTGCTAAATTGTTGGCAGCCAACGCGCCTACCTAAAAGTAATTGAGGTAACTTTTCTAACAAAGGCTACGCTAATAAAGGTGTCGCCATTCGAAGTAAGTAATCACTTAGTGAGCGACATCATTCCCACTAACGGATTAGAGGTGTTCGTCATGGCAAATGGCAAAGATGATAAAGTGAAAGGTACCGCCAACAAAGCCGCCGGAAAAGCGAAGGAAACAGCGGGAAAAGTAACCGGAAGTAGTAAAACAGAAGCTAAAGGTAAAGCCCAACAAGTTAAGGGCGAACTGCAAAAAGGTAAAGGTGAGGCCAAGGAAAAGGCTAAGAAATAACGCCTAGCCAGGGCATTCCAGTGCCAACAGGGGCTAATAGTCTCTGTTGGCTTTCAGGCAGCAACTCAGTAGTGGCCAAGCAGCTTCCACCACAAACCACCGACGATTACCCAAATGAGTAGGTTCACCACGCTCATAATGAAACCAGCTTTCCACCACTCTCCCAACGTCAGGTAGCCTGAGCCAAAAATGACTGGTGAGGTGCCTGTGGCGTAATGGGTTAAGGTCATCATAATCGAAGACGTGGCCGCCATAATCAGCACAAAGGGCATAGGTGGGGCGCCGAGGCTTAAGCCAACGGTAAGGAATGCTGCCATCATCGCGGTGATGTGTGCAGTCGTGCTGGCGAAAAAGTAATGGGTATAAAGAAAGGTGAGTACCAGAAGCGCAGAGGCTCCGGCCCAACCAATCCCCATCATGGTAATCCAACTCTGCATATTCGCTGAAAACCAACTAATTAGGCCTGTTTCGTTAAGTTGGCTAGCCATCATGATAAGTGCACCAAACCACAATAGCGTATCCCACGCATTTTTCTCTTTCAGCACATCCTCCCAGGTCAAAACCCCTGTTAGCAGGAGTAGCGATAAGCCAATAAACGCAGACGTGGTGGTATTAAGCGTGACCGCATCCCCCAGGAAAATCGCTGGGATGTCCGCCCAAAGCAAAAGCAGCACTAAGAAAACGAACAGCATGATGCCTTCGTTTCGGCTTAGCTTTCCTAGTTCGGCAAGTTTGTCTCTCGCCAACTGGGTGGCATTCGGGGTTTCTTTAATTTCTGGTGGGTAAAGCAAGTACAGAATGTACGGCATCGCCAGGATGGCGACCAAGCCCGGCAGCAGCATGGCGACCGCCCAGGTTAACCAGCTCAGCTGTATTTCCGCCCCAGTGGCGGACGAGATAAGTTGAACGGTTAATGGGTTAGGAGCGGTGGCGGTGATGAACATAGCCGAGGTGATGGGGTTACTGTGGTAATTCACCAGCGCTAGATATTTGCCGATTTTGCCCGACGTGTTGTCTTCAGGGTGTGAGTCAAAGCTGTGAGCGATAGAGCGCATAATGGGGTGGATAATACCGCCACCTCGCGCTGTATTACTTGGTGTGACAGGCGCAATTGAAAGCTCGGAAAAGGCGAGGCCATAGCCAATTCCCAACGTGCGCTTGCCAAAAATCGAGATGAAGTAGTAGCCAATACGCGCACCCAGGCCAGTTTTAATCAACCCGCGAGAAATCATAATCGCAATGGCAATTAACCAGATAAGTGGGTTGGCATAACTGCTTAAGGCGACATTGATGGCCTCGCCTGGCGTATCGCCGGTCACGCCACTTGCCGCGACAATAGAAATCGCAATCACAGAGATCGCCCCAATAGGCATGGCTTTGCCGATGATAGCGACAATGGTGCCGACAAATATTGCCAGCATGAGCCAAGCGTTTGGTGTCAGCCCTTCTGGCAAAGGAATTACCAGCCAAATCAATAGAGTGGTGGCCACAGCGATTGCGGTCGACCAGGGTTTGAAAGGTAGTGTCGACATGATGGATACCTATAGATTAAAAACAGCCGCTAGCGGTGCACTTGTTATAAATAAGATAGCGCGGTAAATGCTATTTAAGTCTATATATATCTAATGTATCTCTCATTGCTCCACGTCAATTGCTGTTCCTTAATCCAGTGGGTTCAATAGTGATGGGGTATCACTCACTTCAATAGGAGCCATTACATGCCTGCCATGATGAAAGCCGCTATTTTTGTTGAGCCTGGCCGCATTGAGATTAACGACAAGCCCATTCCTGAGATTGGCCCCAATGATGCGCTGATGCGGGTAACCACCACGACTATTTGCGGCACCGATGTACACATCTTAAAAGGCGAATACCCCGTTGAGCGCGGCTTAACCATCGGCCATGAGCCGGTGGGCGTGATTGAAAAGTTGGGTGCCAATGTGAAGGGCTACCAAGAGGGCCAGCGCGTCATCGCCGGAGCGATTTGCCCGAGCTTCACCTCTTATGCCTGCCAAGATGGTTGCTCCTCGCAAGATGGCGGCCACCACAGCCACGGTTATAAACCGATGGGCGGCTGGCGCTTTGGTAACACCATCGATGGTGCCCAAGCTGAATACCTACTGGTGCCCGATGCCCAGGCTAATCTCTCTCCCGTGCCAGACGGCCTAACCGACGAACAAGTACTGATGTGCCCCGACATCATGTCGACCGGCTTTGCTGGTGCCGAAAAGGCGGGTATCAATATTGGCGACACTGTGGTGGTGTTCGCTCAAGGCCCGATTGGGCTGTGTGCGACGGCGGGAGCACGGCTGCGCGGGGCCGGGATGATTATTGCGGTAGACGGTGTCGATGAACGTTTGGCAATGGCCAAGCAGATGGGCGCTGATGTGGCGCTGGATTTTCGTAAGGTCGATGTTGTAGAGGAAGTGCTTAAGCTTACGGGCGGGCGCGGTGTGGATGCGGCCATTGAAGCACTTGGTCTGCAGCAAACCTTTGAATCAGCTTTGCGGGTGTTAAAGCCCGGCGGCACGCTGTCTAGCCTTGGCGTTTACTCTGAAGATCTAACGATTCCGCTGGGCGCTTTCTGTGCTGGGCTGGGTGACCACAAGATCATTACGTCGCTATGTCCCGGCGGCAAAGAGCGAATGCGCAGGCTGATGAGCATCATTGCTGCAGGGAGACTAGATCTGGGCCCCATGGTCACGCACCGCTATGCGTTGGAGAACATTGTCGATGCTTATGACCTGTTCTCCCATCAGCGCGATGGTGTGTTGAAAGTGGCCCTTGAGGTCTCGTAGCGCTTAAGTAAGTTCAAGAGCCACCTATATGGCACATTTATCAGCCAAGCTGCCGACGAAAAACTCGCTAGCGTCCACAGTGACACGATGACAGCTGCATCCAATGGCGAGTTTTTCGGATGTTAGGAATAGCCAGTGCTTAGTTCAATTCCAGCGAGAAGCTCATTTCAACGCCTGCATCATCCACTCTGAACCAGTACTCCATGTTCTTGTAGATATCGCTATATTGCTTGAGCAAATCAATATCAAGCTCTGCCAATTCATCGGAAGGCATTTGCGCTATAACATCGGCCAGCGAATGGTAGAACTCACCTGTCAGATGGCCATGAACCAGTAGGTCACGCTCGGAAACAGGGGCTTGCAGTTCTTCCTGTAGTGTTTCGGAATCGCTGATGCCAACGCCTAAGGTAATGGCGCTTTCAGACATGGCCGCGTAGAGCTCTGGTGAGTCTGGTGGCAGCATCATGCTGTCGATTCTCTTGGCTTCTCCACCGGGTTCAAGTCCAAGTGCCCCTAAATCAGGTGCGAACGCGCTTGCTGTAGACAGCAGTGCAAGCGGGTTTTGCGAAGCGAGGGTCAGAAGACCAGTGCCAGTGGGCTCGCCATCTTTCATTGTCAGGTTGTTAAGGCGTGCTCTGAAACCAGACAGGGATGGGCCAATCATCATGGCGACTGGATTGTTGATCGCCTTATTGATCTCATTCCAGGTGCTGTTTAATTCCTGAAGCTCATCACAGCTAAACGGGTTTTGACGCACTTCCTGAGCATACTTCTGAACAGTTTGCATCAGTACCGGTAGATTCAGGCCTAGCCCAAAGCTGGCCATGCCCTCTGTGCTACCAAGGCCCGGAACCTGAGCGGTCATTGCACGAAGATCGCTGACAATAGCCTCATCGGTTTCTAGGATGAGATTCATCTCCATACGGTCGAGGTTATACTCACGCATGCCCATTACAAGACCAGGGAAGCGGTTGGTGATGCGGTCAATATCTGCTTGGCAGGCGGAGAGATCCAGCCGCTCTGCATCAGCTGCGTCCAATAGTGCTTGAGTACCTAAGTGTGTAGGTGTACTCAGCTCACTAAGCAGACGTGATGAGTCGATTTCCCCAGCACCATAGGGCGTGAAGCCATGACGCTGTTCAATTTCCTCTAGGGCGCCGGTATCACCAATGTTGCTGTCAGGCAGGGTGCTACCCAGCACCTGTGATAGCAACTCATCACTGACATTTTCTGGCACCACCGACATCAGCAGTTGCTTATCGATAATGGCCATGATGGCTTTGATCGGACCATCTTGTGTTAGCACCCAGTACTCTTTTCCATCTGTTGTGGCCGTACTCGGGTTGATATCTGCATTGGTGAGGATGCGCTGCAGCGTTTCGCGGAAAGCGTCTTCATCCTGCAATTCCATACGCAGAGTGGGCAATATACCCAGTCCGTATAAAGCGACCTGGGGGCTCATTTTAAAGCCCAATGCATGAATATCATCGAGTGTTTCAACCCCGACAAACTCTTCCCCCATCGCGATCAACAGTGACATCAGCGAATGCAGCACGTCATCGTCAATTTCGTGCAGCATGTCGCGCAGTTCATCCAAGTCAGCTTCAAGGCTATCCTTTGGCTGCATGCGCTGGTAAAGAGCAAAAGCATCTTGTTCAGGCATTGATTCCCGTGTTGCCACAAAATAGGGAGAGTCGGCGGGGATATATTTCAACAGGGAAGCTGAGAGGTTTTTTGGTGCTTCCTGCTGTGTGTCTGTTGCTGTTGGCGCGCTATCATCGCTGCAGCCACTCAGTACGCCCGTGCTGAGAAGGGCAAGAGAAACAGCCAAGGATAGTTTCGTTCTCATCTAGAGTCAGTCCTTTGAAAAATGTTGGCTTTAAATTGAGCATTTGGAATAAAATTCACTGTGAATGATAATCATACACAACTTAAATTAAACTAACCTCTCCATGGGTAAAAAAATGGCCCTTGAGGTCGTGTAAGACCCAAGAGCCACTCGTTATTAGCGAAACTTACAGGCTGCTATTTTAAACTTCTTGATACAGCTCGCTGCCTTCGCGGCGGAACTTCTCCGCTTGCTCCTGCATGCCACGTTTGACTGCCTCGGAATCACTTTCAGCGGCATTTTCCGGCGTGCGATCCCGATAGGTATCGCGTACTTCCTGGCTGATCTTCATGGAGCAGAACTTTGGCCCGCACATGGAGCAGAAGTGCGCCACTTTGGCGGAATCCTTTGGTAGGGTTTCGTCGTGGAATTCACGGGCGGTGTCCGGGTCTAGCCCCAGGTTGAATTGGTCTTCCCAGCGGAATTCAAAGCGTGCCTTGGAAAGCGCGTTATCGCGACGTTGTGCCGCCGGGTGACCCTTGGCCAAGTCTGCTGCGTGGGCAGCAATCTTGTAGGTGATGATGCCGGTTTTGACGTCATCTTTATTCGGCAGACCTAAGTGCTCTTTCGGCGTCACATAGCAGAGCATTGCACAGCCGAACCAGCCGATCATGGCCGCACCGATGCCCGAGGTAATGTGGTCGTAGCCTGGGGCGATATCGGTGGTCAGTGGGCCGAGGGTATAGAAAGGTGCCTCATGACACGCCTCAAGCTGCTTATCCATGTTCTCTTTAATCAGGTGCATGGGCACATGGCCAGGGCCCTCGATCATCACCTGAACGTCGTGTTTCCAGGCAATCTTCGTCAGCTCACCCAGGGTCTCCAGCTCAGCGAACTGCGCTTCGTCGTTGGCATCGGCGACTGAGCCGGGACGCAGGCCATCGCCCAACGAAAACGCTACGTCGTACTGTTTGCAGATCTCACAGATCTCTTCAAAGTGGGTATACAGGAAGCTTTCCTGGTGATGGTACAAGCACCATTTAGCCATAATGGAACCGCCACGGCTGACAATGCCGGTCACCCGGTTGGCGGTCAGTGGCACATAGCGCAGCAGCACACCTGCGTGAATGGTGAAGTAGTCCACGCCCTGTTCAGCCTGCTCAATCAAGGTGTCGCGGAACACTTCCCAGGTCAGGTTTTCGGCAATGCCGTTGACCTTTTCCAGCGCTTGATAGATCGGCACTGTGCCAATCGGTACCGGCGAGTTGCGGATAATCCACTCACGGGTCTCGTGAATGTTCTGGCCGGTGGAAAGGTCCATGATGGTGTCCGATCCCCAGCGGATACCCCAGGTCATTTTGTCGACTTCTTCTTCAATCGACGAGGTAACTGCCGAGTTACCCAGGTTGCCGTTAATCTTCACCAGGAAGTTACGGCCAATAATCATCGGCTCGGATTCTGGGTGGTTGATATTGTTGGGGATAATTGCGCGCCCCCGGGCGACTTCGTCGCGCACAAATTCCGGCGTGATCTCTTCCGGCAATTTTGCACCAAAGCTCTGGCCAGGGTGTTGGTGACCAAGAATACGCTCAACTTCAGCGGTGCCTAATGTTTGGCGGCGCTGGTTTTCGCGAATGGCAATAAATTCCATTTCAGGAGTAATAATGCCCTGGCGCGCATAGTGCAGTTGGGTGACATTCTTACCTGGTTTTGCCCGGCGCGGGGTGCGCGTTAAATCAAAACGCAACTGAGCAAGCGTCGGGTCGTTAGCGCGGCGATTGCCGTACTCACTGGTGGGGCCGTCAAGGAACTCGGTATCGTTGCGCTCTTCAATCCAGGCGCGACGCAGGGCGGGTAAGCCTTTGCGTAAATCGTTGTTGGCGGCTGGGTCGGTGTAAGGGCCAGAGGTGTCGTACACCAGTAGCGGCGGGTTCTCTTCATCAATGCTGCTGGTTTTAGTCGGCGACAGAGTGATTTCCCGAAACGGCACGCGGATATCGGGTCGTGAGCCTTCAACGTACACCTTGCGCGAGGCGGGCAGCGGCTGAATGGCAGCGGCATCGACTTGGGCGGTTTCGGCTAAAAAGTGGCTGGTTTTACTTTTTGAGGTCTTAGTTTTTAACGTTTTAGTGTTTAAAGTCTTCGTCATGACGGTCGTCTTCCTTCAGTATTGATTGTGGTTGTTGTATTGACTTAATGAGCGAGGCTCTGGCCTTCAAGATCGGCGTCTATCAGGTGCAGGCCCATCTGCCAGAAGTCGATTTCTAGACGCGTGGCATCGCGAAAGATCTTGCTCAGTTCGGCAAAGCGGGCAGGGGTAACATCAGCAAGGCGGGCGTTGAGCCATTCAAGCTCTGCCTGCATGGCGGCCTGAAACTCCTCGCTTTCGTACATCGCTATCCAGGCATCAAAGGGGTTTTTCGCGCCGCGAAGGGTAGAAGGCTGAGTGTTCAGCCAGTTGGCGATTTCGCCGTAGCCCACCAGGCAAGGGGCCAGCGCCACATGCAAATCGAGCAGGTCGCCGCGATTACCGGTGTCTAATACGTAGCGGGTATACGCCAGGGTAGCTCTGGCTTCGGGAAGCTCCGCCAGCTCTTGCTCGGAAATCCCCCACTCCTGGCAAAAGCCAACGTGCAGGCCCAGCTCTACATCCACAATGGCTTTTAAACCTTCATGGGCTTGGCGCAGATCAGCCAGCGTAGGGCTTTTATAGGCGGCCAACGCGTAGGCGCGGGCGAAGTGAATCAAAAACAGGTAGTCCTGCTTCAAATAGTGGCGAAAGGATGCTTCTGGTAGCGCGGCGGTACCCAACTGACGGACAAAATCGTGCTCAATATAGGCGCGCCAGTCGTCATGGCAGGCATTAGTAAGATCAGCAAAGCGGTAGCCCATGGTGCCTCCGGTAGTAATGATCCGGAAGGTGGGCGGTTGAGATCGAGGGAATGGCGCAGAAGGTGGCGTAAAGCTAAGCCGGGCCATCGCTTGATCCCTACGCCGGTACCCGCGCGCTCGTCATAGGAGCAGCGCATTAGCCGGATCAGGTTCAGCGGGACCAGCGCTTTGGCAGTATCAAGTGGATACACGCCCTGCGCCATCTCAGCCGGATTCACCGGCACCCCGTCAAGCAGTTAGTGCCAAGCAGTCTAGGAGGACGAGAGAAGAGATGCAAGGGGGGGAGTGAGTGAATAGCGGGCTTCTTAGAAATGTTAATGCACTTGGCTAACCTAACGCCGCCACGCGTCTCTCGATTGCCAGACACTCTAAAAATTACCGCATTTCATGGCCTGACAGGGCAGCAGGGTACCGCACGTTGTGACATCGAATGAACAAGCGAATCCAGTAACAATAAGTTTTCTCAGTACGGAGGCTATAGCGCTTGACCCGCAGAGTCGCCTTGACGCGTTCCATTAGTTTCATAAGAGCCACCCTTGGGTACTGTATTATGAATACAGCATTATTGAGCAGGGCAAAACACGCAAGCACGCGAATTTTGGATAGGCTGCCAAAATTGGCTTTGCTCTCTTGGGAATCAATGGGGTAGAGTCAAATTGGGTAGCTGCAAAACCCCAATGAATGCGCCGTCGCGTTTATTGGGGTTTTGTAGCGAGGCGTATAATCACTGTTAGGTGGCTAAGAATATCAGGAGGGAAACAAATGCTTATCGACCCAAAGATTTTTGTGCAGCAAAACAACATTCACAAGAATAGGAAGATCAAGATTACACTGACATATTCTGATGAGCTTATCTTTTACAAACTACTTGATCAAAATCTTGAATCTGGGAAAACCGTAGCCATCACTTTTCCAAACGAGAAATTAGAGGAAGATTCCGGTCTTCATAAGAGAATAGCGTGTTGCACCAACGGTAAAGAATTTTTTGATCAGATGGTTGATTTGGCAAAGACAGCCATTGATGCCTATAGGCATTTCGCAACAAAGAACATTTTTGGCCTTTGGGAAGTGTCTAAGAATCTAACGCAGCGAACTATTTATCAAGCTTACAAGGTCGAGTATGCATTCGACGATGAAACAGGTACATACTTCATTTTGTTGGAGCCAAATGGCGAAGGTAGTGACAGCAAGGCTTGGATGTATTTAGCTTAAAGTTTGAGAGGAATGTATGAAAAGCACAGTTCGAAAAATTTGTCAGTCATGCAAAATTGAAAAAAGTCTTTCTGATTTCCATCGAAACAAGACAAAAACAGACGGCCACAACGGAATCTGTAAGATTTGTCAGGCGGAAGTCGATAAACGAAATCGTCAGAATGAGAATGCCTAACAAGGCAAATGCACTCGGTCAGCAAAAAGTGCCGCTCCTTCGTCGCTCTGCTTTTTGCTGCCGGTGATTTGCGGCGTTAGCAGTTCAAGGAAACGTATGAGTCAATCTGAAATGAAAGAAACATCGACATTCGTTAGGGTATTGATTTCAATATTCTGTCTGCTACTGGCAGCGATGGTGATATTTAATTATGTCTGGGTCGAACCGCAAGGCGAGTTGAATAATGGAATTGTATTTCTTCTGTTTCTGCTGCTCGTGCTTGTTCTGGCTGAGTCATTTGATAACTTCTCTCTTGGTAAATTGATAACCATATCCCGGGAAGTCAAAAAGAAAGAAAAAGAAGTTCAAACGCTTGAGAAAAAGAATGGCGACCTTTTATCCCAGCTAATTTCTGTCACAAGCAATAACACACAGCACCAAAGTCACACCAATGTGTATGGTGACTATCACGCGCCGCCAACTGTAACCAAAGCATCGGACGAAGAGGTAGAAGAGAGCAAAAGCTCTGAGCAGCCTCCTGCGAGAGTAGAACCTTCAACGCCTACCCGGGTTAGCTATAACTGGCGGGAAGCCGAAAAGTTATCCTTATTTAAGTATTTGGCGTCAAAAAAGATTCATCAGTCCAATGTCATAACTGAAGCTAAACTGACAACGCAATTCCATGGCATTGACCCCGTGAGTAATATTCAGCCAATTTATGATGCTTATTATAGAGATGACGACCACGAAGTTTTTATAGAGTTTAAGCCAAATAGAAGCATGCCATTCATGTATCGAGATCGCCTCTATGTAATGCTTAGTAAAATATCCCACTACAAGACGACGAAAAAGGTTAATGCTTATCTTGAATTGGTCCTGATGAACACTCCAGAAGAGGAACCTTCAAGAAATGGTGGTTTCGACAGGCTTTTGGAATACTTCGAGCCTGCCATTGCAAGTGGTCTGCTTCGAGTTAGTGAAATTGAATTCAGTGAGCAAGAGTTGGCAAGCATCAAGGAGTGATACTGCTAACAAGCCACTGCACACGGAAATTTTACTCGCTACGCTCCCAGTTTTCCGGTGAGCAAGGCGTTATTCATAGCGTTCGTTTTGACGTACGTACCAAAGGGCGTACAGTTGGTAAATAGTTAAACACGCAAGAGGTACGTCATGACCGGCATCACAGCAACGGAGGCGCGGAGCAACCTTTATCGGTTGATTGACGAGACCGCCGAGTCCCACCAACCCATCGTCATCATGGGTAAGCGGAACAAAGCCGTCCTGGTTTCCGAGGAAGACTGGTCCGCCATTCAGGAAACGCTTTACCTGCTCTCCGTACCGAGTATGCGGGAGTCTATTCGTGAGGGAATGGATACCTCCGTGGATGAATGCGATGGGGAGCTGGACTGGTGACATGGACGTTGGTTTACACCAAACAAGCCCAGAAGGACGCAAAGAAGCTGGCTTCAAGCGGCCTCAAGCCAAAAGCCCAAGAGTTGTTGGCCCTAATTGCAGAAGATCCGTACCGCAAACCGCCCCCGTTTGAGAAGCTCATAGGTGATCTTGCGGGCGCCTATTCACGCCGCATTAATATTCAGCATCGTTTGGTCTACCAAGTGCTTGAGGACGAGCGAGTGGTGAAAGTCCTCAGGCTATGGAGCCTCTACGAATAATGCATAACTGGCCGCTGTTGCCGGACAATTTTTCCACCGCCTCGCGACTCTAAAATTGCCGCAACGCTCTGTATTAACCCGCGAGTCTATCTTTGGGGGGCTGGTTTACCACCACCTTCGAAGGGGGGCGCGCTTGTTCACACCATCATTAAACCTTGTTTACGTACTGGTGGCGCGTAAGCGGCGTCTATCTGTGCCAAATCGTCTTCGTCGAGCCTGATGCTATCTGCTCTGGCGTTCTGTTTGAGGTGGTCCAGGCTCACAGCTTTCGGGATGGCAATCACACCGGGGTGGCGCAGTGCCCAGGCAAGGGCGATTTGCGCGGGGGTGGCGCTGTGTTTGTCGGCGATGCGTTGCAGGGCGGCGCTATGCAGCAGCGCGCCGCCTTGCCCAATGGGGCAGTAAGCCATCAGCGGCATGCTGTGTTGAGCCTGCCAGGGCAGCAGGTCGTATTCAATGCCGCGTGCTTCGGGGTTATAGAGCACCTGGTTGGTGGCGCACGCTGGCGCATCTAGCTCCGCTAGGTCGTCAACGTCAAAGTTCGATACGCCCCAACGCAGAATCTTGCCTTGCTCGCGCAGCCGCTCAAACGCTTCTACGGTTTCGCTTAACGGGTACTGTCCGCGCCAGTGCAGCAGGTAGAGATCAATCGTGTCAGTGCCCAATCGGCGTAGGCTGCGCTCGCAGGCAGCTTGAACACCCTGGGTGCTGGCGTTGTGCGGGTAAACCTTGCTGACTAGATACACCTGATCGCGCCGGTCACGAATCGCTTGGCCAACAATTTCTTCAGCGCCGCCCTCGGCATACATCTCAGCGGTATCAATCAGTGTCATGCCCAGTTCCAGGCCTTCACGCAGCGCCCTGATTTCAGCTTGGCGCTGCCCGGCATCCTCGCCCATATGCCAGGTGCCCTGGCCGATACGGGGTACGCTGTCTCCGCCTAGCTCAATCGTCTGCATGTCTATCTCCTGTTGTTATGCTGCTCTGACATCCCACTGCCATCGCAGTTCGTGGATCAATCTAACAAGGTTTGAACGTGGCGATTACACCAGCTCGCGTTTCTCGCGCTTGGCAACGCGTATGTCTTTGATGGTGGCAATGCCGATAACCGCGAAAATAGCCAGTGAGATCAACGGCCAGATAAGGACATATAACGCCAATATAAAAGTTTGCATGTGCTTTCCTGTTAGTTGGCTGGTGCGCGATAGCACACCAGCCATTGAAGTGACTCTAGCGCCACGCTGGGCTTACCGTTGAGCGGCAGGCTTGGCTGGGTCGTAGTTGATCACTTTCTGGTCGATCTGCGAGAAGTCGAACTTGCTCGAACTCATCAGGCTGACTGCTACGCAAACAAGGGTGCTAACGCCGTAGGCCATTAATGAGGCTAGCAGTACCGTGTACTCACGTAGGAAGCCAATGCTGAAGTAGGCCAGTACAATGGCGCTGAGCGCGCCGACGATCACACCGACCCTACGCCCGCAGAAGCCAAATGCCATCAGGCCGAGCACCACGCCACCGCCCACGGCGGCGAGTAGCTCAAACAGCCCCGCGACCACACTGACCATAGGCACTAATTCGAAGCGTGCGATGCAGAACATCACTAGGCCTGCAATTACAGCCGAGGTAAAGGCCGTGTTGGTGACTCGATCCCAGAAACAGCTGGCGATGACCGGGAACACAATAGCCCCCCAAAGTGCGCCAACGAAGACCAGCATAATCAGAATATCCATCGAGAAACTGGCGAGAATCACCCCGATCAGTGTTGCGACAATCATCGTCAACCTACCAATAAATAGCATTTTGGTCGGGTCAGGTTTGTTTTTAGCGATGTTCTTACCATACACATCGGCCATCACAATCGCGGACATAGCGGAAAGGTCTGAGTCAGCGGTAGAGGAGAGCGAGCCAATTACTAGAATAAAGAACAGCCCGATAAATATCGGCGAGAGGTACATCGACACCATTTGCGGTATCAGGTTGTTCATGTCACCACCGATGGGCTCCATACCGGTCATTAGCGCCATCAAGCCAATCATGCCTAGGCCAATAACAATCGCACCGTAACCAATGGTCGCGGTAATAAAGGTCGGTTTGATATGGTCTTCACGCACAGCGAATAACCGCTGGGAGATGGTCTGGTTGCCAATCGCGTAGGCGAGCACCGCAACAAAGAAAGGTGCACCTTGATTGAGGATCGCATCCATCGAGAACAGATTTGCCTGCTCTGGGGTGAGTAGGCTCATTCCATCCGATAGTGTCTGTGGGCCGCCGAGGGCAAACATCACCGCTGGAATAATCAGAATGGCGACAGCCATCATTGCCATCAGTTGGGCAAAGTCGGTGAGTACCGACGCGCGGAAACCCGACCACAGCGTATAAGAGAGCACCCCGACCCCCGCGATCACGACGCCCGCCTGGAAAGAGAGTGGCGAGAGTACTGAGACCAGCGCACCAGACGCTGTGAAGTTAACCATCAGGCTAATGATGCTGCCCAGAATGTTGGAGGAGGCCAGGATTAGCTGACTTGAAGCGCCATGGCGGGCATGGATAAGTTCACCCAGGGTGTGTGCGTTCGGGGCCAGTTTGCGAAAACGACGGCCAAAGGGGTAGATGAACAGAATCATCAGTGCGCCCCATAGCCCGTAATGTAAAGGGCCAGAAATGCCGTAGGTATAACCCGAGGTGGCGGCACCGTAGAATGAGGCTGCCCAGATCCAGGTGGCGGTCATGCTGGCAGCGCCCAAACCAAAGCCAATCTGGTGATTGGACACCATGAAGGCGTCGGTATTTTCCTTTTTCTTTTTGATCAGCAGCGTCAGTAGGTACGTGCCGCCGTAAAAGGCCAACAGTAAGGCGATCACCGTTAGTGTCGAGAATTGATAGAAATTTTCTTCGTTCATTGAATACCCATAGGCTTTGCAGCCCTAGCATCCTAAATGGCAACCACAGTTCCCTTGACGGGGTGGCCGCGACAGGACGTAAGCTAAAAACAGAACATCTTTCTAGGTATGTCTGTAGCGAGAGGTGGCAGCGGTTGGCAGCCTGGTCGTGCACGTGTCAGGCGTTGGAAACGCCTTAAATAGAGGGGCCGAATTAACGCAAACAGTGAGCTGAAATAAAGCGCACATGGGGTCGATCCGGATGGCTACCCTACTCCCTTAAGCGCGAACAGTACAGGTTGAGGCCCGGCACACCGAGAATAAGAAAGCGTATAAGGTACGCTGTATTCTAAAATGGCACCGTATGCTGGGCATTTCGTACATTGTGTAATGTAGCGAACAGTAATGCGCGAAGAAGAGGCCTTTAGCTTTGCATCTGGCTCTGCGCGGTTGGTAGATGACGGAGTGCCAATAACAGGATGGTAGCAGCTAGTTAGCTGTCGAAGTAAACAACCATCTTGAGATGACGGTGCTCATCAACGATGAGCGTCTCATGGGTATAGGTGTGATGCTCGCCTTCTGTATCAAGGAGGCTGCTGATTCCTCGATTGTAGCCTTCCATACTTGACGCTTCCCACCAGCGCCGGAAGTCTGGCGATAACTGACAAAGCTCTTCAATGAGCGTTTGCATGACTGGGTCTTCAGGGGCGACAGCTAAGTCACAACGAAACTGCGCCAGCATATTCGATGCATCCTGTTGCCAGTCAGGGAGCCGTCGGCGCAGGTCGGGCGCAGTAAATACCATCCTTAATAGATTGCGCTCAGACGCTTTTCGGCTGCTGAAGTGAAGTAGTTCATCAGCCAGCGTATTCCAGCCAATAACATCCCAACGCAGGTTCATCACGTAACTAGGGCGAGAGAGGTCATCCATCAGCGACTGGATTCGGGGGGAAGTGCTCTGCTCTTGATACGCTTCTGCTGGCGGCGCTCGGCGGTGCGCTAACAGAAAAAGATGACAGCACTCGGCGTCATCCAGTTTTAGGGCACGAGAGATGTTGAGCAGGAAGCGTTCGGAGACTTTAATGTCACGGCCCTGTTCAAACCACGTGTACCAGGTCAGGCCTACCCCAGCGAGCGCTGCAACCTCTTCTCGTCTTAAGCCCGGGGTACGCCTTCGCCCGCTAGTGGGAAGTCCGACGTCAGCGGGCGTTAATTTTTGACGATGCCGAAGCATGAATTCGGTGAGATCACTCTGTGTTCGCTCAAGCCTATGATTCGCCACGCCATTACCTCTAGTAATAGGATAATTAGCTATATTGTAACCCCATATAGAGTGTCTGAGAATGCTTGCTTCCATGATGAAGTCGGAGGCGACATGTCATTCAGCTGTGATGTTCAGACCACTTGTAATACGGACACAGGTTATACGGACACAGGTTATACGGATACAGGCGGACGGCCCTGCAACAAGGCTGGCATTAAAGAGTGGGCGGGGCTTGCGGTATTGGCCCTGCCCACCATGCTACTTGGGCTCGATGTCACTATTCTCTACCTTGCGCTTCCTGCCATAGCGGTAGAGCTACAGCCGAGCAGTACTCAGGCGTTGTGGATTATGGACGCCTACGGCTTCATGATCGCCGGTTTTCTGATCACGATGGGCACGCTAGGGGATCGGGTTGGCCGACGTCGGCTACTGATGATAGGGGCCTTTGCATTTGCGGTCGCGTCAGTGTTTGCTGCTTATGCGCCTAATGCCGAGTGGCTCATTGTAGCGCGGGCAGCACTGGGTATTGCCGGAGCAACGCTGATGCCTTCTACGCTGGCCCTGATTAGCAATATGTTTTTTGATCTGCGCCAGCGCGCATTGGCGATTGGGATATGGGCTACCATGTTTGCACTGGGGATGGCCTTGGGGCCGGTAGTTGGTGGGTTGCTGTTAGCCCCCTTTTGGTGGGGAGCAGCTTTCCTAATTGCCGTGCCCATCGTCATCGTACTGTTATTAACTGCGCCATTACTGCTGCCGGAGTATCGCAACCCGCATGCAGGCCGGCTGGATATTTTAAGTGTTCTACTGCTGTTGATAGCAATTCTGCCAAGCATCTATGCCATAAAGGCGTTCTCTAAGGCCGGTGTGACGCCACTGGTAGTGATGACACTGGCGCTAGGTATTGTAGGAACACTGCTCTTTGTGCGTCGACAAAAGCAGCTTCTTGATCCTTTGCTTGATCTCAAACTGTTTGCCAGTAAAACCTTCACTGCTGCGCTGGTCATACTGTTGGTAGGGCTGGTGGGTGTGGCGGGAATGATGCTTCTCGTCACTCAATATCTTCAGCTAGTGGCGGGCTTCACGCCGCTGATTGCTGGGCTGTGGATGGGGCCGCCAGCACTGATGATGGTACTTGCCGGTATCCTTGCCCCTATCTTTGCGCGCCGTATTCGGCCTGCGTTTGTTATTGCTGTAGCACTCATGCTTTCAAGCATCGGTTGTGGTTTTCTGGCTCAAGTCGACCCGCTCTCTGTTCAGGTGCTCCAGGTCGTTATGGGGTTTTCACTGGTGTATTTGGGATTGGGCACTATCGCCGCGCTGGGCACCGACCTGGTGGTAGGGGCGGCTCCTGCGGAAAAAGCCGGGTCCGCGTCGTCGATGTCTGAGATGGTTCAGGAGTTGGGCGTGGCACTGGGCGTAGCACTTCTCGGTAGCATGGCTACTCTGTTGTATCGCGTGCAGGTTGCCAGTGCGATTCCTGATGAGGTGCCTGACGATGTCTCCCGTGCCCTTGGAGAAAGTTTGTGGTCCGCAACGTCCGTTGCTGAACGACTTCCCGACGGGATACTTGAACAAGCACAGTCTGCGTTTACACAAGGAATGAACGCTGCGGCCACCGTCAGTGGGATCACTATTTTGGCGCTGGCGTTGTTGTCGGTTGCTAGCCTCCGGCATGTACAGGCAGTTGGCGATAATGAGCATTAAATTTTGACATGCAACTGTTTGGTTGCATAATGTCATTATGACAACTAATCTCAATCTTGTTTTCAAGGCGCTTGCTGATCCCTCGCGGCGCCAGCTTCTGGATAGCCTGTTTGAAAATAATGGGCAGGCCCTCAATGAGCTATGCGAACGACTCTCCATGAGTCGTCAGGGAGTTACTAGACACTTGGCGCTGCTGGAAGAAGCGGGGCTGGTGGTTACGGCGTGGCGGGGGAGAGAAAAGTTGCACTACCTCAATGCCGAGCCAATTCAGCAGATCCACCAACGCTGGGTCAGTAAGTTCACTCACCAGCGGATTGCGGCGGTGGACAGTCTCAAACAGAAGCTTGAGGACCATCACAATGAGTAAGCCCGATTTTGCCTACGTTGTTTACATTAACACGACGCCCGAGCAACTGTGGAAAGCGTTGACGGAAGGGGAGTTTACCCGCCAATACTGGGGTGGGCGGCAGATTACGTCGGCGTGGACGGCGGGAGCCACGGTTAAACACGTCAAGGCCGATGGGTCATTGGATTGGCACGGAGAGGTGCTGGAGTCAGACCCGCCGTACCGTTTGTCCTATACTTTCATTCCTGAAAACGATGACGAGATGCCAGGATACGAGGGCGAAAAAGTTGATCTGACGAGACCTGAAGAACCGTCTCGGGTCACGTTTGAGATTGCCGAGTATATGGGCCAAGTACGCCTAACGCTGATTCACGATCAATTCGAGGAGAACAGCAAAGTACTACAAGGCATCAGCGTCGGCTGGCCAGTCATTCTTTCCAGCCTCAAAAGCTGGCTGGAAGGCAGTAGCCCTCTGCTAAGGAGTGATACTGATGGCGCGCATTGAACATATTCAATACGTAAATGCCCCTCTTTCATGTGTTTACGAAGTGTTGACCACGGCTCGTGGCCTGGCCGAGGTGTGGACCCAGGATTTAACATTCACTGCCCAACTTGATGCGGTCAATGAATTCCGATTTGGGGATGAGCACCCGACAAAGATGACGATCGTGGAGCTGGTGCCCAATAATAAGATGACTTGGCAATGTATCGATTCAGACCCGGAGTGGATTGGGACCAGCGTCAGTTTCGAGCTAGAACAACGAGGAGACAAAACGGCCGTCACTCTCAAGCATACCGATTGGCGTGAAGTGACCGAGTTCTACCGTTTCTGCAACTATAACTGGGCGATATTCCTGCTGAGCCTTAAGCAATACTGTGAAGAAGGAGCCGGTATTCATTACCAGGCTCGGACGTTTTAAAAGCTGGACGTGCTCTTTAACGGTACCTAGCTGATCCATCGTTTGTGTTGCCTATGCAGCCACCACACATCGAAGCCAAATGAGTAGATGAGTGTGACTAATGCACTCAGTGCAAGCAGGCTGGCAGCGAGAGGAGAAGTGAGTGGCGTTAACGCCAGCAGCAATGCAACGACCTGCCACACGCACACTGCTTTACGGCGGAAGCTGTCAAAAAGCGGTGCTTTTAACCACGGAAAAGGCCAGCTGGCGGCGATGAACACATAACGCATGCCGCCAATGAGTAGTACCCAAGCGCCTAAATGTTCGCTCTGCAATAAGCCTATACAAAGTATCAGGATTAATACCGCATCCAGTTCCATATCAAAGCGCGCCCCGAACGGGGTATGAGTCTTTGTGCGTCTGGCAATCCAGCCATCCACACCGTCCAGTAACAGCGCGATAACAGCGACCGCTAGCCACAGCCAAATCGCGTTGGTAAAAGCATTCGCTGCCAGCGCTCCTGCCACGATGGCGACGAGTACGCCACGCCCAAGCGTTACCCGGTTTGCCCAACCGAGCGGGCCATGGGGCCAAAAACTTACCACCAGCGCGCCGATCACGACGTAGAAGCCAGCTGCCAACCACCAATTTGCAGCGCTGGCGACTAATCCCGGCAGCATCGCGCCCAAGCCTACGAGCAATAAGCTAGCCAGCGCTATCTCGGCCAAGGTGTAAACCCGCTTGGGTAAAGAGACGCTGGAGGTGTTGGAGAAAGAGGACATGCTTACTCGCAAAGCGGCTTACTGGCCCGCGGTTGAATTAAAGTGTGCAAATTATTTCCTATGTACCATTCTTGTATAAGAAGGTATGGTTGTCCATGATGTGGATACATTTGTTTTAAATCATCTTCACGCTTACATGGGTTAAGCAACCGCTTCGCTTTCTAGGCTACGCTGTATGGATGGATGAAGCGCTTAAACCATAAGGAAATGTCATGTTGCCGCCTGATACCGCTACGGCTTTTTGGGTGACTCACCCTACGCATGGTGAGCTTAAGCAAGAGCCACTAGCGTCACCCGACGATAATGAGGTACGGGTTCGTGCCCTTTATAGCGGCGTGAGCCGAGGCACTGAATCGCTCGTGTTCAACGCGCGAGTGCCGAAAAGTGAATATTCGCGTATGCGTGCACCCTTTCAAGCGGGTGAATTTCCTACTCCTGTGAAATATGGCTACTGCAACATCGGCTATGTAGAGCAGGGGCCAGATCATTTATTTGATAAAACCGTCTTTTGCCTTTTTCCGCACCAGGACTACTACGTCGTGCCTGTCGACGCTGTTTTGCCGCTTCCCGACGACGTACCCGCTTACCGTGCCGTGCTAACCGCCAATATGGAAACTGCCATTAACGGTGTGTGGGATGCTAATCCGATGCTAGGCGAGCGCGTGTGTGTGGTGGGTGCTGGCGTCGTCGGTGCGCTGGTGGCGTATCTGTGTGCACAAATTCCGGGTGTAGAAGTACATCTGATCGACATTAACCCTGAGCGAGAAACGCTGGCAGCGCATTTGGGTATTCCCTTCTGTACACCAGAACAGGCACCCACCGACCAAGATTGCGTGATTCATGCTAGTGGCCAGCCGGATGGCCTTAGGCTGGCTATGGGCTTGTTGGGCAATGAAGGCCGCGTGATTGAAATGAGCTGGTTTGGCGAAGGCGACGTGTCGCTGCCGCTCGGTGGCGCTTTTCACTCCCAGCGTTTAACGCTTAGCGCCAGCCAGGTCGGGCAACTGCCTGCCAAGTTGCAGCCGCGCTGGAATTATCGCCGCCGTTTAGCGCTCGCTTTACGCTTACTCACTGACCAGCGGTTAGATGCATTGATCAGCGGTGAGAGCGATTTTGCCGATTTTCCAACGTTGGCGCCTGCTCTGTTTGGGCCAAGTAGCACAGCGCTGTGCCATCGAATTCGTTATCCATTGCCCGCTTAATTAATGCAACTGAATTAAGTGCGAATTAGTTAGAACGACCTGGCTAAAAAGGTCTAGTTAATACGACAGGAGTGTCTATGTACCGTTTATGCGTTCGTGACCATTTTATGATTGCCCACAGTTTTAATGGGGAAATATTCGGCCCTGCCCAACGCACCCACGGCGCCACCTATGTAGTAGACGTAGTATTTCAGCGCCCTGAACTTGACCAGGATGGTCTAGTGATTGATATCGGTTTGGCTAGTGAGACGGTTAAAGAAGTGCTGGCGGATTACAACTATCGCAACCTTGATGAGGTGAGCGAATTTAGCGGTAAAAACACCACCACGGAATTTATGGCCAAGGTGATTTTTGACCAGCTGGCGGCTGCCATCAAAGCAGGAAAAATGGGTACCACCGCTCAGGGGCTGACGCACATGGAGATCAAGCTGCATGAATCTCATGTGGCGTGGGCAAGCTATGAAGGGGCGCTATGAGTCAGCCATTCACCTTGATAGTGGCTGGCGATCCAGACCAGCGTACCGGTGGGTATATTTATGATGCCCATATTGTCGCTGCACTGCGCGAGCGTGGGCTGGTTATCAATGTGGTGGGGGTGTCTGGGCGTTTTCCTGATGCCGATGATGAGGCCGCCCAGTCGCTCGCCGATTCGCTTTCCGCGTTGCAGAATCATGCGCGGGTCATTATCGACGGCCTGGCCATGGGGGCGCTGCCAAAGGTAGTGGCTGTACACGCTGAGCGCCTGGATATCACAGCGCTGCTGCATCATCCGTTGGGCGATGAGCAGGGCTTGAATGAGATGGAACAGCAGCGTTTTCACCGTAGTGAATTACGTGGGCTGGCGCACGTGAATAGAGTGATTGTGACCAGCCGTTTTACTGAGCGTCGCGTAAGGGCATTGGCGGAACATTACGCGCTGCCATTTAGTGCCTCTATCACTGTGGTGGAGCCTGGGGTTGAACGTGCTCCAATCAGCCCCGCGGCAAAACCTAGCGAACCTATCCGCCTGCTATGCGTGGCAACGCTTACCCCGCGTAAAGGGCAGGATATTTTAGTTCAAGCCTTGGCGGATGTTGAGCGTGGACACTGGCGATGCGACTGCTTTGGCGGTGCGCGTGATGCTGTGTTCACGGATCGCGTTCAAACGCTGATCGACAACCATCAGCTTGGCGATGGGGTAACGCTTCACGGCGAATGTGATGCCGCAACCCTGGAAGCCGCTTATCAGAACGCTCATGCACTGGTGTTGCCTTCTTGGTATGAAGGTTACGGCATGGTGGTGACTGAAGCGCTAGCCCATGGCTTGCCCGTTATCACCACCACCGGCGGTGCGCTGCGGGATACCTTGCCCAAAGGGGCTGGCATAAGCGTAGCGCCGGGGGATGCTCAGGCGCTGTCGAGTGCGCTGGCGGCTTTCTGCCATGATGAGACACTACGCACTGAACTACGTGCAGGTGCCGCCGCTGCACGTGCCCGCTTGGGTGACTGGCAGGCTGCAGGAAAGGCGTTTGCCGAGGCGCTGCAGCACTCTTCGACATTGTCGGCGGGAAGCCAATTTGCAGCGGATTGGTTATCGCTGCGTGAAACCGTCGACGCCCGTTCGCGCAGCCAAGCGTTGGTGGATGCGTTAGCGAGATGGTTATCAGAAAATCAGCGGAGAACCGAGCTATCTAAGACAGAAGAGCCCGCGCCGCGAGTAGAGGCTTCCTCGCCAGTGATACTGGCGGATTTAGGCTGTGGACGAGGAAGTAATAGCCAGTTTCTTGCGCCTCGCTTGCAAGATGCCCAGCGCTGGATGCTGATTGACCATGATTCTGCCTTACTTAATGAAGCCTACTCGCGAACCGGGAAATTGAACACGGGTAAGGGTGAACCGCTCCAGGTGGAAACCCACTGTGTTTCTCTTAAACAGCTTGACCACCCAGCACTTACGCACTGCGACGTAGTGACGGCATCTGCGCTGATCGATTTAGTATCTCAAGAGTGGATTGATGCCTTGGCTGCACAGTGTGCTAAACATCGGCAAGCGCTTCTTATCACTCTAAGCATTACTGGCGAATGGTACTTTACCAATGCCCAGCAGCAACCTCTGAACGACCTTGACGATCGCTGGATCAGTGAGCTGTTCAACGCGCACCAGCGTTGGGATAAGGGCTTAGGCGAAGCATTAGGCGGCGATGCTCACAGCGCGTTAGTTAAAGCGATGGCTGACCACGGTTATCGTGTTATTGAGGCTGAAACACCATGGCGCTTAGCGGCGGGCAAGCCAGCGCAGTACCCCTTAATGTGCTCGTTAGTTGAAGGGTGGGCGAGCGCTGCTACCGAACAGGCTCCAGAGGCGGCGTCACGTATTGCTCAGTGGCGTGATGAGCGCCTAGGTAAAGTAGCCAAAGGCGAGATTGGTATTTGGGTGGGCCACCGCGACTTGCTGGCGCTGCCAGCGGACGAGGGCTAACCCCATGAGACGCTGGCGCTGGCTGAGAACCCCGTGGGTGCAAAAAGGGTTAGTGAGCTTAGGGCTGCTGGCCGCTGTTGCCCTGTGGGTAGAGCCAGACGCGGTGATGGCTGAAGTGCAGCGCTTTGCGCCGGGTTGGATGGCTCTGGCGCTGTTGATCAGTGTGCTGCAAGTGATGCTGAGCGCGTGGCGCTGGCAGTTGACGGCAGGCTTAATCGACGTGCCGTTGCGCTACCGTTATGCACTGCGGGAATACTACTTAGCGTTATTGGTTAACCAACTCCTACCAGGCGGCGTGTTGGGTGATGCAGGTCGTGCCCATCGCCATGCCCGTCAGTCTTCTTCAAAGGGTAGTGCTTGGCGTGCGGTGGTGATTGAGCGTGCTTCTGGGCAATTGGCGATTGCACTTTACACACTAATCGCCTTGTTCACGTCACCACTCTGGCTAACAGCACTGGGTTTCAGTGGCTTGATGGTAGTGGCGGGCGTAGCGGTTATCGTGATAGTGGCAGGTGTGACGCTGATGGTCTGGTTGCGGCGCTCGGCGGTAACGCTACCCGCTTGGTGTGCTGCATTAGGGCAGGATATGCGCCGCGGGCTATTGCAGCGTGACGTATGGCCACGGCAACTGATCTCTTCTCTTTCTATCGTGCTTAGCTATGGCCTGGTAATGGTCTGTGCGGCTCGGGCAATCGGCATTGAACTGGCGACATTAGATATTTTGGCGTTGGCTCCAGTGTTACTGCTTGCCATGCTGGTACCCCTTTCGATTGCCGGGTGGGGGTTACGGGAAGGCGCCGCCGCAGGCATTTGGATGTTTGTTGGCTTGCCTTCGGCGCAAGGTGTGGCGATATCACTGGCTTATGGTGTGTTAGTGCTGATGGGTAGTCTGCCAGGCATTTGGGCAGCGCTGGCTTCACGAACACGCGCTACGCCGTCCAGTTCTCCGCCATGCAGTTCTCCGTCAGGCAGTGCGCCCGCTCAGCACTACGTCGAAGAGCGTGTCGTCCCCGCACCGGAAAGAGCGCATCGTCGGGCGCAGGGCGCTCTCAAGGGTATCGATGGGCGTCATCTGCAGCCCAGGTCGGCCGGAACCGATAAGCAGCGGCGCGACCAGCAAATGCAGGCGGTCAACCGCGTTCGCTTCAATGAACTGCGAAACAGTAACGCCGCCGCCTTCTACCAATATCCGCTTAAGGCCACGATCTGCCAGCCAGGTAATAACGTCGGCGGGGCGGAACTGACCATTGGTGTCCAGCGGCAGCACGCAGTGTTCGGCGGTCGTTGGCGCCACCGTTGCCTCTGGCCCGGTGAGATGCAGCGTGGGTGCGGTAGACGTGGTGAACAGCGCCAAATCAGCCGGCACGCGGCCACGTGGGTCAATCACCACTCGGGTAGGGTGCTTGCCCGTTACGTGGCGTACTGTGAGCTGGGGATTATCAGCGCTCGCCGTACCCGCGCCAATCACTACGGCATCTGCCAGCGCCCGCAGACGGTGCAGATGCACCAAACTTTCAACGCCATTGATGTAGTGGGAGTGACCGCTTTCCGTAGCGATGCGCCCATCCAGGCTCTGCCCCAGTTGCGCAACCACCCAGCTCGAATGACGCACCAGTGGCAGCAAACACGTCAACAGCTCCTGCGCGGCGCTTGTAACAGTGATAGAAGAGTGCCAGCCGCCATGGGTATCAAGCGTCATTGTGGCGTCACTTCTGATGCCCTGTTGAACGTCCAGCAACCATGCCCACGCTTGGTCGATATCGATCATCTTTTCATTGGTACTAGGCATGGTATCTCCCTTCAGAAAACAGCAACTCATCATGCGGGGCCATGTTGCCCGACGCAAGCAAACGTTGTCCGCCCCAACAGGCAACTTGGAGGCCTACATGTATCACATTGAACGCGCTATTTTCGATATTCGCCGTGGATTGCCCGTGGTGATTAATACCGGAGAGCAACGCCTGTTGGTACAGGCACTTGAAGGCAGTGTGTCGGTCGATTCACTGGCGAAGCTCTCCGGCTCTCGGCCAGCGCTGGTATTGACGCGTCATCGTTTGGAGGCAATGGGCATGTCGCTCAAGGCGGATGCGGCTTGCTTACCGCTCACCGAACAAATCAGTGAGCGTGACTTGCACCACCTTGCTGTATCCAATGAAGCGTCGAAGGCCCATTCACTGTTAAGCGGCCTGAAGCCTGCTGGCGTGGGAGAGAGAGGCGCTGTGGCACTGATGCGTCGCGCGCTGTTGATACCGGCGGCGCTGTGCGCTGAGGTCAGTGCGGCATCCGTCGAGCCTATTGCTCAGCAGCTAGCAAAAGGCGAGCTGTTAGAAGTTAATGCCCAGGATGCAGAGAAGTGTTTAGCCGGTGCGCCGGGGATGCTAAAGCGTGTCAGTGAAGCGCGTATTCCTCTTGAAGATGCGCCTGAGAGTCGCTTCGTGCTGTTTCGCGAACCTGATGGCCTGCGAGAGCATGTGGCCGTGGTGATTGGCGATCTGGATACCATTCCTGGGGCGGTTCCTTTGCGCATGCACTCGGCTTGCCTCACCGGTGACCTATTCGGCAGCCTGCGCTGTGACTGTGGCGAACAGTTGCGTAATGCAGTGGCCGATATTCAAGCGATGGGTGGCGGCGTGCTGCTTTATTTGGCACAAGAAGGGCGGGGGATTGGTCTCGCCAATAAACTGCGCGCTTACACTTTGCAAGATGGCGGTTTAGACACCGTCGATGCCGACCAAGTGTTAGGGTTTGGCGACGACGAGCGCCAATACGCTGTTGCGGTGGATATGCTCAATGCGCTAGAGATCGATAAAGTTCAGCTGTTGACCAACAACCCATTAAAAATGGCAGCACTGCGTGAAGGGGGGATTGAGGTCGTCTCACGTCAGGCGCTTTACGGCAGTGTAACGGATCATAATCACCGCTACCTAAGCGCCAAAGCTAACCGAGCAGGGCATTTCTTAGACGAAGTGCTTGAAGGTCGTGGGCGTTAATCTGAGGTTTTACGCGTGATAAGCGGTGGCAGGTGGGCGGTTTCGGCCACCACCTGCGCTAATTGAGTGGCGTAGTGCCTTACTAACCGTTCACCTAATGCTTCATGAGCATCCGTTGCATCACCGGCAACGCCGAACGTACTCAGGTCCTCGGCAAGCCAGGCAAACGCGGCGCTACCTTCTGGGCTGACCAGTGCGCCACCTTTAGGTATTGCCGGTGGTGTGGGCTGGTAGCTGTCGAGCTGCACAAATTCAGGTGCTAAATGCAGCATGATGGCGGTTTCCAGCAGCCCGCCATGCAACCCGTAGCGCAGCTCATCGGCATTGATAGCACCTTCCAGTGGCGGAAGGCGTGTATAAGTGGCTTTCACTACGCGCATTGCAAATTGCTTGCGTAGTGTCAGCGCGGCAAGGTCCATCACGGCTTTATTGCCGCCGTGGCTATTAATCAACACCAGCTTTTTTATACCTGCCTGGGCAATGCTTTCGCCGTAAGCCTCTAATGTCGCGATGGCGAGTGGAGCGGGTAGGCTAAGCGTTCCAGCAAAGCTGGCGTGTTCGTCGCTCGCACCGACGGCAATTGCTGGCAGACACAGCACGTCGAGTGCTGGGTCAATCATGTCTAACATGGCGGCTTGTAACCCTTCACCAATGATCAGGTCGGTACCTAATGGAAGATGCGTACCGTGCTGCTCAATGGCTCCCAGGGTGATCACTGCAACTGGATCACTTGCGGCAATCTTGGCGAGTTGGGGGGCGGTGAGGGTTTGCCAGTGATAAATCATGTAAGTTCTCTTGTTTTGAAGCCCGTGTTTTAAAGACTTATGCGGATGCGTTTAACAGCGGATGGTCGGTGCGGCAGGCGTAGAGATCCCCAGAGGCTAAGCCGTCGACGCCATCATTGAGCCACTGGGTAATGGTTTCAGGGGATTGCCAGGTTGACCAGCGGAAGTGGCGCTGCTCACCGGCAATTGCATTGAAACGGTAGTCGCCAAGACGTGACAGCTGTTTAACGCAGGCATGGCTGACCTCTAACACGCCCGCAACAAACTCTACCGAAAGCGCTGCTACCGGGAGGTTAAGCCCCATCAGTACCTCTGCTTCAAACCCTTCAACATCAATTTTTATAAAGCTTGGTTCGCCGTAAGTGGCGATAAGCTGATCCAGTGTAGTGACTTCCACTCTTAGCTGCTGTTCCCACTGCACGCGCTGAAAGCCAGGGTTTCGTTCGCCCACCTGATGTCGCCATTCGGTCGCTAGGGTAGAGAGGGTCGGGTTGCTAACGCTAATAGCAATATCCGCATGGCCGGGCTGCGGCCCAGCGGCCAGTGGTAAGAGTGTAATGTTCGGTCGATTGAGTATCCGTTTAAACCATTTGGCCAGTGCTGGCTGTGGTTCTAATGCCACTACCTTAGCACCTAGCGCGTGGAAGGCGGCACTGCGGTCACCTAAGTGAGCGCCAATATCAAAAGCGATATCGCCCGGCTGAATAAACGGACGATATAACTGCTTTAGTCCCCTTTGCCTTCCTGGCCGCCAGTAAATAAACAGTGAACGCGCCATACCGCTGGCACTGCGGAGCCGATCAAAAAAAGCAGAAGGCATTAGTAAGGCTCCTTAACGGATGGTGCATGTTCAGTTGCTGTTTGAGCGTGATAGCGAAACGATTGGCAGGGCATATCGCCTGGCTGTTCTTGGGGAAGCGCTAGAGAAAGTGTTAGCGACGGGTGAGATAAGGTGGCACTGGATTGATGACTGCGGCTTTCTAACGCGGCAAAGTCCTCCAAAAGAGGTGGTTGTTGTGCTGAACTCGGCGTTTGCAGTAAGCCGAACTTGCGGCTAATGACGCTTCCCCAGGTGGCACTGCTGGAATATTTCACCAACGGCGCGGCTCCAATCAGCCCCAGCCATGCGGGAGTTAGCCAACCAAACGCAGAGGGTGAAAAAAGCATCATTGTACCTGCCCAAGCGATACCACACAGCGTCATCCACCCAGTGTGGTGCCATGTCTCTCGCCAGCTTAGCGAACGCTCTCCCCGGTGTTGGGTTTGCCAGTCAATGGCCCGGCCAATCAATACGTTGATGATAAATAAGCTATGCCACGCCATCATTAGTGGTGCAATCAAAGCAGCAAACAGAATTTCTAATAACGTGCTGGTGACAAGCTTGAGTCGCCCGCCATACGCATGGGGACATTGCCAGAACGTCAATAATAGACCCAGCAGCTTGGGCGCAATCAACATACACAGCGTTACGCTTAACAGCCCCAAAGAGAGGGCTTCAGGCAACGGTGGGTTTGACGTAGTCTCAATGGCTTGATACCCCACCATGAGGCTGGTGCAGAGTAGAAGCCCAAGCCAAACAAGCGAAGAAAGGTAGGCAAACGCGCCGAATAAAAAGTGGAGTCGACTAATCGGGTGAAACCCTGCACCGGTGAGTAAGCGTAAGTGCTGCAGATTGCCCTGAAGCCAGCGCCGGTCACGCTTGGCAAAGTCGAGCATGTTGCTCGGCATGGCTTCAAAGCTGTTGTGTGACGCGCTAGCGTAAGGGTTATGACGCGATACGGCGGTGGTCGCAGAAGTGTCCAGTAACACCTGCCAGCCGCCCCGTTTCAGGAGAGCCGCTTCGACGAAATCGTGGCTTAATAGTTCCCCTCCCAGCGGTGGCTTACCTGAAAGGATAGGTAACCCTGCATGGGCCATAAAGGCGCGTGTGCGAATAATTGCATTGTGGCCCCAGTAATTCGCCGCATCGCCCTGCCAGAAGCTTTGGCCCGCTGCCAACATCGGGCTGTAAAGTGCTGAGGCTAGCTGGGTAAAACGGCCAAATAGGGTACGTTGGCCAACGGGAATAGGTACCGTTTGAATAAGGCCTACGCTGGGTTGGCGCTGCATCCGATGCACTAAATGCAGTAGCGTAGCGCCACTCATTAGGCTGTCGGCATCTAGCACCACCAAGTAGTCATAGCGGCGGCCCCAGCGGCGACAAAACTCTGCAATATTGCCTGCTTTTCGGCCGTCATTATTAGGGCGTCGCCGATAATGAACGGCTATCTGTCCGGCAAGGCGCTGTTGCAAGGCAGCCACATGGGCCGCTTCGATGTCTGCCATGGCCGACTCTTGGGTATCGCTCAACACGAACACTTCAAAGTATTTGTTGATAGCACTGGGTGTTCCTGCACCATACGCTTCTGCTTGCTGGAGAAGTGAACGACACGTTGCTTCTAGCCCCGCAATGGTAGGGATAGGAGGTTCTGCATAAATAGGCATTACGAGTGCGGTGCGGCTGACTAGCAGGCTGGCATTGGGGTTCACAATGGCTTGGCGACGTAAGCTGAGTGGATCGCGACGTAGCGCACAAAGCACAAAGCCACACAGTGCTCCCCAGAAAGCCAGCGCTATCCAAGTAAACGTTAATGCAAATAGGATCAACATGGTGAGCTGCCAACCAATGGCAAGGTTGGCAACGACTTTCGCCATTGCGATACAGCCACCGATGCTTGTGGCTAACACCGTGAAAGCAAGGAAGGCTCGGCGACCGTTAAGCCAGGGCATCGAAGGCCGCAACGCGTGGAGATCAGGCATCGGGGTACCACACGTAATTCCAGGTTTCAGTAATGGGCACTCCTTCAACCATCAGCCGTAGCCGGATATCTCTGGGCTCGCTACCGGGGGGTAATCGGAAAGTAGCCCGTTGTCCGTTATTGGGTAGTGTTTTGACTTGAGGTAGTAATGCCTCGCTATTTTGCACGCTAATGTCCAGCTCGATTGGCTCGTTTGATGTCAGGTCATCCAGTTTGCCGCCCTGGAAATCGACGATGAATTGCCGCTGATCAGCAGAGGGGGAGTCGGCCTCGCCTGGAACCGCTGCGCTTCCATGGCGTGTGCGCACAACCTTGCCCAGTGAATTAGCCTCGGGCTGTTCATTGAGCGTAAACGTTCGATAGTGAAGGTGGCGTGATTCGCCAGCAGTGAGCGCCTCCTCGGCCACCCAATAAGCCACTATATTGTCGTGAGTTTCATCTGGCGTGGGGATCTCGACTAGCTCCACATGCCCTGGCCCCCAGTCAGTAAGTGGCTCTACCCACTGGCTGGGGCGGCGGTGGTAGTGTGCTTCAAGGTCCAGGTAGCGAACAAAATCTCGCTCCCGTTGCATTAAACCAAACCCAGAAGGAGCATTGTCCACAAACGCTGATACGCGAACTGATGAGGGATTTTGCAACGGCCGCCAAATCCACTCGTCGGCCCCCGTGTGTATTAGCAAACCATCAGAATCATGCACTTGAGGACGAAAGTCGTCAGGTCGTTCGGTGCTGGCTTCCCCAAAGGTGAACATGCTGGTGAGCGGTGCAACCCCTAGCTTTTCTATATCAGAACGTGCAAACAGCGTTGCTTCTACATCTGCCTCGGTGCTCTCGCCCGGCGTTAACGTAATGCGGTAAGCGCCGCTTAGCGACGGACTATCCAGGAGTGCGAGAAGTGTAATGCTGTCAGAGTTTTCATCAGGCTTATAAAGCCAGAATTCGCGAAATTCAGGGAACTCTTCACCACTGGCTAATGCGGTATCAATAGCAAGCGCGCGGGTAGAAAGGCCGTAGGCTTGGTCGCGTCCTACTAGACGGAAGTAGCTTGCGCCAAGAAAAACAGCAAATTCATCGGCATAATCATCATTATTGATAGGATAGTGAAGCCTAAAGCCTGCATGACCGCTTCCTGTTAAATCATGCTCTAACAGGCGGTTGGCATCACCATCGTACTGAAAGTTATCTGCCGAGAAAGAGAGTGGTTCAACGTCACCGCTGTCGATCACATTAATAGTGACGGGTGTTTGAAATATAAATCCGCTATGAAATAGCTGCATACTGAAAGGGCTTTCATCGCGCCAGTAGGCTCGCTCGGGATTGAAACGGATTTGTCGATATAGGTCGTAATCTAACGACTTCAAAGCGCTGGGAAGCGTCTCATTTGGGGGGTGATAAGGCGCATCGGCCAAGGTCTGGGCACGCTCAATAACGTGGTCAAAAACATCATCATCGTTAGCAACCGCAGAAAAGGCGATCAGGCAGTTGAATGACAACATCCATTTTGCTGCAGTACGAACACTCATGGGCGAGTTCCTTTCGATTGCATGCCAACGTGGTAACCATAAAATCAGTATATGAAATATTTCAACAAAAGTTATACCATTGAGTCTATTGGTATATGATTTTTATGGTCGTGTGCAAGCTTTAAACTCCATTAAGCGTGTAATGTTTAGGTGATTGCTATGCTGTTGAAGCGCTGATGCTCCGTCTTCTACTCACATGTATAACGCTCAACTTTCTACTGGTATTGCCGCTTTGGTGGCGTTTCGGTGAGATTGGCTCTCCTCTAATTGCTTGGGAAGCATGGCTTATAGCCCCCATAATGCTGCTTATTCGTCCTGGTAGCTTACGTGGCTGGTTGGCTATTTTGTTGGTATGTTGGCTTGCTTTGGTATCGGCAGCCAACCTAGGTGATGCCGCGACACACACCGCGTTTGGGCGATCACTTAACCTCTATCTAGACGTGCCCTTGGTGCGCTCCATCTACCATTTGCTAGTAGGTAATGTAGGTCAACTGGCAGCAACTTTCCTGATGTTGTTGGGCACTGTGGCCCTGCTAGGTAGCTTATGGGTGATGCTGCGTTTGCTGCTGCCTGCTCAACCTTTATCGGTGTGGAGTGCTCCAGGTGCTTTAGCCATCTTCGTCATGATCACGACAGCAGGTTTTGCGATTTCCGAGGCTAACGGCAAGCGATTAGTCGCTAAAACAACGCTGCCTGCTGTTAACACCACGCGTTTCCAGTGGGAGCAGGTGGTGGCGACCCATCGGGCGAGAGTAGCGTTTACCGAACAGTTGCAGAATACACCGTTGGAGCCCAGACCATTGCCTGGTTTGTTAGGGCGCAACGTCTTATTAACTTTTATTGAATCTTATGGTGTGTCGGCCATTAATGATTCTCGCTACAGCAGTGTCGTACTTCCTACGCTAGATGACATACAGCGACGTTTGGGACAGCGCGATCTACACGCTGTTTCGGGGTTGCTAGAAGCGCCTATTCGAGGGGGGCAGTCTTGGCTTGCCCATGCCACGGCACTAAGCGGGCGCTGGATTGATAACCAGCTATGGTATCGGCTGATGCTGGAGAGCGATCATTCAACGCTTATTAGTGATTTTAGTAGCACTGGGCAGCGGACGCTCAGTGTCATGCCTGCCATTACATTGGCTTGGCCAGAAGGGTTGGCCTACGGATTTGATGAGATTGCAGCAGCGAAAGATTTACCCTATGTAGGCCCACCGCTGAACTGGGTCACGATGCCCGATCAGTTCACTCTGGATTACACCCAGCGACATTTATTAGGTGAGGCGCCGGTATTCGCGCAACTCGCACTTATCTCTAGCCACGCGCCATGGACACCCATTCTGCCCGTTTTCGAAGACTGGTCGATGATAGGCGATGGGCGTGTTTTCGCCCCCTGGGAGGAGGCCGGCGATCCGCCAGAAGTGCTTTGGCAGGATATTGAGCGTATCCGCGACCATTACGCGTGGTCAATAGACTACGCTGTGAAGGTCACAGGACGCTGGGCTGAGCGAGTAGTTGATGACAAGACTCTATTGATTGTACTTGGAGACCATCAGGCGGCACCGCTGATTACTGGCGACAACGCCAGTGCAGCAGTGCCAGTCCATGTGATTAGCGGTGACCCCCGACTCTTAGAACCTTTTAAGGCACGTGGTTTTATTGATGGCATGCTGCCGTCACTGGAAAGCCCAGAGGAGGCCGCGAAAATGAGCCAGCTGCGTCATTGGTTACAGCAAGACTTTGGCACGCCAGCATTAACCTCTTCTTTGTCAACGACAGGGGAGACACCATGATCCAGCCCGTCATCCTTAGCGGTGGTAGTGGTACGCGGCTTTGGCCACTCTCTCGTGAGCAGATGCCAAAGCAGTTCTTACGCTTAACGTCTTGTCAAAGCCTACTGCAGCAAACGCTTGCGCGTTTGGCAGGATTAGATGCCCAGCCGCCGATGTTGATGGGACACCATGCTCATCGGTTCTTAATGGCGGAGCAGTTACGGGAGAGCGGTCTACAAGGAACGTTGGTGTTAGAGCCAGAAGGGCGTAACACGGCACCGGCAATTGCCTGCGCTGCGCTATTAGCACGTCAAGCGGGCGAGGATCCATTGCTACTTGTACTTCCAGCAGACCACGTTATCGGCAATGTAGCAGCGTTTACTCACAGTGTCGCTTGCGCAGAACCGCTTGCTGCCCAAGGGTATCTCGTTACGTTTGGCGTGGTCCCTAGCTATCCAGAAACAGGCTATGGCTATATTGCCTGCGGCCGCCCTTTAGGCGGTGGTCACGAGATAGCTTCATTTATCGAGAAACCTAGCGCAGAGCGTGCCCAGCATCTTTTAGACGCAGGCAAGACCCTGTGGAATAGCGGTATGTTTTTACTGCAAGCATCCACTTACCTGTCTCAGCTCGAACGTTTGCAGCCAGCCATGCTGGTAGCTTGCCAACAGGCTGTTGACGACGCTCATCGTGACTTGGACTTTTTACGTTTAGGTGAAGCTGCATTTTGCTCATCTCCGGCAGAGTCAATCGACTACGCCGTCATGGAGCATTGTGACCACGCAGCGGTGGTTCCGTTGGATGCCCAATGGAGCGATATTGGTAGCTTTGATGCGTTATGGGCAGCGCAAGCGCCCGACAAAGCTGGCAATGTGATTAACGGTGACGGGATCCTGACCAACACGCAACGCTCGCTTGTTATTGCTAAGCACCGACTGGTGGCAACGCTCGGTGTTGAAGATCTGATCGTGGTGGAAACATCCGACAGCGTGCTCGTTGCCCACCGCGATCAGGCTCAGCAGGTTAAACAGCTGGTGGCATCACTCACTCAAATGGGTCGACGTGAACCCCATGCTGCGCCGTTAGTTCATCGACCTTGGGGAAGCTTCCAGGCCATGGATAGTGGCGAGCGCTACCAAGTGAAGCACATCACGGTGAAACCTGGAGGGCGGCTTTCGCTGCAGCGTCATCACCACCGTGCTGAACACTGGGTCGTCGTGAGTGGTACCGCCCAAGTCACTGTCGACGAGCGGACCTTCCTTGTCAGTGAGAACCAGTCCACCTATATCCCTATTGGTGCGCTACACCGGCTGGAGAACCCTGGAAAAATTCCGTTGGAGTTGATCGAAGTCCAGTCGGGCAGCTATTTAGGAGAAGATGATATCGAGCGATTAGATGATGTATATGCTCGGCACAGTGATGAATAGGGGGTGGATACTTATTACCAGAGCCAGCTGTTAGGACGAGCCGGGGGCTCTCCCTGGCGCACTGCGACCCAGCCAATAATACAGCGCGCACCAAGCCACACGATTAATAGTGGCCATAGCAATGTGCCTACTAACATCAAACTAAGGGTAAAGGTGACGAAAAAGTAGAGGCAGCCTATCCAAAAAGTACGGATCAAGTAACGGTAGTGAGCTTGCAACCACGGCGCTGCCTCTTTGCGATACACGTAAGCGACTATAACGCCAATCAATAGCGTAACATTGGCCGTTACTAGACCTGCTAAGTAGAGCGCGTAAATGATCTGGGGTGGGCGCGTTTCCTCTTTGGGACTATAACGCTGGGTCATAAATTACCTCGTTACCCGTTAGTAAATCCGAAATTCTTTGGCGTTTGCCAGCCCTTGTTGTTGCTCTATGACTTTGCGATAGCGTTTGTATTCCCACTGATACTGCGTTGGATCAAGTGCAATTGATGCTTCTACGCTGGCATTAACACCAGTGGCTGAGACCACATCATCGGCGCTGTAAACCTGCTCATCGGCGTCAAGGAAATGAATTTCAAACCCCTTGCCGGGCACCCGTAAGGCAACGCCGGTGACTACCCTTGCCTGAGTGCGGGCGACCAGTTTCGGTAGCAGTGTTGCCGTGTAGGCATCTCGCCCATAAAAGGGGGCGAATACACCGCTGCCCCAGTTCGGTTCTTGGTCCGGTAAGATGCCAATGGCTTCGCTGCGCTTAAGTGCTTTGAGAAGGGCAGCAACGCCCCTGGCGTTGGTGGGTACCAAGCTGGCTCCCATGCGCTCACGGCCATGGCGAATAATAGGCTCAAGGTCGGCAATTTTGGGTGGCTCGTACATGGCGGTGAAAGGGAAGTGACTGGAGAGCCAAAAATTAAGCACTTCCCAGTTACCAAAGTGCGGAGCAAGTACGATGACGCCGCGGCCATTGGCTCGGGCGCTGTCTAGTTTATCTCGGCCATGAACCGATAAAATGCTGGCCTCTACTTTTTCGGGAGCAGCCATCCAGGCATGGCCAAGTTCCAGCATCGTTGCTGCCGAGTGGCGCAGGCTTTGTATGGCAAGCGCTTTGCGCTGGCGGGCAGTGGCTTCTGGGTTGACCACTTCCAAATTGATTTCCGTCACCTGGCGCTCTCGTTTGCTAAAGCGATAGACCAGCGGACCTAGCAGCACGGCAATACGCCATAACGCGCCAAGTGGCCAACGCGCCAGTAGCTTCCAAAGGGCTGTAATGGCACGTGCTTGGAGGCGTGATTTTTTAGAAGGTGACTGTTCTGTCATAAGCTACAGGAACCAGCTATCAACGTTGGTTGGCGCACGCTTCTCCTGCAGACCCTTAAAGCCTTTCACACAGCGAACAATAAACCATATAGCCAACGCCAATAGCATGGGGATGCCAATCAGAATAAACGTTAGCAACGTGGCAATGCTGCCGTAGAGCAGCCCAATCCAAAACGTACGGATCTGGTAACGGTAGTGTTCATCTAACCATTTAGGGCCTTTACCACGATAGACATAGGCGATAACGATGCCGACCAGAGAGGTAAATCCTACCAAAAAGCTTGCCAAATAAAGTGCGTAAATCACCATTGCCATGGTGGTGTCTGGCTGTTCTGAGGGCGTATTTTCGCTAATTACTTCACCTTCTAAAGGTGCTTTGTTGGCATCGTCGCGCATAACCGATCCTTTTTGCTATTCGCCATGAGGCATCCCTGAAGACGCCGCTTAAGCGCGCTATGATAGCGCGGCTGGCGCGGCTTATCATTAGCGGGCAGCAGGTCGGCAAATTTCTAGCAAATTACCGTCCGGGTCGCGTAAGTAAATCGACTCAATTGGACCATTAGCGCCTTGGCGGGCAACCGGACCAAGCTCTACGTCAATAGCGAGTGCATCCAAGTGCTGTTTGAACTCATCCAGCGGCAATTGGCAGCGCAGGCATAAATCCAGGCTGCCTGGGGTAGGGGTGGCAGAAACAGGCGCAATGTCGGTATCGGTTTGATGCAGACGCAGTGCCGTGTCGCCGAGCATAAGATCAACCCGCTGCGCGTCTCGGTAGCGCACGTCTAACCCAAGCACTCGGGAGTAAAAATCCACGGCGCGACCCATATCAGTCACCGTAACAACAAGATGGTCCAAACCTGAGAGCATGCCACTTTCCTTAAAAACAAACGTAAAACATGAGAATACGATGATGCGACGCTGCCCGCTATGCAATACGCCTCACTCGACGCTATATCACCAAGACCGTCGCCGCGATTACTACCAGTGTGCCACGTGTGCCTTGGTGTTTGTGCCTGCCGAGCAGCATTTAGATGCATGTCAAGAAAAAGCAGAGTACGACCAGCACCAGAATTCGCCGCATGATACGGGATATCGGCATTTTTTGGGGCGTTTATTTGCACCGCTAGTGGCTAAGCTGCCACAAGATGCCCATGGGCTAGACTTTGGCTGTGGCCCAGGGCCTACGCTGTCGGTGATGTTTGAAGAGGCGGGGTTCGTGATGACGGTTTACGATTTTTTTTATGCCCCAGACGTTGAAGTACTCAACCATCAGTACGACTTTATTACTGCCACCGAGGTGTTAGAGCATCTTGCGATGCCAGGCAAAGAGCTTAGTCAATTGGTCGAGAAATTAGTCCCAGGGGGCTATCTTGGGGTAATGACAAAGCGTGTCAGTACCCCAGAGGCGTTTGCCCGCTGGCACTATATAAACGACCCGACGCATGTGTGCTTTTTCAGCGAAGCGACGTTTCGCTGGTGGGCAGATAAACAGGGTTTAATAGTGGAATTTCCTGGCAATGACACAGCAATATTTAAAAAACACTAATTTACATACCCCAGCTATGAAAAAGCATTGACTTTGTGACATTCAAGGCAATAATTGCGCGCCCGTTTTCTGCCTGCTTGATGTGATAGGCGTGCTTGAGATAGGCGAGCTAACGGCTAACTGCTCTTTATTCAGGCAAGGTGAGGTATACATGTCGCGGCAACTGCTAGCCATGGCGCTAGCGCCCTTATTAGGGCTGTTTATTCTTGGGATTGGCAATGGCTTTCTCGCCACGCTGATCACGGTACGGCTGGACGCTGCGGGCGAGTCGGCAACGGTGATTGGCATTGTCTCCTCGGCTTACTTTATTGGCTTAGCGCTAGGTGCATTGGTTAATGACCGTTTGCTACTGCGTATAGGCCACATTCGCGCTTATGGCAGCTTTGCCTCGCTGGTTGCTGTCACGGTGTTACTGCAAGGGCTGTTTTTTGACCCTTGGGCGTGGTTTGTGCTGCGTTTAATTGGCGGCTGGGCCACGGTGGGCGTTTACTTAGTGATTGAGAGTTGGTTGCTGACATCAGGCGATCAAAAAGTACGTGGCCGATTGCTAGCGATGTATATGATCTCGCTGTATGCCGCGGGTGTACTTGGTCAGTTGCTATTGGGTGTCACCAGTGCCATGGGGGTGACAGCTCCCTTTATGGTGATTGGCCTATTGGCATCGTTATCGGTGTTGCCCATGGCAATGATTCCGCGGGTGTCGCCTATTATGGAACACGCTGAGCCGCTACCGCCACATCGCTTGATTACGATGACGCCAACAGGGGTAATGGGGAGTTTAGGTTCTGGCATGGTGGTGGCTGCCGCCTACACCCTGTTGCCATTGTATTTGCAGCGCATTGGTATGAGCGTCAACCAGGTGGGGCAAATGATGGCCGTCGTGATTCTTGGTGCCATGTTGCTTCAGTACCCGATTGGACGCTGGTCTGACCGTCACGACCGACAAATCGTATTGATCGCCATCAGCGCCTTCTGTGTGGTGATTTCCGCGGCCATGATATGGCTTCCGATGTCGACCCCCTTGCTGGCGGCGCTGCTGTTTTTACTGGGTGGCGGTGTATTTGCGCTTTACCCGGTGGCGGTTAGCCATGCCGCCGACCGTGCTCCTGCGGGAGCGCTGGTACGCATGAGCCAGGGCCTGCTATTGATCAACTCTATTGGGGCTACTATCAGCCCGCTAATGATATCCCCGGTAATGACCGCCATGGGCGATGCCGGGCTGTTCTGGGCGTTTGGCTCGCTGAGCCTGTTTTTTGTTTTATTTTTCAGCTGGCGACGCAGTGTTCGGCCTGCGCCAGTTCCTGTTGCTCCCTTTACACCGACAACGCCGATGACAGCAGCAGGTGCCGAGCTAGTGGTTACTGAGGAACTGATGCAAGGTGCGCTCGAGCACGAGCATCTGGAAGACCTCTCTGATGTTATACCTGACGTTGATGCTGTTGAACCCATCGTTGGGCCCCCCTCAGAAGATCAAACGCATATTGTTTATTACGATGATGTGGAAACTGAGGTGCGTCGATAACGAGAACTGGGTGAAACTGAGACAAAAATGCAGATAGAGGACTGATGTTAATTCAGCAGGTGAGACCTTGGGCTAATGGTGTGATGAAAGTAGTGAAACTACTATTCATGATAGTGTTTTTGCTAATTGCTATTTATCACCGATTTTCTCTGAGGTTTCGCCATGAATTATTATGCTGCGCCGGTACGCGATTTGCGTTTTGTACTCGAAGAGTTACTTGCGCACCGCTCGCTGGGACTGCCAGGCTTCGAAGAAGCCACGCCCGACTTAGTTGAGGCGGTGCTGGAAGAGGCAGCAAAGCTTGCAGGCGATGTGTGGGGGCCGCTAAATAGTGTCGGTGACCGACAAGGTGCTAAGCGCCACACCGATGGCAGTGTCACCACCTCAGAGGGTTTCGCAGCGGCCTATCAGGCGTATGTAGAAGGCGGCTGGAACGGCATTGGTGTTTCTGAAGCGTTAGGCGGACAAAACCTACCTGAGGTAGTCGCCAGTGCCGTTCAAGAAATGCTTCACGGTGCCAATATGGCCCTGGGCCTTTGCCCCATGCTGACGGCAGGCGCAATCGAAGCGCTGGCGCATCATGGCAGTGAAACGCTAAAAACGACTTATCTCCCCAAGCTCGTTGAAGGTACCTGGACAGGTACCATGAACCTGACAGAGCCTCAGGCAGGCTCCGACCTTTCTAAAGTACGTACCAAAGCCATCCCCGAAGGCGACCATTACCGCATTAGCGGCCAAAAAATCTATATCACCTGGGGCGAACACGACGCCGCTGAAAATATCATTCACCTCGTGCTAGCGCGAAAACCCGATGCGCCGGAAGGTAACAAGGGCATTTCGCTGTTCCTAGTGCCGAAGTTCCTGGTTAACGCAGACGGCTCGTTGGGCGAGCGCAATGACGTCACCTGCGCCTCTATCGAACATAAGCTGGGCATTCATGGTTCGCCTACCTGCACCTTAAGCTTTGGTGAAAACGACGGCGCTATCGGCTATCTAGTGGGTGAAGAGGGACGTGGCCTTAACCACATGTTCACCATGATGAATGAAGCTCGCCACAAAGTAGGTATTCAAGGTATTGGGGTGGCTGAGCGTGCTTGCCAGCATGCGTTTGCTTACGCCTTGGATCGCACTCAGGGGCGAGCACCTAAATCTCGCGGTGGTAACGAATGTACGATCAGCGACCACTTAGATGTGCGCCGGATGCTGCTCTCAATGCGCGGCCGCACCGATGCCCTTCGTGCTCTGGCGCTTTACTGCGCTGGCCAACTTGACCTTGCCCGACACAGTGAAAGTGACACCGAGCGCCAAACTGCCCAAGCATGCGCCGATGTACTGATTCCTATCGTCAAAAGCTTTTCTACCGACCAAGCCGTGGATATCGCCTCAATGGGTATTCAGGTACATGGCGGTATGGGCTATGTGGAAGAAACAGGAGCCGCTCAGCTACTTAGAGATGCACGAATCGCGCCTATTTATGAGGGTACGAATGGCATTCAGGCCCTCGATTTGGCGGGACGTAAGTTACAGCGTGATGGTGGTGCTGCGTTATCTGCGCTAATTGATGAGGTGCAAAAAACCGCTGAGACAATGCGTTCTGAGCCTAGCCTTGCGCGTATGGGCAGTGCGCTAGCGGTCGGTGCCGACGATCTTCGTACTGCTATGCAGCTTGTGCTTGAACAAGGCAGTGACCCTGAGACTGGCCCGGATGCTGTGCAGGCCTATGCAACGCCGTTGCTGAATCTAGCTGGCCATGTGCTATGCGCTTGGCAAATGGGTAACGCTGCCCTTCACGCGACCAGTGCGCTGCAACAAGGCAGCAATGAGCCGTTTTATCGCGCCAAGTTATCCAGCGCCAACTTTGTTATCACGCAATGGCTGCCTGTTGGTCGCGCGCAACGCGCGGTTATCGAAGCGGGTATGCAGTGTTTGAGTGATTTTGAATTAACCCCATAAAACACTGTAACGCCAAGTGCTTTAACCACTCATTTCCGCCGGCCTATTGGGTCGGCGGCTTACGTTAATACGCAGTGAAACGATCGTTTTAAAACGTATCGTTGTGCTTAACCGCGTCAGTACGCTTGTGCGTATCGTCACGCTAACTCTTTTTTCTGGTTCACAACAACATTAATGACTCAAACCAAGGAGCATTTCATGCAACTTAAGCACCGCCAGCACGGCGAAGAGCAGCCATACTGGCCCCTGGGGCCGTTTAAAGTGCGACTACCTTTTGTCCATTATCGCTGGGAAATGGCGGAGATGATTCAAGGGCTCATCATGTTTGTGGTTAGCCTGGCGATGATTCCGCTTTTAGAGCAGTACCTTGGCTTACCTTATGATGTTGCCTTGGCTTATGTGGTGGTGTGCGGCGTCGGCTTTATGCTTCCTGCCTTGCTAGGCGTGCCAATGGTGCCTGGTTGGATAACGCCCGCAGTGCCGGTGGTGTTGGCCTTCCTAGGAGATTTTGAGCCAGGCCCAGAGGCTATTCAGGCGTTGTTTGCACTTCAATTCTTGGTCTTTCTGATTTTCTTAATTTTAGGGGTAACCGGGCTGGGTCGTAAGCTGGTTCACTTGGTTCCTAACTCCCTTCAGGCAGGCATTATTATTGGTGCAGGCATCGCGGCTATTACGGGTGAAATACAGCAGGGCGGGCGCTTAGCTGAGACCCCGGTATCATTAATCGCTGGTATGTTAATTGCCATATTTATGCTTTTTTCGGTGGCCTTTAAGCGCTGGGTAGAAGAACACGCGATCATGCGTAAAATTGCCAACTACGGCATGGTGCCAGGCATGATTATTGCGATCCTGGTGGCTTGGGCGATTGGTGAGTACCCACGTCCTACTATTGAGTGGGGGATTACCCAGCCGAACTTCATCGAGATGTGGAACTACCTACCTTTTACAGTCGGCTTTCCTGGCGTTGATGTCTTTATGCTGGCCATACCCACTGCGGTGATCGCCTACGTCATCGCGTTCGGCGATATTGTCGTCGGGCGGACGTTGATGTCTCGTGTTGACCATATTCGTACCGATGAAAAAATCGACTACAGCACGGATCGTATCCACCACGTCACCGCTATTCGCAATGGTATGCATGCTTTTTTTGCTCCCTATCCTGGCTTGGCGGGCCCGATCTGGACTGCTGTAACGGCCACCATGGCTGAGCGTTATAAGAATGGCCGACATGCAATGGAATCGATTTATAGCGGCGGTGGCACGTTCTGGATTACCGGCTTTATTGCGCTGTTTACCCTGCCATTGGTCAGCATGTTTCAGCCGGTGCTGCCCATTGCGCTCTCGCTTACTCTGCTGCTGACTGGCTATATTTGCTTAATGGTGGGTATTGAACAGACTAAAACCACTGCTGAGCGTGGCGTTGCAGGCACGATGGCCGTAGTGCTGGCGGTATATGGTGCAGGGTGGGGGTTAGCCGCCGGGGTCGTACTGTACGTGTTAGTGCAAAAAACAAATATGCTCGGGCGTGAGCCTTCGTCTAGCCAAGACGCGGAAGAGCAAGATCAGCGCTAACGATAAAGATGATCAACACCAAAACGATCAACATAAAAGGTGATTTATGAACGCATCCATTTTTGAGCAGGGCATGCCGCCCACCGTTGCTAACCATGTACCGCTCTCTCCGTTGACGTTTATTGAGCGTTCGGCGGCGGTGTATCCTGATTACCCTGCGGTGGTGCATGGCACAACACGCCGCACCTGGGCAGAAACATGGACTCGCTGTCGGCAATTGGCGTCAGCGCTTGAAAAGCGCGGTCTTCAGCCCGGCCAAACGGTAGCGGCGATGCTGCCTAATATTCCGGCGATGTTTGAAGCCCATTTTGGGGTGCCTCTGGCAGGCTGTGTGCTCAATACCTTGAATATTCGCCTGGATGCCGAAGCCATCAGCTACATGCTGGCCCATGGTGAAGCGAAAGCTGTTCTTGTTGATCCTGAGTTTGCACAGGTCATCAACGAAGCCGTTGCCTTATTAGACAATAAACCGCTGATTATTGACGTTTTCGATCTGGAGTTTTTAGGCGAAACTCAAGGTATTGGTGAGGTTGAGTACGAAGCATTGCTCGCCGAAGGTGATGCTGACTATGCCTACAAGCTGCCTGAAAATGAGTGGCAAGCGATTTCGCTGAACTATACCTCGGGCACCACGGGTAAGCCCAAAGGGGTGGTTTACCATCACCGTGGCGCCTACTTAAACGCGGTCAGCAATATCTTAGAGTGGGCCATGCCGCATCATCCGGTCTATCTCTGGACCTTGCCGATGTTCCACTGTAACGGCTGGTGTTTCCCCTGGACAATTGCCGCTAACGCCGGTGTTAGCGTGTGCCTACGCAAAGTTGATCCAAAGCGGATTAATGACCTGATTGTGGATGAGAAGGTCACGCATTTCAGCGGTGCGCCGATTGTACTGAACGGCCTTGTGAACTTGCCAGCTGATCAGAAGCGGGAATTTGATCATCCCGTGAAAGTGACCACAGCAGGTGCCGCGCCGCCTGCATCAGTCATTGCTGGCGTTGAGAAACTCGGCATTGAAGTGACCCATGTGTACGGGTTAACAGAGGTATATGGCCCGGTGACGGTGTGCGCTTGGCGTGAAGCATGGAATGAGTTGCCGCTGGAGTCCCGTGCCAAGATTAAGGCGCGTCAAGGAGTGCGTTACCACATGCTTGAAGCGCTTTGTGTCGCCGACCCGTTGACCCTTGAGCCCGTCGCGAAAGATGGTCAGACCATTGGTGAAATTTTGATGCGCGGCAACAACGTAATGAAGGGCTATCTGAAGAATGCCGAAGCCACTGAGAAAGCCCTGGAAGGAGGGTGGTATCACACCGGCGATCTCGCGGTTTGGCATGCGGATGGCTACATCGAAATTAAAGACCGCTCTAAAGACATCATCATTTCTGGCGGTGAGAATATCTCCACTATTGAAGTAGAAGATGCCATTTATAGCCACCCTGCAGTAGAAGAAGCCGCCGTTGTGGCCAAGCCTGATGAAAAGTGGGGCGAGACTCCATGCGCGTTTGTTAAATTAAAAATCGGTTATGGTGAAATTACTGAAGCCGACATTATTGCTCATTGCCGAGAGCATTTAGCGAGCTTCAAAGTACCGAAGACAATCATTTTTAGCGAATTGCCAAAAACGTCTACGGGCAAAATTCAAAAATTTGTTTTGCGCGAAGAAGCGAAACAGCACTGATTCAGGGGATAAATAACGATGAGTGAACAACCAATCGGTGTAGTGGGAGCAGGCACCATGGGGCAGGGGATCGCTCAGGTCGTCGCTGCCAGTGGTTTTACGGTTCGTCTCTTTGATGTCGCCGATGAGCAGCTTACCCGCGCCCAAGGCAATATTGATAAAGGCTTTGGCAAGCTGGTCGCAAAAGAAAAAATGAGCGAGCCGGCTAAGCAAGAAGCACTGGCGCGGCTTTCCACGACCACTGATCTCGAAGCGTTGAGTGACTGCGGTATTATTATTGAAGCCGCACCAGAACAACCCGCGCTGAAAGAGAAGCTGTTTCGTGATCTGAGTCATTTAAGTAGCGATGCTATTCTTGCCTCTAACACCTCGTCGCTCTCGCTAACGCGGTTGGCTGCCGTGTGCGAACGTCCTGAGCGGGTAGTGGGCATGCACTTTTTTAACCCAGTGCCGGTGCTCAAATTAGTGGAAGTGATTCGTGCTGAGCAGACTTCTGATACCACCGTTGAGCGCATAGAAGCGTTGGCAAAAGCGCTGGGTAAAACAGCGGTACCGATTGGTGATTCACCGGGCTTTGCGGTTAATCGCTTGTTGGTGCCAATGATTAATGAAGCCGCCTTTATTGTTCAAGAAGGAACCGCAACGCCAGAGGCCATTGACGAAGCGATGAAGCTTGGCGCTGCCCATCCAATGGGGCCGTTGGCGCTGGCGGATCTGATTGGTCTTGATGTTTGTCTGGCGATCATGAATGTGTTGCAAGAAGGGTTTGGCGATCCTAAATATCGCCCCTGCCCGCTGCTAAAGCGCATGGTGGATGCGGGGTATCTGGGACGTAAGAGCGGTCGCGGCTTTCATATATACGAGTGAGAACGCGTAAGCGCATCAGGTCAGTCAAGCGCGACAAAAGAAGTGATTGCCTACCAACCAAGCGTTCGCTAGGGTTGGTAGGTGTTCACTTTAAATGCGTAATAACAATTAAGGAGCCTGTATGAGCGATGCAGTGATTGAAAAAGTTGATAACGACGGTGTGGTACGTCTGACGATTAATCGCCCTAAGGCGTTGAATGCACTGAACAGTGATGTGCTGAGTGCCTTAGAAGCTCATCTTGTAGAGCTTGAAACGCATCCACGTTTACGCGCTGTCATCATTACCGGTGCTGGTGAAAAGTCGTTTGTTGCCGGTGCTGATATCACCGAAATGCGCGATAAAACGCCAGAAGAAGCGCGTGCTTTTGCTACCCAGGCACTGCGTACTATTAAGCGCTTAGAAACATTGCCCGTGCCGGTGGTCGCGCTAGTGAACGGGTTTTGCCTTGGCGGCGGCTGCGAATTGGCGTTGGCCTGCGACTGGGCAGTAGCTAGCGACAACGCTGTCTTCGGCCAGCCTGAAGTGTTGCTAGGTGTGATTCCCGGTTTTGGCGGCACCCAGCGGTTGCCGCGTCGTGTTGGGCCTGCCATGGCGATTGATCTAGTAACCACTGGCCGAAAAATCGATGCTCAAGAAGCGCTGCGCATTGGGCTAGTCAACCGTGTCATGCCCCAGGCTGAGCTTGAAAGCTATGTAGAAGAGCTCACCAAGCAGCTTAAAGGCAACGGCCCTCTATCAGTGCGTGGCGCGAAGCAAGCCGTTCACGATGGGTTAGATCAAGACCTTGATAGCGCCTTGGCGCTGGAAACCAGCCTGTTTGCATTCTGTTTTGCTGGCGAAGAGCAGAAAGAGGGCATGAGTGCTTTCGTTGAAAAGCGCAAACCCAACTTCTAATCTGTGCTTAACTAAGTTTTGCTCATTTAAGGGGTGGCGGCTACGTCACCCCTCTTTTGTGCTCGATAGTTGGCTTCAGCTGTTGTCGGTATTCACAAGGAGCGCTGCATGTTTGATCTGTATATTGCCAACAAGAATTACTCGTCTTGGTCGCTGCGCCCTTGGGTGCTAATGAAGGCGCTGAATATCCCCTTCAATGAACATGTTATGCCATTTGAAGGTGGAGTGGGGGACAGTCATGCCACCTTTACGCGTTTCTCACCTTCTGGCTTGGTGCCATGTTTGGTGGATTCGGATGATGAGGTGACGGTATGGGACTCGTTGGCTATTGTTGAGTATCTTGCTGAAACGTACCCAGGTGTGTGGCCGGAAGACAAAGCAGCACGCGCCTGGGCACGTTGTGCCAGCGCTGAAATGCACAGCGGGTTTGGTGCACTGCGCGCTGAGTGTCCAATGAACTGCGGCGTGCGTGTTGGGCTTAAAGAGCTTTCAGCAGGGCTAAGCAACAATTTGGCACGGCTTGATACGCTATGGCAGGAAGGCCTTGAACGCTTTGGTGGCCCCTTTCTGGCAGGGGGGCAGTTATCAGCTGTGGATGCGTTTTACGCCCCCGTCGCATTTCGGGTACAGACGTTTAACTTGCCGCTGAGCGATGCATCATTGGCTTATGGTCAGCGTCTACTTGCACTTCCGGCGATGGAGGAGTGGTACCAAGCAGCATTGGCAGAAACTTGGCGTGAGCCAATGCACGAGCAGGACACGTTTAAAAACGGCCTTTTATTAAACGATTACCGCGCGGTTTAGCGTACTGTCGCCCTGTATTTTGATAAATCCGCTACACTGGCGAAAATTTTAGATGGATATTTCCAATGGCGTTGAGTGCTACCCCTTACAAAGTTGATGTCAACCTGACGGACCTTGATCGCAATGTCTATGAGACGCTGCGTTTTACGGTGGCTCGGCACCCTTCTGAAACCGAAGACCGGATGTGCGCACGCTTGATCGCCTACTTATTGTGGTATAGCGAAGCGCTCGCTTTTGGTCGCGGTCTTTCCGATGTTGACGAGCCTGCCTTGTGGGAAAAAAGCTTGGATGGTCGCGTGCTGCATTGGATAGAAGTAGGGTTGCCGGATGCAGAACGTCTTACTTGGTGTTCACGCCGTGCTGAGAGGGTGTCACTATTAGCTTATGGGCGAGTAGATCTTTGGGAAAATAAAGTGCTACCGGCGGTGGCGTCGCTCAAGAATGTACATGTAGCGGGGCTACCGCAAGAGGCACTTACGACCATCGCAGCGGATTTGCCGCGGTCCATTAACTGGGCAGTCATGATCAGCGACGGCTCGCTGTTTATTACCGATGAAAATGGCCAGCATGAAGTAACACCTCAGTGGCTTCTCCGAGATCGCTAGAGGAGGAAAGCTAGCTAGTCGCCATGCAAGGTATGGCGTCGTTTTTTCATGACAGGATGTCGTGATAGGCATTGAGTTAGCGAGGTAGATAGCAAGAAGTACGCTTGCTATCTATTCGTGCTATTACATACAATCATTCATGTTTGTTAATGATTGTTCACTCTTGCTTTCCCCGATACTCAAGGATTGAGCCATGAATAATACCTCTGCTCTATGCAGGAAGGTGCTGCCGCTTATTTTACCGTTAAGCCTGATGCCCACATTGGCCGTGGCTAGCGACAGCGCCCTGTCGGTAAAGCTTGAAAATGATGGTTTTGCTAGTAGCGATGACGGCCACTTTACCAGTGGTTTCGAGCTTAACTGGACCTTCACACCGCAAGAAAAAAGTTGGGTACAACACCTTGCGACAGCGCTGCCCGATAGCCTTATTGGCAAAGCGGATAGAGCGTCTTATCGTTTGATTCACCAGATTTATACGCCGAACAATATCGAGCGCCGCGCGTTGATAGAGGATGATCGCCCCTATGCAGGTCTTGTTTACGGCGGACTGTCGCTCTATGAAGACGTGGCGATGGGGCAATGGACGCAAGCTACCGATTTACATCTTGATATTGGGCTCGTAGGACCGTCCTCACTTGCGGACAGTATTCAGCGCGAAGTACACCGTGTGACCGATAGCGACCGCCCACGAGGCTGGAGAAATCAGCTGGGCGATGAGGCGCTGGTGAATGTAACCGTTCGTCGCCAGTGGTGGAATGACATACCGCTAGCCGGTAAACAGTTCTCCCACGGCCCCAGTGTGGGCGCAGCGTTAGGCAACTTGTATACCTATGCAAGTGCTGGCTATAGCGTACGCTGGGGGGACGATGCCGAAGGCATTCCTACGCTGACACCCAACCCGGGTAGCCGTCATCTAATGAGTGGCCATCGTGGTTGGCAGTGGTATTTGTTTGCGAATGTAGAAGGCTATTACATGGCGCAGAACCTAACGCTGGATGGTAATACGTTCAGAGATAGCCACTCTGTTGACCGTGAAGAATGGGTAGCAGAAGCCTCTGCAGGGCTTGCCATGGCCTGGGAGGACTGGCAAGTAACGTATGCCGCTGTTCAGCGTACCCGCGAGTTTGATGGACAAGATGAGCAGGACAAATTCGGTTCAATTACGCTAACGAAACGCTTTTAGTAAAACAATAAGCGGAAGGGGGCGGTATGGCCAACAAGTACCCACATACGCCGGATGGCCGCTATTTTGTGGCTAAAAATCGGCTATGGCGCTGTACCGACCCACGCTTGAGCGATGATGAAAAACGTACCCACATAAAGGCGCTGATGAAAGCCCGCCGAGCGGTGCGCACTGCTCAGCAACAAAACGATGAAATAGCGCTACGCCAAGCACGCGAGGCGGTGCAGTCTGCCAAGGAACTGCTGGGGGAGCGCGGCCCGGTATGGTGGCAGGACGGTGCCCCCGATGAAGGTGGTCTTGCCCCTCACAATAGCTCTTATGCAGAGTGGTGGGCGTCGCACTCCTAAGTGGTGGTTGCTACCCTGAATGCAAGGAGGCGTCAGCTATTCCTCCATTAATATCTATTTAGGAGGAGATTCATATGGATATAGTCTTTTATAACGGTTGGGAAAGTTTGCTGCGCACGTTAATCGTTGGGGTACTTGCTTATGGTGTGCTGGTCGCGTTTTTGCGTATTTCAGGAAATCGTACGCTGTCTAAAATGAATGCCTTTGACTTAATTGTGACCGTTGCACTGGGGTCTACGTTAGCCACCGTGCTGCTTTCAAAAGACGTTGCTTTAACAGAAGGAGCGCTAGCATTAGCATTGCTGATTTCACTTCAGTTTGTGATTACATGGCTTAGCGTACGCGTTAGTTGGGTAAAGCGGTTGGTGACGGGCGAACCATTGATGCTGTTGTATCAGGGGGAGTTTTTAACGTCCTCGCTGCGCCAGGCTCGGGTTACCAAAGACGAAGTGCGCTCTGCTGTTCGCAGCAGTGGCCTTGCAAGCCTAGAAGCAGCGCAAGCAGTAGTACTTGAAACAGACGGCTCGCTTAGTGTTGTTAAGCGGGAAGATGAAGGTACAGGTTCAAGCCTGAATGGCGTTCGTGGATCTCGCTAAACTATTAAAAATCATAAAATTTATAGCCATGACGGTAATTTTCCATTCACGATGACACAAGTGGATGGTAATCTGCGCCACTTTGTTTCTTAACATTTAAGGGCGCACCGTGAATATTAAAGCGAATCTCTCTATTCTAGATATTATTGGCCACTTATTGATTTGGGTGGTGCTAACGATTATTACCTTCGGGATTGCATTGTTTTTCTTCCCCTATTCGTTTTCACGCTTTGTGATTAATCGTACTTCAGTCGTGGATATTGCAACTGGTGCAGAGCGTAAGATGGTGTGTGATATTAATATTTTTAGCAATATTGGTCATATTATTTTGTGGATGATTATCTCAATTTTAACGTTTGGTCTTGGGTATGTTTTTTACTTCTATCGTGTTTGGAATTACGCACTGAATAACTCTCGTATTCAGTAAGTAGCAGGTGTTTTGGCTTCTTGTTGATAGCTTTTGTTTTATTTCCCTCTCCTGCAGGGCTGCCTGCAGGAGAGGTTCCCTTCCACGTCTATTTCTAGCACCACTATTGCCTATGGCACGTCACCTTATGGGTGCATTGACATCGTTTGGTTAGGTCTCTATATTTTCGCGAATAAAAATTACTATCATTAACTTTAACATTCGCTCTGGGATCCTATTCAAATGACCTTTACACCTACTTTTCGATTGCGTCGGCTAAGCATTGCTGTAGCGCTGGCGTCGACGGCAGCTATTCCTGGCGTTCAAGCGCAAGACGGTGCACCAAATGACAGCGTCGACCTCGGCACGGTAGAAGTGACTGCTGAAGTTGCAGGGCGCTTTGGATATAGTGATGCTGAGCGAGATCCCCTCGTTGGCAAACTCGATGTGCCGCTGGCAGAGCAGCCATTCTCAATGTCAGTAATCGACCAAGAGTTTATACAAGACAGCGGTGCTAAAAATATTCAGGATACGTTGCTCTACACCCCCGGTGTTTACGCCGGTAACTTTGGGTTTGATACCCGTGGTGATAGTGCCAAAGTGCGTGGGCTAGACGCCGGGCGCTACTTGGATGGCTTGCGCCAGTTGTATGGCTCTTACAATACGACGAGAACCAATGTTTATGCGCTGGAAAGCGTTGAAGTACTGCGTGGACCGTCGTCGATGCTTTATGGCCAAGCCGATCTAGGTGGCATTATTAACGGCGTTTCTAAGCTTCCTCAGGAAGAGCGAAGTGGGGAAGTTTGGGCGCAGTACGGCTCTTTCGATCGCAAACAGTTGGCATTTGATTTCACCGGTGCTGCGGATGAAGAGGGCACGTTTTTATATCGGATTGTTGGTTTGACTCGCGATAGTGATACCCAGGTAGATCATGTAGCCGATGACGGTTATTTAATTGCCCCTTCGTTTACTTGGCGTCCCAGTGACGATACCAGCATCACACTACTGCTCAATCGTCAGGAAGATAAAAGCCAGGTTTCTGCCCAGTTCTTGCCTCAGGTAGGCACATTAGAGCCGGGTTCCAAGGGCTTTATTGGCTCTGAGCGCTTTGTTGGTGAGCCGGGCTGGGATCGTTATGACAGCGAAAAAACTGAAACGACGCTGTTTGTTGATCACCAGCTGAATGAGAACTGGGCTTTTTCAGCCACCGCGCGCTATACCGATTCCCGCACCGAGACCCGAGAGCACTGGGTGGATATCCCTAGTGTTCCTGATGTTAATGGCGATGTGGACCGTACGATCTTTACGGCAGACGCAGAAACACGCATTTTGAATATGGATGCGCGTATGCAAGGGAAGTTTGAACTGGGCAGCACCCAGCATACGCTGATAGCCGGTATTGATCGTCAGGATGCCCGCTGGTCTCAAGACAACTACAGCTCGGTGACCAGCGGTGGGGGGCGCTTTAATGTTTACAACCCCCAATATGGAAATCTACAGCTAGATTCGCTCAACCCAACAGACCGCCCCGATAATGAAATTGAGCAGGTCGGGGTGTATCTTGCCGATCATATTGAAGTCGGGCCTGTCGTCGTATCCGCAGGCGTGCGCCGAGACTGGGCTGAAAACCGTACCTTGGCGCTGTCAGGTCCCGATACGGTAAGCGATGAAGGTGAAACAACCGGGCGATTGGGATTGATGTATCGTTTTGATAATGGCTTTTCGCCTTATGTAAGCTACGCGGAAGCATTTTCGATGAACCTGGGTAGCGACGGCACGGCGAACCCCAGCCCGTTGAAGCCCACCACCGGCGACCAAGAGGAGATTGGCTTTAAGTACGTCTCGCCAGATCAGTCGTTGGCGATTAGCGCGGCTTACTTTGATATTACCCAGCATAACCGCATCAGCGACGGTGCAACGCCGGGCGGTGTAGAGCAAGTGGGTGCTGTGGTGGATGGCTGGGAGCTGCAGATCAATAAACGCTGGCAGCAATTCGAGACGCAGCTGGCGTATACCAACATAAACGCGATCAACGATAGCACGGGTGCCCGGTTACCTTTTGTTGCTGAAGAGCAAGCGTCCTGGTGGAACCGTCTCTATGTCGGTAGCAACTGGCGTATCGGTGCTGGGGTGCGTTATGTGGGGGATAATGTTGGATCTGGAGGTGCTCCCGTTGTGCCTTCTAATACGCTTTATGACGCCATGGTGGGTTATACGATGGGGGAGTGGGACTTCTCGGTTGATGTGAAAAATGCCACAGATGAAGAGACTATCTCTTGGTGCCGCTATGAAGGTGGTGATTGTGGATATGGCGACCGCCGCAGTATCGTGGGTAATGTTCGATACCAGTTCTAAGTAGCGTTATTACTACTGCACCTGTCTTAACACCGGGCCTGAAAAATAGGCCCGATGTTATCAATGGTGCTTAGCCTGGGAGTTTAGTATATAGGGTTAGTGTGAAAGGTTAATTTAGGCGGTTAGTGTGGGTGCTTAATAAGTACCTTAACCAATCGCCGTACAATAGGCGACACTAGATTAATGACCGGTAGAGCAACCGCAAAAGCAAATAGCCATGCCTTCAACCAAACAAAGACAATGCCATCTATAAAGCCGACATTGTAGAGCGTAATCACCAGCGACATAATGCATGACATAAACAGTGCCATTAAGAAAGAAAATATCAGCTGGGCGTATTTTGGATCAAACATGACTGCCTCTGTCAAACATGCTATGAATTACAAATTAAAAATCGATAGCTAAATCAGGGTCGATAATGCAGTAAAGAGCGATAATGAAACACAGTAAATCGCCATCCTTAGCGATCGTTAGCCAATCCGGCCGCCTTAACGTTTATCTTCTGTCTTGTGAATAAAGTCACTGGCATCGTGGCGTTCGTGGAGCTGTTCGTTAGGCTCACCCCAGGTGCGGTTAACTATTCGTCCACGTTGAACGGCAGGGCGTGCGTCAATCTCCTCAGTCCAGCGTAAAACGTTCTGATAGGTGTGGGCTTCTAAAAACTCAGCTGCTTCATACACGCGGTTTTTTACCAGTGCGCCGTACCACGGGTGAATCGCCATATCCGCGATGGTGTACTCATCGCCCGCCATAAAGCGGTTATCCGCTAAGTGGCGATCCAGTACATCCAACTGACGTTTCACTTCCATGGTATAGCGATCAATCGGGTACTGGTATTTTTCTGGTGCGTAAGCGTAAAAGTGACCAAAGCCGCCGCCAAGCATGGGCGCACTACCCATTTGCCAAAATAACCAGGATAGGCACTCGGTTCGCTTCGCCGGGTCATTGGGTAAGAACGCACCAAATTTCTCAGCTAAATAAAGCAGAATCGCTCCTGACTCAAAGACCCGCTGTGGCGGGGTGGTGCTGTGATCCATTAGCGCTGGAATTTTAGAGTTGGGGTTTACCTCAACAAAGCCGCTACCAAACTGATCACCTTCGCCAATTTGTATCAGGTGAGCATCGTATTCCGCTTGTTTAATACCCTGTTCCAGCAGCTCTTCAAGCATGACGGTAACTTTTACGCCGTTTGGGGTTGCAAGAGAGTAAAGCTGCAGTGGATGCTTACCCACGGGCAATACTTTATCGTGGGTCGCGCCAGCAATGGGGCGATTGATGTTAGCGAATTTTCCACCGTTACCAGGTTCCCATTTCCAAACCCGCGGTGGCGTATAAGTCGTGTTGTCGCTCATGATGTCCTCGCTATTCCTAGAATTAAAAAGGGCGGTGCAGCGACTCACCCGAAATGTTGTGGCTACTAAGGCGTTATGGGGCCATAAAACGTGGGTACAAGGATAGTGTGTTGTTAGCCTGATAATAAATAGTTATTTATCATGGAGAAATGTCATGCGGACTATTGGCGTATTAGGCGGTATGAGTTGGGAGTCGACACAAAGTTATTATCAGGCGCTAAATCAGGGGGTTAATCAGGCTCTTGGCGGTTTTCACTCAGCGCAGATTGTGATGATAAGTGTTGATTTTGCTGAAATAGAAACCCTGCAACAACGGGGGGATTGGCAAACTGCTGGCCAGTTGCTCGCAAGCGCTGCCAAACGTATTGAAGAGGCTGGGGCAGAATGTTTGCTATTGGCTACCAATACTATGCATAACGTCGCGCCTGCGATTGAGTCTGCTATTCAGATTCCCTTTTTGCACATCGCCGATGCTACCGGGGAAACATGTCAGAGTGATGGCGTGACTCGGGTTGGGTTAATAGGTACCCGCTTCACGATGGAGCAGGACTTTTACAAGGCACGCTTAAAAGAGCGCTTTGGGATTGATGTCGTCATTCCGAATGAGCAAGAACGTGCCGAGGTGCATCAGGTTATTTTCGACGAGCTATGCCATGGCGATATCCTCGCGTCATCGCGTGTGCGTTATCTGGATATTATTACGTCGCTACACCAGCAGGGTGCCGAGGCCATCATTCTAGGTTGCACAGAGATAGCGCTATTGGTCGAGCAGAAACACACCCAGGTACCCCTTTATGACACCACCGCTCTGCACGCAAGCAAAGCGGTGGAGTGGGCGCTAGGTAATTAAACCAGCGTCAGTGTGACATCGATATTTCCGCGGGTAGCGTTGGAGTAGGGGCAAACAATATGGGCTTTGTCGACCAGTGATTGGGCAACGTCTTTTTCCAAACCAGGCAAGCTGATTTTTAGCTCAACTTCAATACCGAAGCCAGTTGGAATGGCGCCAATACCCACACTGCCATCAATCTGGGTTTCGTCGGGAAGTTTAACTTTTTCCTGGCTGGCGACGTGTTTAAGTGCGCCTAGGAAACAAGCGGAGTAGCCTGCAGCAAACAGCTGTTCGGGGTTAGTGCCTTCACCGCCTGCGCCACCTAGCTCTTTAGGTGTACTGAGCTGAACATTTAGCGCGCCGTCAGAGGACTTAGCATGACCTTCGCGGCCGCCAGTGGCGTGAGCGTGTGCACGGTAAGCAACAGTTTCAATTGACATAGATTATTTCCTAAACTTGGTTGTTATGGACATAGCTGTTATGAACCAAACGTGTGCTTGGGGGTTTAATTTAGTGCAGCTTTATTTTGCGCGCAAGTAAATGGCTGAAGAAATTACCTACCCTGCCACAACGTTCAGCGGGTTACTTGACCTTAAGTAAGTTTTCGCGCAGCTGGACTAAATCTTCTTTCAGTTGGTTGAGTGCTTCAACCGACGTTTCGCTGGCGTTGACGATACAGCTGGGAATATGGCGCGCCTGTTCACGAAGCGAGCGGCCTTTATCTGTCAGGAATAACTCGACAACACGTTCATCTTGAAGGCTACGCTGCCGGATAAGCAGCTGATCACTTTCAAGCCGTTTTAGTAGCGGCGTTAACGAGCCAGGATCTGTTAGTAAGCGTTTGCTTAGGGTACCTACTGTTAGGCCATCTTCTTGCCACAGTACCAGCATGGCGAGGTATTGCGGGTAAGTGAGCCCTAGCTCTTTGAGCAGAGGTTTATAAACTTTGGTCATCATCAGCGATGTTGAATACAACGCAAAGCAGAGCTGGTGATCTAACTCTAATTCGCTACAAGGGTCTAGCGCTGGCATGTCGACTCCAGGACAGGGTGCATAACGCGTAATGTAGCGTGCGGGGAAGTGAGTAGCTATCCCTAGACGTTGGTCGTAAGTTGGTCGTTTTGTTTTGACACCGCGTGTTGCGATAGCTAGCCTTCACTTATCGGATGTTACCGGTAACAATTTGTTGGAACATAAACTGCAAACCTGATGGCCGATACGATTCGATAGCCTTTCGGTAAATAGCCAACCAACAACAACGACTATTCTGGAGATAACGTCATGACAACGATTTGGCGCAGCACGCTTACTTTGGTCGGTGCGACCACTCTGACTTTTGGCATGGCACATGCTCAAAGCCCTGAACTTTCTGATCCGCCTGCGATTGAAGGCGACGTAGTGGCTGACCACGGAAGTCACACCCTGCGTATGGGCATTGGCCTGTCCGAAACATCGCCGCAGTTTCTCTCTAGCCAGTACTTCGGTGAAATTCTTGAGCAGCGTACCGATGGCCGTATTACGGTCAATGTTTTCCCCAACAGCCAGTTGGGCGACGATGTTCAAATGATGGAAATGCTGCAAACCGGCACGTTGGATATGACCTATCCTTCAAGCTCAGCTACGACCGGGTACGTGGAGGCACTGTCAGCATTTGATTTGCCATTCCTATTACCAAGCCGAGAAGCCGCGATTGCTGTTATGCAGAGTGATGTGGCTCAGGGAATGCTGGATGCGTTTGAGGGCACGGGCTTAAAAGCACTGACGTTCTCAGAAAATGGCTACCGCCAGCTCTCTAATAGTGCACGGCCCATCGAATCACCTGAAGATGTTGCTGGCTTAGACGTTCGCGGACTCAGTGTTCGTACGATGGAAAACCCTGTGCACTTAGCCATTTGGGAAGCGTTAGGTGCCAACCCAACACCAATGGCCTTTGGCGAGCTATTTTCGGCGCTTGAGCAAGGTGTTGTGGACGGCCAGGAAAACCCGTGGAGCACCATCCTTACTTCTAACTTCAATGAAGTGCAGGATTACGGCACCGAAACGCGTCACGTTTATACGCCATTTATCATGATGCTCTCCGAGCGTACCTGGAACCGCATGGCGCCTGAGTATCAAGCGCTGGTGCAGGAAGCTGCCCGACAGTCTGCTGAGTACGAAATCCAACTTTCTGCCGAGTATGACGATTGGTCGCGTGATCAGTTAGAAGCACGCGGTATGCAAATTACCCGCTTAGATGATGAGCAGTTAGCCGCTTTCCAAGACGCCGTTCAGCCTGTTTATGAAGAGTGGGCACCGCGTATCGGTGAAGATCTGATCGCTGAAATTCAACAAATCGTGGAAGACAGCAGCAACTAAGCTGCTACGTATAGCGCGCCATCGGGCAGGCCCACACGCCTGCCCGACTTGTCAGTGCCCCTCGGAGTTTTTATGACTACCTCCTCTACTCCCCCAAACGCGGTGACCTCTACAGCACCAACGTTGGAAGATCCGTCGGTTTATTTGAACGACCCTAATCGCAAGCTGCTTGAGATTGATACTGAGACTCGCCAAGGTCCTGCGCTGTTCCGCTGGTTAACACTCGCTATGGAGTATTTGATTGGCGTTATTTTGGCGGCGCTGATTGTCGCGGTTTCCAGTAATGTCGTTGGCCGTTCTGTGTTCAACCATTCACTGCCCTGGGTCGATGAGTTGGCACGCATGCTGTTTATTTGGCTGGTCTTTATCGGCGCAGCGGCGGCGTTTGCACGCTATGAGCATATTGCTGTCGATGCGCTGGTGAGGCGCTTGCCGTTGCGTGTCGCGCATATGCTCTATTTCTTACAACACCTGATTATTGCAGGGCTCATGCTGGTGATGATTTGGGGCGGCTATCAAGTGCTCACGCGCTCAAGCGGACGCTCCGCGATCATGGGCGTACCGCTAAGCTTGGTCAGCCTGTCATTGGTGTTGTGCGTCATTTTTATCGCGGCGGTATCGCTTTGGCGTATGTGGGTAAGCGTGGGAGTTATCCGTCAACCACATCGCCAATCGGCTGACTTACCAGGGGAGCGTTAATCATGCTGTGGATTTTTCTAGCCATATTATTGGCATCTATTGTGATTGGTTTGCCGATTGCGTTTGGCCTAGGGGTAGCAGCCTTAGTCATGGCAGTGCTCTCTGATATCCCGCTATCGATTATGATTGAGCAGTCAATTCGTGGCGTGAATAGCTTCCCGCTACTGGCGATTCCCTTCTTTATTCTCGTCGGCGAAGTGATGAGCAATGGTGGCATTGCTCGACGCTTGATGGAGCTTGCAGGCGCGTTGGTGGGCTTTATGCGCGGTGGGCTTGGCCAGGTAGCCATTACCGGTTCGATGTTTTTTGGCGGGATCAGCGGCTCGGCGGTTGCGGATACCGCAGCGACCGGCGCGATGATGATCCCCTCGATGAAACAGCAAGGTTACACCGCCGCAAATGCCACGGCGATAAACACCGTGTCATCGGTGATCGGCATTATTATTCCACCGTCAATACCGCTTATTTTATATGGCATTGTTACCGAGACGTCGATCAGTCGCCTGTTTATCGCGGGGATTGTGCCTGGCCTGTTAATTGGCGCGGCGCTAATGGTGACCACCTTTATTCTAGCGAGCAAGCAGGGTGGCGGCGTTCGCCAATTTCGCTGGGACCGGCTGTGGAAAGCGTTTAAGGATGCCTGGCTAGCCCTGGTGCTTCCTGTGATCGTTATAGGTGGCATTATTGGCGGCGTATTTACCGCTACAGAGGCTGCCGTTGCTGCGCTGCTCTATTCGCTGGCTATTTCTCTGCTGGTATACCGCGAATTTAAGCTCAGCGAGTTGGGCGGTATGTTAATTCGCACTGCAAGGCTTACTGGCATGGTGATGATGCTGTTGGCATTTGCCACCGTTATTGCTTGGTTTTTGACTATTAACATGGTTCCACAAACCTTAGTACGCCAAGTACAGGCGATTACCCAGGAGCCGTTTTTGCTGCTGCTAATTGTGGCGGGGCTACTGCTGTTGGTGGGGTTCGTGATGGACCTAACGCCGGCCATGGTGATTATGGCACCGATGCTTGCGCCGATTGTGACATCGGTAGGCGTCGATGCCGCTTATTTTGGCGTTCTAATGGCCTTTATTTTAGGCATTGGGCTGTTGACCCCGCCGGTTGGCACCTGCCTGTACGTTGGGTGTGGCGTTGGCAAGGTGTCTATGGAATCTCTGGTAAAAGCCATGCTGCCTTACTACGCCGCCTTGATCGTTGTTCTGGTGGTGCTGATTGCGTTCCCTGGCATCGTTACTTGGCTGCCAGACCTAACCGCCGTGCGCGGCAATTGATAGGAGCATCGAGTGAATAAATTATCACATCGTATTCTTGTCATGGGCGTTTCTGGATCAGGGAAGTCTCATATTGGACAGCAGTTAGCAGCAGAACTGGGCGCAACGTTTATTGACGGTGACGACCATCATTCACCCGCCAATGTGGCGAAAATGGCCAGCGGTACGCCACTCAATGACAATGATCGTCGTGACTGGCTGGCAACACTTGCTGATCTGTTCGCGGCTCATAAAGCGCGCAATGCTTCTGTGGTCATCGCCTGTTCCGGCCTTAAAAAACGCTATCGGGATCGCCTGCGTGAAGGTGACCCCGCACTGCGTGTTTTGTATTTAGAAGGAACCCACGCACTTCTGCGTGAACGGTTAGAAACCAGGGCAGGGCACTTCTTTAAAGGTGATAACATGCTGGCAAGCCAGCTTGCCGATTTAGAGCCGCCAAGCAGTGATGAAGCGGTGACGGTCTCCATTGCGCTATCGCCTATCGAGATTGTCGAGCGCTTCACGGCGGCGCTAGCACCCACGCTACGCGTTCATTAGGCTAAAGGATGGGATAGGCGAGGGGCCGTACTATTCGCTATGGTATGGCCCCTGCGCCTTCAACAGTCCTGTATTTAGCAGGTTTACGTAGTTAACAGGCTTACGCATTTAACAGAACAGTCAGTGACGCCATTGAAGAAAAAACGCCCGACATTACAAGATATTGCTGATCGCGTTGACGCGACAAAAATGACCGTCAGTCGCTGCTTGCGGGACCCTGATACGGTATCGGAAGGGCTTCGCGAACGTATTTTTAGCGTTGCTGAGCAGATTGGCTATATTCCCAATCGGGCACCAGACCTGCTTTCTCGGGCTACCAGCCACTCTATCGGCGTGTTGGTGCCATCGCTGACCAACCAAGTATTTGCTGATGTCATTGTCGGTATCGAAGCGTACACCGAGCCTGCCGGTTATCACTTGATGCTCTCTCACTACGGTTACAGCCCTGAGCTTGAAGAGCGCAGTTTGGCCTCGCTGCTCTCTTATAATGTGGATGGCGTCATCTTGTCTGACCGCGATCACACGCCGCGTAGCCTGCGGATGTTGGAGACAGCCGGTATTCCTATTGTGGAAATTATGGATACCCGCCGCCCGCCACTACAGCAGGCGGTGGGTTACGATAACGTACAGGCCGCTTACGATATGGTGAGTGAGATGATTCGCCGTGGCAGGCGCCAGGTGATTTATCTGGCTGTGCGTCTAGATGAACGGACACGCCAGCGCGAGCAAGGCTATCGCCAAGCCATGGAAGAGCAGGGGTTAACACCGATAACGCTTCAGAGCAGTCAGCGCTCTTCCTATAGTGTTGGGGCGGCGCTTATGCAGGAAATTCAGCGAGATCACCCTGGTGCCGATGGCATTTTCTGCACCAATGATGATGTTGCGGTGGGGGCTTACTTTGAGTGTTTACGCCATGGCATTAATGTCCCCGGAAAAATGGCGATTGCCGGGTTTCATGGCCACGATGTTGGCCAGGCGATGACGCCGCGCCTTGCCAGTGTCATTACACCTCGGCAAGCCATTGGGGAAGTCGCTGCGAAAACGCTATTGTCGCGCATTCGTGGCGAGTTCTCTGAACACCAAGTGATGGATCTGGGGTATCGAATTGAGGCGGGCAAAACACTTTAGCCGCTAGGTAGCTGGCGGCGAACCGGCAAACTCGATAGGCTGTTAATTAAAGAGTGGATATTAACCAGCCATCAAAAAGAATCGCTATAGAAAGCATGAGGCCGCCGTGAAAATTACCCAACTCACTGTCTATCCGGTTAAATCCTTAAAGGGAATTAACGTTACTCAAAGTGAACTCCATGGCCATGGATTGACCTGGGATCGCCGGTGGATGTTAGTGGATACTCAGCAGCGTTTTGTCACCCAGCGCCAGCTACCAGAGCTTGCGACCATCGCGGTTGAATTAACCGATCAAGCACTGGTGCTCTCTCACCCCAAGGTAGATCCGATCGCGATTCCCCTTGAAGACCCCCAAGGCAATTTGCGTCTTGTAAAAGTGTGGAACGACCACTGCAAAGCACTGCCAGAAAGCGACGATGTATCGCACTGGCTGGTGGCGGCGTTAGGTGAACAAGCACAAGGCATCAGTTTGGTGCGCTTTGCTACAGAGTTTACGCGTTCTGTTGAAGAGGATTTTCTGGCGGGAGGCGAGGCTCATACCTACTTTTCTGATGGCTACCCTTTCCTGATAACCACCATCGGCTCTCTGGATGCTTTGAATCAAGCACTTGTTGCCAATGGGCAATCCCCTGTACCGATAAACCGTTTTCGGCCGAATATTGTGATCGATTGTGATGATGCCTGGGCAGAGGACCAGTGGGCAACACTCGCGAGCCAGGGGGGCTATGAGCTGACGCTGCGTAAACCCTGTCAGCGCTGCAAAATTACCACTGTTGACCAGCAAACGGGCACCGTACCGGAGCAGGCAGAACCACTGAAAACACTGCTTTCACTGAACACTCAGCCCCACCTTAAAGGTGCGCATTTTGGCCAAAACGCCACGCTAACCCAGGGGCAAGGCAGCATTATTCGTGTGGGGGACGAGGTGGTGTCAACGCGCCGCGAGACCTAAACCTTAATAGCCGGGTGGCAATGGCGGTACCTGCTAGGGTAATTACCATGCCAGTCACCACTTGAAGGCTAAGCGTCTCATTAAGCAGTAAATACCCCCACAGTAGCGCGCTGACAGGAATCAAAAAGGTAACGGTTGACGTTGCGGTAGCGCCTGCGCTGGCTAAAAGTCCGAAGTAAAGCAGGAACGCTAGTGTTGTGCTTAGCATCGCCAGCGCCAGAGCGTTGCCCCACGCGAGCATGCTGACAGGCTCGCTAGGCCAGAGCAGCAGACCAGGTACGAGTAATACCAATGCTGACATCGCGCTGCTACCAGCCGCCAACACGCGGCTGGGCAGGTGACTCAAGCGGGTTTTCGAGTAGTTACCAGCCAGCCCGTAGCAAAACGTGGCACCGAGTACAGCAACAATAAACCAGCCGTCACCACCTAGAGTGAAGTCTAGTCGATCAGCAGAAAGTACATACACACCAAACAACGCCAATGCTAACCCTAGATATTGTTGGCGTTGTATGGGCGTGGCAAAAAAAGCAGCGCCCAATAACGCGGTAAAGATTGGCGTAGTGGCGTTAATAAGTGACGTAAAACCTGCTTCTAAGCGCGTCGTTGCTAAGGCCAGTAATGAAAAAGGCAGCACATGGTTAATGATGCCTAAAATCAATAACGCCCCTTTATGCTGCCAAATGAGCCTTAGATAGCGCAGGCTCATTAGCAACGGTACTAAGAGCAATGCGCCGATGCCCATTCTTATTAGCACGAGCGGGACTGGACCAAACTCCGGTACTGCGACGCGCATAAAAATAAAAGATAGCCCCCATAGCGAAGACAGCAGTAATAAACGCAGCGCATCAGCCGATGACATGAAATGTCCTTAGATTCATTGTGGCAATCATAAGCATAGTGGATGCCATAGTAATGCTCAGCTTAGCGATAAAGCGTTGGAAAGCGAATACTCTAGATTGCCCGTGCATCAGCATTTGCTAAAAATAGATAATATGTTTGTTAATCTTTGTATCTTTACTGATTTGGCGTTGACGCTGTTGCAAGGAAACTCTACTGTCTCGGCCAATTGTGCAGTTAGCATTTTTTTACATTCTTGAGGGAAGGCCGTGGATCTCGCAACGCTAATAGGTTTGGTAGGGGCTGCTGTGTTAGTGGGTGCCTCTGTAATCATGGGCACTTCGCCTGAGGTGTTTATGAACCCGACGGGATTGTTACTAGTGGTCGGGGGAAGCCTATTTGTTGTGCTGGCAAAGTTTAGTATCACCCAATTTAAATTTGCCTTCAAAGCGGCGGCACGGGCATTTAAATTCCAACTGCCAAGTGTTCAGGCAAGTATCGATGAGTTAGTTGAGCTAGCGAAAGTTGCCCGCCGTGAAGGAATGATTGCGTTAGAAAATCGAGAGGTAAACTCTCCATTTCTTAAAAAAGGCCTGCAAATGTTGGCTGACGGCTACAGTGCCGAAATGATTAAAGACATGATGGAAAAAGAGCGCCTGCTGACGTTGGAGCGAAACGAAGCCGGTGGCCAAGTATTTTCAGCATTAGGGGAAGTGTCACCTGCGATGGGAATGATCGGCACTTTGGTTGGCTTGGTACAAATGCTCTCTAATATGGGTGACCCATCTTTAATTGGGCCTGCTATGGCCGTCGCTCTGTTAACGACCTTATATGGGGCAATGATTGCCACCATGATCGCTAATCCGATTGCTCAAAAGCTGTGGGTACGGATGAATCAGGAAGCCAAAATGCAGGAGCTGTGGATCGACGCGCTGATAGCCATTAAGAGTGATAAAAATCCGCGGGTTCTTGAACAAATGCTAACGATCTATTTGCCCCCTGAACATCGTGGCTTAAAAGGTTCAGATGAAACTAGCCCTGCTGGTGAGCGTACGTAATCCATGGCACAAAAACAGACCAATATTCCTGCCTGGATGGTGACATACGCGGATTTAATGTCGCTGTTGTTATGCTTTTTTGTGTTGCTGTTGTCGTTCGCAGAAATTGATGCTGAAAAGTTTCGTCGTGTGGCGGAGGAGCTATCAAAAGCCTTCGGCGTTCAGCGCGATGTTGAGGCTACTCAAATCCCGATGGGGACCAGTGCGGTGCTCCAACAGTTTTCTCCAGCAGTGCCCGACCGAACGCTGTTAGACGAAGTACGCCAACGGACCACGCAGCAGCAGCCACAGCTTGAGTCCATGCGCAGCATGCTTGAAGCACAACGGCAGCAGAGAACTCTTCAAGTGGCCGCTAGTCTCGCGGAATTGCTCAAAACATCGTCGTTAGAAGGTGTTGCCGACATTGAGGTGGACCAGTTTCGTGTGGTTGTTAGGATTTCAGAGCAGGGCACATTCGGCTCCGGTAACGCAGATGTTATGCCCGCGTTTGCTGATTTGTTAGGGGAGCTAGCGGCGGTATTAGCCGCTGTCACTGGAACGATTTCAATTGAAGGGCATACAGACAACGTGCCTATTCAAACATCTCGGTTTCGAAGCAACTGGGATTTATCCGCGTTACGTGCGTCTTCTGTTGCGAATGTGCTTGTTGCCACTGAAGAGCTAACGCCTGAGCGCCTGATGATACAAGGCTTCGCTGATACTAGGCCGTTGGCTTCCAATAACACGCATGAAGGGCGAGCGAACAATCGTCGTGTTGAAATAAGGATCGATCTTAACGACTCGCTTGAAGAGCGGGGAGAGCGTTCAATTCGTGATCTGGCTGCGCAATCTGCTCTGTAGACAGTATGCCTACCTAGTAAATTCGGCAGCAGCGATAGAATCAGCTACGCTGATTGAGTTGACGGGCGTAGTGACTGCGTCCTAAAACGAGATGACGCTAACTATCAGAGGAAAGGAGAACGGAATGGATAGTAAAGCAAGCGCACGTTGGGAAGGTGGACTTAAAGATGGTCAAGGCAATGTGGCGACGGAAAGTGGAGCATTGGATGCTGGCTATTCGTTCAAACAGCGCTTTGAAGGGGCTCCCGGCACCAACCCAGAAGAGTTAATTGGCGCTGCCCATGCAAGCTGTTTCTCAATGGCGCTCTCCATGATTCTTGGAGAGAAAGGTTTTACCGCTGATGCTATTGATACTAATGCTCGTGTCACGCTTTCACAAAGTGCTGAAGGCTTCGATATTTCCAGTATTCATTTGGACGTTGTTGCCAGCGTAAGCGGTGCCGATGACGCTGCTTTCCAAGAAGCTGCTGAAACGGCTAAAGCGAACTGCCCTGTTTCCAAAGTGTTAAATGCTGACATAACAATGGAAGCAACCTTAAAGGGGTGATTCGAACGCCAGGTCATGCCGAAAAGCGCTGCAGACATGCAGCGCTTTTTTATGATCTTTTACGAGGAAGCGCAATAGCCGCTTCAGGCACTTATGAAAAGGCGCTTATGAAAAGGGCCTTGCGGCTAAGCAAGGCCCTATAGCAGTCGAGTTGAACTTATGTTGGCGAAAGCCACTAGTTAAAACGCGCGTTACTCGTCGTCATTTTCGCTGTTATTTAGCTCAGTGTCGCGTTCTGTTTCATGGTCACTGTCACGATTGTACTCTTCAGCGTTTTTAAGAGCATCTTCGGAAGCGTTTACTGATATGACGTAATCTTCGCTATCTTCGTCCTTAGTAAGTTCAAGCGAATCCCATTCGATAGCGACATCTTTTTCGCCCATACCAAGGAAGCCACCAACGCCTACAACAACAGCATTAATTTGCCCATCCTCATCAATGATTAAATCATTGATGGTGCCAATGTCTTCGTCGTTTTCAACGCTGCTTTTTACTTGATTACCCGTTAGAGAATCTGAGTGGAAAGTTCCTTGCGGCGCATGGGTCAAATAAGAGGCTTCCATGCCGGTCTGGTTGTCATCACTTGCGTGGGCAACGCCAGCGACTGCAATAAACGTAGGAATAACCAGCGTGCTGAGAAAAGTCGTTTTCATCGTTTTGCTCCTTGCATTTTTATAAAGGTATTAACAACTGAGCTGTTAATCCCTAAGTAACGTCGTAGCGATAGACTGATCGGCGACTTGCTTGCTCCTTGCTAGCCAACTCTACCCGGTAGGTTCCTTGTGCCGGGCGCGCTACTGTTCCTGTTGGTGATGAGTAAAGCCCGGCACGTTGCTGTGCACAGGCACTTCTAAAGGTAGGTGCTATGCGCTGTATTGCAACGCTAATGAAGAACTCTTAACTAAGATCAATTCAAATCTACATCAGCGTTAAACCAGGACGTGTTAGATTTATTAATAAACGTTAAAATCACTCTCAATGAGACGTCTCACCCACATTGGTCGTTGAGGTTGCTGCGACAGTCTGTCGAATTGACCCATCTAAACCACTTGTTCATATTCGCACGCAAATTGCCCCACAGCAGCCTGCCCAACAGCAGATAGTGCCTTGGGGTTTTATAATAAAGGAGACCCCATGACGTTAACTGAACGGTATCAAACGCTTCGACAGGTTAAAAAATTGTGGGCTAGCAGTGTAGCCCTGGGAGCTTGGCTGTTTGCTTCCAGTGCCGTTGCCAGTGAAAGTGAGTTACCTAAAGGCCACTTCGTGCTCCCTGATCAAGGGAATATGGTAGGCGAGATGTATACCGTTACGGCAAAAAAAGAGGACACCTTGCTCGACATTGCCCGTGAGCACAATGTTGGCTATGAAGAGATTCGTATGGCGAATCCGGATACCAGTATTTGGATACCAGGTGAAGGTACCGAGGTGACAATTCCCGGCCAATATATTCTGCCAGACGAGCCGCGGACTGGCATTGTGATTAATGTTGCTGAGCTACGGCTCTATTATTATCCAGAGGTGGAAGAGGGCGAGGCGCCTCGGGTAGAGACGTATCCTATTGGCATTGGTCGTGATGCGTTCAATACGCCGCTGGGCATTACTAAGACCACTATGCGTCTTGAGAACCCTGCATGGTATCCACCTGAATCTATTCGCCAAGAAGCTGCTGAGCGCGGTGATCCTGCGCCCGCGGTTGTTCCACCAGGTGAAGATAATCCGTTAGGGCAATACGCTATTTTGCTGGATATCCCAGGCTACTTAATTCACGGCACTAATCAGCCAGACGGTATTGGCATGCGCGCTAGCCGGGGCTGTATTCGGATGCACCCAGAAGACATTGAGTCTGTATTCTGGCGTGTTCCAGTAGGCACGCAGGTCAATATTATCGACTCCCCCATCAAGGTAGGTTGGGGGAGTAACGACAATGCCTATGTTCAAGCTTTTACGCCCACGGATGAGCAAAGTTTTGGTATGGAAACGCTGTTAGAAGTGGTTAGCTTAATTGAGGCTCATGAAGGTAATGAGCGCGGCATTGATTACGAGCAGGTGCGTAATGTGCTGGAAAAAGCCAATGGCCAAGTTGTTCCACTTAGCTAGGTCGTTCGCTATCAACATGGGGGGCGCTGAGCGAGGAAACGAGCTCCAGCGCCACCGCTTGTCGCACCAGCTCTGCCAAGTTTGCGGCGTGCATGGCCTTCATGGCTCTTAGTCGATAGACCTCGACGGTTTTACCGCTAATCTCCATGTGTTCAGCAATTTCACGACTGGTCATTCCCTCTGCTACATGAGTCACAATGCGCTGCTCTTTTGGGCGTAAGGATTGGTAACGTGTTCGCAGCATTGCTAACTGCTGCTTAGCGCGTTGCTGTTGATGAGCGTTGCCCAACGCTTGTTGCACGCTGTCAATCAGCTGCTGGTGGTTAAACGGCTTTTCAATAAAATCAAATGCGCCGTTCTTTAGTGCTGCCACTGCCATGGGTACATCGCCATGCCCCGTCATCATAATGACCGGCAGGGTAGCGCCTTGATCAACCAACTGCTGCTGCACTTGAAGACCACTCATTCCTGGCATGCGAACATCAAGCAGCAGTGCGCCGAACTTATCGTGCTGACTCCCTAAGAATTGCTCGCCGTCATGAAACGCTTGAGCGGTTAATCCGACGGATTCAAGTAACCAAACCAGCGATTCGCGCAATGCTTGATCATCATCAACAACCGCGATGGTGGCGGTAGACTGTCGTTCAACACTGCTGGTCATTACTGGCCCCTGTTAATGCACTGATTGCGCATTCATATTGTTTCTGTGCGAAGCGTGATGTCAAAGCAGGCGCCTTTCGCGCTTTGTTGGGGGCGAAGAGTAAGCGCCCCGCCCATGCTCTCAATTAGCGAACGGCTAATTGCCAAGCCCATTCCCAGTCCTTCATCGCGGGTGGTGAAGAAGGCATCAAAAATGGTGTCTTGATGTGCTGGCGCTACACCTGGGCCCTGGTCTTCAACGCTAAGGGTCAGTTGCCGATTGCCGCTTTTTTGCGCCGAAACGATGACCTGATCGGCACCAGGGGTGTCACGGCTCGCAGTTAGCGCGTTGAGCAATAGGTTAACGATTACTTGCTCAAGGGCAATAGGGTCTGCATAAATACGTGGCAATCCATGGGGCAATTGTTGAGTAAGCTGAACTGAGGCCTGTTTATATTGCCAGTCGCACAGTTGAAAGGCGGCGGCAATGACGTGTTCAAGTATCAGTGGCCTGACGCAGTGACTGCGTTTACGCACAAAGCTGCGCATATGTCGGAGTCGCTCGGCAAGACGCTGTACTTGCTCATCAATGCGGGCCAGTGGCAGCTGAAGTTCGCTGGCGGGTAAGTTGGGCGTGTGCGTTGTTTTCAAAAGGGCGCCACTGGTGTAATTGGCGATTGCACCAAGAGGCTGATTGAGTTCATGGGCAATATTAGACGCAAGCTCTCCGGCGGCGGCTAACCGATTGGCATGGGCAATTTGTTCTTGGTGCCGACGTGCCTGGGCTTCGGCAACTTTACGCACGCTAATATCGCGATTAATTAATGCAAAATGCCCAGGTTCCGCCCCTCGGCTGCGGTGGGTAAGCACGACACTAAGTACGGGAACTGAACCGTTCGTGCTGAGCATTTCCAGCTCGCCGCTCCAGGAGCCATAGCGTTCAACGGCGGGGAATACCACCTGCTCCAGTAGTGCCAATGAGTCAGTAGGGTAAAGCGCTGACAGGGCAACTTGCATGGCATCTCGCGGGAGTGAAAAACAGCGCCGAGCTGCTTCGTTGGCACTAAAAATATGTTGGTTAGGCCCTAAAAAAAGCACGTAGTCAGTGGTGGATTCGACCACCTGCGCTAAGCGCTCTCTTGTGGCTTCTGCATGGACTCGGCGGCTTACATCCCGAGAGACGCATAAAATATCAATTAGCTCGCCTGTGGCATCATCTCGGCGGGTTCGGCTGGTGGTTTCAAACCATATGTAGTGACCTGCTTTAGCCCGAAACCGATACGTTTGCTGATAAAAACCGTCGTGATAGTAGACTCGAGGTGATTTGTTAAGCAGGTCACTTAAATCGGCGGGATGAAACAGCTGATAGGCAGACACGCCAATCAGCTCTTCCGGTTCGTATCCTAATAAGTCTCTCGCTGCTTGAGAGGCATATAAAAAAGTACCGTCGCGGGCATGGCGAGATATCAAATCAGTGGTGCTTTCTGCTAGCCACTGATAATGACGCTTCTCTTCTTCTAGCACTGCGTTTTGCGCTTCTAGTGCTTTGATTCTGGCAATTAATGTGGCTTCGTTATTGGTGTCCATACTGTTTCAGCGCGCCGGGTCGAGCACGCCACCCAGCGAGGCGTTACGCCTAAACCAGCCAGCGATGCTAGCGCGCGGATGCTGGGTTGGCAGCACCTCGTGGGGAATGGTTTCGGATAAAAAGCAGGCAAACGTACCTGCTTCAGGCACTACGCGGGCGACTTCCTGAGAAGGGGTGTCGGGGTGATAAATGACCATTTCTCCGCCGCCATCTAAGGGCCACTGAGGGTTTAAGTAACCGACAGTTGAAATAACTCGGTTCGCTCGCCCTCGAAAACTGTCTAAGTGGCGTTGATAAAACGCGCCGGGCGGGTAGTGGGCAAAGTGGGCCTCATACTCAAACAATCCTAGGAAGAGCGCTTGATTGAGAGATAGCTGGAGTTCTGCCATGGCATCTAGGTAGCGGCGCTGGGCTACGCTTTCTCTATCCAACCAATGAATGGCATCGCCGCGAATATCTTTGCGAAGATGATGCTCTTTGCCACGGCCAATGCCAGCCTCATCAAGTACATCGTGTGCGGCCATGTGGAGCAGCTCTTTGTGCAGTGCTTGGCAAAGATCAAGGTCTATCACGTTGTTACCCACGTACCAGCCTTGCTCAACAAGCGCATCAACCAGTGCAATATGGGCGACGGGGTTGATCGCTGGTGGGCTATTACTATTGCTATTGGGTAAGGCGTTTGGCGCTGCAGAGGCAATCATTTCATGGTTCTCTTAGTCGGCATGCGAGTTGCTTTTGGTAGGCGACTGCTTCTCTCTGGATAGTGACGTAATGCTCCTGGTGGGCGCTGGTAAAGGTCAATTGCCATGCCAAATCCTTCCGCCAGAAGTTCTACCAGCATCATGGCAGAAAGCCCCCAAATCACGTGGCCGTCGACATGGTAGCTGGGTACATAGTGGGCAACGCCATCTACCGTGATCACATCGGTATGGGTGCGCTTATCATCTAGAAAATGGCTGATAGGTACTTCAAAAATGGTGTCTAATTCAGATGGATCTGCCACCAAGGGTAAATCTGGCGGAATGATACCGACCCACGGGGTTACTCGGATGCCATGCAGTGAAATAACGTCTGATAACCTTCCCAAGGGTTGTACAAAGGTGGGCGCTAGCGCAATCTCTTCTTCTGCCTCGCGAAGAGCCGTCGCATAGAGGTCGGCATCACAAGCCTCGCGTTTGCCACCGGGAAATGCCACTTGTCCACTGTGAGTGCTGAGATGGCTCGCTCGCCGTGTAAACAGCAGCGTGGGCGATGGACGCTCAACAATAGGCATGAGCACGGCAGCCTCAGGCATTACAACGTGGTCTAGCCGTTGAGGAGAGTGCTGTTGCAGCTGTTTGCGCAGTTTCTCTAACATAGAGCTTCCATTTGCTTTGTTCTCTTTTACCCAGCAGCGGTGTTTGACGTCAAGTACGTTAAAGCCTTGCCCCATCAGCCGTAGAGAAAACGCGATGAATTTTTGTAGTCAGTGTGGTGAAAAAGTCCGTTTTGCTGTTCCTGAAGGCGATGACCGTTCGCGCTATTTATGCGATGCCTGTGGCACTATTCATTACCAGAATCCGCGTATTGTCGCGGGTACGCTGCCGGTGATTGGCGATAAAATATTGCTGTGTAAACGGGCGATTTCTCCGCGCAAAGGGTATTGGACGCTACCCGCGGGCTATATGGAAAACGCCGAAACCACTCAGCAGGCCGCCGCACGCGAGACCTGGGAGGAGGCCGTTGCCGAGGTCAAACTGGAGGGGTTATACACGCTCATTGATCTGCCTCATATCAATCAAGTGTATATGATTTTCCGTGCAGAGCTTCTCGGTGGTTTTAGTGCGGGCCCTGAAAGCTTGGAGGTAGCGCTGTTCGAAGAGCATGAAATTCCTTGGGACGAGCTTGCTTTCCCAACGATTGAACGCACGTTACAGCACTTTTATGAAGACCGTAAAAGTTCGCACTACCCGCTGCACATCAGCTCAATTACCCCTGAAGATAGGGAGCGATATTTTGGCAGTGCCTAAGTTTTATTGCTGTTTAGGCGTTGCTAGCAACGTGGTCTATTAAAGCCTGGTAACGCTGAATTACAGGTCGGCCAATTGCCAAACATCATAGGCCACCTCTTCATAGGGGTGGGCTAATTTCAGTGCTGCAATCGCTGCCCGTATATGCTCATCGCGGCAAACAAGTTCAACCTTCACTTCTTCGACAATTTCGAGCGACCCTACGTGTCCAATGTGGGGGTGCGAGCCCTCCAGCGGGCGGAATTGGCCGGTGCCGTGGGTTTGAAAACAGCAGGCCTCGTAATCACCAAGTCGGCCAGCCCCTGTTTCAAAAACCGCTTCTTTAACACTCTCGGCATCATCAACGGGAACAAAAAAAGCAAGCTTGTACATAGTCATGTATATCCTTATTAATAAACCATGGCGCAAGAGCCCTACGGAAGGCGTTGTGCGACAATATTTCAAATTATAGGGCAGTGAGTGTGTCAATGGATAAGTTTGAGGTGAAGCTTGATCAGGCGGCCAGAGCCGCTTGGATGTCTTATGTCGGCGGCATGACTCAGGATGAAATTGCCAACCAGTTAGGGGTTTCTCGACCCGGTGTCCAACGCCTGTTAGCACTCGCAAGGCAAGAAGGGTTGGTAAAGGTCCATATTGACCATCCTATTTCTACCTGTATGACATTAGGCAGCGTGCTTCGCGATCATTTCGGCTTAGCGTATTGCGATGTTGTGCCCGCCGATAGCCAGGCACCTGAAAGCGCTGCGTATTACTTAGCTGTTGCAGCTGCTGAACGGATGGCTCGCTTGGTGGAGCGCAGCGATCCATTAACGCTGTCTTTAGGAACTGGGCGCTCGGTACGGGCTGCGGTAGAGGCTCTTAGTCGTATTGAGCGGCCCCAACATCGCTTTGTTTCTCTGGTAGGGAATGTTGCCAGGGATGGGTCGGCTAACCGCTACGACGCGGTCATGCTGCTGGCGGATAAAACGGGTGGCGAGCGCTTTTTACTACCTGCTCCCGTGGTTGCTGAGTCGTTAGTCGAGAAAGAGGCCATGTTGACACAGCGCCTGTTTAAAGCGATTGCCGATGTGGCGAGAGAGTCTGAAGCTGCCTTTATTGGAGTCGGCAGAATTGATCGACAAGCCACGTTATTTCAAGACCACTTCATCAGCGAAAGTGAGCTAGATGAGCTATTAAGCCTTAAAGCAGTAGGTGAGTTGCTGGGCTGGCCGCTTAACGAACGGGGAGAGGTGATTAATTGCTCAATAACACGGCGAGTGACCAGTTTGCCTCTAGAGCGATTCGGTAAGCATCATATGGTGGCAATAGCGGGTGGGCACGATAAAGCACCCGCCATACGGGCAGCATTGCGAGGAGGCTGGTTAAAAGGATTGATAACGGATGAAATCGCGGCAAGACATATCGTTAACACCATTACGCAATGATTTTAGCGCAGTGCAACATGCAAATAGCTGAATGAATTAGCATAAAGTCTAAAAGAGTTGGCTTTGCTTTTTTTTGGCTTTCGTACGATCATTTGATCGATGATTGATCAATGTGATCATTTTGGCTGCGGTGCCAATAGCTACATTTCCAATAACCACCGTCTTTAATAACCACCGTCTTTAATAACCACAGCCCTAATAAAGACCGTTCCAGTAACAGCTGTGCCGATAAAAACAATGCCAATATTTGCCAAGAGGAAAGCTGTATGCGTCTCGCACGTCATTTGCCCGTCACGACCCTAGCGGCCGCTATTGCGGTAGCTGGCCAAGCCCACGCTCAAACAGAAATCACGGTTGCCACGGTAAACAATAACGACATGGTCATCATGCAGAGCCTGACCGATGCCTTTGAGCAAGCGCACCCAGATATCACTCTGGACTGGGTGGTGCTTGAGGAGAATGTGCTGCGTCAGCGTATGACCACAGATATTGCCACCGGTGGAGGGCAGTTCGATGTGATGACCATCGGTACTTATGAAGTGCCTATCTGGGCAGAGCGCGGTTGGCTTGAGCCGCTGGAAAACTTGCCCGATGACTACAATGAAGATGATTTGCTGGCATCGGTTCGCGATGGCCTAAGCCTAGATGGCACGCTGCACGCCCTGCCGTTCTATGCGGAAAGCTCTATGATGTACTACCGCACTGATCTGTTTGAGCAGGCTGGCATCGAGATGCCAGAGCAGCCCACCTGGGAGCAGGTGCGCGACTGGGCTGAGCAGTTACACGGTACCGAAGAGAACCTGGCAGGTATTTGCTTGCGCGGTAAGCCGGGCTGGGGCGAGAACATGGCTTTTGTCTCGACGCTGGTGAACACCTTTGGCGGCCGCTGGTTTGATGAGCAGTGGAATCCGGAGCTTAACTCCGAGGCCTGGAACAATGCGATTGCGTTCTATGTTGACCTGCTAAGCAATTACGGTCCGCCTGGTGCCAGCTCCAACGGTTTCAACGAAAACCTAGCACTCTTTTCTCGTGGGAACTGCGCCATGTGGGTTGATGCCACCTCGGCAGCAGGCAAGCTCTACGATGAAAACGAATCGGACGTAGCAAATACACTAGGCTTTGCGCCAGCACCCATCGCGGAAACCCCTAAAGGCTCTCATTGGCTTTGGTCCTGGGCGCTGGCGATTCCCGCTTCCTCGGAGCACAAAGAAGCAGCACAGCAATTCATTACCTGGGCGACTTCACAGGAGTACATCAAGCTTGTTGGTGAAACGAACGGCTGGACCAGCGTACCGCCGGGTACTCGTGAGTCCACCTATGCCAACGAGCAGTACGTTGATGCCGCGCCATTTGCCGATTTTGTGCTTAACGCCATACAAGAAGCTGATCCTACTGACTCCAGCCTAGAGCCAAACCCCTATGTCGGCGTTCAGTTTGTAGGTATTCCAGAGTTTCAGTCGATTGGTACGCAAGTGGGCCAAACGATTGCCGCCGCTCTGACCGGTGACACCTCAGTAACGCAGGCGCTTGATAGCGCTCAGCGAGCCACCGAGCGCACCATGCAACGGGCTGGCTACATCGAACGTTAATGTACTCTTGCGTCTGCCCAGTCATGGGCAGACGTATTTCAGTGGTTCTAGCAGGTCTGTTTTCTTGCAGGTATTTCCATGAATAGAACACGTGCTTCCGGCCGTACGGTCGGCGGGCTAAGAACGCTTTCGCTTCAAGCGCCCGCGGTATCGCTGCTGCTGCTCTGGATGATCGTACCCCTGGGTATGACGATCTGGTTTTCTTTTCAACGCTATAACTTACTCATGCCAGGGATGACCGGCTTCGCTGGGCTGGAAAACTATGAGTATCTGCTGACTGATCCAGCGCTATGGTCGGCGATGGGCACCACCCTATTACTGGTAGGTTCGGTGCTGGTGATTACCGTGGTGGGAGGCACCCTGCTTGCAGTGCTGTTCCAGCAGGAGTTTGCTGGGCGTGGCATTGCTCGCGTGCTGGCGATTTCTCCCTTCTTTGTCATGCCAACAGTGAGTGCACTGGTATGGAAAAACATGATGATGCACCCCTCTAACGGGGTCTTAGCGTGGCTGGCGCAGTCGCTAGGGCTGCCTGCATTGGACTGGTTCTCATCGTTACCACTAACGTCCATCATCATTATTGTGTCGTGGCAGTGGCTGCCGTTTGCGCTACTGATCCTGCTCACCGCCATGCAGTCGCTGGATGAAGACCAAGTGGAAGCGGCGCGTATGGATGGTGCTGGGCCACTAGCGATTTTCTTCTTCATTACGCTGCCGCACTTAAAGCGTGCCATTAGCGTGGTGATCATGATCGAAATGATATTTTTGCTGACGATTTTTGCTGAGATTTTTGTCACCACCTCCGGTGGGCCGGGGCTTGCGACCACTAACTTAGCCTATTTGATCTATATCCAAGCGCTACTGGATTTCGATGTGGGCATGGCCTCTGCGGGTGGGGTGATCGCCATCATTCTTGCCAATATCGTCGCGATTTTCCTTGTCCGTATGGTCGCTAAGAATTTAGAAGACTAACCCCGGTGCCAGGGCGTCTTGGGAGCATTTCAATGACACTTCATCGTAATAGCATCGCGCCAGCTAACGCTCGCTCGTTGCCCATTAGGCAACTGGTTTTAACCCTAGTAGGCTGGTCGATTGCCCTGATTATCTTTTTTCCCATCCTGTGGATGGTGTTGACCGGGTTTAAAACTGAAACGGCAGCCATTGCAGATCCAAGTTTTATCTTTTCCCCCACACTTGAGAGCTATCAAGCTGTTCAGGCACGCTCGGGCTATGCGCGTTTTGCGCTAAATAGCGTAGTCGTAGCGTTTGGCTCCACTTTTTTAGCACTGCTGATTGCCATTCCATCGGCGTATGCCATGGCCTTTTTGCCCACTAAGCGCACCAAGGGCACGCTGCTCTGGATGCTTTCTACCAAAATGCTGCCACCTGTCGGTGTCTTGGTACCTATCTATTTGATTTTCCGCGATGTGGGGCTGTTGGATACCCGTACCGGGCTAATCATTATTTACACCCTGATGAACCTGCCCATTGTGGTGTGGATGCTCTACACCTTCTTCAAAGATATGCCCAAAGACATCTTGGAAGCCGGCAGGATGGACGGCGCGTCTACTCTGCAGGAGGTGTTTTTCCTGCTGCTGCCGCTAACGTTGCCGGGCATCGCCTCTACTGGGCTGCTCTCAGTGATTTTGAGCTGGAACGAAGCGTTCTGGAGTCTCAACTTAACCTCGTCGAAAGCGGCACCGTTGACCGCGTATATTGCCTCCTTCTCAAGCCCTGAAGGGCTGTTCTGGGCCAAGCTTTCAGCGGCTTCCACCATGGCAATCGCCCCCATCCTGATCCTCGGCTGGATGACCCAAAAACAAATGGTGCGCGGCCTGACCTTTGGCGCCGTCAAGTAAAGGAGTTCCCCATGGCAACCTTACAACTGAAGAACATTATCAAACAGTTTGGCGACACCAAGGTCATCAAAGGTATTGATCTCGAGGTGAATGACCGCGAGTTCGTGGTGTTTGTTGGCCCGTCGGGCTGTGGCAAATCCACGCTGATGCGCATGATCGCGGGCTTGGAGAGTGCAAGCGACGGCGACATTCTGATCGATGGTAAGCGAATAAACGATGTGGGCCCCGCCGACCGGGGCTTGGCCATGGTGTTTCAGAGTTATGCGCTATATCCGCACATGACCGTTGAGGGCAACATGGGCTTCAGCATGCGCTTGGCCGGAGTGCCCAAGGAGGAGCGGCGTGCCAAAGTGTTGGAGGCGGCCAAAATTCTGCAACTGGAGCCGCTATTAGATCGCAAGCCTAAAGCGCTTTCAGGCGGCCAGCGCCAGCGAGTGGCGATTGGGCGAGCGATTGTGCGCAATCCGAGTATCTTCTTGTTTGACGAGCCGCTCTCCAATTTGGATGCGGCGCTGCGGGTGCAGATGCGTATTGAGCTGGCACGGCTGCATGAAGAACTAGATGCCACGATGATTTACGTCACCCACGATCAGGTAGAAGCCATGACCATGGCCGATAAAATCGTTGTGCTACACGATGGCGTGGTGGAGCAGGTGGGCTCGCCAATGGCGCTCTACCACCATCCGCGCAATCGCTTTGTGGCGGGCTTTATTGGCTCACCGAAAATGAACTTTCTACCGGTGACGTTGACCGGCGTAACGCCTGAAGGCGTAGCGATTCGTTTGCCCGGCGGCGGTGAGCGCAGCGTGCCGGTCGATGGTGCACATTTGGATGCTAACGCCACCCTTGAGCTGGGTGTTCGCCCAGAACACTTAGTACTTGATAAGCAGGGGCCGCTGAGTGGGCAGATCAAAGTGCTTGAGCGCCTCGGCGGTCAAACCTCGCTCTACGTTCAAATGGACGATGAGCTGATCACTATTATGGCTGATGGCGATGTGGCCTACCGGGTCAACGATACCGTGCGCTTTGGTTTTGCCCCCGAGCGTGCCCATCTGTTTGACGCAGGCGGGCTAGCCCTACCTAGCCTGCAGCAGCATCCGCTGGCAAGCCTGACCCGTCAAGATAACCGCGTGGCTACGGAATCAGCCTCTCCAGGGGAGCAGGTATGAAAGCGCTGATTTTTGATTGTGACGGCGTCTTGGTGGATAGCGAAGCACTTGCTGAAGAGACCCTGGAAACCCACCTTGGGCAGTGGCTGCCGGATCTGGATATCCCGACGTTGCTTAGCCAAGCCTTGGGGATGACGACGGCCAACATCCTCCAGCATCTGGAACAGCTAAGCCGCCATTTATTGCCGCCCAATGCCGCTGAACTGGTTGATAACGCCATAGAGGCGCGCTTGGCGAGGGAGTTAACCGCCATTGCAGGGGTGCATGCAGCCGTCAGCGGGATCGATTTACCCAAGGCTGTCGTGTCGAACAGCCGCCGTTGCCGCGTGCTGGCATCGCTCGCCACTACCCAACTGAACGGCGTGCTAGGCGATGTGCCGATTTTCACCGCCGAGCAGGTCGAAAACCCTAAACCGGACCCCGCTATTTATCACTTGGCGGCCCGTTCTCTTGGCTGCCCACCCAGCTGCTGTCTGGTGGTAGAAGATAGCGTGGCAGGGGTAACCGCTGCTTATGCTGCAGGCATGCGAGTGATTGGTTTTGTGGGAGCGAGTCATATAGATGAACAACAGTCCTCACGGTTATTAGCGGCGGGCGCTTGGCGAATTTTGCCCCATATGCGCGGACTTCACGCTTTAGTAGACGAGTGGCAATCCCATTTGCAAGGACAAGATAACAATGAAACTGCTCAATAAACGCGCCGTCATCACAGGCGGTGCTCGTGGTATCGGGCTAGCCATTGCTCAGCGCTACCTCGCCGAAGGGGCGAATGTCATTGTGGCCGATATCGATGCCAATGCCATTGACGATGCGCTCGCCACGCTGCAACAAGACGCTAGTGCCGAGCGTGTGATGGGTGTCGTGCTGAACGTGTGCGACCAAGCTTCTATCAACGCCATGGTGGAGCGCGTTACCGAGCGATTTGACGGGATTGATATTTTAGTCAATAACGCCGCGGTGTTTGATATGGCACCGGTGCTCGAGGTGACAGAGGCCAGCTTTGACAAGCAGTTTGCGGTGAATACCAAGGGGCTGTTTTTTACGCTACAGACCGTGGCTCGCGCCATGGTGGCACAAGGCCAAGGGGGTAAAATTATTAATATGTCGTCTCAGGCAGGCCGACGAGGCGAACCACTCGTCAGCGTTTACTGCGCTAGTAAAGCCGCTGTTATTAGCCTCACCCAGTCCTGCGGGCTGGATTTGATTAAGCACCGTATCAACGTGAACGGCATTGCACCAGGCGTAGTGGATACGCCGATGTGGGAAGAAGTCGATGCATTGTTTGCACGCTATGAGAATCGCCCGCTGGGCGAGAAAAAGCGTTTGGTTGGCGAATCTGTCCCCTTTGGACGTATGGGGTTGCCGGAAGACCACACGGGGGCCGCCGTGTTTCTTGCTAGTCAGGATAGTGACTATGTCGTTGCCCAGACGCTCAACGTCGATGGTGGGAACTGGATGAGTTGATACGCCTATGACCCCTGATCTTGTTTCGTTAAGCCACCAACTGTTGGATGCCGCCGAAGGCAAAGCGCGCTTTATGGTTGCTCTGGTGGGGCCACCCGGGGCAGGAAAGTCTTATCGCAGTGCGCTGTTATGCGATGCGATTAATCAGCAGCAGCCAGGGCAGGCAGCCGTGGTTCCGATGGATGGCTATCACTTCGATAACGCCGTGTTGGGTGATGAGCAACTGCCGTTGAAAGGTGCGCCGCACACTTTCGATGTTGATGGCTTGCATCATGATTTAGTGCGCATTCGTCGCGGTGATCAAGCGGTAGCGGTGCCTGTGTTTGACCGACCGTTGGATCTCGCTCGAGCCGGAGGGCGGTTGATTACTCCAGCGCACCGCATTGTGATTGTAGAAGGTAATTACTTGCTACTGGATCAAGAACCCTGGCGGGCGCTGCACAAGCTGTTCGACTGGACGCTGTTTATCGATGTGGACGATGCCGTACTGGTTGAGCGGTTGGTGAATCGCTGGCTGTGCATGGGCCAAGATCATATCGGCGCCCTCGAGCGTGCTCATCAAAAAGACATGCTTAACGCTGAACTTGTAAAAAGCACCAGCGTGCCACCTGACCAGCGCTGGCGCTAGGGCGCGGCGTGCCTAACAAATGACCCGGAGAGTGACGATGACCCAGCTTAATAATCACAACATGGGTGCCCTCAGCGCGGCGGTTGAGACGCCTTCTTATGATCGGCAGTCCGTGACGCCAGGCATCGTGCATATTGGCGTCGGTGGTTTTCATCGTGCCCATCAAGCGATGTACCTTGACGCGCTAATGAACCAGGGGGAGGCGTTTGAATGGGGCATTGTAGGAGTGGGAGTAATGCCTGGCGATAAGCGTATGCAGAAGGCCCTGGCTGCGCAAGACTACCTTTATACGCTCGTGGTGAAGCACCCCGACGGCGAGTATCAGCCCCGTGTGATCGGCAGTATGGTGGATTATCTGTTTGCGCCAGAAGACCCCGAAGCAGTAATCGAAAAAATGGCCGATCCCGCCATCAAGATTGTATCGCTCACCGTGACGGAGGGGGGCTACAACCTCCATCCGGTGACCGGAGAGTTCAATCTGGATTCTCCGCAGGTGCGTGATGATCTCACCCATCCAGAGCAGCCTTCCACCAGCTTTGGCTTAGTGGTGGAAGCCCTGGTTCGTCGCCGGGCGCGGGGCATTGCACCTTTTACGGTGATGTCCTGCGACAATATTCAAGGTAACGGTGACGTGGCTAAACGTATGTTCAGTGCCTACGCACGTGCCCGTAGCGCAGGGCTTGGTGACTGGCTAGCTGCCGAAGTGGCGTTTCCCAATGCCATGGTGGATCGCATCACGCCAGTGACAGCGCCCGTGGATATCGACGAGCTGGCCCAGCGGTTTGATGTTGAGGATGCTTGGCCAGTGGTATGTGAGCCATTTACTCAATGGGTGTTGGAAGATCACTTTCCTTTGGGTCGCCCAGCGCTTGAGAAAGTAGGCGTTCAACTTGTCGCTGATGTAGAGCCTTATGAGCTGATGAAGCTACGACTGCTCAATGCCAGCCATCAGGCGCTTGCTTATTTCGGCTACTTAGCAGGCTACCGTTACGCCCATGAAGTGTGCCAAGACCCGCTGTTTGTTGAGTTTTTGCTGAGCTACATGCGTGAAGAGGGCACGCCTACGCTGGCACCAGTGCCAGGGGTGGATTTAGAAACCTATCGGCTGACCCTGATTGAACGCTTCGCCAACCCGCAAATTAAAGACACTCTGGTACGACTATGTGCTGAAAGCTCTGATCGCATTCCCAAATGGCTCGTGCCTGTCATTCGCCAGCAACTTGCCCAGGGAGGTGAGATTAAGCGCAGCGCCGCCGTGGTCGCCAGCTGGGCACGTTACGCTGAAGGCGTCGATGAGCAGGGAGAGGCTATCGATATTGTTGACCGTCTGCGTGAGCCATTGATGGCTATTGCCACTAACAACCGCACGTACCCCGCTGCGTTTGTCGAGAACCGCGAGCTGTTTGGCGACTTGGCTGACCAACCTCGCTTTCTACATGCTTATCTAAAGATATTGACGTCGCTGCATGAACGGGGAGCACGGGCTACTCTTGAGACTCTGGTCACGTCCAAAGGAACGTTGTGATGTATATCGGGGTAGATTGCGGTACGCAGAGTACTAAAGTCGTGGTAGTCGATGTGGAGCGCGGTGTGATCCTGGGTGAAGGCAGTCGTTCTCATGGTCTAGACGAGGGAGAGCATGGCCGCCGGGAGCAGGCACCAGCAGAGTGGCTGGCAGCGCTCAAAGGGGCTTTTATTCAAGCGATTGAGCGTTCTGGTATTGATACCAAGCAGGTGCGGGGGATAGGCGTTTCCGGACAGCAGCACGGCATGGTGGCACTGGATGCAGATGGCGTGCCGGTGTATCCCGCAAAACTGTGGTGCGATACCGAAACTAGTACTCAAAATAACGATTTAGTGGCTCGGCTTGGAGGCGAAGCGGGCTGCCTGGAGAAGCTTGGTCTGGTATTACAAACCGGCTATACCGCGTCTAAAGTGGCGTGGCTGCGCGAAAACCACCCTGATGCCTACCAGCGTATAGCCACGCTGCTACTGCCCCACGACTACCTCAACTTCTGGCTGACTGGTGAGCGAGTCACTGAGGCGGGAGATGCGTCGGGCACCGGTTATTTCGATACGCGTGCCCAATGCTGGCAGAAAGAGGTATTTGCAGCCATTGCGCCGGAACTTGACCCTGATCGTGTGCTGCCTCGCCTTATCCAGGCGCATGAGCCAGCAGGGCGAGTACGCCCGCTAGTGGCGCAAGAGCTAGGGCTTCATGATGATGTGTTGGTGTCTTCTGGCGGCGGCGACAACATGATGGGCGCAATTGGCACCGGTAATATTACTCAGGGGCTGGTGACGCTTAGTTTAGGTACGTCCGGCACGGTGTGCGCCTACTCACCTGATTCGGTGGTGTGCGACAGTGCCATGGTGGCCAACTTCTGTGCCAGCCACGGTGGCTGGCTGCCGTTAATCTGTACTATGAACGTTACTTCTGCGACTACTCGCGTGCGTGAGTTGTTTGGGCTGGACTTAGCTACCTTCAGCGAGCAGGTGGCAAGCGCCCCGATTGGGGCCGAGGGGGTGATTGTACTGCCGTTTTTTAACGGCGAACGGGTGCCGATGCTGCCCATTGCAACTGGCGACTTCCTTGGCTTGACCAGCCTTAATATGACTCAAGCTAACCTCTGCCGAGGGGTGATGGAAGGCGCTACCTTTGGCCTGCGCTATGGTTTGGAACTATTAGGTGAGCTAGCTGCAGGCACTAGCCAGATTAGGCTGATTGGCGGCGGTGCAAAGAGCCCAGTTTGGCGGCAAATGGTGGCTGACATTACTAATACCCAGGTAATTTGCCCAGAAATCACCGACGCTGCTGCACTAGGTGCTGCCATTCAGGCGGCTTGGTGCGACTTACATCAGGAGAGTGTGACCTTGGCATCGCTTTGTGAGCGCTTGGTGCACCTTAATACCGCTTCACTTGCGGATCCTGATGCTAAGCGTGTTACTGCTTATGAAGTGATTTATCAGCGTTATCGCGAGGCACTTGCTCAGCGTCATAGCGTTTAATAATGCGGATTGCCTAGAAAGGTATTGCTGTGCCTTGTAACGTTAAGGAGAGATACAGAGAGTATACGCGATGCTCAAGCGGAGAGAGTCATGGATGCCATCTTGCGCGATCTGCTAGATACGCTGGGATTAATCCCCATTGATAAACTTCAGCCACTCAGTGGTGGTGATATAGCGGCTGTTTACGCCTTGACTACCCGCCAAGGGCAAGTCGTTATTAAGCACGATGATTCAGCGCGACTACTTGGAGAAGCAGAAGGACTTCGCACACTAAAAGGGGCGGGTACTTCATTAGTGATACCTGAGGTTCTAGGAGAGGCGATGGGGTGGCTGGTGATAGAGTCGCTCGATACCAAACCCGCAAATGCCCAAAGCAGCGTCGCTTTGGGCGAGGGGCTGCGTGAGTTGCATGGTGTGATAGGTGAGGCCCATGGCTGGCATCAGGATAATGCGTGTGGGCGTACGCCCCAACCCAACTCCCCACTGACAGATGGCCGTGCGTTTCAGCGCGAACGGCGTCTACTGCCTCTTACTCAAGCTTGTTATCAGCAGGGCCTGCTGGATGACACGTTATGCCGCCGTATTGAACATCAAGCAGGCCAGCTAGAAACATGGTTGCCAGATTCCCCTGCCAGCCTTATTCATGGGGATCTATGGTCGGGCAATGTGCTGACGACCACTAAAGGGCCAGCACTGATCGATCCTGCTGTTTATCGCCATTATCCCGATGTTGATTTGGCCATGCTGACCCTGTTTGAGACACCAGGCGCACCTTTTTTTGATGCTTACTGGGACGGCAATAAGCCAACCGATTGGCCAAGGCGTGAAGCGCTGTTTCAGCTTTATCCCCTGCTTAATCATTTGCTGTTATTTGGTTCGGGGTATCGCGGTGCCGTTGAACGTGGTGTGGCAGTGTTGGAAGCTTTTGAGACTTAATAAGTCAGCATTTGACGCAGCAAAAATGGCGTTAGCGCTATTTTTCTCGCTTGAATAACCATCAGTTTGTTTTGCCAATTACTTGTTTGATAAGCCAATTACCATTTCATTTTTTTGAGAAATTCAAATGCTCACTTCATGCAGCATGTTATTACATTAGCTGTAACACTGTTTACTTAACATTCGCGTGGGGAAATGTAGTGCTAAAAAACTGCAAGCTCATAGGGCTTTGAACTAAGGTAAAAGAGAGTCTTATGCAGTGCGGCTATTTATAAGTGACGCTGTCCATATATTTAGGTTAAGTTCAAGCCTAGCATACATACATGAATGTAACTATAATGCCCCCTTTCAGAATGGCTATCAGACTCGCCAACCTACGTTGACACCTAGAGGCAATCCCATGCGACTGGCACACTGGGCAGTCAATGCCCCTTTTCGTCCCCTGCTATTAGCAGTGCTTACATCGTCTTTCATCCTGCCTGCTCAAGCGGCAGATTTGATCAATATCACCCGTGATGCGCTTAACAACAATGCTGCCTTGGCCTCTGCACGTGCTGAGTTTTCAAGTGTTGAAGCGGCAAGTGACGTGGCAAGTGGTGCATTGCTACCCCAGGTAAATGCTTCTGGTAACGTCGTACATAACCAGCAGTACGAAAGTCAGTCCTCCTCAAGAGGCGGGCAGAGTGGTGGTGCTGCTTCTAATGCAGGTGGAGGAGGTGTTGGCGATGATCGTTACAATACGGTGTCGTTAACGCTTGAAGCGACCCAGGCACTATTTAATGCCGTCACGCGTCAGGAAGTGAATCAGGCTGAGCGCCAGATTGATCAACAAGTGTACCTATTGGCCGCTACTGAGCAGCAATTGTTGATTGATGTTGCTACCGCTTATTTCGATATTTTACGTGCCCATGAAGTGCTCGAAGCGCGCTTAGCCCAAGAACGCGCGATTGGCCGCCAGTTAGAACAGGCTCAAGAGCAGTTTGAAGTTGGCCTCATTGCAATTACTGAAGTGGAGGAAGCGCGGGCAAGTTTTGATCAATCCCGCGCTGATCGCATCGCTGGAGAAAGTAATCTTCAGGTGGCATTTGAGGTGCTTGAACAGCTGACGGGGCAGCGTTATGCCAATATCGATGCACTTGGCGACAGCATGCCGATTGCCCTGCCGAGCCCCACGGATCGTAACTATTGGGTAGAGCAAGCAATAGAGCGTAATCCGCAGGTATTAGCGCAGCAGGCGGGTATTGAGCTTTCTCGCGTAGGCGTCGAGCTCGCGCGTGCCGGACGTATGCCGACGGTGCAGGCATTTGCTAACTACCAGTACTCGGATAGCGATAGTGATTTGGTGAGTGGCTACAACACATCAAGCCAAGTGGGTGTCTCAGCTAACTTGCCTATTTATACCGGTGGCAGCACCAGCGCTCGTATTCGCCAAGGTACCTTCCAGTTAGAAAGTAGCCAGTATGACTTCGAGTCCCAGCGCCGTACTACTATCCAGCAGGTGCGCTCGCTCTATACCCAGGTCAGCAACAACGTCGACACCGTTGAGGCTCGTCAGCAGGCAATCGTCTCTAACCGCAGTGCGTTGGAAGCTACCCGTGCCGGTTATGAAGTGGGCACACGCAATATTGTTGACGTGTTAAACGCGGAACAAAGCCTTTACAACGCCATCGCTAACTATGCTGAAGCGCGCTATGACTATGTGGTGAATCTCCTGTCACTGCGGCAGCAGGCTGGTTTGCTAGACGTTGCTGCAATTGAAGAAGTGAATGGGTGGCTAACGGGTGATGAGGTGAACTTCACGCTACCTGAGGGCGGCGACCCCGACGCCTATCAGCGAGCTATGGATATTGGCGCCCCACCCACGCCGGGCGCGTAAGTCAGCGAGTTGTTAGCTTAGTTTTCTAACATATTAAACAAAACACGCGCTGTGCTGCTATCCGTCAATGTTGAAAAGATTAATGGGAAACCGACGTATGAAGAAGACGATTCACTCAGGTCGAGCGAGTCTAGTGACGCTGATAGCTGCATTGGCGCTAGCCGCATGCGGCCAGGAGCAGCCTCAGGAACAGCAGGCCGAACAGCAGGAAGCTCCACCGCATGCGGTAGAAGTAGCTGAAATAGCTCGTCAGGATATTCCTCTTGATAAATCCTATCCATCCCTGCTGCGCAGCGACAGTGAGGTCACACTTGTAGCGCGGGTAAACGGGTTTCTTGAAGAGCGCCATTTTGAGCCAGGTCAACTGGTAGAGCAGGGTGATCGCCTTTACACCATTGAGCCAGACCTTTACCAAGCAACGGTCAACCAGCGTGAGGCTGACTTGCAAAGTGCGCGCGCTGAACTAGCCCGAGCTCAGCGCGATGCGCAGCGTTTTGAGCAATTGTTAAGCCAAAATTCGGTGAGTCGTCAGCAATATGATCAGGCACTGGCTGACCAGCGTGTTGCCCAAGCTAATGTTGCTCAAGCAGACGCTGCGTTATCCAGCGCTAACCTTGATTTAGGGTACTCAAACGTTACGGCACCCGTGTCTGGCATGATCAGCTTAAGCCAGATAAACGTTGGTAATTTGGTGACGCCAGGAACTGAGTTAGCCACTATTACGCCGCTTGATCCTCTTGAAGTTCGTTTTCAACTACCTCAGCGCGATGCCTTTGAGTTGCGTCGACAACTGGGTGAGAGCGGTAACGCATCAGACATTACCGCGCGTTTAAGCGTGCCAGGACAGTATGGTGGTGACAGCACTGAGCTTGAAGGTCGTTTAAACTTCCTGGGTTCTCGTGTTGATACCGGTACTAGTACGGTTCAAGCGTCAGCAACGTTTGCGAATCCTGATGGTGCTGTGTTGCCTGGTCAGTTCGTACGGGTTCGTATTGAAGGCTTGAAGCGTTTTGATGTGCTGGCGGTGCCGGAAATTGCTGTTACTCAGGGGCTGATGGGGCCGCAGGTCTTTATTGTTGATGATGAAAATAAAGCTCGCGAGCGTACGGTTCAACTCGGTGAAGTGGCTGGCCCATGGCAAATCATTCGTGATGGCCTTACCGCTGGTGAGCGTGTCATCGTAGGCGACCCCGCTGGTTTGGAGCCAGGAATGGCAATTGATCCTCAACCGTTTGAGGGTAGTGCTGCCGATATCGTTGAAGAGGCTGAGCAGGAAGACGCCCAGCAAGAAGCTGAGCAGGCAGAGGCAATGCAGGAAGGGGCAGCGGACGCACAGCCCGCTGAAGGGGAAGAGGGCGCGCAATAATGAACTTTTCCAACTTCTTTATCAGCCGACCGATTTTCGCCACCGTTTTGGCGATTATCTTGACGCTGGTAGGTACGATGGCGATGCGAATACTGCCGATTGAGCAGTATCCCAGCGTTGTTCCCCCCACAGTGTCAGTGCAGGCCCAGTTCCCCGGTGCAGATGCTGAAACGGTTGCGCAAACTGTAGCTGCTCCGCTTGCTGAGGCTATCAATGGTGTTGAGGACATGCTTTACATGACCTCTAACAGCGCTGATAACGGTACCATGAGCCTGAGCGTGGCATTCAATATCGGCACGGATGGTGATATCAATACCATTAACGTGAACAACCGGGTGCAGGGCGCACTTTCGCAGTTACCCGAGGCAGTTCAGTCTCAAGGAGTGACGGTCGAATTACGCTCTGACTCTATTTTGATGCTTGTTGCCTTGACGTCACCCAGCGGTGACTACAACAAGATCTACATGCAGAACTATGCCACGCTTAATATCTTGGATGAATTACGCCAAGTGCCAGGTGTAGGTAATGCCGAAGTACTGGGCGGCGGTGAGTTTGCGATGCGGGTATGGATGGACCCCGATAAGCTGGCTCAGTACAACCTTACGCCAAGCGAAGTGGCCAGTGCTATTCGCGCGCAGAACACCGAGATTCCCGCGGGTAACTTAGCGGCAACGCCACAAAGCGAACCGCGCGCTTATACCTATACGATTACCGCCGGTGGGCGTTTGTCGGGCACTGATGATTTTCGCAATATCTTTCTACGCACCAATCCGGACGGTTCTTCGCTACGTTTAGAAGATGTGGCGCGTATTGAGCTGGGTGCCTCGTTTTATGGCGTGGATGCTCGTTTAAACGGCGCCACCATGACGCCCATTATTATTAACCAGCAGCCTGGTGCCAACGCATTGGAAACCGCTGATGCGGTACGCACCACCATGGAAGAGCTTTCCGGGCGTTTCCCGCCAGGGCTTGAGTATGTAACGCCTTACGACACCACTCTGTTTATTGATGCATCTGTAGAAACCGTATTAAAGACCTTCATCGAAGCGTTCCTGATCGTTATCGTTATTCTGTTTATCTTCTTGCAGAACTGGCGTTTTACGGTCATTGCTATGTCGGTCGTGCCGGTGTCGGTTATCGGCACCTTTGCGGGCTTCTACTTATTTGGCTTCTCAATCAACCTGCTAACGCTTTTCGCCCTGGTGTTATCGATAGGCATCGTGGTGGATGATGCGATTCTGGTGGTCGAGAACGTCGAGCGGGTACTGAGCGAAGAAGACGATATCTCGGTACGTGATGCGACTATTCGCGCGATGAAAGAGGTGGGTGGTCCGGTTATTGCCACATCGCTGATTATGGCGGCGGTATTTGTGCCGGTGGCCTTCCTGGGTGGTTTTACCGGGCAAATTTATCAGCAGTTTGCGATTACTGTGGCAATATCGGTGGCGCTGTCAGCGTTGATGGCACTGACGTTCACCCCCGCGTTGTCAGCTATTTTCATTAAGCATAACCTGCATAAAACGAAACAGTCCGCGTTCCGGCGTGCTATTACCACGCCGCTGCGTCTGTTTGATCGCTTCTTCGCCGGTTTTACCGCCGTTTATATGTGGTTCGTGAAAAAATTGGTGCGCTTCTGGGTGTTAGCGCTCGCGCTAACCGTGGCGGTCGGTGCTGGTTCTTACTGGCTCTACGCGAATACGCCTTCCACGCTAGTGCCGGAAACTGACCAAGGTATCGTGCTGGTCAGCGTTTCCTTGCCAGATGCTGCGTCACTTAGCCGAACGCAAGCCTACATGGCCGAGCTCAGTTCACAGATAGAAGCCATTCCAGGCGTTGAGTACTCCTCTGCGGTCGCAGGTTATGACATTTTATCGAGTGCCGTTAATACGGCGCGTGGCATCATGTTTATCAACATGAAAACCTGGGCTGAACGAGACCTAACGGCAAATGAGTTAGTAGGCCGTATCATGCAGCTGGGTGCGAGTATTGATGGTGGTTCGGCAATGGCATTTAACGTGCCGCCGATAATGGGCCTCTCTACAACGGGCGGTTTCACTGGCTATTTGCAATCTTTTGAGGGCGCTTCCACACGTGAACTTTATGAAGCGTCATTACAAATTATGCAGGCAGCTAACCAACACCCGGCGCTGAGCCGAGTATTCTCGACATTTAATGTCAACGTGCCTTCTTACCGTGCGGAAATAGACCAGCAAAAAGCACTCAGTTACGGCGTTGCTCTTGAGAATATCAACTCTGCACTCGCCAATACCTTTGGTAATGGTTTTGTTAACTTCTTTAGCTATCAAAACCGCAATTTCCAGGTCTATCTACAGAACGAAGATGAATTCCGTAAAACACCGGATGATGTCAGCAGCGTTTATGTGCGCGGCGGCAATGGTGAGCGCATTCCTCTTTCCGAGTTTGTAACGCTTGAACGCCAAACTGGTCCATCGGTAGTCTCCCGTTTCGGGGTTTATGCGGGTGCACAGTTCCAAGGCAACCCTGCGCCAGGTTACAGCTCTGCCCAGGCTATCGAAGCCATGGAGGAAGTGGTTCAAGAAACGTTAGGTAGAAACTGGGGCATGGGCTGGACAGGTACGGCGTACCAAGAGTCTAACCTTGGTAATACCGCCACGCTTGCCATCGTGTTTGGTATCTTGATGGTGTTCTTGATCCTTGCGGCACAGTATGAGAGTTGGTCGCTTCCTCTCGCGGTACTGACCGCAACGCCGTTCGCCTTCCTAGGAGGGATTGGTGGCATTGTGTTGCGCGGCCTGGACACCAGTGTTTATGTCCAGATTGGGATGCTGGTGGTCGTTGGTTTGGCTGCTAAGAACGCGATATTAATTGTCGAGTTTGCTGAGATGCAGCGCAAAGAGCAGGGTAAATCGATTCGTGAAGCAGCGATTACCGCCGCGGAGCTTCGTTTCCGTCCTATCGTTATGACCTCGCTGGCCTTTATCTTCGGCACCTTGCCGTTGGCACTGGCCTCTGGCGCAAGTGATGTGAGCAGTCACCACATAGGTACCACCGTTGCGGTCGGTATGGCATCTGTTGCCGTGCTAGGAAGCCTGTTTATTCCAAGCTTCTACGCAATGATTGCCACGGTCTCCGATTGGCTCTATCGCAAACGCCACCCTGACCGGGATGGTAACAACGAGCAGGCAGCGCTAAGTCACGACCAACCGTAACGCTGTTTAGCGACTTGCTAGCGGGCACCCTGTTTTCAGGGTGCCCGTTTTTTTGAATGTGTTATCTCTGTTATTTCCGATGCTTGTAATAAATACTGCTGCTTAGGCGGATTTTTATATTAATTATTTATGGTTTTAAGCGTTTAGTGAGTTTTTTAAACTACACTTAATTGATAGTGGCTACCCAGAAAAGGATATCTATCAATGAGTAAATCTAACGCCTCAACAGCATCTGGTTCAACGCTAAAAGCCCATATTGATGCACTAGAGAGGCAGCCTCTCGATATTGCGCCAGACGCCTCATCAAGACACTTACACAACGGTGTCGACACGCCATTTCCACCCGCCGATCTGCATGGCAGCTACACCAACAATCGCCCGCTTCCAACCGACGGTATTGAGGGGCGTCATGCCTGGATCGTTGGCGGCGGCATTGCAGGGTTGTCTGCTGCCTTCTTCCTTATTCGTGACGGCCACATGCCGGCTGGCAATATCACTTTCCTAGAGGAGCAGAGCATAGAAGGTGGCTCGCTGGATGGTGCTGGCAACGCGGAAGAAGGCTATATCGTGCGTGGAGGTCGTGAAATGGAGATGACCTACCAGAATTTCTGGGACGTCTTCTCGGAAATACCGGCTCTGGAGTTACCGCCACCATTTACGGTGCTAGATGAGTACCGCATCGTGAATGACGCCGACAAAAACTGGTCAAAAGCGCGCCTGTTGGAAAAGCAGGGTCAGATCAAAGACTTTTCCACCATGAACCTCTCCAAACGCCAGCAGTTGGAAGTCGTCAAGCTTCTGCTAGCGCGCAAAGAGGATCTGGATGATGTCACGGTAGAGCAGTGGTTCAGTGAGGGATTCCTGGAAACTAATTTCTATACCTTCTGGCGCACGATGTTTGCCTTTCAAAACTGGCATTCAGTACTCGAAATGAAGCTTTACATGCATCGCTTTTTGCACTTGATGGATGGGCTTAACGACATGACGTCACTGGTGTTTCCAAAGTACAACCAGTACGACAGTTTTGTTCGACCACTGATGAGTTGGCTGAAGAATCAGGGGGTGAAGGTTGAGTACGACACGGTTGTCGAAAATTTAGACATGGAGACTCTGGAAGGCGGCAGGAGAACCGTCACCACGATTCAGTGCCATGGCAGTAACGGCGGTAAAACTATCCCGATCGGCCCCCGCGACTTGGTGTTTGTCACCACTGGTTCGATGACCGAAGATACTGCTTATGGCGATGATGACACCGTTCCACAGTTGAAAGACAACGTGCAGACTGGCGAGGGATCAGGCTGGCAACTGTGGAAGAATCTCGCAGAAAAATCCGATATCTTCGGGAAGCCAGAAAAGTTCTGCGGAGACGTTCCACGCTCTACCTGGGAGTCAGTAACGCTTACCTGTAAGCCTTCGCCTCTGATGGATAAACTTAAAGAACTGTCGGTTAATGATCCTTATTCAGGATTCACGGCTACAGGCGGGATTATCACCTTTACAGACTCTTCCTGGTTAATGAGCTTTACCTGTAATCGCCAGCCACACTTCCCCGACCAGCCCGATGATGTGATTGTGCTATGGACATACGCATTGTTGATGGACAAGCCCGGCGATTATGTCAAAAAGCCAATGCCTGAGTGCACTGGGAAAGAAGTGCTGACCGAGATGTGCTATCACCTTGGCTTGATTGATCAGCTCGACACCATACTGGCTGCCACCAAAACACGTATCGCGCTAATGCCTTATATCACCGCTCAATTCATGCCAAGAGCCAAGGGGGATCGCCCCCGCGTAGTGCCTGAAGGTTGCACCAACCTTGCCTGCATGGGGCAGTTTGTAGAAACTCATAACGATGTCGTGTTCACACTGGAAAGCTCGGTAAGGACTGCCCGTATGGGTGTTTATAGCTTACTAGGGCTAAAGAAGCAGGTGCCTGACATTTATCCTGGTCAATACGATGTGCGTCGCTTGCTGCGGGCAACTCGCACTTTGAACAGTGACGAAGCATTTTTGGGTGAAGGCGTTTTACGGCGTATTCTGGGGGGAACCTACTTCGAGAATATCCTGCCGCTTGGCCGAGAAGAAATCCCTGACGATCTTCGCAATCATGGGCTGTTTGAGCATCAGCTTCAGGCTGTTCGTAGTTTGTTGGGCGAAAACCATACCCTTGATGAAGTTAAAAGCCAGTTGCAAGCATTAAGGGATAAGTTGCGAGGGCGTCGCTGATTTAAAATAATTCATTTCAGTTAATGAGCTGCCTCAGCCTGTCGTCACATACGCGCGGTTAAGTTGAGGCAGTTTTCGTACAATGCGCAGTCTTAGCTTTTTGTCGATAAGTGATGAGAGTCAAGTTAGATAAACACATAAACGCGTAAGGTGGTCTACGCTAAAAGAGACCCTGTTTTTAGCTTGTGCTAATAAATATAACGTCAAGCGAAAACATCACCAGGCTTTGTCTGGAGGAGAACACGCCATGATGCAATCACTTGTTTCCGCCGTACTGCAATTTCCAACAGTTGTTTTTACCTTCTTGTTGGCTTTGATAGCGCTCTACTGGTTACTGGTGCTGGTCAGGCTTGCGCCGTTGGAGCTATTTGAGCGCGATAGTCTACGCGACGATCATATGGCCAGTACACTGGTATCACTCGGCTTTGCAGGTGTGCCTGCCACGCTTGCATTAAGCTTCTTGGTACTGTTTGCGGGTGCTATTTCGTTGGCTATTGAGTTATTAGTCCTCCGCTGGTTATCGCTGGGTATGTTGAGGGTGCCTGTCGGTGTGCTCGTGCTGTGGATCTCATTTGCGGTTGCGTCCCCAGTTGCGGCAGCCGTGTGCCATTCATTACAACGCGCGCTTCATCGCTATCAGCCGTTCAAACGTCGCTGTTTATTAGGCGCTACTGTCGTTGTTTCAGAACGTCAAAATGATGAATATGCATCTGCTCAGCTGGAAAACGAACCCAGCAGCGCAGTCAAATTGCATTGCAAAGCGGGAGACTGTCCGCAAGCTGGCGAGCGGCGGGTGCTTGTGAAGTATCTTGCTAGCGAAGGCGCGTATCGCAGTGTGCTTGAGCAACAATATCTTGATACGCGCGTTCGCGTAAATAAGCTTCGCTTGCATCGCAAGCATCATTCGAACGGCTATTCCACCTAGCGAATGTTGTCTAGCCAACGTATTGTCTAGCCAAATAGGCGCCGCCACTGCTTAATGAACCACTGGCCAATAGGATGCGAAGGAGAGGAGGCGCTTGTTGGGTTGCTGTGGGGGAAAGCGCTTAGTGGCGTGTCGAGAAACTGACGAAGCGGTGTTACTTGTTCGGAATGATTGAGCATAGGAGCATGGCCACAGCCTGGTGCGGTGAAAGTGACTAAGCCGGGTTGCACCTCTTTCATACGTGGCAGCGTTTCGGCATCCAGTAACGTTGATTCGGCACCTCGAATCACCATCACTGGGCAGTGAATATTTGCCCAATCTGCCCATGTGTCTCGCGGTGTGTCATGGATGAATTGCTCGCCAATACGAGGGTCGAAGTGATAGGTCCAGCTACCATCAGGGAGGCGTCGTGCGCTTCCTAATGCCAGTGCTCGCCATTCATCATCGGTGGTAATTCCAAAGCTTGCGTAGTGCTGTGTCAGCTCTTTTTGTAGGTCTACAAAGCTCGTAAAGCGGTGGGTTAGGCTGAAATAACTGGAGAGCGCGATTAGGCCGTCTTTATTCAACTCAGGCCCAACATCGTTCAGAATAAGCCTAGAAATCCGATGTTGATGTGTTTTGTCAGCAGCCAGCAGCATGCCTAATAGCCCGCCCATGGAAGTGCCCAGCCAGTCGACCTGCTTTAATTGAAAATGATCTAGTACGCCTATCGCCACGGTCATGTAGTGGCTGTAGAGATAATCGTGGGCAGGAAACAGTGACCAACTGGAAAGGCCGCGCCCGGGCGTATCTGGTGCAAGAATACGCCATTCGCTGCCCAGTTGATGGGCTAGGGCTTCGAAATCACCGCCGTGGCGCGCAAGGCCATGCCATGCCATCAGCGTGCGGGGGGCGTCGGGATTCCAAATGCGCACAGCGATATCAAGTTCGCGGATACGAACAAATTCCAATGCATCCATAAAATTATCCTATGCTGACAATCCGCTCAGTATAGGTGTATTGCTGCATTGCAGCGAGATGGTTAGCGCTTCATCATGGTGATTAATGTATCGATGAGCTCACCGCCGCGTTCGCGCAATGAAAAAGATTCTGGATTTCGCAGCCAGTCATGAAACAAGCCACCCAGTGCTGCCTGCATAAGCCGCGTTGCCACCTCAGGGGTTAAATCAGCGCGTAGCAACTGCTGCTGTTGGGCCAGTTGAAATACCGACAGCATTTCATCAAAACACTCGTCTGCAATCTCGTCCTGCATCTGAATCGGGTTGATATCGCTAAAGAATTCACAGCGGTGTAAAAGAATCGATAAAATTCGCTGATGGGATGGCTGCTCCATGCGGTTTAGGCCAGCATGGCAGGCAAGTTGTATGGCAGTGAGTGGTGAGATAGTCGGGTCGGCGTTATTTACCTCTTCCATTAGCGACTGGAAGGGCATGCGCACACGCTCCACTAGCGCCATAAAGAGGTCGCCTTTATTTTTAAAATGCCAATATACGGCACCGCGCGTTAGGTCAGCATGACGAGCAATTTGCTCCAGCGATGTGCGAGCTACGCCTTTTGCGAAAAACACCTCTTCAGCCGCATCCAACAGCGCTTCGCGAGTTGCAGCAGCTTCCGCTTTGGTTTTTCTTGCCATATAAAAACGTAACCTCAGTAAGCGACACGTGATAAGCCCATTTTATCTTATGTGCACCACTTTTTACATTCAAAACTGTATGGTTAATTGCTTTAGCTCATAACGTGGGTTAACAAATTCGTCATTTGTCGGTAAAAAGCGTATAAGATTTATTTGGAAACGCCGTTTCGAAACGAAACCGTCATTACGCACGCTATAGGAATTTCAGCATGGCGCGAGCTCCTTTTACCCTGGCCGGGCACACTGTGATGCCCGGCCAGCGCTTACAAATTGATGTGCCCGTGGCACGTTTATATACCCATACTCAGCTTCATATTCCGGTTGAAGTCGTGCATGGGCGTAAAGACGGCCCGGTCATGCTGGTGTGTGGTGGAATTCATGGCGATGAAATTAATGGGGTCGAAATTGTTCGTCGCTTGCTGCGTTCTAAAGCAATCAATAGCTTGCGTGGCACGTTAATCGCTGTGCCCGTCGTCAATGTCTTCGGTTTTTTACAGCAAACGCGCTATTTACCAGACCGCCGCGACTTGAACCGCTGTTTTCCGGGCAGTGAAAAGGGCTCGTTAGGTGGGCGGATTGCCGCGCTATTCCGCGATGAAATTGTCGATCACGCCACGCATATTATCGATTTGCATACCGGTGCTATTCACCGTACCAACCTTCCGCAAATTCGTGCTCAGTTGCAGCCTGGCAGTGAAACTGAGCGCATGGCTGATGCGTTTGGTGCTCCCGTGGTGCTCAATGCAGAGCTTCGTGAAGGTAGCCTGCGCCACTATGCTCAAAATCGTGGCATTCCGGTGCTTACTTATGAAGCCGGTGAGGCGCTACGTTTTGATGAGTGGGCAATTGCCCCCGGCGTGCGTGGTGTTTTACGAGTGATGCGACGTTTAGGCATGCTAGCGGGCGAGCAGCGTCGCCGCTCGCCAATGCCTGCGGAACTTGCCAATGGTTCTAGCTGGGCGAGGGCACCTATCGACGGCATCTTACGACCCAAAGTGCGTCTAGGCGCTCGGGTAGCAAAAGGCGAGGTGCTCGGTAAAGTAGCAGACCCCTTCGGTAATGATGAAGGTGAAGTGCTTTCTATGGCCGACGGCATTGTTATTGGTATGAGCCGTCTACCGCTAGCGAACGAAGGTGAAGCGCTTTATCACATTGCCCGTTTTGATGAGATTGAAGAAGCTGAGACGGCGATTGAGAATTTTCAATCAAGCCTGACGCCTCAGCCTGATGCGATGTATTGATACTGGGCTTTGGTACTGGGCTTTGGTACTGGGCTTTGGTACTGGGCTTTGGTACTGGGCTTTGGTACTGGGCTTTGGTACTGGGCTTTGGTATTTGGTAGTCGGTACTAATGATGTGCACTGTTACTAAGTAACGGTGCTCTACAAAGAGACCTTTGAACATCTGCTCACAAGCCGTTGTTGAAAATTATTGTTAAAGGCTTTTCATTAAAAAATTATAGCTAAAAACTATTGGCCTAATAGCAAAAGAGACCGAGTCACAGATGGCGTGATGCACGTGAGTTGGCTATACCTGTGGGGTGGCCGCTTTAGCTTAGATTAATATAGCCTGTTAAAGGCGGCCTTTTTCCAGTGGTACGGATCGTGCCATGTCGAATGTGACAAGGAGGAAGTGTTATGAGCAGTGATAGCCAGCATCCCACTACGAATGAGTCAGGTATTCCGGTTTCAAGCGACGAGCATGCGCTGTCAGTAGGGCCTGATGGCCCCATTGTTATGCACGATCACTATTTGATGGAACAAATGGCGGCGTTTAACCGCGAGATGATTCCTGACCGCCAACCTCATGCAAAGGGGAGTGGTGCCTTTGGGCATTTTGAAGTAACCCACGATGTTAGCCACTATACCAAAGCCAAGTTTCTACAACCGGGCACTAAGACTGACGTGCTGATTCGCTTTTCGACCGTCGCCGGCGAGAGCGGCAGCCCTGACACATGGCGCGACCCCCGCGGTTTCTCGATTAAGTTTTATACCGAAGAAGGCAACTTCGACATGGTGGGCAACAATACCCCCGTGTTTTTTGTTCGCGACCCGATGAAATTCCAACACTTTATTCACTCGCAAAAACGCCGAGCGGATAATGGCCTGCGTGACCACGATATGCAGTGGGATTTTTGGACACTGGCACCTGAGTCAGCTCACCAAGTGGCATGGTTGATGGGCGATCGAGGCGTGCCAGCTACGTGGCGGCACATGAACGGTTACTCCAGTCACACCTATATGTGGGTAAATGCTGAAGGAGAACGGTTTTGGGTGAAGTATCACTTCAAAACTGATCAAGGGATTAAATGCATGACCCAAGAGCAGGCCGATCAGATGGCCGGCAGTGATGCTGATTATCATCGTCGTGACCTGTTCGAGGCCATTAAGCGGGGCGACTATCCTACGTGGACGCTCAACATGCAGATTATGCCGTTTGATGATGCCAAGACCTACCGAGTGAATCCTTTTGACTTGACCAAAGTGTGGTCTCATAAAGACTACCCGTTAATCGAAGTTGGTAAGCTGACGCTCGACCGTAATCCCACGGATTTTCATAGCGAAATTGAGCAAGCAGCGTTTGAACCTAATAACATGGTGCCGGGGACCGGATTATCACCGGACAAAATGCTATTGGCACGCTCTATCTCTTATGCTGACGCTCACCGTGCCCGCTTGGGTGTGAACTACAAGCATATCCCAGTGAATACCCCAAAATGCCCCGTGCACAGCTATAGCCAAGGTGGCGCGATGCGTATTCGGCACGCCACCGATCCTGTGTATACGCCCAATAGCAAAGGCGGGCCGAAAGCCGATGCTCAGCGTTACCCAGAAGATGCGGTTTGGTCGACAGACGGAAAGTTTGTACGCGCGGCCTATACGCTCAGAAAAGACGATGACGACTGGAGTCAAGCCCATGCGTTAGTGCGTGAAGTAATGGATGATGCCCAGCGTGATCGCTTAGTGTCGAATGTGGTAGGACACTTATCCGGTGGCGTTACCGAGCCTGTATTAGCACGTGCTTTTGAGTACTGGCGCAATATTGATCAAGAGGTCGGCGAGCGGATTGAGCAGGGCGTTCGCAATCCATAGCGGTGCGTTTTTGCGCTTAACGCACTCAAGCCGCTAGGCAAGTTTCGACTGTAGCTAATGGCAGCCCGCAGTCCAACTAGGATGCGGGCTGTAGTGCTTCCTGAGTCTCTGTTTCGGGTTCGCGAACTAAGCTAAGCGCTTCATCGAAAAGCCGCAGGCCCGCGTCCTCTTTGTGCGCGTGCTCAGACAGGTGGCGACGGAAACGCCTGCCACCGGGACAGCCCTGAAATAACCCCAGCAAATGGCGGGTAATGTGATTCAGTTTGGCCCCTTCATCCAGCCGCTGCTGAATATAGGGGCGAAACGCGTTAGCCGCTTCCAAGCGCGTGCGTGCAGGCCCCGCTTCACCAAACAGCTGCTCATCCACCCCAGCGAGTAGCCACGGGTTCTGATACGCCTCACGGCCCACCATCACACTGTCTACGTGCTCAAGCTGGGCTTTGCACTCGGCAAGGGTTTTGATCCCCCCATTAATGCCAATATGCAGCTCAGGATGGCTTTGCTTCAAACGATGCACGCGGGGATAGTTAAGTGGGGGGACATCCCGGTTCTGCTTAGGTGACAAACCCTGCAGCCATGCCTTGCGCGCGTGAACGGTAAAGACGTTGCAACCTGCCGCTGCCACAATCTCAATAAATCGCGCCAAGTCAGCATCTTCATCTTGATCGTCAATCCCAATACGGCACTTAACCGTGACCGGAATTGACACTGCCGCCTGCATAGCTTTCACCGCCGCTGCCACTTTTTCAGGGTAGCCCATCAAGCAAGCGCCAATCATATTGTTCTGCACTCGGTCGCTGGGGCAGCCGACATTCAGATTGACCTCGTCGTAACCCCAGGCCTCGGCAATGGCTGCACACTCGGCCAGCTCTCCCGCATCGCTGCCACCCAGCTGCAATGCAATCGGATGCTCAACATCGCTATAGCCTAAAAAGCGCTCACGGGGCGTTCCATGCAAAATGGCACCAGTGGTCACCATCTCGGTGTACAGCAATGTCCGCTTGGTTAACGTGCGTGCAAACGCGCGGTAATCGCTAGTTGTCCAATCCATCATAGGTGCGACGGAGAAAGTTCTATCCAGCACAGGTCGGGCAGTGCCAGACTTCATGCAGGTTTGCGGGATTGTGTTATCATTCATAACTGTTCATATTTACAGTGGTTAAGCGGCGTTTTACATGGTTCGTTGGTACATATCTGGTACTTGAGCCGCTTTGGATTTGGTACATCGGAGAGGCAAGTATGGCAACGATTCGTAAGCGCCGTAAGAAGGACGGCAGTTTCTCATATTTAGTGCAAATACGCATCGCAAGACGTGGTCAACCTGACCACGCAGAAACAAAAACATTCCCTAGAAAAGCTATGGCTGAAGAGTGGGCAAAGCGCCGTGAACTTGAGTTGGCTGCTCCAGGTGGCGTGCTAGCTGCTAAATGGAAGGGCGTTACTCTAAACGATGCCATTGAACGCTACCTGCATGAATTTGCGAATGGGGCAGGGCGCAGCAAACGGGCCACTATTGAGCAGTTGCAGCGGTTTCCCATTGCCCGCGTCAAAATTACTGAGTTGAGTAGTGAGCAGATTATTGACCATGCCCAAATGCGGCGCCGTAGTGGCGTTAAGCCTTCAACCACGGCTCAAGATATCACCTGGCTGGGTATCATTCTGAAAACTGCAGTTGCCGCTTGGCGTATGCCGGTGGATCTCAATGAATTTGAATCGGCGAAGCTGCTTTTACGTAGCAAGGGCCTGATTAGTCGCCCTGGTTCGCGGGACCGCCGGCCAACGCTAGAAGAGATCGAGCAAGTACGCGCTTACTTCCAGCGCTCTCAGAAAATACGGCCAAGTGCGATTATTCCTATGGAAGACATCATGGATTTTGCAATTGCTTCGGCGCGGCGCCAAGAAGAGATTACACGTATTACCTGGGATGATCTGAATGAAGATGACATGACATGCTGGGTACGCGATGCCAAGCATCCACGTCAAAAGTGGGGCAATCACAAACGCTTTAAACTTACCCATGAAGCGATGGCTATCATCCAGCGGCAGCCGCGTAAGCAAGATGAACCGCGGATATTTCCCTATAGCGGTAAATCAATAGGTACTCGCTGGCGAGCAGCAACTGCGGCTAAAGGTATCGAAGATCTACGATTTCATGACCTGCGCCATGAAGCCACTTCACGACTGTTTGAGGCAGGATATGAGATCGTGGAAGTGCAACAGTTCACACTCCACGAAAGTTGGGATGTATTGAAGCGGTACACACATTTGAGGCCAGAAACGTTGCAACTTAGGTAGTCGGCATGGCGTTAGCAATATTTTTTAGTGCTATTAAGTCAGTGGAAAGGTTCAACGCATGCATCTTCCGGTGACAGTTGGGGCATAGTGCAACAGTGTTCTCGATAGAATCATCACCACCTTTGGCTAGCCACTCAATGTGGTGGCACTCCAGGTAACGCTCGCCCTTTTTGGTTTCAAAAGGGGCTGGTTGCTGACAGAGCTCACAATGCCCATTGGCACGTCGCTTAGCGTAGGCAGCAATATAGGGCGATCGAGGTATGACGGTAGTTTGACCTGTTCGACTTCCTACTTGAGCGGGGGCATTCTCAGCGCGTTTTCTTAGCTCGGTATCAGATAGCTTGCGAGCTTTTCGCTCTTTCTGCTCGAATAACTCACGTGCGGCCGTTTCATCCATTATCACGGCTTCGGCGTCCTTCAGCTTTAACGGAAAGAGCCAAACGCTGCGAAGGGCGCCTTGGGAGTCGGGTTGTGTTGCCTGATAAGGAGGGGCGACGCGGACGACCTCGCCTGTGTAGGTATATTGCTTATCCTTAAAAACTTCAAAAAGGTGCACTGAAACGCCATTTTCGGGGCTTTCACTGAGCGTTTTGTTCTGGTTGAAGCTCAGGCTCATGTCACCGGTTTGGCCCATTCCTGTGTAATGGATGGTATCGCCATGCCATTGGTCATCATATATCGATGCAACATGGTTAGTGACTATCACCAGGGTGTTCGTCTTATGAGATCGGCGCATGCCCCCTTGTGGGCTGCACTGGAATATTTCACATAGTTCTTGATTATTGAGAACTGTGCCGGGCTTAAGCGAGTTAATCGAGTTCATAAGTGCTTATCAATTCCTTGGCGATTGGGATGTCAGCGGGGGCCAGTTTGTAGTTAAGCAGGTCGGTGAGCGGCGCCCATGTGAGACAGTCGTGTACCTGTAGTTCAGGCTCTCCAGTGACGGTCACGAGAACGCCTATGAGGTTAATCACACCGCCTGGGTACTCGTACACGCTTTCCTGAAAAATGCGCTCAGCCACACATGTTAGATTGAGCTCTTCTTTGATTTCCCGCTCGATGCACTGGTGAACGGTCTCACCTGGCTCCACCTTACCACCGGGGAATTCCCAGAAACCTTCGAGCTGCTGCCCAGGCGCTCTTCGCGTCAGCATGATTTTACCGTTTGCGATTGCAAGCGCCGCGGCAACGTTCTTCAAAGCACACCTTCCTATCTCAAAATGGTTAGCTTACCTTAGCTTTTCAGCAGCCCGCTATCTACTCATTAACCATCTTCCACTGCTCCCTAGCCTCAGCACGCTTCTCATCAATGTATTGAGCCAAATCGATTGCACTGATCAGCCATGGGCTTTTTTGTGAATCTCCAGCGCGATAAGCGGGTACCGGTAGTGCTTGGGCTCCAGCACGAAAGCCCGCCGTTCGCGCAGTAATTCCGAAGAAGCGTGGCGCGACTTCTTCCAGCGGTAGTTCTGTACGGCCGTTAAATTCTGCGAGTAATCCGAAGTATGTATTCATTGTTGGTTATCTCCTTTTTGTTTAACTCGCCAGTGGTTGAAGCGGTTGCGAATCATACGAAACGATTGGCGCGCGGCGGGATTGCTATCCAGCTCCGCGCGGCTGGTAATTTTGCAGGCAGCACATAACCAGTCGCGTGCGTCCTGTTCGTTGTGGGTACCGTCGGGTAAGGCGCTGGGCTCAATGCCAAACTTGGCGCGGCGGCGACGGTCCAGGTAGAGCTGGAAGGCGCGATCCTGACAGAGCATGGCGGCTTGCCTTGCTACGGTGCCGCCCTTAGGTGGCGATGCGTTTGGTGTCCCCATAGTTCTGCTCCCTGCTTATTGTTTGAGACATCTAGCTCGTTAACTGTGTCGGGTTTCTTGTATCTTTATTGCGTAGTTTACTGCTCATTTTTGGCCATTTTGTGATTTTTTGAGCATTTTGTTGCACATATTGCCCGCTTTTCATCTTGGTACTTGCCCCCGCTTAAAAGTGCGATAGCGGCTAGCGTGCCTAACGTGATGAGCGCGAGCGCCGTTAGTAAGTAGTTCATTTTTGACCTATCGGCCCTGTCGGGCTTTCTGTTCGCGGATGCCCTGACACTCAATACAAGTGGCAGCCCATGGCGCGGCTTGTCGGCGCTGTGCGGGGATCTCATAACCGCAATCAATGCATTCATCGCTAGCGGCTTGCTGTGCAAGGTTCGCTTTACGAGCCAGGGCGGCCTCCAGGCTTTGTTGGATAGTGATCGCGGCGCGGTCGGCGTTATCTGCCATCGTTCTTCCTTGGGTTAAGTGATTGGCGGCGTGGCGAATAAACGGCGCGCGGCTTCTATGGCTTCTTGGCCTTCTCGGAAGGCGTCTTCTGCTTCAGTCCGGTAAATTTCTGAGCGCTTCCACTCTGCGAGGCGTTCGCGCTGGGCTTTTAGCTCTGCTGGTGATGGCTCGCGGGGCTGAATATCTGGCCCCTGCGTACAGTTAGTGACACGAGTCCAAGGGGACGCGGCTTCGCCGCCTCCCGAAACCCCCTGGTGGCCGCGCGACTTACTGCGCACTTGCCAGCGGTAAAAGCGGGTCAGGTATTCGTGTTCGTTACCCCGGCCATCGGAAACCACAATGCCGAAGGTGCCCAACTTGCTTTCGCCGTGGCGGCCTTTGGCTTCCACGCCTTCATGCACTTCGCCGGTGGCGTGGCTAAATTCAAGGCGGTCGAGGTCTACGCGGGGCATCGTCCACGGCTTAATCGGGCGCTGTTTGCGGGGCAGGTTAGGGCCACCCATCAAGCGTAAGAATTGATCCCACTGGCCGGAGTTAGCCGCCGCGCGGATCTTCTCCAAGCGCCCAGCAATGCGTTTTTCTGGTCGGGTGGCGGCTTCCCAAGCGGTTAGCTCATCAATGTGTTTTTCATTCAGGCGGCGCACTTCACGCCACACGGTGACGCTAGGTAGGCCAACGAACTGAAACTGGCGAATGCCCCACACCGCCGCCCACGACTCAATGCGCGGTGCGCTGCTGTTGAGGTCATGGCCATAGCGGTCTTTGTCATCGTCTTGCACACCATCGCGGGTGAACTGTTCGCCGTTAATGTTCTTTGAGATGTACTTGGCCACGTACCCCGCAGCGGTACCGCGTCGATAGTCGATTTTTTCCACCTTGAACCGAGCGGTGGTTTTCTCGCCACGGCGGTCGTAAAGCTCTTCGGGGGTATCCGCTTCGGCGTGGCAGCGTAGAATTTCGTTAACGGTGTCGGCGTGCTCAGGGGCAGTCCATATCAACAAATGCCAATGGGGCGTGCCATCGTGGTGGGGTTCCACCACACGGATGCCATAAACACCGATGTTTTCGCGGGCAAGCTTGGCGCGGGTGCGCGCCCATACTTGCTGCAAGTAGGCCTGTGCTTCACGCGGGGTGCTGCCGTCATACTTCGGGTTACGGGCGCTACTGCGAGAAAGCACCGGGTGAAAGCGGCTGGGGGCGGTGATGGTGTAGAACATGCCCACATGCCCTAAGCGACGGGATTCCACTTCCGTATCGCGGATGCGCAGCATCAACTCCGCCCGGCGGTGGTCAGGGTTCGATAAGCCCAGCTCAGCCAGTTCTGCCAGGGTGTAGACCTGACCTTCCTGGTTGATGGCTTCCAACGCTTCCAGCAAAGCGCGGGTGCGGTTCTTCTGGGAGCGGCGGCGGTCGAGTGTGACGTTGCTGCAGTAAATGCCTGCGCGTTTGTGTACGCGGTGGGCTTCGCGCTGCACTTGTTCCAACCGGCGGCCACCTAAACGGCGCAGTTGCCGACGCCACCAAATAGGGTCAGTTAGCTTGGCCAGTTGCACGCTGCTTTTCAGCTTCAGGCTAGGCGGGTTAATGCCATGCAGGCGCGCCCGGTGGCGTGCCTTTTCGAGCGCCATTTCATTGACGACGGATAGGCTCATAACTGGTGCGCGGTACCAGTTGAACACTGCCATCAATGGAATGACGCCCAATGGCGGGCTTAACGGATTGCGGGAATCGGCTATCTGCAACGCGATTTCACGCGCTTGGCCGGAAAGGGTGCGCGCCTTGGGCGTTTTCAGGTTTAGCGGGGGCGGCAGCAAACCCAAGCGAAGGCGGCGGTTATGTTCAGCAATGCCGCCGATCAACTTGCTACGTTCGCGCTCGATTGCCGTGGCCTGTGCGTCTGCATGATTGATGACCGCTTCATCGTCGTGGGTCACGTTCAGGCCATGAACTACCAAGCGATCTTGCACGCTGGCCAACCACTGGCACGCCTGCTGTAACCCTTCGATGGTCGTGGGCGCACGCTTCACCATGGCGTTATAGCCACGCTCTAAATCGGTTCCCATCGATTCAAAGCGGCGGTAGATGCTGGCAGGGTCGACCAGTTCGGCCGCGTTGCGCGCTAACCACCGGTTGCCCGCTGCATTACCGTGGCGCTTGGCCACGTGCACAAAGCCGCCCGCCAGTGTTTCAGCGATGCTAGGCAGCGGCGCCCAAAAGTTAGCCTCACGCCATACGCGGCATTCGCGGGTGCCAAAGCGCTGGCTCTGTTCCAGCGCGCTCATTTAGCACCCATCTGTGTAGCGGCAATATCGACTTGATACGCTTTTAATACATGCTCTAACTGCATTAACTGCTCGCTGATTTTGTCCAGTTCGCGCTGCAGTTCTGCCGCAGCCATCTGATGCCCGCGTTCGGCTAATGCGATGGCTAGCTTGTCAAAGCGCACCTTGGTGATGAACAGGTTGTCCATGGTGGTTTGGATATTCATGCCACCCCCTTTTCGATCAGGCTGAGCCAGTGCAGTGCCGCTTTGGTGTTGCCTTCTACGATGGCTTGGCGGGCGTGGCTGGCCAGTTCACAGCTGGGGTGCTGGGTGCGGTTGCGCAGCTGGTCACGCAGGCCGTTGGCGTAACTGCTCATACGGTGGATGGCGGCACGCACTGCATCGCGCTCGGGCTTGTTCAGTTGGCTGATTTGCTGGGTAGCATCGGCCTCTAACCCTGCGCTTTTCAGTACCAAGCGGCGCTCAGGAAAAGGCAGTTCCGCCCAAACGGCTACTAAGTCTTGGTCGGCTACGCGGCTGTGTAGCTCGGCGCGAAGTTCGCCGAAGCCCGCACGGTCGTGTTGAACGACCGCCGCGCGTTGGCGTGAGGGAAGTGGGGTCACATTATTCATGGTGGCCACCTCAGTGCTCTAACACGATGGGGCGGCGGGTATCGGCATCAACGACTTGAGCGAGGCCAGCATCGCGGGCTTGTTGAATCATGCGGTCGAGATCCCGCGCGGTGAACATGACCGGGCAACCGTTGCGGGTACGTAACACCACCACATGAGATGTGCTGGCATTCATATCGATGCTTGAATCCAAGTTCACGCTATCCAGATCGGCGAAGGCCTGAATGGCCGCCACTTCGGCAGTCGCTTCACTGATGTCGTAATCGTTGACCAGCGTGCCGATGGTGATGCGTAAGGCCTCGGCGCGGTTTTCCCAGCGATGTTGCCACAGCACTTCGGTAGCGATATCGAAGGGGGCTTTTGCGGTGTTAATGGATGTGACGTTCATTTTTTCGCTTCCTTTCTTGCGTCTAAAATCAGGCGGATTTGGCCTTCGCTCTCTAAAATTTCTTGATGCATCTTTCGCATTACCCAGGGCGACATCTTGATATTTACGCTTGGGTTTGGGCGGTAGCTTGGTGCTAGGGTCTCACTCAGGGTTACTCTTCCTTTGCAGCGGTAACCGCACTTAAATTCATTGGTGCAGTGCAAATACAGCTCGCGGTATTCAGGTAAGTGCGTCTTCGAAGTCCGCACTTTCATGTAGCTACCGCAGTGGGGGCAGTCGAACCGGAGTCGACTAACCTCCTGCATATCGCTCTCTTCAATTGGCTCAGTCACTTCGCCCCCTGACGTCGTAAAGAGCGCGGCCGCGGCCGGTGAGGTTGCCAACGCCTTTGCGCAAGCGGCGGCGGGCGAGCCATTCGGCGGCTTGGTCTATCGTTTCTAAGCCTTGCTGTTGCCGCACCGCCTCCAGCTGGCGTTCGAGTTCGTCATCCAGCGCTAGGTGGTTCTGGGGCATTTTGGGTGCTCCTTTTAGGCCTTTTTTGTGCCTGCTTTTACGACGCACGCTGGCCCATACTGGTGCTCACGATGTCGCTAACGCCGAGTGTTTCGAGCGCTTCTTTCAACACCAATTGGCGTAGCAAGGTGGCTTTCGACATGCCGGTGTAGTCGACCAGGGCGTCAATCAACTTGGCTTCGTAGTCGTCCAAATTGATGGCGGCATAGCGCTGACGGATGCGACGGGTGTCTTGATGCATGACGGCATTCCTTATGCAGAGGCACGAATAACGGGTTATTCGGCAGAAAGGGTGTCCTGGTCGTATTGGGCAATACCGCGCAGCATGAGCATGCGAGCAGTGGCCGACATTGAGCGCATTTCCAGTTGGGTAATGCGTTCCAGGCTGGTTCGCTCTCTATCGGTGAGGTAGGTCATGATGGGTTTATTGCACCCCTTGGGGGCATAAATTGGCTTTGGGCCAATGGTGTTAGCGGTGGCCATGGGTTAGGCTTCCTTAATAGAGTGAAATACTTTGAAAGAGATGGGTTAGTGCAGCGGCTTGCCGCTGGCGGCCTGGGTAGTAATGGCATTGTGGGTAACAGGTGTGGCCATGGCAGAGGCTCCCTAATGTTTTGGTTATTGCCCGAGGAGGGCTTTGGTTATGTCTGAACGTGTAGTGCATCCGAAAACTTCGCCTGAGAAGGCAGCTCAAGAAGTCGTCTTGGCACTTTGTGAAACCGGCGCTTTTGATCTCGGTGGTGAGTACAAGGCGATGGGTACCGGTGACGGCGAAGCGCTTGCTGATGCCATCATTGCGGTTCATAAGAAGCTGACGGCGTACTACAAGGAGCTTTAGCGCCAACGTGGTGGATACCCGCGCAAAGGGCGGTGGCCAGGTCGATTGCCCGCTCGCGTAGTTCTTCACCTGTGAAATGACCGCGCTTTGCGAGTTCGCCTATAGTTTCGACGACGACCTTGTTGGCCATCACTTGTTGGTGGCCTTCCAGGGGAATGTGGTAGTGAGATTCAGCAGGTGTGGCCATGGCAGTGGCTCCCTTGCAAAGTGTTATGAAGTAAAAGACATGAATAGAATGGTTCAGAAAAATGAACCTGTCAATAAGGATGGTTCATAAAAATGGTCATCGGTGAGCGTCTGAGAAAAGAGCGAGAACGACTTGGGCTTAGCCAGACGGCTTTGGCTGAGGTCGGTGGAGTCGGTAAAACGACGCAAATTAAGTACGAAAAAGGCACAAGTCGTCCCGATACTGCTTACTTATCTGCAGTTTCTGATAGAGGCGTTGACGTTCTCTATGTGCTCAAAGGGAAAAGATCAGATACCGCACAAGCCGATGCCTTAAAGGTTTCGTTTGGTGAACCTTCGGCTGATCATTCGCCGGTCAAGATGTACGACATTGAAGCGGCCGCCGGGGCAGGGCGAAGCTTTGAAGGCGAGCCGGTGAAAACCACGCTGTACTTTTCCACTGCCGAACTCACCGAGCAGGGGCTAAACCCCGCCCAGGTAGTGGGCATCAAAGTGCGCGGCGATTCGATGGACGGCACCCTAGCGGATGGGGACTGGGTGCTAGTGGATCGCAGTAACCGCGACCCGAAACAGGAAGGTGTGTTTTTGCTGCTGGTCAGCGGTGAGCGCCGTATCAAACGGGTGCAGCGCCTAGCAGGGGGCGCGCTGTACTTGATTAGTGACAACGACCATTACCAGCCGGAAATGATCAAGCCGCAGGATATGCACGACGTGGAGATTCTGGGGCGGTGTGAAATTCGGATTGGGCGGGTTTTGTAACTGTAAAACCATGGATGCATAAAGGCGGTTTTGAGGCTGCTAGATAATGATAAGAGAGGTGGGGAATGCCTGTTTTTACTGTTACAGATTTTTCATACATAGCAACGTCTGATGCAAAATTAAAACAAGGCCGTGAACGGAGTCTAAAGAATAGACCTTCTTACGCTCATTACCGTGATTACTATCTGAGTCTGAGGCAAGCCATTAAAGGTCTATTCAAACACCAGCGCAGTTTTGATCATCTACACGATGTTGCCAAAAAATCACATAAAGACAAGCAAGATAACTATTCAAAAATTGCCGAGAATTTTATTAGTTGGGCAAAGGGGAAAAATATTTATCACTATGATCCCCCTAAAGCGAGTTATCAGTATAGAGATACAGAAGTTCTATGTAATCCTGAGCTTTACTATAAAGTTGATGGTGAGGATCGTTTGCTAAAGCTGCATTTCAATAGTAGTAAGAAAATGAATCAACAGAGGGCAAATATAATTTGCTTTCTTATTAGTGAATCATGCGATGTCCCTCTCTCAGAATGCCGTGTTCTTGATCTGAGCATGAGAAAAATCTATAGCTTTAAAGGTTCTCCTGATACTCAGCTTGAAATGGTGGAAAGTGAAATAAGGCGTATAGAAAGTGAGTGGGATGAGCTCTAATGAGGCTTGAGTTTTAAGTCTTTGATAGGGTTTTGTTATTAATAATAAAATGCTTGGATCGCTCATGCTTATATTGATTTCTTTGTTATCTAGTGTGTTTTGTTTAATTTGGGTTATTTTGGATATTTCATTCTCAAGTGTTGCTGCTTTTCTGGCCTCCGTAGTTGTTGTTTTAACTTTTGTTTATCAAAAAAAATCTTCTTCTAGCAAGCAGGTGCAGAAGATCAAAAAAGGGTTTGGTATCCAGGCTGGTCGAGATGTAAATATAAGTGGGAAGCAAGGGAGGGATGAAAGTGTTAGATAAAGACATACAAACACAAAAAGCTTCTGGCAGTGCTCTTGCTGTTCAATCAGGAAGAGATACATATGTTGGGATGCAGTATGGTGACGTGAAAGACTTGGTTGTCTTGCTACTTGAAAATAATTTTCCTCGCCTCAGAGCTGAAGCAGTGGAAGAATCTAGAAAATATGTTGATGAGTTTGGAGAAAAAATAATCGAAAAGTTGGCGGATAAGTTTGAAGGCGACGATTATTCATTTTTATCTAAACCAAGTTTTCAAGCTTCTGTAAATGATGGAGTGATGTATGCTGCTCGTAAAACGAGTGAGGCAGATATAGACTTGGTTAGTGATCTTATAATTGAAAAAATAAATAATAAAAACGATTCGATAGTTGACATAATTTCTACTGAAGCAATTGCAGTTTTGCCTAAAATAAATAAAAGCATAATAGCTTTTCTAGCTTTTCATCATTTTATAAGACATTGCAGTGTTTTGCCTGCAAGGTATAGAGATCTAAAGTCAAAGTTTTTTTATAACTATATGTCTACTAAAGTTATAGCTTATGATGATATTGAAGCTATAGATAAAGATTATATTGAATACTTAGGCTTGGTCATGAGTGGGAAGCATTATACAAAAAAACTTTATGAACTTATGGAGTCAAATTCTGGATTAAAACATCCTAAAGATGACTATGATAAAAAGTTAAAGGCTGGGAATTATTATTATGATAATTATGAATTAATGTCTAAGTATATGCTGAAGTTTGGTGTTGAAAGCTTAAAGGAGTGGGATGATATGCCTATAAATAAAATTGCTAGTAAAATAGCTATGTCATATTTAAATGTTAATAATTTATATTGTGTTGAAAGATTGATCTTGAAAAAATAGAACGTAACTCTTCTTCTTAAAACGAGCACCTTCATCCGTATACGCCACCATCAACTCATCACAATTCGTCCTATAGCGCGGGCTTCGGTTCGCGCGGTGTAGGTGCCAGGGGAGGCGTTCTTTTCGGGCAGCCCTATGCGTTGATTCCATAACCCTTGCTATGCACTGTTAATTTTTACAGTATTGTACTTAGGGACGCGATGCATTGCATCGCTGTAGGGGAGCTAGCACAGGGCATGGATTATGCGCGTGAATTACTTGGGGCCTGCGGTGATGGGTGTGGAGCACCCCGCGATAGCAGAGATGGACAAGCGACGGTTTCCGCCTAGTTGCTTTCTGGTGGAGATCAGTGACGAGGCGCACTCAGGTGGGTTATGGATGGAAGGCGATGTGCTGGTAGTGGATGAAGCACGCTCGTTTGGCCATGCGGATCTGGTGGTGGCTGAGGTAGAAGGGGAATACCGGCTATTTAAATCTCATCGCGTGGGTAGTCGTTGCCGTTTGTTGCCTGCCAACGGTGGTGAAGGGTGTTTTATCACCCCCAAGCAGTATAAAGGCGTGGTGGTTCGGCAAGCGCGATGCTGGGCGGTGTAGTCTGTATTCAGTATTAAGCCCTTAGTCAGTGGCGATGACTAAGGGCTTCTTTGTGTTAGCGCTTCTTGCCTTTCCCTCCACTCGGTTTGCTAACCGTTTGAACAAACGTTGTGCTCGGCTTCGCCTTCACTTCCTTATCTGAAACAAAGCGGCCAGTTTTAGCGCTCTTGTTAACGGTAGTTTTCGTCATGCTTTACGCTCTCTTTGGCTATATATTGTACTCCGGTGTAGAGTACAATACTCTATATAGTATTAGTTGTGGTTTTGGTCAAGGTTAGATGTCGCTTATGCTTGGCGACTACTCGTTGGGGCGAAACGGTGGCGTAAAGCTGCTTTTGCCGCCTAGTGGCGGTAACGGGCTGATGGCCACGGCGAGGATGGTGCGAGGGGTGGTGGTGCATCAAGCGCGGTGCCAGTTGGATGAAATGGCGTGACTGTATAGGGCTTACGATTGGGGGCAAGAATGGCTTATCGGGTAAACGGCACGATGAAAGATGGGAAGTTAGTTTTAGAGCCTTCCCAGCTTCTACCGCCTTCTGAAAGAGTAGCAAGCTTGGCGCGTAAGCCCAATGAGACTGAGCTAATCCCGCTTTCAACTCCCTTTTGGGAAATGGATTTTTTTAAGGGGGTTTTTAATCGAAAGTACGAAGAAGCCCATTACTTGGAAAAGGCCTTGGTTAGTCAACATGTTTCTTTTTTGATGAAGAGCCACGCCTTGGCTCCTTATGCCACCAGTATTTCGGCAGGGCTAAGCTCGCCTGACTTCTTAACTGATCATATGAAGCTTCCTGATTGGGCTGAGCGATCAGCTAGCATTGCCAGTGAATATCAAGACCCTCTGGAGGCCGCTCGTAAAGCTGCATTGGGAGATAGTTCATATTACTTGGATCAGCATTTGGCTTCTTCTAACTTAGCGGGGCAAGTAGCAAATGGCTTTTCGAGCAGCACCATTGAAAGTTTTACCCGAGATTTAACAAGCTCCGAGGCTGCATATAAAGCCGCTACGGGTACCAGCTTAAGCTCTGCTAGCGAAGCTGTGGCGGGACTAACGAAGAACTATACTTCACTACTTGACGATGACGTACGTGAATCTCTGAAAGGCCATCATGCTTCTATTCGAGATGCTATAGCGCCTCAGTATGCCGATATTCCAGAGTCAGAGAGTAGGTTACCTTCAGTAGATATTGCTCCCTTTAAATATATTGATGAGCAAAACGCACGACTCAGGAAAGAGCAAAATGAACGTGACGAGTGGTTAAAGAAACAAGCCGAAAATAGTGATAAGCAGTTGCACATCCTAGCGGCCCAGGTGGAAGAGGGAAAGCGTTCACAGTCAGCACAGAGTCGAAGTAACGTCTTTGCACTGCTGCTTGCGGGAGCTGCTTTATTAGTCTCAATCCTGACTGGATTTTGGGACGCGGAGGAGCTGCGGGCGATGGTAATGGGTGTTTTTGAAGATCGTTCTGAGTGAGGGCTGATTGTTGTTGCTAACTCAATAAGCAATTCCCCCAGCATAGCCGGGGGAATTAAAGCCTAATTCAGCTCGACACCTTCGAGCGCCACTAACCACTCAGACGCCTTTGCTAATGCATTTTTCTGGCCTTTGCTGAAACGATTTGGCTTAGTTCCTTTGTTCCAAACCTCACCATGATAAGGGTTAGCAGCTATCGGGTCATAACCAATTATTAGGCCTGCACCGCGAGCAGCAACTGATTTAAAAACCACGGAGCCAGTGAATACAGGAGTGGTCACAAATTCCTTAACATCCGTTTCATCAGCTTCCATGAGCCTGGGAATATCAACAGACATGCCATCGTTAGGGCCTGATGATGCTGAAAAAAGCTTCGACGATACACGTTCTCTTTTCAGGTTCTCATCAAAAATCACATGCTGCTCGCGGCATACTCTTCTAATGATGTCATCTTCATTTGCAATCTGTGCCTCATCATAAGGTTGTACTGACATAACAGAGCTTGCTCTCCTCTATGCCAATTCGTTGGCATCTGCTAGAGAGCGTATCCAATCAACTACTCCTGCGAAGTCGTTTTGGATCTCCAATAAGTCTTCTTCATCAGTCAGAATGTTGTAACGAGTGGCTACCACATTTTGAGGACCTAATACATCGAGCTCAACATCATAATTGTTGCGGTGCCACTCTACCTGTAAGCTGCCATCACTACCTGGTACAAGGTAAGGTGCGGGCACACCATCTTGGCATAAACGCTCTAACATGTTGATAACAAAGTGAGCTGTTTGGCAAGACACTGGCCGACCGTTGTACCCATCCCAACCAACGGACAGAGATGTAAGTTCATCAAGCCTTTCTCTTAGAGCTATGCTCCAATCAGACTGATAACCGTGGACATTCAATCTGAAAGCTGAAAAAGCACTATGCGCAGCAGAAATATCCCGTGACCGACGTTCAGGGGTAGTTTTATAAGCCCTGTAAGGTGACTCTTTTCTGATAGCTTCAGCAATCATAGTATTTCTCCCCAAACCTTATGTGCTTCCTTGGTAGTCATTTCGCTAAAGCGATTGACAATTTTTTCTCTTCCCTGCCGGATAAAATTCATTGCATATGCAACACTGTTTCCGGCTGGTTGACCTCTATACGTTAAGATTAGCCTTACAGCTTTCACCTTTCCGTTTTTTGTCACTACGGGCTGCAACTCATGGAAAAGACGTGCAACTGGTTTTTTGTTAATGTCATTGACTACCTCGGTGAAATTAATGTTCATGCTTTCTACATTAATTCCTGAAAAATCAAGTGTTTTTATCCAGCTATTTATTTTTGAATAGTCTTCAGCCTGAATAAAATTAATATAAGATACTTCTGCTTGATTTATGTCGAGTGCGTTTTTCTGTCCATTGAACGAAAGTGCTTCAAGCTTTAGTAAATTGCTTTCAAAATTTTCAGATACACCCTCGAAGCGTGGGTATTGATTACCGTTAGCCTGTTTTCTCCAGTTCAAAAGAAAGCGATCTTCTTGGAACTGGATTAGATGGTTCTGATCCTGTGATATGAACCAAAGCCTAGGATTTAATTGGGAAGGGCCAAATCTAAACTGAACGCTTTGCTGAGGCCCCATGCCCCCGAATGTTTCAAAAGTTGGCTCAATAGGAGGATGCTCTTGGATAAGAGGAAAGTCATCCTTGTATAAGCCCCATACATCTTTTGCCAGCACCGATGAGTAGCCAGGAAGAGCTGAAAACTGAACACCAATAACCACTTCATCTAACGGTGGGTTAGAGAATTCTGGCAGATTTTTTGGCCTATCTTTCAAGTAATCGCTCCTCTAATTATTAGGCTTCTCTTGCCACACAAAGCCCAGCTTCTCATCCATGACGGCTCATTTCTCGCTACCAGCCATGCGAAAACCGCCTCTACGGTTTCGTGGGCGGTGTTTTCTGCTCAAACAGCCTAATAGAGCAGCCAATACAATTTTTCATTGGGTTCATTCTTGCAGGATGGTGCGGATATGACAAGGTGTATAAACATTCAGACGGAACCAGTGCCTAACTTTTGTTGCGAATTTCTAGTTGCAAGGCGGTGGTGTCGGTGAGGTTGTGGGTTACCTCGGTGATGATCCATGGGGTGGCGTCGATTTGGGGCTCGCCGCTCAATACTTTGAGGGTGTGGATACCAGGATAGTCGTAACCAGTGTCAACGCTAACTCAGGCTTTGCCTGACTTCGCGATGCTGGGCGGTGTAGATGATGGCTTACACGCTTGTCAGCAATTTCTTACACGTTACCCGCCAATTTCCTACACGCGTTAGTGGCAATGGCTTACATGGTTTGGCGGTAATAGCTTACATCGCTGCTGCTTTATTTCTGAGACCATGACACTGTCGCCTTGTAGCACGCGTGGTGGTTTCCGCTTCGCCAGAAGATTGCGACAGCAGTAGCCCCCGGCCATTGGATGGCCGGGGGTTTTTGTTGTGCGTGGTTATGCGCTTTTACGTGCTTTGGCCAGTTCTGCCATGGCAACCCGCGAGAGGAATCCGCTACGCGTTTTATCCCCTGGGTGGCTGGCCACAAAGTCGTCAATCTGTTTCACCAGTAGGTCTGGCAACGTGACGTTGATTTTGTGGCTTTTGCCCAGGTAGGGGGTTAGGTCAATATCGATCACGGCCCAGATCCAGCCTTCAAAATCGGGGTTATCCATGTGGTGTTCGATAGACGTTGCTTCAGGAATCGGGTCGCCGTAGTCCACGGCGACTTCTAGCCAGCCTTCAATGGCTTCCTTGGCGTTGACCATCGCTTCTTCAAAGGTATCGCCTGCTGAATGGCAGCCGGGCAAATCAGGCACCGCCACGCCGTAGGCGTGTTGTTCGTCGCCGCGTTCAATTGCAATGGGAAACAACATGCGTTGATCTCCTGTTGTGGTGCGGGGCAGCAGTGGCCAGCCTCATAAGAGGCCGGCGCTTTTTCTGATTCCCTTTACTAGCCCTGTTTTCAAATCCTTTTTGGGATGTGGCACGGTCACTGTGCCTGGCTTAGTAGGGTGCCTGAAATGGTGGTGGCTGCCTTTGACTCTCACTAACTCCCAGCCATCCGCTTCCAGTTCCTTGATCAGTGCTCTGCTATTCACCTCCTGCCCCTGTGTTTTTGAATGTAGGGTTACTATAACCCCGCATTTTGTGGCGGTCAAATTAAATAACCCCAATAACCCTGTTTCTATTGTTCTGAGCGGGTTTCGAGCTGCAACGCAGTGGTATAACTGGATTCGGTGAGGTTGTGGGTGACTTCTGTGATGATCCAGGCGGTGGCGTCGATTTGGGGTTTCCAGCCAATGCATTGGGCGGGCGTTTCGGGGAAGACGTTGGGGTCGCCTACCGCCTGGGTAATGCTGAAAAAGGCGACGCCGCGTTGCAGGCGTTGCCATTCTGCTTGGGCGGCTTCCAGCGCTTCGGTTTCGCTGGCGTAGGTGTGGCGTAGCTGCTGGGTGTTGTCGGGCTCGCCGACGGTGACCGTGAGGCGTTCAGCTTGGTCTTTTTCATACCATAGGGCGGTGACGCCGGTGTAGGCGTCGCGCTCGGCAACTAAGTATCGGTGTTGGTCACCGGTTTCGCGCCGTAGCTGGATGGGTGGGATTTCTAGCCCGCTGGCGGTGGTGGCTTGGCCCATGGGGACGAAGATCAGGTAACCACTTTTGACAGTGGCCACCGCGTCGAAGCGTTCGGCTAGGCGAGTTAGAAAGTGCAGGTCGCTTTCATCGGTTTGATCAATATGTGCGATGCGGATGCCTGCCAGCGTTGCGCCTACGCTGGCCACCAGCTCATGCCGTGCGGCAATGGTGATAAGGATCTCGCGAACCGTTACTTCATCCCAACTTTGCGTTCTTTTGCCGGGCAGCCCTTGGCGCATATCCGCACTTGAGGCGCGTATGCTGAGGGTATCCGGTGCGCCGGTGTGCTCCACTTCATCGACGATAAACGTGCCGCGTTCAGTGAGTGCTTGGCCTTGCCAGCCGATGGCCAGTGTTAGCTCTGCGCCTGTGGGCGGTATATCGAGCATGCCGTCATCGTCTGATAGCGTTATGTCCAGCTGGTCGGCTTGCATGCCACGGCGGTCGTGTAGGGTGAGTGATGACAACCGGGCACGAAACGCAGGGCTAATGGTTTGGCCTTGTAGGGTGATGCGGTAGTCGGGGGTCATGCCAGCGCCCCGCTAATGGCGCGAAGAGCACTGTTTTGCAGCACGCCCAGCAGTTCGGTTCTGGCTTCATCCACGCGGGTTAGCTTTAGATCAAATTCGATTTGCTTGGCCGCGCCGTCGCGGAAAAACTCGCTTTTACGTTCTTGAAGGCTTCCGATGGTGTACATGCCGTAATAGGTGCCGGTGCCTTCAATCAATGGCCACGCGCGGCCTTCATCCGCTAGTACCCTGAGCATATCCAGGTTTTGTTGGCCGCCGGTGAATAGGGGCAGCAGGGTGCCGGTTAGCGTGATGGTGTCGTCACCAGGGCCAAGGTATTGATGGGCAGGCCGCGCGTTGATGCGTGATGTGCTGGCGTGTCGCCAGTTGGTTTGCCGCTGTAATTCTTGATAAGCGGCGGTATTTAGGCCGAACACGAAAAGGCCATAGGTCATCATCATGTGATTGCCCTCAATCGTTATCGTAAAAGTTGCGGCGGCTGGCAGCGGCGGCGCGGCGTTCGGCTTGTTCCAGTGCCCGCTGTACTTGCTCATTCACCAGCCGTGCCAAGGCTTGTTCATCCATGCCGGGGGCGGCGTGCACTTGAATATTGATACCACCCTGAATCACCAGCCCGCCGCTTTGCGATGCGCTGGCATGGCTTTGCAGCGGTGGGCGGGCGTCTATTTGCACGCTGCTGGTGTCGACGTTGTTGCGATCTACGCTGGGTAGCTCTTGGGCGGCGATGTTTGCGGTGACGGTTTGCGCTTCGGGCTGTGGTATGTCTAGTGCAGCGGCGGGGCTGGCGATCCCTGCGCTGAGCATTAAGCCGCCTGCCGCGCTGCGTAGACTGTTGGTGAGGCTACGCACTTGCTTCAGCGGGCCGTCTGAATCGTCCTTGATGCCGTTGGCCAGACCGGCAGAAACATCTATGCCGATACTTCTAAACACGCGGCTTGGTGAGTGGGTATCCAGGTCTTCGCGGGCCTCTTCCTCTGCGCTTCCTGTCATCCATCTGATTGCCCCTTGCACTCTGCCTGTTGCGTTGGCTATACCGTCGCCTAGGCCATTGGCAATATCGCGACCCACATCAACGGCACTACCGACGGCGTTACTCATCCAGCCTGCTATATCGCTCGCTAGGCTTGTTACATGGTCGCGTAGCGCCCCAGCCATGCCGCCGATGCCGTTGATGATGCCTTCAACAATATTGGTACCGAAGCCTTCAAAGACTCGACTGGGGGAGTTGATGCCGAGTACGCCTTTAAACCAGTCCATGATGCTGCTAGCTATGCCGCTAACGCTCTCGCGCAAGGCATTGAGTTTGTCATTTAGCCCGCCGATTAGGCCGTCAATGACAAAGCTGCCCAGGTCGCGGAACCCCACAGGTACTGAAATACCCAGCAGATCTAGCGCGCCGATGAATGCGCTATGAATGAGGCCTAACGGTGACCAGTTGATTAGCAGGCGGGCAACGCCGTCGATGCCTTCATCGAACGCGGCTTTCACTTGTTGCCAAAGGCCGAGGAAAAACGCCTTGATGGGTTCCCAATATTTATAAATAAGGTAGGCCGCCCCGGCGATGGCGGCGATGCCTGCGATTAGCCAGCCAATCGGCATGGCCATCATGAGCGCACCAATCGCCTTAATACCTATGCCTAATGCGGGTAGCGTCTTCGCGAGCGCAATGATGGCACCTCCCGCTTTTACTATGCTGACGCCAAACATCACAATGCTGAGTATCATTTTGGCCGCGAATAGGCCGCCAACAATCATGGCGAGGTTGTCGAACCCGCCGACCAGTTCGGCCGTTCTGCTCACAATGTCGCCGATGCTGTTGGCCATGCCTGCCGCGCCGGTGGCTAGGTCGATAATGATGGGCACGGCGTTTTTCAGCCGTTCGCCAAACGCTTTTGCAAAGGCCTGCACTTGCTCGCGGTTTTCACGCATCCAGCCGACGAACTCGCGCATGATGTCGGTGACGGCGGGCATTAGCTCTGCCCCGATGGTGTTTTTGACACCTTTAACGGCGAGCTGGGCATCTAGCAATGCGTCTTGAAAGTTTTCAGCGCCACGGGCGGACTCTTCACTGAGCACATAGCCGGTTTCAAGCCCGGCAGCCATGAGCGCTTCTAGCTCTTCGCTGCCGCCGCGCAGCATGTTGATCATGGATTCGCCACTATTGCCCATGATGCCGCTCATGATGGCGATTTTGTCACCGTGGCTTTCGACGCTTTCCAGGGCGTCGGCAATGGCGGCCACCGCTTGTTCAGGGCGCATGTTATTCAGCTCTTGAGCTGATAAACCTAGTTGCTCTAAGGGCTTGACGGCTGCCCCCGTACCATTAGCCGCGCGACCTATGCGGCGAACCATACGTTGCATGCTGCTGTTTAAGCCTTCGGTGCCCACGCCAGCCCGTTCAGCGGCATAGTGCAACTGTTGCAGCTCCGTGGTGCCAATGCCCATTTTGTCGGCAGTTTTTGCGACGTCATCGCCTAAGCTTGCGGTGCTGCTGCTGAGTGCGAATATGGAGCCAGCCGCAATGCCGCCCGCTACCGTTACATTGCGGCCAAAGCGGCGTATTTCGCCGGTCATTGCATTGAACCTGCCGCCCACGTTGGCCTCTCCTAAACGTCGTAAGGCATCTTGCTGGCGACCCAGGCGGTGGTTGGTTTCTTCAATTTGTTTTGCTAGGGCATCTTGCTGCTGTGTAAACCCACGAACCCCTTCAACACCTGCGGGCAACTCGCGGGCAAGTTCTCTTACACGGTCGCGGTTTTGGCGGTATTCGCCGCTGAGCTTTTCAACTTCACGCTGGGCACGTTCCTGTTGCTGGGTAAGGCGGCGGGTGGGGCCGGTGGTGCTTTCCAGCTCTTGAGTGATGCGCTTTAGCTCCTCGCGCTTGTCCATTAATGCGCGGCGGGTGCCGTGGCTTTGGCGCGACATGTCCCGAAACGCGGTTAGCTTCTTTTGTTGATCTTGCAGGTTGCGCAGGTGGTCGCGGGTTTCGCGGATGGCACCGCCTGCCCCGCGAGAGCCTTCCATAATTTGCCGCAAAGGGCCGGTGGCTTTGTTGATGGCCTGTAGGGTGACGCTTAGATTTAGGTTACGGGCCATGCGGCCTCCTGCAGCAAAATGCCCCATTTATGGGGCATTGAGTGGTTTATCGCCCGCGCTTTTTAGGCGTGTTGCGCTCTCTGGCTTTTTCTCGCCAACGGGCTAGCTCTTCTAGCCCCATGCTATCCATGGCACTGGGTGGCCAATGGAATACGAAGGCAATATCGGCCATGGCGTCTTCAACATCGTTGGGAATGTTAGCGGTTACCCCTCGGCGCGTTTGCCCAACAAAAAATTTGAGACCGCCGTACCCAATTGCAGCAGGTCGGCGGGGTCTAGCTCGCGGCAGTCGGCTTCTGTTAGCGCTGGTTCGGTGATGCGTGGCAGCACCTTTTGCAGGCTGCGGGTATCCATGTTGAGCAGATCAACTAACGCTACGCCGCGAAGGGCACCGCTTAGCGGTTTTCGTACGTTAATTTCAGTGATGTCGGTTTTGCCGCGCTTTATCGGTGTATCCAGCTCTACGTTTTTCGTCGGCACGCCGGGGGCGGTGGCTGGCTTTGTGGCGGCTTGGGTTACTTGCTCTACGGCGTTGGCTTCAGTCTTTGCAGTCATGGTGATGCATTCCTATGTGTTGGGTTTGGCCGCCTGGGCGGCCGTGGTGAGTGATTTGGCTTACAGGTTTAGGGCGCGGCGGCGGCCTGCGAGGCGATCGACACCACGTACCTTGAATACGTAGCCGGGGACGTCGCGTTCGATGATCTCTTCGCCGTCGACGATGAGTTTGAAATAAGAAAGGGAGGTGGTAACGCTGATTTGGTTGTTATCCCCCTTGCTTGCATCGCCGAGGTTGATGGTTTTGTGGCGTCCGCGCATGACGATCTCCACGGGAATAATCCCGCCGTCTTCGTCGGATTCGTAAGCGCCTGTCATGCGTAGCATGGCGGCATCGTGAATGGGGCTGCCGTAGGTGTCGAAGATATCGACAATCATGCCGCCTGCTGTCCACTCAAACGTTTGCAGTTCGTTGCCGTGGTCCACCTCAATCGGGCCGTCCATGCCGCCGCCTTCGTACTCGACCATGCGGCGGGCGAGTTCGGGCAGTGTTAGTTCTGGAATCTGGCCTTGCCAGTTGTGTCCGTCACCAAACAGGTTGAAGTCTTTAAGAATGTAGGGAAGTGCCATGGGGCTGTGCTCCTGTTAGGCGGCGACGCGTTCGGCAAAATCGACTAAGTAGCGGTCGGTGATGCGCTGCTGCAGCGTGAGGTCTTCCAGTGGGGGCACTGGTGTGTAGTCGTAGTCGATGTACAACTTACCGGACTTCAACACCTCGGGGCTGTTGAGAGAGTCGTCAAACCACGCAGAGCCACCGAGGATGTAGCCACGGCGGGTGAGTTCGCGAAACTTGGCGTTGAGGCCTTCGATGATGTCGCGCACCAATGAGGGGTGCATGGGTTTATCGACTGCCCATAGGTGCGCCTCGGCGACGGTGTCGGCGAGCACTTGGGCGGTACGGGTGTAGCTCTCGAACGCGAACAGTGGGTCAGCGCTGCAGGTGCGTGAGCCCCAGAAGCGGAAGCCCGTTTTGTTGATCAGCGTGGTGACGTCGGCGGCGTTTAAATAACCGGCATCGGTGGCGGGGTTTTGCAGATCCCAGCTCAGGTCCTTGGTGATACCAGTGACGCCATTAACGGGCATGTTGGATAGCGTTTTATGCCAGCCAATGTCGTTATCCAGCTTGGCGCGATGGCCCAAGGCTTTGGCAACGGCCGATAGCGGGCGGGTTTCGCCTGCGTCGGCATCGAAAGCTTGGAAGTTTGGCCATAGCACCATGACTTCGCGTTGGCCGAAGTTTTCTCGGTACATGACCGCTTCTTCTTTGGTTTGGCAATCAAACGCAGAGACATACGCGAAGGCGCGCAGCTGCTGGGCGATGCCTGCGAGTTCCGAAGCAACGCTCTCATTATCGAGTTCAGGCACGCCCAAAATTCTCGGCTTAACACCCAACTTGGTTTCAGCCGTGGTGAGTGCCTGCATGCCGAGCTTTTGGCCTGTCTCGCTAACGCCGCCGATAATATTGGTGGTGGTTTCGACATCGTCTGGGCCTTCGGCGACACGCACAACCACACACAGTGCGCGGGTTTCACTGGCGATAGTGGCGAGGGTGCGGCGTAGTGTGCCGCCCACACCTGCTTTACCCATTGCGGCATAAAGGTCAGTGACTAGCACTGGTACGTTAAGGGGGAAGGCGGTTTCATCGGCGGCGGGGCCGGTGGCCACTAGGCCAATCACCGCGGTACTAACCGTGCGAATCGGGCGGGTGCCTTCATTAATTTCAACGACGCGAACGCCGTGGTGGTAGTCGGACATGGCTTGTCTCCTGCGCAGGTTCAAGCGGGTTCTGGTGTTTTCCTAAGTAGTGCCATGGTGTGTGGCTTACGCGCGGGAGGGTAGCGGCGGGCGTTGTGCGGGGAGGGTGGGACAAGGTTAGAATGTGTATTAAGAACGCTTAATAAAAAGGGGCAGGGACGTGAAGCATCTTAATAAATGGCTAGTGGGTGTGGTTGTAGGTGTGGCTGTCATCGCCATTGTTCTTTATATCTGGAATTTCTGGGGAAGGCCGCCCTCTGAAGACCCAAGTGACTGGGCGCATTTTGCGACGTATCTGTCTGGTACGGTGGGGGTAACAGCGGTAGTGGCGACACTGTTTGCCTTTGTTAAAACGCTAGGTCAGCAACAAGCGCTGATTGATAGCCAGGAGGAGATGATTGAGTCTCAAAAAACTCAGCTCTCACTAACAAGAAGCCAATTGGAGCTTGAAAAGGAAAGGAGAGAAATTGAACTAGCTTATAATAGCTCTTTTACAATATTTCCGATGCTTATGGATAGTTTGAAAAAAGATCTTGATCAAGATTTTTGGGCTGCTAGTGAAAGAGAAAAAGAGGTGCTTGACAGAGTTGTTGAGGAATTTAGAAACTATGATTTTTTAAATTATGACTTAATTTCAGACATGGAAGATTATGCTTCTATCATTTTAAGCTGTAATGAATATTCTGTTTACGAGTTTGCTGATGGAATTTTTTTAAAGTTAGATAAGATTTATGCATTTATGCTGAGTAAGTTGAAAATTGAGGAGGGGTTGAAGAGTTATTATGAGTCTTACTTGCTTAGTAATTATAATCATGCGACTACCTATTATCATTATATTTATTGTTACCATGCTTATTTGTTCGGGTGTGGAGAAACAGACTATGCTAATTTAGGTGTTAGTTTGCTAGATTTGCCGAAAGATTACCAAGAGAATCGAGATACATATCACGCTTGGTTAACTATAGGTGAAAAAGTCAAAAAAGTTAAAGAAGGCGTTAAAGCAAGTAATGAGCAGAAAGCCCGCTAATTAGCGGGCTTTTAAGTTAGAGATGACTACCAGTTGAGCGCTTCTATCGCATCCCTATCTTGTTCGCGTTCGGCGTTGTCGAGGGCATCTTTTAGCTGCCAGCTTTTCTGGTAGATGCCTTCGATGTGGGCGAGGGCGGCCATGGTGAGTGCGTCCATTTCTGTGGCGGTGATTTCTCGGTTGACGTTTTCGGCACCGCGAAACGTGAGGGTGGCGTCTGGGTGGCCTGCTGCGATCATCCGTTGTGCCTTCGCTGACAGCGCAATTAGATTGAGCTGGTCTTCCGGGCGGGTTTGCACCACATCGGTTTCGCCGTTGAAGTTGTATTCCATCCCCTGGGCAAAGGCGGCATCCCTTGCTGCGTTTAGTTCGCGGCGCTTTTGCGTGGCCAGCTGTTGAATGGTGGCCGCCGGTGGTTCTGCCAAGGTGGGGCGGCCGTGTTCATCGCTGATGATGTTTAGCCCAGTGGTTTGGCCATTCATCAACGCTTCATGGGTATCGGCATCAACCTCGACGGCATCTTTTGGTACTTTGGTGTCTGGATTGGGTACCTCAAGCATCGGAGGGATGTCGTCAGGATTGTTTTCATCGGGCTGCCATGCGGGATCAATTACCCGCAATAGGGGGGCACCGTGAATGCTGCTGTGAAAGAAGGCGTGCGCGGTGGCGCTCCAGTAAATTTGCTGCATGGGAATGCTCCTAGTTGCCGTATACCCAGTAGTTGAAGGTGCGCACGCCAGCGACGCCGAGCGTGGAGATGGTTAAGCCGGCTTTCGATACTTCGATGCCGACAACGTCTTCGGCGTTGACGCCTGCGCTGACCCGCGTTGCGACGCCGCGAAACTGTTGGTTAGGGAATTCAATGGGGAGCACAACAGAGGCGAAGTGACTGCCGGGCTGAATGGTGACAAACCCCCATTGCATAATCAGACCACTGGGTAAACGCTGCCAGCCAGTGGGGTGGGTATCCCCGGCAAAGAGGTCGTTTAAATGACCGTCATGGATGATTTTTCGCCATTCTGTGTCGCCATAGGCGTTTAAGCCTTTGCGCTTAAAGTAAAGATTATCGTCATTTTGGTAGCCCCCCGGCGCAAATATCCGAAAGCCGTCTGTGGTGCTCCCACCGTGCTCAACCCAACTCCCAGAGTTTCGGTTAGGGGCTTGTGGTGGGTTAGCTATGTTTCGATAGAAACCACTGGCTAAGGGATCAGCCATGCTTGTAGTGCCGGTGCTGGTTTTGCCCAAGCCGTAATGATTAAACGCTTGGTGTACGCGGACGGGCGTCATCAAACGTTCGTTGTCTTCTCCCGCTCGCGCTTGGGCTAGCGTTGCCATGTGTAGCTCGTGGGAGTGGCCCTCTGCTGTTGTTTCATTTTCTGACGTTGCGCTCAGCGGTTGAGGGGTTCCCATTTCGATGGTGATATCGCCACTTAACTCACCGCCGCCGGTAAGGCCTGCACCGGCGGTTACTTGGCGGGTTGGCTGAACCGCACCCTCGGCTTTTTCTAGTTTAGATAGGGTGGCGGTGTCGAGTGAGAGCGTTCGGTTGCTTGCTAAGCTGCCGCCGCCCGTAAGACCGGTACCGGCGCTAATGCTGCGGTTAGTGCGTACCACGGTGTTATCAACGCTTAGGGTTCGGTTGGCACTTAAGTTTCCGCCACCAGTGAGGCCACTGCCGGTGTGGACGGCGCGTTCGGTACGTACGACGGTGTTATCAACTCTGAGCGTTCTATCGGCGGTTAAGTCGCCGCCGCCACTTAGGCCGTCGCCTGCCTCGATTTTGCGGCTTTTGGGGGTTAGGTGTTGAGTTTGGGCGGCGATTTGCTGGGCCACGTATTCATGGGTCGCCAGTACCACCGATGGGTCGACCGTTAGCGTGACGGCTTCGGTATCGCTGACTTGCATGATGATGCGCACGGTTTGGGTGCGCCCGCTGCCTTCACTGAGTAGCGGTTTGTAGGTCTCGGGGTAGTTGCCGTAGACAATCAAATCCCCGGCGCTGTCGTAAACGCCCACCTCGCGAATCATCCAGCCACCCACTTCCGGTGGTAGCACCGCTTCGATGACCAGCCAGTGGGGGTTGTCGCTATCGACACCAATCACATTAATGCCGACGCGGTGCACTTCTTTAACCAGTGCGGTGCGGGCGGCGCTGGGGGTGGGAAGCGAGCCGCCGCCGTCACCCATGGCCACGGCGGAGAGTTCCAGCGGCTCATTGTTGGCAAGGGCGGCGGCCAATTTGGTTTGGCCTGTTTGGGTAATCAGCGTATGAAATTCGGCCATGGTGACTCCTGTAGGGTGACTAGGGCTTGGGGTAGACGGTGGTGGTGTCGGTGACATCCAGCCCTATGGCGGTGTACGCCATGACGGTGGCGTCTATATCGGGCATGCCGGGGTAGATGGTGGTGGTATCGGCACCTTGAGCGCTGGCGGCGACGTACATCACGCCCCTGACAGTGGTGAGTATGTTTAAGCCGGTCAGGTGGCGGGTAACGGGGCGGGCATCGTCAATGAGCCGTACCAGTTCGTCGTAGCCCTTTTCGTCTATCCCCTGGGCGGCCACGGTCATCCACCACGTAGCGGGGTGTTCGTTGGGGGTGACTTGCCACCACTCGGTGACGGATTCGATCTCATGGCCCAGTAGTTCAACCACGCGGCGCACGGCGGCATGGGTGCCTTTCTTACGATGAACTAACCAGCTTTCGGCAATGGCGCGGCGTTTGCGCTCGGTGGGCCATTCAGGCCGCCAGTGTTCGACGGAAAACGCCCAGGCTAAATAGGGCAGTAAGTGCTCTGGGCAGGTGTAGGGGTTCCACAGTGTGCGCAGGGGAATGGGCACCCGTTCTATATCAGCCAGGGCGCGGGCGGTGGCGCGTTCCAGTGGTGATCGGTTGGGCGGTAGCAGGTCGTTTCGTTCAGCCATCGTAGACCTCGATCGTCAATTCGATGCTGGTGCAGTGGCCCGCTTGGGTGGGGTCTAGCGGTAGGTCGGCCGCTGGGGCGGTGATGCCGACGTGGTGTACGCCTTCAACGTGTAGGGCGGCGTAAATGGCCGAGCGTCGGATGTCTCGCCCCAGGCGGCGCTGTTCGGTGATGTAGTGCTCAATGGAAGCGCGAGCGGCATCGAGAATAGGTTCTTGCTCTGGGCCTGGGTTGACGTAGAGCGTGGCGTCGATGTGGTAATCGATGATCTGCGCAGACTGCACGGTTAGCCGGTCGGCGACCGGGCGAATGTCGTCGGCGGACAGGGCGGTGTCTACCCGCTGTAGAAGATCCGGCGGTGCGGTGCCATCGCCTTCCACGGATAGCACGGTAACCACGGCCACGGCGGGCGATGGGCTAACGGTGGTGGCATCGGCGACTTGGCCATCGGCAGAGAGGGCGTAGAACACGTAGGCCGAGCGCGGCCCCGCGACGCTTAACCCTTCCCAGGCTTGTTGGGCGCGGATTCGTAGTTGGCTGTCGCTTTCCTTGACCGGCGGGATGGGGGGCACGGCCGAGGGGTCGCCGGGGTGAATGGTGAGGCGTTCAACGTTGTAGTTGGCTGCTAGCTGGTCGAGGTCGCTTTCGCGGCTGTAGGCCAGCATCAGTGCTTGGGCGGCTTCATTGACCCGTTGCCGCCAGACCAATTCACGGTAGGCGTTTTCTTGTAGCAGCTTGGTGAGCGGTTCGGATTCTAGCGCTAGGGTGCTTTCGACTGCTTCGCGCTGTGCGGGATCGACAAGATCCAGCAGGGCGGCGCGGCGTTCGGCATAGATGGCTTCGTAGTCCAGCGGTTCAATAACAATCGGCGCGGGGAGCAGGGATAGATCAATGGGGCCGACGAGTTTCATAGTGGTACCTCGAACACGACGTTATCGCCTTTGCGGGTTTGCCCTTCAATGGTGAGCCGGGCGGCCCCGGGTTGGGTGGTGCTGACGCTGCGCTGGGTGCGGGTAATGCGTAGGCGCGGTTCCCATTGGCTAACGGCAATCACCGTGGCGGCGTAAACCTGCATTAACAGCGCGTCATTCATCGGCCTGTCGATGAGTTCGGGCACTAGGCTGCCGTAATCGCGGCGCATCACGCGGGTGCCAATCGGGGTGGTGATGATGTCGGCAACGCTTTGTTGAATGTGTTCGATGCCGTTGAGCGCGTGGCCAGTGTGAGCGTTCATGCCTGCCATTAGATGGGTTCCTTTGTGGTGCCGCTGCCGCTTTGAACGCCGCTGTGTTTGTGGTCGTGGCCGATGTTTTTGCCGTTGTGGGTGAGCCCACCGCCGGTTTGTTCGTAGCTGCCTTCGCGCTGCATGTTGCCCTGCTGATTAATGTTGCCTACCCATGAGGTGCCGCCGGGGGCGTGGATCTCGATTGCGCCGGGCAAGTGAATGCGTAGCACGCTGTTGGCGTGGTCGTATTCAAACAGGCCGCCGTCGGGATATTCGCGCGCGACTTTGCCGGGGGCATTGCTCGGCGGCTGGTGATTACGTTGGAACAGGCTGGGCATGGCCACGCCGTTGGCCAAGTCGCCACCGGGGGAGAGGATCATTACCTGCTCGCCGATGGTGGGCGGGTTCCAATCGCGGGTGGTGCCCGCGCGGCCGTTGGCCCAGGGTAGCCAGCCGGTCAGCAACGCGCCGGATTTCACGCGCACGGCGGGTAGGCGTTCGCCGGGCGCGCCGTGGTCTACCTCGGCAATGGTGCCCAGGCGTAGTAGGTTTTCGATGAGGCGGAGTAGTTCGGCGACGTTGTTCATGCCGCCAATGGTGTGTGCCTTACGCGCGAATGGGTAGCGGCGGGCGTTGTGCGGGGTGGCTTGGACAAGCGGTGGTTATCGATTGGGAGGTACTAGGTGGTTTAGCACGCTGTCGGCGATGTGGTCGGCATCGGCTGCGGTGATACCGATGAGTTCGCGGCGGGCGTATTGGTGTTGCGGGCCGCCTTTTTCGACGCGGTCGCGCAGGCCGTAGTGGTGAACGCGGGCAATGCGGGCGACGCGAGCAAGAAAGCCGACGGCGGCTTCATCGGCGCTGGTTTTGATTTTTAGGTGTTTGGCGGTGCGTAGCTTTGTGAACATGGCTTTTCGGCGGATGGCACCGCTGCGGCCACGTAGTTGGGTGCGGGGTTCAAACGGCGTGCCGTCGGGGTTGGTTTGCGCCTTAATGCGGTTGCGGTTTGCTAGGCGTAGGTCCCGCGCGACTTCCCGCGCTAATACGCGGCGCTCTTTGGGGGTGAGCTTTTCGATTAGCGGCGCTACCCATCCTTCTAGCTGTTTTAGCTCTTGTTCAAGATCGGCGCTCATTCAGGGCTATCCCATTCGGCGATGAGTTCATGCGTTGTTGTATGAGGGTGCTTTATATACAACAGCCAGTGTTTTGTGGGGCAGGCGTCTACGGGAAATTCTGGCATGCGGTGTTCGGCGTTGATGGTGCCGGTTTGGCAATCCACCTTGGCGACAACACGCTCGGTTAAGCGCACGGTGATGGCGAGATCCCAGTGGGTGTTGTTGAGTATTTCGGCTTCTAGCGTTACCGCTTCATCAATGACGAGATCTGGCTGGTAGTGGTTGAGCCACTGCAGTAGCGGGATCATCACGGTATCGAGTGAGCCGCTGTAATCCGTAATGATGATTTGAGCATCGACGGTGTATTGGTGGCTGAGGTTTTGGCCACAGGCAAACTTCACTTTTCCATCGTTAATGAAGGTGTGTAGCTGTTCTGGGTTGCGGCGTAGCTCTTCGACCGAGGCCAGTAGGTGTTGGCGTAGGGATTGGAGTTTGATCATTTGCAGTGGCCATCACATTTGTGGGTGGTGTTTTTTCGCCAAGGCAAGGCGCCACCGAGCCGCACGCCCCAGTACATTAGCCGCCGTGTGATGAGTGACGTTGGATCATTGGCGGCGGCCATGGCTTCGAGAAAGATTTGGTCGGCGTGCTTGCGGGTTAGCTGCGTTGGCCAGCAGTCGTATAGGTAGTCGTGAACGATGGCGGGTAACACGGCTTTGCCGCCCACGGCGGCGTACACCAGGGGGATGCGCGGCACGCTGGCGAAGTCGGTGCAGTAACCGGCGGGGATTTTTATCAGGCCGGGGGTTGCCTTGGGCAGTTGCAGCCGTTTTAGCGTTGCCGAGCGGTAGTGAAGCGGGGCATCCAGCCGCCAGGGGTAGCGCCCACCTTGCCAAATGACGCGGGGGGCGTTGGTAAAACCGCTGGTCATGGTTACCACCGTTTGGGGCCGCCGGTGCGTGTGTCGATATGGGTAAAGCTGGCGTAACGGCCTACGCTAGCGTGGGGTGCATTTTCGATGACCCAGTCGGCAACGGCGGTGGGGGATGTGTTGCGAACTTGAATATCCGCCGCGCGGCCGCGGGTGTGTTGACTGTTAGGGGCACCACCTACGCGAGTGTTGTGGGCGGGGCAGCGGCATCCGCTGGTGATGATGACCGGTTGGCCGAAGTGGGTGCGCACTTGCTCAAGTATTTTCAGCGTTTGTGGGTCGACGGTATCGAACCCACAGCCGCAGCGACAGGCGAATTCTCGGCGTTGAAAGTGTTTGCTGAGTTGGGTCATGGGCGTGCTTCCTCTAGCTGTTGGATGCGTTGGTCTAGTGCGCTTACGTTGGTTCGTAAGGTTCTGAACTCGCGTTCGGCATCGGTTTTGCGGTAGTAAAGGTCACTCCATTCGCGCAGTTCGCGGCGCATTTCGTTAATCAATTGCCCTTGGTAAACCAGACGTTCCTGCAACACGGCGGTAGATTTTCCGAGGTTGACCAGTTCGACGCCTGCCCATGCCAATAGGGCTAGCAAGATGACTTGTATGGCGGTTTGTACGTGTCGCTCGAGCATAGTGGGTGACCTTTCGTGAGCAGGTGGCGAGGGCATCCCGTCTCCTAATTCCAAAGCTGAATGTTGGGTGGTTTGGTTTCGCGGGTTTCCGGGGGCGGCGGTAGCACGACCGGTGTTCCCTCTTTCAACACCGGGCCTTGTTCGGCTAGGCCTGGGTTGAGCGTTAGCGTTTGTTCGGTAATGGCGGCGGTTTTGCCGTACACGCGGTAGAGCAAGGCATCTAATGTTTCGCCTTGATGGGCGCACACCGTGCGTTTCATATCAGGTCGACCGTGGTGTGGTTGTGGCCGGTTAGCTCGGCAATTGCCCAACGGGCATCGGCGCGGTAGTCATCGGCGGCGAGGTCTTTGGCTTCGCCGAGCTTGTCGCCTTCGCCGGTGGCGGATGTATCGCGGTAGCGCTCTAACAGGTCGGCTTGTGCTTGGGCGTAGACGGCGCGCAGGTAGAGCAGCTGTAAATCTCCGGGCGTTTGCCATGATTCGATAGGTACGTCATCTATCACCGCGCGGCCGTTTTCTTGCTGTTCGGCTTGGTAGCTGGCGAGCTGGCGGTTTACATCGGCGATGGCGGCACGCAGTGATTGACGGATGCGCGGCGGCGTGACGTTGTGTACGCGCTCTTCATCAATGAATTGATTCGGGTCGATATTTGGCCAGAAGCCGTTGTTGCTGATGGTTTCTAGCGGCTGGCTTGGCGGGTTGGTGCCGTGGGCGATCATGCTAGCCACCTATGTTGCCGACGGGTTAAAGAAGGGGGTGGACCACTTCGCGCGCGGCTAAAAGCCCTTGCTTGGCGGTGCCCCCTTGCCGTCGGGGTGCGACTCGGTTGGCGGTTAGGCGGGTGCCTGTTCGCCCTGTTTTTTGAGCTGACGTTCTAGCTGCTGGATGTCTTGCTTGACGCCAATTTTTTCGTTGAGCGCTAACGCTTGCTTGAGCTGGTGTAGTGCTTCTTCTGCATCTTCTGCTGCGCGTAGGGCGTAGCCGTAAGACTTATGCACTTTGGCTTTGATTTGGTCGTGCATGTCGGCATCACCGACGATAGCGACAGCGCGAGCCATCACGTTGGCGAGGGCGTCGGCATCGGCACCTTCTTTATCCAACTGAGCCTTCACGCCTTCGGCGATCTCTTCGGCCAGGATGCTGACGGTGTCGCGGTCGTACTGGTCGGGCGTGTCGAGGTTGTGCTTCACGGCGTAGGCTCCAATTTCCAGCGCTTTTTCAAAATCGCCCACGTCGATACACCAGACCATTAAGGTCATGAGTACGTCGTCTTTTGCGCCTTTGCCTTCTGCTAGCACGCCATTCACGTAGGGCATGAAGTCGGGCAGTAATTCGCGCTTTTTCTCGATCTTGGCTTGAATCGATTTGATGGTTTTTAGGGTGCGGCGGGCTTCATAAAGTGCAGCGGCGTGGAGTTCGTATTGCTCGCCGCCTTGTTGCTGACCGGGCGTGGCAGCGCCCGCCGCTTTCGCGGCGGTCACCTGTTCAAAGTGTTGTCGGGCTGGGCTTTTCATTACGGAGATACTCCTGTTTGTGCCCCTACTTCTGCGATGTTTTCGACGATGCAGCCGAAGCCGTAGTCTTCAACGACGTAGGCGTCATTACTGGATTCGTAGTTTTCGATACGGTTGCGCTTGGGGTTGTCGATGACGTGGCGGCGACGGCTGCCTAGCTGCCAGTAAAGCGAGAGATTGGCCAACGAGGTGATCATGATTGTGCCGTCGGGCACGAACGGTGCGCGCACGGCTTGCAGACCACCGACACGTTTCTGGCTCACCATCATGTCGAGCGCACGAGCTTCGGTGGGCGTTTCGGCATGTTCTTGAATCAGCGGGAAATACTTATCGGCGAGTATTTTGCGACCCATGATGGCGACCAGTGCCGTGTCTTCGCGGTACCAGGGGTCGATCATTTCGTTGACCGCATCGAACACCAGGGCGTCGAGGTTTTCATACGTTCCCCCAGCACCGACAGTGACACCGGATAACACGCGGGCGGGGGCGTGGTTGCGGTATTTCTGCAGCCAGCCGATGTTGACGTCTTCTAACAGTGGATTAGCGGCACGATCGGTTTCAACGGCGGCACTGGTGCCGTTAAAGCCGATCATGATGCGGTCGAGCGCTTGGCGACGAATGATGGCGTTGCGAATGCGCGCTTGAAAGTCTTTAAAGCGTGACCAGGCATCCAACTGTGCCCACTTGATATGGGTATCAAACTCGGTGCTGACACATTCGTAACTGTTATCGCTTAGCTCGGTGACATCGCGGGTGGCGCGGTCGTTGTTGTCTACGTCGGTGCGCCCTGCAATGGGGCCGGAAACGCCGAGGCCCACTTTCTGCCCCTTGATTTCATCAACACCAATGACGTTGATTTGGCCAAGAAAGGCGCTTGATTCCTGCATTTTGCTTTCCAGCGTTTGCTGAACGCTGGGTTCGACGTTGAACTGTTCGCCGGTGTTATCGACGCCGTTTAACTGTGCTAATCGTGCCTTGAATTGGTTGAAGGCTTTACGGGTATCGTTGCGCATGGGTGTTCCTTTGAAATGGTGGCGTTGGCGGTTGGCTAGGGGCTGGCCAGCGTTAGCAGTCGGTTAGCTGTTCATCGCCACTGCCACCGGTAGCGGCTGGGCGGGTTGGCGTATCCGGCGTTGTGTCGAGCTGGGTATAGAGTTCGTCGAAACGCTTTTTCAGATCGTCGTGAGCGGTTTGCAGCTGGCTGAATGCTTCAGCGGTTGGGCGTTTTTCTAGCTCGGCATTCATGGCGTCGTGTTGCTTGGCAAACTCTTCAAACGCGCCTTTGATATCTGCGCCGAACGCTTCAAAGCCTTTGGTGGTTTTGGCGTCTTGGCGGTTGAATAGGTTTTTGACGAACTCGCCAATGCTGGGCTTGGGCGCTTCTTCCTCTTCAAAGTCGAAGTCGACTTCTACGGCTTCGGTAAAGAGGTTTTCAGGATTTTGCTTGCGGCTGGCCAGCGGTGACTTATCGCCCGCTTCTCGACTGAACTTCATCATTTCAGTACCCAAACTGGCGGGGCTGTCGGTAACTGCCAGGCCTTCTAGGTATGCCTGATCGGTGTCGCCAAACTTGTGATTGATTTCGATTGAGCTGTAGACCTTTTGGCGCTTTTTATTCATCGCCTTGAGTTCGTCGGTGGGGTCGATTTCAGCAAACAGGGCTAGCTTGCCGTCTTCCACTTCTTTGGCTTCTACCGAAATGACGTCGCCCATTGCACGGAACGTGCTATCAGGCCCAATGCCACGGATATGCTCGATCCATACACGGGCACCGTATTTGTTGGGGTCGTAGTTGTCGGCCATTTGCTGAATCCATTCGCGCTGGATCTCGCGGCCATCTGTGGTTGCGCCTTCTGTAGCAACGCGGAATTTTTTAGTTTTTCCAGCCATGTTGGGCATCCTGAGCAGTTTGCTAATTGATAGCGCTCAGGTTCCGCGCGTAAGCCGATTGGCTCAACGGTTGCGCGTTGTGCGGGGGTGGCAGGACAAGCTGAGGCGCGCGAGGGGATCGCGCGCGGCGGGTACGCTGGCGGCATGACGACGACAGCTCCCAACCTCATCCCCAGCGTGGAAGAATCCCCGCGACTCACCGCCCGCCATTTGTATTGGCAGGGATGGCGTGTTGCGCGCATTGCCGAACATATTGGTGAAAAACCGGCAACGGTGCATAGCTGGAAGGCACGCGACCGTTGGGAAGATGCGACACCTACCGAGCGCGTTGAGTACACGCTTGAAGCGCGGTTAGTTCAACTGATCGCATTGCCTGAAAAAGAGGGCAAACACTTCAAAGAGATTGATTTGCTGGGTCGGCAAATTGAGCGCTTGGCGAGGGTGCGCAAGTATCACGAAAGCGGCAGCGAGGCGGTTCTAAACCCTAATATAGAGGCACGCAACGCGGGGCCGAAGAAGAAGCCCCGGCGCAATGCACTGGATGATGAGCAGATTGAGGCGCTGGAAGCGGCGTTTCTAGATTCGCTGTTTGAGTACCAAGCGGTTTGGCATGAGGCGGGGCAGAAGCACCGCATTCGCAATATTCTTAAAAGCCGCCAGATCGGAGCAACTTGGTACTTCGCGCGGGAAGCCATCGTCGATGCGTTCAAGAACGGGCGTAACAAGATTTTTCTCTCTGCCAGTCGGGCCCAAGCCCATATCTTCCGTAACTATATCGTTCAGTTCGTAAAAGAGGTGTGCGATGTCGAACTGAAAGGCGACCCGATTGTTTTAGATAACGGTGCCGAGCTGCACTTCCTGGGGACTAACAGCAAGACTGCTCAGGGCTACCACGGCGACGTTTATCTCGATGAGTACTTCTGGATTCATCGTTTTGCTGAATTTCGGAAGGTCACCAGCGGCATGGCCATGCATAAGAAGTGGCGGCAGACGTATTTCAGTACGCCCAGTAGCGTCGGCCATGAGGGTTATCCGTTCTGGAACGGGGATCTGTTTAACAAGCGCCGGAAGAAGAGCGAGCGTGCTGAGTTCGATGTTTCTCACGATGCGCTGAAAAACGGGAAATTATGCCCTGACGGCCATTGGCGGCAGATAGTGACGGTGCTGGATGCTATCGCGGGCGGCTGTGATCTGTTCGATCTTGAACAGTTGCGCATGGAGTACTCGCCGGAAGAGTTCGACAACCTGTTGATGTGCGGGTTTGTTGATGATTCACAAAGTGCGTTCCCACTCGCCACGATGAAGGCGTGCATGGTCGATAGCTGGGAAGTGTGGGACGACTACCGGCCATTTGCACCGCGCCCGGTGGGTGATCGGGAAGTGTGGATCGGTTACGACCCGACCGGTCAAGGCGAGGATGGCGACGGTGCCGGGCTGGTTATCGTGCTACCTGCTGAATCCAGCGAGGAAAAGCACCGGGTGCTGGAACGCCACCGCTTGAAGGGCCAGGACTACGAAGACCAGGCCGCCTTTATCGAATCGTTCCGCGACAAATACAACATTGGGCATATCGGCATTGATACTACTGGCATCGGCGGTGCGGTGGCCGAATACGTCGAGAAGTGGTTCCCCACGGTAGTGCGTTACCGCTATGACGTGGCATTGAAAACATCAATGGTGCTGCAGGCTCAGCAGATCATCCGCAAGGACAGGTTGGAATTCGACGCGGGCTGGTCGGATCTCGCCGCTAGCTTTATGGCCATCAAAAAAGAACTCACCGGTTCCGGCCGCCAATTCACCTATGTATCAGGCCGCAACAAAGCGACCGGCCACGCGGACTTGGCGTGGGCCACGATGCACGCTCTACATTTCGAACCTATCGACGGCCCGGCGAACGAAGGCGCGGGTAAATCCCTTATGGAGATGTACGAATGACAACTACCGCTGCGGCTAAGCCGCGCCATCGCGTGTATGCCTATGAGACTGACAAGGCCGCCCCAGCGGTGGCCACCGACAGCGGGAGAATGGAGGCGTTTACGTTTGGCGACCCTGAGCCGGTCACGTCAATGCGTGATGTTTGGTATGAGGGTGTTTGGTTAACGCCGGATGAGTGGTATGAGCCGCCGATCCCGCTTAGCGTGCTGGCAAAAACCTACCGGGCAACGCCGCACCATGGCAGCGCGATGCAGGTTAAACGCAATATTTTGCTGAAAACGTTTGTCCCGCACCCGATGTTGAACCGCAGGACGTTTAGCGCGTTGGCGTTAGATTATTTGGTATTCGGTAATGGTTATCTTGAGGAAGTGAAGGGGCGTTTGGGGCGTCGTTTAGGGTTGCAGCATCGTAGCGCCAAATACATGCGACGGGGAGAAGAGGACCGCTATTGGTGGCTTCCCAATTATATGGAAAGGGTGGAGTTGCCAAAAGGACGAACGATTCACCTGCTAGAACCGGATATCGATCAAACCATTTATGGGGTGCCGGACTATATTGGCAGCCTTCAATCAGCATGGCTGAATGAGAGCGCTACACTGTTCCGCCGCCGGTACTACCTGAACGGCTCGCACGCTGGTTTCATCATGTACGTGAATGACCCTGCGCATGATCAAAAAGACATCGATGACATGCGTAAGGCGCTGAAGGATAGCAAAGGACCGGGCAACTTCCGCAATCTGTTCTTATATAGCCCTCGGGGGAAAAAGGACGGTGTGCAGATTATCCCAGTCAGCGAAGTGGCGGCTAAAGATGAATTCGGCAGCATCAAAAATATTACGCGCGATGACCAGCTCGCCGGGCACCGAATACCGCCCCAACTGATGGGTATCATCCCCAATAACACTGGCGGGTTTGGCGACATTGAGAAAGCCGCGCGGGTATTCGTGGCTAACGAGTTGGAGCCGCTACAGGCAACTATGCGAGAGATCAACGAGCACGTTGGCGAAGAGGTGGTGAGGTTTGAACCTTACAGTTTAGGAATTGAAGCATAAAAAAAGCGCCCGGTAACCCAGGCGCACCGCTCGTTCATCCTTGAAATTAAAGGGAGCTTCCGGCCCCGCAAGCGATAAGAAGACTATACCCTAAAACTGTATATATGAACAGGTGTTCAAGGATGATGAATCGACCGATTTTGCCCTGGATGGGCGGCAAGCGACGGCTGGCTAAACAGATCCTGCCACTCTTCAAACCCCACACAGCTTATGTAGAACCTTTCTGTGGTGGGGCGGCTATTTTCTTCATGAAGGAGCCAAGCAAAGTAGAGGTGATCAACGATGCGCATGGGGAGTTGGTCAATCTCTACCGCATCGTGAAGCACCATCCTGATGAACTGGTGAAGCAGTTCCGCTGGGGGCTGATTAGCCGTGAAGAGTACTTAACTCAAAAAGAGGTCGACCCACGCCACCTAACCGATATCCAGCGGGCGGCGTGTTTCTTCTACCTGCAGAAGCTAGCGTTCGGTGGCAAGGTCAGCGGCCAGACGTTTGGCACCTCAGCAGTATCACCTCCCCGGATGAACCTGCTGCGCATTGAGGAAGATCTAAGCGACGCGCATCTTCGGCTTTCCAGGGCGGTAGTCGAGCATTTGGACTGGGCAGAGTGCATCCGGCGTTATGATCGGGAGGGCACGTTGTTCTATCTTGACCCGCCTTATTGGGGCACCGCTGGATACGGCTGTGACTTCCCGCTTGAAGAGTATTACCGCATGGGCGAGTTAGCACGAACATCAAAAGGGCAGTTTGTGATCAGTGTTAACGACACGCCTGAGATGCGCGATGCATTCAAGGGCTTAACGATCCGCACAACTCAAATTCGTTACACTGTTGGCCAGCAGGCAACTGAGCCACGCGGTGAGCTCATTATCACCAACCGCTAACTCTCTAGCCAGCTACCCATGCTAAGCCGCTCCGAAAGGGGCGGCTTATTTTTCGATAGATGCAGGAAAAGCCAAATGATTACACTTAGCCTCCCAGGAGTATCATTGCCAGTTGCAGCGAAGGATTATAAGCATTTAGAGGATGCTTATGATAAGTACCTCTTTGACCCAAATCACCGACCATCACAATTTGGTCTAGAGGCGGCCTACTGGCGCTGCTATAAAAAAAGAGCCTCTGCAAAGCTTATAGATGACCTTGCTCAGGTGTCATGGGGGCCGATGAAAGCCTGGGAAGTTTTCGGCAAATCAAGCCCGGCGCTGATTCAGTGGAATCATGCAAACCATTCAGTTAAAGAGAAGTGGGGATTTAGGTATCCGAAACTTTGGAAAGCTTTTTCCTTTTTCTCAACTCCTATCCTATTTTTTGCATCCGCATTTCTACTATGCGCAGGTTTTTTTGCTGTAGCTGAAGTTGTTGTGATGTGGGTTGAAGCCTCACTTAGTGACTTTCACGACTCAAAAGAAGCTCTCCTATTCTTAACTTTTTTCTTTGGCACACTTGGCCCTGCACTTATCGGAACTGGGGCTGGTGGTCTATATATCTCCGCCATAACGACTAAAAGCGCTTCTTTGGAATCACATGTCCAAGAGTTGAAGAGATTGCTGGATGAACATCAGGCAAGCTAATGCTCACCCACGCCGCGCCATCGTCACCCCGCCCCGCCCGCGCGCTAAATGTAGTGGTTTTTATGCAGTATTGCGACAGGGGGCAGGCCGCGCCACTGCTGGGCGGAACGATGGTTCTAAGGGGATGTTTTTTTATGCGTTTTCATGCGGATTTATGCAGTTTTTCAGGTGGAGTCGCAATCTAGCAGCAATTGAAACGAAAAAGCGCCGTTTAGGCGCTTTTTTGGGATCTTGTTGTGACAAATTTGGTACTAAATAACTAGGAGGCCAGAAAATACGGCTTCATCGTCCAATCCATCATAGGTGCCACAGAAAACAGACGGGCAGCGTCTGCTGGGCTTGTTTTAGTCATATCAATCACTTGCATCATTCGATGCGGTATAAGCCAGTCGTGGTTGCTTAACAGCGGGGGAGTCGTTGGCGAGCGATTGTACGCAAAAAGTGGGTTTGAGTACAAAACAGACGCTGCTTAATTGAGAAGGTGGACGCCGGCAAAGATAGAAGGCAAATATTGCTTATTCAAAGCTAAGTGCTTTGGTGGGTAGGGGGGCAGGCAAAAGAAATACTAATACATTTGCTTGCTATGCGTAGTAAAGAGAATGGAGTATTTGGCTGAGGATCGCATAGAGCGGAATCTATCTGGATAGTTTCTGTAATAAGCTCTCAGCCATTGAAGTATTGGTATAGTCCTGTGACTTATGCATTCAATTTTAACAACTCGACTAACTTTAACCCTGCGACACTGGGCGCGCACCACCCACTCCAGACCCGCTCCCCAAAACTACCAGCTATGAGACTGCGAGTGACTTTATTTTCTGGCTGGTGGAGACGCGTATCGCCAACGAGTATTGAACGCTTACAAGCAGTCGTTCAACGCGGCATTTTATTTTAATGTTTTAGATAGGTTGGCTACGAAATTGCCGAGTATTTTCGTTTGCCGTGCTATTAACGTTTAGTTTTTGTATAAGTCTTATGAGCCCTGCAGCACTTTGCTTCTTTTGCGGTCTAATTCAATGTGATGAGGGCTAGGCAGTGGTAAGCTGATATTTCGTTGTTGAGGAGTCTCTATGCATAAGACACTAGGTGGTATCAGTTTAGTGTTGGTGAGCGTGTTACTGCTGGCTAGCTGTGGCGGTCAGGAGGAAGAGTCGCCCTCAGAACCGCCTGAGCCGGTCGTTGAAATGCCTAGCCCGCAGGAACGCGCCGAACCAAAAGAGATGGTCGATCCTCTCGTCGTAGCTATTTCGACTAAGGCCTCTCTGCGCTCTGATCGTCGTTTAATGGTAGAAGGCGAAACCAACTTGCCGGACGGCGCGCTCATCCAGGTAACCATTGAGCGTGAGATAAGCCGCGTGCGTTGGCAGGAGCGAACCAGTGTTTCGCAAGGGCAGTTTTATGCTGGCCCCTTTGGCTCCGGTAGTGGCTTACCGGATGGAAGGTATATCGTAAGCGTCCAGCTTTCAGAAGCTTCTGTGCAGCCAAGATTTGTGCAGGCGCGCATTGGCAGTGAAGGAGAGTACCTGACTGGTGAGCTAGTTAGCCAAACTCGCCATGGACTAGGGCAGGTGGCCACCTACTCGCGCAGTTTCTTGGTGGGCAGTGAACCAAGACGTACGCGCGACCAGGTGGACGTGGTTGAAGAAATGTAGGACGCGGGGAGGTAAAGATGCTTTAGGCAGGAGACCAGTGTGCTAGTAGTACCGCATGAATGGTGGTGTCACTGGGCGCCTTTGCAAAATGCTCAATAACATAACCTTGTTCACGCTGGATCAGATAATGGCCAGCTTTGTGAAACACATGGGTAGGCCCTAATAGTACTAAGTCGCCTGCTGACACCGGTGAGAAATCCGTTTCTTGGCCGGGAGTTGCCATGACACAGGGGGCTTTCCAGTCAATCTTTAGCGGCAGATGATGCGGCACCGTCATTGTGGTTGCCTTAACCTGTTCCCAGGGGAGGGGGCCAGTATGTGTCAGGGTCAACAGAGGGGGGGCGCTGTCACCTTCTAGCAGGGTTGCCAAAGAGCAATCAAGGGCATCGGCGAGCGCAACAAGGCGTTCGTGGCCGATTTGTTTGATAGCACCTGATTCCCAGTAAGAAATGGTGACATCTGATACACCTACTTTACGTGCGAGGGCAGCTTTGTTGAGCTTGGCCCGAAGCCGCAGTTGCTTTATACGTGAGCCTAGCGATTCCATTTCATTTTCCTATCGATGAGCCAAACAAGCTCGTTGAGTGTACTTCCACCCTATTCGGCGGCGCTCTGTGCATACTAAAAATCGCAAGGCGATTTCAAGTATGAACACGAATCATAGGTACTGCGCCATACTAAGCGATTGTGCTTTAACGCGCATCTTCCTATCAGTGAGCTTCCAGCTTTTGATCAGACGCTTTTAAGTCAAACTCGTTCCCTGCAAGGTACTGCTGGTTGCCTTAAGGGTGCGTATAATGCCCAGACGCTTTATTGCCAAAAGGACATTTTGATGACCGTTCGTACTCGTATCGCGCCTTCTCCAACGGGTGATCCGCATGTAGGTACTGCCTATATTGCGCTGTTTAATCTCTGTTTTGCGCGCCAGCATGGTGGCCAGTTCATTTTGCGCATTGAAGACACCGATCGGGTTCGGTCTACTGCTGAATCAGAACAGATGATTTTAGATTCGTTACGTTGGCTTGGTCTGGAGTGGGATGAAGGCCCTGATGTGGGCGGCCCTCATGGCCCGTATCGGCAAAGCGAGCGTGGCGATATCTACGCCCAGTACGCCCAGCAGCTTATAGATGCAGGGCATGCCTTTAAGTGTTACCGCACCAGTGAAGAATTGGATGAATTGCGGGAAGCTCGCAAAGCGGCCGGTATGCACTTGGCCTTGAAACCGGTTGACTTGGCGCTGGACTCTGATGAACAAGCCCGCCGTGAGCAAGAAGGCTGGCCTTATGTCGTTCGCATGAAGGTGCCAAGTACAGGCGTTTGTGTAGTTAACGATATGCTGCGCGGCACAATCGAAGTGGAGTGGGCACAAGTAGATGCACAAATTCTGCTGAAGTCGGATGGCATGCCTACTTATCACCTGGCGAACGTGGTTGATGATCACCTGATGAACATTACCCATGTTCTGCGTGGCGAAGAGTGGATTAACTCAGCGCCGAAGCATCAGTTGCTGTATGAATATTTCGGCTGGGAAATGCCGCAGCTTTGCCATATGCCATTGTTGCGTAATCCCGATAAGTCCAAGCTCTCCAAGCGTAAAAACCCGACGTCGATTAACTATTATCGTCGTATGGGGTTCTTGCCTCAGGCGGTCACTAACTACTTGGGCCGCATGGGTTGGTCGATGCCTGACGAGCGGGAGAAGTTTAGCCTGCCAGATATGATGGCTGAGTTTGATATTCAGCGGGTATCGTTAGGCGGGCCAGTGTTTGATTTGGAAAAACTGACCTGGCTGAACGGCGTCTATATTCGTGAAGACTTAGACGACGATGCGCTACTTCAGGCGCTTCGCGAATGGGCATTCAATGAGGAATATGTGAAGCAAATACTTCCTCAGGTGCGTCCACGTGTGGAAACGCTTTCCCAGGTAATACCGCTGGCGGGACACTTTTTCTCTGGGCTGCCTGCGCTAACGGAAGACGACTTTGATAGCGTGAAGCTTGAGAAAGAAGAACTGGTTAAGCTGCTGCAGTTCTTGGTGTGGCGTTTTGAAGCCGTACCTGCTTGGTCAAAAGAGGCGCTCTTAGCTGAGGTTAAAGTGCTTGCTGAACACTTTGACATTAAAATGAAGGCCTTCCTAGCCCCGGTCTTTATTGCCATTACGGGGAGTACGTCGAGTACCTCAGTGATGGATGCCATGGCGATCTTGGGTTCCGACGTTACGCGGGCACGGCTACGTAGCGCCATTGACGTACTAGGTGGTGTTTCCAAGAAGCAAGCAAAACGCTTTGAGAAAGAGTTTCGTGATCTCTAATGTCTTGTTGATATTTAGGTCTTGGCACTAGCGGGCTTTCTACAGGTGCCTTTAATAGAAATACTTGAAAAGGGCACTTGAAAAAAGAATCTTGTTTGGTGTTATGTCTAGTGTTGGGAAGCGCCACTTTTATATCAATCACTGAATTTGGCGTTTCCGGTGCTTTAAAGGCTTGACGAAGACGGGCGTAATCAGTAATATACGCTCCGTCTTCGAGACATGTGGGGCCTTAGCTCAGCTGGGAGAGCGCAACACTGGCAGTGTTGAGGTCAGCGGTTCGATCCCGCTAGGCTCCACCAATATTGAAAATTCTAATTGTCAGTTTTCAATGATGGGTTTTCAATATAGCGTTTCAAGGCCGTATTTATTAGGTTAATAACGTCCCATTCGTCTAGTGGTCTAGGACACCGCCCTTTCACGGCGGTAACAGGGGTTCGAACCCCCTATGGGACGCCATCTCCTACTTCCCCGAAATTTATTTGCAGATTTATTGTCGGCAAACATTTCTCAAAATACGCATTTTAATTAAAGGCAATGAGGAAACTCATCTGTCGATTTTTGCGTTCCTGTTATTGTGGCCATTGGCTGAAATCATTCCCATTTCAATCGTTTTTGGACGATTTTGTGCTTGACTTGTCCACTTTTGCAAGTTTGCGAAAGGGGTTGTGCACAACCCTGGGTTGTTGTCTCAAAAAATCAGTGATTTAGCATTATTTCTTTTAAATCAATAAGTTATGTTAGGTTAAAAAATGACCAATTTAAGGCTGGGTCACTGTTCATGGCGATTGTGGGACGTTTTGTAGTGGTTGTGAACAGGGTTATCCACAGATAGTGTGGAAAACCCTTTTCAAGATCGAGACGCTTAAAAGTCAAGCGTTATTCTGGCTTTTGTAGGCGCTTTAATAGCGACGAAGTGTCCCAACGACCACCCTCCATACGTTGCACATCAGCATAAAACTGGTCGACAAGGGCGGTCACAGGTAGCGTGGCACTCAATCGGCGAGCCTGCTCTAAACAAATACCTAAATCTTTGCGCATCCAGTCCACTGCAAAGCCATGGTTATACTCATTGGCAATCATCGTTTTGTGGCGGTTTTCCATCTGCCATGAACCAGCAGCACCCTTGGATACCACATCAATTACCTGTTGCTGATCCAGTCCTGCTTGTTCGGCAAAGTGAAGACCTTCGGCAAGACCTTGCACTAAACCAGCAATACATATCTGGTTAACCATTTTGGTAAGCTGGCCACTGCTAGCACTCCCCATTAGTGTGACGGCGCGAGCATAGTGATTAAGGATGGGGTGTACGGCGTCAAAGTGTGCCTGTTCACCGCCACACATAATTGTCAGTGCGCCATTTTCAGCCCCTTGCTGTCCGCCAGAAACGGGGGCATCTAAAAAGGCGACGCCTTGCTCGCGGCAGGTGGTGTCTAGCTCCAGGGCGAGGTCTGCAGAAGCAGTAGTGTGGTCGATGAGGTAGGTGTCGGCTGCCATGCTGCTCAATACGCCGTCGGTGCCGGTAGTTACTTGTCTGACGTCGTCGTCATTGCCTACGCATATCAAAACAAGATCCGCGCCGTCGGCGGCTTCCTTGGGTGTGGCATGGGCGGTGCCGCCATGCTCTTTTGCCCAGGCATCCGCTTTGCTGCTTGTGCGGTTGTACACGCGCGTTGTCAGGCCTTGTTTGGCGAGGTGACCTGCCATGGGATAACCCATAACGCCCAGGCCAATAAAGGCAACAGTAGTAATGGTTCGCATAGAGCACCTTATTTGTGTGGGGGAGTAGTTTGTGTGTGAGGAATAATAGAGAGAAGTGAATTTACGATAAGCAAAAGGCCACCCGAGGGTGGCCTTTTATTATCCTAGTCACACTGCGTTGTTGCTGCGGCGTTATTTTTTAGGATAGTCGCGCATATCGTGGCCGATATACAGCTGGCGCGGGCGGCCAATTTTGTAGCTTTCGCTGAGCATTTCATGCCAGTGAGAGATCCAGCCAATGGTGCGAGATACCGCGAAAATGACGGTAAACATATTGGTCGGAATGCCCATGGCTTTGAGAATGATGCCAGAGTAAAAATCGACATTTGGATACAACTTGCGCTCAATAAAATACTCGTCTTCAAGGGCGATTTGCTCAAGACGTTTGGCGATTTTGAGCTGCGGGTCGTCAGCTAAGCCAAGCTCAGCAAGGACTTCATCACAGGTCTCTTTCATTACTTTGGCGCGCGGGTCAAAGTTGCGATATACGCGGTGACCAAAGCCCATTAGCTTGAAGGGGTCATCTTTATCTTTTGCTTTGTCGACAAAGCGCTGAATGTTTTCTTCAGAGTCGTCGCCGATTTCGTCTAGCATATTAAGTACGGCTTCGTTGGCGCCGCCGTGTGCTGGGCCCCATAGTGCCGCAATACCTGCACTGATGCAGGCAAAGGGATTAGCGCCGGTTGAGCCTGCTAAGCGCACTGTAGAGGTAGACGCGTTTTGCTCATGGTCCGCGTGTAGCATAAAGATGCGGTCCATGGCTTTCGCGTATACCGGGTTTATTTTGTACTCTTCGCACGGATTGCTGAACATCATGTAGAGGAAGTTCTCTGCATAGCTCAGGTCGTTGCGGGGGTAGTTGAAGGGCTGGCCAACATTATATTTGTGCGACATTGCGGCCAGGGTAGGCATTTTAGCAATGAGGCGAATAGCGCTGATCACGCGGTCTTCTTCTTGGGTAATGTCCATGTGGTCATGGTAGAAAGCAGCTAAGCCGCCAACAACGCCACATAGAATCGACATTGGGTGCGCATCGCGGCGGAACCCTTTAAAGAAGTTGTTGATTTGGTCGTGCACCATGGTGTGATTGCGAATGCGCGACTCGAAATCTGCATACTGTTCATCATTGGGCAGCTCACCGAATAGCAGGGTGTAGCATACCTCGACAAAATTAGACTCTTTGGCCAGTTGGTCGATAGGGTAGCCGCGGTGTAGCAGCACGCCCTTGCCGCCATCAATATAAGTGATGGCGGACTGGCAGGAAGAGGTGGCCATGAAGCCGGGGTCGTAGGTAAACAGGCCTTCGGCACCTAAGCCGCGTACGTCGATGACGTCGGGGCCAAGTGTGCCGGAATACATGGGTAGTTCGATCGATTTTTCTAGACCGTCTACCGTCAATGTCGCTTTCCTGTCAGCCATGCTGGCCTCCTTTCGAATTCGGTTTGGGACGTAATGTCGTTGTTTCGCATACCGCGCCGGCGAAAAGGCTCGCCTACTATAGAAGTGTGCGACATTTTGTCAATTAGCCTAAGCGCTAGGTATCCTTGTACAGCTGTTGTTGTATTGGATAATCTTTGTATATGATAAGTGTGGAGTTCATAGTAAAGAGGCGTCAGGGGGTTGACGACACGTTAACGGACTTATCAAACCATCAATCTCCTGTCACTATAAACATGCTGCAACGCAAAATCGACTCAGGTTGACCTCATTTTTCTTGCACCATAGTCGAGTTAAGCTTGAGTTCGGTTTGTCAGCAGGGGCGAAGGTTCTTATAATCCACGGCGCGCGACCGGCAGGTAGGAGGTCGTGCTCGACTTGGCAACGGCCGAGCCCCTTCCAGCAACCACTGCCCGCTCGGGCCATGCCCGACCTGTCGCAGAGCGGGCCAAGAGAGTGTGTATAACGCCGTGAATAGCAAACGACCCGTAAACTTAGACCTTACTACGATACATTTCCCACTACCGGCGCTAACGTCGATTACACACCGTATTACGGGTGTCATCCTCTTCGTTGGCCTGATCTTCGCTTTTTGGGCGCTGGGTAAATCACTATCGTCTCCGGCTGGCTTTGATGCCGTCAGCAACGCATTGGCCAATAACTTTTTCGCCAAGTTCATTGCCTGGGGATTGTTATCCGCATTGGCATTCCATTTTGTAGCAGGCATCAAACACCTGTTGATGGATGCGGATATCGGCGTGACCCTTGAAGGTGGCGTGAAAAAAGCACAAATCACTGTTGTCGTCAGTGTCGTTCTGATCATCCTGGCAGGAGTTTGGGTATGGTAACCAACATCACAAGTTTTGGCCGTAGCGGGTTATCCGATTGGCTAATGCAGCGCGTTTCAGCGGTAATTTTGGCTGTATATACCGTCTTTATCGTTGCCTACCTGCTGCTCAATCCTAATCTGGATTACTACGCTTGGAGCGGACTGTTCGATCAAACTTGGATGCGTATTTTCTCGCTGCTCGCATTTGTTTCCATTGCAGCGCACGCCTGGATCGGTTTGTGGACGGTCACCACCGATTATCTCAAGTCCACTCGCCTGCGCGTGGGTGCCCAGACTCTGATTATTCTGGTCATCTTCGTATATCTGGTGTGGGGCATTCAAATTCTGTGGGGAGCTTGATACATGTCTAACCTTCGTAGCCTGACATTTGACGCCATTATTATCGGTGGCGGTGGCTCTGGCTTGCGTGCTGCTTTAGAACTTGCCAAGTCTGGCAAAAAGACAGCCGTACTGTCCAAAGTGTTCCCGACACGCTCCCACACGGTTTCTGCCCAGGGCGGTATTACTTGCGCCATCGCATCTTCAGATCCGAACGATGACTGGCGCTGGCATATGTATGACACTGTTAAAGGCGGCGACTACATTGCCGACCAAGACGCAGCTGAGTATATGTGTTCAGAAGGCCCGAAAGCGGTGTTTGAGCTTGAGCACATGGGGCTACCGTTCTCGCGCTTTGATAATGGCCGTATTTATCAGCGTCCCTTTGGTGGTCAGTCGAAGAACTTTGGTGAAGGTGGTCAGGCGGCACGTACCTGCGCAGCTGCTGACCGTACCGGCCACGCACTGCTTCACACGCTTTACCAAAACAACCTCAAGAACAACACAACGTTCTTGAATGAGTGGTACGCGGTAGATCTGGTGAAAAACAGTAACGGTGACGTGGTCGGTTGTATCGCCATGTGCATCGAAACGGGTGAAGTTGTCCACGTTAAATCGAAAGCCACTGTTCTGGCGACGGGTGGTGCAGGTCGTATCTATGCCTCTACTACGAATGCCTTGATCAATACAGGTGACGGTATCGGCATGGCGCTACGTGCTGGCTTCCCTATGCAGGACATGGAAATGTGGCAGTTCCACCCAACCGGTATCTACGGTGCGGGTACGCTAGTCACTGAAGGTTGCCGTGGTGAGGGTGGTTACCTGATCAATAAAGACGGTGAGCGTTTCATGGAGCGTTATGCGCCGAATGCCAAAGACTTGGCAGGTCGTGATGTTGTTGCGCGCTCAATGGTTATGGAAATTCTGGAAGGCCGTGGGTGTGGCGAGAAGGGCGATCACGTCTTCTTGAAGCTTGATCATCTGGGTGAAGAAGTTCTTGGTAAGCGTCTGCCGGGTATTGTTGAACTGTCGAAAACGTTTGCTCACGTTGATCCTGCTAAAGATCCGATTCCTGTTGTGCCTACTTGCCACTACATGATGGGCGGTATTCCGACCAACATCCATGGTCAGGCAATTACCCAGGACGAAAGCGGCAACGACCATATCATTAATGGCTTGTTTGCTTGTGGTGAAGCGGCGTGTGTGTCTGTTCACGGTGCTAACCGTCTGGGCGGTAACTCTCTGCTGGACCTAGTGGTCTTTGGTCGTGCGGCAGGTATGTTTATTGAAGGCGCGCTTAACGAAGGTATTGACTACCTAGATGCTTCTGAATCTGATATCGAATCAGCGATGAAGCGTATTACGCGCTGGAATGAATCTGAAGGTGGCGAGAGCATTCCTGAGCTTAAAGCTGAGCTTCAAGACATCATGCAGACCTCTTTCGGTGTCTTCCGTGAAGAGAAGAATATGCAGGAAGGTGTCAAAAAGCTTGCGGATCTGCGTAGCCGTATTGCCAATGCGCATCTGCCTGATAAGTCCAATGCTTTCAACACGGCGCGTGTTGAAGCTTTGGAGCTTGATAACCTGATGGAAGTGGCAGAAGCAACGGCGATTGCTGCCCTTGAGCGTAATGAGAGCCGTGGTGCGCACTCGCGCTACGACTACCCTGACCGTGATGATGTCAACTGGCTGAAGCACTCGCTCTACTTCCCAGCCACGAAAGAGCTGAAGAAGCGCGACGTCAACTTCAAGCCGAAAACTGTTGATACGTTCGAGCCTAAGGTTCGCACCTACTAATCTCTGCACTGACGAGAGGGAGTCACCATGTCTAACCTTCAGGTATCCGTATACCGCTACAATCCGGAAACCGACTCCGCGCCCTATATGCAGGAGTTCCAGGTCGATACTAAAGGCCGCGATCTGATGGTGCTGGATGTTCTGCATCTGATGAAAGAGCAGGATAGCGGACTTGCGTTCCGTCGCAGCTGCCGTGAGGGCGTATGCGGTTCCGATGGCATGAACATGAACGGCAAAAATGGTTTGGCGTGTATTACGCCGCTGTCAGATGTTGTGAAAGGCAACAAACTGACCTTGCGTCCGCTACCAGGCCTGCCGGTTATCCGCGATATGGTCGTTGATATGGGACTGTTCTATAAGCAGTACGAGCGTATTCAGCCGTATCTGCAAAACGACACCCCGGCCCCGGCGATCGAGCGTCTGCAATCACCAGAAGAGCGCGACAAGCTAGATGGCCTGTATGAGTGTATTCTTTGTGCATGTTGTTCTACGTCATGCCCATCGTTCTGGTGGAACCCAGACAAGTTTGTCGGTCCGGCTGGTTTGCTTCAGTCTTATCGCTTTCTTGCAGATACACGTGACACGGCTACCCGTGAACGTCTTACCAGTCTGGAAGATCCGTTCTCCGTATTCCGCTGCCGCGGTATCATGAATTGCGTTGCAGTTTGTCCGAAAGGGCTAAATCCGACCCGTGCAATTGGTAAAATTCGTGAAATGTTGTTAGCTGATGCGACGTAAACGCCTAATCCTATGAAAAAAATGCGATCGCTATGTAAGTTGCTGCACAAAGCTACTTAAATCGTGGCGCTTCGCTTGTTATCATAGGGACGTTAGATGGTGCGGCGACGCGTCGCACCGCCTAACCAGTCAAGTTTAAAAGCCGGTGCCGCAAGTACCGGCTTTTGAGCATGAACTGATTGAGTATGACTAGATAAAGAAACGCCTCTTATCGACGTAGTGAAAATACGTTGGGAAGTAGAGCGTTATGAAGTAGTACGTAATGAAGTAGTACGTAGTGAAAATGTAGTATTTACAGCTAGTATGAATAGGGCTTCCGGCCTCCGGTCGGCGCCGCCGGCATATGTCCCGCCCCGCCGGCAGGGCAATAGCGATGTCGTTGCGCGATTGCAGCGATACCGATACCACCCCATCAGTGCAGGGTGACCGAGAGATGCAACAAGGCATAATGGAGTTGATGTGGCGTTCCTCTCACGTTAGTGGTGGCAATGTCCACTACGTGGAAGCGCTTTATGAGCAGTACCTCGCCGATCCTGATTCTGTCTCAGACGAATGGCGCAGCTATTTTGATCAGCTGCCACGTTCTGAGGGCAGTGCCTCCCACGATGTTCCACTAAGCCCCACTCGTGATCAGTTCTACCAACTGGGCCGTGAAAGTCGCCCAGGCCGGGTAGCCGCCGCCTCCGATAGCGGTGAGAATAAAAAGCAGGTGAAGGTCCTGCAGCTGATTAACGCATACCGCTTTCGTGGTCATCAGAAGGCCAATATCGACCCGCTAGGACTGCGTAATCCCACCCCCGTCCCAGACCTCGATCTGTCATTTCATCAGCTTTCCAAAGCTGATCTTGACACCGAGTTCCAGACTGGCTCGTTTTTTCTAGGTATTGATAAAGCGCCGCTGCGTGAGATTGTGGATGCGTTGGAGCAGACCTATTGTCGCTCTATCGGCTGCGAGATCATGCACATCGTCGATACTGAAGAGAAACGTTGGTTGCAACGGCGTTTTGAATCGGTGCGAAGTGCGCCGAAATTCAGCGACGATGTGCGTAAGCACGTGTTGGAGCGCCTTACCGCTGCCGAAGGTTTGGAGAATTACCTAGCGTCTAAATATCCAGGTACTAAACGCTTCGGGTTAGAAGGCGGTGAATCATTTGTTCCAATGATGGACGAGTTGATTCAGCGGTCCGGCGGATATGGCACTAAAGAAGTCGTGATTGGTATGGCCCACCGTGGCCGCTTGAACCTGTTGGTCAATATTCTGGGTAAAAATCCCGCTGAATTGATCGATGAGTTCGACGGTAAAAAGGTGATCGAGCGTGGTTCTGGTGATGTGAAATATCACCAAGGCTTTAGCTCTAACGTCATGTCGCCTGGTGGCGAAGTTCACTTGGCAATGTCGTTTAACCCGTCGCATTTAGAAATTGTTGCGCCGGTTGTGGAAGGCTCGGTACGTGCACGTCAAGATCGCCGGAATGACGAAGAGGGCAGCAAAGTACTGCCAATCAACGTTCATGGCGATGCTGCGTTTGCTGGTCAAGGCGTGGTCATGGAGACATTCCAGATGTCTCAAACCCGTGCCTACAAAACCGGTGGCACAGTACACATCGTGATTAACAACCAAGTGGGCTTCACGACGTCAAACCCCTTGGATGCGCGCTCCACCGAATACTGTACTGACATCGCTAAGATGGTTCAGGCGCCGATTTTTCATGTTAACGGCGATGATCCAGATGCGGTTATCCATGCGACTCAAGTGGCGTTGGATTATCGTCAGCAATTTAAGAAAGACGTTGTTATTGATCTGGTGTGCTATCGCCGTCGCGGCCACAACGAGGCTGACGAGCCATCGGGTACTCAGCCGATGATGTACGCCAAAATTAAAGATCATCCTTCTTCGCGCTCACTGTATGCGAAACGTCTGGTTGAGCAAGGCGTGCTTTCAGAAGAAGACGCTAAGGCAATGGTTGAAACCTACCGCGATGATCTTGTGGCAGGTAATCACGTAGCGAACGCTTTGGTGCAAGAGCCTAATACATCGCTCTTTGTGGACTGGGCACCCTACCTGGGGCATGAGTGGACCGGTGATGCAGACACTACCTTCGATATGAAGCGTCTGCAGCAGCTAGCTGCGAGAATGTGCGAGATTCCAGATGGCGTCGAAGTACAGCGCCAAGTCGCTAAGATCTATGAAGACCGTCGCAAAATGCAGGCGGGCGGCATGGGGCTTAACTGGGGCTTTGCTGAAACGCTGGCGTATGCCACGCTGCTTGATCAGGGGCATCCGATCCGTATTACCGGTCAGGATGTTGGTCGTGGGACGTTCTCTCACCGCCATGCGGTTGTCCACAACCAGAAAGATGGTTCTACGTACGTGCCGCTGCAGAATATGTCAGACGGTCAACCACGCTTTACCATCCACGACTCTTTCCTATCGGAAGAGGCTGTGCTGGCTTTTGAGTACGGCTACTCCACAACAGCACCGGGTGACTTAGTCATTTGGGAAGCCCAGTTTGGTGACTTCTTCAACGGTGCCCAGGTCGTGGTTGACCAGTTTATCTCTTCTGGCGAGACCAAATGGGGACGACTGTGTGGACTGACCATGTTATTGCCGCATGGCTATGAAGGTCAGGGGCCAGAGCACTCCTCCGCACGTTTAGAGCGCTTCTTGCAGCTGTGCGCCGAACACAACATGCAGGTGTGTGTGCCAACCACCCCCGCACAGATTTATCATCTGATGCGACGTCAAGTCATTCGTCCGTTGCGTAAGCCGCTGGTGATCATGTCGCCGAAGTCGCTATTGCGCCATAAAGAAGCGGTATCTAGCCTAGAAGATCTCGCTCACGGCAAGTTCTACATGGTGTTGCCGGATCAGGCGAATCTTGAGGCAGAAAAGGTGACTCGCGTTATTATGTGTGCCGGTAAGGTTTACTACGACCTAGCCAACTGGCGTGCAGAAAACGAGCGTGATGACACGGCGATTATTCGTCTTGAGCAACTCTACCCCTTCCCGAAAGAAGAACTTCTGGAAGTGCTCCAGGCGTATGCCAATGTGGAAGACATCGTGTGGTGCCAGGAAGAGCCGCTGAACCAGGGCGCTTGGTACTCAAGTCAGCACCACATGCGCGCCGTGGCCGATATGCTGAAAGATGGCTTCGGACGTGATTTGAAATTTGCAGGACGTCCTGCCTCTGCCGCACCGGCAGCGGGCTATATGTCCGTCCACACTGAACAGCAGCGCCAGCTGGTGGAAGACGCTTTTAACCTATAAGCGCCCACCGGGTTTAGAGAACATATAAGGGAAACGACATGGCTACTGATATCAAAGCGCCAACCTTTCCGGAATCCGTTGCCGAAGGCACTGTGGCTGCGTGGCATAAAAAGCCGGGTGACAGCGTCGAACGTGACGAGCTGATTGTTGAAATTGAAACCGACAAAGTGGTGCTAGAAGTCGTCGCACCGGAAGCGGGTACCCTGACTGACGTGATGGCAGAAGAAGGCGATACCGTTGAGTCAGAGCAAGTCTTAGGCAAAATCGGTGAAGGCAGCGCGTCTGGCAGCAAAGAAGAAAAATCTTCTGACGATGCCAACGCTAAAGCGTCTGAAGCGAAAAAAGATGATAAGCAAGAAGAGAAAAAAGCCAGCGGCGGTAACGGCGGTGGTAAGCAGCATGACGTAAAAGCTCCAAGCTTCCCTGAGTCTATCCAGGAAGGCACCGTGGCAACGTGGCACAAGAAGGTAGGTGAAGCGGTTAAGCGTGATGAAGTGCTAGCCGATATCGAGACTGACAAGGTTGTGCTAGAAGTTGTCGCACCTGCCGACGGCGCACTGGCAGAAATTAAAGCCGAAGAAGGCAGCCAAGTTGAATCCGAAGCGGTTCTGGCCGTCTTTACAGAAGGTGCTGGTGGTGCCGGTGAAGAGAGCAGCAGTGCCTCTTCTTCAAGCGCTGCGGGTAGCGATGATGAAGGCTCTGATGAGAAGGTCGGCGATAAGATCCTAGCACCGGCGGCACGCAAAATGGTCGCTGAGCATGACCTGGACGTTGCCAAGATTGAGGGCACCGGCAAAGGTGGCCGCATCTTGAAAGAAGACGTGCAAAAAGCAGTGAAAGATGGTTCTGCTAAAAAAGCAGCCAAATCTTCAGCGCCAGCGAAAGCTGCCGCTGCACCAGCAGTGGAAGGCGATCGCGTCGAGAAACGCGTTCCGATGACGCGTTTGCGCCAAACCATTGCTAAGCGTTTGGTTCAGGCCCAGCAAACGGCTGCCATGCTGACCACGTACAACGAAGTGGACATGACTGAAATCATGGCCCTGCGTGCGCAGTACAAAGATACGTTCCTAAAGGCTCACGATATTAAATTGGGCTTTATGGGCTTCTTTGTGAAAGCGGCTTCTGAAGCACTCAAGCGCTTCCCGGATGTTAACGCCTCTATTGACGGTACTGATATCGTCTACCACGGTTATCAAGATATCGGTGTTGCGGTATCAACGGATCGTGGCTTGGTTGTACCGGTACTGCGTGATACCGATAGCATGAAAATTGCCGACGTTGAGCGCACGATTGTTGATTTCGGTAAGCGTGGTCGTGACGGTAAGCTGGGCATGGATGACATGATCGGTGGCACCTTCACTATCACTAACGGCGGTACATTTGGTTCTTTGATGTCGACCCCGATTATCAATCCGCCTCAGACCGCTATCCTGGGTATGCATAAAATCCAGGATCGTCCAATGGCTGTGAATGGTAAGGTCGAGATTCGCCCGATGATGTATCTGGCGCTGTCCTACGACCACCGCATGATTGATGGTAAAGATGCGGTACGATTCCTGGTTACTATTAAAGAGCTGCTGGAAGACCCGGCTCGCTTGCTGCTGGACGTATAACGGAGCGCGCTGATCCGCCTCCTCTGATGTATTAGCGTTCTAATGCAATCGCACCTTGCCTCCTGCCTGTTTTAGATTCAAGCGGGGGGAGGCAACCAAGCTAAAGGAGCCAACATGGCTGACAAGTTTGATGTGATCGTTATCGGTGCAGGTCCTGGTGGCTACGTAGCGGCTATCCGCGCTGCGCAGCTGGGCCTGAAAGCCGCCTGTGTTGAAAAATGGATTGGTAAAGAAGGCAATGTTGTTCACGGTGGTACGTGTTTGAACGTTGGCTGTATCCCGTCTAAAGCGTTGCTTGAGGCCTCGCATAAGTTCGTTGAAGCCAAGCACGATTTCGACGATATGGGTATCAATGCCGGTGACGTCACGATGGACGTCAAAAAAATGATGGCTCGCAAGGACAAGATCGTTAAGAACTTGACCGGCGGCATCTCTGGCTTGTTTAAAGCCAATGGCGTTACCGCTATTGAAGGTACCGGTAAAGTGGTTTCCGGTAAGCAAGTCGAAGTTACCGATCTAGACGGCAACACCACCACTTACGACGCTGATAACATCGTTGTTGCCGCAGGTTCTGTGCCGGTTGAAATTCCACCAACACCGCTAACCGAAGGCTTGGTTGTTGACTCTACCGGCGCGCTGGAATTCCAGGAAGTGCCGAAGCGCTTAGGCGTTATTGGCGCTGGCGTTATCGGTCTAGAGTTGGGTAGCGTTTGGAGCCGTTTGGGTTCCGAAGTCACGGTTTTGGAAGCGATGGATAGTTTCTTGCCGATGGTCGATACGGCGATCGCTAAAGAAACGCAGAAGCTGCTTAAAAAGCAGGGACTGGATATTAAGCTGGGCGCCCGCGTGACTGGTTCGGAAACCAATGGCGATGAAGTCATCGTTAAGTACACCGATGCCAATGGCGAACAGGAAATGACCTTCGACAAACTGATTGTTTGCGTTGGTCGCCGTCCGTACACCAAGGGTGTGATTGCCGATGGTGTTAGCGTTGAGCTGGACGAGCGTGGTTTTATCTTTGTTGATGACCAGTGCCGCACTAACGTACCGGGTGTTTATGCCATTGGCGACTGTGTGCGTGGCCCCATGCTGGCGCACAAGGCATCTGAAGAAGGCATCATGGTTGCTGATATCATCGCTGGCCACAAAGCCGAGATGAACTACGACACGATTCCGAACGTGATTTACACGTTCCCGGAAGTAGCGTGGGTCGGTATGACCGAGCAAGATGCCAAAGCTAAAGGCATTGAAGTTAAGACCGGTAGCTTCCCATTCGCGGCCAGTGGTCGTGCGATGGCGAACAATGCCACCGAAGGTAGCGCCAAGATTATTGCCGATGCGGAAACCGACCGTATCCTCGGCATGCATATCGTTGGTCAGCACGCGGGTGAGATGATTGCTCAAGGCGTGATTGCAATGGAATTCGGCTCTAGCGCCGAAGACTTGGCTCTGACCTGCTATGCACACCCGACCATGTCGGAAGCTGTGCATGAAGCAGCTCTTGCGGTAGAAGGCCATGCCATTCACATGGCTAACCGTAAGAAGCGCAAGTAATTCGCTAAGCAACAACCAAGCGCCACCGTCAGGTGGCGCAACACTTTCGGCTCTGTGAGAAATCAGCGGGGACGAAGGTACGGGGATGCCCCGCTCTTTTAAAGAAGCGGGTCATCGTTCGAGTCACATGCAACCAATGGCATGAATCGATGAACCTTCACGAGTATCAAGGCAAACAGCTGTTTGCTGATTATGGTCTACCAGTGTCTAAAGGCTTTGCCGTGGACACTCCCGAAGAAGCTGAAGAAGCGTGCAAAAAGATCGGCGGCGACATGTGGGTGGTTAAAGCCCAGGTTCACGCTGGTGGCCGCGGTAAAGCGGGTGGCGTTAAGCTGATTAAAGATCCGGCTGAAGCAAAAGCTTTTGCCGAGCAGTGGTTAGGCAAGAACCTGGTAACCTTCCAGACTGACGAAAAAGGTCAGCCGGTTGCTAAGATTTTGGTTGAGACTTGCACCGACATCGCTGATGAGCTGTATCTCGGCGCCGTCGTCGATCGTACTACCCGTCGCGTGGTCTTCATGGCTTCTACTGAAGGCGGTGTTGAAATCGAGACCGTTGCTGAAGAAACGCCAGAAAAGATTCTGAAGGCTGAGATCGATCCGCTGGTCGGCGCACAACCCTACCAAGCGCGTGAGCTGGCATTTGCTCTGGGTCTCAAAGGCGACCAGATCAAGCAGTTCACTAAGATTTTCCTAGGCCTTTCTAAGCTGTTCCATGACAAAGATCTGGCGCTGTTAGAAATTAACCCGCTAGTAATTACCGACGAAGGCAATTTGCACTGCCTCGACGCTAAACTGGGACTCGACAGCAACGCGCTGTACCGTCATCCAGATCTTCAGGCGATGCGCGATCCTTCCCAGGAAGATCAGCGTGAAGCTGATGCCGCGAAGTGGGAGCTGAACTATGTAGCGCTTGATGGCAACATCGGCTGCATGGTTAACGGTGCTGGCTTGGCCATGGGCACCATGGACATCGTCAACCTAAGCGGCGGTAAGCCTGCTAACTTCCTAGACGTTGGTGGCGGCGCGACCAAAGAGCGCGTTGCTGAAGCGTTCAAGATCATCTTGTCTGACGACAATGTCAAAGCGGTTCTAGTGAATATCTTCGGCGGTATCGTTCGTTGCGATATGATTGCTGAAGGCATCATCGGTGCTGTTGAACAAGTGGGTGTTAACGTTCCAGTGGTTGTGCGTCTGGAAGGTAACAACGCTGAATTGGGCGCTGAAAAACTAGCGTCTAGCGGTCTGAATATCATCGCTGCTACCAGTCTGACCGACGCGGCTCAGCAGGTTGTAAAAGCAGCGGAGGGCAAGTAATGAGCATCCTGATCGATAAGAACACCAAGGTCATCTGCCAAGGTTTCACCGGTGGCCAGGGCACGTTCCACTCCGAACAGGCGATTGCCTATGGCACGCAAATGGTCGGTGGTGTTACGCCGGGCAAAGGCGGCCAGACGCACCTGGGCCTGCCTGTTTTCAACACCGTGAAAGAAGCGGTTGAGAAAACCGGCGCAGAAGCCAGCGTGATCTACGTTCCGGCACCGTTCTGTAAAGACTCGATTCTTGAAGCCGCTAACGCTGGCATCAAGCTGATCGTATGCATCACCGAAGGTATCGCGACGCTAGACATGCTCGAAGCAAAAGTAAAATGCGACGAGCTGGGTGTGCGTTTGATCGGCCCGAACTGCCCAGGTGTTATCACGCCTGGCGAATGTAAAATTGGTATCATGCCGGGTCACATTCACCAGCCGGGTAAAGTCGGTATCGTGTCGCGTTCAGGCACCTTAACTTACGAAGCCGTAAAGCAGACAACTGACCATGGTTTCGGACAGTCTACCTGTGTAGGCATCGGTGGTGACCCGATTCCGGGTTCTAACTTTATCGACATTCTTGAAATGTTTGAGAAAGACCCGAAAACCGAAGCGATCGTGATGATCGGTGAAATCGGTGGTACGGCTGAAGAAGAAGCAGCGGCTTACATCAAAGCCAACGTTTCTAAGCCTGTGGTTTCCTACATTGCCGGTGTAACTGCACCTCCTGGCAAGCGTATGGGCCACGCGGGCGCAATCATCTCTGGCGGTAAAGGTACTGCGGATGAGAAGTTTGCTGCCCTGGAAGATGCCGGCGTGAAAACCGTGCGTTCTTTGGCTGAAATCGGCGATGCACTGAAAGAAGTTACTGGCTGGTAAGCCTTGACCTCTAGTCGCACGTAATAAGGGCGCCCCTCGGGGCGCCCTTATTCGTTGACGTACGGTTATCTTTACGGCGTTTTATGGTCGGGTTCTCGTTGCAGCAACCGGTAGCTGTACAGAATAAAGAGCGGCGCCCCCACCGCCAAATAGAGGTGGTAGCTCACCAGTCGCCACACCAAGACGGCTGCTGCGGCCTGCTCACGCTCCATCAAAGGCAGCAACAAACTACCAACGCCCACTTCGGCGGCACCTGCGCCGCCAGGAAGAAAGCTAAGCTGGCTAGCCGCCATGGCCAGCATTTGGGTTAAAAACGTCCACATCCAATCGGCATGACCGCCCACGCCCAGTACCGCCAAATAGAGCAAGCTATAGCGCATTAGCCAATGCGCTGTAGTGAGTGTCATTATCGTGAGCAGCGTTGTGCGTGGAAGCGCGAGCGTGACCTTGAGCGCCTGTCGGCATCGTAATAAACGGCGTGCCAGCCAGCGTCGTCGATAATGGCTTGGCCAGGTCGTTATAGCGCCGCCTGCACGTAGCAGGCTGGGTAAATAGCACATTACAACACTGACTAGCGTAGCCATGAATGCTAAACCGACGAGTGCCCATTGAACTAGCGACTGATGTGGCCACTGAGTGTCGCTAACCAGCGAAAAAAGCACCAAGCCGCTCAGCATGATAAGGAAAAATAGTAAATCACAGCCTTGGTCAATCAAGAACACGGCCGCCCCTTTGGCGGGAGGGAAGCCTCGTCGTGCAAGCAGGAAAAGTAGGGTGGCTGGCCCACCACTTCCTCCTGGCGTAGCGCACAGCGCAAACTTAGAGGCTAGTTCGATACTCAGCGCGCCACGCTGACCAAGTTGCCCTGCACGGCCGCCTAACATTAGTCGCAGTCTTGTCGCATTCAGATTCCAACACAGAAACGCTAACACTAGCATCAATAGCAATAATTCGAGTGGAAAGTGTTGGATACGCCGTAGCGCCTCGGTACCGCCCAGCCAAGTGGTAAGCACTAGCGGGGTTAAGAGCGCCCCTGCCAGCAGAAAACCATGCCGAGGGCGAAAACGTAGCAGCCGTTGAGGCTTAGTGGTGGTGGGCGAGGGCATTGGGTCGTTCAATGTTGCAAAGGTCGAGGTAATGCTCAAGTAATGACTGGATAACGCTATCCCAGCTGAACTGGCGTTCGACAAAATGACGGGCATAACGTCCGCTGGCGGCGATGTCATTACTAAACAATGCTGTACAGGCTTCTGCCATAGCATCTGGGTCAAGGGGGCGGCACAGAATACCTGCGCCTAGCGGTACATTTTCAGCCAGCGCGCCGGCTCTTGCTCCCACGACAGGTATGCCACAGGCCATTGCTTCTTGCGCGATTAGACCGAATGTTTCTCGAGTGCCCGCATGCAGAAGGGCATCGCTACTGGCGAGTGCTTTGGCCACTTCATGTGCGCCGCAGCAGCGATCCACGATAGTGACATTGTTGGGTACCTGATGGGGCATGCCGGGACCCATCAGCAATAAATGGTAATCACTGCCGAGCTGGCGCATCGTCGCCAGCAGCACATCAATATTTTTCTCGCGGGAATTGCGGCCCACAAAAATCAGTAGCTTTTTATCGCTGGGAATGCTCATCCCTTGGCGGAAGGAGGGATCTCGCTGCTGGGGATGAAAATGGTTTAAATCGACCCCTAATGGCTGTACGCGAACGTTATCGACTCCCCACTCCCTTAGTCGATTAGCCATGGCGTTACAGGGGGCTAGCACGCTATCAAATTGGCAGTAGAGGTCTTTAACATAGCGTGTTAAGCGTTTCTCAACGTGGCGGCCAAAGCGATCCCCCATTAAGCGCGGAAGGTCTGAGTGATAAAACCCTACCACCGGTACCCCAAGCTTCTGTCCCGCGGCAAGGGCCGCCCACGCCGTTACATAAGGGTCACCAGCCTCGATAAGGTCTGGCTTAAGATCAATCAACGCATCGCGCCAGCGTGACCCTCTCAGCGGAAATCGATACCCCTGGCCCAAGGGGAGATGTAACGCTGGCAAGGTGTGGTGATCGCCAAGACTATCGCGCTCAGCTCCCGGCACAAGCAAGCTGGCCCGTAAATGGGGGATGCCTGATAAAACACGGTGTTTAGCTTGTAAATAGGTGCGTACACCACCGCTGGCGGGGGCATAGAACATCGTCACATCTGCGATGTGCAAGCGAACCTCCAAATCCAAAAAAGCGTCTTCGTTTCACCATAAGGGAGAAATAAGTCAATTCAGCGACAGCTTAGCTAGGTCGTTGATTACACGTTCATCTGTGTTAACTCCCCATCAAGCTACATGGCGGAGAATCGCTTTCGCTTGTCTCATTGCTTGACACATGTCGGTGTTAGATTAATATAACATCCATATGGATGGTATATGGATTCCTTTTGGATTCTTTTGTAAGTATTTTAAAATGTTTTGAGCTGCTCTTACCTAGAGAGTTAGCCAACGAGGAATGACACATGAGTGTTCATGAACTACGCCGCAAGTCCGGCGATTCCAGCGAGAAAATCACCATTAACCTTGGGGTGGTCGACCTGGGGCAAATCGACCTGCTGGTTCAAGAAGGATTTTATTCAAACCGTACCGACCTGATTCGCACGGCTATTCGTAACCAATTGGCGACACATGCTGAAGTGGTTAAGCAAACCGTGACTCGTAAAGCATTCGTTCTGGGGCTTGAAAATTACAGCCGGGCGGACCTGGAGGCGGTGCAGTCAGCTGGCGAGAAGTTGCAGATTCAAGTGCTGGGGTTGGTCAGCATTGCTGACGACGTAACGCCGGAGCTTGCCCGCACCACTATCGAATCGATTGTGGTGCTAGGTGCCCTCCACGCCAGCAAAGCGGTGAAGGCCGCTCTGGCAGACCGAATCCAATGAATTACTGATCACCGCTTAGCGGAAGTAGGATATTGACCATGATTGGCGCGACTATGAATAAGCGAATGGAAGAAGTAACGCGACTGACGCGTGCAGGCAAGTTGCATGAAGCCATGGCGCTTCTCCAAGGCGCGAATGGGGAAGAAGCGTCAGCTAAGCCCTCCCAGGGTGGCAATATCTTTGAGGGAACCTGTGAGGTTGTCGACGAAGATGGCACTGCATCGAAATCAAGGCCAACGTCGAAAACCTCGTCTTCTGCGTTTGGTCGCAGCTGGCAAGCCAGCGCGGGCGCGTTTACGTCTGGGCATTTTTCTAACCATGTTGGCTCGCGTGATTACAAGTTGTATATCCCCAGTGGCCATAAGGGTCAGGCATTGCCGCTAGTGGTTATGCTACACGGCTGCACACAGAATCCCGATGACTTTGCTGCTGGAACCAACATGAATCAGTTGGCTGACGCTCAGCAATTCTGCGTGCTCTATCCTGCTCAGCCGGTCAGTGCTAATCACTCGAAATGCTGGAACTGGTTCAAGTCGGAAGACCAGCAGCGCGAAGGAGGAGAACCTTCGATTTTGGCTGGTATGGCACGTCACGTTACTGACACGCATGGGCTCGATGCGAGCCGGGTTTACGTGGCCGGGCTTTCGGCAGGAGGAGCCATGGCGACGACGCTAGCGATGACCTATCCGGATCTGTTTGCAGCGGTGGGTGTTCATTCTGGGCTGCCTCACGGTGTGGCAAAAAGTCTCCCCGACGCGCTGGGTGCTATGCAAGGTGGCACAGGGCCACTCGCTAACAATGGGAAAAAGCCAGGGGATGAGTGGGTATCAAAGGTGCCTGCCATTATTTTTCATGGCGACCGCGATACCACTGTGCACCCTAATAACGCGGATCGGGTAGCCGCCCAGTATGGCGCATCGCGTCCTGCAGGTGGCGCTAACAAGCCAACGGTAGACCAGGGGAAGTCCGCCAATGGTCATGCTTACACGCGTACCGCGCATTATGATTCAGCGGGCAAGACACGCCTGGAGCAGTGGAAGATACATGGAGCAGGCCACGCTTGGTCGGGGGGAAGCGCGAAGGGTAGCTATACCGACCCTAAAGGGCCTGATGCCACGCAAGAAATGCTGCGCTTTTTTGTTCAGCATCAGCAGCCCAGCTTAAAGCAGTGAGTTTCTATTGCATGGAAGAAACAACAACGGCGCCTTAGTGGCGCCGTTGTTGTTTATCTGGCTGATTTATCTAACAAGTTTATATAAAAGGTTTAGATAGAAGGCTTTATACCGTCGGTTTTGCCACCAGTGAACGGGTTTCTTCACGGGCTTCCGTTAGCGCAACGCGCAGGCTGTCGCCCAGCTTGTAGCGTTCTTCGCCTTCAATCTGAATGCGGCCCTCTTTATCATCAATAACCACTTTATCGCGATCACTGTGCATCAGCGGGGCTGGCACGAAGGCAGTAGCACCGTTTTCCAACAGGCGTACCCGCATACCACCGCGGTTGATTGCCATGATCTCTGCGTCAAAGGCATCTTGGTTTTGAGCCGCTGGCGTTAAGTAGCGAACGTAGAGCCAATCTTTTACGTCGCGTTCTGCCATACGGTTCAGGCGACGACGCTCAGTAAGCTGCTCAGTGAGCTGCTGGCTGGCTTCTGCCGGTGCCTGTTCACCCTTAAGCACACGCTTGATCAAACGATGGTTGACCATATCGCCATACTTACGAATTGGCGACGTCCAAGTGGCATAAGCCGGTAAGCCAAGGCCAAAGTGCGGGCCAGGTTGAGCTGACATGCTGGTAAAGCCTTGGAAGCGGCGCAGGCGTGCATCCAGCCAGGCATCATCACGGCTTTCGAGGGCGCGCTTCAGCTCTTTGTAGTGAGCTAGCTCAGTCAGCGCTTCCTGGGCAACCTCAATCTCCTGAGTTGCTAAGAACTCTTGAGCTGATTCGGCTTTTTCAGGCTCAAAAGCGCGGTGCACATTAAAGATGCCGTGGCCGATATGCTTGGCGAGGAAATCCGCACAGCAAGCGTTGGCGGCAATCATCGACTCTTCAATCATACGGTTGGCAATGCGACGATCTTCGGTGCGAATGCCTAATACGTTGCCCGCGTCGTCCAGGTCGAAAACGTAATCAGGACGATCTTTAAACACCAGCGCATGTTCGTTGCGCCAAGCGGTGCGCGCTTCGGTCAAATCGCGCAGTGCTTTCAGCTGTTCAGCGATATTGTCAGCGGGAGCCCACTCGCCTTGTCCTTCAATCCAGTCGGAAACGCGGTCATAGACTAGTTTGGCGTGGGATTTTACGTTAGCCGCAAAAAAACGGTAATCACCTAGGCTGCCGTCGGCATTAATATCTAACGAACAGGCAAGGGCAGGGCGGTCCTGACCTTCCCATAGCGAGCAGAGATCATCTGCCAGCTGTTCAGGCAACATCGTTACATTCTGGCCGGGTAGGTAGACCGTGAAGGCACGGGTACGCGCTTCAAGGTCGGCTGCATGGCCTTCTTCAACGTAGGCCGTCGGGTCAGCGATCGCGACGCTTAGCCGCCAACCGCCACTTTCCAGCGCTTCCACGTGAAGCGCGTCGTCCATATCGCGGGTTTTTTCGCCATCAATGGTGAAGAAAGGCTGCGCCGTAAGGTCTTCACGGATTAAACCTTCATCATGCAGCGGCCATTCAGTACCGGCGTCCGGGCATTCCTGTTCCAGCGCATGGCGGGCAAGGGTGACGCGCCACGGAACAGCGGGGTCATCAGATTTAGCCACTAGTTCATCAATTTGCGTAAAGAAGCCACGATCATTTTCTTTCAGCGGGTGGCGTACCAGCCGCGCGACAACCCAGTCGCCATCAGCAATGGTAGCTTCATCCAGGCTGTTCTTTATGCGCGCCTTCAGTACATTGCGAATCGACGGATGGTCGGGAACAACGGCTAAACGGTCTTCGCGTTTCTGAACACGGGCAACAAAGCGGTCAAGCCCAGCTTCGATCAGCTTTTCAGGCTCAACAGACTTTTTGTCGCCGTTTTCATGGATCACCGCCTCGACGCGATCGCCATGGAGTACTTGCTTCATGGCGGGGGGCGGCACGAAATAAGATTCACCGCTGTCGGTTTCAAGGAAACCGAAGCCTTTTTCGGTGGCTTTGATCACCCCTTCAGCGCGTGGGGTGGTATCACGGATCTGTTGCTTGAGCTGGGCAAGCAATGAGTTGTTTTGCAGCATGTGTTCAATCAGTTGGCGAGAGTAGCCTGCCACTATACGGATTCCCAAAGGCTGCGCCAATCGTGGTAGCCCTGAAGTTCGCTTTGGTCCCGCACTATCAATGATCTGCGTGCAATCTGATATGCGTGTTATCGCCTTGTGGGGTAATGCGGGTGCCACTATTCAACCATAGTTGTATCTAATTGGTATTTGATTGGTATCTTATTGGGTCTATAGTGGTATCTAATTGGTATGGCCGCTACTGGAGACACTCATGGACCCACGCTTTACTCAGCTACATCTTGATCCTCAGGGAGCAACACCGCTTTATCAGCAGTTAGCGCGCCAGCTTGAACAGGCCATTGAGACGGGCGCTTGGCAAGCTGGCGATGCGTTGCCTTCTGAGCGCAACTTGGCAGAGAGCTTATCGGTTTCACGCATTACTGCCCGTAAGGCGTTAGATCGACTAGCAGAGCTAGGGCTGATTCGCCGTAGCCGTGGCTCTGGCACGTTTATAACCCCTCGCCTTAATCAGTCTTTATCACGGCTCTCCAGTTTTACCGAGCTGCTGGCCCAGCGTGGGTTTACGCCGAGCTCTCATTGGTTAGAGCGCAAGCTGGCAAATCCCAGTGCAGAAGAGAGCATGCGCCTTGGCCTGGGGGCTGACGCCCAAGTCTCGCGCCTCAAGCGTTTGCGTTTAGCCGATGATGTAGTGATGGCGGTAGAGGAAAGCTGCCTCCCCATTTCAGTACTTCCTGATCCGCTAACGGTAGACACGTCTCTTTATGCGGTGCTGGAAGACAGCGGCAAAGGCATAGCGCGTGCCCTACAGCATGTTACTGCCATCAACGCAGGTGAAGAGTTGGCAGCGCTTGCTGAGGTGCCTGAGGGCCAGGCGCTGCTCAAAGTGACGCGCCTCGGCTATCTCTCAGATGGCACACCGGCAGAGCTCACCATTACCTACTGTCGAACCGATTATTACGACTTTATGGTTGAGCTGACCCGCTAGGAGGCTTTATGCAGTTTGGCAATATTCTCACCTCTGAGGGCTGGTGTCTGGGAGAGCTTCACTGGGAAGAAGGGCGTATCAGACGCATTGATGGCGTTCCAGTAGATCCCGATACCAATGATCATTCGCGCATTATTCCCGGTTTTATAGATTTGCATGTGCATGGTGGTGGTGGTGCCGACACCATGGAGGGCGGCGAGGCGCTTGCCACGCTAGCGCGAACCCATGTGCGTTTTGGAACCACCCGTTTGCTAGCTACCACCATGACGGCGCCAGATGCCCAGATTCGTCAGGTGCTATGCGACGTCGCCCGCTATATGGAGGCGCAGGAGCCGGATGCCGCCAGGGTATTGGGCGTTCATTTGGAAGGCCCTTATATCAACCCAGGCAAGCTGGGTGCTCAACCTGCCCATGCGCGTAATGGTGTGATTGAGGAGGTTGACGAGCTGTGTGCTTTGGCCCCCATCCGCTTACTGACACTGGCCCCTGAGTTAGCTGGCCACTATGCGCTAATTCGCCATCTTAGCGAGCGAGGCGTGCGGGTTCAGCTAGGGCATACGCTTGGCAGCTATGAAGAAGGCGTTGAGGCAATGGCTCATGGTGCCTGCGGATTTACTCATCTGTTCAATGCCATGACTGGCCTGCATCACCGTAAACCGGGAATGGTCGGCGCAGCGCTCGCCCATGCGCAGTACGCCGAACTGATTCCTGATTTGCTGCATGTGCATCCTGGTGCCATTCGTACTGCCTTACGCTGCATCCCTAATCTCTATGCTGTTACCGATTCCACCGCTGCAGCAGGCATGCCAGACGGTGATTACCGTCTAGGTGAGCAGACCGTCACCAAATGCCTGGGAGGAGTGCGTTTGGCTGACGGCACCTTGGCAGGCAGCACGCTGACCATGGATCAAGCGTTACGTAACTTCGTCAGTCTCGGCCTTACCCTGGCGGATGCCTCGGATCGCTTGTCACGTTTTCCCGCTGACTTCCTCGGAATTGACGATATTGGTCGCCTGCAAGAGGGCGCGTTCGCGGATCTAGTCGTCCTTGACCCTCAACTTCAACTCCAAGCGGTCTATGTCGAAGGCCGTCATATCTGTGGAAACGCCCAAGGAGTCTCTCCATGTCTCTAATGCTTGAAGAAACCCGCAATGCCCCTGAACGAATTCGCGGCCAGCTGCAGCGTAATGCGCCGTTGCTCGCTGCGTTAGGCGAGCGCTTACGCCTTGCCGAGCCTAACGCAGCGGTTACTGTGGCGCGGGGCAGTTCCGACCATGCCGCCAGCTACTTCGCTTACCAATGCATGAAGCGTAAAGGTGTTCCGGTGGCCTCGCTGCCTCCTTCGTTGACCACCTTGGCTAAGGCGCCTTGGCGGCTAACGGGGCAGTTGGCATTGGCGGTCTCCCAATCTGGACAAAGCCCTGACTTGGTGGCGATGCAGCAGGCGCTCACTGTCGCTGGAGCTCGAACGATTGCGTTAGTCAATACGCCGCAGTCACCCCTGGGTGCCGCCAGCGATAGTGAAATTCCACTCTATGCGGGGGAAGAAAAAAGTGTCGCTGCCACCAAAAGCTACTTAGCCACGCTGTCCGCTATGGCACAGCTCATCGGCCACTGGCAGGAAGACCGCCTACTACTCACTGCCCTGGAACAGCTTCCAGAACGGCTAACTCAGGCCCTGGAGGTGGATTGGTCACCGGCTATCGAGGCATTACTAAATGCCGACAAGATGATGGTGATTGGTCGTGGGGCCGGTCTTGCTGTCGCTCAGGAAGCGGCGCTCAAGTTTAAAGAAACCTGTGCGATTCAGGCTGAATCTTTTAGCGGTGCCGAAGTTCGCCATGGCCCTATGGCGCTGATCGGTCCGGATTATCCGGTGTTGGTATTCGCGCCACCAGGACACGAGCAGGCTGGTTTGTTGGAGTTGGCCAAATGGCTCACGAGTGTCGGTGCCAGAGTAGTGTTAGCTGCCGATAAGAGCGTCGTACAGCGCAATTTGACCTTGGTAGATGCTGGCCATGAAGACCTGCAGCCACTGTCGGTAATTCAAAGCTTTTATCAAATGGTGGCTGGTCTTGCGGCAGCTCGAGGAAGCGATCCAGATCGCCCTCGGCACCTCAATAAAGTCACCTGCACCCTGTAACGTATAACAACTATCTTGGGAGTCTTCCCATGTCAGATTCTAATCAATTACTAACACTGCAGGCCCCCGTGTCGGGAGTGGTGGTACCTCTATCAACGGTGCCCGATCCGGTTTTTGCCAGCCTAACCCTGGGAGAGGGCATTGCCCTTGATCCATTGGGTGAGTGTCTGCATGCCCCCTGTGATGGCGAGGTGGTGCAGTGTGCTCGCACCCATCATGCATTCACCCTAAAAACCGAGGCAGGCGTCGAGTTACTACTGCACCTGGGTTTGGATACGGTTGAGTTGAACGGGGAAGGCATTGAGCCTTTGGTTGCCGTGGGTGATCAAGTGCGTGCTGGCGATCCGTTGTGCCGCTTCGATGCTGATGCATTAGCGCAGGGCGCAAGTGCGCTGATTACCCCGCTGGTGGTTACCGAGGCGGCTGGATGGCAATTGTTGCCGACGAAGCATCGCGAGGGAGAGCAGGTTTCACTCGGTGAACCTTTACTGGTGCTAACCCGCACTGCTATTGAGCAATCTGATATACCTGCTGAAGGGTCGTTCGCTGAGCGCCGGGTGACCCTAGCCTTGGCATCGGGGCTGCATGCGCGACCGGCTGCTCGACTTCGTGCTATTGCTCGAAAGCATAACGTTAATCTGACGGTGCAACAGGAGTGTTCAAGCGACAACGCTACCAGTGCTAGCGCCGCTAGTCTTAGCGCATTAATGAACTTGGGCCTGACCGAAGGCGCAATGTTAAAACTGACTGCCCAGGGAGAGGCTGCTGAGGCCTCGCTGGATGCCGCCGAGCGGCTGTTAACAACTCCTGAAGCCGAAGAACATAGCGCACCTGCGTCATCTACATTAACCGCAGTAGCACTTAAAGAGGGCGAACTGGCTGGCTTAGTGGCTAGCACTGGTTTAGCCATCGGTCCGCTTGTCTCTTATCAATTGCCGCTACCCGCCGTGCCTTTGATGGGCGAGGGAGAAGCAATTGAAACAGCTCGCTTGAAAAAGGCGCTATTAAGCGTTGGCGAGGCGCTAGCCAACGCTGAAGCGCAAGCGACACGCCAGGGGCAGAGTGCCGAGGCGGAAATCTTTGCTGCCCATGGCGCCTGGCTCGAAGATCCCGATTTGGCGGCAGCTGCAGATAAGCACATTAGTGAAGGTCGCAGTGCTGGCCAAGCTTGGCGTGAGGCGCTTGATGCCGAAGCCGCAAGGCTTGCGGCGAGCGGAAATACGCTGCTTGCCGCCAGGGTTGCAGATCTGCGCGATTTGCAGCGCCGTGTGATGGTGGAACTAAGCGACGACCAGCAAACGGCACTTCCTGAGCTGCCTAAGGGGGCCGTCGTCGTTGCTGATGAACTGACTCCCTCAGAGCTGGTGGCCGTTGCTACCCAGCATCCTGCTGGGCTGTGTCTCGCGGGCGGCGGCACCACTTCTCATGTGGCCATTTTGGCACGCGCCCGAGGTATTCCCTGCCTTGTGGCCATGGGGGCGAGCCTAATCGACGCTGCTAATAGCGCCACAAGCGAGAGCGTCATTCTAGATGCGGAAAAAGGGCGCTTGGCGCTGAGCCCCAGCGCTACTCAAAGGGCGGAAGTGGCAGAGCGCATTAATGCTCGCCGTTATGAAGCTGAGCAAGCGCAAGCGTTAGCGCATGAGCCAGCGATGACTCTGGACGGGCGAGAAATTGAGGTATGCGCCAATATCGGTGGCGCCGAAGAGGCGCGTTTAGCGGCAGATTCGGGGGCTGATGGTGTAGGCCTACTGCGCAGTGAGTTTCTTTTTCTTGAGCGGGATAGCGCCCCCAGTGAAGCGACTCAGCGTGATGAGTATCAGGCTGCTGTGAAGGCCTTAGATGGCAAACCTGTGATTATTCGCACCCTGGATATTGGTGCAGACAAGCAGCTTCCTTATCTGCGATTGCCGTCAGTACCTAACCCAGCGCTGGGCGTGCGGGGCGCTCGTTTGTGGGCCAGCCAGCCTGAACTGCTGGAGACTCAGCTTCGAGCGCTACTCGGCGTCACGCCGTTGGAAACGTTGCATATCATGCTGCCGATGGTGACTGAGGTTGGCGAGCTGCGCGAAGTGCGCAAGCGCTTAGAGACGTTGGCCAGCGAAATGGGGCTCGATGCGCGGCCGCGCCTTGGTGCCATGATCGAGGTGCCTAGTGCTGCTCTGTGTGCTAGAAGCCTCGCTGTTGAAGCCGACTTTCTGTCGATCGGCACCAACGATCTAACCCAGTACACCCTGGCGATGGACCGTGAGGACCCGGCGCTCACCGCACGAGCGGATGTATTGCATCCCGCGGTGCTGCGGCTGATTCAAGCGACGGTGGACGGCGCGAAAGGGCACTGCCCCGTGGGAGTCTGCGGCGCGGCTGCGGGTGATGAACAGGTCGCGCTTCTGCTCGTCGCGCTGGGTGTCGATGAACTCTCTGTAGAACCAGCACGTGTGCCTGCAGTGAAAGCTGCCCTGCGTTGCCTGAATGCTGCCGCACTGGCAGACGAACTTCCCGCACTACTGGCCTTAGACGATGCGACCGCTGTACGCCAGCACTTAAGCGCGTGGCTTGCTCAGGCCAACCAAACCGACATAACAACAACGACCCTTGAGAGGTGCTGAAATGTCTTCTACGACCTTCGGTTCCCGCCTGATGGGCGGACTACAGCGGCTTGGCCGCTCTCTGATGCTACCTATCGCAGTATTGCCCATTGCAGGTCTATTGCTGCGACTTGGGCAGCCTGATCTGCTGGATATTGCCTTTATTGCTGGCGCTGGCGAGGCCATTTTCGCCAACCTGGCGCTGATTTTTGCCATCGGCCTAGCCGTAGGTTTCGCGGATGATAGTAACGGCGCCGCTGGTCTAGCCGGGGTGATTGGCTATCTGGTGCTAGATGCGGTGCTGACAGCGCTTAACCCTGAGATCGATATGGGAGTGCTGGCAGGGATTATTGCCGGCAGCGTGGCAGGTCTGCTTTATAATCGCTATAAGTCGATTCAGCTCCCTGATTATCTGGCCTTTTTTGGTGGTCGACGCTTTGTGCCTATTGCTACTGGCCTAGCTGCGGTGGCAATGGGGGTTGTTTTTGGGGTGATTTGGCCGCCCATCCAACATGGCATTGATGCACTTGGTCACTGGCTGATTGGCGCCGGTGAACTGGGACTTTTCGTGTACGGAACGATTAATCGTTTGTTGATTGTGACGGGGCTGCATCACGTACTGAATAGCCTGGTGTGGTTCGTCTTCGGCAGTTTCGAGACAGCCTCTGGGGTAGTAGCGAATGGAGACCTGAATCGTTTCTTTGCCGGTGACCCTGAAGCAGGGCGCTTTATGGCGGGCTTTTTCCCGGTGATGATGTTCGGCCTGCCAGCTGCGGCGCTGGCCATGTACCATGCCGCACCAAAAGGCCGCCGTGCCCAGGTGGGTGGCTTGTTACTTTCGTTGGCATTGACGGCTTTCCTGACCGGTGTCACGGAACCCATCGAATTCACCTTTATGTTCCTGGCACCGCTGCTTTATGGCATGCACGCAGTGTTAACGGGCATTTCCATGGCGCTGCTGCACTGGCTGGATGTGAAGCTTGGCTTCACCTTCTCCGCTGGAGCCTTTGACTTTGCACTCTCTTACGGGCTTTCCACCAATGGCTGGCTGATGCTGCCTGTCGGCCTCGTCTATTTTGTTCTGTACTACACGGTATTTCGCTGGGCTATCGTCCGCTTTAATTTACCTACTCCAGGGCGCGAGCCGGAAAGTACTTCCCCTGCAGCAGCCTCAACGCCACTCGGTGAACGTGGTCCGGCTTTTGTCACTGCGTTAGGTGGCGCGAGCAACCTGCAAAGCGTAGGTGCCTGTACGACTCGGTTACGCTTGGTGCTGGAGAATCCTGAGGCAATTGATGAGTCGGCTCTGAAATCGTTGGGCTCTCGGGGGATCATGCGTCTCCAGGGCGGTGGTCTCCAGGTAGTGATGGGGCCCATTGCGGATGGTATCGCAGATGAGATTCGACAAGCGCTCAAGCAGAGTGGAGCGGCGATGGATGCCAATACCTCTTCTTATAGCCCTTCTGAACATAGCCCTTCTGAACATAGCCCTGGTACCCCCGCAAACTCATCTCAACCGACGGCATTGCCCGCCGAGGTGGCCCAACGCTGGATGGCTGCCTTAGGTGGTAATGCCAACGTGCAACGGCTGGACGTCCAAGCCCAGACACGCCTGCGCGTGGAGCTAGTCGATGGCGCTGGTCTAGACAGCGCAGCGCTTGACCAACTGGGATGTAGAGGTATCCAAGCGTTGAACGGCAATACATGGCATCTGATCGTCGGCGATCAAGCCGCTGCTATCGCGCATTCACTAAGAGCCTAACGCTCGTAATCGACACCCGTTACTCGGCACCTGCTGAGTAACGGGGAGCCGTGGCGATTTAGCCAAGACTTCTACGTATAGACCCATGTTTATGGGGCAGCGTTGCGCTGCCCCACAGACCCCGCGCGTCTTTAAAACGTGCACATCACTGCAACGCTAATACAAAATCAACAACAATCGGATACGACGCCATGCTGATATCAAGCATACCTACGCCCCAAAAAGGGCAGCCGTTAGGTCGCTTTGGTCAACTAGCCCTGATCGGTACTTTATCGTTGGTTCCTTTGACGTCTTCTGCCGACGAGCCTCAGGGCTTTATGGAAGAGGCCAGCCTTGAGACCACTCTGTTTTATATCTATCGCGACCGTGATCGTCGTTCGGGAGGTATGGGGCCGGATGGCGAGGGCAGCCCAGGGGCTTACGCTTCCAATCTGCAGCACTCCACCGCCAATCTGGCTGTCGACTTCTCGAGTGGTCACGCGGGGGGCGTTGTGGGGCTGGATCTAGCTGCCTTTGCCGCCTATGACTTTCAGAACCGCCACCAGGGTACGGAATTTAATTTCCGCCCAGCGAGCACTCTGTGGGAAGAACGCTGGGACGGCAAGGAGACGAATGGTGCCAGCCTCTACCGGGCCGCACTCAAGTTCAAGTTTGGCGATATGTGGGGGCGGTTAGGGTATCTGCAGCCCCAAGGCACCAGTGTCATTGCCCCTAACTGGTCCTTCCTGCCAGGCACTTATCGCGGTGGAGAACTCGGCGCCAGGATAGGTGACCTATCGCTGAGCTATTTTCATGCTGATCGTTACAAGGCTCCTTGGTATCAGAGCTTCTACGAGTTCCGCCAAGCCGATGGAGAGACGATCGACTACCTACACTCGCTGGGAGCACGCTACGAAATCACCGAAGACCTGGTGCTCGAGGCAGCTTTTGGGCAAGCCCAGGGCTATATGGATCAAGGATTCGGCAAGGTTTCTTATGCCACCCAGCTAAACGATTCCCCGCTGCGCTTGAGCTACCAGGCCTACGCCGCCAGTGACCGTCATGACGATGGCTCGGCCAACGACGTCTATGACGGCACTGCCTGGCAACAGGTGCTTACCGCTCACTATGATCAAGGTGCCTTCGATTGGCGGCTTGAGTTTAGCTGGGTGCATGCCCCTGGGTCTCAGGGCTACTTCCTGCCGCGAATGACCACCCCTTATGCATCGTCTAACGGCCGCATGGACGTCTGGTGGGATGCCCGGTCCGATTGGAATCACGATGGCGAGAAGTCCCTCTACGCCGGTGTCACCTATGACCTGGAAGGCTGGAGTTTGCCTGGTTGGTCGCTGGGCGTGGCTCATGCTTATGGCTGGGATGCTCGTCCCTACTCAGGTTTTGAGGACCCCAGCCGCCGCTTTAGTGAGTCCGCCTGGAACTTTGATGTGCATTACAAGGTTCAGAATGGCTGGGCCGAGGGCACGCGTTTTCAACTGCACTATACCCGCTACGACAACCGCACCGACTACGCCTCCTGGGGAGATGGCGGCTTTAAAAATGCCTTTCAGGATGAACACGACATCAAGTTCACGGTCGTGGCTCCTTTCTCGATTCTGTAATGCTTGAGGTAAAAACAATGACAACATTGACAATGAAGGCCCTAACGGCACTGGCTGTCGGGGTTGCAATCAACTCGGCGACAGCCCAGGCCAGCGAAACCACACAGCTTGACGCGTCGTCTGCCCGCGACTTGGCGCAGCGGCTGGACGTGCAGTACAAGGTAACCGCCAACCAGCCGCAGGCGCATGATATCGACTGCCAGAGGCTGGGGGCGGATTATGCCGCCTGTTTCACCGCGACAATCCTTTTGACCAATACCTCCGATAAGGCCATTGAGGCGAGCGACTGGGGGCTGTATTTCTCGAGTATTCGTCGTCTGCTGCAGATGGATCACCCTGAACTGTCGCTGACGCGTATCACTGGGGATCTCCATCGCCTTGAACCCAATGACACCTTTACTGGACTGGACGCTGGAGAGAGCCTGGAAATTCCCATCGTGGGTGAGTACTGGCAGCTATTCATGACCGATGTGATGCCCAACTGGTACCTGGCAGTGGGCGATGAAACAGCGGTTATCGATAATACCCGTGACGACGTATTGACCGATTTTGTCCGTGCTCCTTTCGGTGAGCAGCTTATGCGTACACCGGACGATAACAACGTGGTGATGACGGCCGAGACACGCTTCGAGCGCAACGCTGCGGCCACTGCAATGCCCGCCGACGCATTGCGAGGAGCTATTTTGCCGACACCGCGCTTATCTCGCCTTGGAGAGGCTACCCTCGATTTATCTGAAGGGGTCAGCCTCGAGATGCCAATGCTTAGCGAGGCCAGCCTAGCGGTACTGGGAGAGCGCTTCGAGCGGTTCGACATCCCCGTCAACGAAGGTGGCGACAGCTTGGTGATCCGAGCCCGCTTGGTCTCTGAGTCAGACGTTCTCGATGAAGCATTGGCACGGGAGGGGGGCTATCGCCTGCAGCTCAATGAGTCCGGTGCCGATATTCTGGCCTTTGACGCCACTGGGGCTTTCTACGCTGTCCAGTCGCTAATAGCGGCCATGGATGAAGCGGGATTGGTGCCAGCGATGGACATTGATGACGCTCCACGTTACGACTATCGTGGCGTCATGCTGGATGTTGCACGGAATTTCAAAGATAAGGCCTCAGTGTTGCGCTTGCTTGATCAGATGGCTGCGTACAAGCTCAACCGTTTCCATTTCCATCTCACCGATGATGAGGGCTGGCGGCTGGAAATTCCGGGGTTGGCGGAATTAACCGAAGTAGGCAGCAAGCGCTGTCATGATCTGGCAGAAACGAACTGTCTTTTACCTCAGCTGGGCTCTGGCCCAGAGGACGATACTGCCGGTAGCGGTTTCTACACCCGTGAGGATTATATCGATATCGTTCGCTATGCCGAGGCTCGCCATATTCAGGTGGTGCCTGAGATTGATATGCCGGCCCATGCTCGCGCCGCTGTGGTGGCTATGGAAGCGCGACATCGTCGGCTGATGGAGGAGGGCGATAGTGCGGCAGCCAACGAGTATCGATTAATCGACCCCGAAGATACGTCCAATACGCTGTCGGTTCAGCTCTATGATCGTCGCAGCTACCTCAATCCCTGTCTTGAGTCGACGAACCGCTTTGTCGATAAAGTGATGGGCGAAGTGGTATTGATGCACCAAGAGGCAGGTCAGTCGCTGGACAATTGGCACTTTGGTGGTGATGAAGCCAAGAATATCCTGCTGGGTCATGGTTTTCAGGATATCGATGCCGAAGAGCCGGTCGACTGGCGAGGAACCATCGACCAGCGTGATCAGCACCATCCCTGGGAGGCGTCGCCAATTTGCCAACAGAGCGTTGCCGATGGAGAGGTCTCTTCTGTAGAGGAACTGCCGAGCCGTTTTGCCCTACAGGTCAATCAACTCGCTGATAGCTACGGAATAGCACGGATGTCAGCCTGGCAAGACGGCCTTAAGCATGTTGAGTCTGCCGCCGAGTTTGCGACGCCGCAGGTCGCGGTCAATTTCTGGGATCCGCTGTTTTGGGGCGGTAGCCAGTCGGTGGCTGAGTGGCAGTCGCGGGGTTATGAGGTGATTCTTTCTAGCCCAGATTATCTCTACTTCGACATGCCCTACGAGGTCAATCCACACGAACGAGGCTACTACTGGGCGACACGTTTCACCGATACTCGCAAAGTGTTCTCGTTTGCCCCCGATAATCTGGCGCAAAATGCGGAAACCTCAGTTGATCGAGACGGCAATACCTTTCGTTCCGAGAGCGCCGAGGGGTGGCAAGGTGCTCGGGGGATTTCCGCGCAAGCCTGGGGTGAAACGGTACGTAGCGAGACGCAGATGGAGTACATGATTTTCCCGCGTCTGCTAGCGTTGGCCGAGCGAGCCTGGCACCAAGCCGAGTGGGAACTCGATTATCAACCTGATCAGGCGTTCATCGGTGGTGAGACGTCCTTTGTCGACCATGAGTCGTTGATCGAGGACTGGCAGCGTTTTGCCAACCTGCTTGGCCAGCGTGTCCTGCCACGGCTGGAACGTGACGGAATCGCTTATCGTCTGCCGTTGCCTGGAGCCCGGGTTGAAGCGGGTAGGCTAGTGGCCAATGTTGCTCTGCCGGGGGTAAGTATTGAGTACTCCTTGGACGACGGGGCAAGCTGGCAGGTTTATCAGGACAACGCGCCACCTGAGGTGGAAAACGCGGTGCTATTACGCAGCGCCAGTGCCAATGGTCAGCGGCATAGCCGTGTCGTGACGCTAAATTAACCAGCGTTAAGATAGCGAAGAGCCCTCTTCAAGCGGCGTTGCCTTAGAGGGCTCTGATCCGGCTGGGAGCGGCGAGCGTAATCGGATAAGCTGAGAAGTTCTATCATCAGGAGTTCACCATGACATCACGCCTTATCGTTTCCGACCTTGACGGTACGCTGTTAGGCAGCGACCATCGGCTGCACGACAGCACTATTGAGGTGCTGAGAGCGCTGGTATCGCAAGGCCATCATGTCGCGCTAGCTTCTGGTCGCCACTATAACGATATGCGCGTGTTTCGCGATCAGTTGGATATCCCTGCCCATTTAATTAGTACCAACGGGGCATATATCCACGATCCAGACGGCGCTCTTTTGAGCGCGACCCATCTTGAACCAGCCCATGCCGAAACACTTATTGAATTGCCGCGCCCGCCTCAGGTAAGGCTCAACCTTTATCGTGAAAGTGGCTGGTATATCGATGCCGACGCACCGCATCTGTTGTCATTGCATGCCTCGACAGGCTTTCGTTACGAGGTTGTGCCGCAGGAAGCGATGGATGCCGATGGGGTTGGTAAAGTGCTCTATATAGGCGATCCGGCTGCGTTAGCGCAACTGGAATATCAGGCCCAGGAGGCGCATGGTCACAGCCTACATATCACATACTCAACGGTCGACTCTTTAGAAATTATGGCAGGTGGCGTTAATAAAGGCGTGGCCTTAACGGCGCTGTTGGAAAAGCTAAAGCTAACGCCGGCAGAGTGCTTAGCATTTGGCGATAACCTAAACGATACTGAAATGCTTAACCTGGCAGGGGAAGCCCAGGTGATGAACAACGCCCACCCGGCGCTTTTCGATCGTGTTTCCAGCGCTAAGCGTATCGGCCATCATGGCGAAGCGGCTGTGGCTCAGTGGCTAGCAAAACGCTTCGCGCTGTAACCTTGGTCGATGGCCGCTTGCGATAGGGTGGCCACTCCACCATCATCTAGCCCCTAAAATGATAATAACGAGTAATAATAACCCAGGGCATATTGCTACCATGACCACCACGCCTGCTACCTTGATGGTCGTTGATGACGACTCGGAAATACGCGAACTGCTGGCAGACTATTTTGGGCGTCACGGCTATCACGTGTTGACCGCCGACGGGGCGGATTCGCTGTATCAGCAATTGGTGGATCAAGCGCCAGACTTGTTGATCGTTGATGTCATGATGCCGGGGGATGACGGTTTTACCATCTGCCGGGAACTGAGAAAAACCAGCGATACGCCGATTATTATGCTCACCGCCAGTGCCGATGATACCGACCGCATTTTGGGGCTTGAGTTAGGCGCTGATGACTATATCGCTAAGCCCTTCAACCCTCGTGAGTTGCTGGCGCGAATTAAAGCGGTATTGCGCCGAGCCCGCCCGGCAGCAACTGGCGCGTCAACCCAAGAGGCTCGCTGGGTGCGCTTTGGCGACTGGCAACTTGACCGCATGACCCGCGAACTGATTGACCACGAAGGTCTTCGCACCGCACTTTCCGGCGCAGACTTTCAATTACTGCAGGTATTTCTGGAACGGCCTGCCACCGTCATTACTCGCGATGATCTCTACACATTGACCCGCGGCCGTGAAGCGCCACCGCTAGATCGCTCGATTGACGTACATGTGTGCCGCTTGCGCCAGCGGCTGGGGGAAGATGCACAGCACTCACAACTGATTCGAACTGTGCGTGGGGCTGGCTATGTGTTGACCGCTAGGGTTGAAGCTGCTTCGTGAAGGGCGTAAAGCGCAACCTCGCGGGCTGGTTGCCGAGCAGCCTACGTGGGCGCTTTGTGGTCATTATGATTGCGGGCGTGCTGGCTGCTCAAGCGGCTAGCTATGCGCTATGGACATCCCAGGTGCGAGCCAGCCAGCTGGAACAGTTAGACGAGCTTTCCAGCAACATGGCCTTCAGTATTGCTTCGACCATGCGGTTTTTCCGTTCGCTGCCAGTAGATTATCGGCACATTGTACTGGATCAGTTGCGTAGCATGGGCGGCACGCGTTTTTTTGTCAGCGTGAATGAGCGACGTATTCCTGTCGAAGATATTGGCAGCGGCCCGGAAAAAGAGGTCGTAGTCGACAATGTCCGCGCTATCTTGACCCAACAACTCTCCATCGACGATGTGGTGGTGGAGTTTTCCCGCCCGGAAACCTTGCGTGTCTTTAATAACGAAGTGCTGCTTTACGATTTACCACCCCGTTGGGGGCAGCACAGTCTGTTAATGGAGCCGCTTTCGCCCCCTATCTTAGTGGTGCAGTTGGAGCTGGCCCCGGATACCTGGCTTTACGTGGCCACATTACTGGGGGTGCCGGATATTTTTAGCGGCTACCGCTGGCTGTCTGAAGAGCGTTTATTAGTTGGTGTGCTGGTGCTGTTAAGCGTGCTCGCGCTTTCGTTACTCGGTATTACCAGTGTGACTCGGCCGTTGGCGCGGCTTTCCCGAGCAGCACGCCAACTGGGTGATGATTTGGATAGTCCGCCACTCAAAGAGAGCGGCCCTAAAGAAGTGGCCGCCACTGCAGTGGCCTTTAATCGTATGCAACGGCGTATTCAAGATCAGATTGATGAGCGTGAGCGGCTGTTTTCGGCGATTTCTCATGATCTTAAAACCCCCATTACACGCATGCGATTGCGTGCCGAAATGCTCGATGATACTGCTCAGCGTGAACGTTTTTGCGCCTCACTTGACGAGTTGAGTGAGCTGGTCAAGGGGGCATTGGCCTCGGTCAAAGGGTTGGACCTGCATGAAGAACCCCGGGCCACGGATCTTAACGCGCTGGTGTTGGAGATTGCCGAAGAGCTGCGTTTACATGGTGGAGAGGTATCTCTCTGTGGCAGCGTAGCACCACTGACTGTTAAGCCATTGGCGCTAAAACGCTGCTTGGCAAACCTGCTTGAAAACGCGGTTTTTTATGGTCAGAAAGCAACCGTAACGCTGGAAGAGCAGGCGGGCGTCGTGACGTTGCGCATTCATGATAATGGGCCAGGTATTCCTGATACGCAGCTTTCCCGAGTATTTTCCCCGTTTGTGCGCCTGGAAGCCTCTAGAAGCCGTTACACCGGTGGAAGCGGCCTGGGGCTTGGTATTGCTCGTCATATTGCCCGTGCTCATGGGGGCGATATTGTCTTATCGAATCACTCGGCAGGTGGGTTAGTGGCCACGTTAACGCTACCGCGCCAAACGAGTGTTACTGACTTGTAATAAAACCCTAACACTATTAATAAATTGCCAAGACTATGCAGGACTCGGTAACTCCCGTTGTGTACCTGGGTGGCGTACTCTGCTGTGAGTCGTTCAGTCGAGCATCATCAGCAACGACATCTCATAAGCACAAAAACAACACCACAATAACAACAGCAGGAGCTATTCATGCCGATTACCAATATGCCCGTTTTTAACGTCCCCACATTTAAAAAATCCGCACTCGCGTTAGCCCTGGTGGCTGGTACCACCATGGCAGCCAGCACCACCCAAGCTAACGAAGTGGAAGTACTGCACTGGTGGACATCCGGCGGTGAAGCCCGCGCGGCAAACGTTCTCAAAGAGTTAATGGAAGCTGAAGGCTATGGCTGGCAGGATTTTGCCGTGGCTGGTGGCGGTGGTGAAACCGCTATGACGGTACTTAAGTCTCGTGCAATGTCTGGCAACCCGCCTTCCGCCGCGCAAATTAAAGGCCCTGAAATTCAAGAGTGGGGCGAACTTGGCCTGTTGGGTGATTTAGACGACGTCGCCACTGCTGAAGACTGGAACGATCTACTGCCCGAGAGTGTTGCCGATATTATGCGCTACGACAGCCACTATGTTGCCGTACCCGCGAACGTTCACCGTGTTAATTGGCTGTGGGCCAATCCTGACGTGCTAGACGCGGCAGGCGTTGAGATGCCTACCACGCTTGAAGAGCTATTTACCGCCGGTGACGCCATTCGCGAAGCTGGTTTTGTACCGCTAGCCCATGGCGGCCAAGCGTGGCAAGACGCGACGGTGTTCGAGAGTGTCGTGTTGGGCAGTCAAGGCACCGAGTTTTACCAGCAGGCGCTGGTGGAACTAGACCCTGAGGCGCTGGGCGGGGAGCAGATGATTACGGCACTTGAAGACTTTAAGCGCCTGCGCGAGTTGATGGATCAAGGCATGTCAGGCCGCGATTGGAACATTGCTACCGCGATGGTGATTGAAGGTGTTGCAGGTTTTCAGCTAATGGGTGACTGGGCTAAAGGGGAGTTCACCGCCGCAGGCCTTACCGCTGGTGAAGACTATCTGTGTGCTGCCGCCCCCGGTACTGAAGACGCCTTTACGTTTAATATCGACAGCCTGGCGATGTTCCGTGTTACTGACGATGCTGAACGTGATGCCCAGCAAACCCTGGCGCGCCTAGTCTTAGAGCCGACCTTCCAAGAAGCCTTTAACCTCGCCAAAGGTTCCATTCCAGCGCGGCCTGATCTGGATATGAGTGAGTTCGATAGTTGTGCCCAGCAGTCGCTTGCTGATTTCCAACGCACTGCTGATAAGGGTGGCCTGGTGCCGAGCATGGCCCATGGCATGGCGGTACGCGCTGATGTTCAGGGAGCAATCTTTGATGTCGTGACCAACTACTTCAACGATACTGATATGCCTGCCGAAGAAGCCGCCCAACGGTTAGTGAGTGCGGCTGAAACCGCCTCTTTTTAAGCCACCGCGTACTTTTTTATAAGTGACGTAACTAGCGCCGCCGCAACGGCGGCGCTAGCGGTTGACTGGCGAGGAATTATCTCATGAGCGAACCCACGACGCGCACTGCAGTGCGACCGACGGCGTCTGGCTGGCTGCAAACTTGGCTACCACGCCTGGTGCTAGCCCCTTCTGTAGCGGTGTCTCTGTTTTTTGTTTACGGCTTTATGCTGTGGACCTTTGTGCTCTCTCTAACCAGCTCGCGCATGCTGCCAAGCTACGACTTTGTTGGTTTTGGCCAGTATTCGCGGCTGATGGCCAACGAGCGTTGGTGGGTAGCGTCCACCAATCTAATGGTGTTTGGCGTGCTATTTATTGCGATTTGCCTGGTGATTGGCGCACTGCTGGCAATTTTATTGGATCAGAAAATTCGCCAAGAGGGTGCGTTGCGCACGATTTATCTCTACCCCATGGCGCTGTCGTTTATCGTCACCGGTGTGGTGTGGAAGTGGCTACTCAACCCGCAGTTGGGCATCCAGGCGATGGTGCAAAGCTGGGGGTTTGAGTCGTTTCGCTTTGACTGGATCGTTAACCCGGATATGGCGATTTATACCCTGGTGATTGCTGCGGTTTGGCAAGCATCTGGCTTTGTGATGGCGCTCTTTTTGGCGGGGCTGCGGGGTATCGATGACAGCATCGTCAAAGCGGCTCAGTTAGACGGTGCTAGCCTGCCGCGCATTTACTGGCGAGTAGTGATGCCTTGCCTGCGCCCGGTAGTGTTCAGCGCGGTGATGATTCTGGCCCATATTGCGATTAAGAGCTTTGACTTAGTGGTAGCGCTCACCGGCGGCGGGCCTGGCTACGCCACCGACCTACCGGCCACCTTTATGTACACCCATGCCTTTAACCGTGCCCAGATCGGGCTTGGCTCCGCCAGCGCCATATTAATGCTCGGCGGCGTTCTGGCTATTTTGATTCCTTACCTCTATTCCGAATTAAGGAGCCGTAAACATGGCTAACGTGATTCGTCGGCAAACGCCCGCCGCGCGGCTTTTGCGTGCCGTGCTTTATGGCGTACTTATCGTGGCGGGGCTGTTTTATATCCTGCCGCTGGTGGTCATGCTGATGACCTCTATCAAGCCGTTGAGTGAAATTAGCGCGGGTACGCTGCTTTCACTGCCGCAAAATCCAACCCTTGAACCCTGGACGAAGGCCTGGGGAGAAGCGTGTACCGGTATGCGCTGTGAAGGGGTAGGTGGCTATTTTTGGAACTCCTTTGCGATTGTGATTCCTGCGGTGCTGATTTCCACCACGGTTGGAGCGCTAAACGGCTATGCGTTGACCAAATGGCGCTTTAAAGGCTCTGAGTTGGTCTTCGCGCTGATGCTGTTTGGCTGCTTTATCCCGTTTCAGGTGGTGCTGCTACCGATGGCACAAACCCTGGGCTGGTTAGGGCTTTCCAGCTCACGTGCAGGGTTGATTTTGGTTCATGTGGTCTTTGGCATCGCCTTCACCACGCTGTTTTTCCGCAATTTTTATGTCGGGATTCCTAACGAGCTAGTCTCGGCGGCGAAGTTGGATGGCGCGGGATTTTTCCGTATTTTCTGGCGCATTTTATTGCCGGTTTCCGCGCCGATTATTGTGGTGTCGGTGATTTGGCAGTTCACCCAGATTTGGAACGACTTTTTATTCGGCGTGGCATTCTCGGCCCACAACACCCAGCCAGTGACGGTGGCGCTCAACAATCTTGTGAATACGTCCACTGGTGTGCGTGAGTACAACGTCGATATGGCCGCGGCAATGATTGCAGCACTGCCAACGCTGGTGGTGTATGTCCTGGCCGGAAAGTATTTCGTGCGCGGGCTGACGGCAGGCTCCGTGAAAGGCTAATAACAACTAAGTGAATGGCAGCAACCATTTCTAGACGGTCAGAAGCAGCCCTCGGCGGGGGCGCTGTGAACCCATCCATGGGCGCTACTTTCGCCATCCATGGCGAAAGACCCCCGCTACGGGCTGCTATTGACCGATCCAACTAAGTGGAGTTTGTCAGTCGCTTTACAATGGGATTTTCATTATGGCAGCGTTAGAAATTCACAACGTGCGCAAAGAGTTCGGCAGCGAGCGGGTGTTGAAAGATGTCAGTATTTCGATTGATTCTGGTGAATTCCTGATTTTGGTGGGGCCATCTGGCTGTGGTAAATCCACGCTGATGAACGCCATCGCCGGGCTTGAGCCCGTGACTAGCGGCAATATCTATATTGACGGCGAAGACGTCACTTGGCGCACGCCCGCTGAACGGGATATTGCCATGGTGTTTCAGTCCTACGCACTTTATCCCAGCATGACCGTGCGGCAAAACATCAGCTTTGGCCTGGAAATGCGCAAGGTGCCCAAAGCTGAGCGTGCCGCTGCCGTAGAGCGCGTAGCCGACCTGCTGCAAATCTCCCACCTGCTGGAACGTAAGCCTGCCCAGCTTTCCGGTGGTCAGCGTCAGCGTGTGGCCATGGGGCGGGCGCTGGCCCGTGAACCCAAGGTGTATCTATTTGACGAGCCGCTATCCAACCTGGACGCAAAACTGCGGGTGGATATGCGTACCGAGATTAAAAAGCTCCACCAGCGCTTAGGTACCACAATTGTTTACGTCACCCATGACCAAGTTGAAGCAATGACCCTGGCCGACTGCATTGCGGTGATGCGTGATGGTCATATCCTGCAGCTTGGTAGCCCCGATGAGGTGTATAACAACCCGGTCGATATGTTCGTCGCAGGCTTTATGGGTTCACCCTCGATGAACTTTATTCGCGCGACGCTGGAGGCGGCGGGTGATGGTTATGCACTACGTATTGCCACCCCTGATGAAGATGATGTTTTGCTGCCATGGCCCTCTGAACGCAACACAGCGGGGCTCGTGGAACAGTTGAACAAGCCGATTATTCTCGGACTTAGACCAGAACACTTCAGCGAGGAGGATGTTCGGCTGAGCGACCAGGCAGAAGGGACGTTAATGGAGGCCAAGGTAAGCGTCGTTGAGCCGACCGGTGCCGATATTCTGCTACGCCTGCCGCTGGGTGAGCAAGAAATCACCGCTAGGGTAGGGCCTAAATGCGCAATTGCCCCCGGCGAGCGCTTGTCGCTGCGCGTTGATATGGCCCGCGCTGTGCTGTTTGATGCCGAGACTGAACAGCGCTTGGCTTGAAGCGTTAGTGTCATCTCATACTGATAAGTAACGAGCCTCTGCTGATGTTAGCAGAGGCTCGTTACTATCATCCTAATGTCCTCGTTAGCGACGCATATGCTTTAACTCACCATTAAGCGCTTTAATGATTGAGTAGCACATCAGCAGCATAACAATTGAGAATGGAATGGCCGTTGCTGTCACGCCTGCCTGAAGCGCTGATAAGCCGCCACCAATAAGCAGTACGATAGCGATAAGCCCCTCAACAATTGCCCAAAACATGCGCTGTGGTCGGGGAGCGTCAATTTTTCCGCCGGCCGTGATAGTGTCGATAACTAAAGATCCCGAGTCCGACGAGGTAACAAAGAATATCAGTGCCAACACGATGCCTAAGGTAGACATAATACCTGTTAGAGGCAGCTCATTAAGCATGCCGAATAGCGATAATTCAGGTCTGTAGTTGTCGATGACATACTCTTTAACCAAGCTGCCGGCGGGGTCTGCGTAGAGCTGATCTAGCGCAGTAGCACCAAAGACGCCCATCCAAATAAAAATGAACAAGCTGGGTACAAGCAGCACACAGAGCACGAACTCTCGCACTGTACGACCTCGTGACACGCGGGCGATAAACATGCCGACGAAAGGTGCCCAACTGATCCACCACGCCCAGTAGAAAATAGTCCAGGATTGACGGTAGGCATCATCATCACGGCCAAAAGGGGCAGATAGAGGCAAGAAGTCAGCAACATAGGTGATAAGCCCAGACATAAAACCGCTTAGCGCAATCAACGTTGGGCCGGCAAACAAAACGAAGAAGAAAAACAATACAGCCAGGATCATGTTGAATTCAGAAAGCTTCTTTAAGCCGCCCTCTAATCCACGCCATACTGACACTAGCGCGACTGCCGTTACGAGCACAATGACGATCACTTGGGTGGTGGTGTTTACCTCCATGCCAAAGACGAAGTTCATGCCCGCATTCGCTTGCTGTGCGCCCAGTCCTAGGGATGTGGCCAGCCCGAAGAGGGTGGCAAACACTGCCAGAATATCGATGGCATGGCCCCACCAACCCCAAACACGTTCGCCCAGAATTGGAAAAAACGCTGAACGTATCGAAAATGGCAGGCCCTTATTATAGGTAAAAATACCCAGGGCGAGAGCCATCACAACATACACCGCCCAGCCATGGAGACCCCAGTGAAGATAGGTGCCCGCAAGCCCCATGGCACTCGCATCAGCAATAGCGTCAGGGTTCAGTGTTCCATCACTTCCAAAGGGCGGCGTAATACCTAAAGGCAACGAAACATTGGCGTGATAAACCGGTTCTAGAACGCCAAAGAATAGTAAGCCGATGCCAATGCCCGCAGTGAACAGCATTGCAAACCAAGAAAGATAGCTATGATCCGGGCGAGCGTCAGGCCCCCCTAGCCTGACTGATCCATAAGGCAAGACCACTAGTGCCAAGCAAAACAGAATAAAGAAATCCACCAGGATCATGAAATACCAGTCCAGGGTGCCCGTGGAAAAAGCGACGATCGACTGAAAAATGCTCCCTGCGCGTTCAGGAAATAGCAGCGTAAGGATAATAAACACGACCGAAGCAAGTGCGGATACAGCAAAAACGCGATTATGGATATCAAATCCGATGGGGCCAAAGCTCCCCTCGATATTATCCTGCCCGACGACGTAGTCGGTTTGCATATCACTAGTCATAGGCGGCGACTCAGGGTCGCTTTTAGTGCTCATAATAAAATTTCCCTTATTATTAATAATGGGCTCATCAGCCGTCTTATCATCTTTATTTTAGGGTGGTAGTGGTTAAATGATGAATCAACGGTTGTTAGTTACAGAGACGGCTACTAAAAACAATGATGGTATTTTCATCGAGGCCAGTCTCTTTCAATGCTTTAAGCACGTCACCGATTTGATCATCGACATAGCTTAGCGCCCCATAGTAAGCATGGCGCGCGTTGCGAATCTGCTCATCGTTGATGGATCCCTCATCGCACTGGTCAACATGACGCAGCCGCTTTGAGTGTGGATCCATCAGCGCTTTCGAATAAAGCTCACGTGGTATATCGATGTCGTCGTTCTGGTAGCGGTCTCAGGACCCCGAATGGAGTAAGGGGCGTGTGGGTACGTATTTTAACTAGTCAGGAAGTGGTTTTTCCTGTCTGTAGTGCTGGGTTGGAGAGGACTAGTTGAAGACATGCTCGAACGTGACATGCTGGCCGGACTGACGCATCTCAGTCCAGCGACGCCTAACGGTTATGGCATCATTGATGCCAACCCAAATGACAATGGGGTTGGCAAACGCACGTTTCTCGATTGGATCGCATTGAATCATCCCGTTTAACGATCTCGTGAAACGGGCTCTTTATCGAGCCGTTTGATTTGCCTCCACAGGTCTTGACGTAGATCGGCCAACTTGGGTTGCTCTTCATCTGTAAAAGCCACAGGGCGACATAGGCGCTGGGCGCGTAGCCCTAAACGGGCGCTCAGAAGGCCTGTGGCCAAGCCTTGGCCCGCGCGGGCGGAAAGCCTACCTGCCAAATCCAGTGAAAGCATATCCATGCTGGCGTCAGTGGCGAGTTCACTGGCCCCAGCAAAGGCCATGTTATGCAGCACATTACGGAAAAGCCTTAGTCGGCTGGCGTAACCAAGCTCAAGCCCGTAAAGACGGCAGAGCCTGTCGACCATGGCAAGGCTGCGCCAGGCCACCAGTGCCATATCCACCAATGTAAGCGGGCTGATAGCCACCATAATGGCTGTTTCGCCGGACATACGGGTAATCAGGCGTTGGGCTTCGCGGTCACGAGGTGCCAGTAGGTGGTAGCGCAGCAGTGTTTGTATCTCTTCACCGCTGTGGTGGGGCTGGCAGGCGCGCTGAAATGCCTGCCAATGAGGATCATCGTCGCCCAGTTTTAGCTGGCGCTTAAGCTGCTCTGCCATCGATTGGGCTTGCTTGGTAGAGCGCTGTGGCAGCTCGGCTAGGTCATGGCGTAATCGGTCGTGGCGCTTTAAGCGGCGCAGACGGCCAAGCTCTTTCAACAACGACAGACCGCCTAAACCAATCAAGCTAATGCCAAACAGCTGCCAGGCCATGGACATCCACTGTGACTGGGCAAAGGCGTCTGGAATGCCGGTGACCAGTTCTACGCTGCCCAAAGTGGCACCGCCGACCAGGGCAAACATCAGCCCCCAATGGCGCTTTCGGGGCGTGCTTAGGCTCGTTTCCGGAAGTGCTTTAACGTCTGCCTGGGTAGTCAGCGGCTGATGCGATTCACTCGCGGCAAAACTTTCACGCTGACGCAACTGCTCGGGGCCAGGGACGGATGCTTCTTCTGTCTGAAAATCTCGGCGCGGCTGAGGATTACTCATATCAATTTATCTCCAATCAGCCAGTCGATAGCGGCATCCATGCGGATGTGTGAAAGCGCTTCGCTGTCAACAGACATTGGGCGAAAGCTGGGAAAGTCAAAGCCCTGCTGCTGCCAAAAGTCCGGTTTCGGAAGGCGGTTCGGCACGTCACCCGGGTAGACAAGTACGTCTTCACCCTCAAGGGTGGTGCCTTTTAGGGCGGGGGTGCGTTTGCCTTCGTGGAGCACTTCACGGGCTTCAGTGGCGCGTATGGCTGCCAGTGACAATGCTTTCACCGGGATGTCGGCAAAACGCAGATCTTTAAGCGGTTCAGCAAGTAACGCCTCCAGCAGTTGCACAACATTGCCGTGCTGATCGGGCGTCACGTGGTCAGCTTTGGTTGCAGCAATAGTGAGACGGTCAATTTTCGGCGCAAACAGGCGCGTCAGCAGGCTACGCTTGCCGTAATCGAAGCTTTGCATCAGTTGGCGCAGCGCTCGGGAAAGGTCTTCAAAGCGTTCCGGTCCGGCATTAAGCGCGCCTAGCACATCGACCAACACAATCTGACGGTCGAAACGGCGAAAATGGTCACGATAAAAGGGCCTTACCACTTGCTGCTGATAGTAGCGAAAGCGTGCTGCCAAGGTGGCGTAAATACTAGTATCGGGTAGTGCTTCCAGGGTTTCTTTTGGTGCATTTAATTCAGGAAGCGGAAAAAATTGCAGGACTGGCGCGCCATCTAGCTCGCCAGGGAGCAAAAAACGTCCTGGCTGAAGATCGGAAAATCCTGCCTGTTTGGCCCGTCGAAGACCTTGGGCATAGGCATCTGCGAGTGCTGCCAGCTTGGCTTCATCAGCCTCGGCGGCAGGGTCTAGTTGCTCAACCTCCACTAGCCATTCGCTGAATAGCACCTTCCGGTGTGGGCCTTCATGCAGCGACTGCGCCTGGCACCAGCTATAAAAGTCGTGCTGTAACAGGGGTAAATCCAGCAGCCACTCGCCTGGGTAGTCGAATAAGTCGAGGGTTAAGTGGGCAATGTCTGGGGTGAACCAGCCTTGTTGGGCAGGGCGGTAGCGTAACTGTAAGCGCAGTTCACTGATGCCACGGGTGGGCTCTGGCCAGCGCGGCGGTGTATCACGTAGCGCCGCTATGCCAGGGTCATAGGGGAAACGCGGCACACCAAGGTCGGGTTGGTTCAACCGCTGCGCACCCAGCAACCGCCCCTCACGGGCGGCCGGTAGCAAGCCTAGTTGGGCCTCAACTCCAGCGTGGCGCAACTGATTTACCAGCGACGTTAGAAACGCGGTTTTCCCTGCTTGAGATAGCCCCGTTACCGCCAGCCTTAATTGCCGGTCACGGCCTCGCTCTAATAAATTGCTAAGTTCGCGACTTAACGGCTGGCGCATCCTCTCAATTCCTTATTAGTACAGCCTGGGAAAGCATGGGTAGGGTGGCGATGATAAACCCGACCACAGCGACGCTATATCCTGGCCAGCGGCGCTGCATTTTTTGCGCAAGTGTTAAGCCAATTAAGCATATCACCATGCCAATCAGGTTAAAGGCAAAGGTGGCAGCCTCCAGCCATTGCTGTGGATCCATCGTGTCTCCCTTAAAAACGTTAACGACTTCGATGATAACAAAGCGTTGATGAACCGAGGATTAACCGCGGCTTAATGTCGTACCTAATAGATGTTGTGCGCCGGGGACTAGCCATACTGGATCTAAGCGGGTGTTGGCAGCTTCGACGCAAAAAAAGTGACGCGCAGCGTCGACTGGCGTGTCATTGGGTAAATCGCTGTCTGGGTGCCACACCACAGTGGAGTCGCTGGATTGTTTGGCAATACGAAGCGTACGTTGCCCATCGTTCAATAATACGGCTTCATTGGTGTGATAAATACGGTCGACGGCTCCGCGAATGGCCAGCGTGCCCTGTTGTTGGTTCTCGGCAAAGCCGCGCAGTTTGTCTAGATAACGTGCGCCTGCCAACCCTTCTAAGCGGCATTGGTGTACATCACTAACAGCCAAATAGGTGTGAAGAGCACCGCTGATTTTAACCGGTGCTTCACCAATATTTTCGCTGATCAATTCGACGTTCAAGCGTTGTGCGTTAGCCTGAATGACAACACGCGCGGTTAGCTGGCTATGCAAGGAATCGACAGGAGAGAGATGGACTTCAATACCTTCAGCATGTTCATCCACTGCGTCTAAACGCCACTGAGCGTGGCGAGCAAGCCCGTGGAAAGGGCCGTTACGATCAGGACTTTCATCGGCATAGCGCTCGTCGCCAAACCAGGGCCAGCATAGAGGAATACCACCACGAATCGCGCCAGGAAGCGCCTGTGGCGTGGGGGTAACCCAAAGCCAGCCAGTGTCGTCAGTAGGTTGAAAATGCAACACTTGTGCGCCCTGTAGGCTAACCGCCATTTCTCCCCAAGCCATCTTGAATAGCGCTATGTCACGCCCCTGCCAAGTTACCTGTTGGTGGCCGTCTACATCGGACAGTAATTGCTTGAGAGAATCGGGAATCATAGGGTTTCCTTGTAAGAGCAGGCATCAAGTAGGCAGAACAGTTGCGCCGTGTGCTATGGTAGGACAAGCAATAGTTATACGTAAAACACTGCGGATAAAACGTTGCAGTTAAGATGTTATAGGTAAAACCCTGACGAAAGTGAACATCAAGGAGGCACTATGGGCTTTATTGCGTGGTTGATTATTGGTGGTTTGGCTGGCTGGATCGCTGGCAACATCATGCGTGGCGGTGGTTTTGGCATTTTGGGAAATATTGGTGTTGGTGTTGTTGGCGCAGTGCTTGGCGGGTTTTTATTCAGCCTGTTAGGTCTACAAGCGGGTGGTTTTATTGGCTCGTTGGTAACAGCAACTGTCGGTGCAGTCGTGTTGTTATGGATAATCAGTAAAGTTAAAAGCGCTTAGCGCAGTCAACCAAGAGCATTATTTGCTGCCCGGCCCAGTGCCGGGCAGCACTGTTTTAGGCGCTCGATTTTTGCCTCGTTTTACGTTTCATCGCTATCGGCCTTCGCGCCACTTTCCGTTACACTATGCCTTCTTTGCAATGCCATTTTGACGATGTCTTTATAACGACGTCTCTTTTTATTTTAAGCGGCCTTATTTAGCGGGCGGCTCACTCTTTTTTTATTTTATTAATAGCTTCCTGTTTCTTAGAGGTGTCTTTTGGCCGATGCACTGAATGCCTGGTGGGCTCAACAGCTCGTGTTGTGTGATTGGGCCTTTACGCCGCATCCACTGACGGTGGATGCGAGTGCGGCTGAGCAACGTCTGCTACAGCTGGGTATTGCACACCGTGGTGAGTTGGCTGATCAGCTCTTTTTTGCGCTGGATGCCCCCACCAGTGAAGCTGATCGGCTATTGGGGGCGCTAGAGTGGGCAGCGCTAGCAGGTGCGGCATGCTGGTTGACACAATCTCAAGCGCAAACGTGGGCACACCACATTACTCGACGCATTACGTCTGATTACAGTGATCTGCGCGCTTGGCTTTCCGACCTGCGCCGAGCGCTTGGCGTGAAAGGATGGGAAACCGGCGCGGATGATCGTTTTATTGATGCTTGTCAGGCGTTAGCGGATTTAGAAAGTGAAGGCGAAGGCATCACTTGGCAAGTTCTTGAAACAGCACTGGCACGATTGCCTGAACCGCAGCCGCTATGGCCAGAAGGCCCCTCAGCACAGCCGTGGCGTCTATGTGCGCTGTTTCGCTCTGTGCTCAGCTATCCGGCAAGTGCTGCTGATTGGCCGGATGCCCCCCAATGGCTAGCACGTATCTGGCAGGTTCACGATCGGGATCAGTTACTTGAAGTGATGCTGTGGCTAAGCGCTCAAGGGGAGCGACAGAGCTGGGATATTGAAGCCCGTGAACTGCTTACGATGGATCATGCTCAGCGCCAAGAGTGGCAGCGAAGTGCTGTTGCAGATGCCCCCTATGCCCCTGTGTTGACTACATTTGTCAGTCAGGGCGAGCCACTGGAGTGGGCCGCTTGGGACTGGCTACGTCTGGTGGAATTGGCGTGGGCGGGCGCTTGCTGTGGCTGGTTAAGCCAAGCAGAAGCTGATGATCTTGCAGCGCATGCGGCTGACTTAATAAGCCGCCGTTACCATGATTGGTACGCGGTGCTGAAAGCCTACATGCGTGGCCAAAGCCTATTTGAAGGGGTCGATCGGCGTGGTATGACGCCTAGTACGCGCCATAAGTTGCTAACGCAGGCGCATCACAGTCCGTGGAAGTGCCCGTTGAGCTCGCTGCTTGATGAGCCAACGCTGAGTGCATCTCGTGAGCGTATTAAGCAATGGCGAAATACCTCTCATCATTGGTTACTGGCCCTGGCTAGCGTGCGAGAACCGGATGTGATGCTACGTCAGTTAAATCCGTCAGCGCCTATCTCAGAGCAGCGCCGTGCTGAAGCGGCGGTCTATCTTCAGGATTCGTTAGATCTGCATGCTGACGAGGGGTACCAAGCACTAGCTCGCTATTGGCTGCCTGCACAGGCGCACCACCTTAACCAGCTTGCCGCAGATGCCGTTCACGGCGTTATGCCGCCGTCGCAGACACCTTTTGGTCAACCTACGCCTGACGAGCTAAAACAGCGTAACGCTGTAAAAGGGGTTAGTCGTCACGCTGCTACTATTCACATGGCAGAAAAGTTCGCGTTTTACCTACACATGGCGCTGGATAGCAGCCTATTTGAGCGTGAACCACTGATGACGCATGCCAGTGCTTTGCGTAGCTGCCTATGTCGCTTTTATGCCACGCCAAAGCGTTTGCTTGAGGCATGGTTTGCCTGGGAAAGCTGTTTACCAGAGCCAGAGCACGATTCACTGATTAATGAAATTGCCTGGCACTTAGAGGACCCCGGTAGTCTTTTTCATTGGTTGAATTGGCGCCCTGATGCGTGGTGTGAACCTGGCGAACGGCCAACGCTCAGCCATTTCACTGCCATGTCGCTGGTTGGGCCGCTCAATAGCGCTGTGTGGAGTGAACCTCAAGTGGAAAGCCCCAGAGAGTGCGCTGATATCCGTGAATGGGTGGAAAGTCATTATCATCTGACGAGTGCTGGTGACATGCAGGAGTTTTTGACCTTCATGTTCGAGTCTGGTGATCGTCAGGAGTACCAGATTAACTATGCGCCCTACACACTTAACCCTGAGCGCTTAGATGCCGAAATCGCTATTTTAGAGTCGGGGGATTGTGCTGAGGAGGATCGTCATCATCTGCTTCGCTTGCGCCGAGTGCAAAGTAATGAAGATGGTTGTAACGATGTGGATATGGCTGCTTGGGACATTGCTCAATTAGTGGATCTCGCGATTGCTGCTCGCCAGCTTGGCTGGTTAGACCGGCAAGCGTTTGCTGACGTGCTGGATCGCGCTTATAAGCTGGCGGCTGATCACTATTCCGGCTGGCAAGAGTATTCCGCGGGAATGTACGCAGGCTTTTCATTTTTTATGGGCGAAACACCCGAGCGAGAAAGTTTTCTGGCAGGGTTTCGACAGGCGTTAGTCGCGTGGCTGTGTGGTGCACCCATACTGGCTGGGCCATGGGCAAGCCTTGATTTCCCTGGCAATAAACCGCGCCATTTCGCCCCGCTACATATCGATACGTTACCGGGCGATCAGCGGATATTACATTGAAGCTCGCCAAGCATAGGGTAATTAGCTTATAGTCCAGGGTTTGAAAAAATGAGCTATCTCATACGTCACTCCCATTAAACATTTTTATTGTTACGAGGTTAATCGCATGGTTGCGTCGCCACACCCCGCTGTGACCGCTGTCCGTGTTGTAAGTGTTTGTGCTGTTGTCGCTGTTTTAACTGGTTGTGCTGGCTCTGCCTCACGCCAGGGCATGGAGCCACCCGAGAATTATTTCTCAATGGCGCTGCCGGGATTGGCAAAGGGCGAAAGCCTCGCAATGTCTCCGGTCAGTAACGCCACTGGCCAACTGCGTAGCCTTCAGACGCCGCCACCTACGATCATTCGTCAGGCACTGTTAGAACAGCATCAGCGATGGGCTGGGACGCCGTACCGAATTGGTGGCACCTCAGAACAAGGCATTGATTGCTCTGCTCTGGTAAGAAATGTTTTTCGTGACACGTTTAATTTAGAACTGCCTCGATCAACCTATGATCAAGTGCATGAGGGACGCCCGATCGACCGCCAAGAGCTGCAGGCGGGCGATCTGGTCTTCTTCCGCCCTCCAGGTCAATATAATCATGTGGGCATTTATGTGGGAGATGGCCGTTTTTTACACGCGTCTTCTTCCAAAGGCGTCATGATTTCTCGTTTGGATAACAGTTACTGGCAGCGCTACTATTGGCAGTCTCGCCGCGCGCTTGAGCCGACTAACTTAGCCCAGCTTAGTAGCCGCTACATGCCGTAAATGTCTGCTATCAGTTTTGCATAGTTTGGACATCACATGATCGAAGCTAGAACGCGCGCCTGGTGGCGCGCGACAGCGGCTCTTTGCCTGGGGTCATTCCTTGTTTTTATCAACTTGTATGTTCCGCAACCGCTGCTGCCAGGGCTTAAGGACACCTATGGGGTATCCACCTTAGGTGTCAGTTTTTTGATGTCCGCCTCCACGCTTTCTCTTGCTTTCGCGCTACTCGTATTTGGTCCTCTGTCTGATGCAATTGGCCGTGAGGCTATTATGCGCGTCACGTTGCTCTTAGCAGGCGGGCTCTCCCTCGCATTGGCTTTTGCACCTACGTTTGAGAGCTTGTTATTGCTGCGTTTACTGCAGGGTTTTGTGTTGGGCGGGTTGCCAGCTGTTGCGATTGCATGGATGGGGGATGAGTTTGAAAAGTCTGCCTTACTCAGCGCGGTTGGCTTGTATATAGGTGCCAATTCGCTGGGGGGGATTAGTGGCCGAATTGTAGGGGGGGGGGCGGCGGCCTTAGGTGGCCCCTCAGCAGCATTTTTAGCGGTAGGAATCATGACGGTAGTAGGATGCGCGGTTTTTTGGCGACTGCTACCGAATAGTCGGGCTTTTACACCCAAGCGTTTCAAATTTCGCCAAGCGGCCGGTGATCTGCTCGGGCATCTGCGCACGCCAGTGCTGTTGGCGGCTTATTGTCTGGGCGGAATTAATTTTCTTATTTTTATCAATCAGTATAGCTATATCACGTTCCGTTTAGCTGGTGAGCCCTACCAATTAGCCGCTAGCAGCTTGGGCTTGATTTTCCTGACGTATCTGGGGGGGACGTTTGGCTCTACGGTATCAGGCCGGCTAGCTGGACGCTTTTCACCCGCTAGCTGCATGAGCGTGGGCATCGTAATTTTGATGCTAGGCACTGCGGTAACGCTGGCCAGTTCACTGCCGCTGATTATTGTTGGCCTCACTATTAACGCCTTTGGGTTTTTCTTAGCACACTCTTTAGCCTCTAGCTGGGTGGGCCGCTATGCACAGGGTGCAAGGGGAAGCGCCTCAGCGCTTTACTTAGTATTTTACTACCTCGGGGCGAGTGTTGGAGGGTTCTGGCTAGAGCCATTTTGGCGCTGGGCGCAGTGGCAGGGAGTAGCGATGGGGTCTTGGCTGCTGCTGTGTGTCACGTTAATCATTAGCATTGGTTTATGGCGCTTCGAGCGTCGTGAACTGCACTAAGCGTGCCTTGGGCTAAATGGAAACGTTTAGAACACAATCGCGCTAGCAGTGCCGCGTCATGGCTAATCACCAGTACGCCTAGTTGGTGGCGGTCGGCAACCTTTCTTATCGCCTGCCATAGCTCCGCTTGGGTGATGGGATCAAGCATGGTCGAGATTTCATCCGCGATCAGATAGCGCACACCTGGGGCCAATGCTCGCAATACGCATACCCGCTGTAGTTCTCCACCAGATAAGGCGCTTGGAAAACGAGAGAGCCAATCAGGTTGGATGTTAAAGTCCTGCATTAATGATTCGGAAGGGCACCATGCTTCGCAGAGTACTTTCTTTACTCGCCAACGTAGGTTGACGGCAAGTTCCGGTGATTGCGGTAGCCACTGAACCGGCCGCAGCCCACGAGAGGGGAATGGCTTACCGTCGGCATAAATCTCACCCTGTTGTGGCCGCAGTAAGCCAGCCAAGAGTTTTCCCAGCGTAGATTTGCCTGCCCCTGAGTCACCGCTTAGCCCCAACCATTCTCCCCGTTCAAGCTGAAATGAAAGTTGCGTTAATAGAGGTGCTTGAGAACGGAATCCAAAGGTGATTTTTCGCGCATCAAGCAATGGTTGGCTCCTTTGGTAGGCCAGTGGCATTAGCATGAGTGGCGCTTTCGCTAGCACGTACCTGAGTACTAAAGGTGTTGTCGGGTAGAGCATTCCATAGCGCCCGGGCATAAGCGCTTTTAAGCTGCTCTCCATTGCCTTGAAAGGCACTGGCTGGGGTGGTTTCAATGCACTGTCCACGGCGCAGTATCGTTACGTGGTCGGCAACGGGTAACGCATGGCGCAAATCATGGGTAATTAGCATGACGGCCTTACCCTCAAGCGCGAGGGCCTTCAGGGAGGCCAATACACGGTCGCGCTGCTGAGGATCCAATCCTACGCTTGGTTCGTCGGCAATAATCAGGCTAGCGTTACCTATTTGGGCCATGGCGGCTAAAACACGCCGCGCCATACCGCCTGAAAGCTGGTGGGGGTATGCCCGCTGGGCGTGTAAGTTGAGCTGATAATGATTTAGTGCACGCTCTGCGCTGTGCCAAGCGACAGTTCTGCTTTGCCCTGCCCGGCGAGCTGCCCAACTGACTTGGCGTTGGCTGCTAGCGAGCGGGTCTAGAGCATTGAGGGACTGAGGAATAAGAGCCAACTGGCGGCCTCTTAGCTGGCGCTGGCGCTCAGTGTTCAATGGCGCACCTTTAAAAAATAGCTGGCCACTGGTTTTTGCCCCTTCCGGCAGTAATCCCATAATCGTGTAGGCTAGCAGGCTTTTTCCTGCGCCGGATGCACCGATCACCGCATGTACTTCACTAGGTTGTATGCTTAACGACAGGTTATCAACGCAGGTGGTCCACTCTCGTCGCCACCAGTGCTTGTAGTAGGGCAATTGCAACGTCAGGTTTTCTAACTGCAGCATGCTGACTTCCTCCCGTTATAGAGCGCGACGCAACTGCGTCGCTAAACGATCAATCGATAGCACCATCAGCAGTAACCCTAGGCCCGGGAATACCCCTAACCACCAACCCCCCCCGGTTAAGTAGCGCATGGCATCAGCTAGTAATACACCAATAGCGGGTTGGGTAGGGTCTAACCCCACGCCTAGGAAAGTCAGTGCGGCTTCATGCAGAATGGCGTGAGGAAACAACAACAGCGCACCAACAATGCACTGGGGGAGTACATGGGGAAGTAAGTGGTGTGCTAAAATAAAACAGCGGCTTTTTCCTAGTGCTTGGGAAATAGCGACATAGGGAGCATGACGTAGGGAAAAGAGTTCTGCCCGCAGTATCCTGGCTAAACTTGGCCAATGGGTAAGCGCCACCGCAATAATCACTGCCTGTGTGCCACCACCTAAAGCAAAGGCTAACAGTAGTAGTAATATCAGATGCGGTACGCTTAACAGCGTGTCAATCAGCAGGCTAACGAGAGCATCTAACGTGGTTGAAAGTGTGGCCAGCGTCGCTAGCGTTAACGCAATGAGTGTGCCGAGTAGCGCAGCGCTTAGCCCGACCCAGAAGCTGAGCCTTAACCCAGCCAGTGTCCGCGCCCATAGCTCGCGTCCTAAAGCATCGGTGCCTAGCCAGTGGCTGCTGCTTGGTGGCATAAGGCGCGCATCAAACTGCATTTGTGCCGCGCTATGACCTGCCCACCATGAGCTACTTATCAGCAAAACCAACAATATGAGTAGAAGGCCAATATAGCCAGCGACGGCTAAGCGTGGTTGATTCATCTTCATGGCTGTTCCTGTGCCATGCGTGGGTCGATAAGTGGGTGCAGGCTATCTGCGATCAGGTTGCCGACACTGACAAACAGCGCGGTAAACAGCGCGATCCCAAGAAGCAAGGGGACATCGCTGCGTAGTCCTGCTTCAACGGTAGCTTGACCAAGGCCGGGGTAAGCAAATACCTGCTCAATTAATATTGAGCCGCCAAACAGCTCTCCCAGCGAAGCAAAAGCGAGTGTTAGTGCCGGGAGGCTGGCATGACGTAGACCATGACGCCAGGCGATATCTGATCGGCTGGCTCCTTGGGCGAAAGCGTGGAGGGCAATGTCGGAGTTCATCAGCGCTATCATGCGTGCGCGGGTATGAAGGGTGACGGTAGCGATGCCTAGCAGGGCCAGTGTCGTTATCGGTAGTATCAAATGGTGTAATCGCGTCAGCGTGCTTACGTCTTGATTGAGTACGCCTACAGGCCCGGCGCAGCAGGTCGGAGTCCAGCCGAGATAAACGGAAAACAGTAGTACAGCCAGCATGCCAAGCCAAAAAGCAGGTGTTGAGGCGATTATATAGGCGTAGCCACTAATCAGCTGGTCAAGTAGTGAGCCTTCTTTTGCACCCGCGATGACGCCCAACGCAAAGCCAACAACCAACGACATTAGCCAAGCGCTACCCAGCAAGATAAAAGAGCGTTGGAAACGCTGAGAGATAACCTCACTGACCGGTTGATTGTAGATATGGCTCCAACCTAACTCGCCATTTAACAATTGGCTTAGCCAATGGCCAAATTGAACGATCGGTAAAGTGTCAAAGCCCCACCTTTCAGCGATTAAGGCGTGTTGTTCTGGGCTTACCTGTGCCATTTGAGGGCCAAGGTAGGCATCCACAGGGTCAATAGGCGAGAGCATGACTAACCCAAACGTCACTATAGCGACGCACAGCAATACTAATGCTAGCCGTACTAAACGGCTTGCCAGTGCCTTAATCAATCGCACGTCCAGCGCCATTCAAGCAGGTTGGCGGTAATTGGCCAGCCGTGGCCGTGAGGAGCAATGCCTAATTCCCCAAGGTCCAGGCAGGTGTTGGCTGCATATACATGGGCTAGGTTAACCATCCATGCCCAGCTAGTATCGCCCCTAAAGCCATAGCCCGTATTGCCATCCCACTGGGCGGCTTGCCAGTGGCGGTTAGCTTCTTCTGCCCCTGCGGCCGCTTGAGCGGCTTCTAGGTGGCTATCCACCGTCGCGTTTGAGTAATAGCCACTGTTATAGAAGCCAAACCCCGCGTGCTGGCTATGAAACAGGTAGTACACCTCTTGTGGGCTGTGACTGCCAAAGCCGAAGACGATGGCGTCTTGGTGCAGTGCTTCACGCTGTATTTCGTCCCAGTGACGGCCTGTCGGCTGCATCTCAATGCCCAGGGGGCGTACCATCTCGGCGCTTACCTGAGCGAGCAGTTGGCGAGTGGTGTCGCTGGCAGGGTAGGTCAAGCGAAAACGGGCGGGCTGGCCGTTTTTATAGCGTAGCCCGTCGGCATGGCGCTCCCAGCCTGCTGCATCAAGTATCTCATTGGCACGTTCACTGTCGGGTGCTGTAAAGGATTCGTCATTAAGGCTCCAGGGTAACCCATCTGCAGGGCCAAAGGCGGGGCGTCCAAAACCATTTAGGGCGACGTCAACGAGTGTGTTTCGATCAAGGGCAAGATTAACCGCCCGGCGTATCGCACGATCGGCAGTAACATCGTTACCGATAGGCGCACCAGACGCGGCCTGCTCGCCCGTGGCAGGCTGCATAGGAAACAGAATACCTCGATTATCGACGCTTTCCATTACGATGCGCTGCATATCGCTTGGCAGATTGGTGGCGAGTGCTGGTGGCACAGCGGCAAGGTCGAGCTGCCCAGCATGGGCCGCGCTTAACGTGGACTCTTCGCCAGTAAATACAAACACCAGTCGTTCAAAGGGCGGTATGGGGCCATGGAAATAGGGATTCCGCTCAACAATTAGTTGCTCGCCCTCTTGCCATTCGACTAGCCGATAAGGGCCTGAGCCTAGCGGTTGTCTACCGTACCCTTCGCGATAACCGTTTTCTCTGTTAGCGTCAGGAACGATACCAAGCGTCATTAACTGATCGATGAAGGTAATACGCGGCGCGTTTAAAGAGAGCTCCACGGTTGTATTATCGATGGCGCTGGCTTTGTTCAGTGCGCTTAAATCGGCCCGGCCACCGGCTTGCTTTGCGGCATTAAAGGTGTAGGCAACATCCTTGGCAGTTAACGGTGTGCCGTCACTAAAGCGAGCGTCATCGCGCAGAGTGAGTATCCAGGTGAGTCGATCTTCTGACAGTGTCCACGCGGTAGCCAAACCGGCTTCTGGAGTAAGGTCATGTCCGCGGGTTAGCAACGTCGATTGAAAAAGCGGACTACCGTACTGGCCCCAGCCAAGCAGTGGGTCGAATCCCTGCTCGGGCTCTCCGCCGATTGCCAGAACCAATTGCTCTTTGCTGAAGGCAGGGGAACTAAACGCGACGCACGTAGCCGCCAGACCCAGTAAGATAGTACGACGCATGAGGCACCCCAGAAACCAACGTATGATGTTTTTACAATAACATCATACTCTAAGGGCTGGAAGTCACGGCAGCACCGCGCTTGCGGCGTTAGTTTAGGAGAGAATATGCAACGGGTAACGGTAACGCTGGATGAGGAACTACTGAGCGAGGTCGATGCATTGATGCATGCGCGCGGCTACCAAAACCGCTCAGAAGCGATACGCGATTTAACACGGAGTGGGTTAAAGCAGGCCAAAGAGGAGGTTGCGCCCGAAGCGCCGTGTATGGGCGCGCTCGTCTATGTGTACGATCATGCGGCGCGAGATTTATCGAAACGCTTAACCCGACACTCTCATGATCATCATGATCTAACGCTTTCGACGCTTCATGTGCATATTAATCATGACAGCTGTCTGGAAGTGGCGTTATTAAAGGGGCAGGGCAGCGCGTTGAAGCAGTTTTCTGATGAAGTGACATCGTCACGTAGCGTGCGCTATGGACAGTTGGTGATTATCCCTGAGGAGTAAAGCGGGGGAGCGCCCATTAAAAAGGGCGGCCCTAGGCCGCCCTATAAGCACGCGTTAAGCAACTTAGTGCTCTACGCCGCCTTCGCCGTGCACATGACCGTGCTCGACTTCTTCCTGGCTCGCTTCACGAACGGTTGCAATCTCAACATCGAAGTTAAGATGTTGGCCAGCCAGCGGGTGGTTGCCATCAACTACAACTGTGTCGCCTTCAACTTTCTTGACGGTAACCATCAGCGGGCCGCCTTGAGTCTGGGCCTGGAACTGCATGCCCGGCTCAATGCTTTCAACACCTTGGAACGCATCGCGAGGTACTTCTTGCATCAGCTGTTCTTGAACTTCACCGTAGCCCTCTTCTGGGGTTACTTTTACGTTCAGCTTATCGCCTTCGGCACGGCCTTCGAGTTCTTTTTCCAGACCCGGAATAATATTGCCAGCGCCGTGTAGATACGTCAGCGGCTCACGGCCTTCGGAACTGTCTAGCACTTCACCTGCATCATTGGTCAGGGTGTAGTGGAACGCGACAACCGAGTTTTGCGCAATTTGCATTTAATAACCTTTCGGTGAGTGCATGTCCCAACATGGTAACGCGTGAGAGCCTGCTTGTCAGGGGGTAAGCAGGCTTTTTCCTCCTCTCACTCCTTTGGCGCTATTGCGCCACGGGGTAACCGGGGATACCCTACGACAACTTCTTTTCCCCCTTTAGACAACATTCACTGGAGCTGGTTATGACGATCTTCTTGATTTGGGTTATCGCCTTTGTGCTAATTGCCTACTTTGCGAACAAACGCTGGGATAGCAGTGTCAGTCAGGGGCTGGATAAAATGCTGCCTGAGGTATTAAAAACTCATGGTGACAACCGCTATTTATGGGTGGCGGCATTAGCCGTGTTGGGTGCCACAACGCTGGTTCGTCCAGTCGATATTCTTCTGGTCGTTATCCTGCTGGCCATTATCGGTTTGATTGTCGCAAAGCTGGCAAGCTGGGCGAGCAATAAAGTGACCCACTAAATTATGCCTTGCTAGCTGTTAATTAAGGTGACAAAAATGCCCGACCAAGTCTACTTGGCCGGGCATTTTTCTTTTATGGCGCTACCTGTGTTGTTGGCTAGGAAGCGTTTGGTGATACGAGCTTAGTAAGGAGCTACGCTTAAGTTAGCGCCGCTGCCAATCAGGCGAACACGCTGACCTGCTTGATATTGACGGTCAGCACTTTGGACCACGATTACGTCCGTGCCATCATCGCGACGAATTTCCATTTCTAACGCGCTAATGCGGTTTGCGCGGTCTTCCACTGCGGTACCGGCAACTGCGCCACCCAATGCACCCGCGACAGTTGCTAGCTGACGACCAGAACCACCGCCAACTTGGCTGCCTAGCAGACCGCCGATGACAGCACCGCCACCACCGCCCAACAGGTTGCCTGTACGGCTGTCTGCTTGGATTTGTACAGGACGAACCGCCACGATAGTGCCATAGGCCACGCTTTGGCCTGTTTGCGCTTGATTACCACGGTATACATCACCTGAGTAAGGCGCAGTGTTTGCACAACCTGCCAGCGTGAGAATGCTCAATGCTGCAATAGGTAGTAAACGTTTCATTCAAACCTCCAGTGTGTCTTGGCCCGCATGGCTGCTAGGCAGCGGCGGTGGTAATACGTATGCTAGTTATAGAACAGCGTTCGCCAAAGATAACCTAAGCGACTAGTTTTGACTAGCCATCAATAAGAAAGATCATGGACTAAAGTGTAGACAAGTATTAAGAAAGTAATGTGTAAAAGTGAGCACGATGCTTGATCAGGAGAGGGATATTGTAAGGCTAACTTATAAAAAAACAGGGGGCCTAAGCCCCCTGTTGTGTAATGCTAATTAAATGTTTAGCCGAACTGGTTCATGGTGTTGTCTTTGCCACCGGCTTTAAGCGCCGCGTCGCCATGGAAAAACTCTTTATGGTCGTCGCCAATGTTAGAGCCAGCCATATCCTGGTGTCGTACAGTGGCAATACCTTGGCGAATTTCCTGGCGTTGTACCCCTGCGACGTAGGCAAGCATGCCTTCATCACCAAAGTAGCCTTTCGCTAGGTTATCTGTAGATAGTGCTGCTGTGTGGTACGTCGGCAGAGTGATTAGGTGGTGGAAAATGCCAGCTTCACGAGCGCCATCGCGCTGGAAGTTGCGTGTCCACTCATCCGCTAGCTGACCAAGCTCAGTGTTGTCGTATTCAACACCCATTAGCTTGTCACGCTGGTAAGCGGAAACATCTTTGCCTTCTTTTTCCCAGGCATCAAATACTTGCTGGCGGAAGTTCAGCGTCCAGTTAAATGACGGTGAGTTGTTGTACACCAGCTTAGCGTCGGGCACTACGGCGCGGATGCGGTTAACCATGCTGGCAATTTGGCCAACGTGTGGCTTCTCAGTCTCAATCCACAGCAGGTCAGCACCGTTTTGCAGGCTGGTGATACAGTCAAGCACAACACGGTCTTCGCCAGTCCCCGGTTTGAACTGGTAGAGGCCTGATGCTAAACGCTTCGGCTTAACCAGCTTACCGTTTTGTTTGATAACCACATCACCATTATTGATGTCGCTAGCATTTTCGATGACATCGCCATCTAAGAAGCTGTTGTACTGGTCGCCTAAGTCGCCGGGCTCATTAGTCACTGCGATTTTTTGGGTCAGGCCTGCACCTAGCGAGTCGGTGCGCGCTACGATAACGCCATCTTCAATGCCGAGCTCAAGGAAGGCATAGCGCACTGCATTGATTTTTGCCAAAAAGTCTTCGTGAGGAACGGTGACTTTGCCATCCTGGTGGCCGCACTGTTTCTCATCGGAAACTTGGTTTTCAAGCTGGATACAGCATGCACCGGCTTGAATGAATTTCTTGGCCAAGAGGTAGGTCGCTTCAGCATTGCCAAAACCAGCATCGATATCAGCGATGATCGGTACGATGTGCGTTTCGTAGTTATCGATTTTGCTGATAAGTTCTTGCTCTTTAGCGCTATCGCCTGCTTCTTTGGCATCATCCAGGGCACGGAACAGGTGGTTAAGCTCCCATGCATCTGCCTGCTTCAAGAAGGTGTAAAGCTCTTCTATCAGGTCAGCGACAGATGTTTTTTCATGCATGGATTGATCCGGCAGCGGGCCGAACTCAGAACGTAAGGCGGCTACCATCCAGCCTGACAGGTAGAGATAGCTGCGCTTAGTCGTGCCAAAGTGCTTTTTAATGGAAATTAGTTTTTGTTGCCCAATAAAACCGTGCCAGCACCCCAGAGACTGCGTGTATTTAGACGTGTCGGCGTCGTAGGCCGCCATATCATCACGCATAATTTTTGCAGTGTAGCGTGCAATATCTAAACCGGTATGAAAACGGTTCTGAGCACGCATGCGTGCAGCGTATTCAGGTTTGATCGCTTCCCATTTGCCGCCTTGAGCTTCGCGCAGTTGGGCCATTGCTTTGATATCGTCGAGCAGTCCTGACATAAGCTGTTTCCTCCGGGGTCATGATAGCTATTCGCAAGTTAGCTTATTCTTATGCTGCACCTGCGAAGATGTGTTCAGCATTATCGAAATTCGCTGCGCTGTCTCTACGCCAATTGTCTCTGAGCAAAACGTCTCTTAGTCAAACGTCGCATCGGAGAGTCATCATTGTTGAGACGCTTATTTAAACGTCGGTTACAGCGTTTCTAGTTTGGCTACCTTCGATGTTGCGCCATAACGCTGCGGTGCAATAACTATCAACGAGAACGGCAGGTTCAACAATTGTCACTTGGGGGCAGAAGGGGTTGTAGTTCAACTACAGGAGCGTGCTGAAACGCTCTGTTTGTGTAGTCGTTTTTCGTCAGGTGAGCTGAAAATGGAGCAAAAAAAGCGCCACATAGCAAATGGCGCTCTTATTGATCGATCACAACAGTAGTGAAAAAAAGAAACTACAGCGTTAGTAACATCTCTCGATGCGGTATTCCAGCATCCATAAAAGTGCTTCCGTGCACTACAAATCCCAAGCGCTGATAAAAGGCGAGAGCGTGCAATTGAGCGCTCAGCGCTACATGGGTATGGCCTGCTTCTCTGGCCGCCTGGATGGCAGCTTCCATAAGTTGATAGCCAATGCCAGCACCACGCGCGCTATCTAATACTGCAACGCGTCCAATATGGCCGTCGGGCAGCAGTCGCGCCGTCCCCACTGGCTGACCCTTAAGATAGGCAATGAAGTGGTGACACTCTTCGTCACGGCCATCCCACTCTTCCTCTTGAGGTACGCACTGCTCTTCGATAAACACCACGCGGCGGATATCGGAGGCTATGTCCTTTAGCGTACTCCAATCACCTTTAATAATCGTTGTCGTCGACACCGCTACTCCTCATCATCCTCTTCGCCCATAAAGCCTAAACTTCCAGTGTTTACTAACTGTGTTATCAGTGCTGCTGCCCCATCAATGGCAAGTACGTCTTCATACATGGGCGATGGGTCTGCAAGCCGCTTGGCAAGATCTTTGGAGCAGGAATGTCCGTCGCCGTCGACAAAGAGCGTGGTGCCATTGGCATCGCTTCGCCAAGCAAAGCGGGAGCCTGGCATATGAAACAGTGGTTCACCGTCTTGTAGTTGCGCAACAAGGTCAATTTCTGTCATTGGCACTTCAAGGGGCGCTACTTGGTCAATATATTTCGGTTGGGTCATGACGCGACCAAACCACTGGGCTATTTGCTCAGGATTATCCAAGGTGGAAAGTACGAACTGGCGCATACGCTCAACGGCAGCATCATCTAATTCACCCACTTGGCTTGCAGGAGACATGCCTGCATCGCTATAGCGGTGGGCGTCAGAAAGCTGCTCTCCTAGATAGTCGGCGTAGGATGTGATGGCTTCATCCGCTGATGGTGCCCTAAACCCTACCGAGATAGTCATGCAGTCGTCGGTTTGACTAACGCCATGGTGCGCCCAGCCGGGGGGAAGATAAAGCATATCGCCCGGTGCTAACGTCCAGTCAGAGTCAGCTTCAATCTCAAAGGTTTCAAGAATACGTAGATCAATACCTTGGATAATAGACGCGTTGTCTGGCTGCTTACCGCCTAGTTGCCAGCGTCGGTGGCCGCTAGCCTGCAATAGGAAAACATCGTATTGGTCGATATGTGGGCCGACGCTACCACCAGGCGGCGCATAGCTGACCATGATGTCGTCCAATCGCCAACGGGGAAGGAAATCAAATTCATCCATTAGTGCAGCGATAGACGGTACGTAGTGATCGACGGCTTGAACAAGGAGGCTCCAGTTGCCTTCCGGCAACCGCTCAAACGTTGCGTCGTCAAACGGGCCGTGGGAAACCTGCCAGGGGCCATCAGGCCCATTTTCTTCTACAAGGCGCGCTTCTACACCGGGTTCGCAGGCAAGCCCGGCTAGCTCATCTGGATCGATGGGGCTAATAAAATCGGGGATAGCGCCACGAATCAGCAGCGGCTTCTGCTGCCAGTAATTGGCCAAGAAGTCTTCAGGCGTTAAATCGCCCAGCAATGTGAGTGGCTTATCGTGTTGGCTCATGGCGTTATCCTAGTTCAAATGAGCGCTGCGTCTTACTAAGGGCGCAGTGCGTCGTTTAGAGTGCAGCAAGCCGCTGGTTAAGTGCTTCGGCTTGAGCCTTCGCATTACCAATATAGCTGGCAGGAGAGAGGGCTTTCAGCTCATTTTTAACCGACTCGGGGAGCTCAAGCGTATCAATAAAAGCAGCAAAGCCTGCTTGGTCAATACGTTTGCCGCGGGTTAATTCTTTAAGCTTTTCGTAGGGCTTTTCGATGCCATAGCGACGCATGACCGTTTGAATTGGCTCAGCCAGTACTTCCCAGCTGTTATCCAGGTCTTCAGCTAAGCGCTCAGGATTTGCTTCCAGTTTGCTGATGCCCTTGAGACTGGCGTGATAGCCAATTAGGCCGTACGCCAGGCCAACGCCTAAGTTGCGCAACACAGTGGAATCCGTCAGGTCGCGCTGCCAGCGTGAAATCGGTAGTTTTTGGGCCAGATGATTAAGCACGGCATTGGCCAACCCAAGGTTGCCTTCCGAGTTTTCAAAGTCAATTGGGTTAACTTTATGCGGCATGGTCGATGAGCCAATTTCGCCTTCGACGGTGCGCTGCTTGAAGTAACCCAGCGAAATATAGCCCCACACGTCGCGATCAAAATCGATCAAAATGGTGTTGAAACGGCAAATTGCATCGAAAAGCTCGGCAATGTAGTCGTGCGGCTCAATCTGTGTGGTATAGGGGTTGAAGTTCAGTCCTAAGCCTTCCACAAAGGTGCGTGCGTTGGCTTCCCAGTCAATGTCTGGGTAGGTCGTCAGGTGGGCGTTGTAATTACCCACAGCACCGTTAATTTTACCCAGAATCTCAACGCGTTCGATTTGTTTGAGCTGGCGCTTAAGGCGGTAGGCCACGTTGGCCATTTCCTTGCCTAGCGTTGTGGGGCTGGCGGTTTGTCCATGGGTGCGTGAAAGCATTGGTTGAGCTGCATGCGCAATGGCCAATTTGGCAATCTCATCGGCGACTTCATGCAGGGTGGGCAGAATGGCCTTTAGCCCATCTGCCAGCATAACGCCGTAGGAAAGATTGTTGATGTCTTCGCTGGTGCAAGCGAAGTGAATAAATTCAGTGACCGCGTTGAGCTCGGGCTGCCCCGCAATCTTCTCTTTCAAGAAATACTCAACTGCTTTGACATCGTGGTTGGTGGTGCGCTCTATTTCTTTAATGCGTTCGGCATCTTCGACAGAAAAGTCACGAATCAACTGCTCAAGAAAAGCCGTCGCTTCGACTGATAGCGGCGGTACTTCGACAATTTGGCTGTGGTCCGCAAGGCGCTGCAGCCAGCGCACTTCCACAATCACGCGAGCACGGATAAGACCGAATTCGCTGAAGTGCTCCCGTAGTGCGGCGGCTTTTGCGCCGTAGCGTCCGTCAACGGGGGAGAGGGCGGTCAAAGCAGAGAGTTGCATGGCTTGGTTTCCAAGGTGGTCTGAAGTCAATGGTTCGAACAGCAATATGTCGAAAAGAAATTGCTCGAAGTGCCGAGATGATCTTTGGGCGCGTTAGCCAAGGCTATCAAGCGCGCGCCTCAACGCTTTACGCTGGAAAACAAGCTTCCAGCGACGGCCGCCTTGCTGGTGCCATAGCAGCGCAAAACGTATGCCCGCCATCAAGCAGGCGCGCACCCGCTCGGGCATCATGCGAGTCTGCAGTAAAGAGGGGTCGCCCTGAACCACGATGCGGGTTTTAAACGTCGAAATGGTTTCTTGGTAGGCATCACCGAGGCTTGCAATCACATTTTCATGAGTGCTGCCGAAGTGCTCTGCCTGCCCCTGTACATGGGAAAGCTTTTGACCAAGTAACTCCATCATATGGCGGTCGGTGCGCAGTTTGTTCATTAAAAGTAGCAGCGAAAAACCGTAACGGAGAACCACAGGATTGGCTTGTTTACGGCCAACCAGGGCTTCGAGTGTTTCTAACCCGCGGCGTAAATTATTGGGATGGCCGCCATAAATAGCTTCAAAGCTTTCCGGGTTAGTGTCCACGGTTGCATTGATGAGTGTTTCCCAGGCGCGAGGATCTACTTGTCCAGTACGCGCGAGTTCATCTACCAAACTAGCGGATTGGAAGACGCCGGCTAGTGCTAGTGCTTGGCGAGCGGCTTGAGAATCCGGCGCGCGATGAATAGGGGTAGCGCTCATGCAGCGGCCTCCGTGGTATTCCAAGTGGCGCGAATAACACCGCCGCCTAAGCAAATTTCATCATCATAAAGCACCAATGACTGGCCCGGTGTAACCGCCCACTGAGGATCATCAAACACCACCTCTACAGTACCATCGGGCAGTGCATGGATTTCACATGGGCAATCACTTTGACGATAGCGGGTTTTTGCGGTGTAACGGCCCTGTGCGGCAGGCGGTTCACCTGCTACCCAATCCATGGCTTCAGTGGCCAAAGCATTGGTGAACAGCAGTGGGTGATGCTTGCCTTGGACGACAATCAATACATTGCGCTCAAGGTCTTTGGCCGCTACGTACCATGGGTCTTCCGAATAGTTGGCGAGACCACCAATGCCTAAGCCTTGGCGCTGCCCAAGGGTGTAGTACATCAGCCCCATATGCTTGCCAATGACATCGCCTCCGGGCGTTTCAATATTGCCGGGTTGTGCGGGCAGGTATTGCTGCAAAAAATCGCGGAAGCGGCGCTCGCCGATAAAGCAAATACCAGTAGAGTCTTTTTTCTTGGCGGTAATAAGATCGTGCTGTTCAGCTAAGGCTCTAACGACAGGTTTTTCCAGCTCACCAACAGGAAACAGAGTGCGAGCAATCGCTGCTTCAGGCACGGCGTGCAGGAAATAGCTTTGATCTTTATTGCTATCTACACCTTTTAGCAGGCGCGGGCGTCCTTCGCGAATCCCTTGTCGAACATAGTGCCCGGTCGCGATTTTATCGGCGCCTAACATTTCAGCGTAGTCTAGAAAGACCTTAAACTTGATTTCTCGGTTGCAAAGGATATCGGGATTGGGCGTTCTGCCCGCTTTATATTCGGCCAAAAAGTGCTCGAAGACGTTATCCCAATACTCAGATGCGAAATTGGCCGTATGCAATTTGATGCCCAGCTTCTCACACACGGCCTCTGCATCGGCAAGATCTTCTTTTGCCGTGCAGTATTCAGTGCCGTCGTCTTCATCCCAATTCTTCATAAACAGGCCCTCAACCTCGTACCCTTGTTGGAGAAGAAGGAGAGCAGAAACCGATGAATCAACGCCGCCCGACATGCCAACGATTACTTTTGGGGTCTCGGGCGCTTCAGGGATAGACGTGCCTTGGGTGGATGTCATTGGCATCCTCAGTTGAAGTAGTGTGCAATTGGGCGCTGATTATACACGATGGAGGCTTGGTGCTTCGAGTGCTTCACTCATGAATCACGGTCAGGGGATAACATTGGCCGTTAATGGCGTTTTCGATCCTTTTAAGTACCAGGGGGCTGCGCAGCCGACCGGCATTGCCGAGGGCTTTGATGTCATTCAATGTGAGCCAGTGAGTGGCGGTGATGTCGCTATCAATGGGGGACGAGAGCATGACGTCTGGTGTGGCTATAAAACCATGGCTATGAAAGGTAAGGCCTTCTGGCGTGTGGAAGACATAAAGACCTAAGTAGTCGGTTAGCGTCACCTGCCAAGCAGTTTCTTCTTGCACTTCGCGCAAGATGGCTACCATAGGACCTTCGCCTGGCTCTACGTGCCCAGCCGGTTGGTTAAAAACGGTTTGCCTACCGCCGCGGGCTTCTTCCACCATTAAGAAACGATTGTTGTGCTGAATCACGCAGGCAACGGTGCTTCTGATGATGGCGTTTTTTATCATCTCACTGCTCATTTGGAGTGCCTGTGCCGAGGTGCGCCGCTGCGCTTTGGCGCTTTAGTGGGGCGTGGAGCGTGCAGTGTTTGTTTGCGCCACTCGCCGGGGGCAAGGTCACCAAGTTGCCATGTGCCAATCGCCGCGCGTATCAATCTCAACGTAGGAAACCCTACATGGGCAGTCATGCGCCGAACTTGGCGGTTACGGCCTTCGCTGATTGTTAACTCTAACCAACTGGTGGTGGGGTGGAGCTTAGGGTCAATCCTTGAGTCGCGTTGTGCAATGGCAGGTGGCTCAATGCGCCGGGCTTTTGCCGGCTGGGTTGGGCCATCTTTTAAGGTGACACCGTTTTTGAGAGCACTAATTGCCTCATCATTAATCTGCCCTTCGAGCTGCACCCAGTAAGTTTTGGGCTGCTTGTGACGTGGGTGGGCGATACGGTGAATGAGGCTGCCGTCATCACTTAATAACAGCAGGCCCTCAGAGTCATAATCAAGCCGCCCTGCGGCGTACACGCCGGGCACATCTATAACATCGGCTAATGTGGCGCGGCCTTGTTTATCGGTAAACTGAGAGAGCATACGATAGGGTTTATGCAGTAAATATAAAGTGCTCATAATCTCTTTAGAAGGGTGCCCTTGATTTGTCGACAATCTCTCATGCGATTAAAATGCAGCGCTGGTATACTTTGAGGCTAATCCTGCAAAGGCAGTTCTTAAAAAGCTGCCTTTGAATAGCGTTTATGTCGTGCTGGAGTTGTCGTAATTATCACTGAAATAACCACCGTAAAAACCACCGATTGATAACCGGGAAAGCCAAATTAAATGGCCCCGCCTGCTTCGCGGCATGGTCTCTCGTTGAAGAAGTCGCGTCGCTCAGGATCTCTATAATCACAGCGATAGAAAAAAGAGGTTAACGCAAAATGTCTAAAACGCCGAAGATCATTTACACGCTCACCGACGAAGCGCCTGCGCTCGCGACATACTCTTTGCTACCGATTATTGATGCTTTCACCGACGCTGCTGGCATCGAGGTGGAAACCCGGGATATCTCCCTGGCGGCTCGCGTTCTCTCTTTATTTCCAGACTACTTGACTGAAGAGCAGCGTATTGAAGACCACTTGGCCGAATTGGGTGCACTTGCCAAGGTTCCTGAAGCCAATATCATCAAATTACCGAATATCAGCGCCTCAATGCCGCAACTGCGCGCTGTGATCAAAGAGCTGCAAGAACAAGGTTACAAGCTGCCCGAGTATCCGGACGACCCAAGCAGCGATGAAGAGAAAGATATCAAAGCGCGCTATGACAAAGTGAAAGGCAGCGCAGTTAACCCTGTATTGCGTGAAGGTAATTCCGACCGTCGCGCACCGAAAGCCGTGAAAGAGTACGCCCGCAAGTACCCGCATTCTATGGGGGAGTGGAGCCAGGCGTCACGTACCCATGTTTCGCACATGCATAGTGGCGACTTCTACCATGGTGAGAAGTCGATGACCCTGGATCGCGCCCGCAACGTCAAGATGGAGCTGATCACCGCCAGCGGTGAAACCAAGGTGCTCAAGCCTCGGGTCGAGCTACTGGAAGGCGAAATCATCGACAGCATGTTTATGAGCAAGAAAGCGCTGCTGGATTTTTACGAGCGTGAAATCGAGGATGCGCGTAAGACCGGTGTGATGTTCTCATTGCACGTAAAAGCGACGATGATGAAGGTGTCGCACCCCATCGTGTTTGGGCACTGCGTCAAAATTTTCTACAAGGACGCCTTTGAGAAGCACGGTGAGCTCTTCAAAGAGTTGGGTGTCGATGTTAACAACGGCATCGCTAATCTCTACGATAAAATTGCGACCTTGCCAGAATCTCAACGTGATGAAGTCATTAGTGACTTGCATGCGTGCCATGACAAGCGCCCAGAGCTGGCAATGGTTGATTCGGCTCGCGGCATCACCAACTTCCACTCACCCAGCGATGTAATTGTTGACGCTTCAATGCCGGCGATGATTCGTGCGGGCGGTAAAATGTACGGTGCTGATGGTCGTCTCAAGGACGTCAAAGCCGTCATGCCTGAGTCGACGTTCGCGCGTATCTATCAGGAGATGATCAACTTCTGTAAGTGGCACGGCGCGTTTGATCCGGCAACTATGGGTACCGTTCCTAATGTTGGTCTAATGGCGCAGAAAGCCGAAGAGTATGGCTCTCACGATAAGACCTTCGAGGTGCCGGAAGATGGTGTTGCTAACATTACTGACCTGGACACAGGCGAAGTACTGCTGTCGCAGACTGTGGAGCAGGGCGATATCTGGCGTATGTGTCAGGTCAAAGATGCACCGATTCGCGACTGGGTGAAGTTGGCTGTTGAGCGCTGCCGTGATTCTGGTATGCCAACGGTGTTCTGGCTCGACCCTTACCGCCCGCACGAAAACGAGTTGATCAAGAAGGTTAAAACGTATCTCAAGGATCACGACACTGATGGGCTTGAAATCCACATCATGTCCCAAGTTCGGGCGATGCGTTACACCCTTGAGCGTGTGATTCGTGGTCTCGACACGATCTCTGTAACAGGTAACATTCTCCGCGATTACCTGACCGACCTATTCCCGATCCTCGAGCTGGGCACTAGTGCTAAAATGCTTTCCATCGTGCCGTTGATGGATGGCGGTGGTCTGTTTGAAACAGGCGCCGGTGGTTCCGCACCTAAGCACGTTCAGCAGCTGCTTGAAGAGAACCACCTGCGTTGGGACAGCCTTGGTGAGTTCCTGGCGCTGGTTGCTTCTTTGGAGCATCTCGCCAAACGTTTTGGCAACGACCGTGCTAAGTTGCTGGCGAAAGCGTTGGATGAAGCTAACGGCAAGTTCCTAGAAAGCAACAAATCACCTTCACGCAAAGTGGGCGAGCTTGATAACCGTGGCAGCCACTTCTATTTGGCGCTGTATTGGGCAGAAGCATTGGCAGCTCAAGATCAAGACGCTGAATTGAAAACACGCTTTGCCCGTTTGGTAGAAACGCTGAAAGCCAATGAAGCTACCATCATTGACGAGCTGAATAGCGTGCAAGGCCAGCCTGTTGACCTTAAAGGCTATTACCACCCGAATGGGGAAGTGGCGAGCCAAGTCATGCGCCCAAGTAAGACGCTCAACGAAGCCCTTGCAATGGTCGCTAACGGTTAAGACTTAAATCACCAGCAATCTGCGCTGCCGTTGAGCAACGCGTATTAAAACGCTGTGATCTCCCTCGCCCGCCTTGGTGGGCGAGGGTTTTTTGTCTTATTTAGTATGCTAATTTTGTATTTTCCATGAACCCTTGCTGGTAACGAGCGTCTTACTGTGGAGAGCAAAATCAGAGTGATCGAATCTAGCGTAATTAAAGTTAGTGCACTTAAAGCTAGGATGGATGATTCAAGCGCCGTAAGACACCACCCGCCAGCTAAGAGACGATAAACCTTGCTGCTTATGCCTACTACAGACAGCCTATACATCATGGCTACCCTGCACGCAGGAATGACTCGGCCTGATGCGCCTGAATACGATGATGACCTAGCCGTTCAGTCAGCTGAGCCTGAGCTTGCTCGGCCGCCGTTGTACAAAGTGATACTTCACAACGATGATTTCACGCCGATGGAGTTTGTCGTCGAGGTATTGCAGGGATTTTTTAACATGGATAGTGAGCAAGCGGTGCAAGTGATGCTTGCGGTGCATACCCAAGGTAAAGCGACGTGCGGTATCTTTACACGGGATATTGCAGAAACGAAAAGTTACCAAGTCAATGAATATGCCCGCGAATGCGAGCATCCTTTAATGTGTGATATCGAAGCTGCTGACTGAAAGCGTTGAAAAAAATTAGCGATGGGCCTTGCAAGTGCGCCATTTGTACCCGATGTTGAAAGTGCCGGTCGATTAAACTGATCCGACGCAAGCCCTAGGTGGCGATAAGCCCTAGGTAGTAGCGAAAAGGGGACTGCCATGCTGAGCAAAGAACTTGAACTTACCCTGAACACGGCCTTCACCGTGGCTCGCTCAAAGCGCCACGAGTTTATGACCGTTGAGCACTTGCTCCTGGCGCTGCTGGATAATGCGTCAGCGGTTGATGTGCTGAAGGCCTGTGGGGCGAATCTCGATAAGCTGCGGTCCGATCTGCAGGATTTTATTAATTCGACCACGCCACTGATTCCTGAAAGTCAGGCGGATCGCGAAACACAACCAACACTTGGTTTTCAGCGCGTATTGCAACGTGCTGTATTTCATGTGCAGTCATCTGGAAAGAGTGAAGTGACTGGCGCGAATGTGCTGGTCGCTATTTTCTCTGAGCAGGAAAGCCAAGCGGTTTACTTCCTCAAGCAACAAAGCGTTGCGCGCGTAGACGCTGTTAACTACATCGCGCACGGTATTTCTAAAGTGTCTGGCCATGGACCTGCTCCATCGCCGTCTTCTCAAGAGAGTGAAGATGCTGAAGAGGGTAGCTCTGAAAGCGCAGCGCATCCGTTAACCGGTTACGCTACCAACCTGAATGAGCACGCGCGTCAAGGCAAAATAGATCCATTGATTGGTCGCGACCATGAGCTTGAGCGCGTTGTGCAAATCCTTGCTCGCCGTCGCAAGAATAACCCCCTGCTGGTTGGCGAGGCCGGTGTTGGTAAAACAGCTATTGCGGAAGGCTTGGCAAAGCGCATTGTTGAAGAAGACGTGCCTGACGTTATTGCCGATGCAGTGGTTTACTCGCTTGATATGGGTGCGCTGTTAGCGGGCACTAAATATCGTGGCGATTTCGAGAAGCGCCTGAAAAGCTTGCTTAGTGAATTACGCAAGCAGCCTAACGCCGTGCTCTTTATTGACGAAATTCACACCGTCATCGGGGCGGGAGCCGCTTCGGGTGGTGTAATGGATGCATCTAACTTACTGAAGCCTTTGCTTTCTTCGGGTGAGTTGCGTTGTATCGGCTCGACAACGTTCCAAGAGTTTCGCGGCATTTTTGAGAAAGATCGTGCCCTGGCTCGTCGATTCCAAAAAGTGGATGTGCTGGCGCCTTCAGTAGATGACACTATCAAAATCCTAAAAGGGTTGCGTTCGCGCTTTGAAGAACACCATGAGCTTAAGTACACCGATGGTGCACTAGAGAGTGCTGCTCGTTTGGCCGACCGCTATATCAATGATCGTTACTTACCCGATAAAGCCATCGATGTGATTGATGAGGCTGGTGCGCACCAGCGGATGTTACCGCCAGAAGTGCGGACTAACACCATCGATGTTGAGCAGGTGGAGGCGGTAGTAGCGTCTATTGCGCGTATACCGCCAAAAAGTGTCTCAAGCTCTGATCGTAAGTTGCTTGAAAAGCTCGACCGCGACTTGAAAATGTTGGTATTTGGTCAAGATGAAGCCATCGATACACTCTCCGCTGCTATTAAGCTTTCTCGTGCCGGTTTGAAATCGCCAGATAAGCCCGTGGGCAGTTTCTTGTTTGCTGGCCCAACGGGTGTTGGTAAAACCGAAGTGGCTAAGCAGTTGGCGCATATCATGGGTATTGAGTTAGTGCGCTTTGATATGTCTGAGTACATGGAGCGTCATACTGTTTCACGCTTGATTGGTGCCCCTCCGGGCTACGTAGGCTATGACCAAGGTGGGTTATTAACGGAAGCCGTCACTAAGCAGCCGCATTGTGTATTGCTGCTAGATGAAATTGAGAAAGCGCATCCAGAAGTGTTTAACTTGCTCCTGCAAGTTATGGATCATGGCCGTTTGACAGACAACAATGGTCGTGAGGCGGATTTCCGTCACGTGATCCTCATTATGACCTCTAACGCAGGGGCAGAGCAGGCATCACGGCGCTCTATCGGTTTCCAAAGCCAAGACCACTCAACTGACGCGATGGAAGTGATTCGTCGCACCTTCTCGCCTGAGTTCCGCAACCGCTTGGATGGTATTATCCAGTTCCATGCGCTGCAAACGTCTGTTGTGCGAAACGTTGTTGATAAGTTCTTGATCGAGCTACAGGCACAGTTGGACGAAAAGCGTGTGCAACTTGAAGTCGATGATACCGCGAGAGACTGGTTGGCAGAGAAAGGTTACGATCCCGATATGGGGGCACGCCCAATGGCCCGCTTGATCCAGGAGAAACTGAAGAAACCGTTGGCTGAGATGATTCTATTTGGCGAGCTGGCTGATCAAGGCGGCATCGTGCACGTAAGCCTTGAAGAAGGAGAGCTGCATTTGTCAACGGAGTCGGAGATGGCGGATGCGCCCTGAAAAGGGCGCTAAGGCTACCTAAGTCTACATCAAGCCCTTCTCTCATGCCTAACTAAAGCACAGCGCCCTGTCATCCGACGGGGCGTTGTCGTTTCCAGAGAGCGGCGCCGTACTTACGCTATATTTTCAGTCAGGATGCGTGCATGCGCGGGCAGTGTTTGCTTGTAGGCGTTACCAAGGCTTAGCGCGAGCGATAAACAATACGGCCTTTTGACAGATCGTAGGGCGTCAGCTCTACTTTTACCTTGTCACCTGTCAGGATGCGGATGTAGTTTTTGCGCATCTTGCCTGAAATATGAGCGGTCACGACGTGGCCGTTTTCCAGCTCAACACGGAACATGGTGTTGGGAAGGGTATCAACAATAACGCCTTCCATTTCAATATGATCTTCGCGTGCCATATAGGCAGATCCTCACTTATTTAACGTAATGGTTTGGTCTAATTAGTCACTTCAATGGGCGTCGTCAGGTGACGGCTACCCAGCAAGCAGCGCTATATTGTGCCGTAAGCCTGCCATCAAGGCAAAAAAGCTGGCAAGTTTAGCAAATTAAAGGCCGCCAATGTCGCCCATCGAGCACCTCTATGGGAGTGAATGCGCGCTTGTAACGCATCTTGCGGCACTCCTCAATCCAATAACCAAGGTACAAGTGGGGAAGCGATTTTTCACTGCATAATTCAATAAGCTTGAGAATAGCAAACGTTCCCAATGATCGCTTTTCCAGGGTCTTATCGACACTGAAAAACGTATAAATAGCCGATAGCCCATGCTCAAGTTGATCATATGCTGCTACTGCGACGAGTTTTCCATTCAGGCGCATTTCTAAAAGATGCGCATAGGGCTCTTCAAGCGTTAAAAAGGTACGGTACTGCTCCCGGCTCGGGGGATACATGTCTCCATCGGCGTGGCGTAAGCGGATATAATCTGCGTAGAGTGCATAATGCTCTGTCTCATAACGTGCAGGCACTACGCGTGTAGAAATATCGGCATTGAGTCGCCGGATTTTGCGTTGAGTACGATTAGCGCTAAAGTCGCTGATAGGAATGCGTACTGAACGACAGGCATCGCACCCCTCGCAGTGAGGGCGGTATAGATGGCGACCGCTGCGACGAAAACCTAGCAATGAAAGTGAGTCATAAACGCCGGGAACAGGAGACTCCTGGGGATCCAGAAACAGAGTGGTTGCCTCTTTGCCAGGAAGGTAGCTGCAGGCATGAGGAACGGTTAGGAAGAAGCGCAAATCCCGCACGGGGCGGCGAGGAGCGTTACTACTCACGGCTTGCCTCCTTGCTTAGTTTGAATATGAACTAGTTTGGATACGCTTACCATTCTGGGTGGTGGGACGAGGCAATAGCACCAAGCCACGGTGATCCAGGTACAGTAGGCGCTTCATTAATCATATTCGTTAAGTTAAATGCCTTGTTAGGCAACCACTTTTCAAGATAGTTGATGAACGTCTTACGAGCGACTGTTGTCGCACCAAGGCTTGCCAAGTGAGGTGTATGCATCTGGCAATCAATAAGTTTACCTTCATGGTGCTGCATAGCATGGGCTAAGTGGGCAAGGGCTACTTTGGAAGCATCGGGCACTCTCGAAAACATCGATTCACCAAAGAAAATAGGCCCCATTGCTAATCCATAAAGTCCGCCAACCAGTTGGCCTTCAAGGTGTACTTCAATGCTATGTGCTATGCCTAGCTCGTGTAGTCGTTGATAAGCGGCACGCATATCTTGATTGATCCAGGTGCCGGGTTCTCCAAGGCGTGGTGCAGCGCATGCTTTAACAATGTTTTCAAACTGTTGATCCAGGGTGACGATAAAGCCACCATGGCGCAATCGCTTAACAAGACTACGACGTCGTTTAAAATGTTCTGGTAGTAATACCATACGTGGGTTGGGGCTCCACCACAAAATTGGCTCATCATCGCTATACCATGGAAAAATACCTTTCCGGTAAGCGTGGATTAACCAGTGTGGGGAGAGCTCTCCGCCCGCGGCAAGAAGGCCGTTTGGTGAGTCTAGTGCAAGGTCGGTAGAAGGAAAGATAGGCTGTGGCGATGAAAGCCAAGGTAGCATTGTTTGCTCCTGTTACTGAACACTTCGATAGAAGCGCTGTGACGGCGAAAGGATGCTCGGTATGATGCAAACTCGCAAGTGGATTAAAGACACCATTGAGGTGTAAAGGGAGAATCGCTTGAAAGTAAATAAGGCGGTAGACAAGCGAACGCAACGTAACTCGCGTCAACCATCATCAACGGCCTCAACTGGGCGAGTTAAAGCCGCTAAGGATAAAGCTCGTCGGTTTGGGCTGCGCTTACAGGGCTCGGCTCGCGAAGGCGTGGTCGTGGTGCTGCTTGCGCTATGCGTATTTTTGTTATTAGCACTGTTTAGTTATGATCCTGCCGACCCTGGCTGGTCTTATCAAGGGCCGGAAACAGACGTTCAAAATTGGATGGGGCCTGTCGGCGCTTGGCTTGCGGATGTACTTTATTCGCTGCTAGGCGCAAGCGCCTTGTGGTGGCCGGGAATGTTTGGGTATGCAGCCTGGTGGCTAATGAGATCTCGCCAAGTACGGTTTGAGATTGATCCGGTAGCGATTGCTGTACACAGCGGCGGATTAGTGCTGCTGATCTTTGGCACGACGATGCTGGGGGCACTCCATTTTTATCATCCTGACAGCATTTTGCCTTACGCTTCTGGCGGTATATTGGGCGAAGGGTTAGTAAGCACCCTGAAGCCACTGGTTAGTAGTGGTGGCGTTGGGCTTATTTCTGCCGCGCTAATATTGATTGGTTTTCCGCTGTTTAGCGGCATGTCGTGGTTACAGGTGGCTGATGAGCTTGGTCGTCGTCTATGTAAAGTAGGGAGCTGGTTCAGCGCTCGGCGCGCTAAAGGGCGTGAGAAGCGTTCCCAGCGTGCTGCTGTGCGTGCCGCAGCGAAAGCTGCGTCTCAGAAAGTAAAAGAGAAGCCTCTTACTGAATTCAAAGCAGCTAAGCAAGAGAGTGACTCGCAACCTCCAAGTCCAAAAGAGAGTAGTCACCAGCAAGCACCCGCCCAAGAAAGCAGCCGCGTACGTCGTGAGCCTAGTTTTTCAACGACGACAGATACCTCAATTCCATGGGCAGCTGCTGCATTTTCAGGTGCGTTGCCTGAGGAAGAGATGCCCAAGCGTGTATCCTCAACTGCGCCTGAGCAGCCTGCTCCTGAGATGGATGCGCTTCATGATGTTCCGTTGGCTGAGCCTGACAATCAGCCTTTAACGTCTGCCACCGCGACTGAAGAGCGACGTGAAGCCAAAATAGAGCCCAAAACAGAAGTTAAAACAGAGCCTAAAATAGAGCCTGTTGTGAACAACGATGTGGAAAAGGTTGCGGAAGACGCTGTAGAAGACGCCGAGGAAAAATTGCCCAGCGCGCCTCGCGAGGATGCTTTTGCGGTGCGTATCAAGGATGAAAGCAGCGAGCCAACACCTTCAGTACCGCTCTCCGCGAGAGAGGCAGAGCCAACGTTCGATCGGCCGGCGCGTGATGAGCTAGCCGGTGAAAAAGCGGCTTCTTATTCTGCGCCTAGTTTCCAGCCAGCAGAAACGCAGCCATTTACTTCATCGGCAGACGTATCACGCGATGAAACAGAGCATCAAGCTACGTCTCAGGCGATGCCTTATGCAGCGTATGAAATAAAACAGCATGATGCAGCTAAGCAAGGCGACGACGTTGAACGCGAGATGGCGCCTGTTTCTACCAGCATGCCGGAACCCGAGCATACGCCCGCAATCACACCGCGAGATGCTGGTGACTCTCGCCCTGTACATGCGACGCCCCCTGAGCCTCGTTCCGAACGAGTACCTGAAGTCGTGCCAGAGCCAGTATGGGATGATGAGGAAGATGATCTCCCTGTCGCACGGCCAGCCGCTACTGCCGTGCGCCAAGAGCCAACGTTACATGATTCTGACGTACCCAGGGCAGAAGTACCTAGGACAGAGGTCTCCAAGGTTGGGGCTCCCCAAGTTGAGTCTTCTGAGACGGTGGATTCAAATGACATGTCTGCCGACGAGGCGTCTTCTGAGGAAAAAGAATCTGACAATGGGCCTACTCTGTGGACCGTTGAGCATCTGCAGAGCCAGCGTCCAGCGTTTGAAACATTTGATGAGCCAGAAGGGGATGTGCCCAGTCTCCAACTGCTGACGCCTCCAGAGCCGCATGAGCCAAATTACACGGACGAGCAGCTTGCTGATATGGCGGAGCTCTTGGAAGTGCGGCTGCGTGAGTATGGTGTTAAAGCAGAAGTCGTTGATACATGGCCTGGTCCAGTTATCACTCGGTTTGAAATTAAACCGGCGGCTGGGGTGAAAGTTTCTAAAATCAGTAACCTTGCCAAAGATCTAGCACGCTCGTTAATGGTCAAGAGTGTACGTGTGGTTGAAGTAATTCCTGGACGCCCAACGGTTGGCATTGAAATACCTAACCCCCATAGAGCGATGATTCGTCTGCGCGAAGTCATTGACTCTGACCGCTATCAACAGGAAAGCTCGCCACTGACCATGGCGTTGGGTCAAGACATTGGCGGCGGGCCCGTTGTCGCTAATCTAGGTAAGATGCCCCATCTTCTGGTTGCGGGTACGACGGGGTCTGGTAAGTCAGTGGGTGTTAATGCCATGCTGATTTCCATGCTGCTAAAAGCGACCCCAGATGAGCTGAAGCTGATCATGGTTGACCCAAAAATGCTGGAGCTGTCAGTCTACGATGGCATTCCACACCTTTTGGCTCCCGTGGTCACGGATATGAAAGAAGCTGCAAATAGTCTGCGCTGGTGTGTTGCGGAGATGGAGCGCCGCTACAAATTAATGGCGGCAATGGGGGTGCGTAACATTGCAGGCTTTAATGGCCGTTTAGATGAGGCTGAGAGTGCCGGCGCACAAGTTGCCGACCCGCTTTGGGAGCCACAGCCATGGGAAATGCATCAAACGCCGCCAATCCTTGAAAAACTGCCCTATATCGTGGTGGTGATCGACGAATTCGCCGACATGTTTATGATCGTCGGGAAGAAAGTTGAAGAGCTCATTGCTCGCTTGGCGCAAAAGGCGCGTGCAGCGGGAATTCACTTGATTTTGGCTACTCAGCGTCCCTCCGTTGATGTGGTGACAGGGCTGATTAAAGCGAATATTCCGTCGCGAATGGCCTTCCAGGTATCGTCGCGGATTGATTCGCGTACCATTCTAGATCAGGGGGGGGCTGAGAGCCTGCTTGGCCATGGTGATATGCTTTACTTACCCGCTGGCTCAGGGCCGCCTAACAGGATTCATGGTGCGTTTGTAGACGATGACGAAGTGCACCGGGTCGTGGATGATTGGAAACGACGTGGCGCGCCTGAGTACATTGAAGAGATTTTGTCAGGCGGTGTGACTGCCGATGCGCTGACAGGGCTTGAGGCTGAGGGCGTAGATGGTGATGATGCAGAGCAGGATGCGCTTTACGATGAGGCGGTTCAGTTTGTTACCGAAACGCGTAAAGCGTCTATATCTGCCGTTCAGCGTCGCTTCAAAATCGGCTATAACCGCGCTGCACGTTTAGTAGAGGCAATGGAAGGTGCCGGTGTGGTTACCTCTATGGGGTCTAACGGTGCCCGTGAAGTACTGGCTCCGCCACCGATAGGTCACTGACTTATCTCTATTAATGCATGCCTGGTACTTGATTCAATAATGCAATAAGCGTGAAAGTCGCGCCGTAGGTGAAACCCTGCGGCGCGTTTTGCGTCTGAGAGGCTACACGGATCGTCTTAACGCTCCTTGCCTCGTCCGCTATTCGGCAATGACTGCCTAGGGAGAAAATAATGCGCGATACACATACTCGACGCTCATCATCGTTGGCGTTAGCAGCCAGCGCGCTAGGGTTAGCCTTTGCAGCGCCTATTGCGTGGGCAAACGACGCCGCAGAGCGTCTTACTGAGCGGCTTGATCCGTTAGAGAACTATCAAGCGACGTTTGAACAGCAGATTTTAGACGGTGGTGGCGAGCGCTTACAAAGCGCACGTGGGGAAATGTGGCTCTCGCGTCCTGGTATGCTCCGTTGGGAAGTAGAGGCACCTTATACGCAAGTCGTCGTCTCAGATGGCGACGATGTTTATCTCTATGACCCTGATCTTGAGCAAGTCACCATTCAAGCGATGGATGATCGGGTTACACATACTCCGGCGCTATTGCTTTCGGGAAGTGCAAACGATTTAACTGCTAGCTATGACGTATTTCATGAGCAGCAGGACGGTGACGATGTGTTTACGCTGATTCCTGTCTCAGCAGATACGCTATTCGAAGAGCTGAGCATGGTCTTCGACGATCAAACCTTAACTGAACTGTGGATGATGGACAGTACTGGTCAGCGTACCGCGATTACGTTTAGCGACATTACCCGAAACGGTAGTATTGACCGCAGCTTATTCAAATTTGATATTCCTGATGGCACTGATGTTATCCGCGAAGAGTTGTAAAAGTGTTGTGAGAAGAGCAATGCACTGCTCGCAATAATGTACTCCGCACGATGATTAGATCAGGCACCTTAGGGTGCCTGATCTGCTTCTAGGTCCTGATGTTCCCGCCACGCCATGATCTCACCAAAGCGTTTCTCCTGACCAAAATCGCTCGGTTCATAAAATCGTGTTTTAGGTAAGTCGTCAGGCCAACAGTCATGAGCGCTGCCAGCAGGGTAGCCATAGGTTTCATCGTGCGCGTAGCGATAACCTTGGCCATGTCCTAACTGCTCCATCAATTTGGTGGGGGCGTTACGAAGATAGCTGGGTACTTCCAATTGTGGTTGCTGCTGCACAAACTGCTGTGCAGCCTTCCAGGCACGGTCGATACGATTACTTTTTGGAGCAACCGCTAAATGAATAGCAGCGTGAGCAATCGCTCGCTGGCCCTCATAATCGCCTAAACGTAAATAGGCATCCCAGGCAGCAATGACCAGGGGCAGTGCTCGCGGGTCAGCATTTCCTACATCTTCTGAGGCAATCGCCGTTAAGCGGCGCACAATATCAAGCGGGTCGCCGCCGCCCTGTAAAAAGCGTGCCATATACAGCAGGGCTGAATCAGGACGTGATGAGCGAATTGATTTATGAAGTGCTGATAATAAATCGTAATAAGCGTCACCTTGCTTATCAAAGGCGCTTGATTGATAACCTACCACGTCGGCTAACACCGCTTTTTGTAGCACCTCTTTATCACCATGCTGCTCAGTAAAGTCGCAAGCTGTTTCTAGTAGCCCCAACGCGCGACGTGCGTCGCCAGCACTGGCATGAGCAAGTGCATCTAATACTCCCTCTTCCAACTCGATGCGTCGCTTCCCCAGGCCATGCTCTGTGTCGCTTAACGCCTGGGATAACACCCGGAGAAGTTCGTCATGGCTCAGCGGTTTAAGCACATAGACCCGAGCACGAGAAAGTAGCGCCGAGTTCACCTCAAAAGAGGGGTTTTCCGTTGTTGCACCGATCAGTGTTAGCAGGCCCGACTCCACATGGGGCAGCAACGCGTCCTGTTGGCTCTTGTTCAGACGGTGGATTTCATCTAAAAATAGAAGTGTAGGCGATGTGCGTTGTTGGGCTCGCTCTACTGCTGAACGAATTTCTTTAACACCGGCCATGACAGCGCTTAAATGCTCAAGATGTGCGCCAGAAGCACGTGCTAGTAACTCCGCTAGCGTAGTTTTCCCCACGCCGGGTGGCCCCCATAAAATCATTGAGCGTACTATCCCAGACTCTGCCATTCGACGTAGGGGTTTTTCAGGCCCAACTAATGCTTGCTGGCCGACATAATCGTTAAGGGTTAGTGGGCGCATACGGTAGGCAAGGGGCACGTCTTCGCTCGTGGTAACGGACGCGCGGTCAAAAAGATCCATATAAACGTTCCCTCTAAATTTCCATCGTAAATCTTGCCATTGAACAATCAACGATTAACACGTGTCTGTGGTAAATAATGTAACGTCGGGCTACCTTTGGGCATAACCGACTGATAAGCGTCTGCTTGCCTAGGTAATGTCAAAGGCGCATGGTAACGATTAACACCAGTGTAGTTGAACCCAGCTCATGCCATGCGCTTAAGCGCTATTAGGCAATGGGCGAAAGGTAAAGCACTTACAAAGGAGACGGCAAGATGTTAAACCAACTGCGTCTAGATCATGCCAACATGGCGCGAATGCTCCATGTATTGCAGCTAAAACAAAAAACACTCGTGAGCGGTGAACGGCCCGACTTCCAGTTGATGCGTGAGGTGGTGGACTACATTTTGTCTTATATGGATGGTTTTGCTTCTCCACTGGAAAAGATTTGCGTGGAACGTTTGCAAGAGCAGGCTCCTGAGCACCTTCCATTGATGGAGCAAATGGCCAGTGACTATCGAAAATTAAAGCCGCGCCTGTCCCGTTTATCCAATGATATCGACATGATTCTAATGGATAACGTGCTACCAATGGATCGCTTTGCAGAGGCGTTAAAAGCGTACCTTGATGCACATCGTGCCTACCTTCGCCATGAGAGAGAGGGTCTGTTCCCGTTGATAGATAAGCATTTCAGCGAAGAGGATATGGAGGAGCTTCGTCAAGCGTTACCTGAGGGAGCTGAAAAAGAGCTAGAGCGCCTACAGCAAGCGTACCCCGAACTTTATGCTGAGTTGCGTGGTGCCGAGGTGCCATCAATGTAGCGTGTAAGCGGATCACTCAAGGTGTAACGGGGCGTGTTAGACTAGCGCCCCGTTTTTTATTGGCGGCTTGAGGGGGGTGGCATGTACAAAGCGTATTGGATGGTTAAGCAGTGATGTCAGGGCCTGTGCTACTGTTTGATTCAGGTGTGGGCGGACTTTCTGTTGCCCATGCCCTTCGCCAGCATTATCCGCATCTGGCAATGTGTTATGCCAGTGATAACGCGTGGCTGCCCTATGGTCTGCGCGATGATGTGATGCTCTCAGGGCGTATTGTCTCGGTATGTAAAGCGGCAGTAGATGCCTGCCAAGCGAGTGTCTTGGTCGTTGCCTGTAATACCGCTAGCACGCTAGCGTTAGAAGGGTTGCGTGCAACGTTAGATATTCCTGTCGTTGGAACAGTACCTGCTATCAAGCCCGCTGCGTTGAGTAGTCAGACACGTCATATTGGCTTGCTCGCCACAACGGCGACCGTCAATAGGTCATATACTCAGACGTTGATTGATAGCTTCGCGAGTGACTGTGTGGTCACCAAGGTGGCGGTAGATGCACTCGTCACAGAAGCAGAAGCGTGGCTATCAGGCGCGGCGATTAACGACCAGCGCTTAAACCTTGCGCTAACACCTTTATGGCAGGCTACCCAAGCTACCCCGGCACTCGATACGGTTGTGCTGGGGTGTACCCATTTTCCGCTATTGAAAACTGAGCTAATCCGGCTGTCGCCGGTGCCGCTGGTGTGGGTGGATTCTGGCGATGCAATTGCTCGTCGGGTGGGGCAAGTGGCACCTACTCTTGCAAACAGCTCCCAAGATGGGCGTTGCTTCACGACAGCGCCAGCGTCGCAACTCACTAAAGGGTTCGCACGCTTTGGTTTTCACTCGCCACAACGTTTAACGATTCCTAACGCGGTGTAGCCCCTCTGTTAGGTTGTTTGTTTTTATTGATGTTATTTACTTAAATGAGGAACTACCTTGGCGATCCCCACTGTAGAACCAGAACGCTACGCCGAACAACTCGCTGAAAAGCAAGCCTACGTGGAGAAGACCTTTGCAGCGTTCACCACGCCCACGCTAGAAGTCTACCCCTCACCGCCAAGCCACTATCGGCAACGCTGCGAATTTCGCATCTGGCATGAAGATGATGACCTCTTCTACGCCATGTTTGAGGTCGATTCGGATAATCCTAAAAACAAGCGTGTCGTGCGTTTGGATCAGTTCCCCATCGCCAGTGAGCATATTAATGCGCTGATGCCGCGTCTGCGAGAAGCGTTTCTTGCCAGCGATGAACTTCGCCGCCGCTTATTTCAAGTTGAGTTTTTAACCACCTTATCTGGCGAAGCCTTGGTAACGCTGATCTACCACCGCCCGCTAGGCGAGGCCTGGGAAGCCGAAGCGCGCGCACTGGAGGAGACGCTTGGCATCATGATTATTGGCCGCTCTCGCAAGCAGCGATGGGTGTTAACCCGAGATCATGTTTGGGAGCGCTTAACAGTTGATGGACGTGAGCTGGTGTACCAGCAGGTCGAAAACAGTTTTACGCAGCCGAATGCGCATATCTGCCAGACCATGCTTAGCTGGGCCAAGGAGGCCACCGCCGGACGGCAAGATGAAGACTTGGTGGAGCTTTACTGTGGTAACGGTAATTTTACGATTGCGTTAGCGGATAACTTTCGCCGCGTTTTGGCGACTGAAATTTCGCGCACCTCGGTTGCTAGCGCTAACGTCAATCTGGACGCTAACGGTGTGACCAATGCGCAGGTAGCAAGAATGTCTGCTGAAGAGTTCGCATTGGCGCTGAAAGGCGAGAAAACAGGCCGCCGAGTGACAGAGATGGGATTGGACGCGTATGAGTTTTCCACTGTACTAGTCGACCCACCACGAGCAGGGCTGGACGCCGAAAGTTGTCACCAGATCAGCGAATACGCTCAAATCGTCTATATTTCATGCAATCCGGCAACGCTAGCCGAAAACTTAACCATACTGACTCAAACGCATCACATTAAACGGTTCGCGCTTTTTGATCAGTTTCCGTTTACCGATCATTGTGAATGCGGTGTATTGCTCACAAGGAAGAGCATAGAGTAATAATTAACTTGTCAATAGTGCTTATGATGCATAAGCGGCATACATCATGAATAACCTGTCAGATGGTTAGGGAGACGAGCAACGGTAGCGTAAGCTAGTGGATAGTGTGGCCTAAAGGCCTATTGTCCTTCGTTTTTTGGCCTAAATAGTGGCCCCAGGCAGTCGAGGTGATGGATGCATTACGTTGCGATTGAAGAGAGTCGGCGGGATCTTTTGAAGCAGCTACAAGAGCGATTGGATGCGCGACTGGAGCCGGAGCGAGCGGCAGATGTCGAAGCCTTTGCTCGCCACTTTTACGCCACTGTGCCTGTGGAAGATCTAGTCGACCGACGCCTAGATGACCTATATGGGGCCACGCTATCGGTTTGGCAGTTTTTGCAGCATCACGATCCTAAAAGCCCCAAAGTGCGTATCTTCAATCCCGATTTTGAAGAGCATGGTTGGCAATCAACCCACACCTTTGTTGCCGTTCTGCACGAAGATATGCCGTTTCTGGTTGATTCAGTCCGGATTGAACTTAACCGTCGTGGGCTGACGGTTCACGCTATTCAAAATGCCGTATTTGCCGTAGCTCGTGACGGCCAGCACCAGCTTAAAGAGTTAACGTCACCAAGAGATGAAAATGCGCCTGAAGCGCGTGAGTCGTTAATGGTCATTGAAGTGGATCGCCACTCAGATCCTGAATCGTTGACCAAAATTGAGAACAAATTGCATGAAGTGCTGCGTGATGTTCGAACGGCTGTCAGCGACTTTGACGAGATGTGCGGTCAAATTACGTCGGCTATTCAAGAGTTAGAGAAAAACTGCCCCCCGCAAATTGATCCTGACGATCATGAAGAAGCTATCGCGTTTTTAGAGTGGCTGCTCAAAGACAACTTTACTTTCCTGGGTTATGACGAGTACCTGCTGGAAGGAAAAGAGTTGCAGCGCGACCCCAATAGTGTTCTGGGTGTTTTCCGCCTTGATCAGCCCCGATACCGCGAGCGCATCCGCACTGAAGAGGGGATTGATGATAATGACGACTACGTGCTGGTACCCCAGCTATTGTCGTTTGCTAAGAGCGCTCATCACTCCCGGGTGCATCGCCCCACGTATCCAGATTACATTACCGTTGATCGCTACGACGACGATGGCAATGTGATCGGCGAGCGGCGCTTTTTTGGCCTTTTCACCGCCACGGTTTACAACGAATCGCCACGCAATATTCCGCTGCTGCGTCGCAAGTTGAAAGCTGTGATGGATATTGCTGGGTTTAACCCCCAGGGGCATAACGGCAAACAGCTGTTGCAGGTGTTGGAAGTGTATCCCCGTGATGACCTATTTCAGATCAGCACGGAGTCACTGGCCAGCACTGCACTTGGTATCCTCAATATTCGTGAACGCCGACAAGTACGCTTGTTTATTCGCGCGGATGTCAGCGGTAAGTTCTACTCCTGCTTAGTATTTGTCCCAAGAGACGTGTTCTCTACCGACCTGCGCCAGCGCATACAAACGATGCTGTGCGATGAGCTAGACGCTCATTTTGGCGACTTTAATACCTATTTGTCAGAGTCGGTTCTCGCCCGTATTCAGCTTATTCTGCGTTTTAATGGGGAAGGGCCTAGCCAATACGACCTTAAGCGCTTAGAGAGCAAAGTGGCACGTTTGGCACGCAGCTGGCGTGATGAGCTTCAGGAAGCAATGGTTGAAGGCTTTGGTGAAGAGCGCGCCAATCACCAAATGGATAACTTCCATGATGCGTTCTCGGCCAGTTACCGAGAAGATTTCAATGCCCGCACCGCGGTGTTTGATGTTCAGCACCTGCTGACCCTGGATAGCGGTGAGGATCTCTCGCTGTCACTTTATCGCCCCCTAGAAGAGCAGGCGGGCGGTATGAATTTGAAGCTTTTCCATCGTGAAACGCAGATTCCGCTGTCTGATGTGCTACCGATGATGGAAAACCTGGGGCTGCGTGTCATCGGCGAGCGTCCCTACGACATCAATGCCCCGCAGCAGCGCTACTGGATTCATGACTTCGAGCTGGAACATAGCCGTGAAGGCGTCAACCTCAGCGAAATGCGTGACACTTTCAGCGAAGCGTTTAAGCGTATATGGGCAGGTGAAGCGGATAACGATGCCTTTAACCGTCTGATTATTGGTGCTGGCCTCGATTGGCGCGAAGTGGCCATGCTGCGTGGTTACGCCCGTTACCTTAAGCAGATACGCTTTGGTATGTCGCAGGACTACATTGCAGCTACCCTGGCTAATTACCCGGCAATCACCCAGACACTCGTTGAGCTTTTCCGGTTACGCTTCGATCCCAAGCGCCAGCCAAGCAGCTTAGATGACTGTATTGCTCGCTTAAACGAGCACCTGGAAGGTGTCGCCAGCCTTAATGATGACCAGTTGCTGCGCCGCTTTATGGAGCTTATTCAAGCGACGTTGCGCACTAACTACTACCAGACAGCTGCTGATGGTCGCTTTAAAGATTACATCTCCTATAAATTGGAGCCGTCGAAAGTCACGGGCATGCCCAAGCCACGCCCGGCGTTTGAGATTTTTGTTTGTTCGCCTCGCGTAGAGGGTGTTCACCTGCGTGGCGGTAAAGTCGCTCGTGGTGGCTTACGTTGGTCAGACCGCCATGAAGACTACCGCACGGAAGTATTGGGTCTAGTAAAAGCCCAGCAGGTGAAAAACGCGGTTATCGTGCCTGTGGGTGCTAAAGGCGGTTTCGTATGCAAACGCATGCCAGAAAACGCTGGTCGTGAAATCCAGCAGAAAGAAGGCATCGCTTGCTACAAAATCTTTATCCGTGCTCTGTTGGATGTCACTGACAATTTAGTGGGTGGTGAGGTCGTGCCGCCGCAAAACGTGGTGCGCCATGATGGCGACGATAGCTACCTTGTGGTAGCTGCCGATAAAGGGACCGCAACCTTCTCGGATATCGCAAATGAGATATCCATAGAGTATGGCCATTGGCTCGGTGATGCCTTTGCCTCTGGCGGTGCTAACGGTTACGACCATAAGAAAATGGCGATTACCGCGCGTGGTGCCTGGGAATCCGTAAAGCGACATTTCAAAAATCTCGACGTGAACACCCAGCAAGATTTGTTCACGGTAGTAGGCATTGGCGATATGGCTGGAGACGTGTTCGGCAATGGCATGCTGTTGTCGGATAAAATCCAGTTGGTTGGCGCGTTTAACCACCTGCATATTTTTGTCGACCCGAACCCCGACGCAGACGCTGCTTTCGCCGAGCGCAAACGCATGTTCAACCTTCCGCGCTCTAGCTGGGAAGATTACAGTGCTGAACTGATTTCGCAGGGTGGCGGTGTCTTTAGCCGCAGCGCTAAATCGATCCCGATTACCCCGGAAATGCAGCAGGTGTTTGGTATCGAAGAAACGCGCCTTTCACCCAACGATCTGATCCGCGCAATGCTGAAGGCCAAGATTGATCTGTTGTGGAACGGTGGTATCGGTACCTATGTGAAGAGCTCCGATGAAACCGACGCCGACGTGGGCGATAAAGCCAACGATGCGCTGCGTATTAACGGCGCTGAGTTAAACTGCCGCGTAGTCGGAGAGGGCGGTAATTTGGGCTTGACCCAGCGTGGCCGGATGGAAGCAGCCGCTAAAGGTGTGCGCGTTTACACTGACTTTATCGATAATGCCGGGGGTGTTAACTGCTCGGATCATGAGGTCAATATCAAGATATTGATCGATGAAGTGGTTAAGCGCGGCGACATGACCGACAAACAGCGTAACCAGCTGTTATCAGATATGACAGAGGAAGTAGCTAACCTAGTTATTCTCGATAACTATCGGCAAACCCAAGCGCTGGACCTGTCAGAAATACTGTCTCACCAAGGCATGGGACCCTACCGTCGCTTTATCAGTGAGCTTGAGTCAGCTGGTCAAATTGATCGTGAATTAGAATTTTTGCCTGCCGATGACGTGCTTAAAGAGCGTGCCAGTCATGACCAGGGCATGCGGTTGCCTGAACTTTCGGTGCTGATTTCTTACGCTAAGAGCACCCTGAAAGGCGATTTGATCAACTCTGATGTGCCGGATGATCCCTACATTCACCGTCACCTAGAGCGCTTGTTCCCTGAAGTGTTAACGGAACGCTACCAGACTGAAATGTACGACCACCGTCTGAAGCGTGAAATTGTTGCCACCCAGGTGGCTAACGATCTAGTTGATCACATGGGCATTGTGTTTGTTCGCCGCCTAATGGACTCAACCGGCGCAGGTCGAGCTGATATCGCGCGCGCTTATGTAGTTGCTCGAGATGCGTTTAACCTCACCTCTCTGTGGGAGCAAATCGAGGCGCTGGATAACCAAGTGCCGAATCGCGTGCAGTATTCGATGATGCTTGACCTGATGCGCATGATTCGTCGCGCGACGCGCTGGTTCCTGCGTCAGCATTTGGGGCTGTCGACTCAGGATACAATTGAGTACTTCGGGCCACGTCTTGCTCAGTTGCAAGAAGGTATTGGTGAACTGCTCAGCGGCGAAGAGCAGGCTGCATGGCGTAAGCGTTGCGACGAGCTGCTAGAAGCAGGTGTGCCTGAAGCGCTAGCTTCTACGGTGGCTGCTTCGCCTAGTCTCTATGCAGGTTTAGGCATTATTCACGCAGCGCGGGTCACCAATGAGAAACCCCAGCGTGTGGCCGAAGTGTTCTATGAAATCGGCAGCCGTCTAGAGCTACCCTGGATGATTCAACAGGTGACCCAGCTAGAAGTGCGTGATGCATGGCAGGCACAAGCGCGAGAAACCTTCCGTGACGATATTGATCGCCAGCAACTGGCACTAACGACCAGTGTTCTGAAGCTGGAAGCGGGTAGTCGTGACACCCAAGAGCGTGTGGCTCAGTGGCTTGAGCAGCACGCCGAGCTACACCGCCGCTGGTGCCATCTGATTGACGAAGTGCGTGGTGGCAGTGAAGGAGGCTTTGCACTGTTTGCCGTCGCCGTACGTGAATTGGTCGACCTTGCTGAAAGTGATAGCGAAGCGTAAGTCACAAGCTAGCTATCGAATTGCTCGATAAGTAACACCACCTAACCGCGTCCTGAATCAGGGCGCGGTTTTTTTATGACCGATCTTGTGACTGCTCGTGTGATCGCTTTTTCACTGCATCGCCTTTCTCACCGCACAGCGCTGCGAAGATAACTTGATTTACGCTATACTCTGCGCGCCGCGCGCTATGCCGTCTATTTGCTCACATGTAGCGTGCTTGTTCGTCTGCTTCATGCCCACTGCTCTGGAGAGCCTCGCTGATGTATAACTTCGCCCGTTCGCTGCTATTTCGACTCGACCCAGAAACGTCTCATAGGTTGGCGCTGGGTGCGTTAGATACTCTGCATCGGGTGGGTGGTGTGCAGCGGGTATATGGAGAACCTGTGAGCGACCCTGTCGAACTGATGGGGCTGCATTTTAGTAATCGGGTAGGGCTTGCCGCAGGGCTGGATAAAAATGCCGATCACTTGGATGCGCTGGGCGCGCTGGGCTTTGGGTTTGTAGAAGTAGGGACCGTGACGCCCAAAGCGCAGCCAGGCAACCCGAAGCCACGCCTGTTTCGGCTTGCAGGCCACGAGGCGATCATTAACCGCTTTGGATTTAATAACAAAGGGGTTGAGCACCTTGTCGCTCAGGTGAAAAAGCGCCACTACAGAGGCGTTGTGGGCATCAATATTGGTAAAAACTTAACCACCTCTGTGGAAAACGCGCTCGATGATTACCTGCTTTGTTTAGAGGCGGTGCACAGCGTGGCTGATTATATTGCGGTCAATATTTCCTCGCCTAACACGCCTGGGCTGCGGACATTACAGTTCGGCGAACAGCTGGACGCACTGCTTGGGCCTATTCGTTCGCGCAGCCAAGTACTGGACAGCGCGTTAGGCCGCAAGGTGCCGCTACTGGTTAAAATCGCCCCAGATATGAGTGAAGAAGAGGTCGCTCTGGTGGCTGGCAGTATTGCTCGAAATGCACTGGATGGTGTTATTGCGACAAATACCACGATAGCTCGCGATGCTGTTAAGAGTGACCCTCAGTCAGATGAGGCGGGTGGGCTTTCTGGAAAACCCGTTTTTGAAGCATCGAATAGAGTGATTCGCCTGCTGCGTGCGCAACTGCCAACGCTGCCTATTATAGGCGTGGGCGGAATTGATAGCGGTGAGGCCGCTGCTGCTAAAATTGCCGCTGGCGCAGACTTGGTGCAGCTCTATTCAGGGTTGATCTACCAAGGCCCTGGGTTAGTGAAAGCGTGCGCCGAGGCATTAAAACAGCAATAATTGAGCAATAAAAAAGCCCGCTTGTCAGCGGGCTCCGTACTCCAAATGTCATGTTTGAAAAGGTAAAAAACTAGGTCATCACCATGGGGTTTTTATGGATACCGGAGACGCCGGTCATCCCGTCCCACTGATCACCGCGACCTTCACGCCAACCACTCATCCAATATTCGCGTAAATTGACATCTTGACTGGGGCAGTCATCTCGGGAGCGACCCGTAATGCCCGCTTTATAGCCGTGAACATAAGCCCGTTGGAAGCGATCACGTTTTTGTCGTTTCATTGGCTAACCTCTTTTCACGAAAGCCTTTGATAAGAAAAGCACGCTGGGCAAAAATGCTATATTTGCATCAGTGCTATTTCGATAAATAACGTTGGCAAGCCGCCACTCAACGCTAGTGCCTAGCACTCACGTGCTGAACGGGCAAAGCGGCAGACTCGACAAATTAGGGATCTTGAAAGCAAGTTGCTAATAGAACCCTGACAAACAACGCATGCGTTTTTCAGTAGCTACACTCTTATTGTTAGCTCATGATGGGGTCACTTGTCGACCATCAAATTGTCATAAGACGTAAACTCATTTGCCATATATAGGAATATCGCGCTCTTACGCGCGGCGATAAACATGACCGAGTCGAGCCAAACTGCCCCTCTAAACCTCCTTGCTACCTGCCCAAAAGGTATTGAAGGCCTTTTAGCTGATGAGCTTTCAGCACTAGGAGCCGAGCCAGGTAAAACGACCGTGGCGGGCGTTTATTTTTCCGCCAATCTAGCAACCGCCTATCGCATATGCCTGTGGTCACGGTTAGCTAACCGCATTATTTTGCTGTTGGCTCGGGAGCCGATGATTGATACCGCTGAGCAAGTGCGTGACGTGGTTGCCCGACTTCCCTGGACGCAGCATTTAACGCCAGGCAAAACGCTGGCGGTAGATTTCCATGGCCGCAGCGATCACATTCGTCACACCCGGTTTGGTGCTCAGACGGTGAAAGATGGCGTTGTTGATTCGCTGCAGCTAGCAGGGCAGGAGCGCCCAAATGTTGATACCAAAGCACCTGATCTGCGCATCTATGCCCATCTACACCGCGCTAACTTAAGCCTGGGGATTGATCTTTCCGGTGAAAGTTTGCACCGTCGTGGCTACCGCCGTGATGTTGGGCATGCACCGCTGAAAGAGAACTTGGCAGCGGCATTGCTGTTGCGTGCAGGCTGGCCAGAACGAGCAAAAGCCGGTGAGCCGTTGTTAGATCCATTATGTGGCGCAGGCACGCTGCTGATTGAAGCGGCGCTAATGGCTGCCGACCAAGCGCCCAATCTCAATCGGGAGCGCTTTGGCTTTCAGGGCTGGGCAGGCCACGACGAGCCGCTGTGGAAAGAGTTAAAGCGCGAAGCTGAGGCACGGGCGTCGATAGGCCGTAAACGCTGTAAAACGGCGCTGGTGGGCTTTGATCAGAGTCCGGCGGCATTGACAGCAGCGAAAGCCAACGCCATGCGTGCGGGCATTCCTGCGCTAATTACCTTGCATGGGCAGAGCCTAAGTCAGCTAACCAGGCCAGAGACTATTATTGCCGAACGTGGGCTATTGATAACTAACCCGCCTTATGGCGAGCGCTTAGGCGAATTACCTGAATTGGTGCGTTTGTATGCCCAGCTGGGAGAAAAGGCAAAGGCGCTGTTTCCTGGCTGGACACTGGCGCTGTTTACCGGTAACCCCGATTTGGGGCATCGCCTTGGGCTGCGTGCTCATAAGCAGTATGCGCTGAAGAACGGGGCGCTGGATGCGAAGTTGCTGCTGATGGAAATTGCCACTCACACGGCTAGTACGCCAGGCAGTGACAGCGTTTCTTCTGTCTCAGAAAACGGAGGAGAGACGCAGCAAATAAGTACCAGTGCCAAGCCTGCCGTGTCGGAAAATGCCCAAATGTTTGCCAATCGACTGGCGAAAAATCAAAAACGTTTGAAAAAGTGGCTCAAGAAAAGCGGTGAGACTTGCTATCGTGTTTACGATGCTGATATGCCGGAATATGCGCTGGCAGTCGATCGTTACGGCGACCGAGTGCACGTTCAAGAGTACGCCGCACCCAGCTCAATCAACCCCGCTCAGGCTCAAAAGCGCCTATTTGATGCACTGGAAGTGCTACCAGATGCCCTGGGCGTTGATCCAGGCAAGGTGTATATAAAGCGTCGTGAACGGCAAGCTGGCAGTGCCCAGTACCAGAAACGGGATGCTAGCGGTGAGCGCTTTGAAGTGCAGGAAGGTGACGCTCGGTTGTGGGTCAACCTGCGTGACTACTTGGATACCGGCTTGTTTTTGGATCATCGGCCAGTGCGCCGCCTGCTTAACGAGATGGCTAGTGGGAAGCGCTTCTTAAACCTGTTTTGCTACACTGCGACGGCAACTGTGCAAGCAGCCCTGGGTGGTGCAAGCGACAGCGTCAGCGTCGATATGTCGAATACCTACCTTGAGTGGGCGAGGGACAACTTTTCGCTGAACAAGCTGGACCCAAGGCTACATCGCGTGGTGCGGGATGACTGTTTCCGCTGGCTAGAAACCGCGAACGCCGAATTCGACTTGATCTTTATGGATCCGCCAACGTTTTCTAACTCCAAGAAAATGCGCGATACCCTTGATGTTCAGCGTGACCATCCGCGGCTAGTAGAACTGGCCATGGCGCGTCTTGCGCCCGGCGGTACGCTGGTGTTCTCGAACAACCAGCGGCGCTTCAAGCTAGACGAGGCGCTCAGCGAGCGCTACGCAGTAGAAGATATTACATCGCGTACGTTTGATCCGGATTTTCAACGCCGAACCAACCTGCATCACGTGTTTTTGCTACGGCATAAAGCGTAAGGGCACAAAGAGATCGGATATGATTCAGCTGTCGATTTATACAACGTTAGGCTGCCACTTGTGCGCTCAGTTAGAAGCGCTGGTGGTAACGTTGGCGAACCAAGAGGTATCGCTGCATCACATTGAAATCAGCGACGACGATACATTAGCGGAGCGTTATGGTGTGCGCATTCCGGTGTTGATAGATGGTAATGGAGAAGAGCTGGATCGAGGCTTTGATCTTGATAGGCTGAGCGCTTGGCTACAAGCGCGCGGCTGGTTAGATGAGGCTGCGCTTGCGACACTTACCACACCGCCCGAAAATGCGCCGCCAATTGGCGTGCATCAGCGCAATGGACGGCGCTATTTGGGTTGAGATAGCCCTTGAGACAGCCCTTGAAACTGGTCTTAAAACAGCCTTTAGGGGTTGAATTATTGTCGCTAACATGGAATTTGATGCCCCTAAAGTGCATCAAGTAGCGACAACTGCCGCATGGCTTCCTGTCCTTCGGGCGTATGATCGGCTGCTTCCAGTACCTTGCGAAACCCTCGCGAGGTCTGGATGGTGGCCTCATCTTCCATCCACATTTGCGCTTGCTCCAGGGTGTCTGCCAACTGATGCTTTAGCCCGCCAAACTGGGTGCCGATTTGCCCCCAGGCGCGGCTGAAAATCCAGTCGCCAAACATATCCTGGTGAATGTGTACCAACACATAGTCATGGTCGGTTTCCCAGCGTACGATCACACCCATCTCCTTAACTGCTTCTTGATCATGCCTGCACAGCAAGCCGTTGCGGGCGTATTGTAAAGCCCGGATACGAAAACGCCTATGAAACTTGTTATCGACGCGAACATCCCTGCTGCAGACCTCTGTTTTGAGTCATTTGGCACGCTGCACCGCTTGCCAGGGCGTGAGATTCGTCCTGCCGATGTGGCTGATGCAGATGCACTGATCGTGCGCTCGATTACTCAGGTCAATCAAGCGCTGTTGGCACAAAGCCCTGTCCGTTTTGTAGGTACTTGCACCATCGGTACTGATCATATTGATCGCGCACTATTAAGCGAGCGTGGCATTGGCTTTGCCAGTGCTCCTGGCTGCAATGCCGACGCTGTCGTGGACTATGTGCTTAGTAGCCTACTGTTGATGAGTGAGCGAGAAGGTTGGTCGTTGCTAGCGCGTAGGGTGGGTATTGTGGGTGCTGGCAACGTTGGCAGTCGTTTGCAGCAGCGTTTGCAAGCGCTGGGTGTGGAAACCTTGGTGTGTGACCCACCTCGTGCAGAAAAAGAACACCCTGGAAAAGAGCCCACAGCAGTAGGGGAGACGAGCCTATTTTGCTCGCTGGATAGTGTAATCGAACACTGCGACGTAGTGTGCCTGCATACCCCGCTGGTGAAAGAGGGCCCCCATGCCACGTATCAGCTGCTTAATGCGGAGCGTATTAATGATCTTGCCCCTGGGACTGTGCTGCTAAACGCGGGGCGGGGTGATTGCATTGACGGCTTGGCGCTACGCAGCCGCTTAGCGGGTAAAGGCGATATCACGGCTATTCTCGATGTTTGGGAAGATGAGCCGGCGATTGATGCCGGGTTGCGTGATTTGGTAGCGCTGGCGACACCACATATTGCTGGGCATAGCCTTGATGGCAAGTTGCGTGGTACGTGGATGATTCAGCAGGCGCTGGCTCAGCATATCGAGCGGCCAAGTGGCGTTACGTTTAGCGAACTCTGCCCACGACCTGCGCTGTCGGCATTAACGCTGCAGCAAGCGATGCCGATAGAAGAAGCACTCCGGCTATGCACGCGCGCGGTTTACGATGTGCGCCGTGACCACGATGCGTTGCAGCGGCACGTGTTTCACCAGGGAATCAAAAAGGGCTTTGATTACTGTCGATCCAACTACCCACTGCGTCGAGAGTTTGCCACGCTTCGCATCTTATTAGAGAGCGACGCAACGATGTTGGAAGCGCCATTGCTAGCGGCTGGTTTTCAAGTGCAGTGTGTTTAGTTGCGTAGTGACGGTGTGTTGGTAGTGAGGTGATATAGAAAGCACAAGGCCCGCATCTGCGGGCCTTGTGTGTTATGCGACTAGCAACTATGTGACTAGCAACTATGTGATTAGCAACTATGCGTTACTGACGGTAAGCCGCTTCTTTCAAAGCGCGAATGCGATCGTCCAGCGGTGGGTGGCTTGCAAATAGCTGCTCTAACAGAGAGCGGGTTTGGCCTTTAGTAATAGCCATCGCGCGCAGAGTATCAGGCATCTGGTCAGGCATTTCAGTTTCCGCTTTCAGACGTGCCAGCGCATTTACCATCGCGCCGGTACCCGCTAAGCGTGCGCCTGCCTCATCAGCACGGTATTCACGATAGCGAGAGAACCAGGCAACGATTGCAGAGGCGACAAGACCAAAGACGATTTCTGCCACGATCACCACGGCAAAATAGCCAATAAAACCAAGGCCACCTTCGCCGTCGCTACGACTTCTTAAGAAGTTGTCGACTAACTGAGCCACGACCCGAGCAAAGAACATAACAAAGGTATTCACGACGCCTTGAATCAGCGCCAGCGTGACCATGTCGCCGTTGGCCACGTGGCCGATTTCGTGGGCCAGCACCGCGCGCACTTCTTCAGGGCGCATGCGGTTTAATAGGCCCGCTGAAACGGCGACTAATGCATCGTTTTTATTCCAGCCGGTGGCAAACGCGTTGGATTGCTGAGCAGGAAAAATGCCCACTTCTGGCGTTTTAATACCCGCTTCGCGGGAAAGTTCGGCCACCGTATCCAACAGCCACTGCTCTGTTGAATTAGAGGGTGTTTCGATAATCACGGTGCCAGTCGAACGCTTTGCCATCCACTTGGAAATAAACAGCGATATCAGCGAGCCGACCATGCCGAAGATAAAGCAGAAAATCAGCAGGCTGGTAAAGTTGATGCCCTGACTGCTTAGGTAACTTTCCACCCCAAACAGTCGCAGCGTTAAGCTGGCAACCAGCAACACCGCTAAGTTAGTGGCTAAAAACAGCACAATTCGCATCATGGTGCAGGTTCTCCATCAAGGGTCATTAAAAAAGCGTTAGTGGAATGACAGTTTAGATACGTGCTGTTAACGTCAGTTTCAAGTCGCCGTTTTTATTGATGACTGTCTTTATTGACGATAACGGGACAGGAAATTAGCAAAGCGATCAAGCGCATCCCCCAGCTGATCGGCCCAGGGCAGAGTAACAATGCGCACGTGATCCGGTTCTGGCCAGTTGAACGCAGTGCCTTGCACCAGCAGGATTTTTTCCTGGAGCAATAAATCCAGCACCAGCTGTTGGTCATCCTTAATGTTAAACACCTTGGGATCTAAGCGGGGAAAGGCATACAGCGCGCCTTTAGGCGTCACGCAAGAGACTCCTGGAATGGCGTTAAGCTTCTCTATCGTAATATCTCGCTGAGCCAATAGTCGGCCGCCCGGCAGAATCAAATCATTGATTGACTGGTAGCCACCCAGTGCAGTCTGGATAGCGTGCTGAGCTGGGACGTTAGCGCACAGGCGCATCGAGGCCAGCATGGTCAGGCCCTGAATGAAATCACTGGCGCGCTGTTTGGCCAGCGTGCCGGAAATGGTCATCCAGCCTGAACGAAAGCCCGCGCAGCGATAGCTTTTCGATAGTCCATTCATGGTAATGACCAGTTGATCATCATCGGCTAATGCGCCCGTGGCAGTGTGCTCTACGCCGTCGTAAAGTATCTTGTCGTAGATCTCATCGGAGAACACCACCAAGTTGTGCTCTTGGGCAATATCCAGCACTTCCCGTACTACTTCAGGGGGGTAGACCGCGCCGGTAGGGTTATTTGGGTTGATAATAACAATGGCTCGGGTACGGCTGGTAACTTTGGCGCGTATATCTGCCATGTCCGGTGCCCAATCGGCTTGTTCATCGCATAGGTAATGCACACCGTGGCCGCCAGACAAATTCGCTGCGGCGGTCCATAGTGGGTAGTCGGGGGCAGGGATCAGTACTTCATCACCATCGTTTAACAGCGCCTGCATGGCCATCACGATCAGTTCGGAAACGCCGTTACCGATATAAATATCTTCAATGCCAACCCCAGGGATCTGTTTACGTTGACACTCTTGCATAATTGCCTTACGCGCCGAGTAAAGGCCTTTGGAATCACAGTAGCCCTGAGCAGTGGGCAGGTTGCGCATCACGTCTTGAAGAATCTCTTCCGGTGCCTCAAAGCCAAACGGCGCCGGGTTGCCAATGTTAAGTTTTAAAACTCGCTGGCCTTCTTCTTCCAGGCGCTTGGCGTGGTCGAGCACTGGGCCGCGAATGTCGTAACAGACGTTATGCAGTTTGTGCGATTTTTTCAGCGTGTGTGATTCTGTAGGCTGCGGGGTGTCCATGGGGTTTATTATCCAAAATGTCCTGTGGCCGAGGGTGCTGCTGATGATCAGCCCATTATGCGTCGGATTGTAGGTGGCTGTCTTCGTCGTTTTGTATCGGCGGCGGTGGAATATCACCTGGGGTTTCTAAGGTAAGCCTACCAAGTTTGCCATCGCGTAGCTCGTGAAGCAGTACTTCGGCACCGCGGTGTATGTCGACCTCGCCACCTGGACGTAAGCCGCCGCGCTTACTCGCAATTTCTTTCAAAATGGCGTGGCCGTCAAAACCGGCGATGGCTAAGAAATCTGGCTTTTGCGGGCCATCAGCATCCACCTCTTGCGCTACGGGCGCTTCATACGTCGGCAGCGCCTTTAACTTATAACGGGCGGTCAACTCTTCAGGATAGCGCTTGGCAAGCTCGGCACTGGTGACGATGGCTACATCGGTATACTCAATCGCAGTATCACGAATTGCGCCGCTAGCAGCCAAACGATAGGCACTAGCCTGATCTTCGATTTTTGGCCATAACACCCCGGGGGTGTCGATTAACGCGACGCGGCCGTCAATTCGGACCTTTTGTTGGCGCTTGGTGACAGCGGGCTCATTGCCAGTTTTAGCAATTTTCCGACCCGCTAGCCCGTTGATCAGCGTCGATTTTCCGACGTTGGGAATTCCCATTACCATCACGCGGACATCTCTATCAGCACGCACCGCGCCTGCTAGTTCGTGGCATAGTTTAGGGATTTTTTTAAGCTCACGAATATTGGTAGTGGTAATTGCCAGGGCGCGGGTATCTTCTTGAGCATCGAAAAAAGATACCCATTCTGCAGTACGCTCAGGGTCGGCAAGATCTGCCCGTGACAAAATTTTCAATACAGGCTTATGGCGAGTCAGCTCGGCCAGCATCGGGTTGGCGCTGGAGTAGGGCAGACGCGCATCAAGTACTTCAATCACGACATCAATTTCGGGCAGCGCGTCCTTAATCTGGCGGCGGGCCTTGTTCATATGTCCGGGGAACCAGCCGAGCATGAGTTTCTCCTAATTAGCGCAAAGCAAATACAAGTACGAAAAATGGGCACAAAAAAGCGGGCTGCCATTCTAACAGATGGCGCCCGCCTTTCTGACGTTGAACGAGGATTTAGTGACGATTACTCGTCAGGATGAAACTCTAGTGACACCGAATTGATGCAGTAGCGTAACCCCGTCGTGTCTGGCGGACCGTCAGGAAATACGTGACCCAGATGGGCATCGCAGTGGGAGCAAACAACTTCAGTGCGCCGCATGCCGTGGGAGGTGTCGCTATGCTCTTCAATGCAGCGTGTTCCCAGTGGGCGATCAAAGCTTGGCCAGCCGCAACCCGCATCAAACTTATGTTCGTTTTCAAACAGCGGCGCATGGCAGCACACGCAGTGGTAAATACCTTGGGCATCACTGACCTGATAATCTCCGGTGAAGGGGCGTTCAGTGCCTTTTTCACGCGCCACACGGTACTGCTCCGGGGTGAGTTGCTTGCGCCATTCGTCAGGGGATTTTTCTATTTTCGCCATGGGGGTCTCCTCTCCCTCTGGTTACCGTTAAACAGAGGCTTACTAAGCAGGCTAGCGTATCACTACGCAGAGTGACAGTAGATAGCCTGCCCAGGTTCAGCATGTGTGAAAGGTAAAAAAACCGCCAGTATGACGTTTACACGCTAGCCGCACCTCCGTTGCTGCGCGGATCGTGGGCGCTTTCAATTAAGCCATCAGGATGCCGCACGATGCCGCCCGCATGACCCATGGTGTCGCTAAACGCCTCGGGAAGTACTTCAATATCGTGCCCAGCCGTAGCAAGTTCGGCGATCAAGCGGTCACTGAAGCGATCTTCGAGCTTCAAGTTAGTGCTGGATTCTCCCCAGGTGCGGCCCAATAGCCAGCGAGGTGCTGTCACCGATTGCTGAAGCGGCATGCCGTGTAGGGCATAACGGGAAAAAACCGCCGCCTGAGTTTGTGGTTGGCCTTCGCCTCCCATTGTGCCGTAAACCATGGTGCGGCCATCGTTAAAGGTAGCGAGTGCCGGATTAAGTGTATGGAAAGGCTTTCGACCAGGCGCAAGGCCACGTAAATCACCTTGGTTAAGTGAAAAGCTAATGCCGCGGTTTTGCCAAAGCACACCGCTTTCCGGCAGCACTACGCCACTGCCGAATTCCCAGTAGATACTCTGAATAAAACTCACCGAGCGGCCTTCGCTATCAACGCTGCCCATCCAGATGGTATCGCCAGGTGCGGGCTCATGGGGCCATGGGAGCGCCTGTGCAGCATCAATTTCAGCGGCTTCAGCGCTAATGCGCTCCTCACTCAACAGCTGTTGCAGGGGAACAGGCACGCGGTGGGGGTCTGTCACATAGCGGTCACGCAGCATAAAGGCCCGCTTGGTCGCTTCAATAAGGCCATGCAGGTGATCATAGCCGTTTGGTTCGGCTGCCTTAAGACGTTCGTAAATACCCAGAATCATCAGCGACGCCATGCCTTGGGTGGGGGCTGGTAAATTATACAGCGTGGCATCTTGCAGGCGCACGTGAAGAGGCGTGACCTGTTGAGCGTAGTAGGCGTGGAAATCGTCCAAGCGAAGCGGACTGCCAAGCGCTTCCAAGTCGCGCGCCATGCTGGTGGCAAGTTCGCCTCGGTAAAAATCATCCAGTCCGGCATGTGCCAAGCGTTTCAGTGTGTTGGCTAGACGTGGTTGGCGAAGGCGCTGGCCTTCCCGAGGTACTTGACCGTCAATCAGCAAGGTGTCCTTAAAGCCAGGACTTTGGCTCAGGCGTTCTAAGTGTTTTGCGGTCAACGTTTCCTGGCTCTGGGTGACGGCTATGCCTTCATCAGCATGGCGAATGGCATCGCTTAGTAGAACGGAAAGTGGCAGCGACTCTCCCCAGTTAGCGGCCACATTTAGCGCTTCCTGCCAGCCACTAATAGTGCCCGCCATGGTCAGCGCGGCCTTTGGGCCACGCTCAGGAATGTTCGACTCACCTGCATAAAAATCACTGTTAGCCAGCTGAGCCGCGGGGCCGCAAGCATCAATGGCGACAGGGGCTTTGCCGGGTTCATGAATGAGCCAGAAACCGTCACCACCTAGCGCGTTCATATGAGGATACACAACGGCAATCGCAGCCGCTGCGGCGACCATCGCCTCCACTGCATTGCCACCTTGTTTCAACACATCACGCCCTGCACTTGCGGCAAGATGGTGAGGGGCAACACAGCTGCCGCCGTAACTACGCTGAGTGTGGAGCATCTTCAATTCCTTTGTTATTGGTTAGGGTCATCAGCCAATGGCGAAGGTAACTAACGAACCACTGTGATGGCTGAGGCACAAATACACAGTGTGCCAAAAAATCGATTTTATTGTACATGAAAGATTTTTAGATAACTTTCTACTTTTTAATAGCCTTTTGGATTGATAGCTCTTTTGTGTTGATAGATGCGAGAAGGGCAGGTCGGGCTTTTATAAGAAGCCCGCTTATACGACGTTTCTAGGATGATGTGCTAAGGTCGCCAAATTACTTACTTTGAGCACAAAGCAGGCGCTACTCGTGGCAGGTTAAAACGTTTCGATTTCAGAGTGCTTGACAGCACATTAAGGGCTGAGTAATATACGCGCCACCTCGACGAGGCAATGAAACGTCCCATTCGTCTAGTGGTCTAGGACACCGCCCTTTCACGGCGGTAACAGGGGTTCGAACCCCCTATGGGACGCCACTTACTCTTTATAGAGTAAGAGGTTATAGAGTAAGAGTTCGTCAAGGTATCGGAATTGCGGGAATAGCTCAGTGGTAGAGCATCGCCTTGCCAAGGCGAGGGTCGAGAGTTCGAATCTCTTTTCCCGCTCCAAAACGTCCCATTCGTCTAGTGGTCTAGGACACCGCCCTTTCACGGCGGTAACAGGGGTTCGAACCCCCTATGGGACGCCAATCCGATTTGCGAGTAATACAGATTAAGCGGGAATAGCTCAGTGGTAGAGCATCGCCTTGCCAAGGCGAGGGTCGAGAGTTCGAATCTCTTTTCCCGCTCCAAAACGTCCCATTCGTCTAGTGGTCTAGGACACCGCCCTTTCACGGCGGTAACAGGGGTTCGAACCCCCTATGGGACGCCATCTCGCATTTTTGTAGCATTGTTTGTTTTACGCGGGAATAGCTCAGTGGTAGAGCATCGCCTTGCCAAGGCGAGGGTCGAGAGTTCGAATCTCTTTTCCCGCTCCAAGCAAACACTTTCTTTCATCCCTCCTTTTTGCTTGTTTTCCTTTGTTTTTTTGAACACTGTATCGCACATCAATTGGCGATATTTTTGCGTGGCTGTCTTTTGGGTGACTTGAAAAAATATACGGATGCCCCGATATCTTTTTATCTAGCTCGTTTTTCTTGTGCTCCCCATTTGCTGACAGGACATATTCATGGCCGAACCGGCATTGTCTATCCGTGGCCTTACAAAAGTGTATGGCAACGGCTTTCAGGCGTTAAAAGGTATTGATTTAGACGTCCAGCAGGGCGATTTTTTTGCTTTGTTAGGGCCTAACGGCGCGGGTAAGTCGACCACCCTCGGCGTGGTCTGCTCGCTGGTGCAGAAATCAGCCGGTAAGGTGTCGATTTTTGGTATCGACATCGATAAAGATTTCGCAAAAGCCAAGTACCAGCTTGGCGTGGTGCCCCAGGAATTCAATTTCAATCAGTTTGAAAAGGTCATTGATATCATTCTGGCCCAGGCGGGTTACTACGGAATGACCCGTAAAGAGGCGCTGCCCCGTGCCAAACAACTGCTCAGTGATCTTGGGTTGTGGGACAAGCGCAATGGTAGTGCGCGTATGCTTTCTGGCGGTATGAAGCGTCGTTTGATGATTGCCCGTGCGCTGATGCACCGCCCAAAACTACTGATTCTTGATGAGCCAACGGCAGGCGTAGACATCGAGCTGCGCCGCAGCATGTGGGAATACATGCGGCGTATTAACCGCGATGAAGGCACCACCATTATTCTCACGACACACTACCTCGAAGAAGCCGAGAGCCTGTGCCGCAATATCGCCATTATCAATCAAGGCGAAATTGTGCGTAACACCAGCGTGCGTGAACTGCTGACAGAGCTGAACACTGAAACCTTCCTGCTCGACCTGTCTGCGCCGGTAGAGCAAGCACCCGTTATTGAAGGGTTTGAAGTTCAGCAGATCGAGCCTTCCCAGCTAGCGCTGGTAATTCATCGTGGGCAGCGGCTCAATGATGTGTTCAGTGCCTTAAGCGAACAGGGGGTAACCGTAGTTTCCATGCGCAACCGCGCCAACCGCTTAGAGGAGATGTTTGTTTCCATGGTGGAAAGCAGCCAGCAAGCGATTGATCAGCGTGAGCAGCAGGAGGCGCGGGTATGAATGCAACGCAAACCCTTATCGCGCTGTGGACTTTAGTGCTTAAAGAGATCAAGCGCTTTACGCGGATTTGGCCCCAAACCTTGCTGCCGCCGTCAATTACCATGGCGATGTACTTCATCATCTTTGGTAACTTAATTGGTTCGCGTATTGGTGATATGGATGGCTTCAGCTACATGGACTTCATTGTTCCAGGGTTGATCATGATGTCGGTGATCACCAATAGCTACTCCAACGTGGCCTCTAGCTTTTTTTCCAATAAGTTTCAGCGCTCTATTGAAGAAATGATGGTCTCGCCGATGCCCAATTGGGTGGTCTTATCCGGCTTTATCTTGGGTGGTATGGCCCGCGGCCTAGGGGTTGGGTTAATTGTTACGCTGGTATCGCTGTTCTTTACCCGTTTAACTGTCGAGCATCCACTGCTCACGGTGCTGGTGGTGGTGCTGACCTCGGCGCTGTTTTCCATTGGTGGTTTTATTAACGCGCTGTTGGCTAATAAATTCGATGATATCTCCATCGTGCCAACGTTTATTCTGACTCCGCTGACGTATTTAGGTGGCGTGTTTTACTCGATTTCGATGCTGCCCGATTTTTGGCAGGGCGTCTCCATGCTTAACCCAATACTGTATATGGTGAATGTCTTCCGCTACGGCTTTTTAGGCGTTTCCGATATTCCGGTCGTCTGGGCGCTAACCGCTATCTTTGCCTTTATCGTTGTGCTGTTTATGGTGGCACTCACCATGCTAGACCGCGGCAAAGGGATTCGCAGTTAAACGTGTGATAACGCCCAGTAGAGGGCGCTACTAATCAAGAGAGCAACCAGTAATGGCACACCGCCCTGATACCTTAGAACACGCGCCCCTTGGGCGCGATTCCGCTTACCCAGAACAGTATGACGCTGGGCTGTTGTATCCTATTCCCCGTGCTGCAAACCGTGCCCCATTGGGCATCGAAGACAGTAAGCTGCCGTTTGTGGGGGAAGATGAGTGGCACGCGTTTGAAGTTTCCTGGTTGAATTGTCGTGGTAAACCCATCGTGGCGGTTGCCCGTTTTCGCCTGCCTGCGGATTCCCCCAATCTGATCGAATCCAAATCCTGGAAGCTCTATCTCAATAGCCTAAATCAAACGTGCTTTGAAAGCCGAGAAGCGGTGCAATGTGTGCTTGTGCGCGATCTGACCGCGGCGGCGGGTGCCTCTGTGAGCGTAGAGCTATTAGGGGTAGACGACAGCGACCTTACCCCCCAGCGTCTGCCGGGCGAATGCCTGGATGACCTGGATATCGACATCAGAGATTACACACCCAGTGCAGCGCATTTGGCAGTCAGTGAAAAGATCGTTGAAGAGACGCTGCACTCCCATTTACTTAAATCTAACTGCCCTGTGACTGGCCAACCCGATTGGGGTAGCGTATTAATTCGCTATAAAGGCCCTAAAATTGACCGTGAAGGGCTGCTACGCTACCTAATCGGTTATCGTCAGCACCAGGACTTTCACGAGCACTGTGTCGAACATATTTTTACTGACTTGATGCAGCTGGCTAAGCCTGATGAGCTACTGGTGTTAGCCCGCTATGTTCGCCGCGGCGGGCTTGATATCAGCCCATGGCGAGCAACGCCGGGATTAACGCCGCCCAGCCCATTGCGCCTAGCAAGGCAGTAACAACGGCGCTAACCTAGCGCTCCACGATCAATAAAAGGGGAGTCATAATGGACGCACTCACGCTGCTTCACGAACGTAGCTCTATGGGGAAACTCACTGAGCCTGCGCCCAGTGCCGAACAGCTCAGCGCTATTTACCAAGCCGCGCTGCGCGCCCCAGACCATAAAGAGCTGCGCCCCTGGCGGTTTATCGAATTTATCGGTGAAGGGCGCGAGCGCCTGGGTGAGTTGTTCGCAGAAGCAGAGTTTCAAGAAGACCCCAGTGCCAGCGACGACACACTAAATTCCGCACGTAAAAAGCCGCTGCGTGCGCCGATGATCATTGCCGTGATCGCCAAGGTCACCCCGGATGTTCCTGGTGTGCCGAAAATGGAGCAGGTGATTTCCGCCGGATGCGCCGCCCACGGTATTTTGTTAGCGTCCCACGCGCTAGGGTTGGGTGCCATGTGGCGCAGCGGTAAGTACGCCTTTGATCCCGTGGTGCGTAAAGGCCTATCGCTAGAAGAAGATGACGAGGTCGTCGCCTTTATCTACCTGGGCAGCCTAGCAGGTCGCCACAAGCCACTAGCACAGCATAATCAAGCTGACTTTGTAGAGCGTTGGGATTAACGAGGAGCAGGTGATGAGCCAGCCACGCCAACCGGGTATGCCTTACCCCCGTTTGCCACTCCCTCAGGCTCATGAAGACCTTGCCGCCTTTCAGCAGTGGCTAGGGGAGGCGATTCCCATGGTGGGTGCACTGGGTATTCAGAGTATGTCCCAATGCACCTCTCAAGAAGGCGGTTCATTGACGTGGCAACTGGCGCTTAACCCGAACCTAAACGATAAAGGCACAGGTTTTGGCGGCGCGCTAACAGCGCAAACCACGCTGCAGGGCTGGTGTTGGGTAACGCTATGGCTGCGTGCCCAAGGGCGGGCGCAAGATGTGGTAGTGGCAGAAGCCAGCCAGCGCTTTCTTGCGCCAGTTACTAGCGACTACCGCATCATTTGCACTCCCAGCGACTCCCAAGGCCCTGAGCAGCTAGCGGAAAAGCTTAACGCGCGGGGGAAGGGCAGCATTGCACTCACCCAGCAGCTCTACTGTGGCGACACGCTCTGCCTGGAAGCCAGCGGGCGCTACGCCGTGCTGCCTGTTGCTTAAATCTTTAAAAGGCTTGCTATTTTGGGCCTTAGACCATAGAATATGCGCCGTTCTGTTGGGAAAGGCAACGCCTTAACAACCGAGCAAAAAAGTGGAGAGGTGTCCGAGTGGTCGAAGGAGCACGCCTGGAAAGTGTGTAAGTCGAAAGGCTTCGAGGGTTCGAATCCCTCCCTCTCCGCCACAGAATATAGAAAAAGCCCGCTGAGCAATCAGCGGGCTTTTTCGTGCCTGCCATTTAAGTTATCCACATGCAGTTTGCGCTACGTTAGTCCTGTTTTTGCCCATACAAGGTGACAAGTGTGGTGTGCTTCGCTATTGTCATCTTAAGAATGGTGAGTATTTAGGCGGCTTTCGATCCGGTGCGGCGTTCCGCCGGAGTCGCATATTCACGGCAGCGTTTTGTTCGCATCATGCGAACTTTTCAGGTTGCAATTATCTTTCGGTTGAGATTTATTTCTATAAATTGCAGATAAATGGTTGAGGTTTTGGTTGCTAGAAAAACACGTATGCGCACTAACAAATTTTCATGAAGTAAGTTTAAATACTTGAGAACTGAATGGGGTTTTTATTTTATGAGTTTAGAAAAAGAAATTGAAAAAGCAAGGAAAGAAATTGTATCTGATGGCTATGATATGTCATTAGGTGAAGTAATGAATTTGTACAAAGAAGACGAGCTAAAGATAAATCCAGAGTTTCAAAGGCTGTTCCGTTGGGATATTACTAGAAAAACACGATTTATTGAATCGATATTGCTAAGTATTCCTATCCCTCCAATTTTTGTATTCCAGGATAAAGATGGAAATTGGGAATTAATTGACGGGCTTCAACGCCTGTCAACGATTTTAGAATTTGCTGGAGTGTTAAAAGACTCTGAAGGAAAAAAAGTATCTCCAAGCACTCTTGAAGGCACTAAGTTTCTGCCCAGCCTGGCTGATAAGCGTTGGCAAGTATGGAATGATGGTGATGCATCTATTGATAAAAGTATGCAGATGCAAATTAAGAGAGCTAGAATTCGTGTTGAAATTTTACTTAAAGAGAGTGATGAAAATGCTAAATATGAACTGTTTCAGAGGCTAAATACTGGCGGAGCACAATTATCTCAGCAAGAAGTTAGGAATTGTGTTGCTGTAATGATTAATCCTGAATTTTATAAGTTGCTGAAGAAACTTTCTGAGAATGAAGATTTTTCTAATACGGTGAATCAGACAGATAAGGCTCTTGAAAAACAGTCAGGAGTTGAGTTGGTTCTTAGGTATTTTGCCTTTAAATATCATCCATATAAAAACGGTTTGGATGTTCATGAATATCTTGATGAGGCTCTTATCGAGATTTCGCAAAATGTTGATATCGACTGGGTTAAAGAAGAGGTATTGTTTAAGAAAACATTTAGTTTATTGAATGATTCACTTGGTGATGCTGCGTTTAAGCGTTGGGATGGTAATAGTTTTAGCGGGAAATTTTTGATGTCTCTCTATGAAACAATAGCTTCTGGTGTTTCCCAAAACTTGGATGAAATTGAATCTAAAGATAAAGAAGAGCAAAAGGAATTTTTGGTAGCAAGGGCTAAAGCACTTTGGTCTGATCAAGTTTTTGAGAAAAACTCGGGTGCAGGTATCCGTGGCACAACACGTCTATCTAAACTTCTCCCTATGGCTAAGGGGTTTTTCAAACCATGAGTAAAATTAGAACAATAAATAAATTGCAGAACGCTTTAGATAATGAGTTTTCTTGGCGATTAAAGGAGATTGCTAATCTCAAAATCGTTGTGCGAAGCTCTGACAACCTTAATAAAAAGACAGCGGTTCGTGCTGCTATACCTCTGTTATATGGACATTGGGAGGGCTTTATAAAAAGCTCTTCTACATTATATTTAGAATATGTAAATGGTCAGTCTTTAAGGTATAGAGATCTTAAGTCATGTTTTGTTGTTTTTGGAATTAAACGTAAAATAAATGACTTGATAGATTCAAAGAATTCTAATTTGTCAATATCGACATTGGATTTTTTGCGTGATGAGTTGGATGAAAAAGCAAATCTTAAAATTGAGTCAGCTATTAGAACCGAGTTTAATCTTAGCTCAAAAGTGTTTGCTAACATTGCCAATTCTATTGGAATAAATACCCAAGATTATGAGGCTAGATATAAATTAATTGATGAGAGTCTATTAAGTAGGAGGAACTATATAGCTCATGGTGAATACTTAGATGTAGACTCGGAAGGTTTTCGTGAATTAGCAGATGAGATTCTATTCTTGATTCGTTCATACAAAACAGATATAGAAAATGCTGCATCACTTGAGGAATATAAGATAAGCGCATAACAAAGTGCTGCTGTTAGTAAAGTTTTCTGCAGATTGCTGTTTTTTGTATTTTTGTAAAGCTTAGGTGTTCAATGGAAGATTTAAATAAAGTAGGAGTTGAAAAGGACCATTTGGATAAAGTCTCTCGGGCGCCAGTCCTTAAGTGCCTTAACTGAACTAGTTTGGAATTAATTTGATGTTTACGCGGACCTAGTGCAAGTTGAAATAGATAAAACTGATTTTGGTTTGCAAGCTGTTCATGTAAACAAGAATGATGGGGCTAGGGTTGTTTATAAAGATCTTGGCCGCAGAAACTGAGTGCAACACCTGAGCATTTCGCTAAGGTGTTGTCCCATGTCTTACCCCGAACTCAGCATTGAAGAACGTGCCAGCACCCAAGTGAGTCAAGCCCAAGGGATTAGCCTTCGGCATATTGCCCAGCTCCTGGGGCGAGCTCCTTCGACCATATCTCGTGAAATACGCCGTAACCAAATGGCCCAGAACGGTTACTGTGCCCGGCACGCCCAACGTCAGCGAGAAAAGCGTCGAGCGGTCTGTCTTCCTGCGCGTAAGCTTTTGCCAGGCACCGAGCGGTTTTGACAAGCTACTCAAGTAGTGCACAAATAGCTGATTTTTCTCCAGCGTCGCTAATATTAAATAACTATTTTTCCTCTTAATGGGGCATTATACCAGCGCCATCTAAGTTTCGTGCCTGCCCGTTACATGCTTTAGCAATTCACCCACCGCAGCCTCTCAATCACTCCGCACTCGGCGATGAGGTGGCCACGGCGAGTCTGGTGTCAGTTTCCTTTAAAAGGGAAATATGCCGCTGAAACCTATCCCTGCGACGGCGACGATCACAACAACGATAACGACAATGGTAGTGGTAGATGGCATTTTTCTCTTCCTTTGAGATATGAATGTCATTGAAGCGTAGTCGTCATTGGCGTGTTTCGCACATCCCGCGTTTTATGAAGAGCTCTCTTTATTGAGTGCTTTCCCCAAACTGCCAAAATACACCCTGAACAGCGCATTGATGCGTTCGCGCTGCTCGCCTTGTGGATAAAGGCCGCGTTCTGCCTCGGGGGAGGTTTTGGTGCCTTTCACCAGGAAGTGGTTTTTGATGGTGGAATCTTGCACGAAGGCTTCAAAGGCTCGGGCGCATAGCTCTTCTGGTTTGCTGTAATAGAGCTGACCGTGAGCTTTATCCATGGCGGCCGAGTGGTTGAAAAGCGCGCTAGGCTGCTGGCCGTCGGGGTGAAGAAGAATCGCGTGGAAGCAGGCGAGTAGGCGCTGGTTGAGCGGGTGATTAATCGGGGCTGCATCCGCTAGCCATGCCGCCGAGGCGAAGGCGCTAGCGGGCATGTTGTTAAAACACTTCTGGGCAATGTAGTGATCAAAGGCGTGAAACCATTCGTGGGCAATGCTGCCAGGCCCCGCATTCTTAGCGAGCGAAAAGCTGCGCTGGCTGGGGTCATAATGAGCAGAAACGCCGGGCCTACCACCGCTGCCGTACTGTAGGGCTAACGAGCCACGCAGTGAAATCAGCGCTTCATTGCCGTGCAGTATCAGCATTAAGTCGCACAGCGCATCGTGGAAAAGCTCGGCGGCGCGGTCGCGCTCGGCGGTGGTCACCCAGCGGCCTATTTCAATTGAGCGAAAATCGAACTGGCGACGGATCAGCGCAAAGCTGCTAGCACGCTCTGGGCGGTGCATTGGCCCTTGGCGGTAAAACTCTCGCGCTTCAATGCTCACGGCGTGCTCGCTAGCCTAAAAAAGAAGTTCACTGAGCTATTTTATCGAAGGTAGCGAGTAAGCGCCAAAGGCTGTTCGGCAAGACTGGCTAAGGTGTCTACCCTTATACCTAGGCAGCGAATGATCGGCTGCGTTGTGTTCCACAACAGGGAGGAAGTATGGCAACGGCACATGTTTATCGCATGAAAACGGATGCGCACCAGTGCCCTTTTGGTTTGAAAACCGTTTCATTGCTGCAACGCAAGGGCTACGAGGTACATGACCACCCGTTAACATCCCGCGACGAAACCGATGCATTTAAAGCGAAAGAGCAGGTCGATACGACGCCGCAAACCTATATTGATGATAAGCGCATCGGTGGCTATGAAGAGGTGCGCGAGTATTTGGGCTTAAGCGTACCGAGTGCCCAGGAAACGTCTTATCGGCCAGTGATCGCCATTTTTATCACGGCATTACTGATCGGTTTGGCGATTAGTTGGCTGGCCCATGGGGCGCTATTGACTACGCAATTACCTGAATATGCAGTGGCTACCGCCATGGTGCTGCTTGGGTTGCAGAAGCTTCAAGACGTGGAAAGCTTCAGCACCATGTTTCTGAATTACGATTTGTTGGCTAAGCGCTATGTGCCCTATGGGTATATTTACCCCTATGCGGAAACCCTGGCGGGGGTCTTGATGCTGGCGGGTGCCTTGATTTGGTTAGCGGCGCCCTTGGCACTGTTCATTGGTACGGTGGGGGCTGTGTCAGTCATTAAAGCGGTTTATGTCGATAAGCGAGAACTGAAATGTGCTTGTGCGGGGGGGAATAGTAATGTGCCGTTGGGCTTTATTTCGTTGACGGAAAACCTTGTCATGATCGCCATGGGGCTATGGATGCCACTAAAAAGCCTACTGTAGCAGTAACGGGACGTAATGGTGCGTGGTAATGGTTTTTGTAATGGCTGTTGGTGACCATTGGTCGTTATCGTTCGCTGCGCGCCTTGCAAGCAAGAAAGCACGCCCCAAGGTAGAGTAGGTAACGCAAGACGCTATCGCACGCTTCACGATTAGGAGTATTGAGATGAGCAAGCGTATTTTGGTTGTGCTGACATCACATGATCAGCTAGGGGATACCGGCGAAAAAACCGGCTTTTGGCTAGAAGAGTTAGCAGCGCCGTACTATGTCTTTAAAGATGCAGGTGCAGAAGTAACGCTAGCCTCGCCAAACGGAGGGCAGCCGCCACTTGACCCGAAAAGTGACGCAGACGATAGCCAAACCGACGAAACGCGCCGCTTTAAGCAAGATGATGAAGCGAACGCGGCGCTAACGGCAACGCATCGCCTTAGCGATATGAGTGCTGATGATTTCGATGCTGTGTTCTACCCTGGTGGCCATGGCCCGCTGTGGGACTTGGTTGACGATAAAGACTCTATCCAGTTGATCGAAAACTTTATTGCCCAGGGAAAGCCAGTGGCATCGGTTTGCCATGCGCCTATCGTGTTGATTAATGCAAAAAACAGCAGTGGTGAACCACTGGTAAAAGGGCGCCAAGTCACAGGCTTTACTAACGGCGAAGAGGATGCGGTTGGCTTAACGGATATCGTCCCGCATTTGGTGGAAGATGCGTTGCAGCAGTGTGGCGGTATTTACAGCAAAGCTGACGACTTTACGGTTTACGTGCGTGAAGACGGCCAATTGATTACCGGCCAAAATCCGCCTTCCTCCGCGGCTACTGCTGAATCACTGATGGCGTGGTTGGCTCGTTAAGCGGTACATTTTTTAGCGTTAGACACCATGACGGCGGGCATAATGCCTGCCGTTTTCATGTGCGTCTATGAAAAGCTATACGTCAATATGGGCGTGCGTACGTAGTTATAAAAAGTAGGAGTACGTGTCTTTACGCCTATTGGCGTCGAGCAAAGCGATCACGTAGGCGTTGGAGCGCCTGTTCATCCCAATCGGGTGGTTCAGAAAGTGCTACCCAGGCATCAATATAGTGTTCAGCCGCAATTTCATGCCCAAAGCCTGGCGGGGCGCTGCCGGCGGCTAAGTCGGCGAGCAATTGCAGCATGGTCACGACTGGGTACCAGCGCAATTGCGGAGACACATCGGGGGCGCGTGGCTCTCGCATCCACTCGGGTTCTCGCCAGAAAGCTTCTGGTTCAAAAAACACAATGGGGTCGCTGGCGTACTGTAGATAGGCAATACGGAAATCTCCCCATTCGCCTGTGGTTTCATCCAATCCTTGGTATTGGTTCATAAAGCGCACCACGTCGCCATTACGGAACGTGGGTAACCAAGCGTGGCTACCTGGGGCGCGGTTGGCCGTCACATTGCGCCATGTATCGCTGCGAAAGGGTGGACCACTCCACAGTGCGCCATGGAAGGGGTCATTAATAATGTCGTATAAATCGAAGGAGAGGTCTGAATTAAGTGCGCCCAAACTTAGCCCGAATAGATATAGTTTGGGGCGCTGATCGCGGGGCATCGCAGACCAGTAATTGTAGATGGTGGTGAACAGTGCGCGGGCATTTTCAACGCCGTATTCTGCTTCAGATATAAGCGATAGATGGCTAGGAAGGTAAGAATATTGCGCTGCTACTGTCGCAATGTCGCCTCGGTGAAGATATTCCACGGGGTCTTGGGAGCTGGGATCAATCCAGCCGCGCCCGGTGGGTGTGGCTAGCACCAGCATAGAACGTTCAAAACCGCCTACGCGAATCAGCTCTTCAAGGGCAAGTTGGGCTCGGCCAGTGGGTGTGTCGGCAGCATTGAGGCCTACATAGACACGGATCGGGTCTAGGGATTTTTTGCCGAGAAACTCACCAATTTCAGCACCGTTTGGGCCATTGGTCACAAAACGCCTACCTCGGCTACCCAGCGCTTCCCAGCTAATCAATGAGTCGGCGCTGCCTGGTATCATAGGGTCGTCAGGTGGGTCGAGGTCATCCTGGATTAACTCATCCACTTCTTGATAGGAGCGGTCAGCCACTTTCAATGCGTAGGTAAAGACCACGCCTTCAATGACCATCCAAAATAGTGCGACGGAAGCGATTGTGCCTAGCACATAGGCGGTGCGGCGGGGGAGTATGTGGGTTAATTTAAGAGAAAGCAGCTTGAAAGTGCGTTTGAACAGCAGGCCAAGTATGCGAAGAAACACAAAGACACCCAGTGCAATGAGCGCTATAGAGAGCGGGCGGGTGCCTTTAGCGGGGGGCATGTCCATTAACTGGCGAATGCTGTCCTGCCACTCGGCAGCACGCCAAAGAAAAATAATCGAGATGCTTAAACAGACCAGCGCCGCTAGCCATTTCAGGTAGCGTTCCAATGTAGGGTTGGGTTCTGGCAAGTGCAGGTAGCGCCAAAGTGTGTGGCCTACCACGCCCATCGCGTACCCCGCTGCAAAGCTCAGCCCGGAAACAATGCCTTGGGCCACCAGCGGTCGAGGAACAAGGCTGGGAGTTAATGAAAAGGCAAAAAATAGCGTTGCTAGCACTAACCCCGCACCTGAAAGGCGGTTAAGGCTTAAGACCTTCCCTAGTCGGTTGGCGCTATTTCCCATTGTTTGCTCTTAAGTTATAAAATGATACACAAAATACTTATATTATAAAGGCATGGCCAACTGCCCGTGTCAAAGGCGATCGATTTTAGAAACGACCGACTTTAAAACGACTGATTTTAAAAACGACTGATTTTAAAATCGATAGCTTAACGATACTCCGGTGAGGGCTTGCCAATCGCTGCCTAACTCATCAACGATTGGGCTGTCGGCCGCGCTGCCAGTAAGGTGGGTTGCGCCGACGAAGCCAGTGGCTGTCCATTCAGGTGTCAGGAAGTAGCTGAGGCTAGCATTCACCCCCATTCGCCAGTAACCGCCGTCTGGGGTATAGGCTGCTACACCGCTGCGCGCGCTATCTTGAACCGACACACCAAATAGCGATTCGGTCCACTTCTCATTTGAATACGTAACGCTGGGTGTTAGCGTGAAGAGAGTGCGTTCGCTAACAGGCATACGCAGGGCGGCGTTGGCTGAAAATTTTGCGCCTTCAACGTCGCCGCTCACCGGCGTACTGCCTGCAACGCTATAACGCCAGAACCCTTGCTGATAGCTAACCCGCAGACCTAGCGTTGCCCCGCCATCGACTTTTTCAAACTGGCGGATATCGCCCTTATTGTCTCGCCCAAAGGTGTAGCCAATGAACGGGGAAGCGGTCCAGTTACCGTTACGGACAGCGTGCCACTCAATACCGTTGCGCACGTTGATCGAGAGCTGATCGCCGTATGCCAGGTTAAGGACAGGCCATGCTCGTGTGTCATAGTCGTCGCTGCCTAGGTAGTCAGGTGAGTAGGTCACGCCTGCGCCGATACTGCCTTCCCAGCTGTCTCCCAACGCAGGAGCGGTTAATGCGATGCTAAAAGCAGCCGCTAACCAGGGGGTAAAATACTTATATTTAGAAGCGCTTTGAGTAGCGCGAGAAACGAAAGTTGTCACGGGGTGTCCTTTTAATTATTCAAACGTGCGTGATTGTATGTTTTTGATTCAAGCGACTGCAAGCTCTCTAGAGGCCTGTGTGGTTCATGAATTGAAACTATTTTCTGTTTCATAGCTTAGGTTAGATAACTCAACGGCTATAGGGCGCACTGTGTGCACATAGCGCAGGGATAGCGCTACAGGGAAGTGCAAGCAGGGAGTGCTTGTGATGCACAAGGACGCATGAACAGGATGTTCGTGAAGGAAGATCAAGGAGGACCTGATAAAACCCCGGCCAGTGCGATGGCCGGGGTTTTTTTATGGGCAAACGGCACTGTTGACTAACAAGCGTGATGATAAAACAGTGCGCTGAGTTTGCTCATTGGTGTGGATACCGCCGTTTGGCAATTCATACAGCGTAGTGTCGCGCTGTCTTTGCCAGTGCCTTCAAGGCGAAATCGTTTTAGGTACGATGTTGTCGAGGATTCCGCGTTGCCGCAATGACGGCAAATAATATCCACGCCGTATACAGTCGGGCTGATCATGATATGTCTCACGCTGACCTCCTAACGCAAGGGGGTTAATGGGTTCAGTCGTGGTAACGTCCGTGTAGAAATGCATCCGTGACGATGCTTAAAAAGTATAAACAGCAAACGGCTAGTTCGCCATTTATATAAGCAGCTATCTATTTATGAGCTGGTAGTAAAAAAATTAAAAAAACGCATGTTTTGATATCCCAGGTTAATGTTTTTGACATATATGAGGTTCATGGTGAGTAACAACACAGGGAACGGTGTGAGGGAGCACGACCAAGCAGGAAAGCTTGTTAAACCAAGGATGCACGGACAGGATGTTCGTGAAGAAGGATTACGGAGGAAATACTACTACCCCGGCCAGGAATGGCCGGGGTTTTTTTACGCTAGTGTCTGGCTACAGTAGCTCTTTGCTACTTCTTCGCTTTTTTGGGCTTTGAGGCTTTTTTGTCTTCATCTTTATCAGACTTGTCACTGTCAGGCTTGTCGCTACCTTGATGGCTAAGCGGGCTGGCCTGGTCAAGCCGTGGATGGTTGTCCAGGAATTCCCGCTGAAGATCGGGTAGGGCATCCAGTGCTTTTAAGGTGTGGGTCAGCGCGTGAATGGCCGCGAGCACATCCTGGGTGTTGCCGGTTTCGGAAATAGTGTGCATGTTGCGGATCGGAAAGCCGATTGAGGTAGCTGCGCTATCAATAGAGGCCAGCACGCCAGCCATGCCGTCAGTTCCCGTATCCACACCAACGATGTCTCGCTGCAGGGGAATATCCTGCTCTTTGGCGGCGCTGGCGATAATGCGGTTGAGCTGTTCGCTGGCAATAGAACCTACCGCCATGGTGAAGCCTTTGCCCATCTCTAGCGGCTGCATGCGTTTGTCGCCAATACCAGGAGCAGCTACGTAGTCGTGGTTAACGTCTACGCCAATGAGTGCGTCTGGTTTTAATTCGCCAGCCAACACGCGGCTGCCGAAACGGCCAATTTCTTCGTAGCTGGCAATGGCAAACAGCACGCGTACGTTTTCGGTGCCGCCAGCCTCCGCGATTAGCTTCGCCACTTCTGCAGTAACAAAGCAGCCCAAGCCATTATCCAGGTAAGCCCCGTAGAAGGTGTTCGGGCTAAAACCAGGGCGAATAGGGCGGTCGAAAATAATGGAATCACCCGGGCGAACGCCTAGATTCAGCACTTGCTGCTTTTTATTTTCGCCGTGGATTTGCAGGTCCAGGTAGATCTGCTCTTTTTTGATGCCTTTGCTGCCATCGCGTTGTGCAGGATCAGAAAAGTGAATAGCGCCTAGGGCTTCTACTGTGCCACCTTGGATGCAGCGGTAGCTGCCGGGGGCGTCAGGATCTTCGCTGAACAGCTTCACTTCATGGCCGATAAGTACAGTCGGCAAGAAAGAGTCAGTGTTGATCCAGATCTTGCCGTCTTCGCCAATTGAGCGAACCTGCATGCGGATTTTGTCCGCGTGGCCGATGATCATGACTTTGAACATGTCATCGCGACCTGGGTGGGTATCCAGCACTACGCCAGCATTGCCTTTAAACTGATGCAGATGCCAGCTGGTTGGCGCGAAGCTTTCAAAGTAAGGCTTCAGTACGCCGTAAGTCATGGCGCCTTCCAGACCTACCGGGCTGGGGGCGGCAAGAATGTCGCGCATGATGTTGAACTGCGCATCGGGCATAGGCTGCGTCCAGGGTTTGGCGCTGTCGCTCATATTAAGCTCTCTCCATTGGGTGGTGTTTATCGCTAACTAGTCTGCCAGATTCTTGATTCAGATGCGCATGGCTGGTTCGCCTAGTGAGACAAGAATTTTGGGCTTTGGTTATAAAATCCTCTAGGATAGGCGCTTTTTTCTGACAAGGTGGAAGGTCATGGCGTCTTCTGGGCAACCTCGCATTCAGTGGCTGGGCCGCTGGGGCTTTATGCTGGCAGCCACCGGTTCGGCGGTGGGGCTGGGCAATATTTGGAAATTTCCCTATATCACCGGGGAGTATGGCGGCGGAGCCTTTGTGCTGGTGTATTTGGCGTGCATTTTAGCCGTCGGCGTACCGGTGATGATGACCGAGATTGCCTTTGGTCGCCGTGGGCGCGGCAGCCCGATTGATGCGATACGGCGCGTCGTCAATGAGTCTGGCCGCTCCTCTGCCTGGTCGTTGATTGGTTGGATGGCCATGCTCTGCGGCTTTATGATTCTGTCGTTTTATGTCGTGGTAGCGGGCTGGTCGTTCTCTTATTTATGGAAAATGCTCACCGGCGGATTGGCTGGCAGCAGCGTTGACGATATGGCCGCCGTATTTAGCGCGAATAACGCGAACCCGTTCATCCTGGGCGGTTGGAGCACACTGGTAGCAGTGCTGACCATGGTAATTGTGGGCAAAGGCGTTCAGGAAGGTATTGAGAAAAATGTCAGTTGGATGATGCCCGGGCTGGTGCTCATGCTCGTTCTGCTGATTATCTTCGGGGTGTTTTCCGGTGGGTTTGGCGAGGCCGTGAGCTTCTTGTTCTCGTTCAACGCAGGCAGCCTCTCGAGCGAAGGGATGCTAGCGGCGTTGGGCCACGCCTTTTTCACGTTGTCGTTGGCATCCGGTGCGATTCTTACCTACGGTAGCTACTTGCCCAAAGGTGCATCCATTGGGCGTACCACGGTAAGCGTGGCGATTGCTGATACCGTGGTTGCATTAATGGCGGGGTTGGCGATCTTCCCAGTCATTTTTGCTAACGGTATGAATCCTGGTGAAGGGCCGGGGCTTATCTTTATGAGCTTACCGTTGGCCTTCCAGGCGATGCCAATGGGCACGCTATTTGGCATTCTGTTTTTCTTGATGCTCTCAATGGCAGCGCTGACCTCGTCTATTTCGATGGTGGAAGCGACGGTGTCGTGGTTATGCGATAACAAAGGCATGACCCGTAAGTCTGCCTCTTGGGCGACGGGCATCGTGCTATGGCTGATCAGCACGCTGGCGATGCTATCGTTTAACCTGGGCGCTGATTGGGCACTTGCGGGCAAAAACTTCTTTGATTGGTTGGATTATTTGACCTCGCGCTGGATGATGCCGCTGGGGGGATTGGGTACGGTCGTGCTGGCGGGGTTTGTGCTGAAAAGTGAGACATTCCGCGATGAACTAGGCCTTGCACCGTTGCCTTATGCGCTATGGCTGACCATGGTGCGCTACGTTAGTCCGTTGGGTATTTTGGTTATCTTTGCTGATGCCTTGGGGCTTTACCAAGTTTCGTTCGCGGTGCATTGGCCGTGGCTGCTAGCAGTTTTGGTGGTCATGGTCGCAGCGGGGGAGACCCTAAGCCCGCGGCTGCGCCAAGCGCTGCGCTCGCGCTAGCCGCTGTTGTTCACGCTTCACCCTGGCGGCCGCAATGGCGCCAGGGTGAGTGCCTGCCTCCATGAGTTCGTCCCAGCAGGTGGTGTAACGGTCAGAGCGGTGTGCACAGCGTAGCTGCCACGGCGCTTCCGCCTCTGTCATTCCAAAACGAATGGTGCCTTGCCCCATGCGCTGATTGATGGCGTCAATGGTGTTCATCAAGTGCGGATGCGCCTTGGTTAAGGGCTGCAATAGTGAAAGCTGATACTGCTGCGCATCCACTAAGTCCAATAGCATGACGCCGGCTTTCATAAACTGAAAACCTGGCCGATACATCTGTTCAAGCCCTTCGCGCACGGCTTCTAAAATGATGCGGGTATCGTCGCTTGGCGATGCCAGGGGAATCATCGCGCTAGGCGAAAGTTGAGGCTGGTCTTTACGATGGCGGTTGGTGTTTAGAAACAACAACACGGCGCGGGTAAGGCTTTTCTGTTGGCGCAGTTTTTCGGCACTACGCTGGGCATGGCGCCGCAGCGCTGCGTGCAATTCCACTTTTACGCCGGTGGCTTGACCAAAAGAGCGCGACGTCATAATACGCTGACGCGGCTCTTCTAGTGCGTTCATTTCCAAGCAGGAGGTACCACGTAGCTCAAGTGCTGTACGTGCAAGCACTACTGAAAATCGTTTGCGAAGTTGCTTTGGGTCGCACTCCCGCAACTGCCACGCCGTGCGAATACCACTCACCGCAAGCCGTTCTGCTAGGCACCTACCGACGCCCCATACGGCATTCACCGGCAGCTGTTTAAGCAGCCCCATAGTGGTCGGGCTGTTGGCGGTGAGTAGGCAGACGCCTTGGTAGTGAGACTGCTTTTTGGCAACGTGATTCGCGAGCTTGGCTAACGTATGAGTAGGTGCCAGCCCTACGCATACGGGCAACCCTAAATAGCGGCGAATACGGCGGCGCACAACGTCCCCAAGCGTTTGACATTGAGCGTCGCTGAAGCCATCCAGGTAAATAAACATTTCATCAATAGAGTAAGGTGCGACGTCTGGGCAGGCATCTCGCAGCAGTTGGGCGAGTCGTGCGGACATGTCGCCATACAGCTCGTAGTTAGATGATAATAAATGAATCTCTCCCCGCCGATGCAAACCTTCCAGTTGGAAAGAAGGAGTGCCCATGGGGATTTCTAACGCTTTCATTTCAGCCGAGCGGGCAATTACACAGCCATCGTTATTCGACATCACGCCAACGGGTTTACCTTCAAGCGCGGGGTTAAAAACACGCTCGCAGGAAACATAAAAATTATTGGCATCAACAAGGCCAATCATGGCAAATACTCATGCACCACGGCGCGCACCACACCCCATAGCTGGCAATTTGTCTCTTCTAACGGCAGCGGTGGATAGTGGGGATGAGCCGAGCAAAGGTGTGGCGTGCCTTGATAGAGCGCATAACGCTTTATCAGTACTTCCTCTTCAAACATGGCGACCAGGATATGCCCTAAACGGGGCGGTATGCTGCGATCTACCACCAGTAAATCACCTTCGAATATCCCCCAGCCTTCCATGCTGTCGCCTGCGGCGGTGAGATAAAACGTGTGGTTGGGGTGTTTAATCAACCGCTCATTGAGATCTAGTGTGCGTGGTTCGTAATCTTGAGCAGGTGAAGGGAAGCCGCTAAACCCAGCACGACCGTATAACGTTGGAAATGGCAACGGCTGAGAGGTTAACGGCAGGGCTGTTGAAACCATCGTTGTTGTAAATGTGCTTGTTTCAAGCGTAGTTGTTTTTAAAGAGGCGGTTTGAGACGGCATCGTCGGCATCCTCATGAATAAATAATGTACTTAAGTACTGTTTTTATAGCCAGTATTTGTGAGCAGTATTTATTCATAGGGAGAAAATTGCAAGCGACGCTCAACGCTGGGGCCTACTGGCTCAGCGGGTGCTATTGGCTCAGCGGGCAAGCCATAGACCAACCACCAACGCGCTTATCACGGTAATCAAGAACACAAGATTGCGAGCACGGGTGTCACGACGTGGTTTCATGGTCATTTTCCTGTTGGTCATCATCGTTAAGAGCATTTCGAAGTAGTCGCAGCACGCAAGCGTTATCCGCATAAAGCGACAGATGTGCTGCGCTTAGCATGGTAACGTTTACGCCCTAGAGCGTCATCTGACGTAGATGACATTGCTTGGTTATCCGGCTTTAAAGAGATCCTGCTTATGAATGAATCGACCCACGTCGGTACCGCTGCGCAGCCGCTTTCCCTGGCGAATGGGCGGCTGGCGGCGCTTAGCTGGGGGCGTAGCACTGCGCCTACTTGGGTGGCACTGCATGGTTGGCTAGACAACGCGGCGAGCTTTAGCCGGCTGGCACCGCTGTTAGTGAAAGCGCTGGATATTCGCATTGTGGCGATCGACTTCCGTGGTCACGGGCACTCAGCTCATGCGCCGACAGGAAGCGACTATGCATTATGGGACTATACCCACGACGTGCTGGATACCATGGAGTCATTAGAGATCGAAAAAACGACGCTACTTGCTCACTCGATGGGGGCAGCCGTGGCTTGCCTAGTATCGGCAGCGCTACCCGAGCGGGTAGATAAGCTAATTTTGTTAGATGGCTTAGGAGCGCTAAACACACCTGCTGAAGAGACTGCAAGCCAACTACGCAAAGGATTAGTGGCTTACAGGCGGCCGCTTTCACGTCCTCCTCGTTATCCCGATGTTGAGAGTGCTGTGGCAGCGCGGGTAGCCGGAGGTGTCACGCCGCTGGACAGCATCACCGCCACGCCACTTGTCGAGCGCAACACACAGGCCACTGCCGATGGGCATGTGCAAATGCGCACTGATAGCCGTTTGTTAAAGCCTTCTTTGGTGCGCTTTACGCCCCAGCAAGTGTTGTCACTACTGGCGGAGATTCAAGCCCCGGTGCTATTGATAGAAGGTGAACGAGGTATTTTAGGCGAGCGGGACTGGGCAGAAAAAGCGCGGCAAGCAGTACCACAATTAACGCGCCATGTGCTAGCGGGCGGCCATCATCTGCATCTTGAACCTCAGGCGGTTCGTCACGTGGCCAGCATAATCAGTCAGCAAGCGTAGCGGGTATCTGATTGCTCGCGTTAGGAAGGTGACGATGAAGAAAGTAGCGCATGTTGTTAAAACACCTGGGGCAAGCAGCTGCTTGAATGGCGGTAATAAAGTTGCGCTGGTATTGGGAAGTGGAGGGGCTAGGGGGTACGCCCATATCGGCGTTATTGAAGCACTGGAAGCGCGCGGCTTCGAGATAATTTCGATTGCGGGTTGCTCCATGGGCGCGCTAATTGCTGGTATTTATGCCGCTGGAAAGCTGCCTGAATACCGGGAGTGGGTGTGTAACCTGGATTACTTAGACGTGCTCAAGCTGGTCGATGTGACCTGGAGTCCGATGGGCGCCATGCGAGCGAATAAGGTCATGAATAAGCTTGAAGAGCTGGTCGGCGATATGCTGATCGAAGATCTGCCTATTCCGGTGACGACCGTCGCGACAGATCTGGTTCGTCAACGTGAAGTGTGGTTTCAAAATGGCCCTTTACTCCAGGCAATCCGTGCCTCTATTGCCGTGCCGGGTGTCATTACCCCGGTGCATGTGGGGGATCAGGTGCTCGTTGATGGAGGCTTACTGAACCCATTGCCGATGATGCCGATATTAGCCGCCCACGAAGCGGATTTTGTGGTGGCGGTTAACGTGACGGCACACAGTCCGCAACCCATTACGTTAGAGGAGTTGTTACCCAGTGAAGGTGCAAGCGACAGCCGGACTGAGTTAGAGCGCGACCGCGATGCTAATATTGGCGGTTGGATGGACGATGTGCGTGCCACTACGCGCCGCCTGTGGGATGGGCTGGGAGGCAGCAATGGCGAAGAGAGCGATGTTGATGAAACCGTTGACCTGCGTGGTAAGCGTGAATGGGGCAAGCTCGATATGATTCTAGAGTCGTTTGATATCACCCAGGCGGCGCTCGCGAAGTATAAAATCGCAGGCTATCCGCCGGATGTATTGATCGAAATTCCCAAAACTGTTTGCAGTACTTACGAGTTTCACCGGGCCAACGAATTAATTCGTCTGGGGCGGCATCTTGCAGATGAAGCGCTGGAGCGCCGAATGCCAGGCATTGCCTCGGATGCCACCGAGTAAACCGCTGATTAAACGTAGTGAAATAGCCGCTTACTGCCCGCGCTTGCGTAGCAGAATATACACCGCGCCTGTGCCGCCATCGATATCGGTGGCGGAACAGAACGCCAAGACGCCGGGCCACTCTCTTAACCACGCATTGGTATGGCTTTTAAGTACCGGAAAATCTGAGGTGGTGCCCCACGCCTTACCATGCACCACTAGAACACAGCGCATGCCTTGTGCAGCGGCGTCGCGTAAAAAACTTTCCAACTCAATCCTAGCTTCTTCTAGGGTATAGCCGTGTAAATCCAGCCCCGCTTGCCAAGCGGTTTGACCACGCTTTAACTGGCTTAAGGTGCGCCAGGGCAGGTCGGGCACGCTAAACTCCAGATACTCAGAAGGGCGTACCGCCTCTACTCGGCCGTCGGATGTGCGACCGCTAGTTTGCAGCGTGTTGCTCTCTACCGCCGCTTGTCGACGTGCTTGCTGGGCCGCTTCGTCATTACGCTTAGGCTTGCCGGGGTCAGCTTGATTACTAGCAATACGGCGCACGCCTGCTGCCTGCAGCGCTTGGCGAAAGGCACTGATATCGTCGTCGTTGGGCAGGTGTCGCGTCATGGTCGGCTCAAGTAGAAAAATGAAGTGTTAACAAATAAGCATAATTGAGAAGCGCACAGTATAGCGAGCTTGTCGTTGCTGTGAACCTACCGTTCCTGTAAACCATGGCTGTGAACCGTTCACTGCGAACCACGCGCTGTGAACCAGGCGGCGTCAAAGGTACAATCCTTCTATGAACTTTTTACACGCCAGGAGCCGCTGTGACCACGCATCTCAATGATGAGACCTCCCACTCAATGCTTTCGTTGCCGGAGTCGGCATTAGTAAGCGAGCTTTTTACACTGCGCGACTATTTACGCTGGGTGTCCAGCGAGTTTTATCTGGCGGGGCTGCACTATGGGCATGGCACAGAATCGCCCTGGGACGAGGCTGTTGCGCTTTGCTTAGGCGCACTGCACCTACCGTGGAACGTCGATCCTGCTGTGCTGGACGCACGCCTATTGCCAATAGAGCGCGAGCGTATTATCCGTTTTGCGCGAGAGCGGGTGACGACTCGCCGCCCGCTGCCTTACTTGCTGGGCGAAGCTTTTTTTGCAGGATTCCCGTTCAGCGTTGACGAGCGCGTGTTAATTCCGCGCTCGCCCATTGCCGAGCTGATTGAAGACGGCTTTGCAGCATGGTTCCCAGAAGAACCGCCTGCCCGAGTATTAGATTTATGCACCGGTTCTGGCTGCATTGGCATTGCCACTGCGCTGGTATTGCCTACCTGCGAGGTGGCGTTGGCGGATATTAGCCAGGATGCCTTGGCAGTTGCTCGTCAAAACATTACGCGTCACGACGTTGGTGATCGCGTACGGGCCGTCGAATCCGATGTGTTTGATGGACTGGAGGGGCAGCGCTTTGACCTGATCGTATCTAACCCACCCTATGTTGATGCGCGAGATCTAGCCACCATGCCTGCCGAGTTCCGCCATGAGCCTGCCTTGGCATTGGGCGCTGGTAACGACGGGTTGGATATCGTGCGACGTATTCTGCGTGAGGGACGCCAGCACTTAACCGACGAGGGCTGGCTGATTGTTGAAGTTGGCAATTCCGACCGCCATGTGGAGGCTGCTTTCCCTGAAGTGCCCTTTATCTGGCTTGAATTCGAGCGTGGCGGCCAGGGTGTTTTTGCCTTGAGCGCCGCTGAACTCGACGCCCATGCGGCGTCTTTTGCGTGAGGAGCTAACGCCCATGTCTGGCAATACCTTTGGCAAGCTATTTACCGTTACCACGTTTGGTGAGAGCCACGGCCCTGCTTTGGGCGCTATTGTTGACGGTTGCCCGCCCGGCATACCGATCAGTGAAGCAGACTTGCAGCTCGATCTAGATCGCCGCCGTCCAGGTAGCTCTCGGCATACCACTCAGCGTAAAGAGCCAGATCAGGTGCGGATTCTTTCTGGCGTTTTTGAAGGCAAAACTACGGGTACGTCGATTGGTTTATTGATTGAGAACACCGACCAGCGCTCCAAAGACTACTCTAAAATCAAAGATCAATTCCGTCCCGCCCACGCTGACTACACTTACCATCATAAGTATGGGCACCGCGATTATCGGGGCGGCGGTCGTTCTAGCGCGCGGGAAACTGCCATGCGTGTTGCCGCTGGCGCTATTGCCAAGCAGGTACTGGCTGCGCAAGGGATTCAGATTCGTGGTTATATGAGCCAGTTAGGGCCAATTAAAATCGAATTTAAAACCTGGAACGCGGTAGGCGAAAATGCCTTCTTTTGCCCTGACCCGGACAAAGTGGCCGAACTTGAAGACTACATGGATCAGTTGCGTCGGGATCAAGATTCAGTGGGCGCTGAAATTACCGTGATTGCCGACGGTGTGCCGGTCGGGTTAGGCGAGCCAGTCTTCGACCGTTTAGATGCTGATTTGGCGCATGGTTTGATGAGCATCAATGCGGTAAAAGGGATAGAGATCGGGGCTGGATTTGGTTGCATTGCTCAGCGTGGTAGCGAGCACCGTGACGAGATGACGCCTGAAGGGTTTCTTTCTAATCACGCAGGTGGGGTGTTGGGCGGAATTTCCAGTGGCCAACCGATTGTCGCTCGATTAGCGTTGAAACCAACGTCAAGTATTACCACGCCTGGGCGTTCAATTGATGTACATGGTCAGCCAGTTGAGGTAATAACGAAAGGCCGCCATGATCCCTGTGTCGGTATCCGCGCGACGCCTATCGCTGAGGCGATGATGGCAATCACGCTGCTAGACCATTGGCTACGTCATCGTGGACAGAATGGAGACGTTAGCGTTGATACGCCGCGTTTAGAACAACAATAACAGCACGGTGCGCTTGGCGTAACGCTGCTACACTCTAGGAAGATGGTTAAGGAGTCGCCTATGAAGATCAACGTTGAATTTGACCTGACACCGGATGAGTTTCGCCAATCGCTAGGGCTGCCGGATGTTGAGGCGTTTCAGCAAAGCCTGCTGGAAAATATTCAGCGGCAAATGGAGTCTGGGGTGGATGGCTACGACCCCATGAGTCTAATGCGTCCTTTCCTGCAGCAGCCGATGATGCAGCAAGGTCTTTCCCAAGGGTTGGCTAACTTCGGCACATATCAACAAATGATGTTGGACATGTTGCGCAAAGCAGGCTCCTCCGGCAGCAGTGCCGAACAGGATGGCGGTACAGATCAAGGCGAGTCACAAGAGCCGGCCAAGCCAGCAGCGTCAGGTAGAAGCGCATCAAGTGCGAGAAGCTCCAAAGCGAAAGCGACAGCTTCTTCGCGTTCTCGCGCTAAAGGGTAGAACTGTCATGTGAAATGTGTAGCGTTGCTGAGCGTGCTGCTAAGAATGTTGCAAAGCAGCATTGCAGCGTTTACTCTTTTTGCAGTGCAGCAATTTTGCCAAGTGATGAGCCACTCCAGGCTCATGCCAAGGAACGAGAGACAGGAGCAGACACTATGCAAGATAAAATGATGGACGCCTTTAGTACCCAAACTCGCCAAATGTTTGAGCCAATGCGTAAGATGAACTCGCTAATGCTCAACAATATGGAAAAAATGACCCAGTACCAGCTGGAAGCAATGAAACGCTACAGCCAAATGGGCACCGAGCGCATCCGTAGCGCGACGGAAATTAACGATGCAGAAAGCCTGCGTGACTTTGGCACCAAACAAGCCGAAATGATGAACGAGCTTTCTCAGCAAATGCAGGAAGATGCCCGTGTCATGGGTGAGATGAGCTTGCAGTTCAAATCCGAAATGGAAAAGCTATTCAGCGAAGCTGGGCAGAAAATGAGCGAGCAAGCCACCTCTGCAACGAAAAGCGAACAGCCTGCGAAATCGACTAGCCAGTCTTCACGTAAAAGCTAAACGCAACTATGTTCGCGGCGCCTCCAAGGCGCCGCGTTCTTTTGGATGATGTGCCTGGGCAGAGAATGCCAAGCAGGTGAGGGGAGAGTGAGTATGCTGTCAGGGTGGAAAATGCCGTCTCAAGGTGTTTCTCAAGAAGAGCTTGAAGCATGGAAAGTGCAGCTAAGCGATGTTGGTGAACAGTACAAAGGCCTGCTTGAGGATTTACTGTCACGGATAGCACCCAGCGAAGCTGCTGACTCCGTCTACAGTGATATGCGCGAAAGCTTTGAAGCCGCCGCACAGTCGCTCATGAGTAACCCTAACCTGCTGTGGCAAACTCAGTCCCGCTTACTGCAAGATCAGTGGCTACTTTGGCAGCAGGGTGTGCGAGCGATGTCTGGCGAGCAAGTGACGCCATTGATAACGCCTGCAAAAGGCGACCGCCGCTTTAAAGATGAAGCCTGGACACAAGAGCCTTACTACTTAGCGATTATGCAGCAATATTTACTGTTTTCGCAGATGGTAGAGGAGCTTATTGAAGGTCTGGATGGTTTAGACCCGACACAGAAACGCAACCTAGCGTTTTATGCTCGGCAATTAGTAAGCGCCATGTCGCCTACTAATTTCGTATCGACTAACCCTGAGGTCATGCGGTGTACGTTAGAAACACGCGGGCAGAACTTGGTGGATGGTTTGACGCGTCTGCGAGAAGACCTGGCGAACTCTGCCGAAGGTATTAACGTACGCATGACCGATCGAAGTGCCTTTGGTGTTGGCGATAACATTGCTGTCACCCCAGGTGCCGTGGTGTATGAAAATGAGCTGATTCAGTTAATTCAATACACCCCTACCACGGAAAAAACCTTTAAAACCCCACTGTTGATCGTGCCCCCATGGATCAATAAGTACTACATTCTCGACCTGCGAGAAGACAATTCGCTGGTTAAGTGGATGGTGGATCAAGGGCATACGGTATTTCTGATTTCCTGGCGTAACCCTGGCCTAGAACAGCGTGACATCACGTGGGCTGATTACATGCAAATGGGCCCCATCAGCGCGATGGATGCTATTGAGCAAGCCTGTGGTGAAAAGTCAGTCAACCTGTTGAGTTACTGTGTGGGTGGCACACTAACTGCCTCTACAGTCGCTTATCTGACAAGCACGCGGCGTGGTCGAAAAGTGAAGTCTGTTACCTATATGGCGACGTTGCAGGACTTTCGCGATCCTGGTGATATTGGCGTATTCCTTAACGAACGTGTGGTTGAGGGAATTGAAAACACGCTAGAAATGAAAGGCTATTTAGATGGCCGCTCGATGGCCTACACCTTTAACTTATTGCGTGAAAATGATCTCTTCTGGTCGTTCTACATCAATAATTATCTGAAAGGCGAAACGCCCGCCGCGTTTGACTTGCTGTACTGGAATACTGATGGGACTAACCTGCCAGCCGGTACCCATGCTTGGTACTTGCGCCATATGTACCTGGAAAACCGTTTAGTAGAACCCGGTGGTATCGAACTGGACGAGGTGAAGATTGATCTTCGTAAAATCTCGACGCCGTGCTACTTCGTTTCGACGAAAGAAGATCATATCGCTAAGTGGAACAGTACGTATTATGGCGCGCTGTTGCCCAAAGGGCCGGTGACGTTTGTATTGGGTGGTTCTGGCCACATTGCGGGCATTGTGAACCCTCCCCATAAGAATAAATACGGCTACTGGACCAACGATGCGCTGCCCGACACCCATGAAGCGTGGCAGGAAGGCTCGACCTTTAACGAAGGCTCCTGGTGGCCGCACTGGCAAGCATGGGTAACGGAGAACGGCTATGCAGATCCAGAACCGGAAAAAATGGTGCCTGCGCGTCAGCCGGGAGAAGGTGAACTAAGCGTGATTGAAAGCGCGCCCGGGCGCTATGTGAAAATGACGATTCCTGAGGTGCTGGGCGAAATTCCCTCCGCGGAATGATGTGCCACCATAGCATGATAGTCTGATAATCAGACGCTACGTTTGTCGTTCAGTTAGAGCAGTAGAAAATGGCGGTGATGTCCTATTAGGAGTGATCTAATAGGGTATCACCGCCATTTGCATTACTCCCTTTTTTATAGGGTTACCTTCTCTATATCTACCGTTAATGTCTCTTCTGCCCTAGCAAAAACAGGCTAATAGGCGACCTACATAAACACCGTGCTCGAAGGCAGAAGGAGTAATCAGAAGTCCGTGATCATCATCAACGCATAACCTAATTTGTTATTTATTGAAAATGTTAAATCAGGGTTTAGGTGCTAAGGATAATAATCAGAGAAAAATTAGTGGATACGCGTTGGTAGTGCGTTAATGGTTCGTTGAGCAACGATTAGTGCTAAAAGTTGTTATGCCCGCTAGCTTTTATTGCTGTATTTTTTATAAGACTATTATGAAGTAATTGTATGCTGGTAAATTTGATGTATATTAAATTATGTTAACCTGCGGCAAGATAACTTAGCCTTAAGAAAGTAATTTTTTTGTTAACCGAGGCGCTAGCCATGCCCCCTATAGCCCATTCTCTATTTTCACCAGTGCTAACAGATGCCCACGCTCATCATAGCCATGGGGCATGCTGTTGTGGGTCGCCGATATTGCAACGCTTTCATGAACGAGTGATGGCAGAGATAACCCGCCGCCAAATGATTGGAGGAACAGCGGCGGTGATGGCGCTTTTCGCAGGTTTCCGTGTGCCGTTTGCTGTTGGTCAACAACCTAAAGCCCATGATGGACCGCTACTGCTAACCAATTTAAGGCTGTTTGATGGCAGCGGTGGTTCGCTGCGTGATGGCGTATCAATCAGGGTAGAAGATGGTCGTGTCGACGCTATTCTAGACAGTAGCGGAGAAGTGGACGGTATTGATGTCATTGATTGCGGCGGTCGTGTATTGATGCCAGGTTTGATTGATGCCCATTGGCACACCACTTTAGCGGCCATCTCCCAAATGGAAGCCATGACCGCTGATATTGGCTATTTGCACTTGGTGGCAGCAAGAGAAGCAGAGCGAACCCTGATGCGCGGCGTTACTTCGGTGAGGGATGTTGGGGGACCGGCGTTTGCGCTAAAGCGTGCTATTGATGAAGGTATTGTGAATGGCCCTAGGATATTTCCCGCAGGGGCGATGATTTCTCAAACATCGGGCCACGGTGATTTTAGAATGCGCCATGATATACCTCGTGGAAGCACAACGCCGCTAAGTGAAGCAGAACGTCAGGGAGTCGCAGTAATTGCAGATGGCGAAGCTGAAGTGCTTCGACGCACGCGTGAGCAGCTGATGCTAGGGGCTTCTCAGATCAAGTTGATGGCTGGCGGTGGAGTAGCCTCGCTTTATGACCCGTTAGATAGCACCCAGTTTACGGAACGAGAACTACGCGCAGCGGTTGAGGCTGCCGATGATTGGGGCACCTATGTGATGGTGCATGTCTATACGCCCCGCGGCATACAACGCGCTCTGCGGGCTGGTGTTAAGTCAATTGAGCATGGACAATTAGCAGATGAAGAATCGGTAAGAATGATGGCTGGAGAGGGGGCGTGGTGGAGCCTTCAGCCTTTCCTGCAAGATGAAGATGCCAACGTTTATCCTGACGCTGCTCGCCGAGAGTCTCAACGCCAGGTGGCTGAAGGCACTGTTCGCGCCTATGAAATGGCGCAGCGGTTTAATGTGAAAACTGCCTGGGGGACAGACATTCTCTTTAGCCCTAAGAATACGCCAAATCAACTTCGGCATTTGGCAAAGTTAACGCGCTTTTATGATCCGCTAACCGTATTGGCAATGGCAACGGGGCATAACGGTGATTTGTTGTCACTTTCAGGCCCTCGTAATCCTTATCCTGGTGTACTTGGTCGCATTGAGCCGGGTGCTCTGGCTGACCTCTTAGTCGTTGATGGCGATCCAAGTCGTGATCTTGATTTTTTAACCGACCCAGAACGTAACTTACGCATGATTATGAAAGGCGGTCAAATTTACAAGGATGAGTTATAAGGATGAGTGGTAAGGAATAAAATTTTTGACTAATTATTAGAGAAATTTGACTAAAACGATGGTTTTATTCTTAGTAATGAAAAGGTATTTTGTTTTTTCTTAAGTCTCATAGAGGGCTCTTTGGAGGTGTTATCTACCTAAAAGGCGAAAAGAGTCTTTAAATAGAGTCGTGGAAAAAAGTCATTGGCTGCTGCGCTACTCTTTTGCTGACAAGTGAGCAAAAACTAAAGTGCAATATTTTATATTCATGTAACTTAGTCGGCAATTTCCCCCACCTCCCGCTAGCGAGCCAATGTCTTTTTGCGGGAGATAGGGGCACTTACCTAGCCATTAAGTCAGTGTTTGCGTATCAAGCCTGGTAACAGTAGCAGGCCAGCGAATAACCACGCAGGCCAACTGCCAGTGCGGGTAAATGGTGTTGCTCCTTCCATGGCGTAAAATTCGCCAATGAGATAGGTGGTTTCAAATTGCGCTGCGCTATCTACCAACTCGCCACGTGGGTTAATAATCGCGGTAATGCCGTTGCTAGTAGCACGCACGACATAACGGCCATTCTCTAGTGCGCGCAGGCGGGCCATTTGCAAGTGTTGGTGGGGGCCAATGGAAGCACCAAACCAAGTGTCATTAGATACCGTCACAATCACATCGCTATCTGCTGCACGGCGTGCCACCAACTGCGGGTAGATAATCTCATAACAAATAGCGTTGCCAATTGTCACCCCGGCGGCCTGCATTGGCGTTTGTTCAGAGGCACCCTTAGAAAAACTCGACATCGGTAGATCAAAGAAATCGATAGCACCCCGTAACACGCTTTCAAGCGGCAGGTATTCACCAAACGGCACTAGGTGCTCTTTTTGGTAGCTACCCTCTACGTTGCCAACACCAATCACACTATTGAAATAACGGTTGTCCTCGTCGAGTTGGACAATGCCGGTTAGTAGCGCGGTGCTTGGCGGTAAGTTGGCTTGTACGCGCTCTAACACCGGACGAGCTTGGTTATCGATCATTGGCAAGGCGGTTTCGGGCCACAAAATGAGATCGGCATCATCCGCGACGCGGCGGGTTAAATCGCTATAGGTATTTGCTGCTACGCGCTGGCCTTCGGGGGTCCACTTTAATAGCTGTGGCAGATTACCCTGGAGTAGCGCAACGCGCGTGGGCTCGCTTGCTGGCGTTGTCCAAAGTGAGGGCAGTGCCAGCGGAACGAGCCAAATAGCGGCTAACGGCAGCGCTGCCCACCATTGGCGCCGCAGCAGTTCAGCGCCTAAGGTCCCCGTGAGCACTACCAGCAGGGAGAGCAAGTAAACGCCGCCTACTGGTGCCCAGTTGGCCAGCGGTGAATCCACATAGCTGGAGCCAACCAGCAGCCACGGAAAGCCGGTAAACAGATAGGTGCGAAGCACTTCCCCCAGTACCCAGGCCCCTGCAAAACTAGCCAGTGCCCAGCGCGGACTACAAAAACGTCGATAAAGCCAAAACGTGCCTGCAAAAAAGAGTGCTAATACGGACACAAAAAGAGCTGTCAGAAATACTGCCAGGGGAACGCCGGTATAACCGTAATCGTGAATGGATACATATACCCAAGATGTGCCGCTGGCGAAGAGCGCTACGCCGTATAGCCAGCCTTTTAGTGCTGCTTGAGCAGGACTTAATGTATGCAGGCCAACATAAAGAAGGCCGATAGCGATGGGCCCTAACCACCATAGTTCAAATGGTGAAGCGGTAAGCGTCGTGAAACCACCGGCTACAAGGGCAGCCAGCAGTTGAAGTGCAAAGGTGGGCGTCAACCCCATGGTGATATCCTATCGGCAGGTTGAGGTGGGCGGTTGGCTAACCGTCGCTGTCGTCGCCATCGGTAGCATTATTTTCACTGGCGTCATCGCGATAAGCTTCCAGCAACCGAATGCGCCGATTATCGGCATTAAGAATGACAAACCGCCAGCCGCCCAGGCTAGTATGTTCGCCACGGCCTGGTAAGTGGCCAAACTGTTGCATCACAAGGCCACCGACGGTATCGAATTCATCATCAGAAAATTCGGTGCCAAAGCGTTCGTTGAAGTCTTCAATCGGTGTGAGAGCACGAATGGCGAAGTGGCCATTGTCCAGCGTGCGGATATCGTCCTCTTCATCGGTATCATGCTCATCCTCGATATCCCCGACGATCTGCTCCAGAATATCTTCGATAGTAATAATACCAGCCGTGCCGCCGTACTCATCCACCACAATTGCCATATGGTTATGGGTATCACGGAATTCCTTTAGCAAACTGTTTAAGCGTTTGGACTCGGGAATAAACATTGCTGGGCGCAGAACGTCTTCCAGCTTAAAGGCATCACGGCTTTCTTGCGTTTGAGAGAGCAGGGGGAGCAGATCTTTAACCAGTAAAATGCCTTTTACATCGTCAAGATTCTCGCCAATCACCGGATAGCGGGAGTGCCCTGTTTCCTGAATCAATGGTAAGTAGCCATCGCTGGTTTGATCAAGGGTGATAGCCGACACTTGCGAGCGTGGAATCAATATTTCACGCACTTGCTGATCGCTGATTTCAAGAGCGCCTTCAATAATCATAATGGCGTCTTGATCAAGTTTTAGTTTCCCTGCGGTGTGGCGTAAAAACGTCATTAGCTCATCGCGTGAGCTAGGTTCGTCATTGTCTCCGGAAAGGGCGCCAAAGAGTTTCTCGAGCCAGGATTTTTGATTTGAGTTGCTCGATCGGTCTTCGCTCATTGCGTCTAATCTCTCTATTACGTGCAAATAGTTACTTGCAAATAGTTGTGTGCAAACAGTACGTCAAAGCAGTACTTAAAAACAGCTATGTGAAAATGGCGATGGATAACCAGTCTGTCGTTTTATCACTGAGTTGATGGATACACCACCTTAAAAGCAATTATCGGTCAGGGTAACAGCTTACTCATGATAAGGATCAGTAATATCAAGAATGGCAAGAAGCTCGCGTTCTAGCTGCTCCATATCTTCCGCTTCCTGTTCTTCAATATGGTCATAGCCCATTAGGTGCAGCGTGCCATGCACCACCATGTGCGCGTAATGATGCTCAAGAGACTTCTGCTGTTCACTGGCCTCATGAGCAACGACGGCATGGCAAATAATCAGGTCGCCAAGTAATGGTAAAGAGACGCCGGGAGGGTTCTCAAAAGGGAACGAGAGCACGTTAGTGGGTTTATCTTTACCCCGATAATCTCGATTGAGCGCTTGGCTTTCCGCTTCATCCACAAAGCGAATCGTCAGCTCCAAGCGCTCATCATCAGGATGTCGTGAAAAGACACAGCCCACCCAATGGGTGAGCTGTTCGAGGGTAGGAAGCAGCGGCTCATTGATGGCTGCCTGACGGTCAATCACGATGTCATTCATCGTGGTGCCTCTCCTGCGCGTTCAAGCGCTTGCATGCGGGCTTCACGCTCTTGCTGACGAGCTTCACGGCGAGCGCGCTCTTGTACTTCCTGCTGCGACTCAAACTCGTCATAGGCTTCGATGATCCGTTGAACCAGCGGGTGGCGCACAACATCTTTCGCAGCAAAGTGAGTCACGCCGATGCCCGGGGTTTCTTTAAGAACATCCAGCACTTGTGAAAGTCCAGAGCGCTGTCCGCGTGGAAGGTCTACCTGGGTAATATCACCGGTAATCACTGCCGTTGAGCCAAAGCCAATCCGCGTCAGGAACATTTTCATCTGTTCCGGCGTGGTGTTTTGGCTTTCGTCCAGAATGATGTAAGAGTTATTCAGCGTACGCCCACGCATATAGGCGAGCGGGGCAATCTCGATCACCTGGCGTTCAATAAGTTTGGCGACCTGCTCAAAGCCGATCATCTCGTATAGTGCGTCGTAGAGTGGGCGCAGGTAAGGATCGATTTTCTGGGCAAGATCACCAGGTAGGAAGCCGAGCTTTTCGCCTGCTTCTACCGCTGGGCGAACTAACAGAATGCGCCGCACTTCCTGTTGATTTAGCGCCTCTACCGCTGCGGCAACCGCCAAGTACGTTTTTCCCGTACCGGCAGGCCCAATGCCGAAATTGATATCGTGCTCGCGAATGCTTTGTACGTAGCGCTGCTGATTAAGGCCGCGAGGCTTAATCATGGTGCGCGGTGTGCGCATAATCACGTCATCGCTGCTGATGTCGCTATCATCCTCTTCTTCTAGCGCTTCTAAGCCAGATTCCTGAAGGAATAAGTGAACCGTGTCTGCTTCAAGCTCTTCTGCCGCAGTTTCACGGTAAAGGTGCTCAAGCACGTTAGCAGCGGCTTTGATCCGGTTAGCGGCACCGGCCAGCTGAAACACATTGCCGCGGTTGCGCAAGGTCACGTCCAGGCGACTTTCAATCAGCTTTAGGTGCTCGTCCTGTTGGCCGCAAAGGCTAGCTAGCCGCTGCGGGTCATTGGGTTCAAGGCTTAGGGTGATAATGCGATTGGCCTGAGGTGATGGCTGGCTCAAGAGTAAGAAACCCATTAGTTGATGTATGTGAGACTCAGCTTACTGCCCCGGCGATGCCGGGGCAATTACCTAGGATAAGTGAGCAGTTAATAACGCTCTGGAGAAGCGAGATCGCCACGCAACGAGTTGGGCAGCGCTTCGGTAATCTCCACGTCTACAAAGTAGCCGATCAGTTCTGTTGGGTTGGCCGCACGGAAATTAACCACGCGGTTATTTTCGGTGCGCCCTGAGAGTTGGCCCGGGTCTCGCGGTGAGAAACCGGATACCAGAACTCGCTGGGTAGTGCCGACCATGCGTCGGCTGATCTGCGCCGCCTGCTGGAGAATTCGCTCCTGCAAAATGGCGAGACGCTGTTTCTTGACACTTTCCGGCGTTTCGTCTGGCAGGCCGGAGGCTGGTGTACCCGGGCGTGCCGAGTAAACAAAGCTAAACGAGTGATCAAAGCCGATGCGATGAATCAGATCCATCGTTGCTTCGAAATCTTCTTCGGTTTCGCCAGGGAAGCCGATGATAAAGTCAGACGAGAAGCTAATGTCCGGGCGATTGGCACGAATACGCTCCATCTTCTCGATATACTCTTCTGCGGTATGGCCGCGCTTCATCGCACTTAAAATACGGTCAGAGCCTGACTGTACGGGTAGATGTAGATGGCTTACCAGTTCAGGGATATCAGCAAATGCATCTACCAAGCTATCAGTAAACTCCACCGGGTGAGAGGTCGTAAAGCGTACGCGGTCAATGCCATCGACTGCAGCGACGCAGGCGATTAACTCGGCAAGGTCAATCTCATCGCCCTCGTCATTTTCACCGCGATAGGCGTTCACGTTTTGGCCAAGCAGGTTAATTTCTCGTACCCCTTGATCGGCTAAGTGAATAACTTCATCAATAACTGATTCAAAGGGGCGGGAGACTTCTTCACCGCGGGTGTAAGGCACGACACAGAACGTGCAGTATTTCGAGCAGCCTTCCATGACAGAAACAAAGGCGGTTGCGCCATCAGATTTTGGCTGCGGCAGGTGGTCGAACTTTTCGATTTCTGGAAAAGTGACATCGACCGCGGCAATCTGATTGTTATTACGCGCGTCCAACATTTTTGGCACGCGATGAAGCGTTTGTGGGCCAAAAATCATATCGACAAAAGGTGCGCGCTTGCGCAGCGCTTCACCTTCTTGGCTTGCCACGCAGCCGCCAACACCAATCACGAGGTCTGGATTGGCGTCTTTTAGCTTTTTCCAGCGACCCAATTGATGAAACACCTTGTCCTGCGCTTTTTCGCGAATAGAGCAGGTGTTCAACAAGATAACGTCAGCTTCTTTTTCGTTATCGGTCAATTCCAGCTGGTGAGATTCGCCGAGCAGATCTGCCATACGCGAGGAGTCGTACTCGTTCATTTGGCAGCCGTGCGTTTTGATAAAGAGCTTCTTCGCCATCGGTACCTGTCATCTATGAGTCGTCGGGGGACGAGGGATGAATGAAAACATGATTGCAATCGTAATGGGCAGTGTAACGTGCTGCCATTGAATGGCGGTATTATACGGACACAAGAAACCTGGGGCTAGCGTTCACCTATAATCGATACTTGACCCGAGCATTTCTATCAGTATACTACGCACCGTGTTTGAGCAGTTCCTCGATAGCTCAGTTGGTAGAGCAAATGACTGTTAATCATTGGGTCGCAGGTTCGAGTCCTGCTCGAGGAGCCAATAAACTGAAGCAGACTTTGTGCTGATTTCAGTGGCTTCGCTCTAAACACAGCAGCAAAATGTAATGTTCCTCGATAGCTCAGTTGGTAGAGCAAATGACTGTTAATCATTGGGTCGCAGGTTCGAGTCCTGCTCGAGGAGCCAAACTGCTGTTCTTCTGTTATTACCGCCTAAGGTAGATGTTCCCCGATAGCTCAGTTGGTAGAGCAAATGACTGTTAATCATTGGGTCGCAGGTTCGAGTCCTGCTCGGGGAGCCATTCGGTTTTTTATCTTCCGGCTTTACTTTTCTCGTAAGCATTATCTACGTTGCCGTCAGCTTATATCGAGCGATTGACATCTCAGCGCTTTATTTATGATAACACTCAGTGCCCTCTGGCATTTGGGTGATTTTTTGTGCCTCTCGGTTGGCGGACGTATAGACTGTTTTGGATACTCATTGTTTGGGAAGGTGCTCGTGGGAAAAGCTACCGGTTTGCATGCGCTACAGGTATTTAAGTGTCTAAGTGACGAAACGCGATTAATGCTGGTGCTCTTGATCGCGAAAGAGCAATCGTTGTGTGTGTGCGAAATGACCTATGCGCTAGAAGAGTCGCAGCCCAAGGTGTCGCGTCATTTGGCTCAGTTACGCCAGTGTGGGTTGCTGATCGATCAGCGCGAAGGGCAGTGGGTTTACTATCGTTTGTCGCCTGATCTGCCAGGCTGGGTGCAGGCTATTATTGACGCTGGCGCCGAAGGTAGTGCAGTACGTCTTCAAGCGCTAGTCCTGCGGCTAGCGAAAATGGGCGACCGACCGGCACGGCGAGCCGCACTATGCTAATAACTAGCCATTAAAAAAACGCCGACCTTTGCTTTAGGTCGGCGTTCGTTGGTTAGTGCTTAGTTATTCGCTTAACGCTTAGCCATCCGCTGTGAGCCCTGAAGATGGGCATAATCGAGCAAGATTTCGGCGGCTTCTAGTACATGGGCGCGATCAGCGGGCATGTCTTCATCTTTCTCATCCTCACTGGCATCGTCCGCTTCACTGCCTTCAGGCTGCGAGTTATCGCTGCGTGCATCCATCCACTCTTCCAGCTCAGGTAGGTTTAAAGCGCGACGGCGTTGGTTTTCAAGAGAAAGCTGTTCAGCTTCTTGGGCTTCAAGCTCCCGCTGACGCTGCTCGCGATTTAGGCTAACGCTAGTATGCTGTTCGCGCAGTTGACGGGCCAGGGTGGACTGGCGTTCTAGATAGCGGAAGTTAGGATTCTCCTTGGCGCGCTCTTGGTGCTGGGAGGTCAGTGCAGCGAGCGCATTCTCGGGGGAGCCATAGCGACGGTATTGAACGTTTTGCACGGTATCCCAGGCAAGTGCGTTATCAAGACTGCTTTCACCAATGCGCTCTGGGTCAATTAGGCTGGGAAAAATAATATCGGGTTCAACACCGCGGTTTTGGGTGCTATCACCTGAAATGCGGTAGAACTTGGCACGGGTAAGCTTAATTTGACCATGGCTGAGATCATTCAGTGTCTGTACAGTGCCTTTGCCAAAGGTGGGGGTGCCTACCACGATGCCGCGACCATAATCTTGAATAGCGCCGGCAAAAATCTCTGATGCTGATGCCGACAGTCGGTTAACCAGAACGGTCAGTGGTCCATCGTAAACCGTACCCGCTTCGGTGTCGCCATAGAGCTGAATGCGCCCTTGAGCATCGCGAACCTGTACGGTAGGGCCTCGATCAATAAACAAGCCTATCAAGGAGTTGGCTTCTTGAAGTGCACCGCCCCCATTATTGCGAAGATCTAGAACAATACCTTCAACACCTTCTTGTTTGAGATTTTCAATTTCTCGGGCAACGTCACGCGTAGTGCTGCGGTACTCATCCTCGCCGGCTTGCCAGGCATCGAAGTCAACGTAGAACGTGGGAATATCAATCACGCCAATACGATGAGGGCTGCCGTCTCGCTCAATGTCAATCACTTCGCTATGCGCTGCCTGATCTTCCAGGCTGACGGTGTCGCGGGTAATTTCTACAATTTGTGAGCGGGTCATGTCTACTGCTTGAGCAGGCACTACGTCCAAGCGTACGACGGAGCCTTTAGGGCCGCGAATAAGGTCGACAACGTTGTCTAGGCGCATGCCTACCACATTGACCATGTCGCCTTCTTCTTGGCCTACGGCGATGATTCGGTCAGCGGGTTCAAGCACGCCCGCTTGATCGGCAGGGCCGCCGGGGACTAGGCTGGAAACTTTGACGTATTCACCATCGGCTTGAAGTAGTGCGCCGATACCCTCAAGCGAAAGGCTCATTTGAATATCAAATGATTCACTTTGGCGAGGGGAGAGGTAGCCAGTGTGGGGGTCGATTGTGCTGGAGACTGCCGCCATAATTAACCCAAAGACGTCTTCAGGCTCCGATTGGCGCAAGCGGGAGAGTTGTCCTTCATAGCGTTGGCGCAGATTATTCTCTATCTGCTCGTCATCTTGGTCGGTTAGAGCGAGCGTCAGCGCATCGTTTTTGAGCCGTTTGCGCCACAGTTCATCTAATTCATTTTCACGGGTTGCCCATGGGGCGTCTTCGCGATCGACTTCTAAGCGTTCGTCGCTATCGAATTCGAATGAAAGCCCTTCATCAAGACGTGATAGTAACCACTCAAGGCGTGCGGTGTGACGCTCGCTAAGGCGATTATAAAGTGCAAACGCATCGTCAAGATCGCCATCGAAAAGCGCTTCTGCCATGTCGCTCTCTAAATGGCGATAAGGCTCTATGTCGCGGTTCAACAGATAGGAGCGCTGGCCATCCAGAATGTCTAGATAGCGTTGGAAAGCTTCCGCTGACCACTGCTCATCGAAGTTAATATCAGCATAATGCCCATAGCGAAGTGAATCCGCTATTTCCACTGCCGCTTGGCGTTGTTCGTCGGTCGGCTCAAGTTGCGCCAGCGCAGCCGGGCTGGTAATAACCAGCATCATGGCAAGGGCGACCGAGCGCGAAAACGTTGCAAACAAGCTCATCAGTCAAGCTCTCCCGGATTTGTGTACACTCATTCTTCCCTAGACCCGCAGATAGCCTATGAGTTGCGTAGGCCGAGGGAGCATTGTAGCAGGTCATTTACCCTGTGATACTCAATCATTACTGTTATGAGGATTTCTATGTCCGAAGCTTTCAACGCGGATCGTGTAACGCGACTATGTGATTTTCTGCACCAGTCGCCCACGCCATGGCATGCGACTCGCTGCATGGCGGAGCGTTTGGAGCAGGCGGGCTTTGTGCGTCTTGAAGAGACGGCTAGCTGGCAGCTTAAGCCGGGTAAGCGCTATTACGTGACGCGCAATGATTCGTCAGTGATCGCATTTCAGCTGCCTGCAGAGAAATTAACCAGTCTGCGTATGTTAGGTGCGCACACGGATAGTCCGGGGCTACGTTTGAAGCCCAATGCTACCCAGTATGCCGCGGGATGGTTGCAGTTAGGTGTGCAGGTATATGGTGGTGTGTTGTTGGCCCCTTGGTTTGATCGCGACTTGGGGTTGGCAGGGCGTGTGCATGTACGTCACGCCGATGGTCATTTAGAAAGTGTGCTGTTAAATATAGACCGACCAATCGCCATGGTGCCTAGTTTGGCGATTCATTTAGACCGCGATGTTAACGCTGGGCGTGTTATTAACCCACAAACGCAAATGTCGCCTGTTGTCATGCAGAGTGATAGCGCGCAGCTTAGCGACTTATTGGCTGATTGGTTGGAAGAGCAGCATGGTCTGCGCGCTGTGGAAGTCGTCGACTTTGAGTTAGGGTTTTATGACGTACAACCGCCATCGTTGGTAGGGCTGCGTCAGGAGTTGGTCGCCAGTGCGCGGTTAGATAACTTATTGTCGTGTTTTGTGGGGCTGGAGGCGATGCTAGCGTGTGATGCTAGTCAGGGGGCCTTATTGGTGGCTAATGACCATGAAGAGGTGGGTAGTGCCAGTGCCTGCGGTGCTCAGGGGCCTTTCTTGGGTGATGTGCTAAAGCGTTTAAATGCCCAAGTGGGTGGTGCTACTGAAGAGTCGCTGATTCAGCTGATTCAGTCATCGCTTATGATTTCGTGCGATAACGCTCATGCTTTACACCCTAATTTCCAGGACAAACACGATGAACGTCATGGCCCTGCGATTAATGGTGGCCCAGTTATTAAGGTAAATGCCAATCAGCGCTACGCCACTAACAGTGTAACGGGGGCGCTGTTTCGGGATGTGTGTCGTGAGGCAGATGTGCCCGTGCAGTCGTTTGTTACGCGTTCAGATATGGGTTGTGGTAGCACTATTGGGCCGATTACTGCTACTGAGGTGGGCGTGCCGACGATTGATGTAGGGCTTCCTCAGTGGGCAATGCATTCTGTACGTGAAACCGCGGGTACGCGCGATGTTGATTATTTGACCCAGGCGTTGACGGTGTTTTTGAACCGGTCTGAATTGCGCTGAGTTTTGTTGTGGTTTGATAACGAAAAAAGCCCGCTGACACAGTCAGCGGGCTTTTACTATTCGTGTGGTGGCTACGCCCTGATTTGAACAGGGGACCCCATCATTATGAGTGATGTGCTCTAACCAGCTGAGCTACGTAGCCATTCAACGGGGGCGAATATTACTCAGTAGTTCGCCGTTCGTCAAGCGTTTCTTTTTATTGTCAGACGGTTGCCTGTCAGACGTTAAAACGGAAATGGATTACATCGCCATCTTTAACGATGTAATCCTTGCCTTCTAGGCGCCATTTGCCAGCGTCTTTAGCCCCTTGCTCGCCATTGAGTGAGACAAAGTCTTCGTAAGCAACCACTTCGGCGCGGATAAAACCTTTTTGGAAATCGGTGTGAATCACGCCCGCAGCTTCCGGAGCGCTGGCACCTTCTTTCACTGTCCAAGCGCGCACTTCTTTAACGCCAGCGGTGAAATACGTTTGTAGGCCAAGCAGGGCGTAGCCTGCGCGAATAACGCGATCAAGTCCGGGCTCTTCCATGCCCATTTCGGCTAGGAACATGCTGCGTTCTTCGTCATCCAGCTCGGCAATCTCAGCTTCTAGCTGGTTGCATACCGGCACCACTGCTGCGCCTTCTTCCGCCGCAATCTCGTTAACGATGTCCAGGTAAGGATTATTCTCGAAGCCGTCTTCATTAACGTTGGCAATGTACATGGTGGGCTTGAGCGTTAAGAAGCCGAAACTCTTAATCTGGCGCTTCTCGTCTTCATCAAGACCAAAACTACGCAGCGGCATACCTTCAGCGAGGTGTGGCTGGATTCGGTCAAGAATGGCCTTGGTGGCAGTGGCATCTTTATCGCCACCTTTCACTGCACGAACGAGGCGTTGGCTAGCTTTTTCGACGGTGTCCAGGTCGGCAAGCGCCAATTCCAGGTTGATGGTTTCAATATCCGCGCGCGGGTCCACTTGGTTAGCAACATGGATTACGTTGTCGTTATCAAAGCAGCGTACAACATGGGCGATCGCCTGGGTTTCGCGAATATTGGCCAAAAACTTGTTGCCCAAGCCTTCGCCTTTGGATGCCCCGGCGACTAAGCCTGCGATATCGACAAATTCCATTGTTGTCGGCAGCACTTTTTGTGGCTTGACGATCTCCGCAAGCTTATCAAGTCGCGGGTCAGGCATCGGTACGATGCCTACGTTCGGCTCAATGGTGCAGAATGGGAAGTTTTCTGCATCAATACCAGATTTGGTCAGCGCATTAAAAAGCGTGGATTTGCCTACATTAGGTAGGCCGACGATACCGCAGTTAAAGCCCATAAATTACTTCCTGGCCGCTAGGGCAGCGCAACAAGGGAAGCGCCTGCCAATATTGAAAAAAGGGCGTGCTAGAACGCCTGATTTTAAGGGTACTTATAAAGTGTGCTGCTATTTTACGCTATGAAGGCGGTTCATGGCTTTAGCCCAGTCGCCAGAGAGTGCAAGCGGCAATGTAGCCAGGCACTCATCCAAAGCGTTTTCGATGGCTTCCCGTTCGGCTTTGCCGGGTCGACCTAACACATAGTTAACGACTTGGCGTGCGTCTCCGGGATGGCCAATGCCAATCCTTACCCGATGAAACTGTTTCTGGTTGCCTAAAGCGCTAATAATGTCTCGCAGGCCGTTATGACCGCCATGGCCACCGCCGGTCTTGTAGCGTGCCTGTCCTGGCGGAAGGTCTAGCTCATCATGAGCGACCAGTAAATTGTCAGGCGCTAGCTTGAAAAACTGTGCAAGCGCCGCGACGGCAGCGCCGCTACGATTCATAAAAGTAGTGGGGTTGAGAAGGTGCAGTTCATGGTCGCCAACACGTGCTTTGGCGTACAGGCCCAAAAATTTCTTTTCCGGGCGAAGCTCTGTATGCGCGCTGCGTGCAATGGCGTCTACTAGCCAAAAGCCCGCGTTATGTCGAGTTGCATCGTATTCTGCACCGGGGTTGCCCAGGCCAATAATGGCCGTTACCTGGCTCATTGTCCCACCTCATAAAAAATTTCTAGACGAAATTTTCGACGTCATGTCAGGCCGCAAAAAAAAATCAAGCGCCGAAGCGCTTGATTTTATCATTCCTGAGCCATGCAGGCATGACCCAGGCGGCGCTGAAAAGCATCAGCTAGCAGCGCCGAGAGCTGGCGCTTACTCGGCGCTGGGCTCTTCTTCGCCTTCACCTTCGCTCTCTTCGTCATCACCGCCACGTACTTTTACTTTGGTGATGCTTAGAACGGCGTTGTCATGCTCTTCACCGTGAGACAGGTCAACAGACGTAACGCCTGCAGGCAAGGTCAGGTCAGACAGGTGAAGGGTGGTGCCCAGTTCGACGTTGCTGATGTCAACTTCCAGGAAGTCCGGAAGATCTTTCGGCAAGCAGCTGATCGCGACTTCGTTGGCCAAGGTGTGTAGTTCGCCACCCTGATCTTTAATGCCGACACATTTCTCTTCGCCAACGACGTGCAGCGGCACGTTAATGGTGATTTCGTGAGTAGCGTCAACACGCAGGAAGTCAGCGTGGGTTAACAGTGGCTTGAAGGGGTGACGCTGTAGGTCACGAACAACCACTTGCTCTTCCGTACCGTCGATGACCAGTTTGATAACCGAAGAGAAGAAGGACTCGTCTTCAATTGCTTTGTAGAAAGCAGTTTTTTCTACAGAGATAGACTGAGCGCCTTTTTCACCGCCATAAACAACGGCCGGTACTTGTTGGTTCGCACGACGCAGGCGGCGGCTCGCACCTTTCCCCAGGTCGTTACGAACGCTGGCTTTCAGGATAAAATCAGACATTTAATTTGCCTCTTAGTTTAAGTAAGGAAACGCCGCCGTCCGCGACCAGACGACGACGCTTCCAGGGCCCCAGTAGGGGGCTATGACGTTAGACGATTAATGGAACATCGCGCTAACGGATTCTTCGTTGCTGACCCTGCGAATAGCTTCCGCGATGAGTCCAGCAACGCTCAGCTGGCGAATTTTTCCGCTACGACGGGCAGTGTCGGAAAGCGGAATGGTGTCGGTCACGACAACCTCGTCCAGCACCGAGTTGGTAATATTGTCGACGGCAGGGCCAGACAATATCGGGTGTGTTGCATAAGCGACAACGCGTGCTGCGCCGTGATCTTTCAGCGCTTCGCCAGCTTTGCAGAGCGTGCCAGCGGTATCAATCATGTCATCAACAACCACACAGGTGCGGCCTTCGATTTCACCGATGATATGCATCACCTGGGCCTGATTGGCCTGGGGGCGACGCTTATCAATAATGGCAAGATCAGCGTTGAGTTGTTTGGCAATAGCGCGAGCGCGTACAACGCCGCCTACGTCAGGAGAGACCACAACGAGGTCGTCATAGTTCTGGCGCTCGATGTCGTCCAGCAGAATGGGCGAGCCATAAACGTTATCAACCGGTACGTCGAAGAAACCTTGGATTTGGTCAGCGTGCAGGTCCATCGTCATGACGCGATCAACGCCAGCTTTTACCATCATGTCAGCAACAACTTTCGCTGAGATGGGAACGCGAGCAGAGCGGACGCGACGATCCTGGCGTGCATAGCCAAAATAGGGAACGACTGCCGTGATACGGGCAGCTGAGGCGCGACGCAGGGCGTCCACCATCAGAATCAGTTCCATCAGGTTATCGTTCGTGGGGGCACAGGTGGATTGCAGGATGAACACATCCTTACCACGCACGTTCTCATTGATCTCGACCGCGATTTCGCCGTCGCTAAATTGACCGACCGTAGCATTACCCATACGGCTGTCTAAGCTCTCGGCAATCTTTTGAGCGAGTTCGGGATTGGCATTCCCGGTGAAAACCATCAATTTTGACACGCGCAGCCACCTTTGCAGTGTTGGGGATCAGGGGAGAAAACGCAGATCATAATTAGGTTGGCTGGGGTACCAGGATTCGAACCTGGGAATGCCGATACCAAAAACCGGTGCCTTACCACTTGGCGATACCCCAGCAATAGCCTAATGCGATGACCGGGCGCTTTCAGCGGCCCAGAGCATCTTGTAGGGGAGAGGTGTTGAGTCCGCGCGCTACCCATGAATGCCAATGTTGACTTGCCATATGTGCGACGGTTTGCGCGGCTTGTTGTGAATCGAAAGCCGCAAACAAACAGGCGCCGGTACCGGTCAACCGACTAGGTGCATGCTGCGTGAGCCAGTCCAATGCTTCCGCAATTGGCGAATAGCGTTTTTTGGCGATAGCTTCGCAGTCGTTACGCCACTCCGGCGCTCCCCCCTGCAGTGCGCGCGCCATAGTAATGGGGAGGCTGTCGCGTGTCAATTCTGGGTCTTGGAAGATTGCAGGTGTTGAGACGCTAACACCTGGGTGAATTACCACGAACCAGGGCGTATCTAGCGTGACAGGAGTAAGCTTTTCGCCAACGCCTTCCGCCCAAGCGCTGTGGCCGTGGACAAACACTGGGACATCGGCACCTAGCGTCAACCCCAGTTTGGAAAGCGCTTCATGGCTTAGTCCTAGTTGCCACAGATGATTTAACCCGACCAGAGTGGTAGCTGCATTGGAGCTTCCACCACCAAGACCGCCTCCCATCGGCAGGTTCTTTTCGATGGCGACCGAGACTCCTTGCTGAGTACCGCTTGCCTGTTGCAGCAAGCGTGCTGCACGTACAATTAAATTATCGTCGTGGGCAACGCCACTAAGAGCGTTGGAAAGGGGGGTGGAAAGGGTGTTGGAAAGAGTGATGGCGCTGTCAGTGCGTGGCGTGAAGGTAAGGTAATCGCACAAGTCGATAAACTGAAAAAGCGTTTGTAGCTCGTGATAGCCGTCTTGACGACGGCCTACGATATGCAACATGCGATTTAGTTTAGCGGGAGCAGGCAGTGTCAACGCCGGGGGTGTTGCAGGCATGTGATCTCTCTACTGATCTAGGAGTCCGAGTTAGTGGATTGCCACTGATTAACCACGAGGGTGATGCGCAGGTCGCCGTAGTTCATCACTAGTCGACGGGGTAGCCACATGCCTTCTACTTGCTCCCAGTCACGGTAGTCGATCTCCCAACCATCTTGCTGTAAATGGTTAGGGAAGCCGAGTTCGTCTGTTTCCAGCTGGTAACTGGCGTGCTCGCCCGGCAGGCCTCGTACCCAGTCAGGCATGGCGCGAACCGGCAATGACCAGCCAAGTTGTTCTTCCATTAATGCTTCTGGCGTTTCTGCTTCAAATCGACCATCGCTGGTGGTTAGCGAAAAGCGCCCTTCGCGTCCTTCTAGCACACTGCGTCCGCCGCCAAAGGGGCCACTGATTAGCATGCGGAAATAGTGAGGATGTTGGTTCCAGTCTAGGTTAGCGCTGGTATTTTCCTGGGGGGTGCGAAGTCCTGCTTTGCCCACGAGTGTCCAGGTATCGAAGGCTTCAACGTCTGCTTGCTGGCGTTCCCATTGTCCAGCTTGGCGTCCGCCATCGTCTACAGGCGCTTGAGTGGCGCACCCTGCCAGTGTTAACAGGGCAATACCGGCCATTAGCAAGCGAGTTGAGCGGCTACATAGTGATAAGCGGCTCGCGGGCAGGGAATTGGTTAACATAAACTGGCTCCATGTCAGTGTTGCGTAAACTGTCTTTTATAAAGGCATGCTTTTATAAGGGCATGCCGTATTAGGGCGCGCTTGACGGTGTTAGTTCAGGATGGCGCTCAAGTAAATCATCAATTTGCGGGTGATAGCTTGCCCGTTGGAGAATGCGCGCAATAAGTTGGCGTGCTTCTTCACTGCGCCCTAGGGCATGAAGAACTTCGGCTAAATGAGCGGCAACTTCTTGATCCGGTAGTTGTGCGTAGGCACTCTCTAACCACGCAAGGGCATTGTCAGGCTGGCCAAGCCGAAAATAGACCCAGCCCATACTGTCGAGTATTGCAGGGTTGCTTGGGTCTGCTTCATAGGCACGCTCAATTAGATCACGTGCTTCTTCAAGGCGACCCTGTAGATTCAGGTCGGCAAGCGTGTAGCCTAATGCGTTTAAGGCATCTGCATTATCAGGTTCAGTATGCAGTATTTGGCGCAGGTCTCGTTCCATCGCTTCAATATCGCCCATTTCCCAGGCGCGCATTGCCCTTAAATAAAGCAGGCTGGTGTCATCTGGCGTACGAGTAAGCTCTCTATTAAGAAGTGCCATGGCATCTTCTTGCAGATTGAATTCATCCAATAGCTGTATTTCTAGCATTACAAGCTCGCCGAAGTAGGCGTCATGGCGCATTCGCTCAACACGCAGCATAGCGCGAGCATCTAGCAGGCGATCATTTTCAATCAGCATGCGTGCAGCGGCAGCTCGGGCTGGAAGAAACTCGTTGCCATCTTGTACTTGCCGATAATAAAGCAGCGCGTTGTCGACTTCTTCTTGGGATTGAGCAATGGCTCCCAATAAGAAGTAGGCAGTGTTAGGTACGCGCTCCTGACCAATAAGGGGTTGCAGTAATCGATACGCTGGCTCGCCATGGCCTTCTTCCAAGTAGAGTTGGGCGAGAGCAATACGTAATTCTTCGTTACCACCATGCGTTTCTAGCAGAGTGTTGGTGTGTGCTTCCGCTGCGGTAATGTTGTTCAAGCGAATTTCAGCTTGAGCCAGCATTAAAATAAAGCGGACATCATCTGGCGCTAAATCTAGCCCCCTTTGAGCGGCATTCTGAGCGCCACGATGATCTCCTGTCTCTAATGCCAGGCGTGCCTTAGCAAGCCACAAAGCGGCAGATTCAGGCGACAGCTGCGTCACTTGATCCAGATGCTGTTGCGCTTGACGTGTTTGCCCTAGTGCTGACTCGATCAGTGCGGCGCCAAGTAAAACATCGCTGTGGAATTCATTTTGCTGGGCGTCAGGTTGGGCAAGATAGTCGCGCAATGGCTGGATTAATAGATTCAGTGGTGCCTCTTCGGCCACAGCTGCTTCAGAAAAAGCGGCTATTTCACCATTGCCCCCTGCCTCAGTGATCGCTAGGCGTTGCTCTAAGCTGTCCAGCCAGTCCCCCCGCTGTAATGAGAGTGTAGCCAGCAATCTGTTCGGCAGCTCCGCTTGAGGGGCTAATTCACGCCAACGTATCGCGGAGGCCTCCATTAATGCGACGTCATTTCCAAAGCGTGCTGCAAAGGTTGCGCGCTCGGCTAGCGCGGGGTTGCTGTAGCGCTGTGATGCTTCCAGATAGCCTTGGCTGGCGTAGCGATAATCGCCCCGTTGGCCAGCAAGTTCTGCTGACAGCAGCGAGCGAAGTCCCTCTGCGTCCAGTCCGCGCGTAATCGGCGGTGCTGACTGCATGGGATCGTAAGCATCATTTTGAACCCCGCTCTCAAAGGCAAAAGGAGAAAGTTGGCAGCCGCCCAGTAGTAGCGTTGCGGCCAAGGGCAGTAGGGGGAAACCCGGTAACGATAGGGGGTGACCCAGTAGTGTCGCTCGAAGGGGCATGCGTCTCTCGATCAGGTGGCCGAGTGCTCAGCATAGCGGCTTGGTTGCCTGCGGCAAAGTGGTGTGCGCCAGAACATGCTGTGCTGTGATAGAATATTACACCTTGAAAATAGGGTGGGGTGGTGCAATCCATGGTATCTACTCATAGTATCTACTTATAGTTCATAGTATCTACTCATAGTTCATCGTATCTACCCACTCTTTAGACTTGCTATAGCAAGCTCCAGACATTCAGATCGACAAGTGACGTGACGACCGATCCACTAGCGAAGACGCATAACGCATGACGCTTCTTGCCCTGGGAATAAATCATCGTACCGCCAGCGTGGCCGTACGTGAGCAGGTTGCATTTACGCCAACGCAGCTGGAAAGCGCGTTGACGGAACTGCGTAACCTGCCACAAATCAGCGAAGCGGCTGTGCTTTCGACGTGTAACCGTACCGAGCTTTATTGCGTGACGGATGCCGCCGGTGAGCATGCCGTGCTGGATTGGCTTGGGCGCTTTCATAATTTGCGCGTCGAAGATCTTTCCCGCTGTGCTTATCATTATCTTGACAACGATGCTGCGCGTCATCTGATGCGTGTCGCCGTTGGCCTGGACTCTATGGTGCTGGGCGAACCACAAATACTCGGTCAGTTAAAAGATGCTTATCAGCAGGCCCGCCAAGCCAATGGGTTGGGGGGTGAATTGGAGCGGTTATTCCAACACACCTTCGCGGTAGCCAAACAAGTGCGCACGGAAACGGGCATTGGCAAAAATCCAGTGTCGGTGGCGTATGCTGCTGTCAGTATGGCTAGCCGTATTTTTGATGATTTTAGCCGTGCCAGAGCGCTTTTGATCGGGGCGGGAGAAACCATTGAACTGGTAGCGCGCCATCTTCATGAAGCCGGTGTGCGGCATCTTACGGTAGCCAATCGTACCCGGGAACGCGCTGAGCAAGTGTCTGCCCCCCTGGGGGGATCTGCTATTACACTGCCAGAAATACCGGAGGCGTTGGAGCAGGCTGATATCGTCATATCCTCCACGGCTTCTCCGCTGCCGATCCTAGGGAAGGGCATGGTAGAGCGTGCGCTGAAAAAGCGCCGCCATCGACCGGTGTTTATGGTGGATATCGCGGTGCCACGTGATATCGAGCCAGAAGTGGGTGAGCTTGCAGATGTCTTCCTTTATACCGTTGACGATTTGCAAGAGGTCATTGAAGAGAATCGCCGTCACCGTCAAGTTGCCGCTGATCAGGCTGAGTCACTCATCGAGCACGGGGTGGGTAGTTGGCAGCATGAGCGCCGAATCCGTAATGGCGGCGAAATTATTCGCGACTATCGACGTCACGGAGAAGCCATTCGAGACCATTCTCGTGAGCAAGCTCTTGAGCGATTAGCAAAGGGTGAAGATCCTGCCAAGGTGATTGAGCGTTTAGCTCACCAATTGGCGAATCGGTTAATGCACCAGCCCACGCTTGCCTTGCGCGACGCTGCATCCCAAGAAAATAACGAGTTGCTGAATGCCGCGCCTAATATACTACTGCCTGCTAAGCCTGCCTTTGAGCAACCAGTAGCCGCGGTAAAATGCCAGAAGGATGATACACCCGCATGAAAGAGACTTTGCGCCAACGCCTAGATAGCTTTTCCGACCGCTTCGAAGAACTGGCAATGCTGCTGTCTGACCCTGAGGTGATTAATAACCAGCAGCGTTTTCGCGACTACTCCCGTGAGTACGCGGAATTAGAAGAGCTGGTCGCCGCCTGGCAGCGCTACGGCGAGGTAGAAAAAAGCATCGAAGAAGCCGTGCAGTTAAGTCGCGACAGCGATCCCGATATGCGCGAGCTGGCAGAAATGGAAATCAGTGAGGGGCGTGAGAAACTCGAAGCCCTGGATAGTGAGCTGAAACGCCTGCTGGTGCCTAAAGACCCCGATGATGGTCGCGGTGTGTTCTTGGAAGTGCGTGCCGGTACGGGTGGGGATGAAGCCGCTATTTTTGCGGGTGATCTGTTTCGCATGTACTCACGTTATGCGGAAAAACGTGGCTGGCGCGTTGAAGTTGTCAGTGCAAGTCACGGCGAACAGGGCGGTTACAAAGAAGTTATTTCTCGTGTGAAAGGCGATGGTGTCTATGCGCGCTTAAAATTTGAGTCTGGCGCGCACCGCGTTCAGCGAGTGCCCGCGACGGAATCGCAAGGCCGGATACATACGTCTGCCTGCACGGTGGCGGTCATGCCTGAGGTGGATGACGTGGGCGATATCGATATTAATCCCTCGGATTTGCGCGTTGATACCTATCGTTCCAGTGGCGCGGGCGGTCAGCACGTCAATACCACAGATTCTGCTATCCGTATTACTCACTTGCCTACAGGCGTCGTGGTGGAGTGCCAGGAAGAGCGTAGTCAGCATAAAAACCGCGCAAAGGCGATGTCGTTGCTGGCAGCCAAACTCAAACGCAATGCGGTTGACTCGCAGCGCCAAGAGCAAGCAGACGCTCGCCGCTCATTGGTTGGCTCAGGGGATCGCAGTGAACGCATCCGTACTTACAATTTCCCACAGGGTCGGATTACCGATCATCGTATTAACCTGACACTCTACAAATTAACGGAAGTCATTACGGGTGAGCAGCTTGATGATGTCATCGAACCGCTTATTCACGAATATCAAGCAGAGCAGCTTTCAGCCCTTCAGGACGCTTAATGAGCTTTGATGTTCCGACTTTCGATGCGCTTTTGCGACGAGCGACGACTCGGTTGCAAGCGGTAGGTTCACCTTCCCCTAGGATTGATGCAGAGGTACTGCTTCGTCACGCAACGGGGCATGACCGTACTTGGCTGTATACCTGGGGAGATCGTGAGTGCCCCCTCTGGGAGCAAGCACGATTTGATGCGTTGGTGGCTGCACGTGCTCAGGGAATGCCAATTGCCTATCTGACTGGTGAACGAGAATTTTGGGGACTGCGGCTGGCAACATCGCCAGAAACGCTGATTCCACGACCTGATACTGAAACCCTGGTTGAGACTGTGCTGATGCGTGCCAAAGCGAGGGCGGGGAGATTGCTGGATCTTGGCGCCGGCACTGGCGCTATTGCACTTGCGTTTGCCAGCGAGAAACCTCACTGGCAAGTAATAGGGGCGGATATTCGCCCAGAAGCAGTGGCGCTTGCAACGCGTAATGCACAAGCGCTAAAAATCGATAATGCTCAGTTCGTAATTAGCGATTGGTTTAGTGCGTTCGCTCAGTCCCCTCAAGCGGTTGCATTCGATATTATTGTTAGTAACCCGCCCTATATCGCTGCCGACGACCCACACTTGCGCCTGGGTGATGTGCGTTTTGAGCCATTATCGGCATTAGTGGCCGATGCTGACGGGATGGCGGATTTGCTGCATTTGATTAGCACTGCTTGTGGTTATCTTTCCGATGGAGGCTGGCTTGCCTTAGAGCATGGTTATACGCAAGCGGCCAACGTACGCACTGCGTTAGTGCGTGCTGGCTTCCAAAACGTTGAAAGTGTGCAAGACGTTGGAGGTCATGAACGGGTTACCCTGGGTCACCTTTAATAACTGCCTGATTCATCAGTATTGGATCCTGCCATGAAACCAAAAAATAGAACGCTGGACCGGATCGATCTTAAAATTTTGCGCTGTCTGCAGGAAAATGCGCGGATTTCCTATGTCGACCTTGCCGCTGAAGTCGGCTTATCCACAACCCCTTGTTTAGAGCGTGTTAAGCGCCTTGAGCGTGCGGGTATCATTCGCGGCTATCAAGCCATTCTTGATCCGCAGGCACTGAAAGCGAATTTGTTGGTCTTTGTGGAGATTAGCCTGGAGACACAGTCACCAGCTGTGTTCGATGAGTTTCGTCGGGCGGTAGAGAAATTACCGCAAATCCAAGAGTGTCACTTGGTGTCTGGCCAGTTTGATTATATTTTAAAATGCCGAATTCCTGAGATGTCAGCTTACCGACAGCTGCTAGGCGATGTCGTACTGACGCTGCCTGGGGTAAAAGAGTCCAAAAGCTATGTGGTAATGGAAGAAGTGAAAGAGAGCTTCAACTTACACATACCCGATTTCGAGGAATTTGAGGATAAGTAATCCGATGATGGATGATCAGGCGCTGCTGCGCTATAGCCGCCAAATTATGCTACCCGAAGTTGATATTCATGGGCAGGAGCTCCTGAGAAACGCTCATGCTCTGGTTGTTGGCGCTGGTGGGCTTGGGTCTCCCGTGGCGCTTTACTTAGCGGCTGCTGGCGTGGGCAACATCACTATTGCCGACGCTGACACGGTAGAGTTGTCAAACCTGCAGCGCCAGATTGCTCACCAGCAGGCGAGTATCGGCATCAACAAGGCACGTTCAGCAAAAGCGAGTATGGAGGCACTTAACCCTGAGTGCCATGTTACCGCCTTGGAGCAACACGCTGATGGCCAGGCACTCGAGGCACTGGTAGCGTCGGCAGATGTGGTGCTGGATTGCACAGATCGTTTTTCAAGCCGCTATGCGATTAACGCTGCTTCTCAGAAGGCCGGTGTGCCACTGGTCTCTGGAGCGGCAATTCGTTTTTCTGGGCAGTTAGCCGTTTTTGATCCTCGTGATCCAACATGCCCCTGTTATGCGTGCCTTTATCCTCCTGGCGACAGTGAAGATGAAGCCTTGAGTTGTGCAGAAAGCGGTGTCATGGCGCCACTGGTAGGATTGATTGGCTGTTTTCAAGCGATAGAAGCTTTTAAGCTGTTGAGCGGTGCAGGAAAATCGCATCAAGGACTTTCCACCTTTGAGGGCTTGAGCGGCCAGTGGCGTCACTTCCAAGTGCCTCGTGACCCTGCTTGCACAGTGTGTGGTTGCGCCGATTAACCATACGAACAAAAAAACGCCCGCAGGGCAGCGGGCGCGACGTCACGTTTTTACGTCAAAGGAAACAGCCTGCTAGGCGGCAGGGGCCCCGCCCGTCAGGCTAGCTAATGTCGAATCAGACTAGTGGCGAATCAAATAGTCAAACGCACCTAGTGATGCTTTTGCACCTTCACCCATGGCGATAATAATTTGCTTGTATGGCACAGTAGTAACGTCGCCTGCAGCAAATACGCCTGGAACCGACGTCATGCCATGAGCATCAACAATGATTTCGCCGCGCGGCGTCATCTCAATCGGCGAGCCTTTCAGCCACTCGGTATTAGGTACTAAGCCAATTTGAACAAAGATACCTTCTAGTGCGATGGTTTTAAGCTCATTGGTATTGCGATCTTTATAGGCTAAGCCGTTAACCCGGCTGCCGTCACCAGTCACTTCCGTGGTTTCAGCGTTTAAAATAATGTCCACGTTAGGCAGGCTCTTAAGCTTTTTCTGTAGCACGGCGTCTGCACGCATCTCACCCATAAACTCGACTAAGGTGACGTGGCCCACAATACCGGCCAAGTCGATAGCTGCTTCAACGCCAGAGTTGCCTCCGCCAATGACTGCTACGCGCTTGCCTTTAAATAGCGGACCATCGCAGTGGGGGCAGTAAGCAACGCCCTTGTTGCGGTACTGTTGTTCGCCAGGCACATTCATCTCGCGCCAACGCGCACCGGTTGCCAGCACAAGCGTTTTGCTCTTTAGCTTAGCGCCAGACTCGAAGATTATTTCGTGTAAATCACCTTCGTTTTCAGCTGCTTTAAACGATGTGGCGCGCTGAAGGTTCATGATGTCAACATCATACTCTTTAACATGCTCTTCTAGAGCGCTAACCAGTTTAGGGCCTTCGGTATGGCTAACTGAGATAAAGTTTTCGATACCCATGGTGTCTGCAACCTGTCCACCGAAACGCTCAGCAGCAACGCCTGTGTTTATTCCTTTACGCGCAGAGTAAATCGCTGCTGATGCACCCGCAGGGCCGCCACCAATCACTAACGTATCAAAGACAGCTTTTTCGCTAAGTTTTTTTGCTTCCCGTTCAGCAGCGCCCGTATCAACCTTGGCTAGAATCTGCTCTAAGGTCATGCGTCCCTGGTCAAACGGTTTGCCGTTTAAATAGATGCTGGGAACCGACATGATTTCTCGGGCTTCGACTTCATCCTGGAACAATGCGCCATCAATGGCTACGTGGCGAACATTCGGATTGAAAATTGCCATCAAGTTAAGCGCTTGAACAACATCTGGGCAGTTCTGGCAGGAGAGCGAGTAATACGTCTCGAACAGCATTTCGCCGTCGAGCGTCTTGATTTGATCTAGCAGTTCTTCGGATGTTTTTGGAGGGTGTCCACCCACTTGTAGCAGTGCCAGCACCAGCGAGGTGAACTCGTGACCCATCGGGATGCCAGCAAATACCACGCCGGTTTCTTCGCCGGGGCGGTTAATGGCAAATGACGGCGTGCGATTATCCTGGCCGTCAGTTTGCAGTGTAATCTTGTCGCTTAGGCTGCTGATGTCTTCGAGCAAACCTAGCAATTCACGTGACTTGGCCCCGTCATCGAGGGACGCAACGATCTCGAACGGTTGAGTCACTTTTTCTAAATAAGCTTTCAACTGATTTTTTAAATTGGCGTCCAGCATGACAGTGGCTTCCTCGCAGTCAGCAGTAATGAGTTCTCAACCTAAAACGCTCCCTGCTGTTGAAAGACCGCAGCATGAAAAAAGAGCGATAGGGAAAACGGTGGTTGCGTTAACACGGGTACTTAAAGAAAGACACCCGGGGTATGCCCGGGTGTCGTGCTGCCTTAAGGGGCTACCCTGAACGGCAGCGGTAGGCCGTTTAGATTTTGCCTACGAGGTCTAGAGACGGAGCAAGTGTCTCTTCGCCTTCTTTCCATTTGGCCGGGCATACTTCGTTTGGGTTCTCGCGAACATACTGGGCGGCTTTCACTTTGCGCAGTAACTCTTCAGCGTTACGGCCAATGTTGCCAGCGTTGATTTCGACGATCTGAATTTTGCCGTCGGGATCAACAACGAAGGTGCCACGCTCTGCAAGACCTGCTTCTTCAATCAATACGTCGAAGTTACGAGAAATTTGCAGGGTCGGATCAGCAATCATTGGGTACTGCAGCTTACCGATGGTTTCAGAGCTGTCGTGCCAAGCTTTGTGAGTGAAGTGAGTGTCGGTAGACACGCTGTAGATCTCAACCCCTAGCTTTTTAAACTCAGCGTAGTTGTCAGCTAAGTCGCCAAGCTCTGTCGGGCAAACAAAGGTGAAGTCAGCAGGGTAGAAGAAGAAAATAGACCACTTACCTTTCAAATCTGCTTCAGTGACGTCGATAAACTCGCCGTTCAAGTAAGCAGTCGCTTTAAACGGTTTTACTTCAGTATTGATCAAGGACATTCAGAACGTCTCCAAAATAAGTGAGTGGCAGTGAAAAAAGTTGATGCTCATGTTAACCAACTACGACTAATAGCTAAAATTGTAAAAATGAATCTATGCAATAGCTTTGAGCTATTAGTGCATGTTTTTGAGAGTTGGCTACTCTACAAATGGGGTCGCATTAGGCAGAATACAAGAATTTTCCACATGGGCTTGCGATAGATGTCGCTGCACCGCAAAATTCGCTCATCTGGCATAGTAGCTACAGCTGTTTCTAATGTTTTGGCGTAAGCTTGACGTTTGAATGCCTTAGCAGTTAACCAAAAATTCTTTGCGATATCGGATTTTATAAGGAGTAGTGAGATGGGGAATATTCACAAACTTTCAGTGGCCGTTACGGCCCTCTCTTTTGCCGTAGCGGCTGCTAATGCCCAAGCGAATGAAGTGCGAGTTTACAACTGGTCTGATTATATCGCCCCTGAGACGCTTGAAAAGTTTACCGAGCGCACCGGTATTGAAGTGACTTATGATGTTTATGACAGCAATGAAATTTTAGACGCTGCGCTTTTGTCTGGCCGTTCTGGCTATGATGTTGTTGTTCCTTCTACACATTATTTTACGCGTCAGTTGAAAGCTGGTGTTTATCAGCCGCTGAACCATGAGCTGTTGCCCAACCTGGACAATCTTAATCCTGAATTAATGGGTAACCTTGAAGGTATCGACAGCGGTAGTGAATACTCTGTGCCTTATATGTGGGGCACCAATGGCCTTGGTTACAATGTTGATCGTATCACCGAAATTTTAGGTGATGATGCACCTGTTGATAGCTGGGCACTGCTATTTGATCCAGACATTACTAAACAGCTTAGCGATGCTGGCTGCGGATTAGCCATGCTGGACTCTGGTGATGAAATGCTGTCCCCCGCTATGGCATACCTTGGCCTTAGTCCACTTAGTGAAAACATTGAAGATCTTGAAGCGGGTGGCGAACTAATCGCTAACATCCGCGATAACATTACGTATTTCCACTCCTCTCGCTATGTTTCCGACCTAGCAAATGGCGATATCTGCGTAGCAGCAGGTTATTCTGGCGATATTTTCCAGGCGGCTGACCGTGCTGAAGAAGCGGGGCGCGATTTCACCATTGCTTACAGTATTCCCAAAGAAGGCGCTGCGCTGTGGTTTGATATGATGGCCGTTCCAGCAGATGCGCCGAATACTGAAAATGCCCACGCGTTTATCAACTTTATTTTAGAGCCAGAAATTGCGGCTGAAATTAGTGAATATGTGCGCTATGCCAACCCTAATGCAGCGGCAAATGAGTACCTGTCTGATGAGTTGCTAAATGATCCTGCCGTATATCCTGAAACGGATGTCATGCAAAACCTCTACGTTGCGGTAGAGAAGCCTCAAGATGTTCAGCGCGCGCGTACGCGTATCTGGAATCGCGTAAAATCAGGTCGTTAATTTAATCAACGCTTAACAGCGAGCCAAGCGAATGCTGGGCTCGCTGTTACTTTTTTAACGCCCGGTTTCCGGGCCTTTTGATGGGAGTGGCGAATGGTCACTACGCCCCTGTCGAACGAGCCGTCATCCTCTTCTGCGGTAACGCCTCCCGCTGCTCAGCGTGCTCAGGGAAAAACGCCAAGGTTTGCAGAAGATATTGTGCTTGAGGTAAAGCGCTTAAGTAAGCGCTTCGACGATGCGCTTGCGGTCGATGATGTTAATTTGCAGGTAAAGCGCGGCGAAATTTTCGCCTTGCTCGGTGGGTCAGGATCAGGCAAGTCGACGTTGTTGCGTATGTTGGCAGGGTTTGAAACGCCCAGCGAAGGGCGGATTCTGCTAGGTGGCGAAGATATCACCTCTATGCCACCACATAAGCGTCAAATCAATATGATGTTTCAATCCTATGCGTTATTTCCTCATATGACGGTAGCGCAAAACATCGCTTTTGGGCTCAAGCAAGATAGGCTAACTAAAGGAGATGTCGATGCGCGTGTCGCACAGATGCTCAAACTAGTGCATATGGAACGTTTTGCTAAGCGTAAACCGCATCAGCTTTCCGGTGGGCAGCGTCAACGGGTCGCGCTTGCGCGTTCGCTGGCCAAACGTCCCAAGCTGCTGTTGCTGGATGAGCCGATGGGGGCGCTAGATAAAAAACTGCGGACTGAAATGCAGCTCGAGGTTGTTGAGATCATTGAGCAGGTGGGCGTGACCTGCATTATGGTGACTCATGATCAAGAAGAAGCCATGACCATGGCGGACCGTGTTGCGATTATGGCCGACGGCTGGATCGAGCAGGTGGGCTCACCGGTCGATATTTATGAAAGTCCGGCCAGCCGAATGGTGGCGGAGTTTGTCGGTACGGTGAATCTATTCGAAGGTGAAATCGTCGAAGACGCTGCGGACCACTGTCGCATTGCATCACCCGCATTATCTCGGCCGATCTATATTGATCATGGCATCACGACCCAGGCGGTAGATCGCCGTGTGTGGGCTGCGCTGCGCCCTGAGAAAATCTGGCTAACCCGTGAGCAGCCATCCACAGAGTACAACTGGGAAGCAGGCAAGGTTGATGATATCGCTTACTTGGGGGGCTACTCGCTTTACTACGTGCGTACGGCCTCTGGGCAAATGATCAAAGTGAGTATGGCCAATACTGAGAGGCGTGGTGATCGCCCAACCTGGGAGGATAGTGTTTATGTCTATTGGGAAGACCACAGCGCTATCGTGCTGAACCGCTAATGCCTCAGTGGCTGATAGGAGATCGCCAATCATGATGCCATCTCGCATTGCAGGCTTCGTAAAGCGGTTGCAATTAGGTCGTCGCGCAGTTATTGCGCTTCCGCTTTTGTGGCTTACGCTGTTCTTTTTGTTGCCGTTTGCGCTGGTCCTAAAGATTAGCCTTTCGGAAGCAGCAATTGCTATTCCACCCTATGGGCCGTTGGTCGAGTATGCTGACCAAACGCTCAATATCTTTTTGAATCTGGGCAACTATTTGTTTTTGTTGTCAGACTCTCTCTATGTGGCGGCCTATTGGGGCTCGATAAAAACCGCGTTTGTAGCAACAACAGTATGCCTATTGATTGGTTACCCGATGGCGTATGCAATGGCCCGTGCTCCTGGGCGCTGGCAACTTATTTTGCTGCTGTTGGTGATGCTCCCGTCGTGGACGTCGTTTTTGATTCGCGTCTATGCATGGATGGGTATTTTAAGTAATAGCGGGTTAATCAATAACGTATTGCTGGGAATGGGGCTGATCGACTCACCGCTACGCATGATGAACACCCAATTTGCTGTCATTATCGGTATTGTTTACGCCTATCTGCCGTTTATGGTACTGCCGCTTTATGCCCATCTAACACGGTTGGATAACTCGCTGCTAGAAGCAGCGTCTGATTTGGGGTCGCGTAAGCTGAATACCTTTATCAAGATAACGCTGCCGCTCTCTATGGGTGGAATCATCGCGGGCTCTATGCTGGTATTTATCCCCGCAGTGGGAGAGTTTGTGATTCCTGAGTTACTAGGTGGACCCGATACGCTGATGATTGGCAAAGTACTGTGGGAGGAGTTCTTCTTAAACCGCGACTGGCCTGTAGCTTCGGCGTTAGCCATGGTAATGCTATTGCTACTGTTAATTCCCATTGTGTGGTTCCATCGCTACCAGTCACGGGAGCTTGAATAATGATGAGACTGCGTAGACGCCCAAGCTTTACCACAGTGATGTTGGTATTGGGTCTGTTGTTTCTTTATTTGCCCATGGTGGTGTTGGTAGTTTATTCCTTCAATGCCTCGCGGTTAGTGACGGTATGGGCAGGATTTTCCACACAATGGTACGGCGAACTGTTTCGTGATCAACAGATCCTGTCTGCGGTTTGGACCAGCCTGAAAATTGCCTTTTTTGCCGCTAGCATGGCGGTATGTTTGGGGACGGTGGCCGCTTTTGTAATGACGCGATATGGCCATTTTCGCGGCAAAACGGCACTGTCGAGTATGGTTACCGCGCCGCTTGTAATGCCGGAAGTTATTACGGGACTATCGCTATTATTGCTATTCGTGCAGATGGCTCAACTGATTGGCTGGCCAGCTGATCGTGGCATGGCAACTATCTGGATTGCTCACACAACGTTTTGCAGTGCGTATGTTGCGGTGGTTGTGGCAGCCCGTTTGCGTGAAATTGATCGCTCTATTGAAGAAGCTGCTATGGATTTAGGTTCGCCGCCGGTAAAGACCTTCTTCTTTATTACGCTGCCTGTTATCTCACCTGCATTAGCAGCAGGATGGTTGCTGGCATTCACGCTTTCATTAGATGACTTGGTTATTGCGAGCTTTGTCTCTGGGCCTGGTGCGAACACGCTGCCAATGGTGGTGTTTTCGTCGGTGCGGATGGGTGTGTCGCCTAAAATCAATGCGCTGGCAACACTGATTATTCTAGTCGTATCGCTCGCGACGCTATTGGCGTGGTACTTCATGCGCCGCGGTGAAGCAAAACGTAAAGCACTACTTCGCCAAGCCGAGAGTGCTTAGCGTAGGGTGCTAAAGCACATCATCGTCTCGACCGGTGAGCACGGCTTCTAGCTCACCGGTCATTAGCGAGACAATGATATGTAATTGAATCGGTGCGCAGCATTGGTGGCAATCCTCCCAGGTATCGTGGCTACCTTGTGAGGTGTCAATCAGGAAAGTGAGGGGGGTATCGCAGTAGGGGCAGTGAAAGTCATGGTTTACTAGAGCGTCATCCTGCATAGCTATTTCCCCTTAATGTGATCGCTAGTGCTCTTTTATTAAAAAGCCCTGAAAATGAGGAACTCTAAAGATAATAGTGTAGCAGTGAGCTTGTCCGGTAGGACATGTAAGTAATGAATCAGGTAGGATAATAACGTATTCCTTAAAGCCACCTAGAGATGAGTGCGATGATGATACGACACATGGCAGTAGCGGCCTTTTTGGCCTTCCCGATGGTCGCTCAGGCAGAAACTCCTAACGTCACGCCTGGCGAGTGGGAGTTTGTCAGCGTGACCAGCATGAGTGGTGACATGCAAATTCCAGATCAAACGGAAACCGAGCGTCAGTGCATTACTCAAGAAGAGCTAGATAGCGCTGAGTTTGGCTTTATTGAAGAGGAAGAGGGTTGCGAGCTGCTCAACCAGGATATGAATGCCGATGGCCTTTCCTACAGCATGGTTTGCCGTGCCGATGGCGGTGAAGCGACTATCGATGGTGAAATGCGTTTTATGGGTGAACAGATCGAAGGCAACGTGGATATATTCACTCAGTCTCCCATGGGTGAGCTGACCATGAATACGGTGATTGAAGGCGAGCGTATTGGTAACTGCGAATAAGACGTCAGTTAGCGTATTTTCATGACCTAAAACAAAAGGCGCCCAAGTGGCGCCTTTTGCTTACTTAGTGCGAATGTCGTTACATGACATTTCGCAATGGCTCACATTAGCGCTCGGGTGTATTTAGCGGCGTATGATGAGCGGTAGGGGCGCTGGCTATTTCTTCTTCTAGCTGGCGCTTAACTGCCCCTGGCGAGCCTGAGTAACGCGCAAGCAAGTCGTAGGCTACGGGGACTACAAACAGCGTAAATACGGTCGCAGAGCCGACACCCGCCATAATGACGGTACCAATAACGAGCCGTGATTCCGCACCCGGGCCACTTGATAGTATCAGTGGTATTGCACCCGCCATCGTAGTGACTGCTGTCATTAGAATTGGCCGCAAACGAGTTACTGATGCTTCAATTAAGGCCGAACGAAACGCCTGGCCCTCATCGCGTAGCTGGTTGGCAAACTCAACAATCAGAATGCCATTTTTAGCTGCAAGGCCAATAAGTAGTACTAAGCCTACTTGGCTGTATATATTGAGCGACTGTCCGCTAAGCAGCAGAGCAAGCAGGGCGCCAATCATGGCCAGCGGGACGGTCAGCATGATAACAAATGGGTGGATTAAGCTTTCAAACTGGGCCGCAAGTACTAAGTAAACCACCACGGCACCTAGCACTAATAAGAACATGGTAGCGCCACTGGCCTGTTGAAAATCTCGGGAAGGCCCGGCTAGGTTCGTTTGTACTTCTTCGGGCAATACATTGTCGGAAGCTTGTTGCAAGTACTCCAATGCTTCTCCAAGGGGATAACCGTCGGCTAGATTGGCTTCAATAGTAATGGCGCGAACGCGATCAAAGCGGTTCAATGTGCTAGCACCAGCAAAGTCAGAGAGCGTTACTAAGCTGGCGAGAGGAATCAGCTCTCCTGAGCGTGCTGAGCGCACTTGAATATTATTTAGCGCAGCAGGGCTTTTTTGACCGCTGCGGTCACCTTCCAGGATGACATCGTACTCTTCACCATCATCCACATAGCGAGTGACATTGCGCCCACCCAGTAGCACTTCTAGCGTCCGGCCTATCTCTGTAACCGTGACACCCAGCGCTGCAGCGCGCTCATAATTGATATCCACGCGTAACTGGGGCTGTGTCTCATCATAATTACTTTCGATAGCGGTAATACGTGGGTTGTTTTCACGAACATGAGTAATCAACCTATCCCGCCAACGCGCTAAATCCTCGTAAGTGCCGCCCCCGAGTACGAATTGCACAGGTTTTTGAGTGCGCTGTCCAAAACCTTGTCTCATCACTGGAAAGGCCTGAACACCCGGCAGTGTTCGTAGCTGCTGACGCACCTCGGCCATTATCTCCCAAGCGCTACGACGGCTTCCCCAGTCGGCCATGTTAACGATAATAAAACCGCTGTTGAAATTTTCGATATTACCAAAGCCACGTGGAGCACGAACTACAATTCGTTCAAGCTCACCATTGTCCACAAAAGGCGTCAATCTGGCCTCTATCTCATCCATATAGTCCATCATATAGTCAAACGTTGCGCCTTCTGGGCCGTTGACAAGGACAATGAAATTGCCACGATCTTCTTGCGGTGTGTATTCATTGGGTAGTGCGGTTGCCAGCCAAGCGGTAGCGGCTATTAACAAGAAAAACAGGGCAACGACCAGCCACTTTAATGCGAGCACGATTTCTAATGCACGCTGGTAACGACGTTGGGTGCCCGTTAGCAGCCACTGAACGGCTTGGCTAAGCCGGCTATCATGCATACCTGGCTTGAGAATCTTAGAAGCCATCATCGGGGTTAGGGTGAGAGCTAGTAGGGTTGAGACAACAACCGCTGCCGCCATGGTAAGTGCAAACTCTGAAAAAAGCCGACCAATATCTCCCTGCAGCATGCTGAGGGGAACGAAGACTGCCACTAAAACTAGCGTCGTAGCAATCACCGCAAAAGCGATTTGCCGTGTGCCTCGAAATGCTGCGACCAGAGGTGTTTCTCCGTAGTCGTGCATACGTCGATTGATATTTTCAAGCACTACAATCGCGTCATCAACAATTAACCCAATCGCTAGCACCAGCGCCAATAGCGTGAGTAGGTTGATCGAAAAATTCATAGCGGCTAGGGCGGTAAATGCTCCAATGACGGCAATCGGCACCGTCACTGCAGGCACCAGTGTGGTGCGTAGATTACCTAAGAACATAAACATCACCACGACGACTAGCCCCATGGCGATAAACAGCGTCATCACTACTTGTTCGATAGCGCCTGAAACGAATACTGATGCATCATAGTTAAGGCTGAGTGACATCCCCTCCGGCAAGGTGCCTTGAAGCCGGTCAAGTTCTTGTCGAACGGCTTCCGATAGCTCCACTACGTTAGCCGTTGATTGCATGATCATGCCGAGCCCCACCATCGGGACTCCATTGGCACGAAACACAGATCGGTCCTCTACCGAGCCTATCTCGACACGCGCTACATCACCTAGTCGCACTAGGTAACCGTTACTACCTTCAATTAAAGCAATCTGCTTAAAATCATCAGCAGTCGCGAAGCTGCGCGGCAAACGAACAATAAATTGGCGATCTTCGGATTCAATTGAGCCGGCTGGCAGCTCAACATTTTCAGCACGCAAAGCATCCTCAATATCGCCGACGGTTAACCCTCGTGCAGCGAGTGCATTGCGGTCCAGCCAAACTCGCATCGCGTAATCACGCCCACCACCCACACGTACCCTTGCCACGCCGGGCTGCACCGAAAGGCTGTCCACCAGAAAGCGATTGGCATAATCGGTCAGTTCAGTAATGGTGTAATCTGCCCCTGAGAGACTTAGCCACACAACAATAGTCTCACTACTGTCGGCTTTGGTGACCTCAGGGTTATCGGCATCATCTGGAAGGTTGCGCAGCGCTCCTGAAATACGGTCGCGGATATCGTTCGCGGCAGCATCGATATCCATGGTGATGGCGAACTCAATTTCAATTCGCGAACGACCATCTTCGCTTTGCGAGGTGATCAACTCAATGCCTTCCACGCCGGCGATACGGTCTTCGAGCACTTGGGTAATGCGTGTCTCTACAACGCTTGCTGATGCGCCAGGATAGCGGGTGTCAACACTAACGATAGGTGGATCAACCGTTGGGTATTCTTGTAATGGCAGGCGGTTGAGTGCCAGTAGTCCAAACGCGATAATCAGCGTGGCAATTACCATCGCCAGTACCGGGCGCTGAACTGAAATATCGGATAAGCGCATTAGCGATCAGCCTCAAGTAGCGAGCGAATATCCGTTTCTTCATCAGCGATGCCTAGCAACCTGACGTGTTGGCCATCTCGGGCGAGTTGTAATCCGTGAATCACGATTAGGTCGCCTGCATTGATACCATCAAGCACTTCTACTTCACCACTTCGTCGTTCGCCAATGATCACTTCTCGCCGTTCTAATCGAGAAGTGTCGTTCTGTTGGTCGATCAACATCACAAAGTGGCGGTTGCCACTGGGTTCGATAGCGGCTTCAGGTAGAACAAGCGTATCGCGAACGCGCTGTTGAACCACGACCTCCATTAACATACCAGGCCGCAGACGAAGCCCAGGGTTTATCATTTCAGCGCGAACGTTAACACTGCGGGTGATAGGGTCAATGCGGGTACCAATGCTAGAGATTTCACCACTGAAGACCTCGTCTGGGAATGCCGCCGTAGTAGCACTAAGCTTTAGTCCGTTGGATAAACGCCCTAAAAATACTTCAGGTACGGTAAAGTCGAGCTTCATGACATCTAGCTTATCAAGCGTGACAAGCTCCATGCCGGGCGTCACTAATGTACCGATACTTATGTTACGAAAGCCAACCCGCCCGCTAAAAGGAGCATGTAAGCGAAAATTTGACAATCTAGCCTCTAAAGCTTGTGCGTCGGCTTGTGATTGGCGTAAACGAGCTTGGGTATCTTCTACATCAGCACGCGGGGCAAGGTTGCGCTGTTGCAGCTGGGTGGCTCGGTCTAATGCATTGCGACGTTCATCATTGAGGGCTTGCGCAGCCCTTAGCTGAGCCTGCTCTTCAGCATCTTCTAAACGAATCAATAACCTTCCGCGTTCTACCTGTTCGCCATCTTCAAAGTTAATCTCGGCAATCGTATCGGTCACCGTGGCGGAGAGTGTCACGCTCTCATCAGCGCTCAGTGTCCCTAACGCTTCAAGCGGATCAGACCAAGTTGTCATGGCAGCGTAGTGCCCAATAACGGGAGGGGGTGACTGTGCCAGCAGGGGGGTAACCCATATCAGGGTAAACAACCAAAAGAGAAAGATACGTTTACAGACAAGCATGGGCGTCTCAGTGTTATCAAAAATGCCTAGTAATACCATTTAGGGGAATGCCGCGTTAGAGGGCGAAAGAGTGAACAGTGATATTTTTTTAAATAGATATACATTGTTTGTACATCTTCTTTTTAATGTACAGTAATTTTGGGCTATTTACCTGTTAAAATGCCTCTCATTTTTTCATCTTGGGAGCCTGATTTTATGGTCTACGACGTCGTCGTCATTGGTGCGGGTGCCGCTGGTTTAATGTGTGCGGCTCAAGCGGGTTACGCGGGGCGTCGTGTGCTGTTAGTGGACCATGCTAACAAGGCGGGCAAGAAAATATTGATGTCTGGAGGTGGGCGCTGCAATTTTACCAATCTGGCTACCACTCCTCAGAACTTTTACTCGGAAAATCCGTATTTTTGCATTTCTGCGTTAAAGCGTTATCGCCCTGAGCATTTTGTGTCGCTGGTAGATCGGCATGGCGTTGACTATGTGGAAAAAGCGCCAGGTCAGCTCTTTTGTGCGAGTTCCGCTAAAGACATAGTTAGTGTCTTACTCACCGAGTGTGAATGGGCAGGCGTCGAGGTGTCGCTCAATACGTCAATTTCTAGGGTTGAACGCATGGGGGATAGCATGCGGTTAGCCACATCGTTGGGAAGTATCGACGCTGGAACAGTAGTGATTGCTACGGGGGGGCTGTCGATACCCACGATGGGGGCGACAGGATTTGGTTATGATATTGCCCGCCAGTTTGGCTTAGATGTTCTGCCTACCCGCCCAGGGTTGGTGCCGTTTACCTTGAGCGATAGTTGGAAAGAACGTGCGGCAGCGCTCTCTGGGGTCAGTGTGCCATGCGAGGTGAGCTGCAACGGTAGGCGGTTTATAGAACCCATGCTATTTACTCATCGTGGCCTGTCAGGCCCGTCGATGCTGCAAATTTCCAGCGTTTGGCAACCAGGCGATACTATCATTATTAATTTACTGCCCAGTGAGCATGTTGCTGACGTATTACGTCATGCGCGTCATGCGACCCCTAAGCGTCAGCTGTCCACTTGGCTGGGAGAGCGTTTTCCAAAGCGGTTTGCTCAGGCGTTGCTAGAGTGGTACCCGGACGCCAATCTTACTAGCCCTATGGCAGAATACAGTAATGATGCACTTGATCATTGGGCTCAGCGGCTAAACCAGTGGCAGTTAAAACCGTCAGGTACAGAAGGTTGGCGAACAGCTGAAGTAACGATGGGAGGGGTAAGTACGGAAGCGATTTCATCAAAAACGTTTGAAGTGAAAGACTTGCCGCAGCTTAGGTTTATCGGTGAAGTGCTAGATGTGACGGGTGAGCTGGGGGGATACAACTTTCAGTGGGCTTGGGCAAGTGGCGTCGCCTGCGGGCAAGCGTGTTGATAAGTGTTGAGCACTGGACCGTCAACACATAAAGCATTGATAAATTAGTGCTCATAAAACGGCCCAGTGTAGCTCACAGAAAATATTACTAGTAACTTGTTAGCTAGCCACTTTCGCGAGCAACTTAAGCTTTCGTATTAACATGTAGCTAGCTAATGCTTTTCTGCCAACCGCCATTGCGCCACCTGGATGGCGCAAAATACGGAAAGCGGCGACGCCACCAATCACATACAAAGGTATTTTGAGGCTGCGCCAATTCTTGTCTAGCGGTGAGGCTGCCTTTGTAAGTGTATCGCTATCAACCAATATATCGATACGCTGTTGCTCTAGTTCAGCTAACAAGGCAGCTTTGCGTTCCGCTCGGCTGGGAGGCTTATTAACGGTGTTGGGTTGAGTCATCCTCATTCACCTCCAACAAGGCTCGGTCAGCGGAGAGTTGCTTAAGCGTTTCTTTTAATAGCGTATGCTGCTTAGCTTGACGAATAGCAATTATCGCTAGTAAAAAACTTAAGGCAATAAGGACGCCTGCACTTACGCCAATCGCAGTAAGCCGATAAGTGTCCCAGAACAGCACTACTATTAGCGCGGTAAGGGTTGCGACGCCTAACAACAATAACAGAAGGCTAGCCCCTGCTAATAACAGCAGGGTCAGTAAACGAGCGCGCTCCTCCTCTAATTCTAAAACCGCCAAACGAAGCCGGGTTTCACCATTAGCAACTAATGATTTCAGCAGACGTTTAGCGGCAGAGAAGACGCGTTGTGTTGGCCCTAAAGCCATTAGCGACGACCGAGAAGCATACCCACCACTAAACCAGCTGCGGCACCAATACCAATACTAGCCCAGGGGTTTTCGTGCACGTAACGATCACAGCAATCAACTTGCTGAGACAGCGTTTCTCGAGTGTCTTCGTAAAGTCGTTCACCACGCGCTTCTAAGCGCGCTCGGGTGTCTTTCAGTCGTTTTTCTGCGCGTTCACGAAGATCACGCATCTCGCCACTTGCATCTTTTGACGTGGCGTTCATTAACTCTTCTACGGTTTCACTCAGGTGGCGGAGATCTTCCTTCAGCTGGTCAGCGCGAGCAGAGGTATCAGTATTACGTTTAGCCATGATGTCATCCTTTGACGAGTGAATAGGTAAAGTAACAACTCCAGCATAGCAGCCGTTACTTATAAGACAACCTCAGGCGCTATCGGTTCAGCCCTGACGTACTGAACAAGGGGTTTAAGCTAAAGCCGATGCTGAGACGATGCACACGATTATTGTAGTCAATCATGCTCTCTCCGTAGCCGTAGTAGTACTGCAGATGAGCACGCACATTGTTAAAAGCAGGCCAGCTGTAGTCTACTTGAGTACCGTAGTTGCCTGCGCTGGGATTGCCTCGCAGCTGCCCCGCGACTTCGTGGTTCCCATTGAGTCGTTTTGCCAGACGGATATCGCCATAGCCGACAAAGCGTTCAATATCCGGGTTGTCATCGTCGCCTTCGGACTCAGGTACGCGCCAGTGAGGCGCGAGTGAAAGTGCCCAGTCACCGCGTTGGAACGTGCTTTCTAGATAAACTCTGTTCCAGCTGCGTGAGAGTGGATCCGAGCGGCCGTTAGACTGATGAATGAAGGAGAGGCGATTGCGCGTATTTACCCAGCCTAATGCGCTCCAGGCGTTATCAAAATCAATAAAAATTTCAGGTTCGTAGTTAGTTTCCCGGAAGGGTGACGAAGCATCGGTATTATAGGCCTGCCACCAGCTTCTCTGCGTATAGGCGAAATAGACATCGCCAATATCACCAAATACATCCTCCGCAAGGTTGAATTTAGCGCTGAACTGAAATTTCACTTCGACATCGTTGGGTGAGGCGTCCTCAGAAACGCTGCGAAAATTCTCTGCATTTTGATTGGTGTTGTAGCTAACAGGCAAAAGATAGTTGAGTCGGTGAGTCGTAATAGCAAACGGGTTGCGTGACGACTCGTGCTCAAATTGGCGTCGCTCACTGAGATCTTCAAGCGCCATTTCTTCTGGAAGCAGCTGCGGACGAATCGTGGGGTCGCTTTCTGCCGGATCTTCAACATGTTGCAGCTGTTGGCGCAACTGATAAAGTTCGGTGTTGAGTGCGCGGATACGAGCCTCAATTTCCTCGCGTGTCTCTGCAAGGGCGCTTTCAGTGCCTAGCAAAACAATTAAACTAGTTAACAGCAGTTTTCGAATGACCATCAAAATGGCTCGCAAATAAATAAAAGGCAATTATCAGAGTCTCTTCTATACACGCCCATCGTGTAAGTCAACTCCCCCTGTGCATCAAACGCGTTAGATTGCGTAAGAAGCCAGAACGCCTGACAATGGCGTTCTTCCTGATTGGAGTAGCATCCATGTCGATGAGGCATATGTAACGTGGTCAAAAATGCACTGAAGGCACTCCTCAAGCTCTTCATTATTTATCTATTGTTAATAGTTTCTGGTGCGGGGTACGCACAAGCGTCGTTGCTTGATCAAGTTCCCACTGAGGCACAGTTAACTGAGCGATTGTCAGAGCTTGAGTCGCAAGAAAGCGAGCTAACCACCGAACAAAATCAGGTGAAGGAAGCCTTATCTGCTGCGTTGCAAAGTTATGAACGCCTTCGCGCAGTTGAAGAGCGCATTGAAGCGTTAGAGCAACGGGTTGCACAAGCTCCCGACATATTGCTTCGCCTAGAGCGTGAACTGAACGAGGCGGAAGAACAAAGCCGACAGTTATCGGTGGATAATCTTAGTGATATGCCACTGAATGAGCTGGAAGCTCAGCAGGCAGAGGCCGTCGTGGAACTTCAGCAGCTTCAAAGCCAATTAGCCGAAGTTAACTCTCAGCTGTTGGCTGCTCAAACCCTGCCTGAGCGTGCTCAGCAAGCAATTTCAGATGCGTTGCAGCGAGCTGAAAATTTACGACGCCAGTCTGATGAGCGAGAAGCCTTGCTGGGTGATCGGCAGCTATCGGCACGCCACGATGCGCAATTAATTCAGTGGCGCATTGAGCGAGCCCTTGCAGAGCAGGAAGTAAACCTGAATCAGCGCGAACTAAGTGCCAACAGTCGGCTGCGTGAGTTGGCCCAGGAGCGCCGGGAACTCATAGAGCTGCAAATAGACCAGCAGGAGCAGCAGCTTAATTTGTTGCAAGGCGTCATTGATCGCCAGCGGCGGCTTCAATCCGAACAGGCTATTGCCGATGCAGCAAAAAATGATCCACTAATAGCTGAAGGGCACCCTGTGGTGCTCAATGCCCAGCAAACGAACCAAGCACTGAGCCTGGAGCTGTTGCGAACGACGGATAGAGCGAATGGCATTATTCGTGAGAATATTGAGGCCCAGCGCCAGTTGGATCATGTACGGCAACTTCAGCGAAGCCTGAACGAACAAATTGATGCTATTCGTGGTAGCCAATTGTTGTCGCGTATTCTTCGAGAACAGCGCCAGTCGTTACCTTTAGTCGCGCCAAGGCGTGACTTGCAAGATGAAATTGCTGATTTGCGTCTCAAACAGTTTGACCTGATTCGTCAGCGCGATCAGTTGCGCCAAAGTGACCGCTTGGCAGCTCAGCGTTTGCAAGAAGCGGGGGTTGATGTCACGCCGGGGCTGGTGGACTCATTGACGCGACTTTACCAGTCACGCCGTGAATTGGTAGAGCAGCTTGAACAGTCGTACGGCAGTTTGCTGAGTGGTGCTATTGAGCTTCAACTGAATCAACAACAGCTATTAGCGACGACACGAGATTTACGAGCAACCATTGATGAACAGCTATTCTGGGTAGCGAATAGCCGTCCTCTGGATTTCAACTGGTTACGACAAATTCCCCACAACCTTCAACTGGAATGGCTAGAAGGCGAGTGGCGGGCGGTTTTGCCCTCTCAATGGAAAGGTTTTACTTGGCGTATGCTGATTGGCACGCCGTTTATTTTGCTGGGCGTGGTTCTGGTTGGGCTACGTCGGCGAATTAAGTCACGGCTTGCGCTCATTCACTCACAAATTGGTCGACTGAAAAGTGATACTCAGCTGCATACTACTAAGGCGGTGCTGCTAAATGCTCTTCTTGCGTTGCCAGGGCCGTTGGGATTGGCAGGTATTGGAATAGGCCTAAGTGAGGCTGAAGGCGCACTGGCAAGCAGCGTTTCGCCAGCGCTGCTGCAACTGGCTCTTAGTTGGGGGGTCGTGGCTTGGGGCCGTCGGCTCCTCGTTCATGATGGGGTGGCTGAGCGCCATTTCACCTGGGCGCCTGCTTATACAGCGAGGTTACGTAAACTGCTTGGTGGGCTAGGGTTGGCGCTAGCGCCCGTGGTCGCTATTGCCGCGCTGTCTGGGCAAATGGAAACACCGTTGGCGTTTCGCCCAGTGGCAATAGGGCTTTTTGCCGCGGGCTTGGTGGCAATGAGCTGGTGGCTGGCACTATTAATTCTATCTCATGTGCCATTTTTCGGTGTGCGACTCTTCCGGTTGGTGTTAGGGCTAGCGATGGCTTCGGTGCCCCTAGTGCTCCTTGGTCTTGTCGTCTGGGGGTACGAGTATACGGCGTTGCGGCTGGTTGCTCGTTTTGCAATAACCCTTTATTTGTTGGGCTTGTGGGTAGTTGTAGAAGCAACGGTTGTGCGTAGTTTAGCTGTTGCAGCCCGTCGGCTAGCTTATCGGCGAGCGCTCGCTAGGCGTCGTGCTCAAGTGCAAGAGGGCGCAGAAGGAGGATTGGAGGTCGTTGAAGAGCCACCTTTAGATATGGAGAAAATCAACTCGCAATCATTGCGGCTTTCAAAGTTGATTTTGTTGATTGGCTTCAGTGCCCTGTTGTATCTGGTGTGGTCAGATCTACTGGCGGTACTGGGCTATTTAGATCAGGTGTCAATATGGGATGCGGAAGAGGGTGACTTAGTTGGGGATGCGCTATCGATTTCCGATGTATTCACTGCGCTTCTTATAGTTGCTATTACGTTTATCATGGCGCGTAACTTGCCCGGTTTGTTGGAAGTGATGGTGCTTTCACGGCTGTCACTAAAGCAAGGTAGCGCTTATGCCATTAGCTCGCTGCTTTCTTATACCATTGTTGGTACTGGCGTAGTAATGGCGTTAGCCACGCTGGGTGTTTCGTGGAATAAATTGCAGTGGCTGGTAGCAGCGCTGAGTGTGGGGTTAGGCTTTGGGCTTCAAGAGATATTTGCCAACTTCATTTCTGGCTTGATCATTCTGTTTGAGCGCCCAATTCGGATTGGTGACACTATCACGCTTGGTAATCTTCATGGCACGGTCAGTCGGATTCGCATACGAGCGACTACGGTGACTGACTTTGACCGAAAAGAAATTATCATACCGAATAAAACGTTTGTGACGGATCAACTCATTAACTGGTCGCTATCAGATAATGTGACCCGCGTGGTATTGACTTACGGTGTTGCCCACGGGTCTGATCTGCCTTTAGTGCATACATTGCTTCGCCAAGCCGCCGACGAAAACCCTCGCGTGCTGGAAGACCCTGAGCCTCAGGTTTTTTGTCTGAACTACGGGCCGCATAGCTTGAATTTTGAGCTGCGTATTTTCGTTAACGATTTGCTGGACCGTCTGTTTGCTGCCGATGAAGTTAACTGCCGGGTTGACGAGCTGTTCCGTGAAGCGGGTGTTCGGGTAGCCTTTGAGCAAATGGATGTGTGGTTGCACCGTGATCGGGGCGAATCAGTTAAAGTTCAGTCAGCCAACCGACTGCCTCCTGCTAATCTAAGCTAACTATCATTAAGCTAATGGCTGGCTTGGCATCGGGGTTGGTTTAAGCACTTGGTTATTCATATTTTAGTGGCGAATAGTAAAAACTCTCGATTACCGTCGCTGCCGGTAATCGGGCTTTCCTGCCAGTGGCTAATGACCAAGCCGCACTCTGTACACGTATCACGTATCTTTTGCTCCACGTCGACATAACGGCTAGCGTTACGTACGATGCCACGCTTATCCAGTGCGCCTGGCTCTAACTCAAACTGTGGCTTTACCAATGAGAGCAGCTGCCCCCCAGAAAGGAGAAGAGAGGCGATCTCGGGCAAAATCAGTGTTTGTGAGATGAATGAAACGTCCATCACGGCTATATCGATAGGATGTTTAGCTACGGCGTGTTGAAGGGCTGTCGATGATGTCATATGACGAGCATTTAAGCCTTCAAGGCACGTGACCCTTGGATCGCCACGTAAGCGCTCGGCTAATTGGGAGTGACCAACTTCAATGCCTATGACATGACGGGCACCAAATTGAAGTGAGCAATCGGTAAAGCCCCCCGTTGATTGGCCAACGTCTAACACGATGCACCCATCCAGGCGCATGTTTAGCGCATTAAGAACGCCCTCTAGTTTTAAGCCTGCACGGGAAACGTAGCGTTCCTCTGGATCTTCATCAATATGAAGCGGAGTATCCAGGGGCCATTTTTCGGATGGTTTTTCGAGTGGCGTGCCATCGTGAAGCGACACGCGACCGTTGCGAATTAACCGCTGCGCGCGCGTACGTGAACGGGCCAGCCCTCGGCTGACCAGTAGTTGGTCTAATCGTGTTAGTTGAGTCATTGTCGTCAATATAGCGGTTATTAAACGCTTCTAGCGATTCTCGCTACGGCGTGTGTGGCCCTTCATCTGCCTGCAGTTCAGTGGGGGGTAAGCGGCTAGCTCCCCAACTGCGATGCAGATAGCCTTTTACAGATTCAAGTTCTTCTTCCGTCACCGTGGCCAGCTCGCCACGCTCCAACGGGTCATAGTGGTAAATATATAATCGAGACGTGAACTGTGCGAAGGGGAGCGAGGCCTCGCCAAAGCGCTCTCCATTACCTGATGTGCTAACTTTAACGCCATCTCCCCAATCTTGGCCGCTGTCGTTATTAGGGTTATAAAAATAGATTCTCATCACATCGTTGGGATCTAACGAGGCGCGTAAAATGGTAATCGCATGCCAACCAATAAACCGAGCAGCACTGTCAGTGACGGCAATGCCCGCAGGCTGAGGGTGAATCAGCGGTTGGTTGCCATTGTAGTAAGGGTGGTAGCTGGCGTAGAAGTGACGAATAAAGCTATCCACACCACTAAGTTGGCCGGAGGCAACATCAACGTTAATGCTAAAGCCCCGACCTGACCACCACCCGTGAAACTCTGGGTTAACCCAGCGGTGGGGATCGCCTTCTCGGCCAATACAGCGTCTGCCCATCTCAGCGTAAATGCGGTCAAGGTGGGGGACAACGATTAAAGAGGCTGGATCAAGATCCATAGGAAGCTCGGAGGCAACGCCTGAGGCGCTCTCCATTGAAGAGATTGACTGACCCTCGAAATGCATAATGATTTCATCATCACGCGCAGCCCAAGCCACCATTTGCAGTAAATAGTCAGGGTCGTTATAAGCCCACATAGAGAGCGCTCTCGCTGACTGGCAGGTAGGATTATTACCCTGTCCTACACCCAGTGGGAGCCCTAACATGCAAAGCACGCCTTCAATTAAACGTGCGCGGGGTGACGCATCTTCACCATAGGCAAGATTCAACCGTGCTTCTGACCACTCTGAAAGCTTTAGATTTAGCTGCCGCCACATCGCCGGAGCGACGGGAGGCTGATAGAGAATGCCCCGCTCAAGTAACAGGGCTAAGCCATACACCGCTTGGGCTGTGGCTGGATAAACACCGCCGCGAATCAGTGCATGTACCAGCTCGCGATAGCAAAGTAGGCAGTCACGCCCTGTTGAAGAGAGACCCAGGGCCTCCGATAGAAGGTGGTCTCCCTCTTCGAGTAAATAGCGCATCAGTATCGTATGATAGGGCGATACCAGCCCTGTGTCATGCATCGCACGAGCGAAGCCAGTGGATTCCGCTTGCAACGCAGCGTTATCCATACGTTCTAAGCGTTCACGGTACACCGCAACGCCAGGGTCTTCACGACAAGCTTGTGTCGGTCCAAAAAGCGAACTAACCAGCCTGTCAGCCCCTTGGCCACTTGCTCCCAAATCAATTGCTGGATTCACTTGGCACAGCGCAATTTGGGTGATCATCTGCTTTATGGCGTCAACTTGAATAGGACGTTGTTTTAAAATGCGCCATATTTCATCAATTAGCTGATCAATAACGTGTTCGTAGCCAATTCGATCGGCTAGGTGTTGAAACAGTTGCCTGGGAATCGTCGCTAATCGACCCTGGGTTTCCCGTTCGGCTTCACTAGGTGCGTTAAATAACAGCCACAGATTGATGGCCATTACTTGGGTTAAATAGTGGTGTGCATGCTCTTGGGATACCAGAGCATGTAAGTAATCACCTTTGGCGACTGCTAGAAGCCGCAGCTCACTCAGTGCCTCGATAACGACCACATTGGCGTCAGGGCTTTTGAGAGAGAACGTAGTAAGGGTGGGTACTAGGAATTGTGGGGTTTCCCAGTCTGAGCCCGCAAACACACCGGCGGATTCAAAATCCGCCGCGCGTGCTTCGAGGGCAGCGCAGCCACCCTCTTGCATCAAGATTCGGCGCGCAGTATCCATTACGCGGGGCAGTTTCGCCGGTTTAGAAAAAGCAGGCGCCTGCGAAAGCAGGCGCACCGCATCATCAAATTTGCTCAGCAATCCTTTGAGCTTGCCATCTTCAGTTGAAGATGCCTCTTGATTGATCGTCACATTGACTCCTTATCCCAGCCGTAGCGGGGATTATACATAGAAGTCGAGGTCTTCTTGGCGTTTAAGCAGATCACGGAGTGTATGTGCGTCTTCGCCTTTAAAGTAGACCAAGCCCCAGTGGGTACCAAATGCCGTACGTTTGGTAACGGTTTCTTCAACCGGTGATGTCAGCTCATGGGATTCAAAATAGGGGTGATCCTCTGTTTCTTCAGGAATCTCCAGGCGGCTAACAACGCGGCGGCGAGGGTAAACGCCAAAGCAGCCCGCGAACCCATCTGCATCCACCACTTCTTTGGGAAAGAAGGCAGCGACTTCTTCTTTTGTACTCTTAGGATCGAATACCAACATAGACGCCTGATAGGCGTTAAATCCGTAAACCCGCTCTAGGAGTTCGAAGACTTTAAAGCCGGGTGGGCGATAAGCGACTTCGCCAAAGTACATTTCACCATCACTGGTGACAAAATATTCGGGGTGAATGAGGCCGAACTCAATATCAAACGCTTTGATCAGCTTTTCGATTTGCGCAGTAATCTGTTCGCGATATTTTTCAAGCTCTGGAGATGCTGGCACAAATACTGAGTAGCCAAGTGTGACGTACTCTGAAATATTCAGGAAAGCGATCTTACCATCGTGAATCCACGCCTCTACGGCGAATTCCCAGCCGTCTAAGTGAGACTCCATCAGCACAGGGAATTCTTCGTCCGGGATAGTATCGACTTCATCCGGTGTGCGAATAACGCGGTGGCCAAGGCAGCCAGCCTTATCAAATGCCTTAAGATGGATAGGATCGTTGGGATCGCCATCCAACTTGAGTAGCGTCTGATTAACGCGTTTAAGAAAGCGTACGACGTCATCTTTATCGTGGGCTTCTTCGAAAATACCCACGCGAATGCCGCCGAGCTGGGCGCGGCGTTTCATCAATGCCTTGTCGCGAAGCAACAGCGACTGCCCGTAAATACGTGGATTGTCCAGCAGCACTGAATTAATAGCGCCTGCCCACTCTACAGTTTCCTCATAGAGCGGGATAGCAACGTCGACGCCTTTTTCTTTCAGCGTTTCAGCAATTTCGATGGAGCGATCATTGAGGCGCTCAAAGTTCCAGGGAACGTAAGGAATATCATGTTTTTGGCAGTACTCCTCGGCCCAGTCGGGTGCAACCACGATATAACGGCGGTCATAATTCTCTGCCGCTTCAATCGCATTGAGGCTCCAACCTAATAGGGCGATGTAGCCCTTATTGGGATCCTTTTGCATGATGGTGACTCCTGTGGGTGAGTGAATAAAATTGCCATACCACTTACTTCACCATACACGATAGGGCCTTGCGTCGGCTAATTAGCAGCCCCTGAAGGTGAAAATAGCCAAAAATAAGCACTTTTGATGGTGACGTATTAAAGAGCAAACCCCTGAGTATGGTAGGCTAGACCCCTTAACATTATGTTCAAGTGGCAAGAGGAATAGGCCAAGATGGCGGCCAAGCCGATCTACCGTGTGGTGGTTCACCAGCAAGGTGAAATCTGGGATTTATACGTCAGAGAAATCTTTCAAAGCGAACTCTGGGGCTTTATTGAAGTCGAGGAGTTTGTCTTTGACGATGCGTCGCGGGTTGTTGTCGATCCAGGGGCGGAAAAACTACAGCGTACCTTTGACGGTGTTAAGCGCAGTTACCTGCCGCTAAACGCCATTGTGCGTATAGATGAAGTTGAACGTGAAGGCCCTTTGAAAGCAGTTAAAAGCGATGCTCGCGTCGCAGAGTTTCCTCGTCCCTTTCCACTGCCGCCTCGTGGAGAAGGGTAAGCGCACAAGACAAGCGCACCGCTTTGAGCAATACGCGCGACTGGCTTCGTCTGCCTCGCGCGTTTTTACAATCAGGACATGACGTCATGCAAGTAAATAAACTTCGTAGTAGTTGTTACGCCGCTGCCGCTGGCGTGTTGTTGAGTATCGGAGGTACCCCTGCATTTGCCCAATCTGATACCCAAGCTTGGGTAAGTGATGAGTTAAGCACGTATGTGCGGAGTGGCCCCACTGATGGTTATCGCATTGTGGGAACGCTAAATGCAGGTGAGCAAGTCGAAGTGCTTGAAATAAGCGGCGATTATACTCGCGTACGTAGCAATAGCGGCGATACGGTGTGGGTGCTCAGTAGCGAGCTACAGCAAGATCCAAGCGCCCGCGAACAGTTGCCCGTATTACAAGCCCAGGTAGAAGAGCTTACTCAAGAGTTGGATGGTATTAACAGTACGTGGGAGCAGCGCGTTTCTTCGATGACGGAAACGCTTGATATCCGTGAACAGCGGATCGCTGAGTTAGAAACGCGCAACCATGAGCTCGATAATGAAGCTGAGCAGTCTCGCCAGCAGGTGCGTGCACTGCAAGCTCGTTTAGACACTCAGGAAGAAGATTTGCTGATGCGCTATTTCATGTACGGCGGTGGGGTTGCCGGGGCTGGGTTATTAGTTGGTCTGATTGTTCCTCATTTACCACGCCGTCGTAAAAAGAGAGACCGCTGGTTTTAAAGCGACGTTAGAAAACAAGCGTTACGAGTAAATTTCGAGTACGAGGTGGTCGCAATGGAAAACCCCTGGCGCCAACGTTGGCAGGAGGGTCGTATTGGCTTTCATTTGTCCGATACACACCCTGCGCTGGTTCAATACTGGCCTACGCTAAATGTGACGCCTGGGGCCAAAGTGCTTGTGCCGTTATGCGGTAAAAGCCTGGATATGCGTTGGTTAGCAGATGAAGGGCACCCAGTACTGGGTATTGAACTGGCGCCTGAAGCAATAGAGCAGTTCTTAGCTCAGCGCAGTGCTGGCGTATCGCGCTATACCCAGGCAGGTTTTAATGTCTCACGCCAAGGTAGCGTTGAATTGTGGTGCGGTGATTTTTTTCACCTGCACATCAAGCAGGCGGCAGAAGTCGGCGCGTTTTATGACCGAGCTTCATTAATTGCACTGCCTCCGGCTACTCGAGAGCGCTATGCCTTCCACCTTGCCCAGCTAGTGCCGCCTGGCGCCAGAGGGCTGCTAGTGGGATTAACTCACGATGAAGGCAGTGCAGGCCCGCCTTATAGCGTGCCCAATAGTGAGATTGAGCAATTGTTTGTGCCAAATTTTCGCGTTGAACTGGTTGAGGACAGAGAGGCGGATGAACGGGGGCGTAGTGAAAGCGTTTGGGCGTTGGAGCGTCGTGGGCCGCACGTATAAATCTGCCCGCAAAGCGGGCAGTTATTCTCACTATAAGTCGTCAGCATGAGCCGCTTAGCGGGCGAGCAAGCGACCAAGCTCAGGGTCACTAAACGCACGGTTCAAACCATCGCTTAACAAGTCGTTTAACATACGTGTATTGGCATCTTCACCGGGCTTGATGGCATAGCCTTGGGTGCGGCGCGAGGTGTAAGTGCCGGTATACGTCGTGCCTTTATTCTGGGCGATTGCCCGAAAAACCCCTTCAATACGCGCTTCGTCGATGAGCGGCTGTCCGCTGTCACCTTTGGCATAATTAAGGCTTGCGAGCTCAAGAGTAACGCTTGGGCGGCCTTGTGCAGCATCACGGGTTGGGGTAAATCCCATGTCCCGCACAGCGCGTTCCGCTTCGGCTTGCAGCTGCGGAATGAGTTCATGACTACTCACGGTAATCTGCGCGGTAGACATACTGCCACCTGAGCGCGTTCCAATCACTTCACTTTCCCTGGCATCGGCAGTGATCACAGTGACCTGCTGACCAGAACCTGTCTGCGGCACGCTAGCACTGCGCTCTGGACTTAGCTGTAGGTACTGAGGGCTAGCGCAGCCTACTAGCAAAACGCTGGTAAGCAGCGCACCAGAGAGGTATAAAAAATGGCGCCGACGCATACGATTCTCCGCTATAACCAGTGATATACAATAAAACGCTGATGGTTTCAGTGCGTTACCATAAAAGCTTGTCTAAACAGTAAATGCCTAACGTGCATGGCATTAGCTATATCGGTTGTCTGTATAGCCGGTTGCCAGTATAGCGCCGCGCTAGTGTAAGGTGCTACTAACGCTTAGGCCGCACGAGTCTGCTGCTGAGGCTTTTCAGTTTCTTCTTTAAAACGGTGCCATTGACGTGGATGGACAAAGAGACGTTGTCCACGGCGCATCTGAAGCTGCTCAAAATCAGCATGGCGCACCGTTGCAAGCCATGGCTTAGCCAGCCAGTCGGCCTCCAGTTCAACACGCACTTCAGCACCTACCGGTGAAATAGCAGTAATCGTCACCGGTAAGTGGCTCTCTGCACTAGGCTGCTGAGCAAGGCGAACTTCGTGAGGACGAAGCAATAACTCTTCGTCACCGTCAGGCAAGTCAACATTGAGATGAGCGTCGCCGCAGGTGAGTACGCCTTGATGTACTTTGCCTTCTAAGTGGTTAACGTCGCCCAGGAATTCAAACACGAAACGGTTTTTGGGCGAACGATAGAGCGTTTCAGGCGTATCAATTTGCTCGATACGACCGTTACTCATCACCACGACACGGTCAGAAAGCTCCAATGCTTCTTCTTGGTCGTGGGTAACAAACACGCTGGTAAAGTTAAGCTCTTCATGAAGTCGGCGTAACCAGCGACGTAGATCCTGACGCACTTTGGCATCCAGCGCACCAAACGGCTCATCCAATAACAACACGTCTGGCTCTACGGCCAGGGCGCGTGCAAGCGATACACGTTGCTGCTGGCCACCCGAGAGCTGGGCAGGCAAACGGTTCGCTAAATGCTGCAGCTGAACCATTTCCAGCAGCCTAAATACGCGGGCACGAATCTCGCCATTAGAAGGGCGGCGCTTTTTGGGCATCACGGTTAGCCCAAAGGCTACATTGTCGTACACGCTCATATGGCGAAAGAGAGCGTAGTGTTGGAAAACAAACCCAATGCGGCGATCGCGAACGTGAACGTTAGTTACATCACGGTCGCCGAACAATATTTTACCGGGTTGAGGGGAGCGATCAGCACTCTCCAAGCCGGCAATAATACGTAGAAGTGTCGTTTTTCCAGAGCCAGACGGACCAAGCAGTCCGACTAGTTCGCCTTCATGAATGTCCAGATTGATCGGCTCAAGCGCTTGGGTATTGGCAAAGTGCTTGGCGATGTTCTGTAGGCGAATACTCATAAAAATGCCTCCTGGCGCGCTGCGCGCCATTCCAGGCCTGCCTTGGCCGCAAGGGTTAACAGGGCAATAAGGGCCAGCAGCGCGGCGCTAGCAAACGCGCCCACCGCGTTGTAATCCTGATAAAGCTGCTCTAGGTGCAGTGGTAAGGTGTTTGTCTTACCACGAATAGCCCCGGCGACCACCGAAACGGCGCCAAATTCACCCACCGCACGCGCGTTGGTGAGGATGATCCCGTAAAGCAGTGCCCAGCGAATATTAGGTAGCGTGACACGCCGAAAAGTAGTCCAGCCACCTGCGCCGAGGGTCACGGCGGCTTCTTCTTCCCGGGAACCTTGAGCCTGCATGAGCGGAATGAGTTCGCGGGCCACAAACGGACAGGTCACGAAAATAGTCACCATTAAAATACCGGGCCAAGCGAACATCAGTTGAATATCGTGGGTGTCTAGCCAGCTGCCAATCCAGCCGTTTCGCCCATAGAGCAGTAAATATATAAGGCCTGCTACTACTGGGGATACCGCAAACGGAATATCGATCAGTGTTTGTAAAATGCGCCGACCTGGAAAGCTGAAGCGGGTAACTAGCCACGCCAAAGCGACACCAAACACTAGACATACCGGTATGGTTAATAATGCAATGACGAGCGTTAGGCCAATCGCGTGCAAGGTGAATGTATTGCTAACGTTAGCCCAAAAGACCATTACGCCCTGGGAGAACGCTTGGGCAAAGATTGCCACCAAGGGCAGCAGCAAAAACAGCGCTGACAGCAATAGTGCGGCGCCAATGAGTAAACGCCGCACAGCGGGTGCATCACCAATCCGGCGCATTAGCCTGTTCCTCCATGCAAGCGGCGCACAAAGCGGCCTTGCCAAATATTAATCGCCAGCAGTAGTGCCAGTGACACAAAGAGCACGACGGAGGCAATTGCGGAGGCACCAGCGTAGTCATACTCCTGCAATTTGACGAAAATCATCAGCGCAGTGATTTCGGTTTCGTAGGGCATATTACCCGCGATAAAAATAATCGCCCCGAACTCACCTAACGAGCGAACAAAGGCTAGCCCGGTGCCAGTAACGAGGGCTGGCCACAGGTGCGGCATAATCACACGCCGAAACGCCACGCCATCGGTTGCGCCAAGAGACATCGCTGCTTCATCAACTTCTGCGGGTAAGTCCTCCAGCACCGGCTGGACGGTGCGTACCACAAACGGAATGCTGGTAAACGCCATGGCCAGTGCAATGCCTACCCAGGTGTAGGCTACTTGGAATCCTAGTGGCTCTAATAAGCTGCCCATCCAGCCGTTACCCGCATACAGCGTAGCGAGGGTAATACCTGCAACCGCTGTGGGGAGCGCAAAGGGAAGATCCATTAAGGCATCTAAAAGACGCTTGCCGGGAAACTCATAACGAACCAGCACCCAGGCAAGTAGTAAGCCAAATGCTGCATTCACCAGCGCCGCGACAGCCGCTGCTCCTATGGTGACCATGTAACTGGCCACCACACGGCCTTCGGTAATAATGGCCCAGTATTCGGCAAGGCTAAGCCCTGCCAACTGGCCAAATAGCCCGGTGATCGGGAGAAGGAGAACCAGCGAAATAAATAGGACGCTGATCCCCATAGATAGGCCAAAGCCCGGCAGCACGCGTGCGCTGCCGGACCGCCATAATGCTAGCTGGCTCATGGGGTTCCGTTAACGACGTTGCAGTTGATCAAGTAGGGCGCCGCCTTCAAAGTGGTTTTCCATTGCTTCTTCCCAGCTGCCAAACACATCTTCAACTTCAAACAGTTCCGTATCGGGGAATTGATCGGCAAATTCGGCTACAACCGTTTCATCGTGAACGCGATAGTTAAAGCCTGCCAGCAAGCGCTGGGTGTCTTCACGGTAGAGATACTCAAGGTAGCTCTGGGCAAGGTCGCTGTTGCCGTTGCGCTCAGCATTTTCACCCACTACCGCAACGGGGAATTCTGCCAGAATGCTGACTGGCGGCACGATGACTTCGTAGTCGTCGCTGCCGTATTCGCTACGGATGTTGTTTACTTCTGATTCAAAGCTGATCAATACGTCGCCAATGCCGCGTTCGATAAAGCTAGTGGTGGCGCCACGGCCGCCGGTATCGAACACTGCAACATTGCGCAAGAAAGTACGCATGAAGTCCTGGATTTGCTCTTCATCACCCTCAAATTCGTTCTCGGCAAATCCCCAGGCGGCTAGGTAGGTGTAGCGGCCGTTACCGGACGTCTTAGGATTAGGGAAGACCATCTGCACGTCTTCTTTCACCAGGTCATCCCAGCTCTCAATACCTTTCGGGTTGCCTTTGCGAACCAAAAATGCAGTGGTGGAGTAATAGGGAGAAGCATTATTGTCGAACGCGTCCTGCCAGTCTTCTGCTACGAGGCCTGCATCCGCAAGTACTTGAACATCGGTTACCTGATTAAAGGTAACTACATCTGCACGCATTCCTTGCATAATCGCGCGCGCTTGAGCTGAAGAGCCGCCGTGGGACTGGCTAATGGCAATCTCCTCACCGTGCTCTTCTTGCCACCATGCTTGGAATTCCGGATTGATAGCTGAAAACAGTTCACGGGCAATATCGTAAGAGGAGTTCAGTAACTCGCGCTCTTGCGCCATCGCCGTGTTTGAAACAGCGGTGGCAGCCACCGTAGCGCCAATAGCGGTAGCTATCAGGCTGCGGCGCAGGCCGGTACGAAAAAAAGTAGATCGCGTCATTACAGGCTCCTTGCATATGGGGGCGATTTAATCGCAATGAGGATAAGGTTAAACCTGTGATTGTGGAATTACAATTATGTTTTATATTCTATTTGGAAATATGTATTTAGAGATATGCATTCATCGTGGGACGAGCTTTAACGGCAGGGAGATGGGGCTTCTTGGGTGGCTCTGGTAAGATATGTGGCTTCCTTTTCCCCTGTTAACCTAGGAATGCACTATGAGCGCTGAGCAGGACTTCCTGATTGCCCCTTCGATTCTTTCCGCTAATTTCGCGCGTCTTGGTGAAGAGGTCGACAATGTGTTGGCCGCTGGTGCCGATATTGTTCATTTCGATGTCATGGATAATCATTATGTGCCGAACCTGACGATAGGGCCGATGGTATGCAAAGCTCTGCGCCAGCATGGCGTGACGGCACCCATAGACGTCCATCTAATGGTTAAACCCGTGGATCGTATGATCGGCGATTTTAGTGAGGCTGGGGCGAGTTACATTACGTTTCACCCGGAAGCTTCTGAGCATGTTGATCGCTCGCTACAACTGATTCGCGATAGTGGTTGTAAGGCAGGGTTGGTATTTAATCCGGCAACACCGCTTTCGTATCTCGATTATGTCATGGACAAAATTGATATGGTGCTGTTGATGAGTGTTAACCCGGGCTTTGGCGGCCAGTCATTTATTCCCGGCACGCTGGACAAATTGCGTGAGGCTAGGGTACGTATCAATGCATCAGGCCGTCCGATCCGCTTAGAAATCGACGGCGGCGTTAAAGTAGATAATATTGCTGATATCGCCGCTGCGGGTGCTGACACCTTTGTCGCAGGTTCAGCTATTTTCAACGCTCACCGGTCAAGCGACCCGCACGGTTACGATAGTGTTATTAAGCAACTGCGCGCCGAATTGGCAAAGGGTAACGGCTAAGCGAAAAGCTTAATGCAATTTCATGCGGGGCTTTAGGTAGCGGTTTAGCTTATCAACCAGCCATGCGAGTCCCGTTTTGGGCGCGCCATGAATAGACAGCTGATGCATTCGATAAAGCGAAGCATAGGCTTGGCGCGCTAACCAGCCCTCCAAAAATAGCCCACGAGACGCGGAGCTACGCATCAAGTTTCCTACGGCATCGTAGCGGGCGAGCGATACCAGTGAACCGTGATCACGATAAGTAAAGCTTTGTAGCGGTTTACCATCCAGACAGTGCACGAGATTTTTGGCAAGCACTTTGGCTTGTTGATGAGCAGCCTGAGCCCGTGGTGGCACGGAGTTGCCTTCGCCCTGAGGGCAGTCAGCGCAATCGCCCATGGCAAAAATATAAGGGTCATCCACGCTTTGAAGCGTTTGGTGAACGCTGATTTGATTTTTCTTATTAGTGGTTAGATCTAATTCAGCCAAAAATGGCGGCGCTTTAATGCCCGCTGCCCAAACATTTAGGTCGGTTTCGATAATATCGCCATCGCCTGTCACTAAGCGATACTCCTCAGCCTCCTGAATAGCGGTGCCGACATGTACGTTTACGCCCATGTTTTCAAGCTCTTGTTGCACGGTTTCGCTGATGCGTTCGGATAGGCCAGGCAGCAGGCGGGGCGCCGCTTCGATGAGGTGCACGCTAATTGTTTGGTGGTCAACAGCGGTTACGCCGTAGGCGTTAAGCAAGCGCGAAGCATCTAGAAGTTCTGCGGAAAGCTCGACGCCCGTTGCGCCGCCGCCCACTATGCCAATGGTCAGCTCTTTATGCTGGCGCAGTTCTGGATCGGTATAGCGCAAAAAAGTATTGATCATATCGCGCTGAAACGCTTTGGCCTGCTGGGGTGAATCAATAAAGTGGCAGTGTTCAGCAACGCCAGTGGTGCCAAAATCATTGGAAACACTGCCAAGCGCTAGCACTAAATAATCGTACGTTAGTTTTCGAGAGGGAAGGACTTCAACACCGTCTTCATCTTTGATTGGTGCTAGGTGAATGACTTTTTGTTCTCGATCAAGACCATTTAGAGAGCCGCGCTGGTACCGGTAATGGTGCGCGGACGAGTGGCCACGGTAATCTACTTCATCCATGCTGGAGTTCAATACTCCGGTCGCGAGTTCGTGTAAAAGCGGTTTCCATACGTGGGTGGCATTGCGGTCTAGCAGGACAATTTCGGCGCGTTTTTTTTTGCCTAGCGTGCGCCCTAAGCGCGTTGCTAGGGCAAGCCCGCCAGCGCCACCGCCGACAATCACAATTCGGGGGATGGTCATTACTTTCTCCTCGGCTAATATGGTCACAGCATAGAGCTTTCGAGCGTGGTTGGCGACGTGCTGAGTGGGTAGGATAAAAGAATCAGCGGCGATTACGTTTACTAGTGTCCATGTTTGAAAAATATTTTTGCTTAGAGTAGGAGAAAGCAGCGTGCATGCCATTTTGCAGGGAAAGCGGTTAATTGCGTTTGATTTAGATGGCACTTTGATTGATTCGGTCCCGGATCTAGCGATAGCGGTTCAGAGCGCACTCAGTGATGTTGGGCTGCCTGTGCCAAGCGAAGAGTATGTGCGTGACTGGGTAGGTAATGGTGCGCAGGTACTCATTGAACGAGCGCTAACCTGGGCGCTAGCAGATATGCCAGGGAGGGTATTAAAAACCACCGCCTATGAGGCTTTTATGCGCCATTACGGTGCTGCTCCCAATGCGCTAACCCAACTCTATCCAGGTGTGCGAACAGCATTGCATGACTTGCACAAGGCAGGCTATCCACTGGTGCTGATTACCAACAAGCCTGAGCGCTTTATTGCGCCAATTCTGAACCACTTTGGCCTGCTAGCGCTCTTCACACATTGCATTGGCGGCGACACGCTTGCCGAGAAAAAGCCCAGCCCACTGCCGCTACTTCATGCGGCTCAACAGTTGGATATTCCACCTTCAGCAAGTGTCATGGTAGGCGATTCACGCCACGACATCGCCGCTGGCAAAGCCGCTGGTTTTACTACCGTGGCGTTACCTTACGGCTATAACCACGGCGAGCCAATTGAGCATAGCGAGCCTGATTTGATCATTAGCTCATTGCTGGCGCTGACGGAGTAAAATAGTCGATGTTTTTGTGCTAGGTGCTAGGTGCTAGGTGCTAGGTGCTAGGTGCTAGGGCTACTTCTCTGCCCGTGCCCCGCCTAAATATTCATGCAGTAATTCAGCGTTATGGCGCAACATAGCCGGGTAGTTATAGGCAGAGCCGTCGGCATCGCTCAAGGTATCTACGTATAAAGGCCCAGCTAGCGAAAGCTCCATTTCTCTGGCATGTGCATCCATGTGGATATAGGGTGACGTACTTTCATAGAACAGTGCAGGCGGGCGTTTTTGTAAGAGGCGCATGCTCATTGCTTCCATCGCCTGGGCACTGCCAATTGTCTCGCTGCCAATCCCCCAAATGGCTGTGTATTCAAAACGGTATGCACGGGCAAAGTAGGCCATGGAGGCTTCGCTGGTAGTGAGCATGCGATTGGTTTGCGGAATACCTTCCAAGCGTTCATTGAGTTGATGATCTAGCAGCGTTAATGCTTCTCGAGTTTCCGTTGCACGCGAGGTAAATGCATCAGCCTGATCGGGATAGTGCTCAATAAGCGTTTTTTCTATCACATCAACATAAGCGGCTGCCCCTTTCGGGTCCATCCACATATGCGGATCAGTGCTGTCTTTATATTGGCCTACGGGAATCGGTAGCGGCTCATAATCGGCACTTTCTGCAAGTGCTATCAGTGTTAGTGAATCATCTGCCATAGCTTCAATATGCCGTATCCATGGCTCTAGCCCATGTCCGTTGTAGAAAACAATGTCAGCTTCCTCAACAGCCAATGCATTTGGCGGTTGAAGCTCCCAGCGGTGCACATCTTCGCCTGTGGGCACAATGGTTGTAATGCTGATGCTGTCGCCCGCCACACGCTTCACTAAATCTTTAATAACTGAAAACGAAGCGATAACTTTAAACGAGGTGTCTCCCAGCGCGTGAGTGCTGCTGACAGTCGTCATCAATACGAGCGTTATTATCCAGGGTGCTCGATTGTCCATGTCACGCTCCTAACGCATTAAAAAGTCGGCAGATAATAAAGATAGTATAGGTCCGTTGCCAGTTTCGTTATGCTGCCAAGTTGCTTAAACCTAGCAGGAGGGGCTAAACAGTTGCCTTCAGGATTTTTATTTACTTTGAAAAGCCCCTCACAATTTACTGATAAACTCGGCGCTAGTTCCCCACTGAAAACTACCAGAGTACTCAACCGTGGTTTGTTGGTTGGCCCTCTAAAATAAGTGTAAATGTCTCAGTCGACCCTTGGCCCTGCAAGTGGTGCTTGGGTTGGGGTATCATCCCAGCAAAGTGGTTTGTCTAATGTGATGGAGTAAGTGGGGCGATGGCGCAAGTGCAGGTAGTGCAACGTGTGTTGATGATCGATAATTATGACAGCTTCACGTTCAATATCGTCCAATACCTTGGTGAGCTGGGGGCCGAGGTAATGACCTATCGCAATGATGAACTTACCCTTGAACAAATTGGCGCTTTAGCGCCTACCCATTTAGTCATTTCACCGGGACCATGCACCCCCAACGAGGCGGGCATATCGCTGGCGGCGATTGACCACTTCGCAGGTAAATTGCCTATTTTAGGGGTTTGTCTTGGGCATCAGGCGATTGGGCAAGTTTACGGTGGTAAAGTGGTGCGAGCACCTCAGGTAATGCATGGTAAAACGTCGGCTGTAGTGCACAGTGGGCAGGGGGTTTTTAGCGGGCTCGAAAACCCGCTAGAAGTGACCCGTTATCATTCACTCGTGGTAGAAAAAAACAGCTTGCCAGAGTGTTTTGAAATCACTGCTTGGACCGCAGACGATGACGTTACGCCAGGGCTGATAATGGGCTTTCGTCATCGCAGCCTGGATGTTGAAGGGGTACAGTTCCACCCTGAGTCCATACTCACGCGCCAAGGCCATGCGTTATTGGCTAACTTTTTAAAACGCGGCTGATTGCCAAATTTATACGCTTTAGGGGCTTTTCTGTTCATGCAAATGCGAGATGCAATTAACGCGGTGATGCGCCGCGAAGACCTCTCTTTCAATGCGATGCACGCGCTAATGCGTCAGATCATGACCGGCGAAGCCTCCGATGCGCAAATTGGCGGCCTGCTAGTGGGACTCGCCATGAAAGGCGAGAGCGCCGAGGAAATTAGTGCGGCGGCACAGGTTATGCGCGAGCTCATGAAGCGTGTTGAACTGCACACCGACAACGTAGTCGATATTGTCGGCACCGGCGGTGATGGAGCGAACCTGTTTAATGTTTCTACGGCGGCTAGCTTTGTGGCTGCTGCCGGGGGCGCTCATGTCGCCAAGCATGGTAACCGTAGCGTCTCCTCGTCGTCGGGCAGTGCAGATCTTTTCGATATCGCTGGCATTTACCTTGATCTTAAGCCTGAACAGGTGGCGCGCTGTATTGAGCAGGTAGGTGTGGGCTTTATGTTTGCCCCCAATCACCACCCGGCCATGCGCTATGCTATCGGGCCGCGCCGGGAAATGGGCGTGCGCACGCTGTTTAATATCCTTGGCCCATTGACCAACCCAGCAAGCGCACCTAACCAAGTGCTGGGCGTTTACTCGCTTGAGCTAGTGCCGTTGATGGCTGAAGTGCTGCGCAAGCTCGGCAGTCGACACGTGTTGGTGGTGCACTCTGAAGATGGTTTGGATGAAATTTCTTTGGCTGCCCCTACGCGTGTAGCTGAACTAAAAAATAGCGAAATTACTGAGTACACCATTACTCCCGAAGAGTTGGGTATCGAGCGTCAAAGCCTGGCGCCATTAAAAGCGACCAGCGCTGAAGATAGCCTACGGTTAGTGAAGGCCTCTCTTAGTGGCGAAGGGGCAGCGGCGGATATAGTGGCACTAAATGCTGGTGCAGCACTTTACTGCTCGGGTGTGGCCGATAGCTTAAAAGAGGGTGTGATGGTGGCTCAGGATGCACAGGCTTCCAAGCTGCCGTTAGAGAAGCTTCGAGAGCTTTCACACTTCACTAGCGTCTTTAAAGGGTGAATAATCTAATGACTGACCAGGCAACGCCAACAATTTTAACGCGTATTTTGGCTCGTAAAGACGAAGAAGTAGCCGAGCGCCGACAGGCGGTTTCTGAAGCAGATTTGCTGGCGCTGGCCGACAAACAAAGCGCCCCACGTGGCTTTATTAATGCGCTGAATGACCGTATTGCCGCAGGTGATGCGGCGGTCATCGCTGAGGTGAAAAAAGCCTCGCCTTCCAAGGGCGTGATGCGTGAAGATTTTCATCCTGACGATATCGCTAAACGTTATGCAGAGGGCGGCGCAGCCTGCTTGTCAGTATTGACGGATGCTGATTTCTTCCAGGGGCATGAAGACTTTCTGATCGCTGCCCGCGATGCCTGCGACCTTCCCGTTATTCGTAAAGATTTTATTACCCATAGCTATCAGGTAACCGAGGCGCGTGCCATTGGTGCAGATTGTATCCTGCTGATTGTAGCTGCTCTAGACGACTCTCAACTGCGCGATCTGCACCAGCAGGCCAATGCGTTAGGCATGGATGTGCTGGTAGAAGTGCATGACGCTGTTGAGTTAGAGCGTGCCCTAGCGCTGGATCTAAAACTGGTAGGTATTAACAACCGTAATCTGCATACCTTCGAGACCAGCCTGAATACCACATTAGACCTACTGCCGCGCATTCCTGAGGGCGTCACGGTTATCACCGAATCCGGTATCCATACCCGAGATGACGTAGAGCTAATGCGCGACCATGAGGTGAACGGTTTCTTGGTTGGTGAAGCCTTCATGCGTGAAGAGGACCCTGGCCAAGCCCTCAAGCGGCTCTTCTTTTAATTGACGGTGTTTAAAGCGTTGATTAACTTGCCCGCTTGAGGCACGTAAGTAGCGCCTGAAGCGGGTGGTGCAATGTTTGTGCTGAGTAGCGCTTCACCTGGCTGCGGCAGGAGTAGCCGGTGGCGAGCAGCTTGCCCGCGTTTTCCTCGGCTTCCACCTGGGGCTGCCAGGATTGGGCGTAGATCGTCTTCGACGTTTCGACATTGCGGGTTTCATGCCCGTAAGTGCCGGACATACCGCAGCAGCCGGTCGCCATCAGCTCAAGCTCTAAGCCAAACGCCGCAAACACCTGCTGCCAGGCCTTGGGGCTGCCCGGTGCGTTGGTTTTTTCGGTGCAGTGGGACAGCAGCTTAAAGCCAGGATCGGTTAAGTTCAGCTGGCGAGGCGCTAGCGTGTTAATGCGGGTGGCCAGCCACTCTTGCAGCATCAACACCTCGGGGACCTGCTCGGCCCCCAGGGCTTTGACGTATTCTTGGCGGTAGGTCAGCGTCATGGCGGGGTCGATCCCTACCATCGGTACGTCGAACTCTGCCAACGCCCGCAGGCGCTTGGCCTGTTTTTCCGCTGTGCGCTCAAAGGCGCCTAAAAAGCCCTGCACCTGCAGCGGTTTGCCGTTGGCAGAAAATGGCATCACAAACACTCGCAGATTCAGCCGCGACAGCAGTTCCACCACGTCCATCACCAGCTTGGCTTCAAAGTGGCTGGTGAACGCATCCTGGACAATAATCACGCTGTTAGCGCGCTGCTGCTCGGTAAGCAGTACCAGCGAGGTGGGCGTGGCTTCCGCAACGCCCCAGGCGCGCAACTGCTTTTTCACGCTGGCACGGGATAGCTGTGGGGAGTCACTCATTCCAAGCCCTTTACGCATCAGGCTATCTACCCAGCGCTGGTTGAGTAGGGCGTTATACAGCGGCGCAACCTTGGCAAGGGTTGGCAACATGAATTCGGTGCCACCGATGATGTAATCGCGCAGCGGGCGTAAATAGCGGCCGTGGTAGACCTCTAAAAACTGCGAACGGAACTGCGGCACATTGACCTTAATCGGACACTGGCCTGCACAGGATTTACACGCCAAGCAACCCGCCATGGCATCGTAAACTTGGTGAGAATAGTCGTGGTGTTGCTTACGGCTGAGCGTATTGGCAACGCGCAGTGGAAAGCGTTTAATAAAGCCCCAGCCGTTTTCGGTTTTCTTTTTGCGCGACTCTTCCACCACATCGATCCCTGCCTGGGACTGCAGACGCAGCCACTCACGCATCAAGCTGGCACGGCCTTTGGGCGAATGCACACGGTCACGGGTAGCCTTCCAGGAAGGGCACATGGGGTCATCAAGGTCGTAGTTGTAACAGGCACCGTTGCCGTTGCAATACACCGCCGCGTCATAGGCCTGCCAAGCACGTTCATCAATGGTGCGATCTAACTGGCCGCGCAGGGTGACGCCATCAATCGTTAACAGTTCAGGGTCGCTGTCTTTGGCAATCAGGTTATTGCTTTCGGCGGGAGACGCGATTTTGCCGGGGTTTAGCTGGTTATGCGGATCAAACGCGGCTTTGACGCGCTGCAGGCTGGGGTAGAGTTCACCAAAAAATTTGGGGCCGTACTCTGAGCGCACGCCTTTGCCGTGTTCCCCCCATAACAACCCGCCATACTTCTGGGTCAGGGCTGCCACTTCATCGGAAATCTCACGAATCAGTTTTTCCTGCTCGGGATCTTTCATATCCAGTGCCGGGCGCACGTGCAGCACCCCCGCATCGACATGGCCAAACATCCCGTAGGAGAGCTTTCGGGCATCCAGCGCGGCGCGAAACTCAGTAATAAAATCAGCCAAGTGCTCCGGTGGTACGGCGGTGTCTTCTACAAAGGCAATCGGGCGTTTCTCGCCCTGCACATTGCCCAGCAAACCCACTGAGCGTTTGCGCATGGCGTAGACTTTTTGGATCTGCGGACGACCTTCCGCCAGGGTGTAGCCTAAGCGCTCAACGGTAGCGTCTTGGCTCAAATGGTCAGTGAACGCCTGTACCCGTTCCGCCAAGCGCTCAGGATCATCGTCATTAAACTCGATCAGGTTAATGCCACAAATCGGCGTACTGCCGGTGGCGGGGAAAAACTCAGCTACGCTGTCCCAGACAAAGTCTTCCATGGCCAGCTGCAACACGGTGTCGTCGATGGTTTCAATCGAGGTGGGCCGAGCGCTGCTGGCCATCAATGCCTTGGCATCGCGCAGCGCGTCCATAAAGCTGGAGTAACGCACATTGATCAAAGTGGCGTGCTGGGGAATCGGCAGCACGTTCAATACCGCTTCATTCAAAAAGCCCAACGAGCCTTCCGAACCACACAGCAAGCTGTTCAGGTTCAGCTGGCCTTGCGCTTCCCGCAGGTGCGCCAGATCGTAGCCGGTTAAGCAGCGGTTGAGCGGCGGAAATTTCGCCTCAATCAGCTCACGCTGCTGGTCGATAATCTCAGCGGCGGTGGAGTGCACGCGACCAAGGATGCCTTCTTGTTGGCACTCAGCCTGTTCTTCTTCAGCGCTAAGCGCGCGGCTATGCAGATGCTGCCCCCCCAGCAGAACCGTGTCCAGTTCCAGCACATGGTCACGGGTTTTGCCGTACTCGCAGCTGCCCTGGCCGCTGGCATCGGTGGAGATCATGCCGCCGATGGTGGCACGGTTAGAAGTAGACAGCTCCGGGGCAAAAAACAACCCATGGGGCTTCAGCGCCGCGTTGAGTTGATCCTTCACCACGCCCGCCTGAACGCGCACCCGCCGTGCCTCTACATCAATCGATAGGATCTGGTTCATATGGCGGGAAACGTCCACCACGATGCCGTCGGTCAACGACTGGCCGTTGGTACCGGTGCCGCCGCCCCGAGGCGTGAGCACGATATCGCGGTGGGGCAGCTCAGCAGCCAGCTTGGCAAGGCGTTCCAGGTCTTCCGCGTGCTTAGGAAACACCGCCGCCTGAGGCAGACGCTGGTAAATAGAGTTATCCGTTGCCAGCACCGTACGGTTGGCGTAGTCCGGGGCAATCTCGCCTTCAAAGCCACGGGCACGCAAGGCTTCGAGGAAACGCACGTAATGAGTGCTCAGGCGTTTAAACGGGGCCGTACGAGAATCCAAAGATGCAATCATAGTTGATCAAGCCGTCACTGCAGGGAGCGGATAGGGAAGACGCTACTTTACCGCAGCTACCGCGGCTCTGCATCTTGATGGCAGTCTTATGCGCTGCCAAGCGCTTCTTTTACCAGCGCTGCACTGGTAGCGCTCATGGGCAGTGCCAGAGCGAGTGTATGTGCTTGGGGTGACATCTTGCCCCAGGTTTTTTGCACAATACGTACCATATGGTTGTGCTCGACCTTGCGGGAGAAATCTGCAAAATAATTTTCCAAAAACACTAGGCAGGCGCAATCTTCCAGCACTTGCACATCGGCATCCCGACCAAGCCCTTTCTTGCGGATAATCGTTGCGGTTCGTTCGGCGTCTGCTGCGCTATAGCCAGCATCGCGCATCAGTTTGGCAGTGGTATCGCCCGCGCGCTCACCCTGATCGCGACGCCAGGTTAAATAGCCTATGCGCCCTTCAGGGTAATCGCTGCGCGGTACAAGCCAGCGCTGGAGATGCTGGGCGCGTACTGCCAAACGCAACAGCTCGGTAGTGGCTGATTGTAATTGTGCTAACCAATGGCTCATACGCTGGGCATAGGCAAGTTCCTGGGGCAGGGGGGTGCCATCGGCAAGGGTGGTTTGGCGCGGATCTTGAGAGTGAAGTGCATCGATGGCTGTTAGAGTTTGTTCAAACGCAGAAGGCATAAGAATTCGCATAGTTAGGGGCAATTAACAACATGCTAGCAGGTTAGCGCCTAGCCATAAAAAAAACGCCTGCTGCAAAGGCAGCAGGCGCTAAAGCAATCTTCACAGGAAGTCTACGTGCGGCTGTTGTTATAAACCTCTTCGTTTAGCTCGCCTTCGCTTTTGCCCACGAGCGTCGTGACCATCAAATCACCTGCCACGTTTACGCTGGTGCGAGCCATATCCAGAATACGGTCTATACCGGCAACCACTGCAATGGCTTCCAAGGGTAGGCCAATTTGTGCCATTACAATCGACAGCATTATGAGGCCCGCGCCGGGAACGCCCGCGGTGCCAATTGAGGCCAGCGTACCGGTGGCCACAATCATACCGTAATCCATCATGGTTAAATCAGTACCGGTCATTTGGGCAATAAACAGCACTACTACGCCTTGGTAAAGCGCCGTGCCGTCCATATTAATCGTCGCGCCCACGGGTAGCACAAAGCCAGATACGCCTTCTGAAACCCCTAGGTTTTTTTGCGCACAGCGAATTGACACCGGTAGCGTGCCTGCAGATGAGGCAGAGGAGAACGCCACCACAATGGCATCCAAGCTTCCTTGTAGGTAGCGGACAGGATTCAAGCGGCCGAGTAGTGAAATAAAGCCAGAATAAACCACTAGCACGTGCAGAATGCTGGCGAGATACACCACGCCAATAAGCTTGGCCAGCGGCAGCAGGATTTCTAAGCCGTACTGGCCTGAGACGTGAGCAATTAAGCCAAATACGCCGAATGGGGCAAAGGCCATGACAATCCCCGTAAGCTTGTACATTGCTTCAGCAAAGCTATCGAAAACCTTCATAACTGGCTCGCCTTTTTCGCCAATCAGCGTTAGCGAAATACCTAAGCCAATGGCAAATACAATGATCTGCATAATGTTGCCATTAGCCAAGGCATCGAGAGGGTTGCGCGGCACTAAGTTAACCAGAATAGAAATCAGGGAGGGGGCTTCGTTTGCCGCCACTTCTGCATCGAAGCTTAAATTGACGCCAACCCCAGGCTGTAACAAGGTGGAAAGCATCAGGCCAATGCTGATTGCAAAGGCCGTGGTCACCAGATACAACGTAATGGTGCGCGCACCAATGCGCCCCATCTTTTGCGGGTCCCGCATGGAGGTAATACCCACTATCAGCGTCGAGAACACTAGTGGAACAATCAGCATCATTATGGCGTTAATGAAGATATCGCCGAGTGGCTTAAAGATGCTGGCAGTTTCACCCAGCATTGCCCCTGCTAACACCCCTAGCGCCAACCCCGCCAGAATTTTTTTCCATAGCGCGATTCCACGCCACCAAGAAAATTTTCCCTTTTGCGCTGTTTCCTGCACTACGTTTCTCCTGTTTAAAACCCGTTGTTAGTGATTTGCGCTGCAAATCGGCGGGCACTCTACCACTTTTGACTAATGGGCCAAGGTTTTTATGCCAATTGGTAATAGCGCATACAGGGGAGATGAGTTTTGTGCAGCAAACTTTCAGAATGATGTTTTATTGGGCAAGCGAGCCCTTAGTATCGTTTTCCAATCCGCTTTTTATAATTTGCTGCATCAGGCAATAATTCCCTGACGCTGCCCCCATAGCTCCACGCCTTGCTTTTGCCTACAATAGGCCCCTTTCATCACGGGCAGTGTACGCCGTGTTCCACTGATTTCAGGCCAAGGGATAACTCATGCTCGATCCAAAACTGCTGCGCGGTGATCTTGATGCGGCTGCGCAACAACTGGCCCGGCGGGGCTTCGAACTTGATAAAGCAGCACTGCAAGCGCTGGAATCGCGCCGTCGTGAGTTGCAAACCCAGACCGAGCAACTGCAAAACGAGCGCAATATGCGCTCAAAAGCGATTGGTAAGGCGAAGGCTAACGGTGAAGATATTCAGCCGTTGCTGGATGAAGTGAGCGATTTAGGCGAGCGTCTGGATAAAGCTAAGAAAGAGTTGGCCGAGGTGCAGGAAGAGTGGGATGACGCTATCAGTGGCATTCCCAACCTTCCCCATGAAAGCGTGCCGGAAGGAAAAAGTGAAGACGATAACGTTGAACTTCACCGCTGGGGTACGCCGCGAGAATTCGATTTTGAGGTGCTGGACCATGTTGATCTTGGTAAGAAGTCGGGCTATCTCGATTTTGAACTGGCGGCTAAGCTGACCGGCGCTCGCTTTGCAGTAATGCGCGGGCCGATTGCGCGCCTGCATCGGGCGCTGGCGCAGTTTATGCTGGATACGCAAACTCAGGAGCATGGTTACGAAGAGTGCTATGTGCCATATATGGTGAATCGCGATTCGCTGATGGGCACCGGCCAACTGCCAAAATTTGGCGAAGATTTGTTTAAACTTAACGACGAGCGGGAATACCATCTAATTCCGACGTCGGAAGTGCCGCTAACTAATTTTGTGCGTGATGAGATTGTGGATCAGGCGGCATTGCCAATGAAGTTGACTGCCCACACGCCTTGTTTCCGCAGCGAAGCAGGTTCCCACGGACGCGATACCCGCGGCATGATTCGTCAGCATCAGTTCGATAAAGTGGAAATGGTACAGATTGTCGAGCCTGAAAAGAGTTATGAAGCATTGGAAGAGATGCGCGGCCATGCTGAAGCAATTTTGCAGGCGCTGGCGTTGCCTTACCGCGTTGTAACACTGTGTACCGGCGATATGGGCTTTGGAGCGGCGAAGACCTATGATTTGGAAGTTTGGTTGCCTAGCCAAGAAACGTATCGGGAAATTTCTTCAGTCTCTAACTGTGAAGATTTCCAGGCGCGGCGCATGCAAGCCCGCTTCCGCCATCCAGACACAAAAAAACCACAGTTGCTGCATACGCTGAATGGCTCGGGCTTGGCGGTGGGGCGTTGCCTGCTGGCGGTGCTTGAAAACCACCAACAGGCGGATGGCTCTATTACTGTTCCTGTGCCTCTGCAACCCTACCTGGGCGGCCTTGAGCGTCTTGCCCTCTAAGTGCCCACTCGACGTTGACCTCGGCATCGATACGAATGGTGCCGGGGCGATAGTCGCTAGCTGAACCACTGCCCATGGCATCGCTTTCAGCGCGCATTGCCATCATGCGGGGTTGGAAGATGGGCGCTTGGACTTCTTCGATGCGCCGTACTGGGCCAAGTCTTACGTTTAGCGTGCTGGCCATTAAGTCCGCTTTATGGCGGGCTTTTTCTAGCGCTTTAGTTAGTGCTTCATCGGTAGCGGCGTCGCGGTCTTGTAGATCAAACTGAACGCCGTCTAGCGTGTTCACGCCAGCACTTATCATCGCGTCAAACACCTCGCCCAATTGGTCTATATTGGTAAGCTCAACACTAAAGGGGCGCTCTAAACGGGTGCGCATCAATGTTTCTTGTTCGCCGTCATCATTGCGCGGGCCTGCGACATGTTCAGGATAGACATTGAGCGACCCAGCATTGATGGCGCGTTGTTCAATGCCGATGTCTTCCATGGCTTTAATTAGCTCACTGGCACGAGTTTCAAGCCGTTCGCGTGCATCACTCAACGCTGCACTGTCGGTTTCTTCCAAAGTGGAGACCGCAGGCGTGTTTTCCCACAGCCGTGCAGATAGGGTGGCTTTATCAGGCTCTACTTCCACCCATGACTGAGCTTGGACATGCAAGCTGGGCGGAGTGGGTTGTGCAGCGTGAGCCGAAGATGCTGCCAGGAGGGCGAGAAGCGCGCTGCCAAGTACGCCATAGCGCAAACGTTTGAAAGATGGGGTTACTGAACTCATAGGTCACTTCCTTACTGAGAGAGCCAATGATTAGCGTTAACTAACTTATAGTGTGACGCTGCTTTGAAGGCCGAAGCGCCATAAAGTTCACTGGCTAAGAGTCGAAGCAAAGCAGTTGCTTAATATTGTCATGGTTTGTGCAATATCGCGCGAGCAGCCATGATGTATGGATTACATGCTAAGGAAAGGGCAATGTCGAAATTATCGGATGAGGATTATCGTAGTATCCCCTTGAATGCGACCTTGGCGCTTGCCGCGTTGGTGGTGATTATTGCGGGTATGAAGGCTGGGGCGGATCTTCTGGTACCCCTATTATTAGCGGTATTTATTGCTGTGGTATGTACGTCGCCTGTGCAGTGGCTTCACCACTGTGGCCTCAGCAGGCGTGCTTCTGCTTTTTTGACGCTGATGGTGCTGCTGGGTTTTATTTCCTTGATTGGCCTGCTGGTGGTGAACAGCTTTAGCACCTTTGTTCAGGCGCTACCAGATATCGAATCGCGTTTGTATGAGCACTATTGGGATATGCTGAACGCGCTCTCTAGTCGTGGGCTAGCCATTGATCCTGACCAGCTCAGTAATATGTTTGCCATGGAAGACGATGCGTCGTGGTTAACAACGTTATTAGGCGAGCTCGGCAATCTTTTTATGCAGGGCAGCATTATCGGGTTGTTAGTCATTTTCATGCTGTTTGAGACGCTCAACTTCCGAGATAAAGTGTCTCGTGCCCTTGAGAACCCAGCGCCAAGTCTAAAACGGTTTAGCGAGTTTAGTTTAACGCTGAAGCGCTACCTAGCGGTAAAGACAGTTATTAGCTTGGCTACCGGGGTATTAGTCTGGCTCTCTTGCGTGATTGTGGGCGTTGAGTTTCCATTGCTATGGGGGGTGTTGGCTTTTGCCCTGAATTTTATTCCCAATATAGGCTCGGCCTTGGCGGCGATTCCTCCTGTTTTACTATTGCTGGTATCTCAGGATGGCGGGGTATTGCAGGCCCTTTTACTCGCATCTGCTTATTTGGTAATCAATTTCGTTTTGGGCAACTTGATTGAACCACGAGTGATGGGGCAAGCCTTGGGGCTATCGACGTTTGTGGCGTTTCTGTCGTTGGTTGTGTGGGGGTGGATCTTTGGTGCTGCGGGGATGTTGTTGTCGGTAGTATTGACGATGACGTTAAAGATCGCCTTGGATAGTCATCCTCAGACTCGATGGATCGCCCATTTACTGGGGCCAGGGGGGCAGCGTAGAACGCGTCTTGGCGATGCACGACGTCCACCTTGGATGCGTCGAGAATAAATATGAAAGGAGACGTTGGAGGGCAAAACGTTACCGCTGGTATTGCCAGCGGTAACGTTAGCGCGGATTAAGCGTTTTGATCGATAAATTGGGTCAACTGAGATTTAGACTGAGCGCCAACCAGCGATGCGACTTTCGTGCCGGACTTAAATAGCATCACCGTCGGAACGCCCCGTACACCTTGTTCTGCCGCAATTTCAGGCGCATCGTCAACGTTCACACTAACCACTTTCAAATTGTCACCACGTTCGGCAGCAACTTCATCAACCACAGGTGCCATTACTTTACAGGGGCCGCACCAGGGGGCCCAAAACTTCAGTAGGACTGGCTGTTCGGCGTTGAGGACTTCTTGCTCAAAATTGGCGTTGGTGACATCAACATTGTTAGCCATTTGTTTCTCCCGTTTGCGTTGCTCTTGCTGTTTCGTTGCCTCAAATGGAGCAACGGTCATTACGCGTTCTACTAGCGCACTTTCACCGCGCCAAGTTGGCAGATGTTAGCGGGCGGAGAAGGTGCTGGCAAATTTCCTATAACGTTTTGACAGCAATTATGAAAAATTAATGGGTGTTCGTGACGGCTATTTTTTATACTATAAGTGAATTATAAGATATTTTTTTATTCAAAATTGTATGTATGAGGCGTGCCGCCCACCAAGTACTTCACCTTTAAGTGCTTCGCGGGAAAGGCAAGGCAGCAGCGGCGCGAGGATGCGCTTCAACGTGCTTCCTGCATAGATAATAAGGTGAGGATATGAAGCTACAGCAACTTCGCTATATCTGGGAAGTCAATCGACACAACCTGAATGTGTCAGCCACCGCGCAGAGTTTATTTACCTCGCAGCCGGGTATTTCCAAGCAGATACGCTTGCTTGAAGATGAGCTAGGTGTGGAGATTTTTGCACGCAGCGGAAAACACCTTACCCGCGTAACACCTGCTGGGCTGTCAATCATTGAGCTGGCAGGTCAGGTGTTGAAGCTGACCGAAAACATCAAACAAGTTGCCCAAGAGCACAGCGACGAGCGTCGGGGTAGCTTGTCGATTGCTACTACTCACACTCAGGCACGCTATGCGCTGCCTCCTATCATTAGCGAATTCACCCTCAAATACCCTGATGTTGCCCTGCATATGCAGCAAGGCACACCAAAGCAAATTGCTCAGATGGTTAGCGAAGGTCAGGCCGATTTTGCAATTGCCACCGAATCGCTAGAGCTATTCACCGACTTAGTGTTGCTACCTTGCTACCGCTGGAATCGCTGCGTTTTGGTCCCTAAAGATCATCCGTTGGCATCGATTAATAAGCCGCTGTCCCTTCAAGCGTTGGCCGAACATCCATTAGTGACTTATGTGTTTGGATTTACCGGCCGCTCGCAGCTTGATGATGCGTTTAAAGCCCAGGGGCTCACGCCAAATGTAGTGTTAACTGCTGCCGATGCTGACGTAATTAAAACGTATGTGCGGTTGGGAATGGGTGTTGGTATTGTTGCCCAAATGGCGGTTGATCCGGTGTTAGATGAAGACTTGGTCGCGTTGGATGCCAGCCATTTGTTTGCGAGTTCTACGACTAAGATCGGTATCCGTCGTGGCACCTTTATGCGCGGTTACATGTATGATTTCCTAGCCCGCTTTGCACCTCATCTCACCCGGGACTTGGTAGACGAAGCCTTGTTAGCTGGCCCACGTTTTGAGCATGAGCTGTTTGAGGGAGTAGAGCTACCTGAGCATTAGAGCAATCAGGTAGTGGATGAATAGCGCTTAAAAGTGATCTTCGGGCGCTATTCACCTTTTTCTGTGCTAGTTCTGTATTAATCAGCACTGGGCGTTCTATATCAGTGTTGTAAGTGCAGGCCGCACTCGCGTTTGTCTTCTACTTTGGTGGGGTCGAAGTAGTCGAAGTTATTGGGCAGGTCGTGTGCCTCAAGGTAGTAGTGCATATCTTTCGCACTCCAATGCAGTAGCGGGGCGATTTTTAATAAACCATCGCTGTTCCGGCTGGCAGGCTGCATTTTGGCCCGCTCTGGTGTGTCCTCTGCCCGTAACGCGGTAAACCAGATATCTGGCTGCATTTCTCGCAGGGCGCGCTCAAACGGCTCAATCTTTACTTCTTGAGTGAAGGCCGTGTGGCGTGGGTCGTCAATGCTTGGCATTGGGCCCTCTAGCGCTTCACGGTGAGCACGGGTTCGCTTCGGAATAAAGCTGACCATGTTTAGGTTTAGACGCTGGATTAAAGCATCGGCAAATTGATAGGTGGCCTCAGTGTTGTAGCCGCTATCCATCCATATAATTGGGATGTCTGGACGCGCCTGGGTGACCATATGCAGAATCACCGCTTCAAAAGGACGGAAATTTGTCGTGCAAATAGGGCGCTCACCTTGGCTAAGCGCCCACTTGATGAGGTCTTGGGGGGAATTGGCAAAATCACGGTTAATGCTGTCAAGTGCTGAAGACATGCTGCCTCCTGTCATAAGATCGAGTATGACACTAGGCTATCAAAGAGAGGGGGCTTAGCCCCAATACCGTTTGGTTTGGCTTTTATATTCCTTTTTGATGTAAAAATTTTGTTATTTATTCCAAAGCGCCAATTAGATGGCAGATTTTATCCAGCGTTTCTGTGTACTCCTCGTCTGCCCTAGAGTCGGCTACTAATCCTCCGCCGCCCCAAACATGCAGCTTGCCTGCATCTGCCACCATGGTGCGTATCGCAATTGATGTGTCCATGCTGCCCCGTTTATCGATGTACCCCAGGCTTCCGCAATAGATACTACGCTGGCAAGGTTCCAGCTCGTCGATAATTTGCATAGCGCGTATTTTAGGTGCGCCAGTAATAGAGCCGCCAGGAAACGCTGCTGTCAGCAGAGACAGCGGTGAGCGATGCTTAGCGAGCTTGCCTTGAACTACGCTTACCAGGTGATGCACGTTCGGATAGCTCTCTAACTGACATAGTTGCGGTACACGAATAGACCCTGGTGCGCATACGCGTCCCAGGTCATTGCGCAGCAAGTCAACAATCATGACATTTTCCGCGCGGTCTTTCGTACTGTTTAATAGCTGTTCTGCTAAGGCGGCATCCTCCTCCGGCGATTTACCTCTTGGTCGCGTGCCTTTAATTGGGCGCGTTTCCACCTGCCCGTCTTTACACTGGATAAAACGTTCTGGGGAAAGCGAGAGTACTGCCTGATTTTTCCATGCCATAAAGCCTGAGAAGGGCGTCGGCGTTGCCTTGCGAAGGCGTAGGTAAGCTTGCCATTCATCGCCTTCATAGCTCGCTGTGAACCGCTGGGCAAGATTAATTTGATAGCAGTCGCCTGCGCGAATGTAGCGCTGAACAGTCTTAAAACGTTCGGTGTAATCCGCTTGGCTTAGTTCGCCCTGGAAGGGGCTGATTAATTGAAAGTCTTTATCAAGACTGGCTGGTGGATTAGCCAGCCATTTCATAACCTGCCGTTGGCGACTCTCTGTTGCTATGAGCCATGCTGCCTGCTTCTCGTGATCAAAGGTAATGCACCAGTCGTAAAGCCCCAAACGTGCCAATGGCAGATCAGTAACACTGGGGTGGCGGCTGGGGATCGCGAGGTTATTACGTCCTAGATCATAACTCCAATAACCCATCAGACCGCCTAAAAAAGGCAGCTCGCTGGGGAGGTCTGAGTTGGGCAGCTGTTCAAGCATCCATTGTTGCTGGGCGGTCATGTCTCTCGTGAGTGCCGAAGGAAGTTCAAGCTGCGCTGACGTGAAGTTAGTTTGTCCGTCAGACATGACTTCCAGCGTGGCCAGCGGGTCACTGCTGATAATATCGAAACGCCCGTTTGCTGATGGGCGGCCGCTATCAAGTAATACCGCACCATGACGCTTTCGCAGGTGAGCAAAGATCTCCAGTGGAGTAGGAGAGTAGGGCAGGGCTTTAATGGTCAACGCCGATGTCATGAAGCAAACGCCAGGCCGATGGAAGGCAACGCATTCTAGAGGTCGTTAATAGATGACACCAGTGTTAACCACTGACGCCTTTCTCACGATAGATTAAACACGGTTAACGGAAAGAGAGTGATTGTTGACATTAACCCAAGAATAAATAGCTGGGTTACACGAAAGGTGAATAAAATCGACCATTTTGACTAGTTGACGGCACAAATGTGGCGGGCTAAAGTTCTCTTACCTCATAATTGTCGACAATTAGCCATGACCTCACTTGCTACTCTTTCTCGTTCTACAGCTGATTCGCCCAGTGATCAGGTCTCTCCAGAAGTTCGCACGCTGGCTGAGCGGGTCTTTCATCAGCTTCAAGACGCTATTGTACGTGGAGAGCTGGCACCGGGCAGCAAAATTACCGAGCCGGGACTTTCTAAAACGTACGGTATCTCACGCGGTCCGTTGCGCGAAGCCATGCGGCGTTTAGAAGCGCACCGTCTTATTGAACGTGTGCCCCACGTTGGCGCTCGCGTCGTCAAACTCTCTATGAAAGAGCTGCTTGAGTTGTTTGATGTGCGTGAAGCGCTTGAGAGCATGGCTGCACGTTTGGCTGCCGAGCACATGTCTGCCGAGGAGATCAAGGGGCTGCGAGAGGTGCTTGCACTTCATGAAGGGCAGGCAGACCTGAAGCGTGGCGAAGCTTACTATCAGCGCGAAGGCGATCTCGACTTCCACTATCGCATTGTTCAAGGCAGCCATAACAAAATGCTGATGAACCTGCTTTGCGACGATCTTTACTACTTAGTGCGTCTTTATCGTACTCAGTTCAGCGCCAGCGGTAAGCGGCCCCAGCTCGCCTTTGTAGAGCACCATCGTATTGTGGATGCCATTGAAGCCGGGGATGCCGAGCTAGCGGAATTGCTGATGCGCCGCCATGTTAGTGCTTCCCGTGCAAACGTCGCCGACCGTTACGCCGCTATCCTTGAACAACAATCAACGTCATCAGCGGATTAGTTCGATATAACTATCCGTCAAGCCTTTTAAAGGAGTAACGCCAATGTCCACCTCATCTACTCTCACGCCAGGTGCTCGCTTTCGTGCTGCGCTAGAAGCGAACCGCCCTCTACCGATTCTAGGCACGATTAACGCGTATACCGCGTTGATGGCTGAGCGAGTGGGGCACCAAGCGATTTATCTGTCGGGCGGTGGCGTGGCTAACGCGTCTTTTGGCTTGCCAGACTTGGGGATGACCAGCATGAACGATGTTGTTGAGGATGCACATCGTATATGCGGTGCGACTGACCTTCCGCTGCTGGTAGATATTGATACGGGCTGGGGCGGTGCTTTTAATATTTCTCGTACCGTTAAAGAGATGCAGCGCGCAGGCGTTGCTGCTGTTCACTTGGAAGACCAAGTGGCTCAAAAGCGCTGCGGCCACCGCCCGAATAAATCCATTGTGTCCCAGCAGGAAATGGTTGACCGCATCAAAGCCGCGGCAGATGCCAAATTCGATCCCGATTTTTATCTGATTGCGCGTACCGATGCGTTCCAGAAAGAGGGCTTAGACGCCGCCATTGAACGTGCTAATGCCTGTGTGGAAGCGGGTGCTGATGCAATCTTCGCCGAGGCCGTGCATACGCTGGATGATTATCGTGCGTTCTGTTCGCGCGTGAATGCGCCAATATTGGCTAACATCACTGAATTTGGTGCGACCCCGCTGTTCTCTCAGCAGGAGTTGGCCGACGTGGGCTGCCGCATGGTGCTCTATCCGCTTTCTGCCTTCCGCGCTATGAATGCTGCCGCATTGAAGGTGTATCAGAGCATTTTAGATAACGGTCATCAAAAAGAGGTGGTCGATACCATGCAGACTCGCGATGAGCTTTACGACTTTTTGAATTATCACGATTTCGAGCAAAAGCTCGACGCGCTATTTGCTGAGCAGAAAGACGCTTAATAGCCGTTAATAAAATTAAGACTAAAACATATAAAAAGAGCTAACAGGAGACACGACATGGCTGATAAATCGCAAAACAGTGCAGGACTACGAGGGCAAAGCGCCGGAGCTACGGCACTGTGTACGGTGGGTAAAACAGGTTCTGGACTAACCTACCGGGGTTTTGATATCAAAGAATTGGCCGAGAAGGCAAAGTTTGAAGAAGTCGCGTATTTATTACTGAAAGGCAAGCTGCCCAATCAAGCCGAGCTTGATAGCTATATTACCAAGCTGAAGGGGCTGCGTGGCTTACCGGATGCTTTGAAAACTGTGCTAGAGCAAATCCCCAAAGACGCGCACCCAATGGATGTGATGCGCACCGGTACCTCTATGCTAGGTAACTTGGAGACAGAAGAGAGCTTTGACCAGCAGCAAGATGTCTCTGATCGTCTGCTAGCGGTGCTGCCTTCGATTATTTGCTATTGGTACCGTTTCAGCCACGACGGTGTTCGCATTGATACTGAAACCGACGATGCCTCGGTAGGCGGCCACTTCTTGAATATGCTGCGTGGTGAGCCTGCTTCTGAGCTGCATGCGCGGGTTATGAACGTATCACTGATTCTATACGCCGAGCATGAGTTCAATGCCTCAACGTTTACGGCGCGTGTGTGTGCTTCGACGCTTTCCGATATGCACTCCTGTGTTACCGGCGCGATTGGTTCGCTGCGTGGCCCGTTACATGGTGGTGCTAACGAAGCGGCCATGGCGATGATCGAGAACTGGGCATCGCCGGAAGAAGCCGAGCGTGAAATGCTTGGTATGCTTGAGCGCAAAGAGAAAATCATGGGCTTTGGGCATGCAATTTATCGCGAGTCTGACCCGCGTAATGAAATTATCAAAGAGTGGTCAAAGAAACTTTCTGAAGACGTTGGCGACAGTGTGCTTTATCCCGTTTCTGTGCGCTGTGAAGAAGTCATGTGGCGCGAGAAGAAGCTTTTCTGCAACGCGGACTTTTTCCATGCTAGTGCTTACCATTTCATGGATATTCCGACCAAGCTGTTTACGCCGATCTTTGTCATGTCCCGCTTGACGGGGTGGGCAGCCCACGTGTTTGAGCAGCGCGCCAATAATCGCATTATTCGCCCTAGCGCCGACTACACTGGCCCTGAGAAGAGCGAGTGGGTGCCCATCGAAGCGCGTGACTAACCCTTAACGGGCCGTGATTAAGTGAGAGGCATTATGAACACGAATTATCGTAAGCCGCTGCCAGGCGTGACAGCAGAGGGGGCTCCGGTAGATTACTTCGACGCGCATCAAGCCGTTGAAGATATCAAGCCCGGCGCCTACGCGACGCTGCCCTACACGTCCAGAGTGTTGGCTGAGCAGTTGGTACGCCGCTGCGATCCAGCGCTGTTAACCGACGCACTGAAGCAGCTCATCGAGCGCAAGCAAGATTTGGATTTTCCTTGGTATCCGGCACGCGTTGTGTGCCATGACATCCTGGGGCAGACCGCGTTAGTCGACCTTGCTGGCCTAAGGGATGCCATTGCTGATAAGGGCGGTGATCCGGCTAAAGTGAATCCTGTGGTACCTACACAGCTGATTGTTGACCACTCATTGGCCGTTGAACATGCTGGGTTTGAGAAAGATGCGTTCGAAAAAAACCGCCAGGTAGAAGATCGCCGTAACGATGACCGCTTCCATTTCATTAACTGGACCAAAGTGGCATTTGAGAACGTCGATGTCATTCCTCCGGGCAACGGCATTATGCACCAGATCAATCTGGAAAAAATGTCACCGGTGGTGCAGTGCCGCCCTGATGAACAAGGCGTGCATATTGCTTACCCGGATACCTGTGTGGGTACCGATAGCCATACACCAATGGTTGATGCGCTTGGCGTCATTTCCGTCGGTGTTGGCGGTCTTGAGGCCGAAAGCGTAATGCTGGGCCGTGCTTCGATGATGCGCCTGCCGGATATCGTTGGTGTAGAACTTTCTGGCAAGCTGCAGCCGGGCATTACCAGCACTGATATGGTATTGGCGATTACTGAGTTTCTGCGTAAAGAGCGCGTCGTAGGTGCCTACCTGGAGTTTTACGGAGAAGGCGCTGACGCGTTAACCGTAGGCGACCGGGCGACCATTTCCAATATGACACCAGAGTACGGCGCCACGGCGGCGATGTTCTACATCGATAACCAAACCATTGATTACCTCAAGCTCACTGGGCGTGAGGATGAGCAGGTTGCTCTTGTCGAAGCCTATGCCAAGCACACAGGGTTGTGGGCCGATAGTTTAAAAACTGCTGAGTATGAGCGGATACTGCGCTTTGATCTTTCTAGCGTTGCTCGCACCTTGGCAGGGCCTTCCAACCCCCATGCGCATTTGCCTACCTCGGAGCTAGCCCAGCGCGGTATCGCGATCGACCTGGATAAAGCAAGGGCCGACGAGCAAGCGGGCAGAATGCCGGATGGCGCAGTCATCATCGCCGCCATTACCAGCTGCACGAATACCTCTAACCCGCGCAACATGGTAGCAGCTGGCTTAATTGCTCGTAATGCTAACCGCTTGGGGTTAACCCGCAAACCATGGGTTAAGTCGTCGCTAGCGCCGGGGTCAAAAACTGTCAAGATGTATCTGGAAGAAGCCAAGCTGATGGATGAGCTGGAAACACTTGGCTTTGGTGTCGTGGCATACGCCTGTACAACCTGTAACGGTATGTCCGGGGCGTTAGATCCGGTGATCCAGAAAGAGATTATTGACCGTGATCTATATGCCACAGCGGTACTTTCCGGTAACCGTAACTTTGACGGGCGTATTCACCCCTATGCGAAGCAGGCGTTTTTGGCATCGCCCCCGTTAGTGGTTGCCTACGCGATTGCGGGCACGATTCGCTTTGATATCGAGAAAGACGTACTGGGCACCGACCATGATGGAAACCCTGTTACGCTGAAGGATATCTGGCCCGATGATAGCGAAATCGATGCAATTGTGAAGGCTTCCGTGAAGCCGGAGCAGTTCCGTCAAACCTATATCCCAATGTTTGACCTCGACAAGAGCGCGCGAACTCAAGTAAGCCCGCTTTATGAATGGCGGCCACAGAGCACCTACATTCGTCGCCCTCCCTACTGGGAAGGCAATATGGCTGCCGAGCGTGGTTTGAAAGGCATGCGTCCGTTGGCGATCTTGCCGGACAATATCACCACCGATCATCTGTCGCCTTCTAACGCGATCATGATGGACAGTGCGGCTGGCGAGTATCTGCACAAGATGGGCTTGCCTGAGGAGGACTTTAACTCCTACGCGACCCATCGAGGCGACCATTTGACGGCTCAGCGGGCGACCTTGGCCAACCCCAAACTGTTTAATGAAATGGTGCACGACGAGCAGGGCAAAGTGTTGCAGGGGTCGCTGGCACGGGTTGAGCCAGAAGGCACTGTGACGCGGATGTGGGAAGCCATTGAAACGTATATGGCACGTAAACAGCCGCTGATCATTATTGCCGGTGCAGATTATGGTCAGGGTTCCTCGCGTGACTGGGCGGCGAAAGGCGTTGCGCTAGCGGGTGTTGAAGCTATTGTGGCTGAAGGGTTTGAGCGTATTCATCGTACCAACTTAATTGGTATGGGGGTGATGCCGCTGCAGTTTGAAGAAGGCACCACACGGAAAACTCTAGCGCTGGACGGTACGGAAGTCTTCGACGTAGAAGGTGCTCCTCAGCCTCGCGCTAAGCTGACGTTGGTTATTCATCGTCAAAGTGGTACCACTGAGCGTGTGCCAGTGATCTGCCGCATTGATACTGCCGAAGAGGTCACAATCTACTCTGCCGGTGGGGTATTGCAGCGTTTCGCACAGGATTTTCTTGAATCCACCACGGCGTAGCCAAGAAGGCGTGTAACGTGTAGTGCCAAGGCGATTAATGAAAGAGCCCGTCGCTAAGCGCCGGGCTTTTTTTTCGGCATGCGGTTAGTGAACATGGTCATTGAGAAACGATATTGAGCATGGTCATTAGGCATCGTCATCGAAAATGGTTAGGGAGCGTTGTTTATGTCTCATGTTGCGCAAATTAGTATTCCCGCCACGTATATGCGAGGCGGCACGAGTAAAGGAGTGTTCTTTACTCTAAGCGACTTGCCCGAGGCAGCGAGAGTGCCAGGTGAGGCGCGGGATAAGCTGTTGATGAGGGTGATCGGAAGCCCCGACCCCTATGAAAAACAGATTGATGGGATGGGGGGGGCGACATCCAGCACTAGTAAAACGGTTATTCTTTCCAAGAGCGAGTCCGCGGAACACGATGTGGACTATCTATTTGGGCAAGTGTCTATCGATAAGCCGTTTGTAGATTGGAGCGGTAACTGTGGCAACTTGTCAGCCGCCGTTGGTCCCTATGCAATTGCTAATGGATTAATTGATCCCGCTAAGGTGCCGAAAAACGGTGTGGCTGAAGTGCGTATTTGGCAGGTCAATATTGGTAAAACCATTGTTTCTCAAGTGCCTATTGTGAATGGTCAGGTGCAAGAGGCTGGCGATTTTGAACTGGATGGCGTGACCTTTCCTGCTGCTGAAATCCCCGTGGCTTTTATGGACCCTGCTGACGGTGAGGGGGCCATTTTCCCCACTGGCAACTTGGTAGATGAGTTGGAAGTGCCCGGTGTTGGTGTTTTAAAAGCGACGCTTATTAATGCAGGTATTCCCACCGTGTTTGTTAATGCCCAGGACATCGGCTATACCGGCTGTGAGTTGCAAGAAGCGATTAACAGCGATGCCAAGGCGCTTGCTATGTTCGAGACCATTCGTGCCCACGGCGCGGTGCGTATGGGATTGATTAAGCACGTTGATGAAGCGGCCAGCCGACAGCATACGCCGAAAGTAGCTTTCGTTGCCCCACCTGCCAGCTATACGGCCTCCAGTGGCAAAGCGGTGAGTGAAGAAAACATTGATCTCGTGGTAAGGGCGCTTTCAATGGGTAAACTGCATCACGCTATGATGGGCACCGCAGCGGTTGCCATCGGCGCGGCAGCAGCCATTCAGGGCACGTTAGTAAATTTAGCCGCAGGTGGTGAGGAGCGTGAAGCGGTGACCTTTGGGCATCCTTCTGGCTCGCTACGTGTAGGTGCAAAAGCAAGCCTGACCGATGGTCGCTGGCAGATTGATCAAGCTGTCATGAGCCGTAGCGCACGGGTGTTAATGGAAGGTTCTGTACGCATACCCGGTGATAGCTTCTAAATAGCACTTATAAATAGTGCTTGTAAATAACGCTTGCGTGGGCTTTTAATTGGGGTTTGATAGGGCTTGAAAGGCGGTTTTAGGCAGCATTTGACTAAGTGCCGTCTTACTTGCTATCACCGCCGTTTGGGATATCCCCAAATGGCGGCTTTGAACGAAAGTGATGTAAGTTTAACGCCTACCTCTGTTTTAGCGCCTTACTCTTCAGTTGCCACTTGGTCGCGCATGCGATCAACCGTGGCAGGCCCAATGCCGCTAACGCGGGTGAGATCATCTGCATTAGTAAATGCGCCATTGTTCTCGCGCTCTTCTATAATAGCGGCCGCACGGCTCGGTCCGATGCCAGGCAGTTCGGCAAGCAGCTCAGCATCCGCTGTATTCACATCAATAGGCGCTATATCTTGTGCCAACGCTAGGCTTGAAACCCCCAGGCTTAAGCTCAGTAGAAGTGCGGCCAGTAGTCCTTTTAGTGTTGTTTGCATTATTAACATCCTCATAGATTTCCCTGTGACCGCCTATCCCATAGATCGTTGGATCAATTAGTTATAAATTGTGGCGGTTCGTGTATGCAAAAGAGGTTTCAGCTTCTTCTATGCCTTTTGCCTTGATTAAACTAATACGTTTATAGAAGGAGTTCTGTAAGACATTAACGACGGTATTTGTAAGATATTTGCTCTCTGATAATGGTCAATCGCTTACACAGCAGGGTGGGGATGGCTGTTATAATGTGTCAAATGAAAAATGGAGTTAAGCGTAGTGGCTACTGATTCCCCTTTGATTATCGCTCTGGATTATTCCTCTCTTGATTCGGCCTTATGCATGGCAGATCAACTTGATCCTAAACGCTGCCGGGTGAAGGTTGGTAAAGAGTTGTTTACGCGCAGTGGCCCTGCGGTGTTAGAAGCCTTGCATGGTCGTGGTTTTGAAATTTTTTTAGATTTAAAATTTCATGACATTCCCAACACGGTGGCAGGCGCGGTGCAAGCGGCAGCTGAGCAAGGCGTATGGATGGTTAACGTGCATGCTTCCGGCGGGCGCAAGATGATGGAAACGGCTGCGAAGCGTTTAGATGATAATGGACTTAGTACACACCTTATTGCCGTTACTGTACTAACCAGTATGCAAGCTGCAGACTTACATGAGACAGGCATTGATGCTACGCCTGAAGAACATGTCTTGCGTTTAGCCGCCTTAACTCAGCAGAGCGGATTAGGTGGAGTTGTCTGTTCAGCCCAGGAAGCAGCGCAAATAAAGTCGCTCTGTGGTAACGACTTTTTGAAGGTAACCCCAGGAATACGGCCGAGCTTTGCTGCGGCTAATGACCAGCAGCGTATTATGACACCAAGCGATGCGATGCGTGTTGGTAGTACACATTTAGTGATTGGGCGGCCGGTGACACAGGCGGAAGAACCAATGGCGGCACTAGCAGCCATAGAAGCTGAGCTGGCTGGCTGATAATAATGTCGGTTAGTTACTCGCCATCAACCCCGGTAATAGGTTTGATAGTGCCCCAGCGGCGGCAGCTAGGGCACTGCCATGCTAGGCTGTCACTGGCAAAGCCGCAGCGGCGGCAGCGATGGCGAGACTTGCCCTCTAAAAGGGCATTAGTATGGTGCTTTAAAAGTAGCAAGCGCGTATCTGGCGGAGTTTTTCCACTCAAGCGTTGGCTTTCATGGTAAAGGTCGATCAAGTAATCAAGCCCTCCTAGGCTAGGCGCTTCCCTAAGCCATTCACCTGTTCTTTCAATGGCGCTATCTACGCCATCTCTTTGATGAACGAGTTCTCCTAAGGCGATAATTATACTGGTGTACGGTGCTTGCCCCAGCAGCCGATAAAGATGCGTCTCAAACCCCTGAATATCGTTGTTTCGCTCATAGGCATGCTGAAGAGCGGGCAGCATAGTGGGAATGTGAGCAATATCCTGTTGGGGGATATGGCTAAGGCGTTCAATGGCGCGCGTGTAATGCCCATTATCCATTTCCAGTTCAGCAAGCAGTAACGTCGCACGGACACATCGTTCATCAAGCTGAAGCGCTTTTTTTAAGTGCTTGCGGGCGAGCGCACGACTTGCTTGATGTATCTCTTCCTGGGCGAGTTCACATAGCCAGTGAGCAGCAGGACGACGCATGCCGGGCTGTTGTTTTAGCAGCGACTGTGCAACATCGAGTGCTTCTTGCCAGTCTTTTTCGCGTTCAAGTAAATCAATTAGCAGCCGCTTGGCTTCCTGACGATAGATGTCATTGACTGATTTATCCAGCAGCGCTCTCAGCATTCGCTGGGCTCGGTCGTGAACGCCTAGCGCCATAAAGTCACGTGCTAGTTCAAGCTGTACATGTTCGTTAGTGCTGGTGGAAAGGGCGGGGCGAGCAAGTAGGTTTTGATGAATGCTAACGGCTTTGTCTGCTTCACCGCGTGCTCGAAACAACTTGCCCAGCGCGATATGAGTTTCCACTGTATCGCTATTGACATCTAATGCATTGACAAACGTATTGATGGCTTCGTCGGGCTGCTCATTTAGCAGGTAATTGAGCCCGACAAAGTACTCTCTCGATAAACCAGATGGGCGAGAGTCGTGAGTGCGCAGGCGGCGGCGGGAAGCGTGACGAACACCCAGGCCAAAGCCGATGGCAATGGCTGCTAGTAGAACGCCTAGCAGCACGGCATCATACATTTAAGCCAGTTCCTTAAGCTCCTGGGTGCGTAGGCGGTCTAGCTCTTTGCGCTGTTGCCTATTGTGTCGTTCGCTTCGTGCTAGCTGCGCTTTAAGGCGTACGTAAACACCCAGCATGGCAAGCATACCTAGGATGACGCCGAGAGCTAACGTCGCTAGCAGCCATACAGAAAGTGACACAGGCGGCAATTCTGCCCAAATTAGGTTTAAGGCAATAGTTTGTTGGTTGTTGACGGCAAATAAAATGCCCACCAGTAGAACAACCAGCAATATGACGGCCAGAATCAGCCCTTTGATCCAACGCATGAGAGTTTCCTAGTCAGTGACATTCATGATGGCTCTATTGTGTATGAGTCGTGGCGCGGCGTCATCCCGCATAAAGTCGGATAACAAGACCATATTAATCTTGCTATTGAAGACGCCGTGGTTGTGTAGCCTCGGTGAGCTCATTAATAGCCAAGTGCACGGCTTGCATCTACCTGCTCGCGCAACTCTTTGCCCGGTTTGAAGTGCGGGACGTACTTACCGTCCAAGTCGACCGGGTCTCCTGTTTTAGGATTGCGCCCGACACGAGGCTCTCGGTAGTGAAGCGAAAAACTACCGAATCCTCGGATCTCAACCCGTCCCCCGCTAGCAAGAGCATCGGTCATATCGTCTAAAATAATACGCACCGCCGTTTCTACTTCTTTGGCGGATAGCTCCGGTTGACGCATCGCAATTTGTTCGATTAGTTCAGATTTGGTCATCGGTTGGCTCCCTGCGAACTTTAAAGGCCGTGACGCGCTTGCGACCTCGATAACAACAGAGTCAGCATACTGCGCATAACAGCATAAAACAATTCAGATAAAACAAGGTACTAGAATGAATAACAGCATAGGCGAAGTGCGGCGCTGGCGCGACCCTGTGGCTTAGGTATACTGGCAGCTCATTTTGTAACTGGAGAGGCTGACGTTGAACGACGATACTTCCCCTGCAGCCATATTGCGTAAACGGCTTTATTGGCACTCTCGCCGTGGCATGTGGGAGCTTGACCTGTTGCTGATACCGTTTCTTGAGCACCGCTTTGATGAGCTGAGTGAAGATGAACAGTTAGCCTATCAGCGTTTAATTGAGGAGGAGGATCAGGACCTCTTTGGGTGGCTGATGCGTCGTGAATGGCCCGAGGAGCCAGCGTTGAAGCGCATCGTGCAGATGATCGTAGAGCATGCTGAAAATACCGACAACTCTGCTTATCGCACGCTCTAAAATCCAATGCGCTTTCCACGCATTCTTGGCATTCGGGTTGTGTGCGTTAACGGCGTGGCTTGTTAGTCTGTGGATAGCGTTGCTTGCGGCAGCCGCAGCGATATTGTTGCTGGGCCGTGAGTATCGCTATCAACCCATTGGCGAGTTAAGAATTTCAAAAAATGGCAATCAATTAAGTGCTCAGTGGTTATCCGAAGAGGGGGAGCTTGAAAACGAGCAGCCCGTCACTGCTGATTACGTGAGCCCTTGGTTAGTCGGGCTCCATGTCGGACCGCAGCGGCTTTGGCTATGGCCAGATAGTCTGCCAGCTCAGAGCCAGCGTTCGCTGCGGCGTTTATGCCATCGTCCCGGGCGATAGCTGATCAAGTGACATCTCCGAAGCCGCTGTATTTTCCTGATGTTCAGGCCAGTCGATGGAGTAATGCAGCCCTCGTGATTCATGCCTTTGAAGTGCCGCTAATACTGTCAGCTTTGCAAGCCATAGCGCTTGCTGTAAGCGCACGCTTTCAGAGTGCCTGCGTTTGCCAACGATGGTGCTTTCAATAGCGTTGTTAGAACCGTCTTCAGCAATTTCGCTATGAATACCGTTAAGCTGCTTCTCAAGGTCGCTCAGTTTGTTGTGAGCGATGCTTAGCCCCTGGTTGCTGCGAACAATCGAAACATACTGGCTCATTATTGCCCGCAGTTCGCTACGCATAGTCGCCAGGATTTCCAATGAGGAGGATGACCACTGCTGGTCTGATGGCGATACTGCATCGAGGGTATCACTAAGAAGCGCTTTAGGTTCAGCTGGCAGTGTCTGTGCTCGTTTTTCCGGTGTGAGTAAGTGCTTTGCACAGCTTCTGGCGTATACCAGGCACTCCAATAGTGAGTTGCTAGCCATGCGATTTGCGCCGTGTAGGCCCGTGTAAGCAATCTCACCAATCGCATAGAGGTTGGTGACGTGAGTTGCACCGCGATGATCTGTGGCAACACCACCGCAGCTGTAGTGCGCCGCAGGCACTACTGGAATAGGTTGGCGGGTTATGTCAATTCCCCGGGAGGCGCAGTGTGCCAAGATTGTGGGGAAGTGGTGGCGAATAGCGGATGCCCCAAGGTGGCTGATATCTAGCCACACATGCCCTTGGCTGCTTTGTTGGATTTGTGAATCGATTGCTCGGGCAACGACGTCTCTGGGGGCCAGTTCGGCGCGAGAATCGATATCGGGCATAAACCGGTGACCAGCCTCATTTAGCAGATGCCCACCCTCTCCTCGTACGGCTTCGCTAATTAAAAAAGCAGGTCCTTCTGGGTCAAACAGGCAGGTGGGGTGAAACTGCTGAAATTCAAGGTTCATCAGTTTAGCGCCCAATTCAGCAGCCATTACCATGCCTTCCCCGCTGCTTGGTGATGGGGTGGTGGTGTGCCGATAAAGGCCACTTGCACCGCCTGTGGCCAGTACGATGTGCTTAGCAAGAAGGGTTTGTTGTTGTTGCTGTTGATCTACGCCTTCCGCGCCAATGCAGCAGCCTGTGGTATCGCTGATTAAGTGTAGGATGGTTAAGTCATTGCGCTGAATAATATTGGGGTGAGAGGCCACTTTTTCGTACAGAGTGTCGACGACTGCGCGTCCCGTTGCATCGTCAGCATGAATAATGCGACGTGCGTTGTGGCCGCCTTCCCGTGTTAAGTGATAAGGATAGCGGGCGCTTGGGTCTGGATCCGGCGTAAATGGGACGCCGTTGTCGATTAACCACTGAATGGCGTCTGGGCCGTGAGTCACTGTAAATCGAACAGCCTCTTCATCACAAAGACCATCGCCAGCAATGAGTGTATCTCGCACATGGGCATCCAAATCGTCGTCTGGCGAGAGTACAGCTGCTATTCCGCCCTGCGCCCAGCGGCTGGCTCCCTGGTCATCCAGAGCGGGCCTAACCAGGGTGACCGAAAGGTGGTCAGCAACTTCAAGGGCTAAGGTTAGGCCGGCGACGCCGCCGCCGATGACAAGTACGTCGGATATTGGCGAGCTCATGGGGCCGAATCCTCTTTTTACATTCAAACGCAGTAGATGCTAAATGCTTCACACGCTGTAAACAGCAGAGGAAGGCATCATAGCGTGACTGCTGTCGCTTGGCGATGAGGGTATGTGAAAAATTGCTTTCAGCGCATATAGATAGCGGCTAAACGCTCTAATGCAATATTTAAGAGAGGGCAAGCTATTTAGCGATTGGATAAAACAGGAGGGGCAAAAAAGAGGGGTAATCAAAAAATTGAAGAGCCATTTAAGAAGCGTAAAAAACGCTTCTCTAGTGCTCTTGAAGCAATGCAAGCAGCTTTTACTGCTCAAAAGGGGGGTGCTAATTAAATATGGTGCCCGGAGCCGGACTTGAACCGGCACGGAGTTACCTCCGAGAGATTTTAAGTCTCTTGCGTCTACCAATTTCGCCATCCGGGCAGTGCATCGTAGGAATATTGCTATTCATCGCCACACTTAAATGGAGGCTGGAGTCGGAATCGAACCGGCGTACACGGAGTTGCAGTCCGCTGCATAACCACTCTGCCATCCAGCCTTACAAGTCGTTGGAGCGGGAAAGTAGATTCGATCGGACTGGCGTTCCAGCTCACGACCCTCACTTGCTTAACCACGCTGTCCAAGTTGGAGCGGGAAAGGAGATTCGAACTCCCGACCCTCGCCTTGGCAAGGCGATGCTCTACCACTGAGCTATTCCCGCTCGACTCGAGGGCGAATTATACGCATCGCTACGAGCTTGTCAATTAATGAATTTGTTTGAAGGTTCAGTCGTCTAGAGAGTCGGTCACATGGAGCGGCTCAAGTGAGGCCAAGCTGCTTTGAGGTATTGCGCCATTGACCACAGCGTAAGAATGGCTGCAGCATAAAGAACAACGACTCCAATTAGTGCAAATTCATGGCCTGGTGGGAAGGCCAGGAGTATGAGCAAGGCAACCATCTGCAGTGTTGTTTTAAGCTTACCGATCCAGGAAACCGCAACCATGCCTCGCTTGCCCATTTCGGCCATCCACTCACGCAGCGCCGAAATGACGATTTCGCGGCCGATAATGACCAGCGCGGGCAGTGTTAATACCAGTGTGTCAAAGCGCTCAATGAGTAGCGCCAGTGCAACTGCGACCATCAACTTATCAGCCACAGGATCGAGAAACGCGCCAAACGGCGTTGATTGATTCCAGCGGCGGGCTAAGTATCCATCTAGCCAGTCGGTGATGGATGCTAGTGCAAATAAGCCTGCAGCGACTGGCATGCTCCAGCTGAAAGGTAGGTAAAAAAGCACTACCAGCAGTGGAATAAAAACGATTCTTGCCAGAGTAAGTATGTTGGGTATATTCATCGCAGGGCGCGATCCTTGCCGGAGAATCATGGAAGACGGAGTGTAGTGGGGGACATTCTATCCCCCTTGGTGCTTAGCATCCATGTTAACAGTTAGGTTTATCCATTTAGAGATTGGTAAATCGTCTCAGCGAGCGATGCATTAATGCCAGGTACGCGTGCCAGCTCATCGCGACTAGCCTTCTGAACCCCCTGCAAGCCGCCGAAGAAGCGTAATAGTTCGCGCCGTCTTTTAGGGCCTATGCCGGGAATGTCTTGAAGCGTAGAGGTGCGCCGTGCTTTGTCACGTTGGGCTCGGTGGCCAGCAATCGCAAAACGGTGAGATTCATCGCGTATATGCTGAATTAAATGCAATGCTGGTGAAGCGGGGTCAAGGGGTAATGGGTTGTCAGTAGTTTCTAGAAAGAGCGTTTCTAGGCCTGCTTTACGGGTGGTGCCTTTAGCAACGCCGAGCAAAATAATATCGGTAACAGCGAGTTCGGTTAATACGCCGCGAGCCATGTTTAGCTGACCTTTACCGCCATCGACAATCAAAATATCAGGCGCCACTGCCTCGCCACTTTTTACTCGTTTAAGGCGCCGTGTTAGTGCTTGTTGCATGGCTGCATAGTCATCGCCTGCGGCGACGCCTTCTATGCGGAAGTGGCGGTAATCGCTCTTGCGTGGGCCTTGGTGGTCAAATACCACGCAAGAAGCAACGGTCGCTTCCCCATGGCTGTGGCTAATGTCAAAGCACTCAAGGCGCTCGGGTATTTTGTCCAATGAGAGGGCTTTCTGAAGGGCTTCAAATCGCTGAATAAGCTGGGTTTTGTTAGCCAGTTGCGAGGCAAGCTGTTGCTCGGCATTCGTCATAGCCAGATGCTGCCACTGTGCGCGATGCCCCCGAACTTGGCTGGTGACGCGAACGCGTTTACCCGCTTGCTGTGAAAGTGCGTCGGCAATCAGTGCGCTATCTGCAAGTGGATGGCTGGTAATTACTTCACTTGGTACATTATGAGGCTGGCCAAAATAGTACTGGCTGACAACCTCTGTTAGTAGCATGTCCGGGGGCAGGTCGAGGTCGTTTTTAGGCGTGTGATGGCGAGCGCCTAGTAAGCGGCCATCGCGAACGCTAAGTATTGATACTCCGAGCGCCCCAGGGCGTTGGGCCAGCGCAAAGACATCGGCATCACCACTTTCATTATCGACAAACTGGCGTTGCTGTAATTGGCGTAGTTGCTGTATTTGGTCACGTAACCTTGCTGCTTCTTCAAAATTCAAAGCGCGGCTAGCCGTTTCCATCTCTTCGCTAAGAAGCTGGGTAACGTGCTCGCTTTTACCTTCAAGGCACATCACCGCATGCTCAACATCGCGTCGGTAATCTGCTTCCGAAATGAAGTCAACACAAGGCGCGCTACAGCGCTGAATTTGGTATTGCAGGCACGGTCGAGAGCGGTGGGCAAACACGCTATCTTCACAATTACGTATGCGAAAAATTTTCTGCATCAGCGCTAGACTTTCTTTCACCGCCCCGCTGCTTGGATAAGGACCTAAATAACGGCCATCTCCTCGACGCTGTCGCGCACGTTTGTACTCAAGCGCAGGGTAAGCATGCCGATCGGTCACAAATACGAAAGGGTAAGACTTATCGTCTCTTAGCAGAATGTTATAGGGTGGACGCAGTTCTTTTATGAGCGTCTGCTCTAGCAGCAGGGCCTCTGTTTCGCTACGGGTGACGGTAATTTGGATATCTGCAATTCGCGCCACCATCGCCTGGGTTTTGGTATTAAGCTGGCCACGAAAATAGCTAGCAAGTCGAGCTTTCAGGCGCTTGGCTTTGCCGACATAGAGAGTGTTGCTGTGCTCGTCCAGCATTCTATAGACGCCGGGCGAGGCACTGACAGAGCTTAAAAATTGCTTGGCATCAAAAGTCATAGCAGGATATCGGCGCTTCTAGGCAACGGAAGTTGCGATGGTAGGTCTATCCCAGCATGGCGTCAAAGCCCTCAACTAAACCGTGGCGTAGGGCCAAGTGGGTAAGCTCTACATCGGTAGCAACCTCTAGTTTGTCAAATAACCGATAGCGATAGGTGTTCACTGTTTTGGGGCTGAGGTGTAAGCGGTCTGAAATATCCTGGACGCGCTGACAGTTTACAATCATAAGGGCGATTTGTAGCTCACGATGCGACAGGTGTCTAAATGGATTGTCTTCGTCAGTAAAATGGGAAAGAGCCAGCCGCTGGGCGATTTCTTTACTGACATAGCGCTTTCCGTGAAAGACTTGACGGATAGCATCGGTCATTTCGGTAATGTCAGCCCCTTTACTAAGAAAGCCAATCGCGCCCGCTTCCAGCATGAGCCGTAACGCACTATCTTCCATGTGAGCGGTTAATATGAGTACTTTGACGTCTTCCATTGTTCTCTGGATGCGGCGGGTAGCTTCGAGTCCACCGATGCCCGGCATGCGAATATCCATCACGACAATGTCAGGTTTCAGGCGGCGGCATTGAGCTACTGCGCTTTCGCCATCGTCAACTTCGCCTACGACTTTAATATCGCACTCTTCGTTTAGCAGGTGAGCAATACTGGTTCTCACTAGGTGATGATCATCGGCGATTAAAACTTTGATCAAGGTGCAGGCTCCTGCATAAAATCATCGTAGTGGTGGGCGAAAGCCGCGTTGCATGACATAGAGTGCCACAGCTCTAACCAAAGGAGAATTTAGTTGATAGTTGTTCATCATTAGCTTGACGCTAAGCAAATTACTGGCGTAGTATCTTGCCGCTGCTCAATGAGTGGTTTGGAAAAGCAGTATGTAAAATTATGTGGGGCCTTAGCTCAGCTGGGAGAGCGCAACACTGGCAGTGTTGAGGTCAGCGGTTCGATCCCGCTAGGCTCCACCATTTTACCGAATTATAGAATCCAAAAAAACGCCCCGTTACCAGTAACGGGGCGTTTTTTATGCTTATGATTTTCAATTGAGCGTGCGTACTGTTGGTCATTCGCGTGATTAGCAGCCTGTGCTTATAAAGCTCGTGCAAAAAAACACGCACCTATGCGCTACTTGTTGGTAATTTTGCCAAGCAGTAAAAACTCGATTAGTGCCTTTTGTGCATGTAGGCGATTTCCCGCTTCTTGCCACACGACAGCGCGTGGATCGTCCAATAAGGTGGCGCTGATCTCTTCGCCGCGGTGTGCAGGCAGGCAGTGTAGGAAAAGTACATCAGGTTGAGCGCTATCAAGCATCGCCTCGGTGACCTGGAAGCCTGTAAAGTCTGCTTCGCGCTTAGCCTGTTCTTCTTCCTGTCCCATGGATGCCCACACATCCGTAGTGATCAAATCGGCGTCTTTGGCAGCCTCATGAGGGTCGTGAAGCAACGTAACGCAGTCCCTAGCGGCTTCCAAAATGTCCGCGCGAGGTTCATAACCTTTAGGGCAGCAAACACGCAGTTTGAAACCAAACTGACGGGCGGCGTTAATCCAGGAGTGGCACATGTTGTTGCCATCACCTACCCAAACAGCCGTGCGTCCTTCTACACTGCCACGCAGCTCGGTCCAAGTCATCACGTCTGCTAGCAATTGGCAAGGATGATAATCGTCACTCAACGCGTTAATTACAGGCACGCTGCTGGCGCTGGCATAAGCTTCTAGGCCCGCGTGTGAAAAGGTGCGAATCATAACCGCGTCAACCATTTCGGACAGGACGCGGGCGGTGTCTTCAATAGGCTCTCCACGCCCTAGCTGGGTGTCACGGGGAGAGAGAAAGAGTGCGTGACCGCCGAACTGCGCCATGCCGGTTTCAAACGACACACGGGTGCGAGTAGATGACTTTTCAAAAATCATCGCTAACGTGCGGTTAGGCAGCGGCGTATAAGTGGGGCCGTTAGCCTTGAGCTCGGTTTTGATCTTAATCGCACGCTGAATCAGGTACGCCAGCTCATCTGGGGTTAAATCCAGCAAGGTTAAGAAATGGCGTGTCGCCATGATGATATCTCTCCGCGCAAAAACACTATCCTAGCGATGCGGCGGGGGATGCGCAACGCGCTCGGCATGCGTAGAATGACGTCCCATACGGTAAGGCCGAGTAGTTTGCTCAAGTATTAGGTTGCACAGCAACAAAAGGTAATCTTCGGCTTTAAGGGTTAAAGCTAGTTAACGAATTGCGTAAACTGGCGAGATAACATCACTTGTTTTAGGAGCACATCATGAGCACGACTGCCGAAAATATTCAGCGCCAAATTAGTGAAAACCCCATTCTTATCTACATGAAAGGTACACCTCAGTTGCCACAGTGTGGCTTTTCTGCACAAACAGTGCAGGCGCTAATGGGCTGCGGTGAGCGTTTTGCCTTTGTTAACGTGCTGGATAATCCAGATATTCGCGCTGAGCTGCCAAAAATTGCTAACTGGCCGACCTTTCCGCAGCTTTGGGTGGAAGGTGAATTAGTTGGCGGCTGCGATATCGTGATCGAGATGCATCAAAGTGGTGAACTCGAAAAGCTGATCAAAGAAGCTGCCCAGCGTGCTGGCGCAGCTGAAAGTGACAACAACGCTTAACGTTTAATGCCCTACGCCGCTTGGCTCCGTGGGCTACAGGTCCATTGGGTTGAGCGGTTGGCGGGCTGCCGCGCAGCCGCTAGAATGGTGTCCTTTTCGCATCGACAGTTAGCCCGCCAAAGGAAGTAATGCTCAATGAGCTATCAGGTTCTGGCCCGCAAATGGCGGCCGCGTACATTCCACGAGCTCGTGGGCCAGGCCCATGTTCAGCGCGCCTTGGTCAATGCACTCGACCAAGGCCGTCTTCACCATGCCTACCTATTTACGGGTACCCGAGGTGTGGGCAAGACCACCCTCGCGCGTATCCTGGCTAAATGCCTCAACTGCACCGCAAATGGCCGTGGCAATGAAGGTATTACCTCTACACCTTGCGGTGAGTGCGACAGCTGTCGCGCGATTGATGAGGGTCGGTTCGTTGACTTGATCGAGGTCGATGCTGCTTCGCGGACAAAGGTTGAAGATACCCGTGAGCTGCTCGATAACGTGCAGTATGCGCCAACGCAAGGGCGCTATAAGGTGTACCTGATTGACGAGGTGCACATGCTATCGACCAGTAGTTTTAATGCGCTTCTTAAAACGCTGGAAGAGCCGCCACCCCATGTGAAGTTTCTGTTAGCCACTACAGATCCGCAAAAGTTGCCTGCCACTGTCCTATCTCGCTGTCTGCAGTTCACGCTCAAGCATATGCCACCTGAACGGGTGGTAGAGCACCTAACCTATGTGCTGGGAGAGGAAGGGGTTGAGTATGATGAGAGCGCTTTGTGGCTGTTAGGTAAGGCCGCGGAAGGTTCTATGCGCGATGCAATGAGCCTGACCGACCAAGCTATTGCCTTTGGCCAGGGTGCGATTCGCCATGCGGATGTCGCTGCCATGCTGGGTACCTTGGATCATCGCCATGTGTTGGCGCTGGTAGAAGCACTGGCTGAGGTGGATGTTCAACGACTGCTAGCCGAGGTTGCTCAGTTGTCGGAGCAGGGGCCTGATTTTGCAGCAGTTTTGGATGAATTAAGTGCGGTTCTGCATCGCTTGGCCGTGGCGCAGATGGTGCCTGATGCCGTTGATAATAGCCACGGTGATCGAGCGCTTATTCAACAGCTGGCGAGCCGCTTTACTGCCGAGGATATTCAACTCTATTACCAGATCGGCATTCAGGGGCGTGGCGACATGGTGCACGCACCTGATCTGCGCAGTGCGCTGGAAATGACGCTGCTGCGTATGCTGGCGTTTCGCCCCCAGGGTGTGCCAAAGCCTGCTGCCACGCCGCTTCCGTTGCGCCGCGAACCTTCCAGTGACACTGTTTCCCAAGAAACGGTGTCGCATGAGCCTGTCTCTCATGAGCCAACAGCAAAAAAGCCTGAGCCTGCGCTGCCGAGCAATCAGGTAAAAATGCCTGACTCAGCCGCGGTGCAGGCGAGTGCTGCCACGGGTGCAACTGAAGAGTTAAGCGCACCTGGCGCTGTTTCATCAGAGCAAGCGCCACCCTGGTCGCTTGACGAGGTGGAGAGTGCCGCCATGCTTTCTTCAGAGCCAGAGCCAGAGCCAGAGCCAGAGCCAGAGCCAGAGCCAGAGCCAGAGCCAGAGCCAGAGCCAGAGCCAGAGCCAGAGCCAGAGCCAGAGCCAGAGCCAGAGCCAGAGCCAGAGCCAGAGCCAGAGCCAGAGCCAGAGCCAGAGCCAGAGCCAGAGCCAGTTTCCAGTGAGGTGCCTGCCAATGCTGCTAGCAGCCAGGCTGCTGACGATCGTCTAGACCATGCTGGGTGGCTGGCATGCTTCAGTGCCCTTGGGTTAGGCGGCCTTACCCGTAATTTGGCAGCGCACTGTCAGCTTGAAAGCGATGATGGCCACACGGTGGTGCTGCGGCTTGACCCTGGGCAATCCGCTATGCAGGCCGATGTTCACAATGGCCGTATTGAGCGCGCGCTAAGTAGTTATGGGCTGCCTCGGCGTATCGAGTTTACGGTGGCTGACTTAGCGCCTGATCTTGAAACTCCCCGCCAGCAGGAAGAGCGTCAGCAGAAAGAGCGTCACTCGTTGGCTGTTGATCTATTACACCGCGACCCCAATATACAGAAGCTACAGCAGGCATTTGGGGCTACTCTCATTGAGTCAACCGTTAAACCCGCGTCTGACAAGCGTTCTTAGCCGCTGACGATTGACTCACGATGCTTATTTTTTATTCCTTCAGGAGATAACCGCATGTTTAAAGGTGGAATGGGCAACATAATGAAGCAAGCCCAAGAGATGCAGGAAAAGATGCAGCAGATTCAAGAAGAAGCTGCTAAAGCGGAAGTCCATGGCGAAGCGGGCGCCGGTATGGTGAAAATCACCATGAACGGCCGCCACGATGTTACCAATGTCACTATTGATCCCAGCGTTCTTGAAGAAGACAAAGAGCTGCTGGAAGATTTGCTCGCCGCTGCCGTGAATGATGCTGTTCGAAAAGTGGAAGCAAACTCCAAGGCGAAAATGGAAGAAGCGACGGCAGGCTTGAACTTGCCGCCCGGCTTTAAGATGCCGTTCTAAACATGCGCTTCTCCCCGCTTGTTGAGCAACTGATGGACGCTTTTCGCGTGTTGCCGGGCGTTGGGCCAAAAACGGCTCAACGCATGGCCATGCACCTATTAGAACGCGAGCGCCCGGGAGGGCAGCGGTTAGCAGCGGTGATTCAGCAAGCCATTGAAGAAGTCGGTTATTGTCAGCGCTGCCGTACGTTGACCGAAGCGGATATCTGCGCGCTGTGCGAGAGCCCCCGTCGTGATGATGCGCTGCTGTGTGTAGTTGAGTCGCCTGCTGATCAGCTTGCTATTGAAGAGGCGGGTGGCTTTCAAGGGCGTTATTTTGTATTGCATGGTCACCTTTCTCCGCTGGACGGCATTGGCCCAGATGCTATTGGATTGGATCTATTGGAAAGCCGCGTCGCAGAGGGCAATATTCGCGAAGTAGTGCTTGCCACCAATCCCACCGTAGAAGGCGAAGCGACAGCGCACTTCATTGCTGCCCAGCTTGCTCACTACGGTGTCTCTTTTTCGCGGCTCGCCTACGGTGTGCCCATGGGAGGGGAGCTTGAGTATGTAGACGGTGGTACGCTAAGCCGCGCCTTTAATGGTCGCCAGCCTTTCGCCAGCGATTGACCCTTATAAAAACGCAAGCGCTTTTGCGATTGTGCCAACCCGGAAGTTTGCTTTGTCCTCTTTAGCCCCCTCGTTGTATCAATGGATTGATAGTGCCGACGCCTTAGATGCTGCATGCGAGCAAGTCGCCGGTGCCAGTGTAATTGCCCTGGATACTGAGTTTTTCCGTGAAAACACGTTTTTTCCGGTGCCAGCGCTTATTCAGTTCACCACCGGTGACATGGCGTATTTAGTGGACCCGTTGAGCACGCCTTGCACCGCTGCTTTTCGTGATTTGTTGCAGAATAGTGCCATCAAATTACTGCATGCCTGCAGCGAAGACCTCGAGGTTTTCCAACACTGGGCCGGCGTATTGCCAGTACCGCTTATAGATACGCAAGTCGCTCAGGCTTTTTTGGGGGAAACTCCCGGCATGGGCTATCAAAAATTGGTAGAGCACTGGATGGGGGAAACGCTGCCTAAAGAGGAGACGCGTTCCAACTGGTTAGAGCGCCCCTTAACGCCCTCCCAGTGCGAATATGCGGCGTTAGATGTTATCTATTTGCTGAAGGTTTGGGGGCTTCAAGCGGAGAAGCTTGAGCAAATGGGGCGGCGCGAATGGCTTAACGATGAGTGTGCCAGTCTTATCGAGCAGGCAGGCCGCAGCGTAGAAAGCGATGGCCAATGGTATACGCGCCAGCGGCAGTTATGGCGCCTTGATCCTCGCCAGCTTGAAGCCTACCGCTTAATGACCATTTGGCGGGAAGGCGAAACCCGCCGTCGGGATTTGCCGCGTAATTGGTTGGTTAGCGATAAGTTGCTGTTCGCGGTGGCTGAAAAAATGCCTAAAAATCGTTATGAGCTAGCAGAAATTGAAGGGGTTAAGCCGCCCCTGGTTAAAAAAGAAGGCGATACGCTGCTGTCGCTGGTGAAACGGGCTCAGCATTGCCCCGAAGGTGATTTGCTGGCGCGCTGGCCAGACCCGATGCATCCTGTGTTTAAGCGGCGCTTTAAAGCACTTAAAAAAGTAGTGACTGAGAAGGCTGCTGAGCTGCAAATAGCGCCCGAGATGTTGCTGCGGCGGCGAGATATTGAGGCGCTTGTGATGCAGCGGCTTGCAAACCAGCCATTAACCACTCCTGGCGGCTGGCGTGATGCCTATTTAACTCAAGAAATTCATCAAGCGCTTGAGGAGTTATCGTAATGAGCGAGAAACTGCTTTGTGAGATTTTAAAAAGCTCACGCAAAGACGAGATGTATCTCTACATAGACAAACAGAAAGGGTTGTCATCCGTGCCCGACGCATTGATGGATACCTTCGGTAAGCCAGTGCCGGTGCTGACAATGATACTGACTGCCGATAAAAAGCTGGCTCGAGTGAACGCTGCTGATGTGATGGATGCAATCCAAGAGCAAGGCTTTTACCTGCAAATGCCGCCTGCGAAAGAAGCCTATTTGCTGGATGTTCACCGCGCTCAGGCGGCTAACCGCGAATGAGCGTTATGAGCTTCTTGTCATGAACGTTCTGCCATGAGCGTTTTTCCATGAACTTTCTTGCCCATGCTTGGCTTGCCCATCCTGGTAGTGATGAGTTTCTGTACGGAAATCTGATTGCTGACGGCGTGAAGGGGCAAGACTTAACGGCTTGGTCGCCAGATGTTGCTAGCGGCATACGTCATCATCGCCGCGTGGATGCCTGGATTGATCGGCACCCAAACGTTTTAGAAGCAAAGCGGCGCGCGCCACATGCTCAGCGGCGTTATGTCGGTATCGCGTTAGATATTGTGTGGGATCATTTTCTTGCTCGTCAGCAGGCGGGAGAGCAGCAGCACCAGTTAATCGAGCGCTGCTATCAGTTGTTACAGGCTTGGCCTGCGCCGCAACGGTTGTCTACCATGATGCCGTTGATGATTAAGCATGACTGGCTGCACCGTTACGCTGATTTTGACTTTACCTGCCGTGCAGTAGCAGGCATTGGTCAGCGGCTATCGGGGCCGAACCGCTTAGCAGAGTTAGTGCCTTGGCTTTACGAAGACTATCCATGCTTAGCGGCCGACTTCGCAGTGTTATGGCAAGAGTGTCGTGCCACGCTAACCAGCAGCGGTAGTGCTGCGGAGAGTGGGAGTTATTCAGACATGTTGAAAGTAAAGGGAATCAATGATGGTGGCGGCCATGCGTGAGCGCTTCTGGGAAAGATACTCGCTAGAAGAGTTAACGCCCCAAGAGTGGGAGGCGTTATGCGATGGTTGCGGCCAGTGTTGCTTGTTGAAGCTCCACGACGATGAAACACAAGAATTAGCGGTGCTTAACGTTGCCTGTCGGTTGCTGGATATTCACAGTTGCCAGTGCAGTGACTATGAAAATCGCTTCGATAGCGTACCCGACTGTACACAACTGACGCCTGAGCTCGTCAAAGAGTTTACCTGGCTGCCGCACACATGTGGCTATCGGCGTGTTGCTGAAGGGCGCAAGCTAGCAGGATGGCATCCGCTGCTGAGTAACGATGCTGAGCGCGTTCACCGGAAGGGCGTAAGCGTAAGAAGCTTTGCGGTTTCCCAAGATGACGTGCCCGAGCGCCTTTTGGAAGAGCATATTATCGCTGTATTGCCGATGTCCTAAACCTAACAGTCGCCCTCCCTGGCATGCTCACTAACCGCTGGCTAACGGTAATAACGTTAGCTGGCGGTTTTGCTTTTTGTGCTATCCCAAATGGTTAAAAACGCCTCTTTAAGGGGAGAGGGCTGTCGCTTTGCTATAGCTTCTCGCGTGGCAGATTGATGGGAAGGTGCGGTTGTTTTTAATGGAGTATCCCAAATCGTTGGAAACTTTTCCTGGTAGTTCATGATGCACTCCTGATTCTTCAATTAAGATGTTTGTCTATAAAACTTATGGCTAGTATGGCGTAAAAATTAATTTATGGAAAGCATTTCCATAAATTAATTCTTTCACAAAAAAGCAGCGCCTGGGCGCTGCTTGAATGCTATTTGCAGATCTTATGCTGTTTCTTGATGGGCCGTTATTGCGGTTGCTTTGTTCTGTTCATGGGGGCTAACCCAAGTGACCACAAAATAAACGCGTCTTGCCGAGCCGTATCTCGCCAAGCTTTGAACCTGCCTGACGCGCCGCCGTGGCCGCTGGTCATGTCGGTGTGAAGCAGTACAGGAGCATTGCCTTGCTGTGCCTCGGTAACGCGGGCATAAAATTTGGCAGGCTCCCAGTAACTAACACGAGTATCAAACCAGTTGCCCTCTATCCATAGCGCTGGGTAGTGCTGGGCGCGTATGTTGTCGATAGGTGAGTAGCCAGCGATACGCTCGGCGACTTCGGGGTCTTCAGGATTGCCCCACTCACTATATTCGGCGGTGGTAAGCGGTAAATCTGGGTTCTGCATGGTACGGAGCACATCCAGAAACGGCACCTCCAATACCGCTGCGCAAAATGCCTCAGGTTTACGATTGACGCAGGTGCCGACTAGCAAACCGCCTGCGCTTGCCCCGCAAGCCACGATCCGTTCTGGCTGGCTAAGCCCCTCGTTTACTAGCGCCTCTCGGGCAGCTAAGAAGTCGTTAAAGCTATTCTCTTTATGAGCCATTTTGCCATTTAGATACCATGGTTCGCCTCGCTCACCGCCGCCGCGTACGTGGGCGACTGCAAATGCTGCGCCACGCTCCAGTAGTTCGAGCCGAGCAATTGAGAACCAGGGGTCAAGCGCTTCACCATAGGCGCCGTAACCATACAGCAGCGTGGGCAGTAGTTGGCCAGCTAAGTCGGCGCGCATGACAATGGATACTGGCACGCTTTCGCCGTCAGCGCTGGTTGCCCATATGCGCTGGCTGACTAGTTGATCAGGCAGCAGTTGGCCGTAAACGGGGACTTGCTTTAGCAACGTACGTTCACCGCTATCAAGGTTTAGCGCATACCAGCTGGGAGGGCGAGTGAACGACTCTTCACGGAGGTGCACGATATTGGCATCGAAGTGTGGCGAATCTTCTAGTAACTGCGAGCAGGGCGTTTCAGGTAGTTCTATATGCTTATCTAGTGTGAGGTTGTGATCTTTATCTAGCACTAAGCGGCGTAACATAACCTGGGCATCACGATGGCTGCGCTCGGCAATGATTAGCCCCCATTCAAACGCATCGATCCCTTCTAGGGTAGTGTCTTCACGGTGAGCTATCAGTGACTTCCACTCGGGAGCAGGGTTACTGTGTTGATCAGCGCGTGTGAAGTCGAGCTGAAAATGCGGGCCTGCGAGATTTTGTAAGCGATAAAACGTACCAGGGCGATGATCAATGCTCACTTCAACCCCTGCCTGGCGGGCATGTAGGCACACTGGGGAGGTATGGGGCTGATCTGCCGGCACGACATGAATCTCTGTTGTATCTTTCGAACCGCTTTCAATCAAAAGCCATGCTTTCGAGCGCGTTTTGCCAATCCCAATCCAGAACTCCGGATCGTTCTCACGCATTACTAAGGTTGGTTCAGCAAGGCGCTCTGGCGTTGAAAACGGTATCCATACACGCCAGATGGAGTCCGGGCGCTGAGTGTCATCAAAGCGTGTAAATAGCAGCGTTGCGCCGTTGGTTGTTTCATCCTCTGCCCAGCATACGCTAGCGCCAATATCGCTCAGTAACTGCTGTGGTTTTCCATTGGGTAGTGCTTTTAACCATAGAGTGAATCGCTCGTCGCCCTGAGTGTCTTCTGTCCAGGCAAGCCACTGCTCATTTGGGGAAAGTGCCATGTCACCCATGTCATAAAAAGACTGATCGGCGGCACGCTCACGTACGTCAAGAAAACACTCATGAGCATTGGGTTGGTCGTTAGGGTGGCGCCACCAGCAAGGGTAATCATCCTCGGCGGCGGTATTGCTCCAGAACGTAAAGTGGTCAAGCGCTGTCTTAAGGCTGGTTATTGCCAATTCACGACGCGCTAAGTGGCTCTGATAAAGTGTTTCGGCAAGCGGCCGTAAAGGAGCAAACCACTCATCATGCTGATGGTTTGCGGCTTCTAAAAAAAGCGATACGTCAGGCGCATCACGCTCTTCTAACCAGTGCCATTCTGGAGAATTAGCGCGATAATAACGTGTAACAGGCGAGCCTTCGTGCTTACCAGGCTGTGCTTTCATAAATTGATAGGTACCATAACGGGAAATCAACGTCGGGTGTCTCCACCCACATGAGGGGTATTATGCTGTTTGAAGACTCAATGTCACTGCTGTGGTTAAGTTATTACGTTCTTTCACTGATCGTGCTGATCGCTGTCTACTTTGCGCTAACATTTTTGCCTCGCCTACCGCGTTTGGTGATCACCTGGTGTGTGGCCGGTGCGATGTGGATACCGGCAGGGTATCGGTTACCGTTGATAGAAGAGGGTGAGTTTTATACCGGCTGGGCACCGGCTGCCATGGTGTCTGCGGTTGCTTTTCTTGAGCATAGCACCAGTGCACTACGTGGTGGTTTGCTGTGGTTGATTTTAGGCATTGCTTTAGGTGCATGTGTTGGCATTGCCCTTTGGTGGTGGCGTAGGCCGGAACCTTATGACGATGCGTCTCAGCATCAGCCCCAGGAAGAAGATCCTCAGCCAACCCGACGCCGAGAACCAGTGATTAACTAATGCGAGTACTAGGCGCGATGATGGAGCTAGCCGATGTGTGAGTTACTAGGCATGAGCGCCAATGTTCCTACCGATATTTGTTTCAGTTTTTCCGGCTTTTTAAACCGCGGTGGGGGCACTGGCCCTCACCGCGATGGGTGGGGCATCGCATTTTACGAGGAGGGGGGGTACCGTGAATTTCGTGACCCCCATCCCTCGGTTAACTCCCCCATAGCCCGTTTAATCTGTGAATATCCTATCAAGTCCAATGTGGTGATTAGCCATATTCGCCAAGCGAATGTAGGCGGCGTACGGCTGGCAAATACGCACCCATTTACCCGTGAAATGTGGGGGCGGCCCTGGTGCTACGCCCACAATGGCCAGTTGAGTGATTGGCGGCAACTGCCATTAGGTACGTACACCCCGGTAGGTAATACAGACAGTGAACACGCTTTCTGCTGGCTAATGGGCGAACTACGTCGTTGCTTTCCCACGCCGCCCGCATCTCCTGACTCATTGTGGGAGCGTCTGCATGGGTTATGTGAAGAGTTGCGCGGATTAGGTGTTTTTAACCTACTGTTATCTGACGGTGTTTACTTATACAGCTACTGTTCGACCAAACTGGCTCATATCACACGACGCGCGCCCTTTGGTGAGGCGGAGCTGTCCGATGCAGAGTTGACGGTTAATTTTATCGAACATACGACGCCTAACGATATTGTCTCTGTAATTGCCACCGAACCACTTACCCAAAATGAAGCGTGGCAGCGAATGGTTCCTGGCGAATTATTGGTATGGCGCGAGGGAGAAATTAAAGCGAGTTACGGTCATAGTAAATAGTGTGACAACAAGTATGAGCGACAGCGAAGGGGGGATGTTTTAAGCTAAAGTTGAAACGCCAGTTTCAATCGATCGTTTTACAGCGTGCTGCCTGTCGTATATGGTTGGCTTTTTTAGGCTTGCTAGTTAGTCACGCAACAATAACAAGGTCGGTCAAATATCGACACGGATAGCGGAGATTGCCCATGAGCGAACACGCCAATGCCCACGTACTTCGTGGCCCAGCGCTTGAAGGCTTGGATCAGTACAACTCAGTCACGGATGTCTTTCATTCAGCGGTTAAACGTTTTGCCCACAAGCCAGCATTTAGCTGTATGGGTAAAACCCTCACGTTTGCCGACCTTGATCGTCTGTCGGCCAATTTTGCAGCTTGGTTGCAGCATGAAACTGATTTGGTTCCTGGAGATCGAATAGCCATTCAGCTGCCTAACGTGCTGCAGTTTCCTGTGGCGGTGTTTGGTGCATTAAGAGCAGGGCTCGTGGTCGTTAATACCAATCCGCTTTACACCGAGCGGGAGATGGCTCACCAGTTTAAAGACTCAAATGCCAAGGCCATTGTGATTTTGGCCAATATGGCTGACAAACTTGAGAAAGTGCTGGATAAAACGGATATCCAACACGTCTTAGTCACCCAGCTTGCCGATCTGCACGATGTGCCGAAGCGTTGGTTAATTAACGCCGTTGTTAAGCACGTTAAAAAGATGGTGCCTGCCTACTCGCTACCAAACGCTGTAGGTTTGCGCGATGCACTGAAAAAAGGCGCTTCGTTACATCATACCGAGGTGCAACGCACCATGGATGATGTGGCTGCACTACAATACACCGGAGGCACCACCGGTATGCCTAAAGGTGCGATGCTGACTCACCAGAATCTAGTGGCCAATATGCTCCAGGCGCGTGCCGCTATCGGTGAGCATTTGACTGATGGCGAAGAGCTAGTAGTCGCGCCATTGCCGGTCTATCACATCTATACGTTTACCGTTAACTGTTTGTTCCTGATGGAAACAGGCAACCACTCGCTATTGATTACCAATCCTCGCGATTTACCGAGCTTTGTGAAAGAGCTTAAGGGGTTGCCATTTACAGGTTTTATTGGTCTGAACACGCTGTTTAATGCGCTGTGTAACCGAGATGACTTTAAACAGCTCGATTTTTCAAAGTTAAAGCTGACCATTTCGGGCGGTATGGCGCTTACCAAAGCCGCTGCTAAACGCTGGGAAGAAACGACAGGTTGTCCAATTGCGGAAGGCTACGGGCTGACGGAAACATCGCCCATTGTTAGCTTTAACCCCACTAACGCTATACAGCTTGGCACCATTGGAAAGCCAGTGGCTGGTACCGCTGTGAAAGTGATAGATGCAGATGGTAATGATGTTCCCATGGGGGAGCCTGGTGAACTTTGCGTGCAGGGGCCTCAAGTGATGAAAGGGTACTGGCAGCGCGAAGATGAAACACGTAATTCCATTGATGAAAATGGCTGGTTTCACACGGGTGATATCGCCATATTGCAAGACGATGGCTATATCAAAATCGTTGATCGTAAAAAAGATATGATTTTAGTATCTGGCTTTAATGTCTATCCAAATGAAATAGAAGATGTGGTGGCAGCGCATCCAGATGTGTTGGAGTCGGCGGCCGTTGGCGTGCCGGATGAAGATGCGGGTGAAGCGATCAAGCTATTCGTTGTTTCTAAAAACAGTGAGTTAGACGCTGAGACGCTGCGCAAGTGGTGTAAAAAAGAACTAACCGGATACAAAGTTCCGAAGTACGTAGAGTTCCGTGATGAGCTTCCCAAAACCAACGTTGGTAAGGTGCTGCGTCGTCAGCTCCGCGATCAGGAAACAAGCAACGCTTAAGCGCTTAACGAGTTTGCTATCAGGTGGCTGTTAGGCGTCCTGTTATCGAAGGCGTTACAATAGTCGGCCCACTCATGCAGTGGGCCGATTTTATTCTGAGATGGAAACCGAGCCTAACGTGACCACCGACACGCAAACTTCCCATGCTGACGCCCAGAACGCTTCTCCACTCACCGTATTAGATGAGGAGATAAGGCACGTTATGCTGCGTGATGCACAGCAGCTAGCACGTCGTGTGGCAGGCCTTAAGCGGCGTCAACGAGACAGTAAGCCGATTGACCACGGTGTACAGCAAGTTCAGCGCGATCTTGAAAAAGCTAAACGCCTGCTTGCCAACCGCGAAGCACTGAAGGTGACGCTAGAGTATCCTGCCGAGTTGCCCGTTGTGGAGCGGCGAGAGGATATCTTAAAGGCGATCCGCGACCATCAGGTAGTGGTCGTGGCGGGGGAGACAGGATCGGGAAAAACCACCCAACTGCCTAAGATCTGTCTGGAGCTTGGCCGTGGACGCAAGGGGATGATTGGGCATACCCAACCGCGTCGATTGGCAGCGCGTAGCGTTGCCGGGCGGTTAGCGGAAGAGATGAGCGTACAGCTAGGTGAGCAGGTGGGGTACCAAGTACGCTTTAATGATCAAAGCTCGCCGAATACGCTCGTAAAGCTGATGACTGACGGTATCCTGCTGGCAGAAACGCAGCACGACCCATTGCTACTACGTTATGACACGCTAATTATCGATGAAGCTCATGAGCGCAGCCTTAATATCGACTTTTTGCTGGGCTATTTAAAGCGCCTGTTGCCGAAACGACCTGATCTAAAAATTATCATTACTTCAGCCACCATTGATGTGAATCGCTTCGCTGCCCACTTTGGCAGTGCTAAGACGACTGCGCCGGTGGTGGAGGTGTCTGGCCGCACCTTTCCTGTCGATGTTCATTATCGCCCGTTAGCGCGCAGTGAAGAGGATGAGGATGACCGGACACTGCAAGAAGGCATTTTACATGCAGTGCGCGAAATCGAAACCATCGAGCGTGAGAAGGGCTGGCTGCATGGTCCACGCGACGTGCTGGTGTTTTTACCCGGGGAGCGGGAGATTCGTGAGACAGCCGATACGCTGCGACGAGCTGACTTAACCGGCACCGAAATATTGCCACTCTATGCTCGGCTTTCCAACGAAGAGCAAAATCGTGTCTTTGCTGCCCACAAAGGGCGGCGAATTGTGCTGGCTACTAACGTTGCTGAAACCTCGCTCACGGTACCGGGAATTCGCTACGTTATTGATCCTGGCTTGGTGCGTATCAGCCGCTACAGCTATCGGGCGAAAATACAGCGACTACCGATTGAGCCGATTAGCCAGGCCAGTGCCAATCAGCGTAAAGGCCGCTGTGGACGTGTGGCGGAAGGGGTATGCATTCGTCTTTATGATGAAGAGGATTTCCTGTCGCGGCCAGCGTTTACCGACCCAGAAATTCAGCGCACCAATTTAGCATCAGTCATCCTTTCCATGCTGGCGCTGAAACTTGGCAGTATTGAAGCATTTCCTTTTGTTGACCCGCCCGATGGCCGATTCGTAAAAGATGGCTTTCGTTTGCTGTTTGAACTGGGAGCGGTAGACGACCAGCAGCGCCTGACCCCGCTGGGCCGCAAGCTAGCTAAGCTACCCATCGACCCACGCCTAGCGCGCATGGTGCTGGCAGGTGCCGAACGAGGCAGCCTGCGGGATGTGTTGATTGTGGTATCGGCTTTGGCGATACAAGATCCTAGAGACCGACCTGCTGACAAACGCCAAGCGGCGGATCAAGCGCACCAGCGCTGGCATGATCCCGATTCTGATTTTGTTGCGTTGCTAAACTTATGGCATGGCATCGAAAATGCCCGCGAGGCTCTCTCAGGCAACCAACTACGTCGCTGGTGTCGCGAGCACTATATTAACTATCTGCGCATGCGCGAATGGCATGACACGTTCCGTCAATTGCGTCAGCTGCTGCGCGATATGGACATCGACGTGCCCGCACCGCTGCCCAGAGATGAAGACGAAAGTGAAGAGCAGGCCAAGCAAGCGCGTCGTAAAACGTCAGGAAAACTGCACCAAGCACTGTTATCTGGGCTGCTTTCTAACCTGGGAACACTGCTGGAAAATCGTGAATATCTCGGTGCGCGGAATCGTAAGTTTATGATTCACCCCGGCTCAGGGCTGGCGAAAAAAACGCCGAAGTGGGTAATGGCGTTTGAGCTGATTGAAACCACTAAATTGTTTGCCCGTACTGTGGCGAAAATTGATCCCCAGTGGATTGAGCCTCAAGCGCAGCACTTGATAAAAAGCAGCTACAGTGAGCCTCACTGGGAAATGAAACGTGCCCAGGTAGTCGCGTTCGAGCAAGTAACGCTGTTTGGTCTGCCGATCGTTGCCCGTCGCCGCGTGCATTATGGCCCTATTGCTCCACAAGAGTCCCGGGAGCTGTTTATTCGTCGTGCGTTAGTGGAAGGCGAATTTCAGACTAAGGGTGCGTTTTTTGCCCATAACCGAGCGCTGATTGAAGAAGTTGAGGCACTCGAGGATCGTGCACGTCGGCGCGATATTCTGGTCGATGAAGAGACGTTGTTTGCTTTTTATGATGAACGACTCCCACACGATGTCGTTAATGGCAAAGGATTTGAGCACTGGCGTAAACAGGTGGAACGTGAGTCTCCTGACTTACTAAAATTCGATATTGAGGCACTTAAAGCGCGGGATGCCAACGACGTTACTCAGGCGCAGTACCCTGACCACCTAACGTTGGCAGGGGTTGCTTATCCGGTCAGCTATCACTTTGATCCTGATGCAGAAGATGATGGCGTCACGCTAACCGTTCCTGCTGCTATGTTGCCTCAGTTGCCCGTGCATGCCCTTGAGTGGGTAGTGCCGGGTTTACTGCGCGAAAAGTGTATTGCGCTACTTAAATCGCTGCCGAAAAGCATTCGCCGCCAGGTGGTTCCTATTCCCGACTGGGTCGATGCAGCGCTGGAAATGCTCGTGCCTGATAAGCGCCCACTGACTGAGGCGCTTGGCGAGTTTATTCGGCGGCGAACGGGCGTGCGGGTTCACCCTGACGACTGGCGGCTTGACTTGCTAGCGCCACATTTAATCATGAACGTACGGGTTGTGGATCACGCTGGCAAAACGCTGGGCCAGGGGCGCGACGTTCGCGCCCTTGAAAGACGCTTTGAAGAAGCCGCCAGTATGGGGGCCCAGGCATTAGCAGAACAGGCTAATCAGGCCCCGGCGCTTGAAAGTCTGCCTAGTGAGCCGCTCCCTGAGTCGCGGGTGACGACCCAGGCGGGTATCCGTGTTGAAGCTTATCCGGCGCTGGTGGCAGAAGATTCACGCTTCAAAGTGGCACTTTTCGACCATCCCGCCAAGGCAGCGGCAGCTCATCAAATGGGTGTGGCCCGTTTGGCGATCTCACAACAGCCGGATCAGGTGAAAGCTATTAAGCGTTTGCCGGACGTGGAAAAATGCGCATTGTTGTTTGCGAAGGTAGGGAACAAAAATGAGTTGGTTGATGATCTTTTGTTGGCGGTGTTTACTCAAGTAGTGGCTACGCATCCTCTACCACGCTCTGAGCAAGCCCTTAAGGAGCGCTTGCAAACTTCTGAAGGAAGCTTGTTAGCGCATGCCCAAACACTGTTAACTCATGTTGAGGCGGCGCTGAAGGGGCACTTGGCAGTGACCAAAATTTTAAAAGGGAAGCTCAATTTTGCATTGGCGCTTGTATACAGCGATGTCAGCGCGCAGATGAAGCGATTGGTTTACCCCGGTTTTATTCGCGATGCAGGTGAGTGGTTAACGGAGTATCCTCGTTATACAGAGGCTGCACTAATCCGGCTGGAGAAAGCCGCGCGAGAGCGAGGGCGCGACCAAATGCTGATGCACGATGTCCAAGCATTAGAAACACGTTTCGACGCGCGCCGAAAAAGCGAACGCAGAGGCGACGCAGAAGACCCAGAGTTGGTGGCATTTGGTTGGTGGATTCAGGAGCTCCGAGTGTCTCTGTTTGCCCAACAGTTGGGTACTAAAATGCCTGTCTCTGTGAAACGCCTAGAAAAGCGTTGGGAAGAGCTTATTAGCGTTTAACGCTTGTCGTAATACGATAATAGGCTCACGTAGTTAAGCCTATGCACCAAGATGACAGCATCGATTGACAGCCAGCGACTCTCATCAAGCCGCTAAAAGGAGAAAGGCATGACACATGTGGTGATTACCGGTACAGGACTTTACACGCCGGAACACGCCATTGATAACGCGTCGTTGGTGAAAGCATTTAACGCGTGGGTAGACAGCCAAAATGCTCGGCATGCTGATGCAATCTCACGTGGTGAACGAGCGCCGTTGTCACACTCAAGTAGCGAGTTTATTGAAAAGGCATCCGGCATTAAAAGTCGTTATGTGCTGGATGCCTCGGGTATTCTTGACCCGGCGCGGATGCGGCCTAAATTGCCACAGCGTAGCAATGATGAACCTTCTATTCAGTGTGGTATGGCGACCCAGGCAGCACAGCAAGCATTGGCAGCAGCTAACGTCGATGCTGCTGATATTGAGCTTGTCATCGTGGCGTGTTCAAACCTAGAGCGTGCCTATCCAGCCGTAGCCGTCGAAGTTCAACAAGCGTTAGGCACCAGCGGTTACGGTTTCGATATGAACGTGGCCTGTAGCTCCGCAACGTTTGCACTTGAAACAGCAGCCAATGCGATTGCATCCGGTAGCGTGAAGCGAGCACTCATCGTAAATCCAGAAATATGTTCGGCACACCTAAACTTTACAGATCGCGATAGTCACTTTATTTTTGGCGATGCTTGTACAGCAATGGTACTGGAAAGCAGTGACTGTGCGGTGGCAGATGAGCAATTTGAAATATTAGGTACGCGTCTAGTAACGAAGTTCTCAAATGCGATTCGTAATAACGCAGGCTTCCTTAATCGCGTTACCGACAGTGACCCGCTGGCGCTGGATAAATTATTTGTACAAGAAGGACGACGGGTCTTCCGAGAAGTTTGTCCCATGGTGGCTCAACTGATTTCGAGCCATTTAGCCTCTTTAGAACTTTCTGGAAGCGATTTGAAACGTATGTGGCTGCATCAGGCTAATCAGCATATGAATGATCTTATCGCACGGAAAGTGCTAGGTGTGGAACCTAGTAAAGCGCAAGCGCCTATTATTCTTGATCGTTATGCTAATACCAGTTCGGCAGGATCGATAATTGCCTTTCACCTGCATCGTGAACAGTTAGAAAGTGGCGATATTGGTGTGATTTGTTCATTTGGCGCGGGCTATAGCGCCGGTAGTGTTGTTATACGTCGTCAATAACAGTGCCTTTTATTAATTGTTTTTAGGCGTGAAATGCGACGAGCCGCACGCCACACATGTTGAAAGAGGAGCTACCATGCTTGGGTTGTTAGCAAAACACAAAAGCGCGTTTAGCTGGCGCTACAAGGGATTGCCTGTCTTGCTGCTAGCCGTATTAAGCATGAGTGGGTGTGCCAGTTCAGGGACTAATGTTGGCGAACAAGCCCACCCTGAAGATCCCTGGGAAGGGTTTAACCGTCGCGTGTTTGCTTTTAATGACGTGCTCGACCGTTACACGTTAAAGCCAATAGCTAAAGGTTACCAGACGGTTACCCCTGACCCCGTACAAACTGGGGTAGGTAACTTTTTCTCTAACCTCAGCGACGTGCGTACCGCGTTAAACAGTTTACTCCAAGGCAAGCCCGCCAATGCGGGGCTTGCGACGTCGCGCTTCTTAATCAACTCGACGGTGGGTATAGGTGGGTTGTTGGATTACGCGACGTTGATGGAAATCAATGCCGATAAGGAAGATTTTGGTCAAACGCTGGCGGTGTGGGGGTGGGATGATTCGCGCTATTTAGTGCTCCCGTTGCTCGGTCCTAGAACACTTAGGGATACCACGGGACTGCCTTTTGATATTGCAGCTCATCCTCTTACCTATATGGATGACCATACGCTGAGGGCTGGTTTAACGGCGCTGGATATTATTCATATTCGCGCAGGGCTACTTGATCAAGAAGAATTGATAAGCGGCGACCGTTACCGCTTTGTTCGTGATGCCTTCTTACAACGCCGTCAGTTTGAAATTAGTGATGGTGAGCTTGGGGACGACCCATTTGCCATGGACGATTTTGAATTCGACGATACCGATTTTGGTGACGACGATTTCGCCGATTGAGGCTTAATATGGATCATTCCAAGCAGTTGATCGCGGTGATCGATGAGCCGGGGCAGGAGCGAGATGCGCTAGCAGAAGCGATTACGTGCGATGGCCTATGGGTATTTGCAGCAGATAATATTGACAATTTGCCTGCCGATACAGCGCTTATCGTTGCTCATGCAAGGGCAGTACCGCGCCAGCAGTGGTCGCAGTTAACACATCGTTTGCCTACCTTAGTTGTCAGTGATTCTCGCCAGGACGCGGACCTAATCAAGGCAGTTGATGTTGGTTTAGTTGACTATATTGTTCACCCGCTGCGCCACGCGGAATTGTTGCGCCGGATGATTCGCAAAGCCATTGAGCTCCACACATTGGCTCAGGAGCGAGATCGAGACCGAGAGCGTCTAGCTGAATTAAATGAAAGCCTGGAAACGCATCTAGCCTTGCTGCGTATGGATCAACAGAGCGGTGGTCATATTCAGCGCCGTTTATTGCCGATTCATCCTAAAATCATCAACGGTGTGTACTACGATTACTGGTTTGCACCTTCGCTGTATTTGTCGGGAGATTTTCTTGATTATCAGCGCTATAACGACCGCTACAGCGCGTTCTATTTTGCTGATGTGTCTGGGCATGGGGCGTCCTCTGCGTTTGTTACCGTGCTGCTCAAGTATCTATGTAACCGATGGCTTAACGAGTGGGATGGTCAATCACCAGAGCGGCTGGCACCCAACTGGCTGGCGGCATTAAACAGAGAGTTGCAGGATACTGATATTGGTAAACACGCAACCTTGTTTGTTGGTGTCATTGACCACGAGGCACGAACGCTTCACTATTCGCTTGGTGCGCAGCTTCCTATGCCATTGCTAGTGTCTGGTGGTAAGCTAGTGCGTCTGGCAGGAGAGGGAATGCCAGTAGGTCTTTTTCCAGATGTAGAGTATCCTTCGCTCAGCTGTGCTTTACCGGCCGATTTTCATTTATGGCTGTGTTCAGACGGTGTATTGGAATGCTTGCCGGGTAAGACACTCGACACGCGGCTCAAGGAACTTGAGCAATTAGTAAGCGAAAGTGTCACGCTTGAGCAGTTGCGCGACCGGTTAGCCAACACCAACTCCCTTCTTATAGAAGGCGATGCGGACAACGAGGCGAACCAGGACCGCGATGCTTTACCCGATGACCTGACAATCATGATGGTGAGCGGATTTGGTCATGCTGATTGAAGAAGGCCGCATTAAAGCGGCGTTCGACTCCGGTGTTTTTGTTTTAAAATTATGCGGCGACGTGCGTTTGACGTTGTGTGCTACGCTTGATTCTCAGGCTCAGCGGCTTGCTGAAACGCCCGGGCTAACGGCGGTAATGATCGACCTGCGCGAAGCGACGAATGTTGATTCGACCGCGCTGGGCTTTCTTGCCAAAGTTGCTATGGCGGTCAAAGGACGTTTAGAGCGCCCACCCACCATCATTGCTGATAATCCAGATGTGCGACAAATGCTGGATGTGATGGGCTTTGCTCGTTTTTTTACGCTGATGGAAGCGCCATTGCAGCAAGCGTCGAAACTAACATCGGCCCTAGAAGACTTGCCTGCTGAGCCAGCTGACGAGGAAGGGTTGCGTGAACGTATTTTAGAGGCCCATCGAATTCTGATGCATATGAACGAGCACAACCGCGAACAGTTTCAACCGCTTGTGGAAATGCTCGAGGCGCAGAACACAACGGCCCACTAGCGCACTTTATCTGTATATAGGTTTCAAGAACTAGGTTTCAAGAACTAGGTTTCAAGAACTACGCTTCAAGAACTACGCGTCTACTAAACAAGTCCCTCTAAGATAAACATCCTAGAGGGCTTTTTTGTTTTTCTTTCGCCTATCTATGTTAGCGATCAAGCGGAGTCAGTAATCGTGTTAGCTGCTGCGAAGCTTACTAAGCAGTTCTTCGAGCTTGCGCTGGTCAGCCATAAACTTGCGGATACCTTCTGCCAGTTTGTCCGTCGCCATCTCATCTTCGTTCATTGCCCAGCGGAAATCCGCCTGGGCTAACGCTTCACTCGGTGCGCTGCTAGCGGTTTTGGGAATAAGTTGTTGCGGCAACTCTCCTTGAAGTTCGTCTAGCTCGTTAAGTAGTGCAGGGGAAATCGTCAAACGATCACAGCCAGCTAGCGCCTGAATTTCACCCACGTTTCTGAAGCTTGCGCCCATGACGATGGTGGGGTAGCCATGGTCTTTGTAGTAGTCGTAAATGCGCTTAACAGACTGCACGCCTGGGTCGTTGGTACCGCTAAAATCTGTGTCAGGGGATTTGGCTTTATGCCAATCGAGAATACGGCCAACAAATGGTGAAATAAGCGTTGCGCCAGCATCCGCACATGCCTGTGCCTGGGCAAAGCCAAATAGCAGGGTTAAGTTAGTGCGAATGCCATCGCGTTCAAGCTGGCGAGCGGCTTGGATGCCTTCCCAAGTCGACGCCATTTTGATCAAAATACGCTCCGGGCCCACTCCATGCTGTGCATATCGCTCAATCAGCGAGTGCGCCTTGGCAATAGTGGCATCACAATCAAACGATAGTCGAGCACTGACTTCAGTTGATACGTAGCCGGGGACCAGCTTGCTGATTTCGCTGCCGATATCAACTGCCACGCGATCTACTGCATCTTCCAGGTCAGTGCTTTCTTTAGCAATGCTGGCGAGCCGTGTTCGCCGATCTTCCTGCTGTGCAGCTTGCAAAATGAGCGAGGGGTTGGTCGTGGCATCTTGTGGCTGAAAACGGCGGATCGCGTCAAGGTCGCCGGTGTCAGCGACAACGGTGGTCATCTCTTTTAATTGAGTTAATAGGCTAGCTGCCATGCATCGCTCCTTAGTTGTCTTTGAGATAGTTGTCTTTGAGATAGTTGTCTTTGAGATAGCTGTCGTTTAGATAGTTGCCGTTGGGATACTTTAGCAAGGGCATTGCGTGGCGAACAGAGACCGACAAATGTAATGGAATCGATTATGATTAGCGGCCTATCTATTCAGCGGCATTCTCCGCTGATTAATGCCAACTTCAAGGATGTTTATGGAACTTAATCCTCGTCGGGTGGCGCTGTTGGTGGCGGCCAACACAGCGCTTGCGCCGTTTGCGATTGATGCTTACTTACCAGCCATGGGGATTCTGGCAGAAAACATTAATGCGAGCATTCACCATACTGAACTCTCTATCAGTATGTTTTTATTTGGTTTCGCAATCGGTCAGCTGTGCTTTGGGCCGCTGTCGGACAGAGTGGGGCGTAAGCCTGTTTTGCTCAGTGGCTTAGTGGTGTTTATGCTCGCAAGCCTAATGATCACTACCGTTGATAGTTTGTCCTCATTGCTGGTATGGCGATTTATTCAAGCACTGGGTGGCGGCGCTTGTGTGGTGAACTCAGCGGCGATTGTGCGCGACTGTTTTAGCGGACGTGAAGCCGCCAAAGTCATGTCGACGATGGCCATGATCATGATGCTTGCGCCGTTGGTGGCACCTGCCGTGGGTAGTATCTTGCTGCACATTGCAGGATGGTGGCTGATATTTGTGTTTTTAGCTGCTTACGCAGGGTTTCTGCTTTGGCTACTAGGTACTCGCTTACCTGAAACACGAGATACTAACTTGCCCGCGGCTTCGCCACGCCAAGTCATACGCAACTATGCCAGCGTGCTGCGTCATAAAGAGGGGATGGGCTATATTTGCGCTGTCGCAGCTTCATTCGCAGGGCTGTTTGCTTTTGTAACCGCTTCTCCATTTTTATATCTGGATTACTTCTCGCTATCACCTAGCGTTTACCCAATGGTATTTGGCGTCAATGTGTTGGTGATTGCGCTGTCTAATCGCGTCAATATTCATTTGCTGCGTAAGCGCTCACCACAACAGAATTTACGATTGGGGTTGATGATTCAGTTAATTGCAGCGCTGGGGCTTGTTATCGCGACAGCGCTTAATCTGGCGTCGCTGTATGTTGTGGTTCCCCTGATCATGCTGTTTACCGGCATGATTGGTTTGATCACGCCTAATGCCATCTCTGCGTTATTGGATCATTTTGGACATATCAGTGCTACGGCAACTGCATTGCTGGGCGGCATCCAGTTTAGCTGCGGGGCAATTGCGGGCGTGCTGGTGGGCTTGTTCCAGGTAGAGCACCTGTGGCCAATGGTGCTTACAATGCTGGGGGCTGCGCTGTTGGGTAATATCGGTGTCCGGAAGCTGACAAAAAAGCCCGCGTATGATGATTCATACTGATGCTGTGTCTGCAGAATGGTGCTAGCAAAAAAGCATGATGACCGATTTAGATGAATAACTTGTTGCCATGGATAGACATGCCACTTGGCATGTGGCTGGCCTGTTCAGCCGTATTAATGCTGGGTGCTTTTGTACAGCGTGCGACAGGCTTTGGTTTGGCGGTGGTAGGGGCGCCACTACTTTTGATGCTAGAGCCACGTTTGGTGCCGGTGGTTCTGGTGTTGTTTGGGTTCACGGTTTCATTGCTGATGGTGCGCCACTACTGGCAAGAAATACGCCTGGATGCGATAGGTATTGCATTAATTGGCCGCTTGCCAGGGAATGCGTTGGGCATTTGGTTATTATTAGCTGCCCCGATGGTAATACTTGAAAAACTAATCGCTGCTATCGTGCTGTTTGCTGTGGTTGTAACGCTGTTTCGTTTCAAGCCCCCTGTAAACCGTGTGACGCTGCTCTTGGCAGGTGTGCTGTCAGGTATTTTTGGCACGGTGGCCGCCATCGGTGGTCCTCCAATCGTTCTGCTAATGCATGGCTTTCCGCCGGATCGCTTGCGCGGCAATTTAGCCGCTTTCTTTATTCTGACATCTCTCCTTACGCTCACGACATTAGCGCTCGCAGGCCAAGTATCTGCTTGGCATTTCAAATTGGCGTTGACGTTTCTACCTGCAGTACTGATAGGTAATGCGTTGGCAGATACGATTGCCCATCGATTGGATAGACGATTACTGCAAGGTGTCTCGCTTGGGCTATGTACGTTGGCTGCGTTGGGGCTGTTAATTTAGTACCAGTAGTATGCGGTATTTCGGACTAAAAATTTTTATGATGTCACGTCGTGTCACAAAGTTGTCATTGAAGCGGTGCAAAGTACGTCTTGCGAAGGCCAAAACCTTACATCGACAGGAGTATTTCGCATGAACCGTATTCTAAAAACTACCGTGATAGCGGCTGCCGTAATGAGCGTTGCCGGTGTTGCCCAGGCACGTGACCAGATCCGCATCGTAGGTTCCAGTACCGTTTATCCATTTGCCAGCTACGTTACTGAAGAGTTCGGTGCCACTACCGGTATCCCTACCCCTGTTATTGAATCAACCGGTTCAGGTGGTGGTTTGCGCCTGTTCTGTAATGGTGTTGGCGAAGGCACACCCGATATCACCAACGCTTCTCGTCGTATGAAACCCTCTGAATTCGAGCGTTGTGAAGAGAACGGTGTTACCGATATTACCGAGGCTAAAATCGGTTCTGACGGTATCGTTCTTGGACAATCAGTTGATAACGACGCAGCAGACTTTACCCTAGAACATATTTTCCTAGCAGTTGCCGCTCAGGTTCCCGTTGATGGTGAGCTGGTTGATAACCCTTACACCAACTGGAGCGAAATCGACGATTCTTTACCGGATCGTGAGATCTCTATCTATGGACCGCCCACGACTTCTGGTACCCGAGATGCTTTTGAAGAGCTGGTGATGGAAGTAGCTTCAGAAGAGTTGGGTGCTTACGGTGACGAAGGTTACACCGACATTCGCTCAGACGGCGTTTATATTGATGCAGGTGAAAACGATAACTTGATCGTTCAGCGTTTGTCTGAAGACACTAAAGCGTTCGGTATCTTTGGATACTCTTTCTTGACTGAAAACCCGGATACTATCCAGGGCGCGTCTATTAATGGTGTTGAGCCAGAAGTAGAAGCAATTAGTTCTGGTGAATATCCAGTTGCTCGCTCGCTGTGGTTCTACCTCAAGAACCAGCACGCTGATGAAGTACCGCCAATGTATGACTATGCCAACATGTTTATGGAAGAGCTAATGATTGGCAGTGATGGCTATCTGGTTGATATTGGCCTGATTCCGTTGCCCGAAGCTGAGCGTGAGCAAGCTCGTCAGCGCGTTGCTGACCGTGCTCAGTTAACTGTTGAAGACCTGAAGTAAGTTAGAACGCTAGATACAAAAGGCCGGTAGCATAAGCTACCGGCCTTTTAGTTTGAGTTGGCTATATCTTGGTGTTTGTCACATTGCTGTCATGTTTTTACTCCAAAGTGGTCGCCAACACGATTTCATTAGGTGATGCGAGAGAAATTCGATGCAAACTAACCAGCTACTTTTACTCTTTTGCACTGTGCTCTTGCTGCTTGGGCTAGCGGCCTACTTTATTGGCCGCGCAAAGGCTTCCCGTGTACGCGCGTCAGGAGCTGCGATGTATGCGCAGCCAGATCAGTATGCATGGTTTGCTGTTCTCTCAACCGCAGGGCCAGCAGTGCTAGTGGGTGCAGTCGGCTCTTTGCTTTTATTGCTACTAGGCGCTGAGATACCCCCGCTTTATTTGTTTGCCGCTAGTCTTGTGGTGGCCGCCGCTGGTCTCGCCGTAGGTGTTGCTCAGGTAAAACCTCAGTTCCACGCGCGCCAAGCCATTGAACGCGTTATTCGGTGGATTTTAGCGGGCGCGGCTTTGATCTCGATTTTCACAACCTTCGGAATACTATTCTCAATTATTTCAGAAGCTTTACGCTTTTTTCAGATGCACAGCTTCTGGGAGTTCATTACCGGCACCACATGGAATCCAGGTGCGAGCTTTTTAGCATCGGCAGGGCGTGGTGACGGCAGCGGAGCAGAATTTGGTTCAGTGCCGCTATTTGCGGGCACCTTTATGATCACCGCTATTGCGATGTTGGTGGCAGTGCCGGTAGGGCTGCTCTCTGCTATTTATATGTCGGAATATGCGCCTACTAGGGTTCGCACTGTTGCTAAGCCTGTACTTGAAGTATTGGCGGGCATTCCAACCGTGGTGTATGGCTTCTTTGCTGCCATTACCGTTGCCCCAATTATTGTAAACATTGCGGGGTTCTTTGGTTTAGATGCCTCTTATAACAATGCCGTCGCACCCGGTGTAGTGATGGGGATTATGATCATCCCATTTATTTCATCACTTTCTGACGACGTCATTAATTCTGTACCAGACAGTATGCGACAAGGTTCGCTCGCATTGGGGATGACCAAAGGTGAAACCATCCGTGATGTTGTGATACCTGCTGCCTTACCAGGGATTATCTCTGCGTCATTGCTTGGTATGTCACGAGCGCTGGGCGAAACGATGATTGTGGTGATGGCCGCGGGTATGCGACCGAATCTGACAGCTAATCCATTAGAGGACATGACGACGGTGACTGTTCGCATTGTAGCGGCGCTCACTGGCGATCAGGAATTTGAAAGTGCCGAAACTCTCTCGGCGTTTGCCCTGGGCTTGGTGCTGTTCGCGGTGACACTGACGCTCAACCTAGTGTCTGTCTTAATGATTCGCCGCTTCCGTGAAAAATACCGCGTAAATAACCTGTAACGCCGAGGAACTGATTCGATGAGCCATACTTTTGACGAGATCAGCCAGCAGCTTAAGCGGCGTCACCGTAAGTCGGCACGCCTGAAGTGGGTATCCATGGGGGCGCTGGGGTTAGCGGGGCTGTTTTTGGTGCTGTTCTTTGCAGATATGTTGAGCAAAGGGTTGCCCGCTTTTCAGCAGGCGTACATCAATGCAGAAATACGTTATTCAGAAGAAGCTAGCCGCGATGGCCGTCAAGCATTTGATGATGATTTGATACCGCTGATTAGCCGCACTGTGGTGAGGGTAATTCCGCTTCAACTGCGTAACAACCCTGAGCTAATCGGAACATCAGAACAGCAGTGGATGTTGGCAAACAGTGAAGTAGATCAATATCTAAAGGGGCACCGCAATCGCCTCAGTGATCAAGAAAAGGCAGAAATTGACGAGCGTGTAGCAGCAGGCCAGGTGGATCTACGCTTCAATAAAACCTTCTTCGGTTCTGGTGATTCAAAAATTGCCGAGAATGCAGGTATTTTGTCAGCGGTTGTCGGGACGGTGATGACGATGATCGTCACCCTGTTGATTGCGTTTCCCATCGGTGTAATGACAGCGATTTATTTAGAAGAATTTGCACCAGATAACCGATTTACCCAAGCAATTGAAATTAATATCAACAATTTAGCCGCCATACCTTCGATTCTATTCGGTTTGTTGGGCTTAGCAATTTTTATCAATTTTTTTGGGGTGCCACGTTCTTCGCCACTGGCAGGTGGTATGACTCTAGCGCTGATGACACTTCCGGTGATTATTATTTCTACGCGGACGGCGCTGCGCAGCGTGCCGGATTCCATTCGTCATGCGGCGTTTGGAGTAGGGTGCTCACGCTGGCAGGTAGTGCGTGATCATGTTCTTCCCTTGGCAATGCCTGGCATCATGACGGGTTCTATCATCGGTTTGGCGCAGGCAATGGGTGAAACAGCGCCGCTGATTATTGTTGGTATGGTGGCATTTATCCCTGATGTAGGGGCTTCCTTTACTAATGCCGCAACGGTAATGCCCGCTCAAATATTTACCTGGTCAGGTGAGCCAGAGCAGGCGTTTGTAGAAAAAACCGCCGGCGGTATTTTAGTGCTGCTCACCATACTCATCTCACTCAACGCCTTTGCCGTTGTACTACGTAAGAAATTCGAGCGTCGCTGGTAGGCCAGCACGTCATAGAGGACATTACTATGAACAGCCATGCACCTGTCATGAACCAGCAGAATCTGCCCGACGTGGGGCAGCCTTATACGCGTAATGAAAAGGCTTGCCATGATTTAAGTATCCGCGTTCGTGATTTGAACCTCTGGTACGGTAAAACCCAAGCGTTAAAAGGGTTAAATATTGATCTCTTTCAGAAGAATGTGACCGCGCTGATTGGCCCTTCGGGGTGCGGTAAATCGACCTTTTTGCGCTGCCTTAACCGCATGAATGACCTGATTCCTAGTGTGCACACTGAGGGGCTGGTCGAAATGGATGGGCATGACGTCAACGCTTCTAAGATGGATGAAGTGGCGTTGCGCCGTCGTGTCGGCATGGTCTTTCAGAAGCCAAATCCTTTTCCTAAGTCTATCTACGAAAATATTGCCTACGCCCCGCGTATGCATGACATGGTTAGTCGTAAGGCAGATCAGGATGAGCTTGTTGAAAAAGCCTTGCGTGATGCAGGCTTGTGGAATGAAGTGAAAGATAAACTGCAGGAGCCAGGCACCTCATTATCCGGCGGCCAGCAGCAGCGTTTGTGTATTGCCCGAGCGATTGCAGTGCAGCCAGATGTGATTTTAATGGATGAACCTACCTCTGCGTTGGACCCGATCTCTACAGCAACGATCGAAGATCTAATGGATAAGCTGAAAGAGCAGTTCACCATTGTTACCGTGACGCATAATATGCAGCAGGCCGCACGGGTAGCCGACTACACGGCATTTTTCCACCTGGGAGAAATCATCGAGTACAACGATACCAAAGTGATGTTCTCAACTCCTGCAAAGAAAAAAACCGAAGACTATATCTCCGGTCGTTACGGTTAACTAAAACTGCCTGTAGGCTAGCGCCAAGCTAACCTGCAGGCATTTTTTTAGTTTTTCATATATGATTTTTCGCATATTTAAATTACGGTTTTTGCACTGTTCATTTATTTAGACGTTCATCCATACGTTTATCTAAATAGGAGGCCTTATGGGATTACGTATCGGTATTAACGGATTGGGTCGTATTGGTCGGCTGGCATTACGCAGCCTATGGGCTGACGTTGAAGCTGGGAGAGTAGAGCTTGTGCGTATTAACGACCCTGGCGGTGATTCAGCAACGTTTGCCCACCTGCTCGAGTTTGATTCGGTGCACGGCCACTGGTCTCCTGGTATAGGGATTACCGCTTCCGACGATGCGATTGTTTTAGATGGTAAAACTGTTGCATTTAGCGCTAATACAGCGATTGCTGACAGTGACTGGTCAGCGTGTGACGTGGTCATCGAGTGCTCTGGCAAAATGAAAGAAACCACCAAACTCCAGACGTACCTTGATCAAGGCGTTGCGCGGGTGGTGGTCAGTGCGCCGATAAAAGAAGCCAGCGTGCTGAACGTAGTGGTAGGTGTCAATGATCACCTTTATGATCCCGCTCAGCATCGTATCGTGACTGCCGCTAGCTGTACCACTAACTGTTTGGCACCGGTCGTTAAAGTGATTCAGGAAACCTTTGGTATTCGCCATGGTTCGATGACGACGATACACGATATTACCAACACTCAAACCATTCTGGATGCGCCGCATAAAGACCTGCGTCGTGCCCGTGCCTGCGGTATGAGTTTGATTCCGACAACGACCGGCTCTGCGAAAGCGATTACCGCAATTTTCCCCGAGCTGGAAGGCAAACTCAATGGCCATGCCATTCGCGTACCGCTGGCCAACGCATCGCTCACCGATATGGTGTTTGAGCTTGAGCGCGCGGTCACGGCGGAAGACGTTAATCTGGCGCTGAAGGCGGCCGCGGAGGGAGAGCTTGCCGGTATTTTGGGTTATGAAGAGCGCCCGCTGGTATCGATTGATTACCGCACCGACCCGCGCAGCTCCATTATCGATGCGCTTTCTACCATGGTGGTCAACGGCACCCAGCTTAAGCTTTACGCCTGGTATGACAACGAGTGGGGCTACGCTAACCGCACGGCTGAGTTGGCTCTGATGGTAGGTGGTGAGCAGATAGCGAGTGAGCAGGTGGCTCGTGGCTGATTTGGTGAAGATGTTCGCGCGCGTAAAGGCGCTACCTTTCGAGGTGCGTCAATACATGCTGATCACTGGCAACTACTGGGCGTTTACCATTACCGACGGCGCGCTGCGCATGCTGGTGGTGATGTATTTCCATCAGCTAGGTTACTCGCCGCTGCAAATTGCCATGCTGTTTCTGTTCTATGAAGCGTTTGGCGTAGTGACCAACTTGGTAGGTGGCTGGCTTGGTGCGCGGTTAGGCTTGAACCGCACGATGAATGTGGGGCTGGGGCTGCAAATTGTTGCGCTTGCCATGCTGATGGTGCCCGCAGGGATGCTCACGGTTGTTTGGGTGATGGCGGCGCAGGCGCTCTCTGGCATCGCCAAAGACTTAAATAAAATGAGTGCTAAAAGTGCGGTCAAAGTACTGGTGCCTAAAGACAGTGCCAACGCCAATAGCTCTCTCTACCGCTGGGTAGCGATGCTGACTGGCTCTAAAAATGCATTGAAAGGTCTAGGCTTTTTTATCGGTGGGGTGTTGCTAACGCTGATTGGTTTCCGTGGCGCGGTGATTGCTATGGCGGTGATGCTGAGCGCGGTATTACTGGTCTCTTTATGGCGCTTAAAAGCAGACTTAGGGCGCCAAAAAGTAAAGCCTAAGTTTTCGGAGATTTTCTCCAAGTCTCGTGCCATCAACGTGCTTTCAGCGGCGCGCTTTTGCCTGTTTGCTTCTAGGGATGTCTGGTTTGTCGTGGCGTTGCCGGTGTTTTTATATGATCAGCACGGCTGGACTCATTGGACAGTGGGGGGATTACTGGCAGCATGGATTATTGGCTACGGTGGGGTACAAACCCAGGCACCTAAACTTACCCGATTGATTAAAGGGGATGCCCGCGCGCTAACCGCAGGGTGGGCAGCCGCTTTAGCGGTACTAGCGATTTTGTTGGCGTTACTACCGCTGGCGCAGGTAGGTTGGCTGGTGGTCGGGCTTTTAGCGTTTGGTGTGCTGTTTGCGATTAATTCCAGCTGGCATAGTTACCTGATTGTTCATTATGCCCGTGCCGATGGCGTCTCGATGGATGTTGGCTTCTACTATATGGCCAACGCCATGGGGCGTTTGGTTGGAACGCTGCTGTCAGGCTGGCTGTATATGGCTTACGGGCTGAGCGCCTGTCTATGGGTATCGGCGGCCTTAGTGGCAGCCAGTTCATTGATGGCACTGGCGTTGCCAAAGCAGGTTACCTAAAGGCCAGTTTTTAGTCTGTTGATAACGCCGCGCCATCCACATAAAGATGGCGCAACTTCCACCAGCCTTCCACGCCAATGCGCAGCCCTTGAGCAGCCAGCTCAGGCGCGACCCATAATGTAATCCCTTGATAAACCTGTCGTTGAAAAGCTTCCGGATTATTTGGGGCTTGTGTTTCCGCGACTGCCACGCTGGCAAGGCCACCACAGCAGCCGTACTTAGGCGATAGTCGCACGGTTACAACGCCTCCCTGTTGTTGAACAAAAGCGATCGCAGCATTATCTATGTCGATCAGATTGGTCAATTCACCCTCTCTTACGCAGCGCTATTGATGGCCGTTCAAAAAGTTTTATCGTTTTTAGGCGCATTGCGCTGAGCGGGCGATTTATTAAACGCAGGTGATAGCGTTGTGGGATCTTGCTCGGCTTTGTGCAATTTGGCCGCTTCTGCCCACCACGTTAATTGGCCCAACGTGCGCCCAAAATAGCTTTCCCAGCGCTCATGTTCCCGGGCAAATTGCCCATCGTCGTTCAGTGCTTCCTGGACTTTGGGTATATGGATCATGGCAGACACTGGCAGGCAGCCAAGCTCAGATAGAAATGCGCGCATGCTAACGGCGGCACGTGCGCCTCCCCATTGCCCCATGGAGTAAGTCACGATAGCGCTGGGCTTAAACGCAAAAAGCGATGCGCCAAAATGATTCAGCAAATGGCTCAGCGCTGGGCTCATGGAGTGGTTATATTCGGGGCTGACCATCACGTAGCCATCGGCTTGTTCAATCTTGCCTGCAAGAGCTTCAAGATCATCAGGAACCGCTGTTTTTGCGTAAGCAAAATGTGGTTTAAAAGGGCCGTTAAGGTCTAACGTTAGCGGGTCTATAACCTCTGCCGTTGTATCGGGTAGCGATCTAAGTAGGCGTTTGCACGCCTGGGATACCCGCTCGCCTAAACGAGCAGGGGCGGGCGGCGTAGAGGTTCGAGTTGAACCGAGAAAAACTAAGTAATGTGCCATCCGAGTATCTCTTTGTTATGTGTTTTCAGGAAAATGCTGACGTGTTTTATTAGCAATACGTACTAGCGCGAGCATAAGTGGTACTTCAACTAAAACACCGACTACCGTGGCTAACGCGGCACCTGACTGTAAGCCAAACAGTGCAATGGCCGCTGCGACCGCTAGTTCAAAAAAGTTGCTGGCGCCGATCATTGCACCAGGAGCAGCGATGTTGTGCGGCACACGCCACGCTTTGGCCCAGCCGTAGGCGATAAAGAAGATCAAAAACGTTTGGATAATTAGCGGAATGGCGATTAATACGATATGCAGCGGATTATTCAGAATAACGTCGCCTTGGAAGGCAAATAGTAACACCAGGGTAACGATTAATCCGATGGGGGTGATGGGGCCGACCCGCTTCATAAATACGTTGTCGTACCATTCAGCACCGTGCTTGGCGATCAATGTTTTACGGGTGATGTAGCCAGCCGCAAGTGGAATCACGATGTACAGCACCACCGATAAAATAACTGTGTCCCATGGCACTTGGATATTTGAGATTCCTAGTAACAGCACCACAAGCGGCGCAAAGGCAAACAGCATGATCAAGTCATTCAAAGCTACTTGAACAAGGGTGTAAGCCGCGTCGCCGCGGGTCAGGTAGCTCCATACAAATACCATCGCGGTGCAGGGTGCTGCCCCTAGTAATATGGCGCCCGCTAGGTATTGGCTGGCCAGTTCTTCAGGAATAAATGGCCGAAAAATCACCATGAAAAACAACCAGGCCAAAGCGAACATTGTGAAAGGTTTAATCAGCCAGTTGACTGTGGTGGTAATAGTCAGTCCCTTTGGCTGGCGGCGCACTCCTGCAATAGCACTGAAGTCAATCTGCGCCATCATGGGAAAAATCATCGCCCAGATTAATACGGCAATCGGAATGGAGACCTGGGCATACTCAAACCGTGATAACACCTCTGGCACGGCAGGGGCGAACTGCCCAAGTGCAATCCCGGCAACAATGGCAATCGCTACCCATACGGAAAGGTAGCGTTCAAACAGCCCCATGTCGGCGCTGGTGGGTGAAGAGTTGCTCTGGGTCGTCATAAAACCACTCCCTGATCAAATAGCGCGTTGATTGACGCGTTTGGAGACTTCTTCGGCACTCTCTTTACGTTCAGAGTAGCGGTCGGTTAGCAGATCGCTACGCTCACGAACCAGCAGGGTGAATTTCACCAGCTCTTCCATGACATCAACAATGCGGTCATAAAAGGGTGAAGGTTTCATGCGGCCGTTGTCATCGAACTCCATAAAAGCCTTAGGCACCGATGACTGGTTAGGAATCGTCACCATACGCATCCAGCGGCCTAAAATGCGCAGCTGATTCACCGTGTTAAACGACTGGGAGCCACCGCACACTTGCATCACGGCAAGGGTTTTACCTTGGGTGGGACGAACACCACCTAGCGCAAGAGGAATCCAGTCTATTTGTGCTTTCATAATGCCGGTCATCGCACCATGGCGCTCAGGTGAGCACCACACCATGCCATCGGCCCACTGTGCCAGTGCACGCAGCTCATCCACTTTAGGATGGCTCGCATCTTCCGCATCAGGCAGAGGTAAGCCACGGGGATCAAAAATTTTTGTACTAGCCCCCATTGCATTGAGTAGCCGAGCGGCCTCTTCAACGGCTAATCGACTGAATGAGCGTTCCCGGAGTGAGCCGTAAAGCAGCAGGATTTTGGGTGCAGGCTGGTCACTCGAGGGAAGCCTCAATGTTTCATGATTGGGAGTTTCGAACAAACTGCTATCTACGTTGGGTAAATCGTCAAGCAATGCCATTGGCGGTACCCCCTTTTGTGTCGAAGAAGTGGTTATTGATCGTTATGATATATGTTTTTTCGTATATTTGTACCGGGAACTAGCAGGCTGCAATAAAGACGTCATCTTGAAGGCGTAAATTGCTGAAATTACACCCATCAAGAGGTTATTTATTTATGCCAAAGCGCCGCGTGCTGTTCCTTTGTAATGCCAATTCTGCACGGTCTCTGATGGGGGAAGCGCTGCTTCGCCAGATGGCAAGTGATCGCTTTGATGCTTTTAGCGCAGGCTCCGAGCCAGATGAACCCCATGCGCTAACGTTAGAGGCGCTGCACAAACAAGGGCTTTCTACAGAAGGATTGCGTAGTAAGTCATTAGGTGAGTTTGAAGACGAGTACTTCGATTTTGTCATTGTGCTATGTGACAAGGCGCAACAGGTTTGTAGAGACTGGCAAGGGCGGGCGAGAGAAGTGCTTTTCTGGGATATTCGCGATCCGAGGCTAATTAGTAAATTAGATGCATACGAGCAAGCGCTATTAGAGATCCGTCGGCGTCTACAGTTGTGGCTGCCCCTGCATACTGACGACCAGTCACGTGGTTGAGAGCTTTTATGCGCATGATTAATAATTTAAGCATTAAAGCGAGCTGGGCTCTGGTGTTAGTGACCTTCACCTGTCTTATATTGATGATTGGCGGGTTGGGGTTGTTTGCTAATCACTTTGGTCGTGAGGCATTTACGTCGCTGCAGCAGCGAGATATGAATCAGGTACGTGAGCTTAACGGGGCCTATACTCAGCTGCTGCGTGCCCGCATACAAATGAATCGAGCTGCAGAGCTAATTCGCACCCCATCTTTTGATCGTCCAGAACCTTTATTAGAAGAAGCAGGACGTTTATTGAGTGCTGCTTCAGCCCGGTTTAACGCTTTCCACTCGAATTTTGCTGAGGAAGAGCGGCTTGAGCTCGTGGATCAGTTAGCGAATGATTTCCGCTCGCTGGTTGATAATAATTTAAGTTTGCAAATGATGATGCTGGAAGAGCGCGATGTTCGAGGCTTCCTTTCTGGCGAGTCCCGCGTGGATGAGAGTAGCCAGCAGTTCGTGAGTACTGTCGAAGCTTTCTACGGTTACTCGGTCTCCCGGGGGGCTGGGCTGCTTGATCGCTTTCAAAAAGTATCATCACTCCTGTTTTGGGGAGTGCTGGGCGTTGTTGTGGTGGCAATGCTGGTCATAGCGTTAGTGGTATGGGGTGTGCGTAACAATGTATTGCAGCCTCTGCGTGCAATAACGCAGCACTTTAAACGCATTGCCAAGGGCGATTTATCAACGCCTGTTGAAGCCCATGCCGCTAATGAAATTGGTCTGTTGTTTAGTGAATTGGCGAACATGCAAAATTCGCTGACGTCGACGGTTAACCATCTTAATAACAGCAGTCAGCAGGTTTACACCGATAGCCAGGTAATGGCAGCTCAAAGCCAACAATTGGCAGGTCAAACGGACTCGCAAGTGTCAGCGCTTGTAAAAATGGCGGCAAGTCTTGAGCAGTTAACCGCAACCGTAAATCAGAATGCAGAAAGTGCGGCGCATGTGAGTCACGCAACGACGGGTGTTGCCCATAAAGCGCAGCAAGGCGATCAGGTAATTGCCCAGTTCATTGCGACTATGCAGGCCATTAACGAGCACTCCGAAGAAATACAAAGCATCATTTCAATGATTGAAAGCATTGCCTTTCAAACGAATATTCTTGCTTTGAACGCCTCTGTTGAGGCGGCGCGTGCTGGTGAACACGGGCGTGGCTTTGCGGTGGTAGCCAGCGAAGTGCGAGCGTTAGCAACGCGTAGTGCTGATGCTGCACATGAAATTCGGTCACGTATTGAAGCATCTCGTCAGAGTGTTGAAAAGGGGAGTGAGTTATCTCAGCAAGCGGGTGAGCATACGCGCGATATCATGCAGTCGGCTACTCAGGTAGAGCAGTTGATGGCGAGGATCGCCAGCGCGTCTGAGGAGCAGCGGCGTGGTATTGAGGAAGTGAATAGAGCGGTCACGCAAATTGATGTGACAACCCAAGATACGTTGCGGCTGGTCAATCAAGCGGCACAAAGTGCGGAAGGACTAACTCAAGAAGCTCTGCAAATGCGTGAATATGCTGGCCAATTTCGCATGGCTGAGGATCAGCGTAGCAGTAATCTTGATGATGTCAGCGATGCTGCAGAGACACTCAAGTCGTTGGACTGGCAGACATTAGCGACTTCAGAAGCCTATGGCACTAAGGAGGATGGGCGCGCCTTGGCATGACCAGCATGCCAAGGCGCGGAGGAGTTGATTGTATTAATCGATGAGTTCAACGGCCACGGCGGTGGCTTCGCCACCACCAATGCACAGGCTAGCAATACCCCGTTTGCCGCCTTTCGTGCGTAGGGCATGAATAAGCGTCGCAATCACCCGCGAACCTGTTGAGCCAATCGGATGCCCTTGGGCACAAGCACCGCCAAATACATTCACCTTATCGTGAGGTAGCCCTAAGTCATCCATGGCCATTAACGTGACGACCGCGAATGCTTCGTTAATCTCAAAGAGATCAACGTCGTTAACGCCCCAGCCAAGCTTTTTCATCAGCTTTTCAATCGCACCTACCGGCGCAATGGTGAATTCGCTTGGATGGCGGGAGTGGGTGGTATGGCCGAGCATTTTGGCTAGTGGCTTCACGCCATGACGCTTAGCGGCTTCATGGCTGGCCAAAATAAGCGCTGATGCGCCGTCGGAAATTGAGCTGGCGTTGGCAGCCGTAATAGTCCCGTCTTTGGCAAACGCTGGGCGCAACTGGCGAATTTTATCCAGTTTGGCTTGGAAGGGCTGTTCGTCATGTTCGACCAGCGTTTCACCTTGGCGGGTGGTTACTGTTACCGGTGCCATTTCAGCCGCTAAGTGGCCGTTATTGGTGGCGTCCATGGCACGCTCTAGAGAGGCAATGGCAAAGTCGTCCAAGCGCTCGCGCGTGTAGCCACGCTCTGATGCAACATCCTGGGCGAAAACGCCCATCAATTTGCCGGTTTCGGCATCTTCTAAGCCGTCTAGGAACATGTGGTCTTTCAGCTCGCCATGACCTAAACGGTAGCCGCCACGCGCTTTAGTAAGCACGTGTGGGGCATTAGACATTGACTCCATACCGCCTGCAAGCAGGATTTCGCCAGTCCCTGCTTTGATTAAATCGTGGGCTAGCATGGTGGCTTTCATGCCAGAACCACACAGCTTATTGATGGTGGTAGCACCATTGGCATCGGGAATGCCAGCCTGACGCATGGCCTGGCGGGCTGGCCCTTGTTTCACGCCGGCGGGCAGTACACACCCCATGATGCCTTCTTCAATAACGGATGCTTCAATACCTGCTCGCTCTATGGCAGCGCGGATTGCAACGGCCGCAAGTTCGGGAGCCGTCATGCTGGAAAGACTTCCCATCATGCCGCCCATTGGCGTGCGGGTGGCAGATAAAAATACAACCTCGGTGGCATTACTCATTTGTGCGTCTCCTGACGGATTTATTGTGATTATCTTGCTGTGAGCTTAGTGATGCGTTGACCCGTTGGCGGGGCTGTGGTCTTCTCCTAAGTAACCAAGCAAGCGCTAGTGTAAATGACATGAATGTAATGAATGCTTCCCCTCGCCGCAAGGAATTGACACGTTTAGCGGCTCAGCTATTCGTCCAAGAAGGCTTTGATCGCACTACAGTGCGTATGCTGGCGCAAGAAATGGGTATCAAGTCTGGCAGCTTGTTCCATCACTTCAAAGATAAGCAGGAAATCTTAGCTGCTGTAATAGAGGAGGGCACCCAGAATGCTCTCAGTATTGCTAAAGCAGCACTTCAAGAATGCGAGGATGATCCTGAGGCGCGTTTGCATGCTATGGCCCGGGCGCACTTAGAGACGCTTTTTGCTGATCGTAACGCCCATGTGGTCGCGTTATTTGAATGGCGACGGTTAGATCCTGATGCGAGTGCCCATTTAAGTCACCTTCGGGACGCCTACGAAGCACTGTGGGTAGACGTTATCGACGATGCGCTGGCAGCGGAGCTTATTCACGGTGACCGCTTTCTGGTGTCGCGGTTTATTTTGGGTGCGTTGAATTGGACAGTTCGCTGGTACGACCCGAGTGGGCCGCGTACTCCCGATGATCTAGCCGATGAACTTGTTGCGATGATTATGGTTCGTTAATACCCCCGCTCGACCAACGTCTAATCCATTTACGACGAGGATTGCTTGCGCTCCCGCGTAAATGCTTTTAGCGTTAGTTCAATTGCGAGGTTTCCGTTAACGTAAACGGACAATAATAAAGCGTAAGATCGGAACCCTGGCCTGTCTGTTTGCGTACCAATGCTCACGACTAACAACATAAGAGAGCCATCATGACAGCAACATCAGCGTCACTACCCACATATCCGACCTTCCTGGAAGACTTTACGGTTGACACCATGATTGCCCGGTTGGATGACCATCAGGATGGTTGTTTCAATGCCTTTGAAGCATGCTGCGGTCGTCATGTGCGCCAAGGGCGAGGCGATGTGCTTGCGCTCGTGCAGGAAGACATCAATGGGCAAACCCATACGCTGACGTATGCAGAGTTGGACGAACTGAGTGGCAAGCTTGCAGGTTGGTTTAAGGCCCAAGGGCTTGGTGAAGGGGACCGTATTGCCTGCATGCTGCCGCGCTCAACAGCGCTGTTAGTGGCTGTGCTCGCTACTTGGCGAATTGGTGCGGTTTATCAGCCGTTATTTACTGCTTTCGGTCCTGATGCGGTGGATTATCGACTGGGGCGCGCTGACACCAAGCTAGTGATTACCGATCACGCTAATCGCTTTAAGTTTGATGGGCTAAGTCAGTGCCCACCTGTTTTGGCAGTAGGTGGAGCCACTGGTGAGCATCCTAATGATCATGACTGGCAGACTGCATTGACGTATACGTCAATGAGCGACAAGCCACCTCGTCTTGCCCCTGAAAAACCTTTTCTGCAAATGTTTACTTCGGGCACGGTAGGTAAGCCAAAGGGAGTGGCTGTGCCGCTTTCTGGTATGACCGCGTTTGCTCTCTATATGGAGCTAGCAGTCGATCTTCGTGACGATGACCGCTTTTGGAATATGGCTGACCCAGGCTGGGCATACGGGCTATATTACGCGATCGCTGGACCGCTGCTGCTCGGTGTTACCACGCACTTCTGTGAAGCGGGTTTCAGTGCAGAAGGTGCCTTAGCGTTCATGAAGCGTCACCATATTACTAACTTCGCCGCAGCGCCCACGGCGTACCGTTTAATGAAAGCGTCAGGGCTGTTCGATGATGCCCACCAAACCTTAGAGCTTCGCGCGGCGAGTTCGGCAGGCGAGCCACTGAATACAGAAGTAGTGACCTGGGTGGAGAAGTCGTTAGGTTGTCCGGTCATGGATCACTATGGTCAAACAGAAACCGGCATGACATGTAATAACCATCACTCCCTTGACCACCCTAAACATGTGGGAGCGATGGGCGTGCCAATGCCGGGCTACCGCTTGGCTATCTTGGACGCCGAGTATAACGAGCTGCCGCCCGGTGAGCCGGGTGTGCTTGCAGTTGATATCAAAAACTCACCCGCCCACTTCTTCCAAGGGTATACCTGGCAAGAAAAAGACCCCTTTGTGAATGGTTACTACCTAACTGGCGATGTGGTTATCCGCAATGAAGACGGCTCATTTCAGTTTGCCGGACGCGATGACGACATTATTACCACCGCAGGCTACCGAGTTGGCCCTACGGATGTTGAAAACAGTGTCATGACCCACCCTGCGGTTGCCGAATCTGCAGCGGTTGGCCAGCCAGACGAGATTCGTGGCGAGGTGATTAAATCTTATATCGTACTGCGTGATGGGTATGAGGCTAGTGAGGCGCTTGCTGATGAAATCCGCCAGCAAGTGCGTGAGCGTCTTTCTACTCATGCGTTCCCCAGGGTTATCGAATTCGTCGATGAGCTGCCAAAAACGCCTAGCGGCAAGATTCAGCGCTTCAAACTTCGTGCCCAAGCGACTGAGCAAGCACGCAACGATAAATAATCAAAGGAAAGTTGAAATGCAGGTAAAGGATGGTACGTTTTTAATTACTGGTGCTGCTTCAGGGCTTGGTGCGGCAACAGCAGAGCGCCTAATAGCTGCCGGTGGGAGCGTAGTATTGTGTGACATGAATAATAGCGTGTCGGATCATGCTAAACGCTTAGGTGATCGTGCAGTGGCCTGCATAGCTGATATCACCTCTGCCGAGCAAATGCAGCAGGCGATTGACGAAGCGATTGCACTGGGAGGTGAAAACGGCCTTTCGGGTGTTATTCACTGTGCTGGCGTAGTCAGCGTGGCCAAGCTGGTTGACCGTAATGGCAATCCTGCAGATCTGGAAAGCTATGCAAAAACGATCAACATTAATTTAGTAGGTACGTTTAATGTGATGCGTTTGGCAGCCGCCGCCATGGCCAAAAATACGCCCAATGAAAGCGGTGAGCGGGGCGTAATTATTAATACGGCTTCTATCGCGGCATTTGATGGGCAGGTGGGGCAATGTGCTTACAGTGCTTCGAAAGCCGGTGTTGTGGGAATGAGTTTGCCTGCTGCTAGAGAGCTATCGCGTCATGCTATTCGCGTTATGGCGATTGCGCCTGGCGTTTTTGAAACGCCCATGATGAGCGAGATTCCTGACGAAGCGGCTCAAGCCTTAGCCGCTGCTGTGCCTTTCCCCAAACGGTTGGGTAAGCCAGATGAATTTGCTCAGTTGGCTGAGCAGATTATTACTAACCCAATGTTGAATGGTGAAGTGATTCGGCTGGATGGCGGCATTCGAATGCAGTAAATGGGCTGGAAAATTAGTAGCGTCTGATAACCTGTCAGCACTTTTGCTGACAGGTTTTTTTGTTTATAGATCAATTTTTTACCGGTTGGTCGACCAAAGTTGTAGCGGTTTTAGGTGTTATATTCAAACGACCGCTTGACTATGGTGCGGCTGCGCGCTAGTTTTCAAACATGTGTTTGAAAGTGGCTTTTTTGAAATCCAAGCCGTACTAAAATGTAAGCCGCTTTCAGCCCCCTGCTCAGGAGAAGTGACATGCCCAGCTATCAAGCCCCTCTACGTGATATGCGTTTCGTTATGGACGAAATGTTTGACTATCCCAGTCACTATGCAGCGTTGCCATGTGGCGATGATGCGTCTCCAGACGTCGTGAGTGCGATTCTTGAAGAGGGTGCGCGCTTTGCCCGTGAGGTGCTGCTTCCGCTCAACCAAAGCGGTGATGAAGAGGGGTGCTTGTTAGAAGGTGGCGAAGTGAAAGCGCCGCAAGGTTTTAAAGAGGCCTATCAGCAATATGTTGAAGGTGGCTGGCCAAGCTTGGCAGCAGACCCTGAGCAAGGCGGGCAAGGTCTTCCGCCCTCATTGGCGATGATGCTGTCTGAAATGATCTGCGCTACTAACTTAGCGTGGGGTATGTATCCAGGGCTTTCCCATGGTGCGGCCGATGCACTTCGGCACCATGGTACTGATGAGCAAAAGGAAACCTACCTTACCAAGCTGGTTGAGGGTGTTTGGACAGGCACTATGTGTCTCACCGAGCCCCACTGTGGTACTGACCTAGGATTAATTAAGACGCGTGCGGTGCCTGATGAAAGCGGTGCCTATGCCATTACAGGTACTAAAATCTTTATTTCTGCTGGCGACCATAATCTGGCAGAAAATATCGTACACCTCGTATTAGCCAAACTGCCTGGTGCTCCTGAGGGCTCGAAAGGTATTTCTCTATTTGTTGTGCCTAAGTTTATGCCCGATGCTCAAGGCAATCCCGGCGATCGTAATGGCGTTTCCTGTGGCTCGCTCGAACACAAAATGGGTATTCACGGTAATGCGACCTGCGTGATGAACTTTGATGGTGCGACTGGCTATTTAGTTGGAGCGCCTAACAAAGGGTTGGCGTGCATGTTCACTATGATGAACGCCGCACGTCTCGGGGTGGGCATTCAAGGCTTAGGCTTAATTGAAGCCAGTTTCCAAAACTCGCTCAGTTACGCTCGTGACCGGTTACAAATGCGTGCCCTTTCCGGTGCTCAAGCGCCTGAGAAAGTAGCAGACCCGATTATTGTTCATCCTGATGTGCGCCGTATGCTACTAACCCAGAAGGCGTTCGCCGAGGGTGGTCGCATGCTGGTGCTATACACCGCTCAAATGCTAGATATCGTTGAGCACGGTAAGCCCGGCGAAGAGAAAGAGCAGGCTGAAACTCTGCTTGGCCTATTAACGCCTATCGTGAAAGCGTTTCTCACTGAAGTTGGTTTTGAGTGCACCAATGAAGGCGTGCAGATTTTTGGTGGGCACGGCTTCATTAAAGAGTGGGGGATGGAGCAGTTGGTGCGTGATGCGCGTATTACCCGCCTATATGAAGGTACTACCGGCATTCAAGCGTTAGACCTGCTTGGTCGAAAGGTGTTGATGAGCCAGGGTGAATCGCTAAAAGTATTCACCAAAGAGATCCATAAGTTCTGTAAGACGGAAGCTGATAACCCTGCTCTAAAAGAGTTTGTTGAGCCGCTAGCGAAGCTGAATGCTGAGTGGGGCGAGCTAACGATGGGCGTGGGTATGAAAGCCATGCAAGACCGTGAAGAAGTGGGGGCGGCTAGCGTTGACTACCTCATGTACTCCGGCTATGTCACCTTGGCGTACCTTTTTGCCCGCGCAGCTAAGCAGTCGTTGGTGGAATTGGAAGGTGGCGATAAGGCGTTTTATGCGGCCAAGTTGAATACTGCTCGTTTCTATTACCAGCGCCTGCTGCCGCGTACTAAAGCACATGCTCAGATGATTCAAGCGGGGGCGGGAAGCCTTATGGCGATGTCGAGCGAAGATTTTGGCTTGGGCTTTGAGATTTAAGCATTAGGTTTAACTGAGTACTCTCTGGTCAGGGGACTGATCGGTGGTTTGCGGCAGGCTTGTTCTTGGAACAATACCTGCCGCTTTTTTATTTCAATTTATTTTCCAATAGCCCTTGCCAAGACGGCAGCGAATCCGTAAAGTACGCATCCGCTGCCGGGGACGCACAGCGTTACCAGCGGTGATTGAAGGTGAAAACCTTCGGTTTGTCAGAGAGTTAGGGTAGTTATAAAGAAAGCATCGTTATCTCGCTTTCTTAACCCACTCGCTTCACTCGCTAAAAACAGTGATTGACAAACACTAGGAAATGCGTAGAATACGCCTTCCTCGCTGAGGCAAGCCAGTTCATCGGTTAGTCAGTCACTTCTTCGGAAGTTCAGCAGCGAAAACAGCTCTTTAACAATTTGATCAGGTAATTCATGTGGGCGCTTGCCGATGAGGGTGATAAATCACCAAATATCAAGGCAAGCGGTCATGACAATGTAAATTGAAATGAATTCGTTTGAACCTTGAGCCAAGTTTGATGCGCTTTTGTTGCCTTCGGGTGACAAGTAAGTATCACAATGATTTTAAACTGAAGAGTTTGATCATGGCTCAGATTGAACGCTGGCGGCAGGCCTAACACATGCAAGTCGAGCGGTAACAGGGGTAGCTTGCTACCCGCTGACGAGCGGCGGACGGGTGAGTAATGCATAGGAATCTGCCCGGTAGTGGGGGATAACCTGGGGAAACCCAGGCTAATACCGCATACGTCCTACGGGAGAAAGGGGGCTCCGGCTCCCGCTATTGGATGAGCCTATGTCGGATTAGCTAGTTGGTGAGGTAAAGGCTCACCAAGGCAACGATCCGTAGCTGGTCTGAGAGGATGATCAGCCACATCGGGACTGAGACACGGCCCGAACTCCTACGGGAGGCAGCAGTGGGGAATATTGGACAATGGGGGCAACCCTGATCCAGCCATGCCGCGTGTGTGAAGAAGGCCTTCGGGTTGTAAAGCACTTTCAGCGAGGAAGAACGCCTAGTGGTTAATACCCATTAGGAAAGACATCACTCGCAGAAGAAGCACCGGCTAACTCCGTGCCAGCAGCCGCGGTAATACGGAGGGTGCAAGCGTTAATCGGAATTACTGGGCGTAAAGCGCGCGTAGGTGGCTTGATAAGCCGGTTGTGAAAGCCCCGGGCTCAACCTGGGAACGGCATCCGGAACTGTCAAGCTAGAGTGCAGGAGAGGAAGGTAGAATTCCCGGTGTAGCGGTGAAATGCGTAGAGATCGGGAGGAATACCAGTGGCGAAGGCGGCCTTCTGGACTGACACTGACACTGAGGTGCGAAAGCGTGGGTAGCAAACAGGATTAGATACCCTGGTAGTCCACGCCGTAAACGATGTCGACCAGCCGTTGGGTGCCTAGCGCACTTTGTGGCGAAGTTAACGCGATAAGTCGACCGCCTGGGGAGTACGGCCGCAAGGTTAAAACTCAAATGAATTGACGGGGGCCCGCACAAGCGGTGGAGCATGTGGTTTAATTCGATGCAACGCGAAGAACCTTACCTACTCTTGACATCCTGCGAACTTGTGAGAGATCACTTGGTGCCTTCGGGAACGCAGAGACAGGTGCTGCATGGCTGTCGTCAGCTCGTGTTGTGAAATGTTGGGTTAAGTCCCGTAACGAGCGCAACCCTTGTCCTTATTTGCCAGCGGGTAATGCCGGGAACTCTAAGGAGACTGCCGGTGACAAACCGGAGGAAGGTGGGGACGACGTCAAGTCATCATGGCCCTTACGAGTAGGGCTACACACGTGCTACAATGGCCGGTACAAAGGGTTGCGAGCTCGCGAGAGTCAGCTAATCCCGAAAAGCCGGTCTCAGTCCGGATCGGAGTCTGCAACTCGACTCCGTGAAGTCGGAATCGCTAGTAATCGTGAATCAGAATGTCACGGTGAATACGTTCCCGGGCCTTGTACACACCGCCCGTCACACCATGGGAGTGGACTGCACCAGAAGTGGTTAGCCTAACGCAAGAGGGCGATCACCACGGTGTGGTTCATGACTGGGGTGAAGTCGTAACAAGGTAGCCGTAGGGGAACCTGCGGCTGGATCACCTCCTTAAACGATGCATCATCCCTCGCGGTAAGCGCTCACAATGAATTACCTGATCAGAATGCTGTTGATACGCAGTGATAAGCGTTTTCTTCATAGTGAAAGAAGAGAAAAGAGCTTTTTTAAGATCTTCTTTAAAGACCTTTCTTTTCCTTTTAATGTGAAAAAAGCAACCGCTTATCACTGCGCATAGCAGTCGCTCTTTAACAATGTATATCATGCTGACATAAACGCTTCTTTGAAGTGTTTATACGTAATTGTTTTGTGATACGTCTCAAGCGTATCCGGCAATCGTTATCATTGCGAGACACCAGACTCCTTCGGGTTATAGGGTCAAGCAATGAAGCGCACACGGTGGATGCCTAGGCAGCCAGAGGCGATGAAAGACGTGGAAGCCTGCGATAAGGCTCGGCGAGGTGGCAAACAACCTGTGACCCGGGCATTTCTGAATGGGGAAACCCACTCATCATAAGATGAGTATCTTACGCTGAATATATAGGCGTAAGAGGCGAACCAGGGGAACTGAAACATCTAAGTACCCTGAGGAAAAGAAATCAACCGAGATTCCCCTAGTAGCGGCGAGCGAACGGGGACCAGCCCTTAAGCATGTGACTGATTAGGCGAATGCGCTGGGAAGCGCGGCCATAGTGGGTGATAGCCCCGTAGTCGAAAATCTGATCATGTGAAATCGAGTAGGTCGGGGCACGAGAAACCTTGACTGAAGACGGGGGGACCATCCTCCAAGGCTAAATACTCCTGGCTGACCGATAGTGAACCAGTACCGTGAGGGAAAGGCGAAAAGAACCCCGGAGAGGGGAGTGAAATAGATCCTGAAACCGTGTGCGTACAAGCAGTAGGAGCAGACTTGTTCTGTGACTGCGTACCTTTTGTATAATGGGTCAGCGACTTATATTCAGTGGCGAGGTTAACCGTTTAGGGGAGCCGTAGGGAAACCGAGTCTTAACTGGGCGACACAGTCGCTGGATATAGACCCGAAACCGAGCGATCTATCCATGAGCAGGGTGAAGGTTGAGTAACATCAACTGGAGGCCCGAACCAGGATCTGTTGAAAAAGATTTGGATGACTTGTGGATCGGAGTGAAAGGCTAATCAAGCTCGGAGATAGCTGGTTCTCCTCGAAAGCTATTTAGGTAGCGCCTCACGTATCACCGCCGGGGGTAGAGCACTGTTTCGGCTAGGGGGTCATCCCGACTTACCAACCCGAGGCAAACTCCGAATACCGGTGAGTGCGAGCGTGGGAGACACACGGCGGGTGCTAACGTCCGTCGTGAAAAGGGAAACAACCCAGACCGTCAGCTAAGGTCCCGAAATCCTGGTTAAGTGGGAAACGATGTGGGAAGGCTCAGACAGCTAGGAGGTTGGCTTAGAAGCAGCCATCCTTTAAAGAAAGCGTAATAGCTCACTAGTCGAGTCGGCCTGCGCGGAAGATGTAACGGGGCTAAACCAGGTACCGAAGCTACGGGTTCACACTTAGGTGTGAGCGGTAGAGGAGCGTCGTGTAAGCCAATGAAGGTGAATTGAGAAGTTCGCTGGAGGTATCACGAGTGCGAATGCTGACATGAGTAACGATAAAGGGAGTGAAAAACTCCCTCGCCGGAAGACCAAGGGTTTCTGTTCGACGCTAATCGGAGCAGAGTGAGTCGGCCCCTAAGGCGAGGCCGAAAGGCGTAGTCGATGGGAAACGGGTTAATATTCCCGTACCGGACATGATTGCGATGGGGGGACGGAGAAGGCTAGGTGAGCCAGGCGTTGGTTGTCCTGGTGAAAGTGAGTAGGCTGGCATCTTAGGTAAATCCGGGATGCTTTAAGGCCGAGACACGAAACGAACTGACCACGGTCAGGAAGTCATTGATGCCACGCTTCCAGGAAAAGCCTCTAAGCTTCAGATCATGTGCGACCGTACCCCAAACCGACACAGGTGGTCAGGGTGAGAATCCCAAGGCGCTTGAGAGAACTCGGGTGAAGGAACTAGGCAAAATGGTGCCGTAACTTCGGGAGAAGGCACGCCGGCGTAGGGTGACGAGACTTGCTCTCAGAGCCCGAACCGGTCGAAGATACCAGGTGGCTGCAACTGTTTAGTAAAAACACAGCACTCTGCTAACGCGCAAGCGGACGTATAGGGTGTGACGCCTGCCCGGTGCCGGAAGGTTAAATGATGGTGTTAGCCGCAAGGCGAAGCTCTTGATTGAAGCCCCGGTAAACGGCGGCCGTAACTATAACGGTCCTAAGGTAGCGAAATTCCTTGTCGGGTAAGTTCCGACCTGCACGAATGGCGTAATGATGGCCACGCTGTCTCCACCCGAGACTCAGTGAAATTGAAATCGCCGTGAAGATGCGGTGTACCCGCGGCTAGACGGAAAGACCCCGTGAACCTTTACTATAGCTTCACACTGGACGCTGATGTTGCCTGTGTAGGATAGCTGGGAGGCTTTGAATCTCGGACGCCAGTTCGAGGGGAGCCAACCTTGAAATACCAGCCTGGCATCATTGGCGTTCTCACTCAGGTCCGTTATCCGGATCGAGGACAGTGTGTGGTGGGTAGTTTGACTGGGGCGGTCTCCTCCCAAAGAGTAACGGAGGAGCACGAAGGTACCCTCAGCACGGTCGGACATCGTGCAGTGAGTGCAAGAGCATAAGGGTGCTTGACTGCGAGACAGACACGTCGAGCAGGTGCGAAAGCAGGTTCTAGTGATCCGGTGGTTCTGTATGGAAGGGCCATCGCTCAACGGATAAAAGGTACTCCGGGGATAACAGGCTGATACCGCCCAAGAGTTCACATCGACGGCGGTGTTTGGCACCTCGATGTCGGCTCATCACATCCTGGGGCTGAAGTCGGTCCCAAGGGTATGGCTGTTCGCCATTTAAAGTGGTACGCGAGCTGGGTTTAGAACGTCGTGAGACAGTTCGGTCCCTATCTGCCGTGGGCGTTGGATGTTTGAGAAGGGCTGCTCCTAGTACGAGAGGACCGGAGTGGACGCACCTCTGGTGTTCCGGTTGTCACGCCAGTGGCATTGCCGGGTAGCTATGTGCGGACGGGATAACCGCTGAAAGCATCTAAGCGGGAAGCCCCCTTCAAGATGAGACATCCCTGAGGCCTAGAGCTTCCTGAAGGGCCCAGCGAGACCAGCTGGTTGATAGGCACGGTGTGGAAGCGCTGCAAGGCGTTGAGCTAACGTGTACTAATGGCCCGTGAGGCTTGACCCTATAACACCCAAGGGGTCTGGTCGCAGTGATAACGAGACGAGTGTGAAGACACTCAGAGAACCGGATACGCGAATCAAGCCCAACGTGACACACGAAGGACTTGAGACGAAAGAGACGCCACAAAACATCAGTAACATGTTCAGCATGATATGCATTAAAAGTTACGCCTGACGACCATAGCACGCGTGAACCACCTGATCCCATGCCGAACTCAGAAGTGAAACCGCTTAGCGCCGATGGTAGTGTGGGGTCTCCCCATGCGAGAGTAGGTCATCGTCAGGCACTTATACCGCAAAAAACCCAGCCCATCGGCTGGGTTTTTTGTTTGTGCGGAAGAAAATCAATTAGGGACGTTCCCAAGTCACTGCACCGTCATTCCCGAGTGGGGTTATCGGGAATCCACCTTGACCTTGGCCTGCAGAAGCCTGGAACCCCAGCTCAACATGGATTCCCGCTAAGGGCCTGTGGGAATGACGAGAGCTGGGGGGCGCTGATAATGTTTTAAGCGTATCAAGCAGATAAATTACCGCTACTAATCTCACTACTTAGAAAGCAATTGAAAGAAAGTGCTATGATGCGGCGATTAACGGGGGCATTTTATTCTGAATAGATGTTCACCTATGACATGAAATTACTTTCGAGGTGAAAGGGTGAGTGAAACAGTACCCACATCGTGGCTTGTCTATTGCCGCCCAGGGTTTGAGAATGACGCGCTGGCTGAAATGCAGCACCATGCCAAACAGCATGAGGTGGATTGCGAGCCTGCGCAAGGCGATGGCTGGGCGAGTTTGACGCGCTTAGATGAAGAGCCAATTAATGATTTACACCGTAAAGCGGCGTTTAAGCGACTCATTTTTGCTCGTCAAAGCCTGGCGGCGCTGCCTGCTCTTACGTTGTCTAGAGATGATAGGCTCACTGCTATTCTTGATCAAGTAAAGTCAAGTCGTTGGAGCTTTGAAGAAATTTGGCATGAAACGCCAGATACCAATGATGGCAAAGCATTGGCAGGCCTAATTAAAGCGCTGACTAAACCTTTGCAGAGTATGCTTAAAAAACGGGGTGCCTTGCGCGGTAAGGCTGGTGCACGTCGTTTGCATATTTTCTGGACGGATGGTGATCGTGTTCAGTTGGGTATGAGCTTTCCTGACAATCGAAGTGAGCTGATTAATGGTATACGCCGCCTACGTTTCCCTTCCCGCGCACCAAGCCGATCAACGCTGAAGTTAGAAGAGGCATGGCATGAGTTTATTCCGCGAGAAGAGTGGGATACCCGGCTTGCAGATCATATGCAAGCAGCGGATTTAGGAGCCGCTCCTGGTGGTTGGACATGGCAGTTAGTTCAGCGTGGCATGTATGTTTATGCCATTGATAATGGGCCAATGGACAAGCAGCTAATGGCTACGGGACAGATAGATCATCTTAAAGAAGATGGATTTACTTGGGAGCCGCCGCAACGAATGGATTGGCTAGTTTGTGATATCGTTGATAAACCTGTGCGCGTGCTAGCAATGGTGGAAAGGTGGTTAACCCGCAAATGGTGCCGAGAAGCAATTTTTAATTTAAAACTGCCCATGAAGAAACGCTGGGACGAGGTTAACCGCTGTATTAGCACGTTGGAAGAAGCGTTGGAAGCGGCGGGAGTGCGCGCTAAAATCACATGTCGCCACCTCTACCATGATCGGGAAGAAGTGACGGTTCATGTAAGGCTCGCTCACTAATTTAAAGGTAAGTGGGGTAGCGTGAGGATGTTAACAGCCTGGCTCGTATACGCGGATTGTTTCGTCTTCTGTTAATAGAGGTAAGATACTCTGCATGGCCGCTGCACGTGCTTCACTTGAATGCCACTCTTTCCAAGCGCGAAGATCGCGCCATTTGGTAATCATCAGGCGACGATCTGTATGGCCAAGTTCGACGAGTGTTTCTCCACCGACAAATCCTCGTACGCCAAGTGAAACGCGCATTGCTTCGCGTGCAGCCAGCTCATATTCTTCTTCCAGGCCAGGCATAATGCGCCGTTCAATGATTACTTTGATCATGCTGTCTGTTTCCTAAACGAGATTGTAGATGACTGATAATACGTATGACCCAAGTGCCTTTGATACATCGTTAGACACAACGGGTTTATATTGCCCTGAACCTATTATGTTAATGCATAATAAGGTGCGTGATATGGTGCCGGGGCAGGTGTTGAAAGTAATAGCAACAGACCCTGCAACGATTCGCGATGTCCCAAAATTTTGTCAATTTTTGGGACACCAGCTGCTGCTGCAAGAGGAATCTGATGACCACTACGTGTATCTTATTCGCCTAGCGTAAGGTTTCTGCAGCTATGCGAGGCTAGCCATTAATACTGGCTCTAGGCACTGGCTTTCATTGGATAGCCTCGCAAGTGCTTATTAAGATCTCCCTTCTTTATTTGGAACAACCATCATCGTCAAGGCTTCCAGTGTCGCAGGGTCTTCATCCATTATGCGGCTAGCGATATGGCGTTGAAAAAAGTAAACCATGCGATGGCGGGAGTGGGCATCGTAAAGGCACTTGTCACCAAGAAGGATGGGGGACATTGTGGCTTGCTGTTCATCAGCAAGAACTGCTTCAACACTTCCATCACTGTAGAGACGCCATCCATAGACTTGCTTCATGTTCCAGGGGGCATCAGGATGATTCATGCATAAAGCATGAGTGCCCAGGGTGTCCGGAAGTTGTTGAATCAGTGTAACCTCACCAGAAGATTCATACTCGAAGTAGCTGGCTGAAGCCGTTAGCTCATCGTATTTATGATCAGGAGGAAGGGCGAAAATTTCTTCGGTTTCTGGATCGCGATAGCCAATAAACTGGCCGTTTTCATGGCTGTCTAGCTCATGACAAGCAGCGAGCTTCTCCATCCATGGTACAAGGCCAATGACGTTACCGTTCTCTTGTAGCCCCCAGGCCAAAACAGGTAGGCCGTAATACGTGTCGGGACTCGCAGCGAGCTGGTAGACCATCTCTAACCCGTCTAGCTCAGGGGCTAGGCGGATCAAACATTTTTGCGCCTGCTGACGCTGACGCACGGTTTCCAGGTCGATGACCTGGGCAGAGCGGGGTGACAGGGTTGCGCCCATAATGTCCCTCCTTGTGCTGCGTGGTCACGACATCGGTGGGTAGCGTGTGCTTGCCCACCACTTAGTTCACCAATAGCACAGGTTGCTCAGAAGGTTAAGAGGGTATGTGATTTTTAATTATCAGAACAGCGATTAAATTGATCTCGTAGCGCTTGGTGTTCCATTTTTACTCGTTGCAGTTGCTGCCAAGGGGCCTGGGGGTTACGCAGAGACAACCAAGTGTTCTGATAGTTCTTAACCACTTCTGGCGGCGTTATTTGATGGGCATTAATTAATCGGTTAATTGCTGTAAGCCACTTGAGGGAAATCCGCTCAACTTGATTAAGTTCTACTGAAAAATCATCTTGCAGACATTCATTAGTCGTTAAGCGCGTTGACTCAAGTGCCGCGTTTGCTTCCGTTAAGCGCTGATGGGCGAGCAACAGTGTGCGTAAAATTTCTGCTGTTAAAGGCCTTTCCTGCAGGACTTTAAGGTGGTTTTCAAGCACGGAAGAGTCCTGCTGCCACGCTTGGCTAAATTGGTGCGTCACCATCCGCTCAAGGTAGTTAACTGCAGCCAGTTGATTGTCAATATTAGGTAGTTCCGCGCTGTTTAAGGGGGCGCTTGCTCGGGAAAAGCTTTTTTCCCACTCTTCAGAATCAAAAATGGCATTCCAGCTGACCGCTGGTAGCTGTTCTGTCTTGAGCTCAGTTAGTTCAGCCAATCGCGCTTTATTGTCATCACTTAAGCGGTCAGGAATATCACTGTTCCAGCAGGCACTTAGACGTTGCCATAGCGCGCGTTCGTAAAGCCAGTGCTGGCTAGGGGGAGCAACGCGCCCTAACTGATTGTTCCGTGCTGCAATGAGTGATGTTATCTGACACTCACGTAACGCATAGATATTGAGCATACCTTCTCGGGTTTCAGGAATGTTGAACAGTCGCTCTCGACGTTCAGGAAACTCACCAATATTAGGTGGAGGATGACGCTCAATATCAGCAATTGAAAGATCTCTAATGAGCTGTTGGTGATACTCTACCCAGGGCTGTTCAGCACTGCTGTTTCCGCAGCCTGCTACTAGCAAGCTGGCACTGATAGCCAGCCATAATATAGGTTGAGGGTAGAGTGCCATTGCTTACTCCTGTTGACTAATCCACTTTAACCGCCAAGCAAGTAATAGTGCGGCTGTGCTGAGCCCAGCAATAAGGCCTATCCAGTAACCATGCACTCCCAATGGATCAGACATGTCACCTATAGTGTGAGTTCCTAGCCAGTGGCCCCCGCCTAAGCCGACAATCCAGTAAGAAAGTACGGTAATGACCATCACGATTCGAGTGTCTTTATAACCTCGTAATGCACCTGCCAAGTTGACTTGAAGTGAGTCTGAGAGTTGAAAAATAACCGCCAGGGATATGATGGTGAGCGCCAAAGCCTGGATGTCGGCATTGGAGGTATACAACGAAATCACCGGCACCGCTGTGAACCAAAGTAGTGTACTGTTGATGACCGCCACAATAACGCTGATCACAATACCATTCCAAGCAACAGTTCGTGCCATGGCTGAACGTTGTTGGCCTAGTGTATTACCTACGCGTACGGTCAGTGCCATGCTCAATGACATTGGCAGCATAAAAAGAATAGACGTAAAGCTCAGTGCAACTTGGTGAGCCCCCACCGTGACCTCCCCAAAGCTGGCAATAAACAGGGCTATTAGTGTAAATAACGTAACTTCCACGAAAATAGCCACCCCGATGGGCACACCCACTACGACAAGTTCACGTATACCCGCTAGCTTTGGTGGCGTCAGTGTCTGCCAAATTGAGACGCTTCGATAAGTGTGTCCTTTACGGGTGTAGAGAGCCATCGCAACGGCCATTGTCCACATCGAGAGGGCTGTGGCGATACCACAGCCGAATGCACCTAATGCAGGCAATTGTTGGAGACTATCGGGTAACCCTTCTCCAAATAAATTAACCAGACCATCGCCACCGTAGATAAGTAGGTAGTTACTGGGAATATTGACGGTTAATCCTACTAAGCTTATCCATAACGCAGGGCGGGTGTGATTCATGCCATCTGAAAAGGCTCTAAGCGCCTGAAACAAGGCGATTCCAGGCATTCCGAAGGCGACCGCGGAAAGGTAGGCAGCAGACTCTCTTGCAACCGCTGGAGGAACCTTCATGAGTTCGAATATCGGGGTAACGACTGTCCACAGTAATGCCGCGGCAGTGAACCCGAGTACTAAGGCGACCCACAATGCCTGGTGAACCGCAGGGCGAATATCAATGTTTCTCTTGCCGCCCAAAAGATGTGCCACGATAGGCGTAAGGCCCATTAACGTACCGGTCATAAATAGCATCAGCGGCATCCATAGGCTTGAGCCAACCGAAACGGCAGCTAAGTCGGTGGCGTTGTGCCTGCCGGTCATAATGACATCGACCACGCTCATACCCGCTTGTGCGAGCTGAGCGCCGCAGATGGGTAGTGCTAACGCTACCAATGTGCGTGTTTCTGGCCAGTAGATAGATTTTATATTGCTAGTAAAGCCGCCCACGGTATGTTTCCTGTTTAGCAAAGTGACCCAACAAAAGCCGATAGAGTAGCAGGAGTCGCTGGGATATCGGTAGCTGTCTAATGATTTGTTGTTTCCTTATCATAGGGACTAGGCGGGGGTATACTTTACGAAATGAACGGTGACGTAGATATATGGTGACTCAAGAGCAGGAGCGTTGGACGCTTCACGACATAACGGCGCTGTTTGATGGTGTGTTTTTAGAATGTTATCAGACGCGATTAATCAAAGGTGGCGATGAACCCCTATATCGCCCAGCTACATCTGAAACACCTTATCATCAGGTGATTTTTGCGCGCGGCTTTTTTGCTAGTGCACTGCACGAGATCAGCCACTGGTGCATCGCAGGAGAGAAGCGTCGGCAGTTGGAAGATTACGGGTACTGGTACTTGCCTGATGGGCGCAACGCCCAGCAGCAGCACGCCTTCGAGCAAGCGGAGATTGCTCCGCAGGCACTGGAAAAGCTGTTTACCCACGCCTGCGGACGCACATTCCACGTTAGTGTAGATAATTTAGGTGGGGACGTTGAGGTCGATCGTGAGGCGTTTGCCAACAAAGTAGATGCCAGAGCAGCACGTTATTTAGAAGAGGGACTGCCATTGCGTGCCAACGCTTTCTTTATCGCGTTGACACGCTATTATCAGCATCAAGATACTTTAGTTCAGGCCATTAAACAGGGGCAGCGAGAACTTGACGTGGTGCTGGTCGCGTCGGCTTAGTCTTTCTCGGTAAGCTGCTTGTGAAGCGTTAGCATTACTTCAATTTCGTGCTCGGGCCGCATCGGTTCGAGCCCCATGTCGTTAAAAATTTCGCTGCGTAAGCGGTGCCAATCTCTCGCACTAATCGCTTCATAAAGCACCTGTGCAGGCGCTAATTCAACAAAAGGATCCAAGCCGTAGGTGTCAAAGAGCCGAGCCAGCGCTGCTTCATCCTCACCGTTATCGCTAGTGTACAGCGTAGCCGAGAAGTGATCGGTCTCTAGTTCACGTATGACATCCAACGGGCTGACGCCGAGGCTTTCTAGCTCTTCAATGCTATAAGAACCCATCACGTTCGTGTCTTCACTGATCCAGCTATCGTCAGGCTGAATGAGTGTCTGTTTAATGCGTCCATCAGGTAGAGACCAGGCAATAGCCAGCGGCAAGCCGTCATCTTCGCCCGTCTCAATGGCAATAAATCCTGGGTAATCAGCCACGCTTCGCTCCTTTTAAGCTTCCGCATCAAGGCGGAAAAAATGCTGGGCAGTGCGGGTTGTTGCGTTCCCCAGCTCGGTTTCAGTCACGTCATGCCACTGGGCAATCTCTCTTACAATCCATGGTAGCAAGGCTGGCTCGTGACGGCGTCCTTTTAGTTTGGCTGGAAGGTTGCGAGGCAGCAGGTAAGGACAGTCAGTCTCTACCATTAACCTTTCTAACGGAATATCTTTCACTATTGAACGAAGGTGATGACCTCTGCGCTCATCACAAATCCAGCCGGTTAACCCAATATGAAGATCTAAATCGAGATAGCCGTGCAGCGTATCTCGGTCAGCGGTGAAACAGTGAATAACGGCTTGGCTGATATCATCTCGCCAGCTATGCAGCATTTCACGCATTCGTTGCCCCGCGTCACGTTCGTGCAAAAATAGCGGTAAGCCACTTTCAGCAGCGAGCGCCAACTGAGCCTCAAACGCTCGCTCTTGCTCGTGAGGCGTTGAAAAATTGCGATTAAAGTCCAGTCCACACTCGCCCACGGCAACCACTTCAGGTTTTTGATGAAGCGCTTTCAACTGGCGCGCCACATCACTGTTCCACCCGCTAGCATCGTGTGGGTGAACCCCGGCAGTGGCATATATTCCTGGGGTCTGTTTAGCCAGCTCTACGGCTTGCTCAGCGTGTTCAATATCAGTACCCGTCACTATTAAGGTAGCTACATTGGCCGCTTTCGCCCGAGCAATGACATCAGCTAAATCACGCTGAAAACTCTCGTGAGTCAGGTTAGCGCCGATATCCACCAAAGGGGCACCAGAACGAAATTGCAGCGCCTCGGGTAAAAAACTATCCACAGCACTTGTCGCCAAGCGTCACACTCCCAGTGTCAGTTAAATATTCGATAGCAGCCAGCTCTCGTTAATTATTTAGCCAGCTGTAAAACGCCATTGTAACGCTGGAGAGTAACAACGACTAATGGTCTATCCCGGATGGATATCTCATTCGAATGGCACGAATTGCAAAAAAACTGGCTCGATAGGTAAACAGTAAAGCGGTTTTTACTTTTAACATGAGGATGAAGCATGAAATAAATCGGGCTTAAGGCTCTTTTAATAACAACAATAGACAGGTGAAAAGCATGCATCTATCACGTCGTTTCGCTATTTCTGCGCTATCGGCTTCGGTCATTGCGGTGAGCTATGCACCCAGCTTAGCCGCCAATGAAGGCATCTCAGATAATGAAATCCGTATTGGTTATCTAGCTGATATGTCAGGTGTTTATCGTGATCCCATAGGCCCATTAGGGCAAGACGCCATTGAGATGGCAATTGAAGATATTGGTGGCAGCGTACACGGTGCTCAAGTTGTCGTCTTTAGTGCTGATGATCGCAATAGCCCTGATGTTGGCTCAAGCGTGGTGCGCGAATGGATTGATGAACGCAATGTCGACATGGTCACTGGTCTAGTGGCTTCATCGGTTACATTAGCAGCAGTAGGCTTGTTGGAAGAGGCAGATAAACTTGGCTTAGTGAACGGCGCTGTTTCTTCCAGTGTCACTAACGAACACTGCTCTCCTAACCATATTCACTGGGTTTACGATACCTGGGCTATGTCCAATGGCACGGCAAAGGCAATTACGCAGGAGGGCTATAAAAACTGGTATTTGCTCAGTGCCGACTATTCATTTGGCCATGCACTTGAAGCGGATGTCGAGCGTGTGGTTATCGAAAATGGTGGAACGATAGTCGGTAGCGCGCGCCACCCCTTTCCGAACAATGACTTTTCCTCTTTCATGCTACAAGCCCAGGCATCGGGTGCTGATGTAATTGCCCTCAATAATGCCGGTGGAGACACCATCAATGCCGTACAAACGGCTGGCGAGTTCGGTATTACCCAAGCGGGACAGATTCTAGCCGGCATGGTGCTGTTCAGCACCGATATACGCAGCATTGGGCTCGAAAATTCTCAAGGGCTGCAGTTCACTAAAGCATGGTATTACGACTTAAATGATGAAACGCGTGCCTGGGCAGAGCGTTTTCGTGAGCGCACCGGCAGCATGCCAACTATGGTGCATGCAGGGCTATATTCCAGTACCCGCCACTATTTAGAAGCTATTGAAGCAACGGGAACAGATGACACGCAAACCGTTCGTCAGCAGATGGCCGATACCCCCATTAACGATATTTTTGCGACGAATGGCTATATACGCGAAGACGGCCGTATGGTGCATGACATGTATCTCGTTGAAGTGAAAACACCGGAAGAGTCAGTTGATGAGGACGACCTATTCAGAGTTGTGCGTACTATTCCCGCCGAGGAAGCATTCCGGCCACTGTCAGAAAGCGTTTGTCCACTCGTCAACAATTCATGAAACGCTGAAGCCTTAACAACACATAACAATAAGGACTTGGCATGGAACACCAACACTTAATTCATCGTAATACGATTGGCGCTGCGCTAAACCGCAGCGCTCGCAAATATTCTCAGCAACTCGCACTAATGTTTGGTGAGCGAACCTGGAGCTATCAATCGCTTAACAATGCCGCTAACAGCGTAGCCAGTGGTTTGTTAGAGGCCGGTCTTTCTCCTGGGGATCGGTTGGCGGTATATGGTAAAAACTCAGATGCCTATGTCATTGCCTGGCTTGCTGCCACTAAAGCGGGCTTAGTACATGTGCCTATTAACTTTGCGCTGAGTAGTGATGAACTGCGCTATATCCTTGAGCAGTCCGGGGCGAAAGGACTGCTAAGCGATAGCTCGTTAGCTGACAAAGTTCAGGAGGCAACCCAAGGTTTAGCATTAACGGTCAATGGAACACTGCATGCTGATCAACAAGATATCCAGTTAGGTCGTTTTGATGTCTTGGCTTATGTGCATTCCTCGCCATCAACAAGAGAGCCAGCGGTCGCCGTAGAGGGAAGCAGCCTGGCACAGCTGCTCTATACCTCTGGTACAACGGCAGCGCCTAAAGCGGCAATGATGACCCACCAAGCGCTGATGGCGGAATATATGGCCTGCATGGTGGAGTTGGATATCAAGGGAGGCGACGCTATGTTGGCCGCTCTTCCGCTTTACCACTCGGCACAAATGCATGTTTTTTTGATGCCCGCTCTGCTACTAGGTGCTCCCGTTTATCTGCTTGAAGCGTCGTTAGCGGATAGCATTTTGGCGGTAATTGCCGAACAGAAAATCGTATCGTTCTTTGCGCCACCCACGGTCTGGATCAGCTTGTTGCGTCACCCTAACGTTGATCGGTTTGATTTAACCTCGCTCAAGAAGGCGTATTACGGCGCCTCGATCATGCCAGTGCCTGTTTTGGAGGAGATGCAACAGCGTTTCTCCGGCGTCGGTTTATATAACTGCTACGGGCAGAGTGAAATTGCCCCTTTGGCAACGGTGTTACGCCCAGAAGAGCATGCTGAACGTCCCGCATCGGCGGGGCGGCCCATACTCACGGTGGAAACGCGCATTGTTGATTTAGAAATGAACGATGTTCCCCCGGGGGAGCATGGCGAGATTGTCCATCGTTCGCCGCAATTAATGACGGGCTACTGGGACAAGCCTGAGATGACCGCTGAATCTTTCCAAGGTGGCTGGTTCCATTCTGGTGATGTGGGCTACATCGATGAAGCAGGTTATTTATATATCGTGGATCGTATTAAAGACGTTATCAATACGGGGGGCGTGTTGGTTGCCAGCCGTGAGGTGGAAGAGGCGCTGTTTAAGCACTCGGCCATTTCGGAGGTAGCGGTGGTGGGGCTGCCGGACGAAAAGTGGATTGAAGCGATTACCGCCGTGGTTGTGGTGAAAGAGGGGCAATCGGTTAGTGAGGGTGAACTCATCCATCATGTTAAAAGCTTAATTGCCCCCTACAAAGTCCCTAAGCGCATAGTGTTTGCAGAAGCATTGCCAAAAAGCACTGCCGGTAAAATTCTAAAACGTCACCTGCGCCAAGACCTAAAGGAGTGAGCATGGACGAGCAAACACAGGCACTATTTCATGACATGATCTCCCGCTGCTTAGCGCAGGAGGTGGCGCCTTTCTACGAGCAGTGGGAGGCGGCCGGTGAAATACCGCGCTCTTTATGGCTAGCGCTGGGTGGCGCTGGTCTATTGGGAATTGATCTTGATGAGACCTATGGTGGCTCAGGTGCCGATATTGCCATCACCCAATTGGCACTGGAGGAGATGTCTCGGCAAGGGTTTGGTGGGCTAGCCAGCGCTTACAACATTCACGCCAATATCGTGATGCCTTACCTGCAAAATTTAGGCACTGATGAACAGCGCGAAACCTGGCTGCCCCGCATGGCAAGCGGGGAGTGGTTGGGGGCGATTGCCATGAGCGAGCCGCATGCTGGCAGTGACTTGGCAGCGATGAAAACCCGCGCCACCAAAACAGCCGATGGGTGGCTACTCAACGGCAGCAAGCTGTTTATTACCAATGGCCAAGTGGCCGATCTCGTTATTGTCTGTGCAAAAACAGACCCCAGAGCAGGTGCAAAAGGGGTCTCGCTGTTTTTGGTCGATACGTCACTTCCCGGTTTTTCCCGTGGCAAGCCCATCAAGAAAATTGGCCAGCACGCCAGCGATACGGCAGAACTAGCATTTGACCAACTGCAACTGCCTAACAGCGCCTTATTAGGGGAAGAGGGCGCTGGGTTTCGCTACCTAATGCAAGAACTGCCCCGGGAGCGCTTAGGCGTAGGCGCGCAAGCACTTGGCGCGGTAGAGGGGGCGTTGGCATTAACGCTTGATTACGTCACCCAGCGTCACGCGTTTGGTCAGCGCGTGGCCGATTTTCAAAATACCCGTTTTACGCTAGCTGAAATCAAGGCACAGCTGGATGTCGCGCGTGCCTACTTCGATCAGTGCGTTAATAAGTACCGCCACGGCACGATGACAAGTACCGATGCCGCGATACTCAAATTGCAGCTTAGCGAGCTGCAGTGTCGTGCTGTTGATCGATGCCTTCAGTTGTTTGGTGGGTATGGTTACACCCATGAATATCCGATTTCACGCTTCTATTTAGACGCCCGTGTGCAAACTATTTACGCCGGTAGTTCTGAGATTATGAAAGAAGTGGTCGCACGCTCGCTGTTGGGCAAAGTGGCTTAAGCGCTTTTCTTAAGTTCTTTTCTTAAGTCCTTTTCCGCTGTGCGTCATTACTAAGGAGAGATTATGCAACTGGATAGCGTTGTTATTGTAAGCGGTGCTCGCACTGCTATTGGCGGGTTTGGTGGGTCGCTCTCATCTTTCGCGCCCCATGAGTTAGGCACTATCACTGCCCAGGAAGCACTGCGCCGTGCGGGCATTGCTGGTGCTGATATCGACCACTCTGTGTATGGCCATATTATTACCACGGGCCCAGAAGATGCCTATCTTGCCCGTCATATCGCGTTGAGTGCGGGTGTGCCGAAAGAAGCCGGTGCCTTTAATGTTAACCGGCTATGTGGTTCCGGCGTGCAGGCAGTGATATCCGCAGCGCAACAAATTGCCCTGGGCGACAGCCGCTTAGCATTGGCAGGTGGGGCTGAATCCATGTCGCGAGGTGCCTATCTACTGCCGCCCCAAGCACGCAATGGCATACGCCTAGGCGATGCCAATATTCAGGACCTTACCCTCGGCATTCTTAGTGACCCATTTGGCAGCGGCCATATGGGAATGACCGCTGAAAATATCGCCAAGCAGTATGGCTTAAGCCGCGAGCAGCTAGATCAGTTTGCAGTGGATAGCCATCGTAAGGCGGCAAAAGCCATTGCAGAAGGGCGTTTTGACGAGCAAATCGTGCCTGTTGAGGTGACAAAAGGAAAACAGACGGTTTCCTTTGCACGTGATGAGCATGTGCGAGAAGGCGTTGAGTTAAGTGATTTAGCACGGCTTAAACCGGCCTTTAAGAAAGAGGGAATAGTAACGGCAGGGAACGCATCCGGGATCAACGATGGCGCAGCGACCTTGGTGCTGGCGCATGCCGATGAAGCACAGCAGCGCAATTTAACGGTTAGGGCGCGGCTTCGCGTGGCAACTACCGCCGGTGTGGAGCCTTCGGTAATGGGGTTAGGGCCAATTCCTGCGGTGAAACGCTGTCTCCAACAGGCAGGGCTAACGATCAGTGACATTGATGTGATTGAGTCCAATGAAGCGTTCGCGGCACAAGCGATGGCGGTTGCCGATACGCTGGGTTTCCCATTGGAAAAACTAAACCCGAATGGTGGTGCAGTGGCGCTCGGTCATCCAGTAGGGGCGACCGGTGCCATCTTGATCTTAAAAACCTTACATGAATTGGAGCGACGTCAGGGTCGCTATGGTTTGATCACATTATGTATCGGTGGTGGTCAGGGCATTGCGCTGTTAATAGAACGCGAATAGCAACCGGTTTTCCAATAACAATCGACAGGTGTGTTTTATGTCTACGATAACGCCAAAAATACTTCCTTCTACGCCGTCTGCGACTAGCTCGCCGCTGTTAATTAGAGACTTGCTGGAGTCAGGTGTTCGAATGGCGGGGAACAACCAGATTGTTTATCGAGACCAGAGCCGTCATGACTATCGACATTTTCGTGAGCGGGTACATCAGCTTGCCCATACGCTAACAGCACAAGGCGTTCAGGCAGGTGATGTGGTGGCGGTGTTGGACTGGGACAGTCATCGCTATTTAGAGTGTTTTTTTGCCATTCCAATGATTGGTGCCGTGCTTCACACCGTTAACGTACGTTTGGCACCTGAGCAAATTCACTACACGATGGTGCACGCTGAAGACGTCTTTGTGCTGGTGCATGAGGATTTCGTGCCGCTACTGGAGCCACTTGCTGATCAACTACCTAATATACGCGGTTACCTACTTTGCCAAGAAGCGGCGAGTCAAGAAACACAAAGCACCCTCAACACGTCGCTGCCAGTAGTTGGTGAATTTGAGGCATTGTTAAGTGAGCAGCCAACTCATTACGAGTTCCCTATTTTTGATGAAAATGCAGTGGCTACGCTGTTCTACACCACGGGCACCACCGGTAATCCGAAAGGGGTATTTTTTACCCATCGCCAACTGGTACTGCACACACTAGGCGAAGCCAGTACCTTCCAAGCACCGGGGTTTGAGCTGCTCAACCGTGACAAGGTATACATGCCCATCACGCCGATGTTCCATGTGCATGCATGGGGCGTGCCTTACACCGCTACATTGATGGGGGCTACCCAGGTGTACCCTGGCCGTTATGAACCTGAAATGCTGGTTAAGCTGCTGGTGAACGAAAAGGTTGATTTCTCCCACTGCGTGCCAACGCTGTTAAATATGGTCGTTAGCGCTGACGCTATTGCATCGAAAAAAATTGATTTAACCGGTTGGAAGGTATTGGTGGGCGGCAGTGCGCTAACTCAAGCCCTGGCTAGCCGTGCTTGGTCACTCGGCATTGATACGCGTAGTGCCTATGGCATGTCAGAAACCTGCCCGCTGCTAACCGCTGATATTTTACCTCAGGATGTGGCTGAGGCCAGTTTTGAAACGCAGCTTCCCTGGCGATGTAAGGCTGGTTTACCCGTGCCTCTAGTGAAATTGCAGGTGGTTGATGCCAATGGAGAACCGTTACCCCATGATGGCGTCAGTGTCGGTGAAGTGCGTGCCCAAGCACCCTGGTTAACCCAGGCGTACTACAAGGAAGAGAAACGCAGTGAAGAGCTTTGGCGGGATGGATGGCTTCATACCGGTGATGTTGGCTCGATTGATGAGCATGGTTTCTTGGCCATTAGCGACCGTATTAAAGATGTCATCAAAACCGGTGGAGAGTGGCTCTCCTCACTTGAGCTGGAAAGCTATATTAGCCAATGCCCGGGTGTGGCGGAAGTGGCGGTAATTGGCGTTACGGATGATAAATGGGGGGAGCGTCCAGCAGCACTTGTTGTTCCCAGTGATATCAATAACCCACCCACGGCAGAAGAAGTACAGGCGTTTATGGTGCAGTTCGTCGAGCAGGGCAGCATCAACCGCTGGGGCATTCCATCGTTGATTCGCTTCGTAGATGAAATTCCTAAAACCAGTGTCGGTAAGCTGGATAAAAAGCGCATTCGCACTGAGATATAAACGCTAGCGTTTTATGCCCGCCGTTTGCGCCTTGCGGTAAGCGGCGGGTGAATTTCCTGTCCACTGTTTAAACGCTCGGCTAAGACAAGCAAGGTCTTCAAATCCTAGTTTTTCTGCGATGGTTGTCAGTGGTTGTGTGCTGCGAGTGAGTGCTTGAATGGCATAGTCGCGACGGTATTCGTCTTTAACTGCTTGGAAATGGGTACCTTCAAGTCTCAAGTGTCTTGAAAGTGTACGGACAGACATATGTAACGCATCTGCCACATGCTGAACAGTGCATGAGGCGGGTAAGTGGCGGCTAAGGTGTTCGCGAACGCGGTGAGTCACTAAACGATCTTCAAAAGAGACGTAGAACCAGTCAGCCGGTGCGCGTTGTAGAAATGCGCCAAGATGTTGTTTGGTTTGGCGTATGGGGTGGTTGAGAAACACCTTATCAAAGTAAACAGCTGTTTGCGGTTGATCAAATTTTACCTTGCCGGGATAAAAGTAGAGGTAGTCAGCACTGTGAGCGGGTTGGGCGTAGCCGCACTCCATCAAGATAGGTGGGATTTTGCGTGCGATCATCCAGGAGGCGATACCGTGAAACAGTTTCAACATCAATTCATGAATCAATATTCGACTGCCATGAAGCGGAGCGCGTTCTTCCAGCGCCATCCGGGCAAACCCGCCTTCAATAGTAAAGTCGTAGCCGAAATCATCTAAGAGAATCCGAAAAAACTGCGTATAGCGGTGAAGTGCAACATGCAGCGTAGGCGCATCTAGCAAGCTCAAACACAGCAGCTTTAGCGTTCCACAGCGTAGCGGCCTGGAGAAAAAGCATGGTGTCTCATCATCTAGCTTAAGGGCGAGGAGGCGGTAAAGCTCGGCAAACTGCTCAACAGTGACTCGACCGTTCGGTGCGCTGAGTAGAAAGGGTGAAATTCCAGCAAGTTCCAAGTAGCGAACAGGAGAATGCTCAGTAGCGGGTAAGCCACACAAGAGTTCGTTCACAAAGTGCATTGAGACGGTAACGGTCACGATGTCAGCCCTAAACGAGTAGCTTGGCACTACCTTGTTATTATCACGTGATGATGGGACGTTAGCACGATGTGTCGTTTGGCTCTATAAGGGCTCTCCTTAACGTGAGTGCATGCGTTACACTGTGCGCCTCATGATGAAGGAGGACACTGCGTGACCTTGTTACGACTCGAACAGCTGCAACTCGCTTACGGCACCCAAGTACTGCTTAACCGCGCCGACCTAACGGTTGAAAAAGGCGAGCGGCTGGCGCTGGTCGGGCGCAACGGCACCGGTAAATCAACGCTATTAAAACTAGTCGCGGGCGATATTCATGCCGATGATGGCTCTATTTGGCGTGCGCCGGGCTTGAAGATTGGCGTCTTATCCCAGGAGCTGCCTGAATCCTCAGGCATGACGATTTTTGACATGGTTGCTCAGGGGCTGCCGGAAGCGGGGGAGTTGCTTTCTGAATACCAGCATTTGATCAATGACCCAGATCCCGATATGAACCGCATGGCCAAGTTACAAACCCGCATAGAGGCTATCGACGGTTGGTCTTTCCATCAGAGTATTGACGTTGTCCTCACTCGCTTAGGATTACCCCCTGAAGCTGAAATGAGCGCGCTTTCCGGTGGCTGGCGCCGCCGTGTGGCGTTGGCGCGAGCATTGGTTTCTGAGCCGGACTTACTGCTTCTTGACGAGCCAACCAACCACCTCGATCTGGACACGATTGCTTGGTTGGAAGAGCAACTGCTGGCCTTCAACGGTGCGGTATTACTGATTACCCATGACCGTGCTTTTTTATCTAAGCTGGCCACCACGATCCTTGAGCTAGACCGAGGCAAGCTTGGCCGTTATCCCGGTAACTACGCTGAATATCAAGAGCGTAAGCAGCACGAGCTAGAAGTAGAAGCGCGAGAAAATGCGCTTTTCGATAAAAAACTGGCCCAAGAAGAAGTCTGGATTCGTCAAGGCGTCAAAGCGCGGCGTACCCGCAACGAAGGACGTGTTCGTGAGCTTGAGCAGATGCGCTTGGAGCGCAGTCAGCGACGTGAGCGTCAGGGGACTGCCAACCTCAACGTTGACAGCGGCGAGCGTACTGGTAAGCGGGTAGTTGAGTTGAAAGGCGTAACACAGCGCTTTGGTAATGATGTCATTCTGCGTGATGTGAATCTTGAAGTGATGCGCGGCGACCGCATTGGTTTCCTTGGTCGCAACGGTGCAGGTAAAACAACACTGCTGAAAATCTTGCTAGGCGAGCTTGCTCCAACGGAAGGTAGTGTTCAGTTGGGTACCAATTTAAAAGTCGCTTATTTTGATCAATTGCGTGCAGGCTTAGAACTGGAAAAAACCGTCTATGACAACGTTGCCCAAGGCAGTGATCGGGTAACCGTTGGTGGAAAAGATCGTCACGTGATGAGCTACCTTCAGGATTTCCTATTCACGCCTGATCGTGTTCGACAGCCAGTGAAAGCACTTTCCGGCGGTGAGTCCAACCGTCTGTTGTTAGCCAAACTGTTTACTCAACCAGCCAACGTATTGGTGTTGGATGAGCCTACAAACGACTTGGACATGGAAACCCTTGAGCTGCTTGAAGAGCTGCTGCTTGACTTTGATGGCACGCTGCTACTGGTCTCCCACGATCGGACATTTATGGATAATGTCGTGACTAGTATGCTGGCCTTTGAAGGTGAGGGCTTAGTGCGTGAATACGTGGGTGGCTACACAGATTGGATACGCCAAGGGGGGAAATTACCGCCAGCACCTTGGGAAGGCGCTGCCCGCCAGAACACTGAGCCGACCAGCACTGCAGTTGAAAAAACGCCAGAGAAGCCAGTTGATGAGCCCGTTAAGAAAACCGTTAAGCTCTCTTACAAATTGCAGCGGGAGTTAGATGCGTTACCTGCGGAGATTGAGCGGCTTGAGAATGAGGTAGAGGCGTTAGAGCAAGAAATTGGCAACCCCGCTTTCTATCAGCAAGAAGCCAGTGTCGTTACAACAAAATTGCAAGCGTTAGAAAACGTACAGCAGGCGCTTGAAACGGCAATGGAACGTTGGATGGAGCTTGAGGCGATGGCCAACGGTGATTGACACCAGCATCGAATGAGTAAAGGCACCCATAGGGTGCCTTTCTACACTGATTACTCGTCGCTCTCTTCACCTTTTTTGCCGACCCTAACGGCCAAGACGTCGCACTGCGCACCGTGCAGTACGCCCGTAGAGGTAGATCCAAGTAGTAGGGCAAAGCCATGGCGTCCATGCGAGCCAACAACGATCAGGTCGACGTTGTGCTCTTCTGCAAAGCGATGGATTTCAGTGTCTGGCATACCGACGACGACATGTTGATCAGCAGGCTCGACGTGAGGGGCGGCAATTTCAGCCAGCCGTTTTTTTGCGTGGTCGTCTAACTGGTCTTGAATGCTGGTGAGATCCATCGGGATGTCACCACCGTATGCGAAGCCCAATGGTTCGAGAGTGTGCATGATAGAAATCTTAGCATCATTGTTGCGTTCAGCAATCGCGACTGCGCGCTCTAAGATTTTATGGGAATCTTTGGTTAGATCAACGGCTACTAATATGTGGTGATAGCTCATGGCTTATCTCCTTCGTGATAATTAACAAAGAAAACGCTTTGTTAGATGACCTTTACTTTAGGCTGCAAGCGCAGTCTTAACAACGATCTATGTCATGCTTTTTTAAGTTAAAGAATAGGAGAGACGCCGAGATGGAATGGTTAATTATTATTTTTATTTTGATGTTTGTTATTGCTCCAGTGATGTGGCTTAAGCCTAGCCCTCAGCAAAAGCGTCAGATGGCCCTGCGTTTAAGCGCACAGAAGCAAGGGGTAACGATCAAAATGGAGAAGCCTCCCCTACATCATTTCCGAGGCACAATGCCCGCCTATCGTTGGTATTTTTCCCAGCAGCAGCCAGGGCCTGATTTTGTGTTGGTTCGCGAGTCGAACGCCAGTGAGGCGCTGGAGCTTTATCATGCCGGGTGGCGTTGGCGTATTGCCCCATTACGGCCGCTTCCAGAAATGGCAAGTGTCTCTTTAAAAGCCCTCCTAGAGCGTCTTCCACAAGATGCGTTGGTGATTGAGTCAAATTCTACGGCGCTAACACTTTGGTGGTGGGAGTCACAAGCTGCCGAGCGTTTCTCTACCTATGGAGAAGATTTTCAGGTGTTAAAAGAAGCGCTAGGCGGATTGTCAGACCGCCCTGCTGCAAGGCCGCTAAACGGGGCTGGTGAAACAGCAGGGCACTAAGGGGCGTTTTATGCCGAGGGACCATCTTGGTCTCTCGACTGAATCGCCATGCCATTGGACTCTATTAGCGCTAGCCACTTGTCTAACTGGTCTAAATCACCCTCACTTAGGCCAGCCAGCATCTCTTTGCGTGCTTCCTGGACAACGCTGTCGATTTGTTCAAGTAGCGGCATTGCCGCGGGTGTTAGATAGAGCCGTTTGCTACGGCGATCATTATCGCAGGCCCGCCGTTCAACCAGCCCTTGTGCCTCAAGTTGTCCAAGGGTTCTTACTAACGATGGCGCTTCAACGCCAATCGCCCTTGCTAAATCACACTGTGGATTGCCTTCACCTAATTTCCATAAATGGTAAAGCGTCACCCAGCGCGTTTGTGTTAATCCCAAGGGTGCAAGCCTTCGGTCAAGAATTGAGCGCCACAGGTGGGGCAGGCGTGCAATGCGAAAACCAATTGTTGAAGCCATAGTAAACAGCTACCTAAAAATGTAAGTAGGCGAATTGTCATAAGCTGTGCCGCTGAATGCAAGGCGTTATGTTATTCGTCCGTTGATAGATCGTTTTCAGAGTTGCTGTTTCCCGGTATAAAGCGGCGCAAATTTAGGGCACTCAAGCCGCTTGGTTGGATCTTGCTGTCCGCGATCGTGGCTTTTCCCAAATCTTCTGAAACAGTAAACCGGATCAGCCCTAACCGTTGTCCGCTATCCGTCATAATGTCGATACGCCACTCTCCTGACGGCGCTTCAGGAAAATTCTGCTTATGGCTCCACGCCCGGTAGCCCTGTTCCCGACCACCGTTGATAGCAAGTTCTACTTCATCTAACAATTCACCGTTGTGGTGCCATACATGATGAATTGTCTCGCTTAATCCACGCGGTGCACGAATAGCGGTGTAAACATAAAGGCCTTTTGAGCGAATTGCGTCTGGCGTAAGCGCCATTGTCCCCTGCGGCTCGCGGCTTTGAATATCAAGAGCCGGGGAAAGTGCACTGTTTGTCATCCACAAACTGGCAGGGGGTACCCATATTTTGCCGAGCCAAGCCGCATAGGCCAACAAAATAGTGAGTCCAAAGAAACTGCACCAGCGCGTTAATGAGCGTTTTTTAAGCAAGTGCCAAAAACTGGGTAGTGCAACAAATATGGTGATCACTAGCGCAAGGATCAAGCTTTGGCCAGTCGTCAGCTGCAGCATGATAGGCAGAATAACCAGTACAACTAAAAAGACACATTGGGCATGAAAGATAAAATAGAGGCTTCGCCAGCGCCCAGCGAGCTTGTAATAGAGCGGGTCTATGATCGACAGGATTGCCATTGCGATCACTAACAGCGCAAATAGTGTTTGCCCGCTATTCCAAACGGTTGTAACTAGGATGAACGGCAGCGTAAAGAAAAGTGTTTCCTGGTGAATCATTTGGGCAATAAAGGTGGTGACGCCGCGGGGCAGGGTGGGGTGGCCACGTTTAGCAAGCCAGCGTCCCATAAGGCTCTCAGTAAGCAATAGCAGCCAGGCAAAAAGAAGTCCCAGCGTTAACACAGCCCCTAGCCACTGTTGGCGATCCACCAGAAAAAAGCTACCTACCCCAGCGCCAAACGCGATAGGTGGCCACAGCCAGCTCCAGGGTTTTAGGCGTTCGACGGTACGTTCAACCTGCGCTTGCAGTGCAGTGATACGAGCGGGAGTAAAGAAACTACCCATGGCGTTGTTGGCTCACAAATGAAAACAGCATGATCGTTGGATTAATCGGGAAAGTCGATGCGTTCCCTATCATGTCTATAAAAAGCGCAAAAAATGTGCGCCTGTTGTAAGTTGATTTGTGTAAGTGCACTTGAGAGATAAGCGCATTAGCCAAAAGTCAGGGCTTGACGTTCCTCACTATCTCAACCAAGCTTACGCAATCAAACGACCGTATGAAATGCGTGGCGGGGCCGAGTAAAGGTGCCAGCCCGAACTTGTGGAGAGAGCGCGGATGATCTATCAAGGCAATGCCATCACGGTGGAGCGTCGTGACACCCAAGGTGGCAATGACATCGCAAAGCTCACTTTCGATCTGAAAGATGAGTCCGTTAATAAGCTGTCCAGTGCTGTTGTGGCAGAGCTGGGCGAGGCAGTAAAAGCGCTTCAAGCTGAAAGCGGCCTACAGGGGTTGATGATTAGCAGCGGCAAAGATGCGTTTATTGTTGGCGCTGACATCACCGAATTTCACAGCCTTTTTGACAAAGGTGAAGAGTATCTTGTCGAGATGAACCTTAAGGTTCACGACATTTTTAATGCGATTGAAGACCTGCCTTTCCCCACGGTGACGGCCATTAATGGTTTGGCTTTGGGAGGGGGCTGCGAAGTACTGTTGACGACCGATTTCCGAGTAATGAGTGAGAAAGCCAAAATCGGCTTGCCTGAAACCAAACTAGGCATTTTGCCAGGCTGGGGGGGATGTGTACGTTTACCTCGCTTGATTGGCGCGGATAACGCGATTGAGTGGATTGCCGGTGGCACTGAAAACCGTGCTAACGCAGCACTGAAAGTCGGCGCAGTCGATGCGGTTGTATGCCACGAGCTTTTGGAAGAAGCTGCGTTGGACATGTTAGACCGCGCTAATGCCGGTGAGTTGGATTACCAGGCACGCCGTGAAGAGAAGAAAGCACCGCTTAATCTCAACGCCATTGAGCAAATGATGGCGTTTGAAACCGCCAAAGGGTTTGTAGCTGGCAAGGCTGGCCCTCACTACCCAGCGCCGGTAGAGTCGATCAAAGTGATCCAAAAAGGCGCTGGCGAGACGCGCGCCCGAGCCCAGGCAATTGAAGCAAAAGCATTTGCCAAGCTAGCACTCAGCAGTGTTGCCTTTAACTTGGTCGGCCTGTTCCTTAACGACCAAGTCGTGAAGAAAAAAGGTAGCAAATACGAGAAGCAGTCGCAGCCAGTTAAGCAGACAGCTGTACTGGGCGCTGGCATTATGGGGGGGGGTATCGCCTATCAAAGTGCTAGTAAAGGCACGCCCATCATAATGAAAGATATTAACGATGAGGCTATCGAGCTGGGCCTGAAAGAGGCGCGTAAACTATTTGCTAAGCAGGTAGAGCGTAAAAAGCTGACGACCGAACAGATGGCTGAAAAGCTGACCAATATTCGCCCCACACTTTCCTACGGTGATTTCGGCAATGTTGATCTAGTGGTTGAGGCGGTGGTTGAAAATCCCAAGGTCAAAGACGCCGTACTGACCGAAGTGGAAGGCATGGTGAGCGAAAACACCATCCTTACCTCTAACACTTCAACGATTTCTATCAATCGTCTGGCCAAGAACCTTAAGCGTCCAGAAAACTTCTGCGGTATGCACTTTTTTAATCCTGTGCATCGTATGCCGCTGGTAGAAGTTATTCGTGGCGAGAAGACGTCAGATGCGGCGGTGGCCGCAACAGTTGCCTACGCACGTGCAATGGGCAAAACCCCGATTGTTGTGAATGACTGCCCCGGCTTCTTGGTCAACCGCGTATTGTTCCCATATTTTGGTGGTTTTAGTTTCCTGGTAGAGCAGGGCGCTGATTTCCAACGCGTTGACAAAGTGATGGAAAAATTTGGCTGGCCCATGGGACCTGCTTATCTACTGGATGTAGTGGGTCTAGATACGGCGGTACACGCTAACGAAGTGATGGCTGAAGGCTTCCCTGATCGTATGGCGCGTGACGGCAAAACCGCTATTCAGGTGATGTACGACAATAAGCGTCTGGGCCAGAAGAACGATAAAGGCTTCTATGCCTATGAAGAAGATAAGAAAGGCAAACCTAAGAAAGTTACCGACGAGCAAGCCTACGCGCTGGTGAAAGACGTCGTGAAAGAGCAGAAAGAGTTTTCTGACGAAGACATTATCGCTCGCATGATGGTACCGCTTTGTCTGGAAACTGTTCGTTGCCTTGAAGATGGCATTGTGGAAACCCCAGCTGAAGCCGATATGGCATTAATCTACGGCATCGGTTTCCCTCCCTTCCGCGGTGGCGCGCTGCGCTACATTGACGCGATGGGTGTTGCCGAATTCGTGAAGCTAGCCGAAAACCTTGCGGAAGAGTTAGGCCCGCTTTACGCGCCCACTGAGAAACTGCGTCAGATGGCTCAAAATAACGAGCAATTTTATTCTGGCACTCAGGCCTAACCACCACGCATAGGAGATAGAAGATGAGTTTGAACCCAAGAGATATCGTGGTGGTTGACGGTGTACGTACCGCCATGGCGAAAGCTAAAAATGGCGCGTTTCGTAATGTGCGCGCTGAGAACTTGTCAGCAGCCGTCATGCAGGCGCTGTTTGATCGTAACGCTAATCTAGATCCGTCCGAAGTGGACGATGTGATCTGGGGGTGTGTTAACCAGACCCTTGAGCAGTCCATGAACATCGCGCGTAACGCGGCGATCATGACCGGTATTCCCCGCTCGGTGCCTGCGCAAACCGTTAACCGTCTATGCGGCTCCTCAATGACGGCACTGCATATTGCGGCGGCCAACATTAAAGCGGGTATGGGCGACTTTTACGTGATCGGTGGGGTAGAGCACATGGAGCACGTGCCCATGGCTCACGGTGTAGACGTTAATCCCGCTGCCAGTAAGTACGCCGCAAAAGCCGCCATGATGATGGGGCTGACCGCTGAGCTGCTAGGCAAAATGCACGGTATTTCTCGTGAAGACCAGGATAAATTTGGCGTGCGTTCCCACCAGCGTGCCCAGGCCGCGATGGAAAAAGGCTATTTCGATAACGAAATAATTGGTGTTGAAGGCCACGATCAGCGCGGCTTTAAAATTCTGTTCAAAAACGATGAAGTAATTCGTCCTGAGGCCAGTATCGAGTCAATGGCCAGCCTTAAGCCGGTATTTGATCCTCGCAACGGTACCGTTACTGCGGGCACGTCATCTGCACTTTCGGTAGGCGCTTCGGCAATGGCTGTTATGAGCTACGAGCGCGCCCAGGCGCTGGGGCTTGAGCCGATTGCGAAAGTGCTTTCAACAGGTGTTGCGGGTTGTGATGCTTCCATCATGGGTTATGGCCCAGTGCCTGCATCTAAAAAAGCACTGAAAGCCGCTGGCCTGTCGGCAGCAGACATTCAAACGGTTGAGCTCAACGAAGCGTTCGCTGCACAAGGTCTGCCCGTTTTGAAAGATCTAGGCTTCTTAGATGCCATGGATGAAAAAGTAAATCTCAACGGTGGTGCCATTGCGCTAGGCCACCCGCTGGGCTGTTCTGGCTCGCGTATCTGTACGACACTGCTTAACGTTATGCAGCAGCGCGATACTACCCTCGGCCTTGCCACCATGTGTATTGGCATGGGGCAAGGGGTTGCGACCGTGTTTGAACGACTCAAATAAACACAACGGCTACCCATAGAACGGCACCCATGTGGTGCCGTTTTGCGTTCATAACGGCATTAAAATAAACCGTTATCCAGTCCCGCTGCCATGTAAAGGCCTAGCTCTTCTACTTGGTTTGCAAAAGTGTCTTGCCACTGACCACGTAACGTTAGTGGTTCCTGAACCCAGCGCCAACGTAGTCCTGTCACAATGCTTTCTATTGCCCGCCGGGTGCCGGTGCCGTCGTGTCCAGCGCGAATATAGAGTGCGCATGGAAGCCCTTGTTTCTCTTCCAATATGCTGTAGTAACTGCGATCAAAAAAATCCTTAAGCGCGCCGCTCATGTAGCCCAGGTTTTCCGTCGTGCCCAACAAAATGCCATCGCAGGCGCGAATATCGTCGGGTCCAGCTTCGAAAGGCGTTTTTACTGTGCAGGTAACCTGCTCAACAATGTCTTGGCTTGCGCCCCGCTGCGCGGCATCACACAGAGTGCGTGTATTAACTGATGGAGCATGGGCAACGATTAATAGATGTTTCATTGTAGCGCCCCGGTTAAGTGGAAATTTGCGTAGAAAGCGCAAAGTGTCACACTGCTAAATACGACCACGATGAGAGCCTATATGTCTGATAATGCCTCTATCAATGTTTTCTACGATGCTGTTTGTCCTGTATGCCGAAAGGATCGTCGTCTTTTTGAGAGATGGGCTGGCAAACATGGTACCGGGATTAACTGGTGTGATGTCACTGAGCATCAGCAACAATTGCGTGAAAAAGGGGTGACAGCAGACGCTGCTTTACGCTCGCTACATATCGAAAAAGCTGATGGCACGCTTATTGAAGGCATCGATGCCTACCGCTTGCTAATGATGCGTATTCCTCTGCTTGTGCCAATCGCATGGCTGATTGGCCTGCCAGGGATCAAAACAGCCTTACGCTGGTATTATGATCGCTGGGTAAAAAAGCGCCTAAAGCGGGAAGGGCGTTGGTCTGAATAAGTATGGATATTGATATAGGGAATTTATCATGAAGCAGCGTCTTCTAAGGTTAGTGCCAGCATGCGCAATGTTTACTATGTTAGTGGGGTGCGCTGGTCAGCCAGCCTCCTCTCAAGCACCTGATGCGGTCGCTCAGGAAGTGCCGTCTAGCGTGGCTCAGGTATCTCCAGGAGCAGCGCAGTCAGGTTACGTAACTAACCGCCAAGTAACCGACTGGGTGCCGCCACTGTTAACGAGCCCTGAAGAGAAGGCGGCTTACTATGTTAGTCGATTGGCAGACAGGCGTTTTGTTTCGCAGTACGGCGGACAAGATAATCCCCGTACTTGGTATATTGCGGCAGAGCGGCTAGGAGAAATTGGCTTGCCCGCCGTACCTTTGCTGTTTGCGCGTCTAAATACGACCGATGACTATGAGTTGATGTTAGCCCTATATGCGCTTCAGCTTGCCACCCAAGATCCGTTATTAATGGCGAGAACGCGAGGTGACTATATACAGTTGCCCAAAGTGTTAGATTCGGCTGCGAATGCAGGCAATGTAAGCATTGCAAATGAGTGGTGGCAGCGGCATTCCGCTAAACTGAATTAATGTTGACTTCTTATCGCTATTCGACAAGGCTAAAAATGCTTTTTTGTTTTGTCCCTATAGGAGAGCAGCATGGCATTTGCACTATCCTCTATGCATGTGACTAGCAGCGCGTTTCTCAACCATCAATCTATTCCTACTAAGCACACCGGCGAAGGCGAAGATGTTTCGCCTGCCTTAACCTGGGAAGGTGTGCCAGAAGGCACCAAGGGATTTGCAGTAATTTGTCACGACCCTGATGCACCATTGGTAAAAGAAGGAAGTTACGGGTTTGTCCACTGGGTGCTCTATAACCTTCCTGGTGATATTCAGGAGCTGGCTGAAAAGACGCCGTTAGGTACGACGGGAGTAAATGACAAAGGAAGTAATGGTTATTGTGGACCGATGCCGCCAGAAGGACATGGCAACCATCTTTACTATTTTTGGGTGTTAGCGTTGGATCATCAAACCTCACTACCTGAAGGGTTAACGCTTCAAGAGTTGCTCAATGAAGTTGAGCCACACCTGCTGGGTATGAACCGACTAGTAGGCACCTATCAGCGTGGTTAAGACACCAACTCTGGACATTTTGCAGAACCCGTGTAGGCTCCATCGCTTTCTAAATCCTGTGAATTAGATTGATGTGATGGAGCCTGTTATGAGTGATCTACCCAATTGTCCTGCCTGTGCCTCTGAATTTACCTACGATGATGGTATCCAGTATGTCTGCCCGGAATGCGGCAACGAATGGTCAAAAGTAACAGAAGAGGGCACTGAAGAAGCTGACTCTGGTATTCGTGATGCTAACGGCAATATTTTGGCCGATGGTGACACCGTGACTGTCATAAAAGACCTCAAAGTCAAAGGCAGTTCACTGGTGGTTAAGGTAGGCACTAAAGTCAAAAATATCCGTTTAGTCGATGGTGATCACGATATTGATTGTAAGATTGACGGTATTGGACCCATGAAGCTTAAGTCCGAGTTCGTCAAAAAAGCATAGTACTTAAAGGCATAGTAGTTAAAGGCATAGTACTCAAAGACATAGCACTCAAAGACATAGCACTCAAAGACATAGCACTCAAAGACATAGCACCTTCGTCACAAGGAGCTGTTCTTTTAAAAAAACCTGCGAAATTCTCGCAGGTTTTTTTTGTTAAACACATCGATAGCTTTTTCAAATGATAATGATTGTTGTTTTTGATGCTATCAGAGCCGAACGTGCTGTTATTTTGCACAAATTGATAACGATTTTGTTCTAGGGCTTCACATCAAATTTATACAGGACTAAAATGGTACCAATTAACGGGTAAGCCAACTGTAACGGCGAATGGGAGTCAACATGCTCAAGCTTTCTCGGCTGACAGATTATGCCGCTGTAGTGATGGCACAAATTGCTCGCCACCCACAAGCGTCACATGCGGCGGCTGATTTAGCAGACGCAGTGCAGCTACCACATCCCACTGTTAGCAAAACGCTAAAGATGCTGGTGAAAGCTGGTCTTCTGGAGTCGCAACGTGGTGTTCAGGGTGGTTATCGTCTGGCGCGACCCGCATCACACATCACCGCTGCCGATATTATTGCCGCTATTGAAGGGCCTGTGGCAATGACCGAGTGTAGCCAAGCGGAGGGTGAGTGTGATCTGGCTGCTACCTGCGGTGTCGCTGATAACTGGCAGCGAGTTTCACTGGCGATTCGCACGTTACTGGAAAGCGTTACGTTGGCGCACCTAGCTGATACGACGCCAATCAAGCTACCCGTACAGTTACCGATTCAAAGCATTAGCCTAGCATCTGCTTAGGCAATGCAACATAGACTAACCCTATTGACGGCGAGCTAGGCTCGCCACCCAACTGCCCGGAGGGTATCACCATGGCAAGCGAAGAAATGGAACAGTTGGTTCGTCGCGAATATAAAGATGGTTTTATAACCGATATTGAAAGCGACACCCTGCCACCTGGCCTTGATGAAAACACCATCGCCTTTATTTCTAATAAAAAAGGTGAGCCGGAATGGATGCTGGAGTGGCGCTTAGATGCCTATCGTCAGTGGTTGAAAATGAAGGAACCGTCCTGGGCGCATCTTGATTATCCGCCAATTGATTATCAATCGATCTCTTATTTCAGTGCGCCCAAGCGCCCTGAAGACCGCCCTCAGAGCCTGGATGAAGTTGATCCTAAACTTCTCGAAACATATGAAAAGCTTGGGATTCCTTTACATGAGCGTGCAGCGCTCGCGGGTGTGGCAGTCGACGCCGTATTTGACTCTGTTTCCGTGGCAACCACGTTTAAAAAACAGTTAGGCGAAGCGGGCGTTATTTTCTGCTCGATTTCTGAAGCAATTCGCGATTACCCAGACCTTATTAAACAGTACCTCGGTACGGTCGTTCCGGTGGCTGACAACTATTTTGCCGCACTGAACTCGGCTGTATTTACCGATGGATCGTTTGTGTTTGTTCCTGAAGGCGTGACTTGCCCTATGGAACTGTCGACCTATTTCCGTATTAATGCGGCCAACACCGGCCAGTTCGAGCGCACTCTAATTATCTGTGAGAGCCGTGCTCAGGTGTCTTACTTGGAAGGTTGTACGGCGCCAATGCGTGATGAAAACCAGCTTCACGCGGCAGTCGTAGAGCTCGTTGCGCTGGATGATGCCTACATTAAGTACTCCACCGTTCAGAACTGGTATCCCGGTGATGAGAACGGTAAAGGCGGGATTTACAACTTCGTTACCAAACGTGGCGATTGTCGCGGTGAGCGTTCCCGGATCAGTTGGACACAGGTAGAAACCGGTTCGGCGATCACCTGGAAATATCCTTCTTGCATCTTGCGTGGCAAAGACAGTATCGGTGAGTTCTATTCTGTGGCGGTAACTAATGGTCGTCAGCAAGCGGATACTGGCACCAAAATGATTCACATTGGCGAAGGCACTCGTTCCTATATCGTTGCCAAAGGCATTTCGGCAGGTAAGAGCGATCAATCTTATCGTGGCTTGGTCAAAATTGGCCCTCGTGCCAAAGGGGCTCGTAATTTCACCCAGTGTGACTCGTTGTTAATTGGCGACAAGTGCGGTGCTCATACCTTCCCTTATCAAGAAATTGGCAACAGCACCGCCACGATTGAGCACGAAGCCACCACGTCTAAGATCGGCGAAGATCAACTTTTCTACTGCCAAAGCCGTGGAATTTCTGAAGAAGATGCGGTCAGCATGATTGTTAATGGCTTCTGTAAAGACGTTTTCCAAGAGCTGCCAATGGAGTTCGCGGTAGAGGCAGAAGCGCTTCTAAATGTGACGCTTGAAGGCGCAGTGGGTTAACCACTTCGGCCCCTGACTTATTTTACGGGAGACGCGCTAGCGTCCCGCAGGAATTTAAAAGGTTATGACTATGTTGCAAGTTAAAGATTTACACGTCACCGTCGACGGCAAAGAAATTCTGAAAGGTTTAACGCTCACCATCAATGCAGGTGAAGTGCATGCCATTATGGGCCCGAACGGCGCAGGTAAATCCACATTGTCGGCAGTTATTGCCGGTAAAGATGGCTACGAAGTGACCCAAGGTAGCGTTACCTTTGAGGGACAGGACGTCCTGGAAATGGAAATCGAAGAGCGCGCTCAAGCTGGCTTGCTACTAGGTTTTCAGTACCCAGTGGAAATTCCAGGGGTAAAAAACATCTACCTGCTTAAGTCTGCGCTTAATGCTCAGCGTGTCGCACGTGGTGAAGCAGAAATGCCCGCTCCTGAGTTTATGAAGCTCGTGAAAGAGAAGCTGGGCTTTATGAAGATGGATGCCAGTTTCCTGCAGCGTGCCGTCAATGAAGGTTTCTCTGGCGGTGAGAAAAAACGCAACGAAATTCTTCAGATGCTGGTGCTCCAACCAAAGCTGGCCATGCTTGATGAAATTGACTCTGGTCTCGATATCGACGCGATGAAAGTCGTTGCCGATGGCGTTAACAGTCTGCGGGCTGAAGAGCGAGCCATTCTGCTGGTCACTCACTATCAGCGTCTGCTTGACTATATCGTGCCGGATAAAGTGCACGTCTTAGTCGACGGTCGTATTGTGAAGAGCGGCGACGCTGAGCTTGCTAAAGAGCTGGAAGCCAACGGCTATGAAGGTATTGAGGAGTCTGCGGCATGAGCGATACGCAAACGTTTTTGGACACGCTGAAAGCGCGTAGCCAACAGCGAGGAGTTGAGCCAACCTGGATCGCGGCTCGCCGCCAAGCGGGAGCTGCCCGTTTTGAAGCCATGGGGTTTCCTACTCGCCGCGATGAAGAGTGGAAATACACTGACGTACGCACGATTGCTCAGGGAAACTTTTCGCTGGCAGAGAATGCAGACTTTTCCAAGGTCCAAGCAGCCGCGCTTACGCTGCCGTTGGATGCGTACCGACTGACCTTTGTGGACGGTATTTTCTCAGCTGCGCTGTCAGACTTAGAAGCACTGCCAGATAGCGTTCAGGTAATGCCGCTTTCTAAAGCGCTGAGCGATAACCACGAAGCCGTTGGTGGGCCGCTAGGTCGCTTAACGGGAGTAGATTTTTCCCCGTTCGCAGCGCTGAACACAGCGTTTATGGAAGAGGGTGCTGTGGTGCGCATTGCACCGGGTACCGTTGTGGAAAAACCCATCCTGCTTCAGTTTCTGTCCCGTGCGGGTGCGCCAGTAATGAGTCATCCGCGCATTTTGGTTGAAGCAGCAGGGCGTAGTGAAGCTACGTTAATTGAGCACTACATCGGTGAGGCCGATGCGGCCAACTTCACCAACGTGGTTGCAGAACTGATGCTTGATCGCGGTGCGATTCTGAATCACTACAAATTGCAAGAGGCGCCCTTGGGTGATCTGCATGTCGCCAGTATTCATGTTGAACAGAGCCGGGACAGCCGCTACAGCTCCTACAATCTGAATTTGGGCGGTGCGCTAGTGCGCAACGACCTTATTAGTGATTTAAACGGCCAAGGCGCAGAAACCAACTTCTATGGCCTGTTCTTTGGTCAGGGTCGCCAGCACGTGGATAACCACACCAAGGTTAATCACAATGCGCCCCTCACGTTCTCGAACGAGAACTATAAAGGCATTTTGGATGACCGCGCTCATGGTGTCTTTAACGGTAAAGTTTTCGTTAAGCGCGATAGCCAGAAGATCGAAGGTTTCCAAAGTAACCAAAACTTATTGCTTTCAGATCGTGCACATATCGATGCCAAGCCTGAGCTCGAAATTTATGCTGATGACGTGAAGTGTTCTCATGGCACTACCACGGGGCAGTTGGATGAAGACGCGATCTATGCATTACGTACCCGCGGTATTGACAAGGCGACAGCGCGAGGCTTGTTAACGCTTGCATTTGCTGGCGAGGTGCTTGAGCAGGTCGCGTTAGATGTGATTGCTGAGCGGGTAGAGTTGGCAGTAGCGGGCAAGCTGCCGGAACGCTTCAACCTCGCTGGATTGGTAGAAGCAGCGGCCGCACTCAACGACTAACGCACTCAACGACTAGCCAAGGAGTCATCGATGCCCCATAGCGTGATTGAGAAACCCTCCGTGCTCGCCCCTGCAGCGTTTGATGTTGAGGCGCTTCGCAACGACTTCCCGATACTAAAACGGGAAGTGCACGGAAAGCCGTTGGTATATCTAGATAATGCCGCGACAAGCCAAACTCCCCAGCAGGTTATTGACGTATTCAGCGACTATTACTCGCGCTATAACGCTAATATCCACCGGGGGCTGCACACGTTGTCGGATGAGGCGACAGCCGCGTTTGAAGCCACACGACATCGCGTCAAGGCGTTTCTCAATGCGGAAGATGCACGCCAAATTATCTTTACGCGGGGCACGACTGAAGCAATTAATCTGGTAGTTCAAAGTTGGGGGCGTTCCCAACTTGCAGCGGGCGATGAAGTGCTAATTTCAATGTTGGAGCATCACTCCAATATTGTACCTTGGCAGCTGTTAGCCGCTGAAGTCGGCTTTACTATCAAGGTTATTCCCGTAGAAGCTAATGGGTCGCTAGACATGGCGGCGTATCGCGCGCTGCTCAGTGAGCGCACTAAACTGGTGGCGGTTAATCATGTCTCGAATGCGCTGGGCACCATTAACCCAGTAAAAGAGATGGCAGCGCTTGCCCATCAGCACGGTGCGCTTATTCTGGTGGATGGCGCCCAGGCAACACCGCACCAGCAGGTTGATGTTCAGGAGATTAATGCAGATTTTTATGCATTCTCTGGGCATAAAGTGTATGGCCCTACTGGGGTTGGCGTGCTGTACGGTAAGCAGGACTTATTGGAAGCAATGCCGCCTTGGCAGGGTGGTGGTGAAATGATTAAAACGGTCTCTTTTGACGTCGGTACCACCTTTGCGGAACTTCCGCATAAATTCGAGGCTGGCACTCCCGCCATTGCGGAGGTGATTGCTTTGGGGCGCGCTATTGAGTGGTTAGAAGGCGTTGGCGTGGAGTCGATAGGTGCTTGGGAAGCCGTATTGCTGGAACATGCCACTGAAGCGGTGAGCCAGATAGATGGCCTACGCATTCTCGGCACAGCGCCGCATAAAGCTGGGGTGCTTTCGTTCGTGGTTGAAGGTGCTCATTCTCAGGACATTGGGCTGCTGATTGATCAGCTAGGCGTCGCTATTCGGACCGGACATCATTGCGCACAACCATTACTACACCACTTTGGCGTAGATGCCACGTGTCGTGCATCATTTGCGGCGTATAATACGCTTCAAGAGATAGATACGTTCATTGCGGCACTTAACCGTGTGATTGGAATGGTACGTTAAAGGCCGTCATTTAAGGACCGTTATGGATATTGAGCAAGTGGCCAGCCTTGAACGTGGTCAAAAACTGCCGCTTCAACGTGATGTTGACGCCATTGCTATTCCGTTTGGAAAAACGGAGACACTGGCCGAAGATTGTGTTGTCAGCGTGATGCAAGCGAAGGGAAGCTCGGTAAGTGTTGGCTTTGAAGGACGGCTTTATCTTATTGAAGGGCGTAATTTAGATGCGTTAGGACTCGAGCCCTTGCCGCGTCCAACACTGCCGGAAAGTGCCAGCGATGAAGAAATTGAACAGTTTGTTTGGGATCAGTTGCGTACCTGCTTCGACCCCGAAATACCGGTTAATATTGTTGATCTAGGGTTGGTCTATGGTTGTCGTCTTGAGCGCTTGATAAGTGGTGAGCGGATGGTGACTATTCGCATGACGCTTACCGCACCAGGCTGTGGAATGGGCGATGTCATTGCGGCTGATGCGCGGAATAAAATCCTAGGCGCACCTCAGATTAATAAGGTACATACTGAAATAGTCTTCAGCCCGCCCTGGAGCCGTGACATGATGAGCGACGAAGCCAAGCTTGAGCTCGGCATGTTTTAACCCCTGGTGGGGAGCTGGATGCACAGCCTGCTATTACGTTACATAAAACGTTTTTTGATGTCGCTAGGAGCACTTATGCTGCTGGCGACATCGCTGTTTATAGTTGGTAATTTTTGGGTGGTTGCCAGTACGGCACGCTATATTGATAAAAATTTTGCAGAGTGTCGCCCAGCCGATGTGGCGATCGTGTTTGGTACCTCTAATTGGACACGTAGCGGCTTTCGAAACCCTCACTTTCACGCCCGTATGCGAACCTCTGCGCGTTTAATTGCCGACCAGCGGGTCAGTCATTTATTGATCTCTGGGGATAATCGTACTCAAGCCTATAACGAGCCTCGCGCCATGTGGCGTGACCTTTATCGTCGCGGAGTGCCAGCGGATCAGCTCACCATGGATTTTGCTGGTTTCAGCACCTATGACACGCTTGCGCGAGCTAGGGACGTCTTTCAGTTAGATAAGGCGTTGCTGGTTACACAGAGTTGGCACCTTCCCCGGGCAGTTTTTATTGGTCGTGCATTAGGGATGGAGGTAACCGGCTGTGTAGCCGAAGAGGAGTCTGTTGCTGGGGAGTGGCGGTTGAAAATTCGCGAATGGGTGGCGCGGGTTGCTACAGTAGGAGATCTATACATCTGGGGAAGAGAGCCTCACTTTCTAGGCTCTCCAGAACCTATCGAATTAAAAGCTAGTAGCAACGTCGGCGAAGTGTATCGCTTCCTGGTTGACCTTGAACACGCAACTGAGAGATTGGCACAAGCGCCCCATGAGCAAGCGTTGGGTGCCCAATAGGAGTGATCAATAGGTTAGCGATGCGTTTTGCGCTTTTGTAAGCTATACAATTCGCGTATTAGTTTACGGCAACCTTGCATGCACTCTTCAACCACAGGCTCAATGGGGTCGGGCAGGGGATGAGTGAATAGCGTTGAAAGGGCCTGCATCAGTACACGCTCTTGTTCCAGCAGCTCATTGATTAATACCTGACTATCGTTACCCACAAAACTTTTTAGACGGCTCCATAGCCATAAAAAGTCATCACGCTCTACATCGGCATCCCTGGGAAGCATTTTTAAGTGCGCACGGGCAAGCTCCTGTAGTTTACGCATCTGCTTTAACCGCTCTGTGTAGTGCGGTTTCAGCGCGTCACGCAGCGTAGGTCGCAGGCGTTCAATATTATCCTGGAAATAATCAATGCTGTCGGCCAGCGCTTCCAGCACGCTGTCCATCGCCACTTGGCGATTATCGAGAAACATGAGCGTCTACCTCCTTCGGTGACGCAGATTGTGGGGGTGGCAGCGATAATTTGCCACCCCTAATGCGGATTATTTTTGCATCCAGCCTTAGCCTTTAGGCTTGGGTGGCGCTTTACGCACCGGCATGGCATTTTTTTCGATGTGTTCGATGATCATGCCAGCAATATCTTTACCTGTTGCATTCTCAATACCTTGTAATCCAGGTGATGAGTTAACCTCCATAATCACCGGCCCATGGTTAGAGCGCAGTAAGTCGACACCTGCAACGCGCAGCCCCATGGCTTTTGCCGCTCGAATGGCGGTTGAGCGCTCTTCCGGTGTAATGCGGATGACGCTGGCGGTGCCGCCTCGGTGCAGGTTTGAACGGAACTCACCCTCGGCTGCCTGACGCTTCATCGAAGCAACCACTTTATCGCCAATCACTAGACAGCGAATATCGGCACCACGAGCTTCTTTAATGTACTCCTGCACCATGATATTGGTCTTCATGCCCATAAACGCTTGAATAACCGACTCAGCTGCTTGATTAGTTTCAGCAAGTACAACTCCGATACCTTGCGTCCCTTCCAGCAGCTTGATGACCAACGGTGCACCTTTGACCATGGTAATTAGGTCAGGAATATCATCAGGAGAATGGGCAAAACCTGTGATGGGCAAGCCCAGCCCCTTCCTTGAGAGAAGTTGTAGCGAGCGCAATTTATCCCGCGAACGAGTGATGGCAACAGAGTCGTTTATAACGTAGGTGCCCATCATTTCAAATTGACGCAGTACGGCGCAGCCATAAAACGTGACCGATGCCCCTATACGAGGAATGACGGCATCAAAGGGCTCGATTTCAGCGCCTTTATAATGAATCGACGGATGGTGGGAGGCGATGCTCATATAGCAGCGCAACGTGTCTACCACGCGAGCGGTGTGCCCACGCTGCTCGGCGGCCTCAATAAGGCGGCGAGTAGAATATAGATTGCGATTGCGCGAAAGCAGGGCAATATGCATGCAGGGCTCCGGGGCCAAAAGATGTGGCTAATAAGTTAGTTTAAGGCTCGCCGTGCAAAAATGCAGCCCCAGGGGCTATAAGCAAGCGTCGCATAGCGCGGCGCCCAAGCAGCATGGGATGGCGCATATTGCTACGGTCAGTCAGGGTTAGTTCAACCGGAAAATTTAGTTCACCCAATTGCATCGGGGTGCGAATCACATAACGCCACTCGCTGTGCCCATTAGAACTGGTAACGCGCCGCCTGTCGTGCAAGTGGAGCTGGTAGCGGTGAGCAGGCGTTTGCGGGCCACCGCTATGGGTAATAAAACTTACCCACAGCTGCCCATCCTCATCTTCATGAGTCTCAATCTCTTCGGCATGCAAAGCAGAGGTGCGCGCGCCAGTATCGGCTTTGCAGCAAAGGTGAAGCCCTAACTCAGGTAACGTCACCATTTCACGGCGGCCGATGACTGCTTTGGCCTGATAGGGTAATTCCTTCACGGCATACTCCTGGCAAATGAAGGTTTGTCATCAAGAAATGAGTCGTTTTAGCGTCTCATGAATGAATAGCTAGCTTCTAGCTTGGTTAATCAACGCATTTAGCCTTAGCTGAATCGCAGAATCTGGCGATGCGTCGCGTAGTGTCAGCATAACCAATAGGCGGAGCCTGGGAATCAGTGCAAGGTCACGTACTACTGCATTAAAGTTAGTGCGTTTGTCTTCTGCTAAACGCTGTAAAAGCAACGGTAAACGTTCAGCGTCTTCTAACAATAGCCACCCGCGGCCAGCGATGGCTGCGATAATATCTGGGCCGCAGGCAGCGGGGTCATTTAAAAGGCTTGAGTACCATTTGCCTACACTTGCTGATAGTG